>JBAZRB010000001.1:0-422012 GCA_041663105.1 Rhodanobacter sp.
CAACGACCATCTTCCGCAACGCGCACTCGGCCACAAGACACCGCTTCAAGCGATACGGACCTGGCAGACCGAGAAGCCGGAGCTATTCAACGGCAAATCAAAGAACCAGTCGGGACTGGACAGCTAGGTATTGCGCTCGGCCTGATCGGATACATCGCCATACGCCATGGAGTCGGCTGGTACTTTGGACCGATTCACAACCAAGTTCTGTCAGGCATGGGCCGCGCCGCCGCCGTGGGCGTCTACGCTCCCATCGCATGGATGCTGCTCATCGGCTGCTGGGTCGCCGCTATCGCTTCCTTCATAGGCCGCACCCGTCGTCGCAAACTGCTCGACAACCAGAGCGGCATCGGAAGCCTGCGCCAGATGAGCTGGCGCCAGTTCGAGCAACTGGCTGGAGAAGCGTTCCGGCGGCAGGGTTATGCCATCGAAGAGACCGGCCTTGGCGGCGCCGACGGCGGCATCGACCTGATCCTGCGCAGGAATGGCCAGACCACGCTGGTGCAATGCAAGCAGTGGCAGAGCCGACAAGTCGGCGTAAAAGTCGTGCGCGAGATGTACGGCGTACTGATTGACCAACAAGCAGACTCAGTAAAGATCATCGCGCTCGGCGACTACACCGCCGACGCCCGCCAATTCGCCCAAGGCAAGCCCATCGAACTGATCCACGGCGGTCAACTGATCGCCACGGTACGCTCGTTGCAAACCACCAGAGCGCGCACCACGGAGCTCATGGATACGCCACTGGCCTTGATTGGAAGCATGGCCGCGTGTTTGCTGGTGATCGGCGTACTTTCGCCTGCCACCACGACCGCGCCAACACCCGTCGGCCTGCTACCGATTGCCATCCAGACAGCAACCCAACCCATGCAAGCCCCCACACACCAGTCCATCGCAACATCACCACAGCACCCGCAAGCGACGATCTATATGAGCGACGCGCAGAACGCGGCACAGCTGCGCGAATGGAAGAAGCGAAATGCCGAGTCGATGAAAATTCTGGAGAAGACGACGAAGGAGATGCCGTTGCGCTGATAGCCCCCGGCATCGTTGTGCATCAACAGCCTTCTCTGCTCTCATCAACGGTCTCCATGCCGCTCCCTGCCACCTAATTTTGCCGTAACCTGGTGCGTCAAAGGGGGCACCATGGCCAACGCGATATTCACAGCTTCAGAAAGCTCCGCCTATGACGATCTCATCGAGGTGCGCTATCACTTTCCTCGCACCTACCTGCCGCAGGTCGAGGCAGCGGAAGGCGACTGGATCATCTACTACGAACCACGTCGAACTACCGGCCCGAGCAGCACGACTGGCCGACAAGCGTATTTCGCGCTCGCCCAAGTCAGAAATATTACGCAAGACCCGGAGCGTGCAGATCACCACTACGCCCACTTGCAGAATTTCATGGAGTTTGATCGAGCTGTACCTTTTCGCGACGGTGCCGAGTACCACGAGTCGCGTCTCAAAAAAGAAGATGGCTCAGCCAACAAAGGCGCGTTTGGCCGCTCGGTTCGATTGATACCGCCCGATGAGTTTGCCCACATCGTTCAGATAGGCCTGTCTGTCGCACCCGAACCTTGGGAGCTGGCTGACCGCGTTGCCGAAGAGGTACCTGAGTACGTTGTCCACCCGCTCGTCGAGCAGGTTGGTTTGCGCAAGTTCCGAGACGTTGCCTTCCGCCGACACGTTCGGAGCGCCTATGCCAATACCTGCGCTGTGACCGGCCTGCGATTGATCAATGGTGGTGGCCGTCCCGAAGTGCAGGCAGCGCATATCCGTTCAGTCGAAGCTGATGGCCCAGACACTGTGCGCAACGGTATCGCCCTTACCGGCACAGCGCACTGGTTGTTTGACCGGGGCCTACTGAGCTTCGCCGACGACTACAGCATCTTGCTGTCGCCTCATGGCGTACCTGACGAGCTCGACAAGTTGGTCTTGCCGGAGCGGAAGCTACGAGTTCCTGCAAACCCTGACCTGCGGCCTCATGCAACTTATCTCGCATGGCACCGTGACCACTGCTTCAAGCGTTAGTCACGCTTTTCGTCCGTAAAAATTCGACATCACCCCGTGCTTCTGCCCATGCAGCTGGCAGACCGTGCATGCAGGAAATGGGGGATGGAGTCTGAGCTTCCCCACGTCTTCATTCTGTCGCGTCAGATGAGACAAAGAGACGCCAACGTTAATGGCGTCCGAGGTGAACTCACCCTGCAGACCGAAGCCTGCCCATGAGCGACGAACACATTTCCGAAGACATGTTCTGGGATGACTGGGGCGTTATCCAAACTTCTGATAGCGGAATGTTCGATTTCGACGACGTCAAAGATCAGCCGCTCGAACAGGTATGGACCATCGTTGATACCGGTGCTTATGAAGATGAAAACTGGTACGCCATGCCGTGGTTTCATATCGTTAATAAGCTTGGCTACATCATGACCCGACGCGCGTGGACTTCGGACACTCCTGATGCAATCTATTTTCGGCATGAAGACGAAGACAATGGCGAGCGCCAAGTCTTCATTTATCAGTACCGCGACGCCTCGAACTACAAGGCGGGCGGCATGTTGCTCCTTTATGGCGCAAGCCGCGACGTTGAAGAAGATCTAATCCGCGAGTGTTGTGACGCTGATGGATGCTTCGTTGCCGAGCAAGTCGGAGTGCCCGCGCTATACGATCAGCTTTTCGCCTTTGGTGGTGGTCCTACCGACGATGACCACGCCTTCCATGAATTTCAGGGCCTTCGCCCAGCCACGCCAGAAGAGATTGCCTCGCTCCCATTGTGGGGTGGTTTGCGAGATCTGACATGCCGATTCCTCCCCACAGAGGGCAAGTGGAACTGTTCTTTATCTCCCAACTGCTTCTAACTCGATAGAGGACAAGGATGACCATCCTCGCCCGCGCGGCGGACGCACCGAGTGCGGCCGGGATGGCCCGCCGCTCTACCCGGGGCCCCTGTGCGGCGGTGGGTCGGGGTCGACAGGCCGCCGGCAGGAAGCCGATTCCTTTTCGCCAGCACAGGGATGTGTTGTCGAAAAGCCCGGCCCCGGCTCACGGACTTGCCGGGCATGGCGACGGCATGGATGCCGGAGGTAGAGCAACGCAGGAGCAGTTGCCGAATGCCCGGCAAGCGCCAAGTGGGGTGGCCTCTCTTTACTCCGGGCATCCTGCCCTACGCCCTTCGGGCCGGCTTCGCCGTTCGCGCCACTCGTGCGGCGCACTGACCCACGTTGCTTTGGCCACACAGAGAAAGGTGGCTCGGGTGCCGGAGGCGCAGGAAAGCTCTTTGCCCTGTGACTGTTGGAAACAGCAGCAAGGCGAACAGGAACGTTCGTGGCGAGCACCCACCCCCTCGCCCCAGCCCTCTCCCCGCAGGGGAGAGGGGGCAAAGAAAAACCCGCCGAATGGCGGGCTTTCTCGCACCATCAAATCGCGAAGCGCCTTACCCCAGCAACACCCGATTCATCCGCTGCACAAACGCCGCCGGATCCGGCAACTGCGCACCAGCGGAAATCTCCGCCTGCTCCAGCAGCAGCGTGGCCAGATCGCGCGCCTTGCCCTCGTCGGTTTCGGACTCCACCCGCTTGACCAGCGCGTGCTGCGGATTGATCTCCAGCGTCGGCTTGGAGTCGGGCATCTCCTGCCCGGCTTCGCGCAGCAGACGGGCCAGATGCGGTGCCATCTCGTAGTCGCTCAGTGCCAGGCACGACGGTGATTCGGTCAGACGGGCCGACACTTTTACCTCGCCCACGCGATCGCCCAGCAACTCCTTGATCTTCTTCAGCAGCGGCTCGGCCTCCTTGCTGGCTTCTTCCTGCTTCGCCTTGTCGGCGTCGTCCAGCGGCACGTCACCCTTGGCCACGCTCTTGAGCTTTTTGCCTTCGTACTCACTCAGGCTGCCGATCATCCACTCGTCGATGCGGTCGAACATCAACAGCACTTCGATGCCCTTGGCCTTGAATGCTTCCAGCTGCGGGCTGCCGGCGGCGGCGGCATAGCTGTCGGCGGTGATGTACCAGATGGCGTCCTGACCGACGGCCATGCGGCCGATGTAGTCGTCCAGCGAGACATTTTGTGCAGTGCCCTCACCCTTGGTGCTGGCAAAGCGCAACAGCTTGGCGATGCGCTCGCGGTTGTTGGCGTCCTCGCTGATGCCTTCCTTGAGCGTGTTGCCGAAGGCCTTGTAGAAGGTCATGAATTTTTCAGGCTCGTCGCGAGCCAGCTTTTCGATCAGGTCGAGCACGCGCTTCACGCAGGCGCCCTTGATGCGGTCGAGCTGGCGGTTTTTCTGCAGCAGCTCGCGGCTGACATTGAGCGGCAGGTCGTCGGCGTCGACCACGCCGCGCACGAAGCGCAGGTAGTTCGGCAACAGTTCCTCGGCGGCATCCATGATGAAGACGCGCTTGATGTACAGCTTCAGCCCCTTGCGCTCGTCGCGCCCGCCCATCATCAGGTCGAATGGCGGCTGCGACGGCAGGTACAGCAAGGTGGTGAAACTCTGGCTGCCCTCGACGCGGTTGTGGGTCCACGCCAGCGCATCGTTGAAATCGTGACCGAGCGACTTGTAGAAGCCCTGATAATCCTCGTCGGAAATCTCGGACTTGGGCTTGGTCCACAGTGCCGAGGCGGCGTTGGTGCTCTCGAACTCGTCGGTGGGCTTGCCATCCTTCTCGACCGGCATGCGGATCGGGAACGCCACGTGGTCGGAATATTTGCGGATCAGCGACTTCAGCTGCCAGCCCTTGAGGAACTCGTCCTCGTCGGCCTTCAGGTGCAGGATCACCGCCGTGCCGCGCAGCGGCTCATCAACCTGCTCCAGCGAATACTCGCCCTTGCCGTCGCTTTCCCACTTCACGCCCTCGCCTTCCGGCGCGTCGGCGCGACGGGTGATCACGGTGACCTTGTCGGCGACCACAAAGGCGGAATAGAAGCCGACGCCGAACTGGCCGATCAGGCGCGCGTCCGCCTTCTGCTCGCCGGACATCGCTTCGAGGAAGCGCCTGGTGCCGGAGCTGGCGATGGTGCCGATATTGGCCACCACTTCGTCGCGGGTCATGCCGATGCCGTTGTCGCGCACGGTGACCGTGCGTGCCGCCTCGTCCCAGCTGACGTCGATATGCAGCTCGCTGTCGCCGGCGGAAAGCTCGGGGTTGGCGATCGACTCGAAGCGCAACTTGTCGCACGCATCGGAGGCGTTGGAGATCAACTCGCGCAGGAAGATTTCCTTGTGCGAATAGAGCGAGTGCGTGACCAGATGCAGAACCTGGGCGACTTCGGCTTCGAACTTGCGGGTTTCGGCGGGTGCGTTCATGGGCTTCACTTCTGTGTGGATGGTTTTCGTTGGTCGAAAGGGCGAGAGGCGAGTGGCAAGGGCATGCCGATGTGGTCCGGGCGGCGCTCTTGTTACGCGCCCCGCATCCTCAGGATTTTTGCAGCGCAGCGATACGAACTTCCAGGGGCGGATGGCTCATGAACAGGCGCTTGAAACCTTCTGCCAGTGGGCCGGAAATGCCGAAGGCGGCGATGGTGTTGGGCAAGGTATTCTCGCCGTGGTTGGCCTGCAACCGCTGCAGCGCCGAGATCATCGCGCCGCGACCGGCGAACTGTGCACCGGCGGCATCAGCGCGGAATTCACGCCAGCGCGAGAACGCCGCCACGATCATCGAGGCGAACAGGCCGAAAACCACCTGCAGCACCATCACCACCACGAAGTAGCCGAGGCCACCGCCGCGGTTTTCGTTGCGACCACCGGACAGCCAACTGTCCACCAGATTGCCGACCAGGCGTGCCGCCAATATCACCAGTGTGTTGAGTACGCCCTGGATCAGGGTCAGGGTGACCATGTCGCCATTGGCCACATGACCGATCTCATGGCCGAGCACGGCACTGACCTGCTCACGGTCCATCTGCTGCAGCAGGCCGCTGCTGACCGCCACCAGCGAACGGTTCTTTGTCATGCCGGTGGCGAAGGCATTCATCTCCGGTGCGTCGTAGATCGCCACCTCGGGCATGCCGATGCCGGCGTTCCGGGCATGACGGCGTACCGTGTCCACCAGCCAGCGCTCGGCCTCGTTTTGCGGTTGATCGATCACCCGCGCGCCGGTGGACATCTTGGCCATCCACTTGGACAGGGCCAGCGAAATAAAGGCGCCGCCCATGCCGAACACGGCCGCAAACGCGAGCAGGCCACCCATGCCGCCATAGCCGCGGCTGGCCGCCAGCTCGTCGATGCCGAAGATATGGCAGACGATGCTGAGCAGGAACAGGACGGCGAGATTGGTTGCGATGAACAAGGCGATGCGACGCATGGCTGTCTCTCTCTTCTCTGTGGCAGTCATGAAGGAAGCGGCGGTGCCTGCCGCTGTCGATGGATCGGGGCGGCCGGGTTCGGTTTCAAGGGTGTGACGGCCCGCACATCCTCGCTGTCACGTGGCGCCGAGGCCGCTTCTGCGCCATGCACAAGTCTGCCGAGGCCGTACGAATCACCCTAAAATGTGCCGATGACCTACCGCGGCCGGTTTGCTCCCTCACCCACTGGACCACTGCACTTCGGCTCGCTGGTGGCCGCCGTCGGCAGCTGGCTGTGTGCGCGGCACGCTGGCGGCCAGTGGCTGCTGCGGATGGAGGATATCGACCCGCCGCGCGAGGTGCCCGGGGCCGCGGCCAGCATCCTCGCCACGCTGCCCGCATTTGGCCTGGTCGCCGATGAACCGGCTCTTTTCCAGTCGCAGCGCATGACTGCCTATGACGACGCCTTCGAGCAACTGCGTGCCCAGGACATGGTTTTCCCCTGCACCTGCAGCCGCAGCGAACTGGCTGCCAGCGGCGGCATTCACCGCGACGCCCAATGCGTCAGCAGCGGCCAGAGCGAGCGGACTCCAGCGTGGCGCTTGCGCGTGCCCGAGGTGGAGGTGTGCTTTGCAGACGCACTGCAAGGGCCACAATGCGACAACTTGCGGGAACTGGTCGGTGACTTCGTGATCCGCCGTGCAGATGGGTATTACTCGTATCAGCTCGCCTGCGTGGTGGACGATGCCTTTCAGGGCATCACCGAGGTGGTCCGTGGGCAGGATCTGCTTGAGTCCACCGCGCGCCAGATATGGTTGCAACGCTGCCTGGGCTTGCCGACTCCGGCCTACCGGCACCTGCCCGTGGTGCTGGATGCCGAGGGAAGCAAGTTGTCCAAGTCGACCCATGCGTGGCCGCTCGACCCGGGCAACCCCACCCCGGCGCTGCGCCGGGCGCTCGCTTTCCTGCAACGACCGCTGCCGGACCGGGTCACCGATGTGCAGGGCTTGCTGTCCGGCGCGCTTGTCGATTTCGATCCCGCGCTTTTGCCGCAATGCAGCGGTGATTCTTTCTCCTGAACGGCTATAAAGAAACACCGCGGTCGCTTGCACCGCGATGATTTGCAGCGATCATGGGCGATGATTGCGCAACCCCTGCAGCACATCACCCTGCATCACATCACAAGGAGATCGACAACATGACTCAGCGCACGGCATTGGTCACGGGCGGCACGGGCGGCATTGGCAGCGCAATCATTCGCTATCTGGCCGGCCAGGGGCACCGCGTCGCCACCAATTACCGTGACCCGGCCAAGGCCGAGAGCTGGCGTCAGGCGATGGCCGCCGAGGGGATCGAGGTGTGCATGGTGCAGACCGACGTGACCGACCCCAAGGCTTGCGCCGCGATGGTCCGCGAGATCGAGGACAAGATCGGCGGCGTGGAAATTCTGGTCAACAACGCCGGCATCACCCGCGACACCACCTTCCACAAGATGAGTTACGAGCAGTGGACGGACGTGATCAACGCCAATCTCAACTCGTGCTTCAACGTCACCCGCCCGGTGATCGAGGGCATGCGCACGCGCAAGTGGGGTCGCGTGGTGCAGATCAGCTCGATCAACGGCCAGAAGGGCCAGTACGGCCAGGCCAACTACGCCGCCGCCAAGGCCGGCATGCACGGCTTCACCATCTCGCTGGCGCAGGAGAACGCGAAGTTCGGCATCACCGTCAACACCGTCTCGCCCGGCTATGTAGCCACCGACATGGTGATGGCCGTGCCCGAGGAAGTGCGCGAGAAAATCGCCGCGCAGATTCCCATCGGCCGCCTCGGCAAGCCGGAGGAAATCGCCCACGCCGTGGCCTTTCTAACCGGCGAGGAAACCTGCTGGATGACCGGTGCCAACCTGTCGATCAATGGCGGCCAGTACATGGGCTGGTAGCAAGGCACCTGTGTAGGAGCGCACCCTGTGCGCGATGCTCTTCGGCACGTGACGGAAAAGCATCGCGCACAGGGTACGCTCCTACGTGGCGAGCAGCTTCTCCAGCACTTTGCCCACCGCGGCGAACGCGAACGCGCCGGTGACATGGGTAGCTGCACCGAGCCCGCCGCCACAGGCAAGGTTCAACGCATCGCCACCCGGCGGCCGGGTGCCGCACACCGTGCCGTCGGGCTGCGGGTATTGCACGTTCTGCAGCGAATAGACGGCTGACACGCCGAAGTAGCGATCCGGGTTGCGCGGAAAATTGAAGTCCGTGCGGAGCTTCTTGCGGATCAGGCTGAACATCGCGTCGTGCTCGGTGCGCGACAGATCACGCACGCGAATCTGGGTGGAGTCGGTACGCCCACCAGCCGAACCCACGCTGACGATCGGCAGCTTGCGCCGACGGCACCAGGCGATGGTCTCCAGTTTCACCCGGAACGCATCGCAGGCATCCAGCACCACGTCATAGCCGCGACCGAGCAGCTCGTCCAGGGTCGACGGGGTGAGAAAGCGCTCGATCGCCTCCAGCCGGATCGCCGGGTTGATCGCGTGCGCACGTTCGGCCATGACGCCGACCTTGAGCTTGCCGTACTCACCATCGAGCGCGTGCAACTGGCGGTTGGTGTTGGATACGCAGATCTCGTCCGCGTCGATCAGGGTGAGTCGCCCGACGCCACTGCGCGCCAGTGCCTCGGCTGCCCATGAGCCGACACCGCCCACGCCGATCACGCAGACATGCGCCTTCGACAAGGTTTCGACACTGCCACTGCCATAGAGGCGCTCGACACCGGCGAAGCGTTCGGTCTGGAACGTCGGCTCAGTCATGCCGCAAGGCCGCAACGGGTGACTGGTGTGTTGAATGGCTCACGGCAATACCTGGAAACGATGAACGGGCATTTTATCGCGTCTGCGTGGATAGCATGCGACCGCGCAGGCTATGCTTGCGCCGATCTCAATCACTCGAGGAGCCAACCGCATGCGCGTTGCACTGATGATCCTGCTGGGCCTGGTCATTGGCATTCTGGGTACGGTAAACGTGATGAGTGCGCTTGATGCGCGCAACCCGATGCCCAAGGCGGTGATGCACACCATGGGCTACCACATGGGGGAACTGGGCAAGGCGATGAAGGCCAAGCAGTGCGAGGCTGCCAGCATCCAGCACCATTTGCAGCGACTGGAGTCGACCGCCACGGACATCGTGCCGGTGTTCGGCATCGATGAAAAAGACTTCACCGACAAGGCCACTGAATTGCAGACTCACCTGCAGCAGGCACTGCAGGCCGCGCCGACCACGTGCGCGGCACTCGCCGCGGCGATCAAGCCGATCAACGACACCTGCAAGAGCTGCCACCAGAAATATCGCTGAACGACGGCGCCTAGAAACTGACCTTGCCGCGCAACATCTGGGCGTACATCACCCAGTCCCCGAGCAGGCTGTAGAGCGGGTGTTTGAAGCTGGCTGGGCGATTCTTCTCGAACCCGTAGTGACCGATCCAGGCACAGCCGTAACCTGCCAGCGGCATCAGCCACAACCAGCGTAACTGACCGCTCCAGAGGGTTGCCAGCAGCACTGCGATCACCAGGCTGCTGCCTATGAAGTGCAGGCGTCGGCACAGCCGGTTGCTGTGTTCATTCAGATAGAACGGATAGAACTCGCTGAAGCTGCGAAAGCCGGACATGGCGTACTCCTTCAGTAGCTGGTTGATTCTGCCATGCCCGCGCCCGCGACTCAGTCCGGCAACGGAATGAATTCGCTCTCGTCACCCGGTACCTTGCCGAACGCCTGGGCCTTCCACTCGAGCTTGGCCTGCTCGATCCGTTCGCGCGTGCTGGCCACGAAGTTCCACCACAGGTGGCGCTCACCATCCAGCGGTGCCCCGCCGAACAACATCAACCGGCTCGCCTCGCGTGCGCGCAGCGGCGGTGCCGACATGCCCGCCTGCACCGCCATCCGCGCTGCGCCCACCTCAAGTCCGGCCCATTCGACGGTGCCCTCGACCACGAAGATGCCGCGCTCGACATGCTCCTGCGGCAGCGCCAACTCGGCGCCGGCGGCCAGGTTCACTTCCAGCAGGAACATTGGCGCGAACACTTTTACCGGTGATTTCTGCCCATACGCGCTACCGGCCACCAGCACGGCCTCGACCCCGGGCAAAGTAATACTCGGCAGCACCTCGCGATCATGGTGATGAAACTCGGCGGCGATCTCGGCATCCACCTGCGGCAACGCCACCCAGATCTGCACGCCGTGCAGGGTCTGGCCATCACGGCGTTCGGCCGGCGGCGTACGCTCGGAATGCACGATGCCGCGTCCGGCAGTCATCCAGTTCACCTCGCCCGGCCGGATATCCGCCTGGCTGCCGAGACTGTCTCGATGACGGATCGCGCCATCGAACAACCAGGTCACCGTGGCCAGGCCGATATGCGGGTGCGGCCGCACATCCATGCCCTTGCCGGCAGCGAACACGGCCGGCCCCATATGGTCGAAGAAAACAAACGGCCCGACATGACGAGCCTGCAGCACGGGCAGCAGCCGGCGCACAGTGAAGCCATCGCCAAGGTCATGCAATTTGCCTTCGATCAGCAAGGGTTGCGCGTCCATCGTGTTCTCCATTGATGGTGGAATCACCAGGTCACCAGGCCCGCTGATACTGCACCGGCGCCTCGATCTTCGCACCGAGCAGTTGGGCGGCGCGACGCGGGAAGTACGGATCACGCAGGCTCTCACGGGCAATCAACACCACGTCAGCCTCGTCGTTGGCCACGATCGCCGCCGCCTGCTCCGCTTCGGTGATCAGACCCACAGCGCCGGTGGGAATGCCCACCTCGCGCCGGATCCGTGCCGCAAACGGCACCTGGTAACCCGGGCCGAGCGGAATCTTCACCTGCGGCAGCAGACCGCCGCTGGAGACATCGATCAGATCCACGCCCAGCGGTTTGACCTGCTGCGACAACTGCACGCTCTGCTCGATATCCCAACCACGCGGGCCGTCCTCGGGTGCCCAGTCAGTGGCCGAGATGCGCAGCCACAGCGGCAGGTCGGCTGGCCAGACCTCGCGCACGGCGGTGATCACTTCGCGCACGAGGCGCGTGCGGTTCTCGAAACTTCCGCCATAACCGTCGGTGCGCTGATTGCTCAACGGCGACAGGAACTGATGCAGCAGATAGCCATGTGCGGCATGCACTTCGATCAGTTCGAAACCGGCCGCCAGGGCGCGTTGTGCCGCGGCGCGAAAATCGGCGATTACTGCCTGGATACCTGCCTCGTCGAGCGCCTGCGGTGTCTGCCAGCCGCTGTCGAACGGCAATGCCGACGGCGCCACGCTGACCCAGTCGCCCTGACCCGCCGGCACCGGCCCGTGACCATCCCAGGGCCGCAAGGTGCTGGCCTTGCGTCCGGCGTGCGCCAGTTGCACGCCAGCCACCGCGCCGTGCGCCTTGATGAAACTTGTGATCGGCTGCCACGCGTCGACCTGGGACTGGTTCCACAAGCCCACGTCCTGCGGCGAAATGCGCGCCACGGCAGATACCGCGGTCGCTTCGGCGATCACTGCGCCCGCGCCACCCACCGCGCGACTGCCCAGATGCACCAGATGCCAGTGATCGGGCATGCCATCGGTGGCCGAGTATTCGCACATCGGTGACACCACCAGGCGATTGCGCAGGGTAAGGCGGCGTTGGGCAAAGGGATCAAACAGATTCATGGAGACGTCCATCGTGGGTCAGCCCCACCACATGCAGGCGCTGACCAGTAGAATCAAGCGCACGTGTCCGCCTGCGTTGAGAACTCCGTGTTCCTCGCCGCTGACCATTCGGCGATGTGCGCAGCGATGGGTGCCGGCGCCTTCATCCATGCAAAGTGATCAGCCGCTGGCCCGGCCAGGTCCGCGGGGGTGATCACCGACACGATCTGCGCGGCCGCCCCCAGTTTGCGCAACAGCCACTCCAGCGACGCCGGCGGCACCATCCAGTCATCGCGAAGACGCAGCGCCAACGCAGGGATCGCCAGTGCGCCGAGCCGGCTTTCAAGATCCACCGCCATTCCCTGCGCCGCATAGCGACCGCTGAGTCCGCTGCGGGCCCAGTCGGCAATCACGCCGCGGGCTTCGTTGCCGGCAAAGCCCAGCCGCCGCCCCGGCAGGTAGCCGACCCATCGGGCCAACAATGGTGCCGCACGATAAGCCAGGCTGATCAACCAGCCGCGCCGAAACCGGCGCCAGTACGGCGAGCCGCTTGCCACCAGTACCAGTCCCTTGAAGGCCTGCGGATGCAGGCTCGCGAACAGCGCGCCCAGCTGGCCACCCAGACTGTGCCCGCCCACCATGCAGCCGGCTTGCGACCAGCGCTCGCGCACCGCCTGCATGCCTGCAGCGAGGTCGTACTCGAGCAATTCCCGATAGCCCCAACCGCAACGGCGATTCGCCCGTCGGTCGCTGGAGCCGATGCCGCGCCACTCGTGCAGCACCGTCGCCACACCCCGTGCCGCCAGCGCCTGGGCCAGCGGCAGATAATGCCGGGCCGGCATGCCCATGGCGGGAATCCAGTACAGCAAACGCGTCCATTCGCCCGGAGGGAGACAGCAAAGCAGTTCAAAGCGCGCGTCGTCGGCGGTGGATACCGGGACAAGCAGCGGTGTGGGCGAGCTCGATTGCATGGGGGCGGCGGTATCGTTGGGCATCGCTGAAGACTAGCGAATCACGACCAGCGAATCACGACTAGGACCACAGAAGCCGCAGCAGAAAAAAAGGCCGGCATGCGCCGACCTTTTTTTCGATCCCCATGAAAGAGGGTTCAAACGGGCGTGACTTCTTCTGCCTGCAAGCCCTTCTGGCCGTCCACGACCTTGAAGCTCACTTTCTGACCTTCCTGCAAGCTCTTGAAGCCCGAACCCGTGATGGCGCGGAAATGCACAAACACATCCGGGCCGGATTCACGACTGATGAAGCCAAAACCCTTGGCGTCATTGAACCACTTCACTGTACCTACTTCACGATCCGACATGACTCACTCCGATCCAATCCATACTCATGAGACAAACCGGCCCCAACGGGCCGACGGTTTACTGAGCGTGACATGGTCTGGCACGAGGGCAGATTGCGGGAATTAGCCCCTGGTGCACATGTGGCCAAGCAGACACAGTGGCGTCAGCATAACGGATTTTATCCTCAAAAGTGATTTGTCAAGCATCTTGTTGCAAGCGCGATCCCGGCAGGGAAATCCAGCCCCTGCAGCCTTTTTCCGGACGGAGCAGCGTGCCGGTCAACGCCGCTTGGCAATGGTCGTGAACAACCGATTGCATTGTGATTTCCTACACGTCCCACCTGTTTTAATGCAAACCATCGCACCGGCGTAGCCACCGGCCATCACCAACACCTTCCAAGGAGCAGCCCATGCCCGTCCTGAACCGATTGACCCTGACCCTGATGATCAGCGGTGGCCTGCTGTTGGCCGGCTGCGCCCAGCACCAGGAAACCCGCGCAACACCGATGTCGGTCAAGGGTGGCTCTGCATCCTCGTCCGCCGACACCGCACATCGGGCGCACAGGCCAAGCAGCGTTGTCGCCGCCGAGGGAGCAGACAATGACAGCACGAGCCTGCCACGGACCACCGGCATACCGGCCTGCGATGACTACCTGTCCAGCTATATCGGATGCCACCAAGCTGCACAAATCTATGCACCGGGACAGCTGCCGTCCCGCTATCAGGCAATGCGCAACAGTCTTCTGCGCGATTCGCAGAATCCTGATATCCGCCCGCAACTCGCGGCACGCTGCAATTCGCTGGCCAACCAGTTGCGCGAAGCCCTGCATGGCAAGGCTTGCACCGTGAGCCCGGCGCCCTCCAGCAGTTCGCCCTGAGCGCCGCGCTAGCTACAAACCGCGTCGAGAGCGATCCGCAGCGATTTTTGCAGCGACGGCGGCTGGGTCGGGCCCAGCCGCAGCTCGGGTGTGCCATGCCAGCGGGCGGTGTCAGCCATTGTTGTCGCCAGCGCTTTCAGCAGCACCGGCCCGACCTTGACGCCAGGTTCGAGAAACAGGGACTTGATCTCGAACACACCCTCGCCGCGATGCGCCTTCGCATCCAGCCTGCCGACCAGTCGACCGCGATGCAGGATGGACAGCACGAAATAGCCGTAACGGCGTTTCGGTGCCGGCGTATAGCACTCGAGGGTGTACTCGAAATCGAACATCGCCCGTAACCGGGCACGGTCCCACACCAGTGGATCGAACGGCGACAACAGCGCGGTATGCGTCGCTCGCAGTCGCCCCCGCAAGGCCTGCTCCAACAGGGCTGCATGTTTTCGGTGCACATAGGCCGGGCAGCTCCAGCCCTGCACCGCGACCGCCAGCAACTCGCCACTGGCCAGCAAGGGCGCCAACTCACCGTCGCTGACCCTGGGTTTCAGGCGGAAGTAGTCAGCGATCCAGCCCGCCTGTGTCACTCCCAGTGCGCGCACGCTGTCGAGGATGAAGCGACGGCGCATCTCGGTGGCTGAAACCTCCACCGAGGTGGGATCAAATGGTGGTTCGAGCGATGCCAGCACCCGCTCGCTGAGATCATAGACGCGCTGGAAATTCTCGCGCCGCACCACCATCAGCTCACCCAGCGCAAACCAGGCCTCGAGCCAGCGTTTTTCCGGCTTCCACGCCCACCAGCCCGGATTCGCTGTCGTTTTGTCGAAGTCGTTGCGCGCGAAATCCGCGGCACGTACCGGACCCGTGCTGCGAATGCCAGCCAGCAATGCCTCCATGCCTTCACGCTGTTCGCGATGCATGCGCGCGGCATGCCGGTGCGCCCAGTGATCCGCCCTTTGTGCACGCCAGCCGTGATGCAGAGCGATGTCGGCGGCGCTGACGAAACACGCCTCATGGGCCCAGCACTCGGCCAGCTTTCCCTGCGCCAGTGCTTCGTCCAGCCATGGCATTGGATAGTCACCAAGACGGGTGTGAAGCACCAGATAAGGGCTGCGGGCCACGACATGGATAGTGTCAATTTGCAGCAATCGCATGCGCTCGATCGCCACTACCACGTCCGCTTGATGCGGACGTCGGCGCAGCGGTTGCAGCAGCCCCTGCGCCGCCAATTGCACGCACCGCGCCTGCGCCAGACTCAAGGGCTTGGTGGAAACTGAAGCTCGGCTCAACGACATGGGGCTTTCACAATTACGTCACCTCTAAATTGAGGAGTCATATACACAACAGTCGCTAACGTGGATGGCAGTTCGGCCACCGTCATCCGCCCAACAAGCTACGGAACCGGCCCCGGGCACAAACCGCTTTTGCGAACCACATTCTCACATGGAGTACCGCTCATGAAATCCTCTCGCCCGCTGCTGTCCGCACTCGTCGCCGGCACTCTGCTGTTCGCTGGTACCACCTTTGCGCAGGACGCCCCGGCGGCGGCATCCACCACCATGGCAAGTCCTGCCGCCGGCGCAGACTCCGCCACCTATCAAACCACGCAGGGAACGCTGGTAGTGAACAGCGTTCCGGCCCCTGCCCCTTCCTACGGTCCGGCGCCATCGTTCGACAAGCTTTCCGGCGGCGGCAAGGCGATCACCACCGAGCAAGCCGGCGCCTATCCACCACTGGCCAATGATTTCCTCCATGCCGACAGCAACAAGGACGGCAAGATCAGCAAGTCGGAGTACGCGCGCTGGACGAAGCAGCTCTGATTGATGCGTTGTCCGCACAGGCAACCCGCCACACGGTGATACGCACAAGAGGAGACTGTCGACCCACTTGCTCGGGGGTGGGTCGACAGCAACTGCGGGCGATGCTCTCCTGACGTCAGCGACGGGTCGACGGCATCCATCCGGCAGCGAAATGGGTCGCGACGTGCACAAGTGCTCACCGCAAGCCTCGATGGACAAGCATCGAGTAAACTTTTGCGAACGAGTCCAGATGGACGACTTTGCACAAGCCCTCTGATTTCGCGGCGACCCCGAAAACTCCATGAAACCAGTCTTGCTTACCGTCCCCACGGCACTGCTGTCGATCATCCTCGCCACCAGTACGCGTGCGCAGAACCCCGACCCCACCGACGTCCGCGGCTGCACGGCGATCGAAAACGACGCACAACGCCTGGCCTGCTACGACCACGTCACCGGCCGGGTGAATCTGCCCGCAGCGCAGAAACGCAGCTCCTCCCATGCCGATGGCGCAGGCGTCTTCAGCAACGACACGACGGCCCTGACCGGCAACAGCGACGTATCAACACCACTATCCATGCTCGACAGCCGTTGGGAACTGAGCCCGGAGAGCAAACTCGGCACCTTCAATATTCGCGGGTACAGACCGGTCTATGTGCTGCCCGTATTTGCAACCAGCAACCAGAACAACCAGCCACACAGCCCAAACCCCGACAACACCGTGGCGAAGGGCGAGCAACTGGACAATATCGAATCAAAGTTCCAGCTCAGCCTGAAAACCAAGGTCTGGCAGGGCGTGTTCGGCGACGCCGGGGATGTCTGGGTCGGCTATACCCAGTCCTCGCGCTGGCAGGTGTACAACTCCACGCTGTCCCGCCCGTTCCGGGAAACCAACTACGAGCCCGAAGCGATGCTGGTGTTCGCCACCCACTACGAGCTGCTGGGGTGGGAGGGCAGGCTGCTGGGTATCGGCATGGATCATCAATCCAATGGCCGCGGCAATCCGCTGTCGCGCAGCTGGAACCGCGTCATCGCCAACATCGGCTTCGAGCGCGACGGCTGGACGGTGATGCTGCGCCCCTGGTGGCGCATTCCCGAAGCAAAATCCACCGACGACAACCCCGATATCAGCAACTACGTCGGACGCGGCGAAATCGAGATCGTGCATGAGTGGCATGGCCAGGAATTCGGCATGACCCTGCGCGACTCCTTTCGTGGCGGCAGCAACCAGCGCGGCTCCGCCCGGCTCAGCTGGAGCTTTCCCGTCGCCGGCAACCTGCGTGGCTACGCGGAACTGTTCAAGGGCTATGGCGAAAGCCTGATCGACTACAACCACAACGCCACCTACCTGGGCGTGGGCGTGTCGCTGCTGGACTGGTACTGATCGGTCAAGAGATGAAGACCTGGTGATTCGAATCACCAGGTCTTCCGATCATGAGGCTGCTGACGCTGCCCGAATGGCGCTTAGTGGTGATGACCACCGGCGCCGTGCACGTGACCGTGCTCCAGCTCTTCCGCGCTGGCTGCGCGCACCTCGGCGACTTCGATGGCGAAATGCAGGGTCTTGCCGGCCAACGGGTGGTTGCCGTCGATGAAGACCTTGCCATCTTCGATCTTGGTGACGGTGACGTTGATTTCGCCCTGCGGACCGCGACCCTGAAACTGCATGCCCGGCTGGATGTCATCTACGCCCTGGAATGCCTCGCGCGGCACTTCCTGCATCAGCTCGGCGTGGTGCACGCCGTAGCCTTCCTCGGGTGCAACGTCGGCGTTGAATTTGTCACCCGTCACGTGGCCTTCCATCTGCTTCTCCAGACCCGGCACGATCATGCCGCTGCCGTGCAGGTAGGTCAGCGGATCGCGACCTTCGGAGCTGTCGATGACCTGACCCTCGTCATCGGTCAGCGTGTAGTGGAAGGCCGCAACGGTGTTTTGAGCAATCTGCATGGGAGTCTCACGAATAGGTTCATGTCCGCCGGCCAGGTGCCGGCATGAGGTGCGAATGCTAACAGAGTGGGCCCGCCGAGCCGGCAGGAGGTCCGTGGATTGGCGATAATGCACGCATGATTTCCATGCCTCTGTGCCGCCTTCACCGCCAATTCCTGCTGCCTCTGATCGCCACCTGCCTGCTCGCCGGCACGATGGCGGCGACGGCAGCAGCACCCGCCACCATCGGTGCCGCCAGCCCGCCGGCGCTGGCAGCGCAGATCGATGCCCTGATTGGACAACCACGATTCGCGCCTGCCCGCTGGGGTATCGCCGTGGTCTCGCTCGACCACGGCGATATGTTGTATGCGCATGATGCCGACCAGTTGCTGCAGCCAGCTTCCACCGCCAAGCTGTTCACCGCCGCACTGAGCTTGTCGACATTGGGCCAGGACTACCGCATACCCACACGCCTGCTGGCTACCGGCCGGCTCAGCCATGGCCGTCTGGACGGTTCATTGCTGCTGTATGGGCAAGGTAACCCCACGCTCGGCACCGCCAGCAGCGCCGATTGGGCCGAGCAGTTGGCGGCGCAGGCGGCCGCACGCGGTCTGCGTGTCGTGCGCGGCAACCTGATCGCCGATGACAGCTATTTCTCCGGCCCGGCCCATGGCAGCGGCTGGGAGGTCGACGACACCCTGAGCTCGTTCGCCGTGCCCACCTCCGCTCTCAGCGTTGGCGAGAATGTGGTCAAGGTGACGGTGAGTCCCGGGCACTCACCGGGACGACCGGCCCGGATACAGCTCGATCCCGCCGCGGCCAACTCATCGGTCATCAGCCAGCTGCAGACCATCGCAGCCGGTGCGCGCAACGACATCAACCTTTACCGCGAGCCGGGCCAGAGCGCGCTGCAGGCATTCGGCAGTATCGCCGCGGATGCACCAGCGCAGCACTTCGAGCTGTCCGTTCCCGATCCCGCCCGGCTGGCGGGACTGCAGTTGCGTGAGGCACTGAAGCGTCATGGCATTCGCGTATCCAGGAGTCTGCGCGTGCTGCACTGGCCGCAAAGCGACGACGCACTGATGGTGTCGAGCAGCATACTGGGCGAGGTGTGGTCGCCGCCGCTGGGTGAAATCCTGCAACGTGGACTGAAACGATCACAGAACCTCTACCTGCAGAATCTGCTGTTGAGCGTGGGCGCGCGCGAGCCCGCTGCCGCGCCCGGTTTCAGCAGTACCGAAAGCCGGGGTCTGAAGGCGATGCAGCAGATGCTTGACCAGGCCGGCATCGCGAAATCGACGGTACTGCTCAGTGAAGGAAGCGGGCTGTCACGACGGGATCTGGTCACGCCGGACGCGCTGGTCCGACTACTCGTCTACATGTCACATCAACCATATGCGGAGACACTTCGCCAGGCCCTGCCGATCGCCGGTGTCGACGGCACCCTTGCCTACCGCATGCGCCAGACCGCGGCGGAAAACAACGTGCATGCCAAGACCGGCAGCATGAGCTATGTCTCGTGCCTGGCCGGCTACGTCACCAGCGCCTCGGGCGAACACCTGGCATTCGCGATCATGCTCAACAACTATGACCACCCGGAAGATGCCCCACGCATCAGCAGCGATGTCGATGCCATCGCCGTACTGCTGGCCAACTATCGGGGCGCACCGTGAAGTGCCGGCTGCCGCGACTCAATCGGCAAGCAAGGCCAGCGTTTCCCTGGCGATTTTCTGCGGTGTATCGGTAGACGCGTAGCGCTTCACCACCTGGCCTTCCGCATCGACCAGGAACTTGGTGAAGTTCCACTTGATCGCCTCGCTGCCGAGAATGCCCTTGCCTTCGCTCTTCAGCCACTTGTACAGCGGATCAGCCTTGTCGCCATTCACTTCCACCTTGGCGAACATCGGAAAGGTAACGTCGTACTGGGTGCTGCAGAAATCCCTGATCTCGGCTTCATCACCCGGCTCCTGGTGACCGAACTGGTTGCAGGGAAAGCCCAGCACCACCAGCCCGTTGTCGCGTTGATCCTGCCATAGCGTTTCGAGCCCCTTGTACTGCGGCGTGAAGCCGCACTTGGAGGCCACGTTCACGATCAACAAGTTCTTGCCGCGCCACTGGGCTAGCGAAATTTGCTTGCCGTCAATATCAGTCACGGTGAAGTCATAGACACTGGTCATGCAGTTGCTCCATCGAATGAGACCTGACTTGGCAGTCTACGCCATCGCAGCGTCACGCCCGTGTCAAGTGGCAGCGCGGCAGCCTCAGTCAACTTCGGCGGGAATCTCGAAAACCTGCCTTAGATAGGCCACATAGGCCTTGTCCTCGCACATGTTCTTGCCGGGCGAGTCACTCAGCTTGGCCACCGGCTGTCCGTTGCAGCGAACCATCTTGATGACAATGTTGAGCGGCGTCGGCCCCACATCATTGGTGAGGTTGGTGCCCACACCAAAGGCCAGCAGGCAGCGTCCCTTGAAGTGCGCATACAGCTGCATCACCTTGGGAATATCCAGGCCGTCGCTGAAAACCAGCACCTTGTTGCGTGGATCGACCCGGTTCGCCTGGAAATGCGACAGCACCTTCTCGCCCCATTCAAACGGGTCGCCGGAATCATGCCGGGTACCGTCAAACAGCTTGCAGAAGTACATGTCGAAATCGCGCAGGAACGCGTTGAGGCCGTACACATCCGACAGGGCGATGCCCAGATCGCCGCGATACTCCCGCGCCCACGCTTCCAGCGCCGCCACCTGGGAATCGCGCAGCCGCGGTCCAAGCGCCTGGTGCGCCTGCAGGTACTCGTGCGCCAGCGTGCCCAGCGGAGTCAGGTTCAGCTTGCGTGCGAGCCATACGTTGCTGGTGCCCGCCAGTTGCGCACCCAGTCCATCGCGCAAGGTGGTCACCACTTCCTCGTGCCAGGCCCGCGAATACCGTCGACGGCTGCCGTAGTCGGCGATCCGGCAACCGCCGAAATCCGGGGTGTCGCGCAACATGGCGATCTTCTGCGTCAGGCGACGTCGCCCCTCGGCCATATCAAGATTCGCGCTGGTTCGCCGGAAATACACCTCGTTGACGATCGCCAGCAGCGGCACCTCGAACAGGATGGTGTGCAACCAGGGGCCGAAGATACGGATCTCGATCTCACCGTTGCCAAGTTCGGACGGCGTGATCTCGACGTATTTTTCATTGAGCTGGAACAACCCCAGAAAATCGACGAAATCGCTCTTGATGAAGCGCCACTCACGCAGGTAATCCAGCTCATCGACGCTGAAACGAAGTTGGCACAGCGCGCCCAGCTCGGCACGGATCTCCTCGATGTACGGCACCAGGTCGACGCCCGGGTTACGGCATCTGAAGCGGTACTCGACCTCGGCAGCTGGATACTGGTGCAGCACCACCTGCATCATGGAAAACTTGTACAGGTCGGTGTCGAGCAGGGATTCGATGATCATCTGGGGCCCAAGCGAAGGAGGAGGAATGCCTGCGGCCTCCATTATCCATGTCGGCAAGCGTGCACTGCGACCACGCGGATAGCCACAAAAAAACCTCATCAACCAGGGGAGGATTGATGAGGTTTGTCAGGCGGCCTCCAGGGGAGGTAAGGCCGGCCCCTCAGTGACACGCTTGTACTGCGCCACTTTCTGTCGCCATCACGGCGATACGAAGACTTAGTGTGTCCGCGTGATCATGAGTTCAACGGATGAAGCGCCCCACGTTCAGCTGGCCGACAGGCTGGCGGATAGGCCACGGGCAAGGGCCTGCGTAGGCAAACCCGGCCTTGGCCTACACTTTGCCAATGCCACCCTGGAACCCGCCATGAAACTGCTCGTCGCCTGCCTGCTGCTGGGTCTGGCTTCCGCTGCACGGGCCGCAGAGCTGAAGATCGAGCTGGGCTCGCGCAACGTGGTCTACCAGACCGCCACCCTGTTGCAACGGCCGGACGCACGCTCGATCGATATCCCCGCCGATGTCGCCTTCCGGCGTCCGATGCATTACCGCGCGGTGCCGCTGACGGCGTTGCTTGAGGGAATCACCCCGGCGGATCACCTTCAATTCGTCGCAAGCGACGGATTTGCCGCCCAAATTTCCGCCGCGCTGATTCTGGATCGCCGTGGCAGCAAGGCGTGGTTGGCGATCGAAGACCCTTCACAGCCGTGGCCGACACTCCCTGGCGCCCATGGTCGCGCCGGTCCGTTCTACGTGGTGTGGACGCACCCGGCCGCCGCCGGGGTCGGACAGGAGCAATGGCCTTACCAGCTGGCCAGCATCCGCCGGATGGACAGCGTGGCACAGCGCTTCCCGGCGATCGTGCCTGACCGCACCCTGCCAGCCAGCAGCGAAGTGCAGCGCGGCTTCGTGGTGTTCCAGCACACCTGTTTTGCCTGCCACACGCTCAACGGCGAGGGTGACGCCAGCCTCGGCCCGGATCTCAACCTGCCGCACAACCCCACCGAATACCTGCGTGCCGACCTGCTGCGCGCGTATATCCGCGATCCGCAGTCCCTGCGCCGCTGGCCGCAGGCGCGGATGCCCGGATTCGACCAGCACGCGCTTTCCGACGCGGACCTGGATGCCGTACTCGCTTATCTGCGGCACATGGCCGGACGCAAGCCTGTGACGACACACCAGCCGTGAGTGGTCCACGCGAACCCGGTCTGACATCACCATCGCCGGCAGCCCGCACCGCATACTTTCTCCGTCGACCATCCCCGGGGCGCACACCACATGCCTGATCCTGCAGCCGACCTGGCCATAGCGCGCGCGGAATGCCTGCTGCCCGGTGGCGTACTGGCCGAGAACCTGTGCTTTTTCATCGACACCCTGGGCTTCCGGCTGGACAGCATCATGCCGGCCGACGCCCCCAGGCTGGCGCAGCTCAGTGGCCACGGGCTGTGCCTGCTGCTCGACACGACGTACCTTGGCGACCCCGGCATGCTGCGGCTGCGCTGCACCCGGCAGGACCTTCCCGATGCGCTGGTAGCGCCGAACGGCACGCGCATCGCATTCGCCCCGTTGCACCCCGCGATGCAGATGCCGCCACTGCGGCCGAGCCTCGGCATCCAGCGCGACGAGGCCCAGGCAGACGTCTGGAAATCCGGGCGTGCCGGCATGCAGTATCGCGACCTGATCCCCGATCGCCAGGGCGGCCAGTTCATCGCCTCGCATATCCGCATTCCGCAAGGTGGCCCGGTCGGCGACAACGTGCATCACCACGATATCCGCCTGCAGTTGATCTACTGTTATCGCGGCTGGGTGCGACTGGTTTACGAGGATCAGGGCGAACCCTTCGTGATGCATGCCGGCGATTGCGTACTGCAACCGCCGCATATCCGTCATCGGGTGCTGGAGTCATCCGATAGGCTGGAGGTGATCGAACTGGGCAGCCCGGCCGAACACATGACCTTCATCGACCATGAAATGAACCTGCCGACCGGCCATGAACGGCCGGCGCGCGAGTTCAGCGGCCAGCACTTCCTGTTTCATCGAGCCACCGAGGCTCCCTGGCAGACTGATACCGCCAACGGCCGGGCCGTGCGCGATCTCGGCATTGGCACGGCAACGGGTGGGCTGGTGGGCGCACATGTCACACGTCGTGCATCAGGCCACGCTGCATCCGTTGCCTCGACCCGGCAAGAGAAGACATTCGCCTTCGCCTTCGTACTGGAGGGAAGCATGACCCTGCAACTCGACCTACTGCCGGCCGCGGCACTGAAGGCCGGCGATGCGTTCGTGATACCGGCCGGCATGCGACAGACTTTGCGGACTGCTCGCCCGACTGGCAGCTGCTGCAGGTCTACTTGCCCGCCTGACCGCCCATCAATGCCGCTGCGACCCGGCAGCAGACGCGGCAGGGGCCGACGGCGCCGGCAACAATGCGTCAAGCGCCTGCTCACGTTTCGCCTTCGGCTCGCGAGCCAGCGTGCGCACGCTTGCATAGAAAGCCGGCCAGTTCGCATCCGCGCGAGCAAACAGCGTAGCGAACGCCGGCGTCCACTGGTCGTACAGGCCAAACGGCAACAATCGCGCGTTGTTGATCGGCTTCGCTACCCAGCTGTCGTAACGATGATCGCCCGGCCATTCACGATCACGCCATTGTTCGTAGCGACGGCGAAAGGCGGCCATTTCGCCCCGCTTCGCGACCTCCATCGCCTGGTCATCGGCACCGCTGGCGTAAACATGCTTGAGCCGTTCGCGCAGGTCCAGCACCAGTCGAGTGAAGCCGTCGTCTATCGCCTGGCCGCGTTCATTCTGCGCAGGCAAGCCGCGTGAAGCCCGCCATTCGCGCAGCCCCTGCTGCTGCACGAAGGTGGCAAACGACTCGTTGAAAGCAGTGTCGTTCTTCACATAGATCAGTTGATGCGCCAGCTCATGAAAAATCGTACTGGACAGCTCATCGTCGTTCCAACCCAGCATGCTGGACAGTATCGGGTCGGAAAACCAGCCCAGCGTGGAATACGCTGGCACGCCGCCGATCCATACATCGTCGCCGCGAGCCTGCCATTGCTCCGCATCGGCCTTTGCCGCCGCTTCGCTGAACCAGCCACGATAGGCCACGCAGCCCGCAATCGGAAAACACTGCGGCACCGCCTCAACCGAATAGCGCGGCGCGGTGAACACATTCCAGACCACATAGGGGCGATGCAAGTCCACGTAACCGGTGTAACTGCGGTTATCGGGCAGGCCCAGCCGCCGCGAGGCAAACCGTCGCGCTTGCTGCGACAGGCGAAGACGCGCGGCGAGTTTCGGATCAGTCGCCGGGTCACCCAGCAGCTTGCTGACCGGACGCCGATGAACAAGCAGCTCAGCCTGCCCTCGCACCGCCTGCGAGTAGTAGCGCACGCTGCTGCAGCCATACAGAAAAAAGCTCATCATCACGAGGAGGATGAGCCTTGAAATCGGCGTGCGCCACGCCACGAAGCGAATGCAGAACATCCCGACATTGTGCCCGACGGACTACTAGTTGCGGTGGTCACCCGAGCGACTACGCCGATCCCCGCCGCCACGGCGGCTACTACTACCACGGGTGGTGGTCGAGGGCCGCGCTTGCGCGCGCACGGCAGAACGCTGTTGCGGGGCGTGACCGCGATAGCCACCGCCGTGGTAATCCCGATATTCGCTCTGACGATGGTGTCGGTAATAACGCGAACCACCATACCAACCACTGCTGATACTCAGGCTCGGTGCATAGCAGCAACCGTAATAGCCACTGCCGTAGTAACCCGGGTAGTAGTCATCGTAGTAGCCCGGCGCAGCGTAATAGGTAGCGGCGCCCTGCCCGTAATAAGCATCACCGCCGTAACCGGAACTGCGCACGTAGCTGTAGCCGGGATCGTAGTAGCAGCCTGAAAGCGACACCATCGCTGCGATCAGAATGAAACTGGCCAAGATGCGTTTCATGAGGCTTCTCCACTCAACGTTGACCAACACACGTTAGTCGGCCGCTGTTGAACCTGGCCTGAGCTTCACGGCATGACCGGACGACGCTTGTTGCCCGGGACGTTCCGCGATCAGGATGGCGTACGGGCCAAATCAGCCCTTGCGCTTGCTCTGCTCATTGCGCTGTGGTGCACGCACACGACCATCCCCGCCGCTGCCTTCACCGACCACCGGCGGATGCAACTCGGCCGCGCTCGATGATGGGTGCACCAGACTGGCGCCGGGCCAACCCGGCCCCTGCTGCACGCGCTCATGCTTGGCATCGAGCAAAGCCTGGATATGGGCAACCGCCTCTTCCGGACTTATGTGCTGAATGGGTGCGTCGGCAATTTTCGCACGCTGGCGGGCCAGTGGCTTTTTCACTGCAGGTTTTTTCAACGCAGGCTTCGTCGCGGCCTTGCGAGCTGCCGCTTTCGGCGCAGCCACCTTTTTCGCCACGACCTTCTTCGCCGCCACCTTCTTGGTCGCCAACTTGACCGGCACGGCCTTTTTGACCGCAGGCTTCTTTGCCGCAACGGGCCTGGCGGCCGTCTTGGCGGTCACTGGTCGCTTGGCCACGCTCTTTTTGGCCACTGCCTTCTTTGCTGCCGCCTTGCTGGCAGGCTGGGTCCTGGGGACAGGTTTCAACGCTGTCTTCTTTACCGCGACTTTCTTCGCCGCCGTCTTGCTGGACACGACCTTGCGCGCCACCGCCTTCTTTGCCGCAGGCTTCTTCGCCGCGGTCTTTTTCACCACCGTCTTGCGGGCAGTCGACTTGACGGC
The DNA here is from genome assembly GCA_041663105.1 of Rhodanobacter sp. Taxonomy (GTDB): domain Bacteria; phylum Pseudomonadota; class Gammaproteobacteria; order Xanthomonadales; family Rhodanobacteraceae; genus Rhodanobacter. The sequence continues at coordinate 26,034 of JBAZRB010000001.1, forward strand.
CACACTTTTTGCAGCTTTCCTGACTGCCGTTTTTTTCGCTGGCGACTTTTTTGCCGCGGACTTGTTCGCTGCCGACTTGCGTGTCATAGCCATGCGTTCGTTCTCCTGCGGTGATCAGTTAGACCGCCTCCAGTATGCGCGCGTTGAGCGAGCCAGGCATGGCGCACTGCAGGAACCGTTCATGTCTTGAGCGCATGCAACGGCGAGCGCATCGCGTCAGAAGCTCGGATGCAGCAACGCATCCAAAAAATGCGGCAACACCCGTGCATTCACCAGGATCGTGAAGAGCACGCCGTATGCCGCACCCCACAGGTGAGCGCTGTGGTTCACATGGCCTTCGCCACGACGATCCATGTAGATCGAATAGCCGGTGTAAAGCATGGCGTAGACAATCGCCGGCATCGGCACCACCAGCACGATGATCCGGCTCCACGGCGCCAGCAGAATGTAGGAGAAAAGTACGGCGGACACCGCCCCCGAAGCGCCAAGGCTGCGGTAGTTCGGGTTGCCGCGATTCTTCAGATAGGTCGGCAGGATCGAGATCACCAGGCCGCCGATGTAGAACAAGGCGAAGCCGAGCGTGCCCAGCATCTGGGTGAAAAACGGCTCCATCGCCTGTCCGAAGAAGTACAGCGTGAACATGTTGAACAACAGATGCCCGAAATCCGCGTGCACCACGCCATAGGTCACCAGCCGATGGTATTCGCGCTGACGGGTGATCGCCGGCGGCCACAGGATCAAGTCGTTCATCAGCCGGCTGTTCTTGAACGCCATGAACGACACGATGCAGGTGATGGCGATGATGACCAGGGTGATCGGCATGGATGGTTCCGTTGCGGGTGAGCAAAGCATGGCATCTTGGCGTCGGCGCCAGCGCTTGTCGACCTCGACGCTGGCCAGGCCCGACGTTATGCCACTCGGGAAGCCCGACATGACGAAAAATCACTGCCCGGATCGGTATCGGCCGGCTATCCTTTCACACTTTGCCAGGCCGCCCGCGGCCCGATGGACTCATGAGCCTGCTTCGCTACCTGCATCTGGACGTCTTTGCCGCCACCCCCGGCGGCGGTAATCACCTGGGCGTGGTGATCGGCGCGAACGACTGGAGCAGCGCCGCCATGCAGCGCTTCGCGCGCTGGACGGCCCTGGTCGAAACCACCTTCCTGCTGCCTCCCACCGACCCGAAAGCCAGTTACCGCGTGCGTATTTTTACGCCGCACAAGGAAATCCCGTTCGCCGGCCACCCCAGCATCGGCAGCGCGCATGCAGCACTCGCGTGCGGCCTGGCCGAAGCGCAGCATGGCCTGTTGTGGCAGGAATGCAGCGCCGGCGTGCTGCCGATCCGGGTTGAAGGTGAGGGCGTGCGTCGTGAATTGCTGCTGCAGTCGCCCGGTGAGCGGATCGTGCACACCGGCCTGGACGCGCACCCCCTGCTGGCCGCCACACTGAGCGGCATCGATCTCGGCACGCTGCCGCCCGCGCTGGTCGATGGCGGTCGCCGCTGGTGGCTGGCCGAGGTGGCGGACGAAACCAGCCTGCGCGCGTGGCAGCCTGATCACCAGGCCATCCTCGCCCTGGCCCAGGCCAGCGACAGCATGGGCCTGTGCGTTTTCGCGCGTACCCAAGATGGTTCGTCCTATCAACTGGTCGTGCGCGCGCTGCCGGCTGGCGTTGGCATTGTCGAGGACCCTGCGTCGGGCGCAGCCAATGGATTGATCGCCGCCTACCTCGCGCAGGCCGAACCGCAGGGTCCGCTGGCGCATGGCTATCAGGTCAGCCAGGGCCGCGAGATCGGGCATGACGCACGGCTGGTGGTGCAGATCGACAACCACGTGATCTGGACCGGCGGGCGCAGCCACATCGTGATCGATGGCTCGCTGGACTGGACCCCCGCCGAGTGAGCGGCGCCACCCGGATCTGGGTCGACGCCGACGCCTGCCCGGTGGTGATCAAGGAGATCCTGTTTCGCGCCGCCGAGCGTGCCCACGTGATGGTGACCCTCGTAGCCAACCAGCAGCTGCGCACGCCGCCGTCGCGCTATATCCGGGCGATCCAGGTGCCTGCCGGCTTTGACGTCGCCGACGACGAAATCGTGCAGCGCGTGGCCGCTGGCGATCTGGTGATGACCCAGGATATTCCGCTCGCCGCACAGGTGATCGCCAAGGGCGCGCTGGCGATCAACCCGCGTGGTCTGCTGTTCACACCCGAGACCATCGCCCAGCAACTGTCGATGCGAAATTTCATGGACGAGCTGCGCGGCTCGGGCGTCGATACCGGCGGCCCCGCCGCGTTCCACCCACGTGACCGCCAGGCCTTCGCCAACCAACTCGACCAGTGGCTGGCGCGCCGACAGAAGAGCTAACTGCCCTCGCGCCCCGCGAGATTGGCCCGCCGCGCCGCCACCAGCGCCAGTGCCGACCAGTCCAGGTCCTCGTCGCCACCAGCGAGTGCCTCCAGAAACCCGTCGCGCAGCACGCCGGCAAACGGCAGCGGCACCCGCGCCGTCTCGCCCGCCGCCTGCGCCAGACCAATATCCTTGAAACCCAGCGCCATGGTGAACCCGGCCGGCGTGAAGCGCTGCTCGGCAATCAGCTTGCCGTAGCCCTGATAGGCCGGGGCGGCGAACAAGGTGCTCGTCATCACCTCCAGGAAATCCGTCGCGCTGACGCCGTAGGCGCGGGTCAGCGCGGTAGCTTCGGCCATGCTCTCGATCGCGCTGGCCAGCATGAAGTTGCCTGCGATCTTGGCCACGTTGGCCCGCTCCGGCGCCTCACCCATCGGCCACACCTTGCTGCCCATTGCCTCCAGCAGCGGACGCACCTTCTCGATCACCTCGGGCTTGCCCGCCGCCAGGATATTCAACTTCGCGGCAGCGGCCATGTCCGGCCGGCCAAACACGGGCGCGGCCACGTACTCGATGCCGCGCCGGGCATGTTCCGCCGCCAGCTCCTGCGCCAGCGCCACCGAAATGGTGGCGTGATTCACGTGCACCGTTCCGCGATCCATCGCATCCAGCAAACCGCTGTCGAGGATCACCTCGCGCACGGCCTTGTCATTGGCCAGCATGCTGCACAGGATTTCACCCTGGGCCGCGCGATCGGGAGTTGACGCCACCTTCGCCCCCAGCGAAGCCAGCGACTCGCAGGCTCCCGCAGAACGATTCCAGACTGTCACCGTATGCCCGGCCGCGACCAGGTTGCTGGCCATCGCGCTGCCCATCGCGCCGAGGCCGATAAATCCCACTTTCATGGCGTGCTCCTTGTGGTTGTTCGCCGCGCAGTGAAACATGGAAGGCGTTCAGGATGCGCGAAACCGGCGCAGGTCACGACGCAGAAGATCCTGCGTGCGAAGATCGCCACCCCCAGGCGAGGAGCAAATTGGCCCGCTGGTCAGTATGGCTCGAACGCCACGTGGTTTTTCCGCAACAGTCGGGTGATGAACGCCTTCCATGGGCCATCGGGCACCCACACCCTGGTTACCGCCTCGTAGGCCCGATCCGGATTCTCCCGTCCGACGATGGTCCGATACACGAACACCATGCTCGATGCCCGCAGGTTGATCTGACAGTGCACGAGCACCTTGCGGCCACTGAATCTGCGCATGGCTGATGAAAAGGCGACGAAGTCGGCCTCGGTCGGTTGGTTGAACTTGATCGGTATATTCACGTAGGCCACACCCTGGCGCTCGACGATGGCGGCTTCGTCATGCACTGCATCGGACACGGTCGGCGGGGCCAGATAGATGTCCGCGCCGAACCCCTGCGAAGCCAGTGACGCCAGCGCCTTCGGCGTCGGTTGCCCGGAGGTGACAAGACGCGGCGAAATGATCACCACGTTCGGTGCGTCAAGTTTCAAAACCGGTGCCGATACCACGACACCTGGTATCGCAGCCACCAGGACAACCAGCCAAAGAAGACTGCGAACCGACGCGTTGGCGCGGCGGCTTCCAGCAACCACGATGGGGGCACAGCCATGAACTTTGCCGAACAAGATGAAACACTCCTTGAGTGACTGACCCAAACTCGGACCAGGGCGCGCGCCGTGCATGATTCCGGGGCCGGGCTCAGTGGCCATCCTCAACATACGTCACATCGGCAATCCAGTTTTGCCGCCGCCGCGCAAGGCGAGCCTGTTTCCCTTCGCCGTCGAGGCTCGCCGACGCATGCCGAAGCCGCGACGGATCGACACCCTCGAACGTATTGACGTTGACCACGGCGTACAGCCGCCCGTCGATCAGGCTGGTGACGACAGGCACCACGCCGCAGCGGGCGCAGACGTTGAACTCGGCGGTGCGCGTGCCGAAGGCATGGCGCGACACCAGCGCGGGATCCTTGACCGCCACCTTCAGGCTGCCCGCCGAATGCGAGGTCCACACGCCACCGTGTTTGACGCAGAACGAGCAGTTGCAGGCGCGCGCCGGGATTTCCGCCGGATCGGGCTCCCAAAGGAACGCGAAGGTGATGTTGCCGCAGTGGCAGCGACCGTGAATCAGCATGCGTGAAATCTCCATCGTGGCCCGATCGACCCTGCGCTCGTGCCGGCCTCGCACAGTGCCATGACGTCGCGGCCGCAACCACGACTACCGTCCCACAGCGGAGACCACGCGATCCGATGAGGAGATGAGATTGTCACTGCAAATCCGGCAGCGCGGCCAGGCATTTCCCGCGGCAGAGGTAGCGCCTGTTCAGCGCACTGCCGTCATACAGATAACCGGCGCCACCCGCAAAGATTTCCCAGTGATGGAGGTGCCCTGAGATCTGGATCGAACCCTGGTATCTGCACGGCATGATCATCGCCTCATCATCGAAGTCGACGCCATCCACCTCGTCGGCCAGGGAAAAATAGGTGACCACATCCGCCTTGGTCATTGCCAGCGAATCGCAGATGTGGTGATCGGGCCGATCCCGATCGACCACTTTCGACATGGAGCGGACTTTGACGCCGCCTACCCTATGCGCAGGCTCACACGACTGCAACAGCAACGCAATCAACAGCATGGGCGCACACAGGAGCAGGCGTCTCACGGGGCAACTCTGGAAAGCACGTACTCGAGTGTCCCGTGCCCGATCGACGGATGGAGCCTGATCCCGACATCCCGCTCGACAAGCTTGCCGTTTTTCAATTTGGCCATGATCTTCTTCCTTGAGGAAAAAACATCAGACCCGAATCACCGCGATGGCCGGATCGGGAACGCCCGAGAGATGCTGCGACTCCCGACCCAACGCGTCAAGCCGACAATACCGAATCCGGGAAACATGCCCGCCAGGCCACGACAACGCCGCAGCGCGGGTTGCCAACGCGACTCCTGCAACAGCAGATCCCGACCTGAGGGCGACCCTGCAAACCGCGTGGTGGTCTGGCTGGCCACGCAGCCTGGCAGGTCTGCTAGACCACCTGCCCGGCCGCCTGCCCCGATGCCCACGCCCACTGGAAGTTGTAGCCGCCCAGCCAGCCGGTAACGTCGACCACTTCGCCGATGAAATACAGCCCCGGCACCCGCTTCGACTGCATGGTGCTGGAGGACAGTCCGTCGGTATCGACACCACCGAGGGTGACTTCCGCGGTGCGGTAGCCTTCGGTGCCACTGGCCGTGATCGGCCACGCATTGAGCTGACTGCCGATCTGCACCAGTTCGGCTTCGCGGTACTGCCGCATCGGCCGGCTTTCGAACCATTGCTCGCACAGGCGCTGTGCCAGCCGCTTGGGCAGCGCATCACCCAGCACGGTCTTGAGCTCCGCCAGTGGACGCGCCAGCCGCTGGCCGATCAACCAGTCGCCGACATCCTGATCGGGCAACAGATCGATGCGCAGGTCGTCGCCGGGCTGCCAGTACGAGGAAATCTGCAGGATCGACGGACCACTGATGCCGCGATGGGTAAACAGCAGGCCGGCACGAAAGCTCTGCCTTCCGACCGTGGCTTGCGCGATCGGCAGCGCCACGCCGGCCAGATCCTGGTAATGCTCCTGATGTTTGCCACTGAGGGTCAGCGGCACCAGACCGGCGCGGGTCGGCAATACCTGGTGGCCGAACTGACGGGCCAGCTCATAGCCGAAACCGGTGGCGCCCATGCTGGGAATCGACAAACCACCCGTGGCCACCACCAGCGACTCGGCATGCACCTCGCCACGGGCGGTGGCCACGCTGAAGCCGTCCATGGTCTTTCGCACCCGCTGCACGCCGCAGCTCGCTTCCACCGTGACGCCGGCCGCCGCGCATTCGTCCAGCAGCATGCGCACGATCTGCCTGGAGGAGTCGTTGCAAAACAGCTGGCCAAGCTCCTTCTCGTGCCAGGCGATGCCGTGCTTGTCGACCAGGGCAATGAAATCCCACGGCGTGTAGCGCGCCAGCGCCGATTTGGCGAAGTGCGGGTTGGCTGACAGGTAATTGCCCGGGGTGACGCACAGGTTGGTGAAATTGCAGCGCCCACCGCCGGACATCAGGATCTTCTTGCCAACCTTGTTGGCGTGGTCGACCACCAGCACGCGTCGGCCGCGCTGGCCGGCGGCGATCGCACACATCAGGCCCGCGGCACCGGCGCCAATGATCAATACATCCACTTTCACTGACTCATGCCTGCCTGGGTTCGCTGCGCCTTGCAACGCGGCATTATCCATCACCCGCGCATGGCATCGCTTACACTGACGTACCCTTTGCGATGAGCTGCCGCCATGCCCTCTTTTGACGTGATTTCCGAAGTCGACAAGCACGAACTGACCAACGCGGTCGATCAGGCCAACCGCGAGTTGCTGACCCGGTTCGATTTCAAGGGCCAGGACGCCTCGTTCACGCTGGACGATTTCGTGATCACCCAGGCCGCGCCCAGCGAGTTCCAGCTGCAACAGATGATGGACATCCTGCGTGGCCGGCTGGTGGCGCGCAAGATCGATGTCCGCGCGCTGGACGTGGCCGATCCGGATACCAACCTCGGTGGCTCGCGCCAGAAAATCACCGTAAAACAGGGCATCGAGCAGCCGGTGGCGAAGAAGCTGGTCGCTGCACTGAAAGCCGCCAAGCTCAAGGTCGAGGCGCAGATCAACGGCGACAAGCTGCGCGTGACCGGCAAGAAGCGCGACGACCTGCAGGAGGCCATGGCTGTGTTGCGCAAGGCCGAGGTGGAATTGCCGCTGCAGTTCGACAACTTCCGCGACTGAATCCTCTTGTCGTGGGAGCCCGCTCGCGGGCGACACCTCTGCTCTGCGGCTTGATCAAGACATCAAAAGCATCGCCCGCGAGCGGGCTCCTACGGCAGGTGCGCAGGCGTGGTTCTGGACAGCAGCCGGCCGCCCATCGCGGCATTGACGGCCACCACGATGGCTACCGCCGCGGCGTGGGTCAGCAGGTCAGTCGCCGCCGCATCGTAGGCATGGCAGATTTCCAGCAGGCTGGCCGAGGCCGCCGCGCTGGCCAAGCCGATCAGCAGCGCCGTCAACACTGGCCGCAGCGGACAGGCCCGGCGCAGCATCAGGATCATCAGCGCCGACAACGGCACCGAGAAGCTGACGATGAAGACCAGGCAGTCAGCGGATTGGTGCAGGCTGGCGATGCTGGTCGTCGGCGCGATCCACGTGCGCAGGCAACCGAGGCCGCTGGCGCCGATCCACAACAGCGCCGCCGGCAGTGGCAACCACGCCCAGGTCGCGCGACGCCCCGGCACACCGAGGGAAAAGGCCGCCCAGGCCGCGGTGATCGCGGTCAACACGGCGCCCATGGCAGCCCAGGCCAGATCCGGCGCCGCGTGCAGGCGCCGCAACATGCCTCCTGTACCAAAGTGCATCAGCAACATGGCAGCGATCGCTGCCACCGCCAGCAGCCAGCCCGCCGCGCGCAACCATGGCGGCAGCAAACGACGCACCGGCACCAGCTCGGTGCCGAGACGGTCGATCAACGCCTGATGCGATGGCAGCTCGGTCATGACCTCAGGGTTCTCCGTGGAAGCGTTCGCGCAGGGCCTTGAGCGCGCGATGCAGGTTGACCTTCAACGCGCCGGTCTTGCGACCGGTCAGCTCGGCGGCCTCCGCCAGCGAACGCTCGCGCAAGGCCAACTGCTCCACCGCCTCGCGTTGGCCCGGCGGCAGCTCGGCCACCGCTTCCCGCAGGCGGCGCGCACGTTGCTCGCCTTCGGTGGCCGTGCTGGCGTCGTGCGGCTCGGCATGGTTGTCGACGGCGTGTTCGTCGTGCAGTTCACGGCGCTCGCGTCGGCCATGGCTGCGCAGCGCGTCGATCGCCCGGCGGTTGGCGATCGCGGTAAGCCACGCATCGTATGAACGTGCCGGGTCATACGTGTGGCGCACGCGGTGCACGGTGATCAGCGTTTCCTGCACCACGTCATCGACATGATCGTGTGCCACGCCCTGACGGCGTGCAGCGGCACGGATCAGGGCCACAGAATCGGCCAGCAGCTTTTCGTAGGCGCGGCGATCCCCGGCTTGTGCAGCCGCCATCCATGCCGCCCGACGCTGGTCGGGCGTTTCACTGGCGTAGGTAGTGGCGGATTCGGCTGGCACGGTCGGAAACAGGCTCGCCCTGCGGGGAAGTGCGCTATCTAGACCCATGAAGCCGGTGGCGGTCAAGGCTTGTGACATGCTCGATTCCACAGCTGCGTTACGAAAGAGCGGTGCATGTGAGGTGTTCGCTGCATCTCCGCCGCGGGTTACGCCGTGCAAACAGGTAACCCGCGCGGCGCCAACGGCGAATAGCCAGACAATCTTCCACGGATGAAACCCGCATGCTCGTGTTGATCCTCGCCTACCTCGGTGGCGTCCTGACCATCCTCAGTCCCTGCATCCTGCCGGTGCTGCCGTTCGTGTTCGCCCGCTCCGACAAGCCGTTCATGCGCAATGGCCTGCCGATGCTGCTGGGCATGGCGATCACCTTCGCCGGCGTGGCCACGCTGGCGGCACTGGGCGGTGGCTGGGCGGTGCATGCAAATCAATATGGCCGCTACGTGGCGATGGTGGTGCTGGCCTTTCTCGGCCTGACCTTGCTGTCGACGCATCTGGCCGAATGGATCAGCCGTCCGTTCGTGGCCCTGGGCAACCGTCTGTCGCAGCGATCCGGCAGTGACGGTGATTCGATCTGGGCCGCCGCCGGGCTTGGCGTCGCCACCGGCTTGCTGTGGGCGCCGTGCGCAGGGCCGATCCTGGGCCTGCTGCTTACTGGTGCTGCCCTGAACGGCGCCAGCGTGCAGACCACCTTGCTGCTGCTCACCTACGCCGCTGGCGCCGCCACCTCGCTGGGCCTGGCCCTGCTGATCGGCGGCAAGGTATTCGGCCTGATGAAGCGCTCGCTCGGTGCGGGCGAATGGGTGCGGCGTGCGCTGGGCGTGTTGGTGCTGGCCGGTGTTGCCGCGATTGCGCTGGGCCTGGACACCGGCCTGCTTACCCGCGTCTCGCTGGCCAGCACCGGCGGCATCGAGCAGAAGCTGATCAATGCGGTGCGCCCGGCACCGGCGCCGCAGCCGGCGCTGAAGGCTGGCGCGCCGTTGCCGATCGAAGGCACGATGCCGTCGCTGGCCGGTGCCACGCAGTGGCTGAACAGCCCGCCGCTGACCACGCAGTCCCTGCGCGGCAAGGTCGTGCTGGTCGACTTCTGGACCTACTCCTGCATCAACTGCATCCGCACCCTGCCCTATGTGCGCGGCTGGTACGACAAGTACAAGGATCACGGCCTGGTGGTCATCGGCGTGCATGCACCGGAGTTCGCGTTCGAGAAAAACCCCGACAACGTCGCCAAGGCGGTGAAGGGCCTCGGCGTGGACTATCCGGTCGCGCTGGATAACGACTATGCCATCTGGAAAGGCTTCAACAACGAATACTGGCCGGCGCATTACTTCATTGATGCGCAGGGGCAGATCCGCCATCACCACTTCGGCGAAGGCAACTATCACGAAAGCGAAGATGTGATCCGCCAGTTGCTCACCGAAGCGGGCCAGAAGAACCTTCCCGGCGGCTATGTCGACGACGATCACCACGGTGTGGAAGCCGCATCATCCGGCGACCGCTCACGCTCCCCGGAAACCTATGTCGGCTATGCCCGTGCCATGAACTTCGTCGGCGGCAAGGTAACGCATGACGAGTCCGCAGATTATCGCGCACCCGACACGCTCGCCATCAACCAGTGGACACTCACCGGCCGCTGGACCGTACATGACGAGAGTACCCAACTGGACAAGGCCGGCGGCAGCATCGTCTACCGCTTCCGCGGCCGCGACCTGCACCTGGTGCTGGGACCTGGCAGCAACGGCAAGCCGGTGCGCTTCCGGGTCACCATCGACGGCAAGCCACCGGGTGTCGATCACGGCATGGACACCGACGCCGACGGCAACGGCACCGTCGACAGCCAGCGCCTCTACCAGCTGGTGCGCCAGGCCAGCGGTACTGGTGAGCGCCTGTTCGAAATTACCTTCCTCGACCCGGGCGTGCAGGCGTATGCCTTCACGTTCGGCTGATCCCGTCCCCCACGGAGGTTGCCATGTCACGTCTTGATGAAACCCTCGCGATGGATCGCCGTCGCTTCCTGCGCGCCTCGCTTGCCGGCGGCGCCCTGCTGGTCACCGGTGGCGCCCTGCTCGGGCCGCGCCTGCACGCGGCAGACAACACCCCGGTCGGCAAACCCGGCAAGGTCTTGCTGGAAATTTTTGCCGACAATGGCCGGGATCTGGGCCCGCGCGAAGTGCCAAAGCTGGTGCTCACCGATGCCCAGTGGCGGCAGCGGTTGTCACCCGCGTCTTACGAAATCATGCGCCACGAGGGCACCGAGCGCGCCTACAGCGGCGATCACGAAAAGCCCGCCATGCCGGGTATGTACCGCTGCATGGCTTGTGCCACAGCACTGTACGACGCCGCGACCGAGTTCGACTCGGGCACCGGCTGGCCCAGCTTCTGGCAGCCGATTGCCAGACGCAACGTGGTTGAACTGAGCGACCACATGTTCGGCATGACGCGTACGGCAATCAGCTGCGCCGGCTGCGACAGCCATCTGGGTCACGTCTTTGACGACGGGCCGCGGCCAACCGGCCTGCGCTACTGCATGAACTCGGTGGCACTGCGGTTTGTGCCCCGCACAGCTGGCTGAGTCGGGACGCCCCCTCTCGCGAGCTCCGGAATATCAGCCGCCTGCGACCGGATATCTGGCACCCGTTTGATGTAAAACGGGACGTGTCCGATTCCTCCGCAGGAGACCCACGACATGAAACGACTGATCTGGGGCGTGCTCGCCTCGCTACTCCTTGCCGTACCCACGCTCGCGCAGGCGGCGGTCGGCTATGTCACCGGCAACGTCAACCTGCGTGCGGGGCCTGACTCCAGCTATCCGCTGATCGCACAGATTGGTGCCGGCACCGATGTCGACGTGCAAGGGTGTACCGCCGGGTGGGAATGGTGTGACGTGATCGTCTACAACAACCGCGGCTGGATCGCCGGCAACTACATCCAGTACGACTACCAGGATCAATACGTGCCATTGCCGTCCTACGGCGCGCGCATCGGCGTTCCGATCATCTCCTTCGTGATCGGCACCTACTGGGACAACTACTATCGCGGCCGCCCGTTCTACAACAACCGCAGCTACTGGTATCGCCGCCCGTACGTGCGCAGACCACCGCCGCCGCCGGTCCGTCGCCCCTACGTGCGGCCAAACGGGCAGCATGGCGGCGCTCCAGTCCATCGACCACCCGCCGTCCAACGCCCGGCACCGGCCTACAGGCCGGCACCGCATGGCCAGCCCCAGACACGTCCTGCGCCCAACCGCCAGATGAGCTCACCCGCACCTTCCAGCCGAGCGGCGTCCGAGCGCGCGCCACAGCGCAATCGGCCACCACCGTCCAGCAACAAAGCGAAGCCGTCTGATCGCAAACGCGATCACAACGGCGACAACGGCCACTGAACATCGGATCGGCGCCCAGACAGGGAGCTGGGCGCCGATCCCATTTCGCTGACAACCGGCGTATCGGAGCTGGACGCGTCTTGCCGACCCGACCAACCACCTCATGGGATGAGCATGCGTTCTTCGTTCCTGTTGTCTGCCCTGCTGTCGTTGAGCTGCCTGCTCGGTCTGCCCGTCCACGCTGACGGACCGACGTCACTGCAGATCATCGACCAGCAGACCGGCAGCGGCGCCGTCGCCCGCCACGGCAGTGAGGTGGAGGTCAACTACAACGGCTGGCTGTATGACGAAAGCGTGCCAGACCACCATGGCGCAAAGGTGGACAGCTCTGACGACCGGGGTGAACCGATCCGTTTCACCCTCGGCCAGGGCAGCGTCATCGCCAGCTGGGACAAAGGCATCAAGGGCATGCATGTGGGCGGCAAACGCACCCTGTTGATTCCCGCCAGGCTTGGCTACGGCGGGCGTCGTGTCGGTGCCGTACCGCCAGACTCGGCCCTGGTGTTCGACATCGAGTTGATCAGCGTGCACTGAGCCCGGCGCCGCAGCTACCAGACTTCACGGCAGCACTTGTTTCAACGACTCGGCAACGCCATCTGCTGGACTATCCCCATCACGGAGTTCGACGTGAGCGAGCTGCTTTCCATTCCCTGCCCGCATTGCCAGGCACTCAACCGCGTCCCCGCCGAGCGCGTCGGTGAGCGCCCTACCTGTGGTCGCTGCAAACAGGCGCTGTTTACCGGCCATCCGCTGGAACTCACAACCGCCAGCTTCGACGCGGTAGCCGGCCGCGGCGATCTGCCCGTGCTGGTCGATTTCTGGGCGCCATGGTGTGGCCCCTGCTTGGGCTTTGCCCCGGTGTTCTCTGCCGCCGCCAGCCAGTTCGAGCCACGCCTGCGGCTGGTCAAGGTGGATACCGAGGCACAGCCTCAGCTGTCCCAGCGCTTTGGCATTCGCAGCATCCCCACCCTGCTGCTGCTGCGTCAGGGCCGCGAGGTCGCCCGCCAGTCTGGCGCGTTGAATGCCGCGCAACTTCGGCAGTTTGTCGACGGCGCACTGGCGCAGCACTGAGCAGTGCCGGTGGCCACGAGGATATGCTGCCGCGGCCGCCCATGTCTTTAGGCACACTCCGGCAGCGGCGACGCCCGCTAGGCTTGGGCTTTGACCGCGAGGAACGGATCCGTGCGCAAGCCCCTGCAAACCGCCCTGTTGGCCGCCTTCGTGCTGGCAGGAGTGTCTACTTCCACCCTGGCCGCCGATGAGCACAAGCCCGCCGCCAGCCAGCAAGCCGCGTCCAGCAACGGCTTCCATCTGCCGTCGCTGCCAGCCGACGCCCATGTCACGCAAACCACCACGGTAGACGGCAAGACGCTGAAATACACCGTCACCGTGGGTTCACTGCCGGTGCGTGACGAAAAAGGCACGATCACCGGCGAAGTGGTGTTCACCGCCTACACCATGGCCGGCAAGGATCGCCCCGTTACGTTCGCGCTCAATGGTGGCCCGGGCGCCTCGTCGGTCTACCTCAACTTTGGTGCGATCGGCCCGAAGAAAGTGGACTTTGGCGCGGAGGGAGATACACCGTCCCAGCCCGCCACCCTGCATGACAATCCCGGTACCTGGCTCGGATTCACCGATCTGGTCTTCATCGACCCGATCGGCACCGGATACAGCCGCGCGCTGGTAGACGACAAGCAGGCGACCAAGGATTTCTACAGCACCGACAACGACATCAAGTACCTCTCACGCATCGTCTACGACTGGCTGGTCAAGAACGGCCGGATGACGTCGCGCAAGTATCTCGTCGGCGAGAGCTACGGCGGTTTCCGCGGCCCGCGGATCACCAACTATCTGCAGACCCAGCTCGGCGTGGCGATGAACGGCGTGGTGCTGTTGTCGCCCTATCTGGATCCGGCCGCCTCCGACGATGAAAACGTGTCGCCGCTGCCGTGGATGCTGACCCTGCCCGCGATCGCCGCCGCGCACCTGGAGCGAGAGCACAAGCTCAGCCCCGAATCGATGGCGCCGATCATCGACTACACCCGCACCACCTATGCGCAGACCCTGTTGAAAGGACGCGCCGATCCTGCCGCGACCGAGGCAATGATCGCCAAGGTCACCGAACTGACCGGACTGGATCCACTGTTCGTGAAACGATCCGGTGGCCGTCTGGAGACCCAGGCCTACCTGCGCGAGGTCTATCGTGCCGAAGGCAAGCTGGGCAGCCGCTACGACTCCAACTTCACCGGCTGGGACCCGTTCCCGTATGCACCACACCAGGAGACCGGTGATCCGATTCTCAATGGCATCATCGCGCCGACCACCACCGCGATGGTCAACTTCGTGACCCAGACCGTAGGCTGGAAAACAGACGCCCGCTACAACGCGCTGAGCTATGCGGTAAACAAGCTGTGGCATCAGGATGACGATGCCAATCGTGGCTCGGTATCGGAGTTGCGCGAATCCGTCGCCAACGACCCGAACCTGCGCGTGCTGATCGCACACGGCTGGGATGACCTGTCCTGCCCGTTCATGGCCTCGGTGCTGATCGTCGACCAGATGCCGGCGATGGGCGACCCCACCCGCGTGCAGGTGAAGGAATACCCCGGCGGCCACATGTTCTACTCGCGGGCAGACAGTCAGGCCGCGCTGACGCGCGATGTGCGCGCACTTTACGGTGCACACTAGGCCAACGCTGAAGCGACAGCTTCTGCAGCAGGGCGGGGATGCCCCGCCCTGCTGCAGAAGTACTATTCAGTATCGCGCCTCAGCGCGCCAGCGTGCTCGCGCGCACCAGATATTGCACACTGAACATCTGCTGCGCATCAGTCCACATCCGCACCACGGCCAACCCTGCTCTCGCGGCCAGCGCGGCGAAATCCTCGGGCGAGTATTTGCAGCTGTACTCGACCTGGACCACTTCGTCCTCGCGAAAGGCCGCCTCGATGCGCCCGACCTTGACCTGTTGTACGCGACGGCTGACCAGATGTGTCTCGATGCGTCCGGCCATCGGATTGTAGTGGGCGCGATGGGCGAAGCCCGCCAGGTCGAAATCGCTGCCAATTTCACGATTGAGCCGCGCCAGCATGTTGAGCGTGAACTCTGCCGTGACGCCCGCGCGATCGTTGTAGGCAGCCTCGATCGTAGCCGCATCCTTTTTCAGATCCACGCCAATCAGGATGCCACCCGCATCGCCCATCTCGTTGCGCATCTTGCGCAGCAGCACGGCCGCTTCGCGGCTCTCGAAATTGCCGATGGTGGAACCGGGAAAATAGAGCACCGTACGCCGTGGCGCACGCGCTGGAATCGGCAGTCGCAATGGCTTGCTGAAATCCGCGCACAAGGGCTGCATCGGCAATGAGGGAAACTCCTGCGTCAGACGCTGCACACTACGTTTCAGCGGTACAGGTGAAATCTCCACCGGCACGTAAGCCACCGGCTGATCCAGCTGCTGCAGCAGCAGGCGTGTCTTGATGCCGCTGCCGCTGCCGTATTCGACCAG
The DNA here is from genome assembly GCA_041663105.1 of Rhodanobacter sp. Classification (GTDB taxonomy): domain Bacteria; phylum Pseudomonadota; class Gammaproteobacteria; order Xanthomonadales; family Rhodanobacteraceae; genus Rhodanobacter. The sequence continues at coordinate 41,419 of JBAZRB010000001.1, forward strand.
CCGCACTTCGCTACCCAGCGTATCGGCGATCTCGGCGACATGCTCCTTCATCAAGGCGATTTCGCAGCGGGTGAGGTAATACTCCGGTTGCTCGCAGATCTGCTCGAAAAGAGCCGAGCCGCGTTCGTCATAGAACAACCACGACGGCAAGCGCTTCGGCTTCAAGGCAAGCCCATGCTGAGCCACTTCAAGCACTTCGTTCAACGGCGGGCGGCGATCATCGTCGCTCATGCCACAGGGTTGCATGCTGCTCATCGATCCTGTCCCAGTCGTAACCCGGCGAACTGCCAGCGGGCGTGAGGTGGAAAAAAATTGCGGTAGGTCGCACGCAGATGATCGCCCGGAGTGACACAGGAACCACCACGCAATATCCACTGACCGCACATGAATTTTCCGTTGTATTCACCGAGCGCGCCCGGCAACGGGCGAAAGCCCGGATAGCTGATATAGGGCGAAGCGGTCCATTCCCAAGCATCGCCATATATCTGCGACAGACCTTCTCCCTCGTCCACCGCGAGCGGCTGGAACCGGTGCCGCTCCTGCAGATTTCCTTCGACCCGTTGGCCCTGCGCAGCCACCTCCCACTCGGCCTCGGTAGGCAAACGCGCACCAGCCCAGCGCGCGAACGCTTCAGCCTCGTAATAACTGAGGTGACAAACCGGTGCATGGGGATCGATTTCGCGCACGCCGCCGAGAGTGAACTCGCTGACCGTGTCGTCGTTCCAGTACAGCGGTCGCTGCCAACCCTCACGCTGCACGGTCGCCCAGCCGTCGGAGAGCCACAGGCCGGGCTCGCGATAACCGCCTTCGCGCACGAAGGCCAGATACTCGCCATTGGTCACCAGCCGGCTGGCCAGCGCATGTGGCTGCAGATAGCTCCGATGACGCGGTGTCTCGTTGTCGAAGGCAAAGCCTTCGCCACGATGGCCGATCTCGATGACACCCTCGCTTCCCTCGATGAATTTCAATGGCGCGGTTCGCACGCCCTTCGATACATCCAGCGTTGCGTCGTAAGCGGGCTGCAGCGGATTGCACCACAGCGCATGCTTGATGTCGGTCAGCAGCAACTCCTGATGTTGCTGCTCATGCTGCACACCCAATTCAACCAGCGCGGCCAGCTCCGGATCATCCTGTCGCGAAAGCAGTTCACCCACCCCGTCATTGATGCGCTGCCGATAGTCGCGCACTTCAGCCAACGACGGCCGCGACAACAGGCCTCGCTGCGGACGAGCATGCATCGGGCCAACCGACTGGTAGTAGGAGTTGAACAGGTAGTGCCAGCGTGGATCACGAATTTTCCACTGCGCATCACGCCCCAGCACGAACTGTTCGAAGAACCAGCTGGTGTGCGCAAGATGCCATTTGCCAGGACTGGCATCGGGCATGGATTGCAGCAGAAGATCCTCATCGCTGAGCGGGGCGCACAGATCCATCGTGCGCTGTCGCACCTGCTGGAAACGCGTCGCCATGCTGGCGGTTACAGACGATGCCGAAATCGTCGAAAATGACTTGCTCACGCATCCACTCCGTGGCTTGCGGGTTGTTCGCTTTGGCAGTATGGGTCGTCAATTATCATGACGGCAAGAATGCCGCGAGTGCTGTTCAGTTCTTGTGATCGGCAGATGGCAAACTGGCTTCAGCCATGAGCCGCACCCAAACACCATGTGTGGTCAAACCCGATCATCGGCGCTCCGCACAAAAAAAGCCCGGCCAGGCCGGGCTTTTTCCATCGCATGATATCAACGATCAACCGCCGTCATCGTCGTCATAACGGTCACCATCGTCACGCACATACCGGGTCGGATAGTCATTGTTGTAGATGACCGTGCGAGTGACCACGCGACGCTGGATAACCGGCGGGCCGTCTTCATAAATGACTCTGCGCGGCTGGCTGTAAACCACCGGAGGACCGTAATACGCCGGCTCCGGCCGCAAGGCATCGCTGACCAGGCCGATGACGGCACCAGTGACGATAGCGCCGGCGATCCAGCGACCACCGCTCCAGTGACCACGATCATGATCGAAGCCACGGCCATAGTATCCACCGCGGTGCTCCTGGTGATGCCCGCGCCAGCCATCGGCAGACGCACTGAGCGGCAGCGCCAGTGCAGCCGTCATCGCCAGCCCGAGGGCCAGAAATTTGCTCTTGTTGCTGAAACGTTTGGTCATGGCACGCCTCCTTTGGCGACCCCAATCGTCATACCGCGAGGCTTAATATGCACTGAAGGGTTTACTTTTTGATGCGGGCACTATCCCAGGGGCTGACGCCCGGATCAGGCTTGCGCCGGCGCAGCAGCCAGCAACCGTGGATGTCGGTCCGCCGCGCGAAGTCGAAGGGGATGCTCGGGGCCGTCCAGTCCTCGATCTCGAAGCGCTGTTCGAGCTCGGCCCGATCCAGTTTGAAGCGTCGAAAATTATTCGAGAAAACGATCACGCCGTCACGGGTAAGTCGTTCATTGCAGGCATCGAGCAGCTTCACATGGTCGCGTTGCACGTCGAAATCCTCGGCACGCTTGGAGTTCGAAAACGTCGGCGGGTCGACGAAGATCAGGCCGTAGTGCTCGCGATCGCGTTGCAGAAATTCCAGTGCGTCAAACTGCATGAGTCGATGACTGGAACCGCTGAAACCGTTCAGTGCCAGATTGTGCGAGGCCCATTCCAGATACGTCGCCGAAAGGTCGACGCTGGTGGTTTCCAGCGCGCCGCCGGCGGCGGCATGCACGCTGGCGGTAGCGGTATAGGCGAACAGGTTCAGAAAGCATTTGCCCTCGGCCAGTTCGCGCACTTTCCCGCGCACCAGCCGGTGATCAAGAAACAGGCCGGTATCGAGGTAGTCGGTGAGGTTGACCAGAAATTTCAGGCCATCCTCTTCCACTTCAATGAACTCGTTGCGCTGGTCGAGCTGACCGTACTTGGAGCCACCCTTGCCACGCTCGCGGGTCTTGATCGCGATACGCTCACGCGGCACGCCGAGTACCTCGCCGGCAACGCGGGCAATTTCACGCAGACGCAAACGGGCGACATCGGCCGGCACATCGGCCGGTGCGCGATATTCCTGGATGTGCAGATGCTCGTCGCCGCCGGTATCGCCATAGACATCGATGGCGGCAGCATATTCGGGCAGATCCTGGTCGTAGGCACGCCAGCAATGGATGCCCTCGCGCGCCAGCCGCTTGCGCAGATGCCTGACGTTCTTTTCCAGCCGATTCTTCAGCATCTGTGCGCCGACAGACAGCGGCTTCAGCTCGCGCGGCTTGTCGTCGCGGTTTTGCAGTTCGAAGGTCAGCAACACGGTTTCCAACGCGCCGTTGTAAAGCGTGTAACGCTTGTCCGCATGCAACTGCATCGCGCGACCCAGCTCCATGTCGCCAGCCAGCACCGCGCCGCGCCAGCCAGTGAAGCGCGCACGCAGGGTGTCACCGAGCAGGCGATACAGCTTCGGCATCTCGGCACGCTCGCCCAGCCGCTCGCCGTACGGCGGGTTCGTGATGACCAGGCCATGCTCCATACCCGGCGGCGGCGCAGCGTGCGCCACGTCCTGCTTGTCCAGGGTGAAGAAGCCCGCCACGCCGGCTTCCTGCGCATTGCGTTTGGCCGTCTGCACCATGCGCGGGTCGGCGTCGCCGCCGAAGAAGCAACTGCGCAGCGAGCGCAGGCCGTTCTCGGCGCGCTGGTTGGCTTCATCCAGCAGGCCGCGCCACATCGCGATGTCGTGCTTCTGCCAGCCGAGAAAACCGAAGTATTCGCGGCGCAGCCCGGGCGCCACGTCGGCGGCCATCAGCGCGCCCTCGATCAGCAGCGTGCCCGAGCCACACATCGGATCGAGCAGCGCGCCACCAGCGGCATAGACCTCCGGCCAGCGTGCGCGCAGCAACATTGCCGCGGCGAGGTTTTCCTTCAGCGGCGCCTCGCCCTGCACTTCACGCCAGCCACGGCGGTGCAACGGAGATCCGGCCAGGTCCAGCGACACCGTGGCCCGATCGCGGCGCACCCGCACGTTGATGCGGATGTCCGGCTCGTCGGTATCGATATCCGGTCGGGTTCCGTCGCGCTGACGGAACTGGTCGACCACCGCATCCTTGGTGCGCAGGCCGATGAACTGGCTATGGGTGAGCTTGCTCAGGGCAGTACCTGCATCCACCGCAAAGGTCGCGTGCGCGGCCAGATGCTGGCTCCAGTCGATGTCCTGCACGCCGCGGTACAAGGCGTCATCGTCGGCCGCGTCGAATTCGGCCAGCGGCAGCAGAATGCGGCTGGCCAATCGCGACCACAGGCAGGCCCGGTAGGCTGTTTCCAGGGTGCCGGAAAAATGCGCGCCGGCCAGCGCCTCGCGCACATCGCTGGCACCGAGAGCAATCAGCTCGTCGCGCAGCAGGTATTCCAGCCCTTTCGGGCAGGTGGCGAAGAACTTGTTCGACAAGGGCGGATTCATGCGACGTCCGCCTGCTGATCGAGCATCTGCACGAATTGCGCCGCAATCATGTCCATGCTCGATCCCAGCCGATGATCATCATCCAGCACCAGCAGGGGCAGCCGCCGCTGGGCTGCGAAGGCATACACGCCAGCCAGCGGACACACCTCGTCGCGCCAGCCATGGATCAATACCGTCGGTACCTGCTGCCGTATGTCGAAGGCGCGCGAGTACCCAGGAATTTCGCTCGGCGTGGCCAGCAACAGCAAGCCGGACACCGGCACGTCCAGCGAGACCATGCCCGACACGAAAGCGCCCATGCTGGAACCGACCAGCAAGGGCGGTGCATCGAGCGACTCGATGGTGGCGCGCAGGCGGGCAATTCGTGGCGCGACCGAACCGGCATGGCCGCGGGCATCGTCGGCGCGATAGTCCGGGCGCTGCGTATGCCAGCCCAGTGATTCGGCGATGGCCGCCAGCTGGCTGACCTTGGTGGCGTCCGGGCTGGAGTCCGAGCCGTGCGAAAGAATGATATGGCCGCGCATGGCGGTCTCCGGAAAACGAGTTGTGCAGGACGCGCATCGTAACAGGCGACGTTTCCGGCAGCCCGTGCGCCGTGCGAGACTGACGTTCATGCCCCTGACCATTCACGACCAGCCACTGCCCTATGTCGCCCAGCTGCCGGAACGCGCCGCGAGCGCCGTCGAGCTGGTGGTGATCCACTGCACCGAACTGCCGGATCTGGCGACCGCGCGCAGCTATGGCGAGAAAGCGCTGTACCAAAACGGCAGCGGCAACAGCGGCCACTACTATATCGATCGCGACGGCGCAGTTTATCGCTATGTGCCTGGTACCCGCGTTGCCAACCATGTACGTGGCTACAACCCCCATTCAATCGGCATCGAACTGGTCAATCTGGGGCGTTATCCGCACTGGTGGGACTCAAGACACCAGCACATGACCCAGCCCTATACCGCCGCGCAAATCACCGCCCTGCGCGCTCTGCTGTCGCAGCTGCGCCAGGATTTCCCCAACCTGCGCCAGATTGCCGGGCATGAGGATCTGGACACCGCGATGATGCCGGCCAGCGACGACCCGACCCTGGAAATCCACCGCAAGCTTGATCCCGGCCCGCTGTTTCCCTGGTCCGAAGTTCTCGACGGCAGCGGCCTGAGCCGCCTTGGCGGGCCTTAGCTCGAAGCTGGTGCCGGGCCAGGCAGCGGGCACCGCTATAATCTCCGATTCCCGAGCCACCGAGCCACCACCCCATGTCACCCAACCACGTCACTGAACTGGTCGAGCTGCTGCAGCTCGAACGTCTGGAAGACAACCTGTTCCGCGGCCAGAGTCGCGACATTGGCACTCGTTTCGTGTTCGGCGGCCAGGTGCTCGGGCAGGCGTTGGCCGCAGCGCAGCACACAGTGGAAGCCGCGCGCGAGGCGCATTCGCTGCACGCATACTTCCTGCGCGCCGGCGACATCGAGGCACCGATCGTCTACAACGTCGAACGCACGCGCGACGGCGGCACCTTCTCATCACGAAGGGTAGTGGCGATCCAGCACGGCCAGCCGATCCTGAATGGCTCGGTCTCGTTCCAGCTGCCCGAAAAAGGCGTGGAACACCAGACCTCGATGCCCGAAGTACCCGCGCCGGAAGACATCGAGCCGCTGCACCCGCTGCCGCCAGAGAAGCTGGCACGGTTGCCGGTGAAATTGCAGCGCTGGATGGGCATCGACGGCCCGTTCGAGTTCCGCCAGGTGTTGCCGCGCGATGAGCGCCATCCCGCCAAGCGCCCGCCGATCCAGCACATCTGGTTCAAGCTGACCTCGCCGATCAGCGACTCAGCCGTGCTGCACCGCGCCCTGCTGGCCTACGCCTCGGATTTCCACCTGATCGGCACCGCCACGCTGCCGCACGGCATCTCCTACCTGACCAACAACGTGCAGATGGCCAGCCTCGATCACGCGCTGTGGTTTCATCGTCCGTTCCGCATCGACGAGTGGCTGCTGTATTCGTTCGACAGCCCCACGGCACAAGGCGGCCGCGGGCTGGCGCGCGGGCAGATCTTTTCGCGCGATGGCCGACTGGTCGCCTCGACCGCGCAGGAAGGCTTGATCCGCGTGCGCAGCGACTGATCGCGTAAACTTCCCGCATGCGCCAGATCTACACCTCACCCCGCCAGGAAAACATCGACACCGTGGTCGCCCTGATGGCCGAACACGGTATCGAAGCCTCCGTGGCCAATCGATCCAACTACAGCCGCCAGACCTGGCAGCGCTTCAGCTATTCGCAACCCCAGCAGGAGCGCAGCAACTGGCCGCAGGTATGGATCACCCACGCGGATGACTACACCAAGGCACGCACCTTGCTGCGCGACATCGGCATCGAGCCGGTGATCCGCCATGCTGAGGAACTGGCCGCCGCGCGCAGCCCGTCACCGATTGACCGACGCCAGCAGATCGCCGCTCGCGTGCGCCGGATCCTGCTGCTGGCGGTCGTGGTGGTGTTCGCGGTGCAGATGCTGCGCTACCTGCATGTGATCTGAGTCGACGGCCGGTGGTGTCCGCGTGTGGGGCGGGCTTAGAATCACCCCATGCGCCGCAACGACCAAGTCCGCCTGTTCCAGACCCTGCCTCATGGCTGCGGGTACTATGCGGAGCGCACCGCACAGAACCTGGTGATTGATCCGTCCGCGCCGCAGCTCGATCAGTTGTATGGTCCGGCGCTGGAACGTGGCTTTCGCCGTGCCGGTGGCCACTTGTACTTTCCCCACTGTCCGCAATGCCGTGCGTGCACGCCCTGCCGCATCGATGTGGAAAATTTCCAGCCGGACCGGGCGCAGAAGCGTTGCCTCAAACGCAATGTCGACCTCGTCATCAGGGAGTGCTGCCCAGGCTACAACCACGAGCGCCACGCGCTTTACGAGCGATACCTGCAGAGCAGGCATGTCGGCGGCGGCATGGACGATGCCGAGGCCAGCGATTTCCGTCGCTTCCTCACCGCACCGTGGAGCCCGACCCTTTTCATGGAATTTAGGCTGGCCGATCGGCTGCTCGGCGTTGCCGTCACCGATGTCTGCGTCAACGGCATTTCAGCCGTCTATACGTTCTTCGACCCCGAAGAGACCGCGCGCAGCCTGGGCACCTACGGGATCCTGCAGCAGGTCGAACTCGCCCGCCGCCGCGGCATACCGTGGCTGTACCTTGGCTTCTGGATCGACGGCCATCCCAAGATGGACTACAAACGTCGCTTCAAGCCGCTGCAGATTCGCACGGCGGAAGGTTGGCAACCGATGGTTTAGGCTGGCGCGCGCAAGCGGCCAGCGCAGTTCGCTCACCGCTTGCTGCCTATGCGTCGACCGCAGCCTGCCCTTCGGCTACCTGCGGATAGGGATAGAGCTTCTCCAGCGGAATGGAGATGCCGTCGTCACCGACCACCCGGCAGTGGCTACGGTCGAGCAGGCGCGGGTCATCCACCCCGCAACTGTGCGCAATGATGCCGACCTCATGCATCACGTTGCTGGCGTAGTGGTAGACCTTGTCGCTCTTGTCGGTCACCACCAGGCCACGCTGCAGCTTCGGATTCTGCGTGGTGATGCCGGTTGGGCAGGTATTGCGGTTGCACTGCAGTGACTGGATGCAGCCCAGCGACAACATGAAGCCACGCGCGGAATTGACGAAGTCCGCGCCGATCGACATCACCCGCGCCACGTCGTAGGCGGTGATGCATTTGCCGGAGCAGATCACCTTGATGCGCTGGCGCAGGCCACGGCGGATCAGCGTGTCGATCAGCTCGGGCAGCGCCTCGTGCAATGGCAGGCCGACGCCTTCCATCAGAGTCTGCGGCGCGGCGCCGGTACCACCCTCGGAACCATCGACGACGATGAAGTCCGGTGCACTCTCGATGCCACGACGGGACACCTCGTCACAGAGCTCGTCGATCCAGCCCATGCCGCCAAACACCGCCTTGAATCCGGTCGGCTTGCCGGTGAGATCGCGGATGTGGGTGATGCTGTCCATCAACTGCGCGACGTTGGCGATGTCCAGATGCCGGTTCGGGCTCTGCGAATCCTCGCCGACCGGGATGCCGCGAATCGCGGCGATCTCGGCAGTGACCTTGGCGCCAGGCAGCAGGCCACCCATGCCCGGCTTGGCGCCCTGGCCAAGCTTGATGCTGACCATCTTGACCTGCTTGTGCGCACAAATCGCCAGCAACTTGCCGTCATCGAGCTTGCCGTCGGGCGTGCGCACGCCGTACTTGGCGGTGCCGATCTCGAATACGATGTCGCAACCGCCTTCCAGATGGTAGGGCGCCAGCCCGCCTTCGCCAGTGTCCATCCAGATGCCGGCCTTGGCCGCGCCGATCGACAGTGCACGTACCGCCGGTGCCGACAGTGCGCCGAAGCTCATTGCCGAGATGTTGAAGAACGCGGCGTGATCGTAGGGTTCGCGCGCATACGGCCCGATTCGCACCGGCTTCGGTGCCACGTGGTGGTCGCCCAGTGCGGGGAACGGCGCGTTGACGAAGAACGGCAGGCCCTCCATGCGCAGGTCGCGGGTCGAGCCGAACGCGTTGGTGTTGTCGACATTCTTGGCCGCGCGATAAACCCATACCCGCTGCGCGCGATTGAACGGCATCTCCTCGCGATCACTGGAATAAAGGTACTGACGAAAGAACTCGCCCAGGTGCAGGAACCAGTAGCGGAAGTGGCCGATGACGGGAAAATTGCGCAGCACCGCATTGGCGGTCTGGTGGCGGTCCACCACCCAGGTTACCGCCACCACGGCGATCGCCAGGACCAGCAGGAGCAGCGCCAGAACCGCGCCAGCCTCCACGATCACCACCAGCCACTGCGTCAGTCCCGTCGATTGCATATGCCCACTCCCGTTCGAATGCTGATATCGGTGCCGCGCAAGCGCGGCGAGCCTGAAGCCGCCGGACCCCGCGCAGCCTAACCCATCACGGACAAGCCCCTGTTAGGGGCTGCCCTCAGAACTCGATGCGCAACTGAGCCTTGGCGCGCAGGGCCTTGGCCACTGCGTTTTCCAGCGTATCCGCCCGCGCCAGGGTCACCGCCATGCGTCGGCGGCCGCTTACCGTGGGTTTGCCGAACAGGCGCAACTGGGTGTCCGGCTCGGCCAGCGCTTCGGCCACGCCGTGATAGCGCGGCCCTGCACCGTTGCCTTCGACCAGCACCGCACACGACGCCGCAGGGCCGAGTTGATGAATCACCGGAATCGGCAGACCCAGAATGGCCCGCACGTGCAGGGCAAACTCGGACAAATCCTGCGAGATCAGGGTCACCAGGCCGGTATCGTGCGGACGCGGACTGACCTCGGAAAACACCACGCGATCGCCCTTGATGAAAAACTCCACACCGAACACACCCCAGCCGCCAAGTGCGGCAGTGACCGCCGCCGCCTGTCGCTGCGCCTCCGCCAGCGCCAGCTCGCTCATCGGCTGCGGCTGCCACGATTCACGATAGTCACCATCCTCCTGGCGGTGTCCGATCGGCGCGCAAAAGCTCACGCCGGCCGCATGCCGCACCGTCAGCAGGGTGATCTCATAGTCGAATGCCACAAAGCCCTCGACGATCACCCGACCCTGACCAGCGCGTCCGCCGGATTGTGCGTACTCCCACGCCCGCTGAACTTCATCCGGCGTGCGCACCACACTCTGGCCCTTGCCGGAGGAGCTCATCACCGGCTTGATCACGAACGGATAACCGATCTCGGCGACGGCAGCGCGATACTCTTCGTCGTCGTCGCAGAAGCGGTAGGGTGAGGTCGGCAGGCCCAGCTCTTCGGCGGCCAGGCGTCGGATACCTTCGCGATCCATCGTAAGCCAGGTCGCGCGCGCGGTGGGGATCACTCGCTGCCCTTCTTTTTCCAGGTCGATCAAGGTATCCGTATGGATCGCCTCGATCTCGGGCACCACCAGATCGGGCTTCTCCAGCTCGATCACGGCGCGCAAGGCCTTGCCATTGAGCATGTCGACCACGTGACTGCGGTGGGCCACCTGCATGGCTGGCGCGTTGGCGTAGCGATCCACCGCGATCACCTCCACCGCATACCGCTGCAGCTCGATCGCCACCTCCTTGCCCAGCTCGCCAGCACCCAGCAGCAAGACGCGCAAAGCGCGGTCGGAGTGAGGTGTGCCAAACGGTTTCATGGTGATCTCCAGAGGCAAACCCGCATTGTAAGGGGCCGCGCGGGTGCCGAATACGATCGGCCATGGAACCAGCCCACTTGCAAGGCCACGCCGCCGTCCGACTCCAAACCTTGTAAATGATATCTTTTTGATATCTAATTACTCGTACTCAAGGGAGGGTGTTTCCATGAACGAACACAAGGGTTTCTCGATCGCAGGCATTCCTTTTGCCGGTTTCTGCATCGTGCTCTTTGCCGCTGCTGTGGCCTTGTTGCTGAACTCGGCGCCGACCCAGAACATACCGGGTGTGTTCGGCGCATTCGGCATGATGCTCGTCACCGGCTTCATGCTGAAGGGGTTTTTCCAGGTAGCGCCGAACGAGGCTCAGGTGTTGCAGCTGTTCGGCAAGTACGCCGGGACCGTGCGACTGGAAGGGCTGCGCTGGACCAACCCGTTCTTCAGCAAGCAACGCATCTCGCTGCGCGTACGCAATTTCGAGAGCGGCAAGCTGAAGGTCAATGACAGCGACGGTAACCCGATCGAGATCGCCGCGGTGGTGGTATGGCAGGTGCTGGATACCGCCGAAGCGGTGTTCTGTGTCGATGACTACGAAAACTATGTGCAGATCCAGACCGAGTCGGCGTTGCGGCAGATGGCGCAAAGTTATCCGTACGACGCCCATGATGATGGCCAGCCGTCGCTGCGCAGCCACGGTGACGTCATCAACTCGCACTTGCGCGACGAGATCCAGAACCGTTTGGGCAAGGCGGGCGTGGGCGTCATCGAGTCCCGCATCAGTCATCTGGCCTATGCCCAGGAAATCGCCCAGGCGATGCTGCAGAGGCAGCAGGCCGGCGCGATCATCGCGGCCCGCACCCGCATCGTCGAAGGTGCGGTGAGCATGGTCGAGATGGCGCTGGACCAGCTGAGCAAGCGTGGCGTGGTGCAACTGGACGAAGAGCGCAAGGCCGCCATGGTCAGCAACCTGCTGGTGGTGCTGTGCGGCGAACGCGGCACCCAACCGGTGGTCAACACCGGCACCTTGTACAACTGACCGGAGATGCTCAGATGATGGGCCCATCCGTCGTGGTATTGATCGTCATCATGGCTGGCGCCGCCATTCAGCGCCACCGCAAGCACCTCTGAGGAGCCGATGGCGGCCGACAAGAAAGCCTATCCGTTACGCATCAACGCTGCTGTACTGGAAGCCATGCAGCGCTGGTCCGACGACGAGTTGCGCAGCGTCAACGCGCAGATTGAATACGTGTTGCGCGAGGCGCTGCGCAAGGCTGGCCGGCTGAAGCCTGCCGGGTCGGAACCGTCAGCTGATGATGAGCGCTGAACGAGGCAACTCAGCGGGTATCGGCAGCGGCGATCAATGGCGGCGACAGATTGAGTTGGCCCAGCTTGCCGTCATCGCCCATCACGAACAACTCGCCGTCACGCTGCACCAGTGCGCCGGCATCCGACACGCCCCGGCTGATTCGCATACGTTTCAGCGGGCGACCATCGGCGGCGTTGTAGATCACCACCTCATCGGCCTTGCCGTCGGCTACCACGAGCCAGTCGTGGCCTGCATGGCGCCAGCGCGCCAATGAGTTGAGCACGGGCTGGCTACCCGTCCGGATCCGCGGCGAGCGTTGCAGGCCGAAGCCGCCGAGCACCATGGCTACCAGAGCCACTGCGGGCAGCCAGGTACGAGCACGGATGATCGCTGCGCTTGTTCTCATGCCCGTCATGTTGATCCCGCCAGATGACGCGGGGATGACGCTGCCACCTGGATTCGACGGCCGTGCTGACTCAGTCCTCGGGCGAGTGCAGCGACAGACCCAGCGCGACCCAACCCACCACGAAAGCGAGCCCGCCCAGCGGCGTGACGATGCCGATCCAGCGCGGCGCACCCAGCGCCAGCGCGTAGAGGCTGCCGCAGAACAGCAAGATGCCGATGCCGTACGCTGCCCTCGCCACGCGGCCGCTACGGCCCCGACCCAACGCTACTGCCAGCGCCAACGCCAACGCGTGCCAGAAGTGGTACTCCACCGAGGTATGCCATATTTCCATGCTGCGCTGGTCCAACACCGTACGCAGCGCATGGGCGCCGAACGCACCCAGCAGCACCGCACTGGCTCCCGCCGCGGCGACCCATGCGCCAGGGCGTGCGTAAACAGCTTGTCGCGTCATGCGCGCATTCCTCAGAGGGCGGACCGGGATCGCAACAGGTGGCGTATGCTTGACCGGTTGAAGACCATGGATTCTCGCATGAAGTGCCGCCCGCTTTGGTTGATCGCTGCCTCCCTGCTTTTGGTCGCTGGCCTGTTGCTCGGCGGCTGCCAGAACTCTGCCCCGCTGCCCTTCCGGCTCACCAACGTGACCGGCCACATGCCCCCGCTCGAATTCAGCCTGACCAACGATCAGGGCAAGCCGGTGTCCGCGGCGGACTACAAGGGCAAGGTGGTGCTGCTTTATTTCGGCTACACCCACTGCCCCGACGTATGCCCGCTGACCATGGCCCACTTGCACGTGGTGATGCAGCGGTTGGGCGCACTGGCCGACGGCGCGCGCATCCTGTTCGTCAGCGTTGATCCCGCCCGCGACACGCCCGCGGTACTGCATGCCTACGTCAACGCATTCGACTCCCATGCCGTGGGCCTGACCGGCAAGCCGGGGAACATCGAGGCGCTGGTCAAACGCTATCGTTCGGCCTTCACCCGCGAGCCGGCCAGCAAGGATGGCAACTACGAAGTGAGCCACAGCTCGGCGATCTATGTGTTCGATCGCGACGGCAAGCCGCGCGTATTGTCCACGCCGGCCGATTCACAGGACGACCTGGTGCACGATCTGCAACTGCTGCTGAGCACCGGAGTCCAGCCATGAAGTCATTCGCCACGCTCTCCCTGCTGACTGGCCTGCTGCTGGCCGGTGCCGTGCATGCCACGGCGGCGGAGCACATCCACGCCAGCCATGCGTGGATCCGGGTACTGCCCGGCAACCTGCCGGCCGGTGCCTATGTCACCCTGGAAAACGACAGCGACCAGGCCGCGGCACTGAGCGGCGCCAGCAGCAAGACATATGGCCAGGTGATGTTGCACCAGAGCTCGATGCAGGGCGGCATGAGCCGCATGACCATGGTGGATTCGCTCGCGCTACCCGCGCACGGCAAGGCCGTGCTGGCGCCAGCGGGCTACCATTTGATGCTGATGCAACCCGTCAGCCCGGTAAAACCCGGCGATACGGTGCGCCTGCTACTGAAATTCAGCGATGGCAGCAGCCTGCCAACCGACTTCATCGCACGCCCGGCCAACGCGCTGGACGCCGGTGACGAGAACGCCGCCAAGCCCTGAGTCCGATCTGGGGTCAATTCAGCGTGGATGCGGGCACACGTTGCCTCGGCGGCCGTGGCTGGCGCTTGGGCAACCGTCCGTTGCGCGCCAGTCGCAGCCACAAGCGCAAGGCCATCAGGCCGCCGATCGACTCGATCAGCGCCGCCGGTACCCAGGTGATCAAGCCGCCAATCAGCTGACCGGTCAGTACGTTGAAGGTAAACGCCCGGCCACAGATCTCGAAAATCGGGTAGAGATCCGTCTTGGAGAAAGTGACGATGGCACCGGCGAGAATCTGCGGCGTCATGGTGATCGCCGGCGACAGCACGCGCAGCCCCGCGACCATCCTGCCCGGAGGATGCGGCCGGTGGTCAAGCACCAACGCCCAGTAGGCAAACCCGCTGATCAGCATGGTCCAGTTCATGAAGCGATAGACGCGCCAGTCCAGCATCGCCAGCGTCTGCAGATCCGGCACCAGCCAGATCAGCACGAACACGATGAACAACACGGTGGCCACTGTGGGCTGCATCAGCACGCCCATGACCAGGCGCCAGGGCCACGAGCGCTGCAACGGCCGCAACACCCTGCATCGCCAACTCAGCGGCAATCCCGCGCGCAGGACGCTGGCCGGATACGCCGCAACGATCAGCAGTGGCGCCAGGTGGTGCAGCAGCAGCTGCTGCAGGCGATGAATGAAAAACTCGTGCTCGGCGTAGTAATCAAGATAGGTATGCAGCGACAGGTAGATGATGGCCAGGCCGACCCAGAAACCGAGCTGGCGGGACAGGCTCACATGCTGCCGGCGACACCCCCGCAGGTACAACACGCAGATCAGCAGGAAACTCGCGAGGAACACCCACGAAAACTCCCACGGCACCATCCATTTGAGCAAGGTTGCGATCACGATCCCGATGCCTGCACCCGCGCCGGCAATCGCCAGCGGACATCGGCCAGCATAATGCGGCGACTTGCTGGCGTCTGCCTCAATGTCTCCGCAGGTGTGCGACGGATTGCCACTTTCAGCGGCGCCGCTGGCTGCGTCGGCTCCGCCGCCAGCCATACAACAGGCCAAACAGCACCACCAAACCAGGCACCAGCACGATATTGATGACTTTCAGGCGCAACCCGAGCACGTCGATCTCGGCGTTGAGCTGGTGTTGCACATCGCGCAGCTCCTTGTTGATCACCAGCTGACGCTGGCGGAACTGCTCGATTTCCCGGCGCTGCTCAGCCGTCACCGTACTGCTGCGATCACCCTTGACGGGCTGCAACTCATCCAGCCGGCGGCGGGTGTCGGCCAGTTCCTGCTCGAGCTCCTGCTCTTTCTGCAGGAACTTCTGATCGGCCACATTGCGCAGGGCTTGAACCCGTGTGAATGGCCGTTGCGAGGTGGAGCGTCCGCGGATCGACAGCAGCGCCGAGGAACCACTGAGGTTGTCCACCAGGTTGGTCACGAAATCACCGTTGTTGGCGAAGATCCGCATCATCGTCTGGCCGAGAACGGTCTGCTGCTCGACCCAAAGCCGATCACTGAGCAGGTCGGTGTCGGCAACCAGGATGACCTCGGTATTCGGCGCCGAGTGGGCAAGATGCCCATTCTCCCCCGCGCGTTCCGGGAAGGCGCTGTCGAAGGTACCGCGCAATCGCGCCGCCAGCACATAGTGCGCATTGTCGGGTTTGTAGTTCTGCAACAACTGGGTGGGGTCACCGCTGGCATCCAGTACACGCTGGGTAGGCAGCACCTCGGCGTCGGCGCTGCTCTGCAGCAGAGGGATCAGGCGCGTATGCGCCGTTGGTGTCAGATCAAAGTAGCCGATGGTCGATACATTGATCCGCTGCAAACTGGCCGTCACCGCATCATTGCGATTGAGCTCCTGATCGCCAAGACCAAGCATAGCCGGATGATTGAAGCTGCTGCCGGCCAGCTCGATCTGCAGCGCGCGACTGCGATCCAGCACAATCTTGTCCGGGCTGTAACTTACTCCCCAGGCGGCAAACAGGCGGGGCAGATTGGAACTTCGGCCGGCTGGCGAGGCGACACCGGCAGCGTAGGACGCACTGTCGAGTTCTGCATCCGGGTCGACGAACACCACCAGGTGGCCACCACGCAACACGTACTGGTCAATGGCGTATTGGGCGTCGGTCGACAGCTGTTTCGGATTGATCAGCAACACAACTTTCAATTTGTCGTCGATCTTCTCCAGCTGGTCCGCCGCGAGCATTCTCACGTCAAACAACTGTGCCAATTGCTGCATCACGGCCCATGGCTGCTCATTCAGCGCGGCGTTGCCGTTCACCGGCAGGGAACTGATCACCCCGATCAAAGGTTTCTTCGCCTGGTTCAATTCATACAAAAGCCTGGCGATGTCGTATTCGAGGAAGGCCTCGCGTGACGGATCAAAGAAGGCAATCGACAAGCTCCTTTCCGACGCGTGTTCATCACCCGCATCGCCATCCGTGGTCATCGCACTGCCAGCCAGTCCGAAAAACACCCGCTCGCCATTGCTGCCACCGTTGGCGGCGGTCAGGCCACTTCCTTGCGCACTGGCTTCGTCATCGGAATAAGGCACGGGATCGATGATCTGAAGACGCACATGGCCATGTGATCGCGCCACCATCTCCTGCAACATTTCGCGCACGCGCTGTTCATAGCTGCGCAGTTGCGGCAGGTCACGTGTGGCGTGCTCCGAAAAATACAGGGTCAACCGCAGCGGCCGCTTCAGGCTGCCGACGATTTTAAGCGTGCCGGGTGTCAAGGTGTACAGACGGTCCGTGGTGAGATCGATTCGCGATGCATGCAGCCAGCGGCTGCTCGCAACGATCAAGGGCACAAACACCAGCACCAGCAACACGAGGCCGAAATACAACCTGGCACGACGGCTGAGCGACAGAGGCGCGTGAAAGAATGCAGGCAGGCGCAAGCGGGGCATGGCTCAGCGAGTCCGCTTGAGGTCGAGCAGCAGCACGCCGGCAAGCAGCCAGCCGATCATGCTCAGCAGGAAATACAGCAGATCACGCAGGTCCAGTACCCCTCGAGAGATCGCCTCGAAATGCCGCAGCATGGACAGGTGCGCCACCGCGTTGATCAGCCGCCGAGGCAAGGCTCCCTGGAAAAAATCCAGCACCTGCGGCTGGCCCACCAGTATCAGCAAGACGCAGACCAGCGCGGTCAGAATGAAAGCCACCACCTGGCTGCGAGTCAGCGCCGAGAGACAGGCACCGATGGCAATGAAGGTGCCCGCCATCAGCCAGCTGCCGAGATAACCCGCCACGATGACACCGTTATCCGGTGCCCCCAGATAATTGACGGTGATCCAGATCGGAAACGTAAGCGCCAGCGCCAGACCGATGAAAAGCCAAGCAGCGAGGAATTTCCCCAGCATGGCCTGCCATAGCGTCAACGGCAGGGTCAGCAGCAGTTCCAGCGTGCCGCCCTTGGCCTCTTCCGCCCACATGCGCATGGTGATCGCAGGTACCAGGATCAGGTACAGCCACGGATGCATGATGAAAAACGGCTGCAGGTCGGCCTGCCCGCGTTCGTAAAAGTCGCCGACATAGAACGTCAGGATGCCGGCGAGCACCAGGAAAATCACCAGGAAAACGTACGCCACCGGAGTCACGAAATAGCTGCGCAACTCGCGCCTGAGTACCGCACTGACCGGACTCATGCGTGCACTTCCATGTCATGTTCGGCATGGTCGCTACCGGTGGTGATCTGGCGGAACACCTCGTCCAGCCGACCACGCTCAAGCTGGATCTCGGACACCTCGAGCCCCTGCTCCCGCAACAGGGTTTCCACGGCATCCAGAATGCGCTCGCCGGTTTTGGGAAACACCGTGATGCGCCCATCGAGCGGATCGACCTCGATCGCCGCGACCTGGGGCAAACGACCCAGCATTTCCTGCGACATACCACTGCCTGGCGCGCTGAATGACACCGCTCCGTGATAGCGCGAACGCGCCTCGAGTTCGGCAGGCGTGGCGTCCGCGAGCAACTTGCCGCGCGCAATGATCACCACGCGGTTGCACAGTGCATGCACCTCCTCAAGCAAGTGGGTCGAGATGAGGATGGTACGGTCCCGCGCCATCACGTCGATCAACTGGCGCACCGCATGTTTCTGATTGGGATCCAGACCATCGGTAGGCTCGTCCAGCATCAGCACCGGCGGATCGTGCAGGATGGCCTGGGCCAGACCAACCCGCCGGCGCAGTCCCTTGGACAGGTTGTCGATGGACACGCTGAGGACGTCCTCCAGCTGCAGTTGCTGGACCACCGCGTGGAAGCGACGGTAACCGGGATCGGGCGCGAACCCACGCATGCGCACGATGAACTGCAGGAACTCGCGAACCGTCATCTCGCCGTAGCTGGGCGCACCTTCAGGCAGGTAGCCGAGCGCACGCTTGGCCTTCAACGGCTCGCGACTCACATCATGCCCGCAGACGCTGGCGCTTCCTGACGTAGGTATCAGGAACCCCGAAATCATGCGCATGGCGGTGGTTTTACCGGCCCCGTTGGGGCCGAGCAGACCCAGCACCTGACCGGGCTCGACACGAATGCTCAACGCGTCCACCGCCGTCAGGCTGCCATAGCATCGTGTGAGTCGGTCGGTTTCGATCATGTCCGGTGATGGGCTGGGGCCTGCCGCGCAAGCAAGCGCAGTGAGATCGGTGAGGGATCGCCGCGAGGCGCCATGCAATGTACCGCAAGAACGGCACAAAGTTCGGCTTCTTCACATGCATGCAACAGTGGCGTGCGCCACAAAAGAAAAGGCCCCTCCATCATGGAAGGGCCTTTCGATGGGCTGCAGTTGCTGCCCGATCAGTTGGCAGCAGTGCTCGCCGCGGCCGGGGCAGCAGCCGTACCGGATGCGGCCGGTGCGTCGCTGTCGTCAGGTTGTGGCTGCGGAATGCCGGCTGCCTGCTCGGGAGTCTGCGTCGGCGCATCGCTCAACGGCAGGTAGACCGCGTACTTCGCGTAGCTGGTGATGTTGCCACCGGCATCCTTCACTTCCGGCTTGACCAGCACGTCGTACGCGCGATTGACCACGTCATCGAATTTGTAGCCATGCGTCTGGGCGTAAGCCTTCAGCATGTCGCGGGTCTGCGGCACACCAGCGAAGGTGCCGTTCCAGATGCCCTCGAGGGCCGCGCCGCCGAACGCAAGCGAAGCGCGAACGTTGTCGTCGATGACCAGGCGACCATAGCGGTCACGGCTGCCGACAGCGAGCTTTACGGGAGCGCTGGCAGCACCGGCAGCGCTGCTGGCTTCGGCCGGGGCAGCCGCCGCATCGAGCGAAGGCGGAGTCGCCGCGGTCAGCTGTTCGCTCTGCCCATTGACGGTCAGCGTGCTGGAATCGATCGGCAACGCCACGTCGAAGCTGTAGGTCTGATCGCCATAGTTGGTGGTGATCAGGATGCGTGAGCCGGTCACGTTCACGCCCAGCTTCTTGGCTGCAGCCTGGATTTCGGTAGTCGCCTTGCTGACCGCGTCGTCGAGGCCATCCAGGCCATCCTTGCGGGCGATCGACGTGGACACCAGCAACAGCGGGGTCGGCTGGGTCTGCTGGATGTACGGAACCAGCGTGCTGTAGTCGATGTTCGGAACACCAGCCAGCACGTTCTGCAGGTTGTTCAGGCTGACCTGGATGAACGTATCCGGATCGCCATGGATATAGAGATTGGCGAAGCGGTTGACCAGGTTCCAGCCATAGGAAACGTCGTAAGACCAGGTCACCTCAGTCAGCTGGCCGCGGCTACCCTTGCGCGCGAGATCCAGCGTGAAATGCTTGTCCAGGCCGCGCCAGCTGTTGTCCAGATTCCAGACAATGGTCGCTTCCTTGGTATTGCCGTCGATCTTGTCGAAGTCCGGCGTGGCGCTGGCGATGGTCAGGCCACCGTTGCCCAGCTTGGCATCGCTGCTCTGCCAGCTGATTTCAGAACCGGGGCCGAAGGCCTTGCCGGAAAGCTTGAACTGCACCGAGGGATCAATGGCACGCAGCACCGAGTAGTCCGGCAGACGGCGCAGATTGTCGACGACATCGTAGACCTGGCGCATATCCTTGCCGATCACCAACTGACGCTCCACATGACCACTACCGGGCATGACCACGGCTGCCAGGACACCGAGTGCGACTACGATGACCAGTGCAACAAGAAATTCAAAGACACGCATCATTCCAGAGTTCTCCGAAGCGCCTTTACGCCATACCTAAAAGTGTCGCCCCTGTCGCCGCGAGGGCCTGCCCGGGGGGCCTGACAGGGGGTCGGCAAACGCCGAAGCTAGGGATGTTACTTGCTCACGCGCTGGAACGCTATCTGCCCGGCACAGCCCCGAAATGCACCGTCGGAAGACTCCGCAGCCACAGAAATGGGAGCCGCTGGCAAGACTCAGACTATCCCCATCTCCAGCGCCTTCAGCACCGCCCGCGTACGGTCGCGAACACCCAGCTTGGAGAGGATGTTGGACACGTGGTTCTTGACGGTACCCTCGGCCACTTTCAGCGAATTGGCGATTTCCTTGTTGCTGTAGCCACCGGAAAGCAGACGCAGGATCTCGGTCTCGCGCTCGGTCAGTGGATCAGGCTGCTCCAGACTGGTGAACTGGTTCTGCATCCGCGCCACGCCGGCCATCAGGCGCTGCGTGACCATCGGCGCGACCAGTGATCCACCCGCTGCCACCGAACGCACGGCCTCGACCAGTTGCTCCAGTGACACATCCTTCAACAGGTAACCGCGCGCGCCGGCCTTGAGCCCCTGCAGCACCAGCTGATCATCATCGAACGTGGTGAGGATGATGGTCGGCGGCAATTCATGGCGGGCAGACAGCGCCTGCAGTACTTCCAGGCCGCTCATGTTCGGCATGCGCAAGTCCAGCAAGACCACGTCGGGCTTGATCCGCGGGATGTCCTGCACCGCCTGCGCGCCATCGGCACATTCCGCCACCACGCGGATATCTTCGGACAGGTCCAGCAGTGAGCGAACACCTTGCCGTACCAGATTCTGGTCGTCGACGAGACAAACGGAAATCATCGCGAATCCTCGGGCAAACTTGAATCAGGAGTGTGGAGTTACCGAAACGATGCGGTACCGACCGCAAGGCACACGCCCATGTCGGTCAAGCCGCAACATTACGACACATTCAGTGCGGGCGGTTCAAATCGGGATGGTGCATGTGCCAGCGCCGACTGCTCACCCAGCGGCAGTCGCACGGTGAGCCCGAAGCCCCGGCTCAGGCCGGTGTCCAGGGTCAGGATGCCGCCGAATTCCGCGAGCCGTTCGCGCATGCCGGACAGGCCATTGCCGGGTACGACGTGATCCGCACCGCGACCGTCGTCACGCGCGTGCAGACCGAGCAAGTTGGCCTCAGCGTACGCGAAATTGAGCCAGAGATTGCGCGCGCCGGCATGCTTGGCCGTATTGGTGATGATTTCCTGGGCGCAGCGCAACAACACCTGGGCACGACGCGGGTCCTCCACGCTGAACCGTGGTGGCATCACCACATGCACGCTCAGCCCGGGAACTCCGTCGGTGAGGCTGTTCAAGGCCTGGGTCAGGTCAATGGCGTCATCCTGACGCAATTCACTGACCACCTCCCGCACATCGGCCAACAGGTGCCGCGCAGTGCTCTGGGCGCTGCGCACATGGGTCGCGGCGGGTTCGCCGCTGAGGTGGCTGGCCACCTCCAGGTTCAGACTCAGCGCGGTCAGGTGATGACCGATCAGGTCGTGCAGGTCGCGGGCAATGCGCATGCGCTCAGCGATGCGACTTGACTCGGCCAGCAGCGCGCGGGTGGCGCGCAGCTCGGAGTTCAGCCGGCGCTGCACCTCGCGCTGCTCGGCCTGCTGACTGGCCACCGTCGAGGTGACGAACACCAGCACCGATATGCCGAGATAAATGCTCGCCTGCAGAAAGCCGAGCGCAATGCTGTGATCGTACTCGGGAAAGGTGGCAAAGATCGCCACCAGGGTCAGGTGCTGCAGCACCAGCCAGAAAGCCGCCAGCCACAATGGAAGCATCCACGGCAGCACCAGCGACGCCACCACCATCAGCATGGCCGACAGGCCGCTGTGGCTGTACCAGCCCACCGCCACGGCGGCGGCGGTCATCAAGGTCAGCCCGAGCAACTTAAGCACGGGGTAGCGACGCGACCCGAGATTGCTGGTGAGCAGCCAGTACATCAAGCCGAAGACCAGGTAGCACAGCGTCCACAACAACAACGAGAAATTGGGCCGTTGCAACTGGCTTAACCGCTCGGTCGCCCAGTTAGTGATCAGCGGGGTGCCTACCGAAAGGTAGGTGAAGAAGCCCGCGTAGCGAAGCAGGCGGATATGATTGAAAAATGGCCAGCGCATGGGGCGCATCATTGGCTCTGGCGACATTTCGCGCAATGCGCGAGAAGTCATGCCTGTCGGCCGCTTGACAGGCTTGAAGCCTGCTTTACGAAGCTTTTACATCTACCTGCGGCCTACGTAAGGTCACGGCCACATGTCATAATGAGGCCTTGTGTGGGGCCGACACGGTCGACCTCGTCCTTGGTATTCAATCTAGCGGAGCAACGAATGGCCCTTGCCATCCGCGACGTGCGCGAGCAAGACCTGGATGCCGTGCTGGCGCTGAACAATGCTGCCGGCCGCTCCATCCTCGCCCTCGACACCAGTCACCTGCGTTATTTTTTCGAGCACGCCGAGTATTTCCGCGTGGCCGAAATCGATGGGCATCTGGCAGGCTTCCTGATCGCGCTGCGCGAAGGGGGCCACTACGACAGCCCCAACTATCGCTGGTTCTCCAAGCACTACTCGCAATTCGTCTACATCGACCGTATCGTGATTGCGAACACCTACCGTCGCCACGGTCTTGGTCGCATCTTCTATTGCGACGTGCACAGCTATGCCGAGGTGCGCGTGCCCCTGCTCACCTGCGAGGTCTTCCTGGAGCCACGCAACGATGTCGTCGTGTTGTTCCACGGCACCTACGGCTTTCAGGAAGTCGCTCAGCAACAAATGGGCACCGATGGACCGAAGGTGAGCCTGCTGGCCAGGGATCTGGCCAGCTACGGTTATGTCCGCGAGACCTGGCTGGATCACGGCGGCCTGCCCGATGTGCCCTGGCTGGCCGAACGCCTGCGTCCCGCGATTGCTGAACCCGGCCAGCTGAAGATTGCCGGAGAACGGCATCCATGAGTGTGCAGATGGATACTTCCGATGCCTGCGACCTGCGCTTTGGACAGGTCGGCATGGCATGCGTCCGCGTCCGTCGGGTTGACGCTGCCGCGCTGTGCGACGAACTCGAACGGCGCGTACGCGCCGCACCGCAGATGTTCTCCCGTGCAGCGGTCGTGCTGGATCTGAGCCACTTGCTCAACCTGCCCGACGACGGCACCGTGGACGCCCTGCTGGAAGCGGTGCGCAGCGCCGGCATGCTGCCGGTGGGCATTGCCTACGGCACCAGCGAAACCGAAGCGCTGGCCAAGCGCATGGGTTTGCCGCTGATCGCCAAGTTTCGCGCCGCGTATGAACCCGCCGCCGGCACCGCCGCCGTGGCCGACATCGCCGCCCGCGTCGAGCCCGCCGCACCGACGCAGCGCGAACCGATTCTCTCATCGCCGGCACCCGGCAGTACGCAGGGAGCCCAACATCACGTCGGCTCGGTGCGCTCGGGCCAGCAGGTCTATGCGCGTGACCGCGACCTTATCGTCACCGGCGCCATCGCCAATGGTGCCGAAGTCATCGCGGACGGCAACATCCATGTTTATGGCGGACTTCGCGGCCGCGCCATGGCCGGCGCACAGGGAGACGAAAAGGCGCGCATCTTCGTCTCCGACTTTCGCGCCGAACTGGTGGCCATCGCCGGTCACTATCGCGTTTTTGAAAAAATTCCTGACGACCTCGAAGGCCAGTCCGTGCAATGCTGGCTCGATGGCGAAAAACTGTTGATCGCCAAGCTGTGATCATCCACAACAAGAACAATCATGCGGAGATGGGCCCTTGACTGCTGAGATTATCGTTGTCACTTCCGGCAAAGGCGGCGTAGGCAAGACGACGACCAGCGCATCGCTTGCCACCGGCCTGGCCATGGCAGGAAAGAAAGTCGCGGTCATAGACTTCGACGTCGGCCTGCGCAACCTGGACCTGATCATGGGCTGCGAGCGGCGCGTGGTGTACGACTTCATCAACGTCGTGCATGGCGAAGCCACGCTGAAACAGTCGCTGATCAAGGACAAGCGCCACGACAATCTTTACGTGCTGGCCGCCAGCCAGACGCGCGACAAGGATGCCTTGACCCAGGAAGGCGTCGAAAAAGTGCTTGAAGGCCTTTCCGAAGAAGGTTTCGACTATGTGGTGTGTGACTCGCCGGCCGGCATCGAGAAAGGTGCCCACCTGGCGATGTACTTCGCCGACCATGCCGTGGTGGTGGTCAATCCGGAGGTTTCCTCGGTGCGCGACTCCGACCGCATTCTGGGCCTGCTCGCCAGCAAGACCCGCCGTGCGGAGCGCGGCGAGACGCCAGTCACCCAGCACCTGTTGCTGACCCGTTACAACCCGGCCCGCGTTGCCATCGGCGAGATGCTGAGCGTGAAGGATGTCGAGGAAATTCTCGGTATCGAGGTGGTGGGTGTGATTCCGGAGTCGGAGAACGTGTTGACGGCCTCCAACAATGGGATCCCGGTCATCGTCGATGTCAACTCGAACGCCGGTCAGGCCTATAGCGACACCGTGGCCCGCATCCTCGGTGAGGAGCGCCCGCTGCGCTTCATCGATGTGCCCAAGAAGGGCTTTCTCCAGCGCGTCTTCGGAGGTTGATCACGATGGGTATTCTTGATTTCCTGAAGCGCAAGCCCGAGGCCACCGCCAACGTGGCACGCGAGCGCCTGCGCATCATCGTCGCGCAGGAGCGCTCCACCCGCGGCGCGCCTGACTACCTGCCAATGATGCGCAATGAACTGCTCGAAGTGATCAAGAAATACATCCACGTCGACCTCGATGCGATCAACATCAACTTCGAGCGCGACAGTGGTCACGAGATCCTTGAACTCTCCGTCACACTGCCGGATACCAGGCCGACACCCAAGGATTCAGCCCACACGGGCTGAATCCCACGCCAGCCATCCGGCAGGCGCCCGCCCAGGTGGACTTGCGTCACCTGGGCGCTATTTTTACAACTTCCTGCACGGCGCCATCGGCGCACTCCCATGCGAACTGAATCAGGCCATCCGGCCGTCACCCACGACCCCGCCGGCAGCGTCATGCGCCTGGCCGATATCGGCTTTGACGCGCCGACTGCCCTGCTTGCCGGCTTTGGCCTGACCCTGCAGCGGGTCGAAAGCCCGCAACCGATTCCAGGCAGCTTCTGGGGAGACGAGGAGGCAGGCATTATCGGCAGCACGGTTTATGCGCGCGATGACACGCCGGTGCACTCGCTGCTGCATGAGGCGGGACACCTGATCGTATTGCCGCCGGAACGGCGGATTGAGGTGCATACCGACGCCACCGATTCGATCGAGGAAGAGGACGCCACCTGCTACCTGCAGATCGTGCTGGCCGAACGATTGCCCGGCGTCGGCAGCGAACGGCTGATGGCTGACATGGACGCGTGGGGGTATTCGTTCCGACTCGGCTCCACTCGCGCATGGTTCGAGAGGGATGCCGACGAAGCAGCCCGATTCCTGGCGCAGCGTGGGCTGATTTGACACCGTCGGACCGCTCCGGGCACTGGTTGGTACGGCGGCCTCGCTCTACAGTGGAGCCGGAAACCACTCCGCCGATAGCGCACAGGAGGGCGACATGGCCAGCCGCCGGCTGGTGCTTCTTTTTGATGGCACCTGGAACAAGCCCGAGTCGAACACGAATGTGGAGCGGCTGCGACGATTGATCGCTCCGCGCGACCTTGCGGGCATCGAGCAGCGGGTGAACTACATTCCTGGCGTCGGGGTGACCGCCGGACTGTCCCACCTGCTCGGTGGTGCCTTTGGCTACGGCCTGTCCGGCCATGTGATGGAAGGCTATTGCTGGCTCTGCAAAGCATGGCAGCCAGGCGATGATATCTTCCTGTTCGGTTTCAGTCGCGGCGCCTATACTGCGCGCAGCTTGGGCGGAATGATCCGCAAGTGCGGCCTGCTCCGCCGCGATGCCGTCGGCAAGATCAGCAAGGCCGAGGTTTCCGACGCCTACGACTTTTATCGGGAACGGGACAGCAAGCCTGATGACGCCATCGCCCGGGATTTCCGCGCTGGCCACTCGGTCGAGGTCGACATCCATTTCATTGGCGTGTGGGACACGGTGGGTGCGCTGGGTATTCCCGACACCGCGGCGTGGTTCCCGTATGCACGCTCGCGTTACCAGTTCCACGACACCGAGCTGAGCAAGATTGTGAAGCGCGCCTATCAGGCGCTGGCACTGGACGAGCACCGGGCCGACTTCCAGCCAGCGATCTGGACACGCAACCCGAACACCATCAAGCCCGGCGAAAATCTCACCTCGAAGAAAGTCGAACAGGTCGAGATCGAACAGCGCTGGTTCATCGGCGCACACGCGGATGTGGGCGGCGGCAATGATCGTGACGGCGCCGGCTGCAAGCCCGATCCCCTGCCCGACCTGCCACTGGCGTGGCTGCAGTGCAAGGCGATTGATGCCGGCCTCGCCTGTACCGAGCCGTTCGCGCCGGCAGACGACGCCTGGCGCGGCGTTCCGCGTAATTCCTACGCCGAGTTCATGTACGGCATCTACAAGGAATTCAAGTCCGCTTTCGACCGTCAGGCAGGCCTCGGCGTCAACGAGACGATCGACGACTCGGTCTGGCGCCGCTGGCTCGCCGACAATGGCTACCGCTCACCCAGCCTGGTCAATGCGCTGGCCCGCGGCACCGTGATGCTGTCGGTGGAATCGACGAGCGTGGATACCATGATCGACCCCGCGCCGCCCGGCACGCCCGCTTAAATTACCGCATCGTCAGTCAACGCGGCTCGACGATCTCGGTTTGCATCACCACGCCAGCGTCCTGATTCGCCAGTGAAAGCGCCAGCGAACGGCGCGTGATGCTGCCGTAGCGCCACCAGGCCAGCGCCCCGCACACCGTCAACGCCGACGCGCCCAGCGCTAGATGAAGCATATTGCCGGACAGCAGCGGTGACAGCACGCCCGCCACCACGCTGCAGATCAGCAGGCTGGCAAACGCCTGCACCGAGGAGATGCCGCCGCGCTGATGCGGAAACCGATCAAGCAGCAACAGGGTCAGCGTCGGGAATGCCAGCTGCACGCCGACACCATGCACGATCAACGGCAGCACCGACCACGGCAGCCGCGCCTGCGGGAACACCAGCGCCAGCAGCAAATGCAGCGCACAAGCCAGCAACAAAGCGGCGTAACCCACATTCAGGGTCAGCCTGACGCTGGCCCGCCCGGCCATCCGACCCGACAGCCACGCCCCGCCGACCAGCCCGATCACTACCGGAATGAACAGCCAGGGAAAGCCCTGTGCCGACAAATGAAGCAGGTTGCGCACGATTTGTGGCGCCGAGGAAATGTAGAGAAACAGACCGGCAAAGTTGACCGAGCTGGAGATCAGTAGCGGCCAGAACACCCGGTCGCGGCCAAACGACGCGTAGCTTGCCAGCAGGTGCCGCGGCGCGAAGACAGTGCGACGCTCCGGCGGATGGGTTTCATCCAGCAGCAGATACAAGGCCAGCGACAGCAGCGCGGTGAACCCGGTGAGCACCCAGAAGATGCCGTGCCAGCCACTGAAAGAGAGCAGCTGCGCACCCACCATCGGCGCGATCACCGGCGCCACCCCGAAAATCATCATCACCCGCGACATCATCTGCTGCGCGGCCGCACCCTGCAGGCTGTCACGGATCAGTGCGCGCCCGACCACCAGGCCGGCGCCGGCGCACATGCCTTGCAGGCCACGACAGGCCAGCAGCATGGCGAACGAGGTCGACATGGCAGCGCCGACCGAAGCCAGCGCGTAGACCAGCATGCCGGCGACGATCACCGGCTTGCGCCCGATCGCATCGGAAATCGCGCCATGGAACAAGCTCATCGCCGCGTACGTGACCAGATAAACGCTGATCAGCTGCTGCAACGCCGCCGCATCGACACCAAAATGCGCGCCAACCAGCGGAAACGAGGGAAACACCGCATCGATCGAAAACGGCCCGATCATCGACAGCGCCGCCAGCAGCCATGGCAGGCTTCGGCGAACAGGGCGATGGATGGGGTTCATGGCGTTCTGGGCAGCATCGACGGGTCGGCAGTATAGAGCCCCGTGCTTGACGAGTAGACCGCAGCATCGACTACGATGGATGCTCGGGAGATGGCATGCCTCCCGTTTCCCGAATGCCCTGGTGTACTCGCGAAGCAAACCACCTCTCGCCCGACGTTGAGGCTGATGATGCCTGCACCACCGGCTTCCGGCGGCGCAGGCGTGCCTGCCAGCGCGGAAGCGGGACATTTTGATTCCGTCAGGAGAAGCGCTCGTGGGTGTCAGTGGATTTGTTGCAATTGGAGTCGGCGGCGCCATCGGCTGCTGGTGCCGCTGGGGGTTGGGCGTGCTGTTCAACCCGCTGTTCCCGACGGTGCCGCTGGGCACGCTGGCGGCCAACCTCACCGGTGGTCTGCTGATGGGTATTGCCATCGGCCTGTTCCGAAATTTCCAGGCGGTATCGCCGGAGCTGCAGTTGTTCGTGATGACCGGCTTTCTCGGTGGCCTGACGACCTTCTCCACCTTTTCTGCCGAAGCCAGCGGCTTGCTGCTGCGTCAGCAGTATCTGTGGTTCAGCGGGCATGTCCTGGCGCATGTCATCGGCTCCTTGGCCATGACCGTACTCGGTCTGAGCATCACCCGTACCCTGCTGCGCCACTGAACCGGAGTTCGAGATGACCCAGGAAACCCTGCAACAGGGCGTGAGCCTGCACTTCTACTGCCACCTTCGCGCCAAACACGAGGGCATGCTGGTGTCGGACTGGCTGCTGACCAGTGCACGGCAGCATGGCATCGGCGGTGGCTCGGCGTTTCGATCCATCGCCTGCTTCGGCCGGCATGGCGTGCTGCACGAAGAGCAGTTCTTCGAGTTGACCGACGACCTGACCATCAAGGTGGAATTCCTGCTGCGCGAGGAGCAGGCAGAACAGCTGCTGCAACTGGTGCGCGACGCCGGCGTCGAAGTCGTCTATGCGCGTTCACCCACCAGCTTCACAGCGATCGGCGCAATCTGATACCGCAGAAGGTCCTTTCCCGTCACCACCACGTAGCGAGGCCGACCCGTGAACCAGGACAGCCTGAAAAGCCGCGCCAGCGAACTGCTTGAGCAGGCCGGCATTCGAATCAACGGCAGCGCGCCCATCGACCTTCGCGTGCGTGATGAGCGGCTGTACGCCCGGATCTTCGCCCATGGCTCGCTGGGGCTGGGCGAAGCCTACATGGACGGCTGGTGGGACGCCGACGACCTGCCCGGCCTGTGCACCCGGCTGCTCACCGCCGGGCTCGACCAGGAGTTGAAAACCCTCGATACCCTGCTCGCCCACCTGAAGGCGCGCTTCATCAACCTGCAACGTGGCGAGCGGGCATTCGAGATCGGCAAGGTGCACTACGACCTCGGCAACGACCTGTTCCAGGCCATGCTGGGCAAGCGGCTGGTGTATTCCTGCGGCTATTGGGCCAAGGCAGCCAATCTCGATGACGCGCAGGCCGCCAAGCTCGACCTGGTCTGCCGCAAGCTGCAATTGAAGACCGGTCAGCGCGTGCTCGACATCGGCTGCGGCTGGGGCGAGGCATTGAAATACGCCGCCGAGCACTATGGCATCGAAGGCGTCGGCATCACCGTTTCGCAGGAACAGGCCGACTACGCCCGCGCGCTTTGCGCCGGCCTGCCGATCCGGATCCGGCTGCAGGACTATCGGGAAATCAACGAACGCTTCGACGCGGTCTACTCGATCGGCATGTTCGAGCACGTGGGCGGCAGGAACTACCGCAGCTATTTCGAAACGGTGCGGCGCTGCCTCAAGGACGACGGCTTGTCCCTGCTGCACACCATCGGCAGCAACAGCGCGCCGGCGCAGACTGACCCGTGGATCGAGAAGTACATTTTCCCCAACTCGATGATCCCCGCCGCCAGCCAGGTGAGCGCCGCGCTGGAAGATCTTTTCGTGATCGAGGACTGGCACAACTTCGGCGCCGATTACGACCGCACACTGACGGCCTGGCGCGACAACATCGAAGCCGCCTGGCACCGTCTGCCCGCCAGCTACGACGAGCGGTTCCGGCGCATGTGGCGCTACTACCTGGCCGTTTCCGCCGGCGTATTCCGCAGCCGTCGTGACCAGTTGTGGCAGATCACCCTGAGTCCAACTGGGATCCCCGGCGGCTATCGCGTCCCGCGCTGACCGAACGGTCGCTCGACGCCGACCTGGTTCGCGTCGCATTGAATTCCGCCTCGACTTGCCGCAACACTGCCCGGCATGAAACCCAAACTGTTCATGCGGATGCTGCTGTGCCTGGTACTGCCGTTCCCCGCCACCCTCTTTGCACGGCCGGCACTGTGGGTGGTCAAGCATGCCGACACCACGATCTACCTGTTTGGCACCGTGCATCTGTTGCCGCATGACACCGCCTGGCGCTATCCGGCGCTGGAGCAGGCGCTGGGCACGAGCAAGACGCTCTACATCGAGCTGACCGACGACAATCAGGCCAATATGGCCGCACTGGTGTTGCGCTATGGACTCGATCCGGCGCACCCGCTGAGCAGCCTGCTGGATGCAGCACAACGTCAACAACTGCAGCATGCGGTCGAACAGAGCAGCGTACCTGGCGGCATGCAGACACTGAGCATGATGCGTCCATGGCTGGCCGCCCTGACGCTGACCACGGCGCCACTGCTGAAAGCCGGACTCGATCCGCAGCAGGGCGTGGACAGGCAACTGCAGGCGCAGATGCTCGCCGCCGGCAAGCCGGTGCTCGGGCTCGAAACCGCCGAGCAGCAGATCCACTTTCTGGCTGACATGTCGGACACGATGCAGCTGGCCTTTCTGCAGGCCACCTTGAAGGATATTGGCAAGGACAGCAGCGAACTGACCGACCTGATCGATGCATGGAAAGCCGGCGACACCGGGCGCATCGCGCAGATCGAGGACGAAGACCTGCGTCAGCAGGCCCCTGCGCTGTACCAGCGCCTGCTGGTGCAGCGCAACCAGGTCTGGGCGGGGGAAATCGCCGCCATGCTGCAGCAGCCCGGCACTACCTTCATTGCCGTCGGCGCAGCCCATCTAGCCGGGCCGGACAGCGTGCAGGTCCAGCTGCAAAAGCTGGGCATCGAAACGACCCGCCAATAGCCCAACGCCGCCCTGCAGGAGCCCACCCTGTGGGCGAAGCTCTTGCTGCAGATGGAGAAAAGCATCGCCCACAGGGTGGGCTCCTACAAGAACCGCACGCTTTCTGGCACCATCGACCGGCTATCCGCGCAGCCTGCGCGCCAATCAATGATGTAACCGCATGAACCTGCAAGCCAATTACGAACAGATCCCGCTGAAGGAATACGCCGAGCGGGCCTATCTCGACTACTCGATGTACGTGGTACTGGACCGCGCGCTGCCCTTCGTCGGCGACGGCCTGAAGCCGGTGCAGCGGCGCATCATCTACGCGATGAGCGAGCTGGGCCTGAATGCCACCGCGAAGCCGAAGAAATCCGCGCGCACCATCGGTGACGTGATCGGCAAGTTCCATCCGCATGGCGACAGCTCCAGCTACGAGGCGATGGTGCTGATGGCACAGCCGTTCTCGTACCGCTATCCGCTGGTCGAAGGCCAGGGCAACTTCGGCTCGCCGGACGACCCGAAAAGCTTCGCCGCGATGCGCTACACCGAATCCAAGCTCAGCCCGATCGCCGAGGCGCTGCTGGGTGAGCTGACCCAGGGCACGGTCGACTGGGTGCCGAACTTCGACGGCACGCTGGAAGAGCCGAGCTGGCTGCCGGCGCGCGTGCCACACGTGCTGCTGAATGGCTCGATGGGCATCGCGGTGGGCATGGCCACCGACATCCCGCCGCACAACCTGCGCGAGCTGGTCAGCGCGTGCATCCGTCTGCTGGATGACCCGGACGCCAGCGTCGCCGACCTGTGCGAGCACGTGCGCGGGCCGGACTATCCGACCGAGGCGGAGATCATCACCCCGCGCGCCGACCTGCTGGCGATGTACCAAACCGGCGGCGGCTCGGTACGCGCCCGCGCGGTATACCAGCGCGAGGAAGGCAACATCGTGATCACCGCGCTGCCGCACCAGGTCAGCCCGTCGAAGATCCTCGAACAGATCGCCGCGCAGATGCGCGCCAAGAAGCTGCCGATGATCGAGGATCTGCGCGACGAGTCCGACCACGAGAACCCGATCCGGCTGGTGATCGTGCCGCGCTCCAGCCGCATCGATGCGGACGAGACCATGCAGCACCTGTTCGCCACCACCGACATGGAGAAGAGCTTCCGCATCAACCTCAACATGATCGGTCTGGATGGCCGGCCGCAAGTGAAGGATCTCAAGCGCATCCTCACCGAGTGGCTGAGCTTCCGCACCAGCACCGTCACCAAACGACTGGAACATCGGCTGGCCAAGGTCGAGCGCCGCCTGCACCTGCTGGAAGGCCTGCGCATTGCGTATCTGAACCTCGATGAGGTGATCCGCATTGTCCGCACCGAGGACGATCCCAAGGTCGTCCTGATGTCGCGCTTCAGGCTCAGCGAGGAGCAGACCGACTACATCCTCGAAACCCGCCTGCGCCAACTGGCGCGGCTGGAAGAGATGAAGATCACCGGCGAAGCCGACCAGTTGGAAGAGGAGCGCGCCCGCATCAACGTGCTGCTGAAATCACCGGCCAAGCTGAAGAGTCTGATCAAGGACGAACTGCGCGCCGATGCCGCCAAGTTCGGCGACGACCGCCGCTCGCCCCTGATCCAACGCGAGGTGGCGCAGGCGCTGGACGAAAGCGCCCTGGTCGCCAGCGAACCGGTCACCGTGGTACTCAGCCAGAAAGGTTGGGCACGTGCCGCCAAGGGGCACGATATCGACGCCGAAGGCCTGAACTACCGCGAAGGCGACGGCCTGCTGGCGGTGGTCAAGGCACGCACCACGCAGCAGGTCGCCTTCATCGACTCCACCGGCCGCAGCTACTCGACACCGGCACACACGCTGCCCTCGGCACGCGGCAACGGCGAGCCACTGACCGGCCGCTTCAGCCCCAGCGCCGGGGCCAGCTTCGATGCGCTGGTCGCCGGCGACAATGACACCCGACTGATCCTGGCTACCGATTTCGGCTACGGCTTCGTCACCCGCTTCGAGGCGCTCACTGGTCGCCAGAAGGCCGGCAAGCAGATCATCAGCCTCAGCGATGGCGCTCACGTGCTGACACCTCAGGTCAGCGCCGACCCGTCCCGCGATCGCATCGTGGTGGTCACCAGCGAAGGGCACCTGCTGATGTTCTCGGTGGCCGAACTGCCCGAGCTGGAGAAGGGCAAGGGCAACAAGCTGATCGAGATTCCCAAGGCGAAGCTGGTCGCGGGCGAAGAACGCGTGGTTGGCGTGGCCATCGTCACCGAGGGCAAGGGCGAGGTCACGATGTACGCGGGCCAGCGCAAGCTCACCCTGAAGTGGGCCGACCTGGTGGAATACGGTGGCAACCGTGCCAGTCGCGGCGGCGTGCTGCCGCGTGGTCTGCGCCGGGTCGAACGGATCGAAACCACCAGCTGAACGGACGCGGCAGGAACTTCCTGCCGCGTTGTGTTTCAAAGCCGGACACGCTGTCCCTGTGCACGCAAAGGCGGCATCGCGCGTTTGTCACGCCATATCCCCGGAGATTTGAAACATGAAGCGGCTATTCGGCGTCATCGCAGGCACCCTGCTGGTCGGCTCGGTCTGGGCACAGAGCGCCAGCCAGCCCCTGAACCTCAAATTGCCGGCCGGCGACAGCACGCCCTCCAGCAACCTGCCCGCGAGCAGCACCAGCGCTGCCGCCAGCCAACCAGCGACCGCCGGCACCTCCGCCAAACCGGCGCCCGGCGTTTACTACGGCGATACCAGCGGCCGCATGGGCAATGCCGACCGCGACACCGCCTCCAGCCAGGCCTGCGACGACTCCACCTACAACCAGCCGCAGGTGCACGGCAGCGTCGGCATGGGCGTGGTCGGCGGCAGCCACATGAGCGGCACCTATCAGACCGGCGCGGTGAACATCACCAAGAACCTGGGCGACTGCGACCACCCGACCGGCGCCGTCAGCTTCTCGATCGACGTGGGCAAAGGCAACTTCCACGGCCGCAACCGCGGCTGGTAAACCGACATGGCGCACCCGGCATGCACCTGACGGAATCCAGCGGGTGAAGTCGGATTGACGCTACAGCCGCGTATACGACCACGACTGCATGCGCCCGTCCTTGTACGGCATGACACCGTGAAACGGCCGCGGGTCAGCATCGAACACCAGCGGCAGGAAGTGGCGGTCACCCTCCCACATCGGCAGTTCCATCAGCTTGTCGCGGGCGACCCACTCCAGGTTGCCTTCGACATTGCTGGTCAGTGGCGTGCCGCTGAACCGCTCGATCACGAAAATGAAGCCAAGCCAGTCTTCGCCCTGCTTGCCGAAACCGGGCCAGTTCAGCGTACCGCGCAGCTGCATCGACTCGCAGCGGATGCCGGCCTCCTCGGCAATCTCCCGCTGCATGCAGGTGGCGATGTCCTCGCCCGGCTCCATCTTGCCGCCGAGGCCGTTGTACTTGCCCAGATGCTGGTCGTCCGCGCGTGCGTTGCGGTGGATCATCAAGACCTCGCTGCGGTCGGGCGAGAGCACGTAGCCCAGCGTGGCGACGATCGGGGTGTAAGGCATGGATGAATCCGGCGAAAAGGCGAAGTTTAGCGGCACATCCATCATCCCGCAGATTCATCCAGGCCGAACGGGCTTGCGCCGGGAGGGCACACCCGGCGACCATCGGCCCATGCGTTCAACCGTCACATGTTTCGCCTCCTCGCGCCGCCACCGCCCCCTGTGGCATTGGCTTCTCGCGCTAAGCCTGCTCAGCGGCGCCTGCGCCTGCGTGCCGCAGGCGCAGGCCCTGGACCAGGGCGTGGTCGCCTTTGCGGGGCAGAATTACCGCTACGTGAAGGTGGACCTGAAACACGAGCGACTGAACCTGTTCTGGCGCGATCCGCAAAGCGGGCAGCCGTTCGGCAGCATCGATGCGCTGCGCCAGTGGGGCGAGGCGCGGCATGAGCGGCTGCTGTTCGCTGCCAACGCCGGCATCTACGACCAGCATTTCGCTCCGCTCGGGCTGTATGTGGAAAACGGCAAGATGCTGGTGCCGCTGAACCTGGCCCACGGCAACCCGGCCTCAGGCAATTTCTCGCTGCTGCCCAACGGCGTGTTCGCGATCTATCCGGATGGGCATGCCGCCGTGCGCACCAGCACTGCCTTCAAGGCCGACGACAAACCCGCCCAGTGGGCCACCCAATCCGGCCCGATGCTGTTGATCGACGGCCAGCTCAACGAGCAGTTCGTCGACGACTCGGCCAGCCTGAAATGGCGCAGCGGCGTTTGCGCCAAAACACCGACCGAGGTGATTTTCGCGGTCAGCGAGGCGCCGGTGAATTTCCACACGTTTGCGCGGCTGTTCCGCGACCAGTTCGGCTGCCGCGATGCGTTGTACCTGGATGGCAGCATTTCGCAACTGTATGTCGATGGTGCGGGTTACGCCGGCGCACCGGCGTTCCTGGTCAAGCCCTATGCCGGCATCTTTGCCGTATTCGCCAAACCCTGACTGCCACTCGCTCAAGGCCTGCCATGACGATTCGACCCTGGCGCCTGCTGCGCGCCACCTTGCTGAGCGTGCTGGCCGTGCTGCTGATCGCCTTCCTCGCGCTGTGGTGGCTGCTGGCCGGCAGCCGCGCGCAACTGGACGGCACCCAGCGGCTGCCGGGCCTGAGCGCACCGGTGAGTATCAGTCGTGACGCACTGGGCACAGTCACGATCGATGGAAAAAGCCGCACTGATATCAGCTACGCGCAGGGCTATGTCCATGCACAGGAGCGCTTTTTCGAGATGGATCTGATGCGCCGCATGCCGGCCGGCGAGCTCTCCGCCCTGGTCGGGCCGGCCGCGCTCCCGGTCGATCTCAACCACCGGCGCCATCGACTGCGCGCCGTGGCCAAAGCCGCTTACGCGCAACTGCCGCCGGCACAGAAGTTCGAGCTGGACCGCTACCGCGACGGTGTCAACGCCGGCCTCGCCCATCTGCGCGTACGCCCGTGGGAATACCTGCTGCTCGGCAGCAAGCCGCAGCCGTGGCGCTCCGAAGACAGCATCCTGATCATCGCCTCGATGTATCTGGACCTGAACAGCGATGGGCGCAACGAACGCGAGCTGCACATCGCCGACATGCGCGCCGCACTGCCCGGCCCGCTGGTGAATTTCCTGCTGGCGCCCGACCCCGTATGGGAGGCACCACTGAGCGGCCGGCTATCCCGTACACCGGTGATCCCGGATGCCAGCGTGTTCAACCTGCGCCAGCAACCGGCGTCGACAACCTCCGCCCAGGTGCTTGCCGCGCTGGCACCGGCGCTGGATGAGGCACGCCCGGGCAGCAACAGTTTCGCCGTGGGCGGTGCGCTGACCGGCACCAGTGCGGCAATGCTCGCGAACGACATGCACCTGGGCCTGCGCGTGCCCAATGTGTGGTTTCGTACGCGCCTGCACTATCCCGATCCGACTGCGCCGGGCGGCGAGCGCGACGTCAACGGAGTCAGCCTGCCTGGTACGCCAGCCGTAGTAGTGGGATCGAACGGTCAGATCGCCTGGGGTTTCACCAACAGCTATGGCGACTGGACCGACTGGGTGCGCGTGCAGCGCGATCCGGCCCACCCGCAACGCTACAAGGTGCCCGAAGGCTGGGCCACGATCGAGCGTCATGACGAACGTATCCAGGTCAAGGGCAAGCCCGATGTGATCCTCGCAGTGGAGGACACCCGCTGGGGTCCGATCATGGGCAAGGACGTCGACGGCACGCCGCTGGCGCTGGC
Source organism: Rhodanobacter sp. (assembly GCA_041663105.1). Lineage (GTDB taxonomy): Bacteria > Pseudomonadota > Gammaproteobacteria > Xanthomonadales > Rhodanobacteraceae > Rhodanobacter. Next base: position 78,339 of record JBAZRB010000001.1, read on the forward strand.
CTGGACCGCCCACTACCCGCGCGGCTACAACCTGACGTTGATGCAGCTGGAACGCACGCCTGACGTGGCCAGCGCCTTGAACCTGGCGCCCCGGTTCGGCATGCCGGCGCAGAACCTGCTGGTCGTCGACCGTGCCGGCCACCTGGGCTGGACGATCGCCGGCAACGGTATCCCGCTGCGCGGCAGCGCCGATCCGCTCCTGCCCTACGACGGCTCCAGCGCCGCCAGCGGCTGGCAGGGCTGGGCCAGCGCCGCGCAATATCCGCGCATCGAGGACCCGATCGACCAGCGCCTGTGGACAGCCAACAACCGTACTGTCGACGGCGCCGCGCTGGCCTTGCTCGGCAATGGTGGCCATGACCTGGGCGCACGCGCGCAGCAGATCCGCGACGACTTGCGCGGGCGCGCCAGTTTCGCCCCGGCCAACCTGCTGGACATCCAGCTGGACGACCGCGCCTTGCTGCTGGCCCACTGGCAGCGACTGCTGCAGCAGACCCTGGCCGACGCGCAGGACCCGGCGTTGCTGCAGATGCGCCAACTCATCGGCGCCTGGCGTGGCCGCGCTGCCGTCGACAGTGTCGACTACCGTCTGGTGCGTGCCTTCCGCAACACGGTCAGCGAGCTGGTGCTGGCGCCCTTCGCGGCCCGCGTGCACCAGCGCCACCCCGATTTCAGCTGGCCGGGGCAGAACAGTGCTGAAGCGGCGGTCTGGGCGATGATCCATCAGCAACCGATGCAGTTGCTCGATCCGAAATATGCCAGCTGGCACGACCTGCTGCTCGATGCCGCACGTCAGGTTGCCAGCGAACTGGGCCGGCAGCCCGGCGGCTTGGCCGCGCGCACGTGGGGCGAGCTCAACCGCAGCGACATCAAGCACCCGCTGTCCGCTGCCCTGCCCGCGTGGCTGAGCCACTTCATCGACATGCCCGACCAACCACTACCGGGTGACAACAACATGCCGCGGGTCGCCGCCCCCGGTTTCGGAGCATCCGAGCGATTCGACGTGTCGCCCGGCCACGAGGCCCAAGGCATCCTGGAAATGCCCGGCGGACAAAGCGACAACCCGCTGTCACCGTTCTTCGGCGCAGGGCACGCGGACTGGGTCAGCGGGCGGCCGACGCCGCTGTTGCCAGGCAAGACCAGATATACGCTGACGCTGGATCCGTCACACCGTTGATTCGCGCGCCGATACCACCACCGGCTCAGCAGTCGGCCTTGTACGCGAGCATGGTGAGGAATTCATCGTCCTCGATATGGCGCACTGCCCAGATCAGGGATATTCGCGACATCAGGGGCAACCGGGCCGGCTCCCTGCCATAAGGCGACTTGCCCAGCTGCATGCGCAGGCTGGCAAGGTCCATCGATTTCCTTACCGCCGTGCGGCGGGGGCTCTGGATACGCACCAAGCCAACAGCCTGGAGCCTGTCGACCAGCGCTGCCCGGCTGAAAATGACCAAATGCCTGGGAGTTTCCAGGCCGCGCCAGTCGGCGCCCCAGCGACGTGCCCCCCGGCTCTGGATGTTCGGTGTATCGATGAACACGACGCCACCGGGTTTGAGCAGGCGATGCACCGCCCGCAACAGACCCACGGGATCATGCAGATGCTCCAGCACATGACTCAGCGTGATCGCATCAAAACAGCTGGACTGTTCGGCAAAAAGTTCGATACCGCCAAGCCTGGCATCCAGCCCCCGCTGCGTGGCTACCGCGACCGCGGCGGGGTCGGCATCGATGCCCACGACCTGCCAACCGGCATCGGCGGCATTGGCCAGATAGTCGCCGTTGCCGCAACCCACATCCAGCAGACGCTGACCCGCATCGGGCTTGGGTAGATAGCGAAATTCGGCATCACGCTTCTGCCGCCGCATGGGCGAGATACGCGCCACCCAGACTCCCAGACGGCTTGCCGGTTGGCGACGGGTTCCGTAGCGCGCATTCACATAGCCATGGGTCAGGGCCCGCTTCAGTGAGCGCAGGCCGCCCGAGGCATGGCGCTTGCCGCGTGAGTGATCAGCACTATGCGTGTAATAAACACCATAGGCCTTGCCGATACTTGCCTCATTCGGCCGTGGGTCGAGATAGGCACTCTGACAGCGCGTGCAGCGATGGAGGTTCCAGCGCCCCGCCGCCGTGAAGAACACGTTGTCGACCAGGTTTTGATGCAACAACTCGCGATCCACGCTCCCACAGACCGGACAAGCCTCCACCCGTTCGAGTTCGTCGTCAGGCCACGGTGTGTGCCATACGGCCCGGAACGGGCATGCGTCGGTTCTTTGCGGCATGTTTGCACTCCATATCATGCAGGCAGGGATGCAGCAGGATCGAACAGTGCCACGAGCTGGCACACCCGCCTGCCACGCTGTATCCAGTGACCGTTTCAGCGACCTCGGGGTTTGCGAAAACAATCGTTTGGCTGGTCAGACGGCCCGAAACGCAAGAGAGAGAGAGAGAGAGAGAGAGAGAGAGAGAGAGAGACGGCTTGATCGCAAGCTCCGCATGCGCACGCGCTTTTCACCCGGCGCGGCCTCTGCCTGGAAGACCCGGGTCGCCAGTCCGTAGTGCTTCAATCGGTGAGATGCAGCAGAGCACAATCAATCCAGCAGACGCTCGCATAGCGCGCGGTAGATTGCGGGCAGACGCTGCAGATCATCCACCGACACGCACTCATCGACCTTGTGAATGGTCGCGTTGAGCGGCCCCAGCTCGACGACCTCGGCACCCAGCGGAGCGATGAAGCGACCATCGGAAGTACCGCCGCCAGTGCTCTGTTCGGGATCGAGGCCACACAACTCGCGGCAGACCGCCACCACGGTTTCGCGCAGCACGCCACCTGGCGGCGTCAGGAACGGCTCGCCCGAGAGATTCCACTCCAACGCATAGTCCAGACCATGCCGCTGCAGGATCGCCTCGGTGCGCCCGCGCAGTTCGGCGGCCGTGCTGGCCGTGCTGTAGCGGAAATTGAACAACGCAGTGAGCTCGCCGGGAATCACGTTGGTGGCGCCGGTGCCCGCGTTGAGATTGGAAACCTGGAACGAGGTGGGCGGGAAATCGCTGTTGCCTTCGTCCCAGCGTTCAGCCATCAACTCGGCCAGTGACGGCGCGAACGCATGGATCGGATTCAACGCCTTCTCCGGATACGCCACATGCCCCTGCACACCACGCACACTGAGCGTGCCCGACAGCGAGCCGCGCCGGCCCACGCGGATCAGGTCACCCAGCTTTTCCTTCGCCGACGGCTCACCAACCACGCACCAGTCGATGCGCTCGCCAATCTCGCGGAAGTGCTCCACCACCCTGCGCACACCATCCAGATTGGTCGGCCCTTCCTCGTCGCTGGTCAGCAACAGACCGATCCGGCCCCGATGACCCGGATGCGCTGCCACAAACTGCTCCAGCGCCACCACCATCGCCGCCACCGAGCCTTTCATGTCGGCGGCGCCACGGCCGTATAGACGGCCATCACGAATCGTCGGTTCGAACGGTGGGCTATGCCACGATGCTTCCGGTCCGCTCGGCACCACGTCGGTATGACCGAGAAAGGCCAGCATGGGTCCCATACCCGGCTCATTGTCCAGCCCATGCGTCGCCCACAGGTTGTCCACCTCGCCATACCGCAGGTGTTCGACTCGGAACCCGACCAGCGCGAGTCGTTCGCCAATGAGCTGCAAGCAGCCAGCATCCTCGGGCGTGACCGAGCGGCGACGGATCAGGTTGTGGGTGAGTTCAAGCACGTCAGACATGGCGGAACATCTCGGTCATTGGCAACACACAAGGTACGCGACTGTTGCAGCCATCGGCTATTTGCCGAACAGCTTCTTGAAGCCGTTGTCGCTGAATCCCACGCTGACCGAGCCGTCAGCCAGCACCACCACCGGTCGACGCACCAGCGCCGGATGCTCGCGCAGCAGCAGGGTCCATTCCGGATCGCTGCCGGGATTCTTGCGCTGCGGCAGCAGGTTGCGCCAGGTGGTGGAGGATTTGTTGACCAGTGCCTCCCAGCCGCCGAGCTGCTGGGCCCAGGCCTTCAGCGTGACCGGCGCCAGCGGACTGGCGCGGTAGTCGACGAAGTCGTGCGCCACGTCGAAGCGCGCCAGCCAGTTGCGCGCCTTGCGGCAGGTATCGCAATTGGGCAGGCCGTAGAGTGTGGTTTCAGACATGCGAGTGTCCTGTAGGAGCCCGCTCGCGGGCGATTCAGTTGCGTTTGAAGTGACAGAATAGCCCGCGAGCGCGCTGCTAAACGCGCAGCAATTCGTTGATACCGGTCTTGCTGCGGGTCTTCTCGTCGACCTGCTTGACGATGATCGCCGCGTACAGACTGTGGCTGCCGTCTTGTGCAGGCAGGCTGCCGGCCACTACCACGCTGCCGGCCGGGATGCGGCCATAGCTGACTTCGCCGGTGGCGCGGTTGTAGATGCGGGTGGATTGACCCAGGAACACGCCCATGCCGATCACGCTGCCCTTCTCCACCACCACACCCTCGACCACTTCCGAGCGCGCGCCGATGAAGCAGTTGTCTTCGATGATGGTGGGGTTGGCCTGCAGCGGTTCCAGTACGCCGCCGATGCCGACGCCGCCGGACAGGTGCACGCCCGCGCCGATCTGCGCGCAGGAACCGACCGTTGCCCAGGTATCGACCATGCTGCCTGCGCCCACGTAGGCACCAATATTCACATAGCTCGGCATCAGTACGGCGTCCCGGGCGATGTGCGCGCCGCGGCGCACCAGCGCACCGGGCACCACGCGCGCGCCCAGTCGCTGCAGCTCGGCCTCGTTGCCGTGGGCGAAGCGCAGTGGCACCTTGTCGAATGCCAAAGCCGCGCCGCCATCGACCACCTGGTTGGCATTCATGCGGAAGTACAGCAGCACCGCTCTCTTGATCCACTGGTTGACCTTCCAGCCACCGTGCCCGTCGGGCTCGGCCACCCGGCGCTCGCCGGATTCGAGCAGGTCGAGCACCTGCCCCACGGCCGGGCGAAGCTGGGTGTCGATCTCGACCTGGGTCAGGTCGTTGCGTCGTTCGAAGGCGGCGTCGATCAGGGTTTCAATGGCTGGCATGAGGCTCGTTCACTGGCAGGAATGAAGTCGGCACGGAGGCCGTGGCAAGAACGTAATGATTGCACGCGGCGGCTCTGCCCGGGCAACCCACGGCCTGTTCGCCGCGCGCGACAGCGCGCGTTGCAGCGATATGCAGGTAGATGCGCACGCCGCTTCTTCACCCATTTGAAACGCGCCCTGTGTGCATCATGCAGCCTGAAAGTGGCCCGGGCAGCCAGGCCCGGCCGGTCATCACGAAATACGGCTAACGGCGGTCCAGATCATGCGCGAACAGGTCAAGGTGGGGCATATGGTGTTTGTCGCCGATGGCGAAGATGGCGTGGGTTCGGTGCGGGAGATCAAACCTGACCGCGCCGAGCTGCTCATCTATATCGAGAACGCCGGCGACTTCGTGGTGCCGTTGTCGGCGATCGACGATGTTCATTCGGACAAGGTGATCCTCAATCTCGACCGGCTGGATATTCGCGTGCGCGACGCGATCCGGCATGCACGCGATTCGGAAGATCCTGATTACGAGGCGCCGCCATCCAGCGAACCGAGCGAGGCTGAGTGAGCGCGCTGGTGACAGGAGTTGTCGGCAAGGCATGATCGGCAGGGACGAGCGCCGGCTGAACCATCAACTCGACCGCATCGAGCGCCCACTGCCCGCTGCAGTCCGGCGCACTCTGCGCTGGTTGCGCGCGCCTTCGAAACGCTGGGTGCGCCTACCCGCCGGCCTGCTGCTGATCGTGGGTGGCCTGCTCAGCATCCTGCCTCTGCTGGGGTTCTGGATGTTGCCGCTGGGCTTGCTGCTGCTCGCGCAGGACCTGCCGTTTCTGCGTCGCCCGCTGCGACGTGCCCTGCTCTGCAGCGAGCGTCGCTGGCTGCGCTGGAAGCGCTCGCGCCAGCGGACCGGATCAACCGAACGACCTTGACAGCGGATACCACGCCGTCGATGAACCCGCCACTCAGCGGCTGCGTTCGGCGATGGCCTCGAACAACTGCAGGTTCAACGCGTGCTGCTGCGCCTGCCAGTCGGCCAGCATCGCCGGATCGATCTCCGGCTGATCGTCCATCGCGGAAAGGCGGCGCTTCCACCAGCTCTTGTAGTGGTAGTGCGATACCTCGCCGTTGATATCGCTGCCGACCAGGCCGTTGCGCAGACTGCCGATCACATCCATCGCGTGCTGCAGCAACAGCCGCCCCTGATCCCAGTTGGTGTGTGCCACTTCGGCTGCGAAAGCATCCTTGTCGATCGTCAGGTAACTCGGCCCCTGCTGGCGGAGCTGTGACTGCGCGAAGGCATCGACCAGCGCCTCCGGACTGTCGAAGCCGCGGAAGGCGCGCGCCAGCCCCAGCCGACGCGCCCAGCCGGTATCCACGCCCATGCTCCAGTAGGTGAGCCTGCCGCGCAGCAGCGGGGCCAGGTAATTCTCCCAGGCGTGGCCGGCGCCGATGTCGGCCGAGGTGATGCCCAGCACGTGCACGTGACTGACCTGCGGCAGCATCGCCACTTTGCGCACCCACGAGCCGCAGTGCACGCCGAACGGAAAGCGCATGTTGTCCGGATGGTTGTCCAGCACCACCACCTGGAAGCTGCGCGACGCCGGCAGGCGCGCAATCAGCGGCCAGCTCAGATGATGGAAGTCGCCGCTGCCGGTGAACACGGTGCCGTACTCGGCCGGCAGCAATTCATCGAGCATCTGCCGGAAGCTCCGCATGGTGGCCAGCGAGCAGCCAAAACGGATCGACTCCTGCCAGTGCTCCAGCGGCAGCACCAAGCGCTGCGGCAACGCGCCGACCGAGTGGTCGATGTCGAGCACGACAGGGCGGTGGGCAAGCTCATTCATCGCCGCTCTCCGTCGCCAGCTGCCACTGGCGATCGCTTTCGAAATGACCACCCAGACGCCGCAGCAGCGCGCGCAGCAACGGGTTGCGCGCATACACGGCGTGGCGGGTGAAGGTCATGCTGGCACCGAGGAAGGATTTCACTTGCGGGTCGGTCCAGCCGGCGACGTAATGGCTGAGGCCACGTTGGCGTGCGTAGTCCAGATTGTGCATCCAGCTGACAAAGTACAGGTTGTGCTCGCGCGCCTGCGGATAGGCAAAGCCGACGTACTTGTCGATCAGCTTGCCATCGTGCTCGAAGCACAGGTTCCAGCCGATCATCTCGCCAGCATGGCGGTAGACAAACACCACGCCACCACTACTGGCATCCTGCAGCACGTCGCGAAAGAACGCCGCACTGAGACGGTCAAAGTGGACTTCACTCTGTTCGTAGACGTTGTCGAACAAGGCCTGGAATTCGGCCAGAGTCACCTCATCGTGGAAGCGCGCATCGCCGACCGGCACGACCTCGACATCCAGGTCCGCGCGGGAACGGAGCTTGCGACGGATGTTCTTCCGGCGACCGGACGACAGCCGCGCCAGATACTCGTCGTTGGAGGCGAAGTCGATCGGCACCCAGGCCAGCGCCTGCCCTTCGAGCAGCACGTAGCCCTCCGCCTCGCAGGCCGCGGCGAACGCGGCGGCATGGGCATTGGCCGCGGCGTCGAGCAGCGGTGAATCCTGCGCGATGTCCTTGACGATCAGCAGCCGGCATTCGCGTCCGTAGGACTGCTTGAGACCGCGCGCCAAAGCGGCGGGTGGCACACCGGCCGGCAGCGGTGCGTACTCCGACACGGTGGTGCCGGCGAAACGGGTGCGCCAGCGCAGCAAACGCCCCCACCAGCGGTAACCGGGCAGCCGGGTGACCCGCTGGCGCAACGCGTCGTCGGCGGTGGTCAGCAGATCGAACGGCGCCACGAAGCAGGGCATGCCCTGCGGCGAGGGTTCCACCACAAAACCCAGCGGCGGATGCTGCATGAACGCCTGCAGCAGGGCGTCCGGCTCAATTTGTTCAATGAAAGGCATGAGTAAGCAATTTTGCCTAGACTAGTGGGTGCATAACATTGTCGTGTGCAGCCAGGAATCCATTCGTCATGAACGATAGTACCCAGCAGCAAGTATTCGAGATCATCGCCAAACAGGCCAAGATCGACCTCGCCATGGTGAAACCCGAGTCCACCCTGAAGGATCTCGGGGTCGAGTCACTGGACGCAATCGAGCTGATCTTCGATATCGAAGAACACTTCAACATCAACTTCCCCGAGCAGCAGGGTGCGAACTTCGACAGTGACACGGTACAGAGTCTGGTCGACGCCGTGCAGAAGGCGCTCGAAGACAAGGCAGCCGCGGGCGAAGGATCGAATTGATGGCAAACCCGGCCATGCACCGTGTCGTGATCACCGGCATGGGTGCCATAAGCCCGCTCGGCGTTGGTGCCGAGGCGCTGTGGGAGGGCCTGCGCGAGGGACGCAGCGGCATCGGCCCGCTTCGCCATCCCGATGCCGGCCGGCTGAAACTGAAGATCGCCGCGCAGGTACCGGCCAGTTTCGACCCGGCGGCGAACATCGACGAACGCACCCTGCCCCTGCTCGATCGCACCTCGGAATTCGCACTGCATGCGGCGCGCGAGGCCATCAGCCAGTCCGGCATCGATTTCAGCCAGCCCGAGCTGGGCATGCGCACCGCCGTCGTGGTGGGTACCGGCGTCGGTGGCGAAACCACCCAGGACGAACAAAGCCGCCGCCTGTACGCGGAAAATGCCCAGCGCACGCACCCGCTCACCATCGTGCGGCTGATGACCAATGCATCGGCCAGCCAGATCAGCATTGCCTATGGGCTGCGCGGCCCGACGTTTGCCGTGGCCAGCGCCTGCGCCTCGGCCAACCACGCCATCATCCAGGCGGCCCAGATGATTCGCTACGGCATGGTCGACGCCGCCGTCGCGGGCGGCACCGAAGCCTGCATCACCTATGGCGCCATGCGCGCCTGGGAAGCGATGCGGGTGGTGGCTGACGACACCTGCCGCCCATTCAGCGCCAACCGGCGCGGCCTGGTGCTGGGTGAAGGCGCCGGCATCTTCGTGCTGGAGTCGCTGGAGCACGCCCAGGCGCGTGGCGCCGTGATCCTGGCCGAACTGGCCGGCACCGGCATGACCGCCGATGCCACCGACATCGTCATGCCCAATGCAATCGGTGCGGCCGCTGCCATGACCCAGGCACTGGCCGAAGCCGGGCTGGCTATGCAGGATGTCGACTACATCAACGCCCATGGCACCGGCACCCTGGCCAACGATGCGACCGAAACGCGGGCGATCCGGCTGACCTTCGGCGCGCATGCCGACCGCCTGGCGGTGTCCTCGACCAAGTCGATGCACGGCCATGCGCTGGGTGCCTCGGGCGCGCTGGAACTGGTGGCGGTGATCGGTGCGCTGCGCGACAGCGTGGTGCCACCCACCGCCAACCTGGACCAGGCCGACCCCGCCTGCGATCTGGACTACGTGCCGAATGTGGCCCGACAGATGCCGGTGCGCGCGGCGCTCAGCAACTCGTTCGCGTTCGGCGGACTGAACGCCGTGCTGGCACTCAAGCGCGCCCCTTGAGCACAACCGACATGTAGGAGCGCACCCTGTGCGCGATGGCTCTTGGCGATGTTGCCTAAGAGCATCGCGCACAGGGTGCGCTCCTACACAGGCGTGCGCGCGCCGCACGCCCTTCGACATCAGCCCTTCTTGGCTTTGGTCAGCAACTGGTCGAGCAGCGACATGGCGAGGTCGATTTCTTCGTGGGTGATCTCCAGCGACGGCGCGAACGTGATCACGTTCTTGTACCAGCCGCCCACATCGAGCACGAGGCCGATCTTCTTGCCGTTGTGCTGCAGATCGCCGGCGAGGCCGATGTCGACCATCTTGTCGAGCAGCGCCTTGTTTGGCGTGAAGCCGTCGTCGGTGCAGATTTCGGCACGCAGCGCCAGGCCGAGGCCATCGACGTCGCCGATTTCCTTGTGCCGCTTCTGCAGGTCGCGCAGGCCTTCGAGGAAGTGCGCGCCCTTCTTCGGCACGGTGGTCTCGTAGTCGAGCTCGTAACCCATCTTGATCACTTCCAGACCCAGCGCGGTACCGAGTGGGTTGGAATTGAAGGTGCTGTGGGTCGAGCCCGGCGGGAAGATGGTCGGGTTGATCAACTCTTCGCGTGCCCACAGGCCGGACAGCGGATTCAGGCCGTTGGTCAACGCCTTGCCGAACACCACGATATCCGGCGTCACGCCGAAGTGCTCGATCGACCACAGCTTGCCGGTGCGCCAGAAACCCATCTGGATCTCGTCGGAGACCATCAGGATGCCGTACTGGTCGAGCACCTTCTTCAGGCCCTTGAAGAAACCCATCGGCGGAATCACGTAGCCGCCGGTGCCCTGGATCGGCTCGACGTAGAACGCAGCGTATTCGCACTGGTTCGTCTTCGGATCCCACACGCCGTTGTATTCGGTCTCGAACAGGCGCGCGAACTGGTGCACGCAGGCATCCGAATATTCTTCCGGGCTCATGCCCTTCGGGCGGCGGAACGGATACGGGAACGGCAGGAACATCGCACGCTCGCCGAAGTGGCCGAAGCGGCGGCGGTAGCGGTAGCTTGAGGTGATCGACGAGGCGCCGAGGGTGCGTCCGTGATAACCGCCCTCGAAGGCGAACATCAGGCTTTTGCCGTTCTTGAAGTTGCGTACCAGCTTGAGCGAATCCTCGATCGCCTGCGCGCCACCGACGTTGAAGTGCACGCGGCCGTCGAGGCCGAACTTCTTCTTCGCATCCAGCGCCACCGTCTTGGCCAGCTCGATGCGGGTCTGGTGCAGATACTGGCTGGCGACCTGCGGCAGGCGGTCGATCTGCTCTTTCAGCACGTTGTTGAGGCGCTGGTTGCCGTAGCCGAAGTTGACCGCCGAGTACCACATCTGCAGATCGAGGAACGGCGTGCCCTCGGTGTCGAACATGTAGCTGCCTTCACCGTGGCGGAAAATTTTCGGCGGATCCACGTAATGCACGGTGTCGCCAAAGGAGCTGTACTTGGCCTCGTCGGCGAGCAGCTGCGCGTCGTCGATGAAGCCGGCGGCGGTCTTGTCGATTTTCATGGGGAGCGTCCGGGAGTGATTCGGGAGTCGATGCAAATGGGGTATGGAGAGTGCGCTCGCGCTCAGGCAACAGCGGGCACGTGCTCGTGTTGCCCGTGGCTGGCCAGCGTGCCATCAAGCAGCTTCGGCAGGAATTCGAGGGCATCCTCGAAGCCGGTGATCGGCACGTAATCGATACCTGCCGCACGGCAATGCTCGATCAGGCGATGCTTGGCAAACACGAAGTCAACGCGATCGGCAGCGCAGAAATCCGATGCGCCATCGCCGATCAACAAGGTCCTGGCGCCACCTGCACTGGCCTGGGCCGCGCAGGCGCACTTGCAGGTGCCGCTGCGGCAACCCTCGGCCTGGAACGGCGAGGTCAGCTGCCACTGCTTCGGCGGCTCGGCCGGTGCCAGGTGATTGGCGGCCAACGGCAGATCATCCAGGCCATAGCGGCCCAGGATCTGGTGAATCGCGTAATCGAGCCCGTCGCTGACTACACGGATCGGCACATTCAGCTCACGTGCCTTCGCCACGAAGCCGGGGAACGCGTGATCGATCCACAGGCCTGCCAGATGGGTGTCGAGCTCGGCGCGCGTCATCTGCAGCAGATCAACCTGACCGGACATGCACTCGCGCGAACCGATACGACCGGCACGCCAGTCCTGCTCGAGCACTTCCCAGCCCGGGCGACCAAAACGGTCCAGCAACGAGTCGATAACGTCTTCGACAGAAATGGTGCCGTCGAAATCACACAGGATGGTCCAACCAGAAACAGACATCGCTTGCTCACATAACCAACAATGGCGAACAGGGTAGGAAGACTGTCTTTCGGTGCCCTTTCCCCCGGCCCAACGCCCGCTGACTGCCTGTGTGTCGAGCTGGCTCCATTTCGCCTATGCTGCTTGCACATGATTCGTGCACCAGCCCACTTGCGCCGAGGCCGTCCTCGCCGCCCCTTGCTGTCCACCGCACTCCTGCTGGCCTGCGTCGTATCGACGCAGCCATGTCGCGCCGACGGCGATCCGACCAGCCTGGCCATCGGTGCCGGCATCCAGCGCCTGCCAAGCTGGGCGGGTGCGCGCAACCATCGCCTGGAAAGGCTGCCTTATCTCGATGTCGAGTGGCCCGACCACGTCAGCCTGTCGACCCAGGATGGCCTGCACGTCGACCTGGTCGGCGGCTCGATCCTGCACGGCGGCGTCTACGGTGACTACCAGTGGGGGCGCGACACCGACGACCTCGGCGAGCTGCGGCACCGGATCAACCCGCTGTCACCGCGACTGACCCTGGGTGGCTATCTTGAGTGGCAGCTCACCAGGCAGATCGACATGGGTACCAACCTCAGCCACGACATCAATGGCGCCGGCAGCTACCTCAAGCTCTATGGCGAATGGGATCTCCCCGCAGTGGGGCTGCTGCAGCACTCGCTGGCATTGAGCTGGCAGGCCATGAACGGGGCAGCGATGAATCGCTTCTTCGGTGTCAACGCGAGCCAGGCCAGCGCGCTCAATGTGCTGCCGTGGCAACCGGGCGCGGGCGGCCAGCTCGCGTCCATTGAATACGACCTGTTCATGCCCACCAGCAAGCACACCGGCGTCGCCGTTGCCCTCAGCTATGGACGCCTGCTCGGCGCCGCTGCCAGCAGCCCGCTGGTCACCCATTTCGGCTCAGCCACCCAGTTCTCTGAATCGCTGGCGTTCGTGTATCACCTCTGAGCGGCCCACGCGCGGCAAAAGCGCGGCCCCGTTCGGTGCTGATGTGGCCTCACCTGGCGCGGTCGAGGCAATACATTCTTGACCCCTCCAGGTCACCGCAGGGGGAATTGCCGTGTCGAAGTCAGTCACGTCGTGCTCGCTGGCTTGGCATGCACGTCACCGACGATCGAGGCCCGCGCCGATCAGGTCATGCGGACTCAACCAAGCGCTCCTCCCATGTCGATCGAAACGTTCGGCTCAGCGCGGGTCGGGGTAGTCCATGCGTTTGAGATCGTCCAGCAGACCTGGACCACGCGGATGCCAGTCCAGAACCTGACGTGTCCACGCGCTCGAAGCGAGCAGGTCCAGACCGACGAATCCGCCCAGCCATCCGAAATGATCCTCCGCCTCACTCGCTGGAATCGACCTCACCGGCACACCCAGTCCCGCACCGATGACCTGCGCGATATCGCGGACACGAATGTCCTCTTCTGCAACCGCGTGATAGCGCGCACCGGGCTCGCTTCTTTCGATGGCCAGTCGGTAGAGCCGCGCCACGTCAAGCACGTGCGCAGCTGCCAGGTGGTTGAGGCCATCGCCAACATAGGCTGAGACCCCCTTGGCACGAGCAACCTCGATCAGCGGACTGATCAAACCTTGCTTGACCGTGTCATGCACCTGCGGCAGCCGCACGACCGATACGGCGACCCCGGCCGCCAGCATTTCAGCACCCGCGAGTTCCGACGCTGAGCGCGGATGGGGGTGTTGTGTATTGAAGACATCCTCGGTGGCAGGTTGGCCCGGGACAGAATTGCCCATACCCGTTCCCGACGTGATCAGCAGCAGACGACTGGAACCGATCAGCGCCGATCCCAGCGCCCTGATGGCCTGCCGATCCTTCTCGCAGTTCGCGACGAAGTTCGAGAAATCATGATCGAACGCCGTGTGGATCACGGCGTCCGCCTTGGCCGCGCCGCTGCTCAAGCTGTCCAGATCTTCCAGACGCCCGCGATGCACCTCGGCACCGGCAGCAGCGAGGGCGCGTGCGCCTTCATCCGATCGGGTCATGCCGAGCACATGATGTCCGGCCGCGAGCAGCTCCGGCACGATCCGGGAGCCGATAAAGCCGGTCGCGCCCGTCAGGAAAATACGCATGGGGAGACTCCAGTCATGAGGGTTGAATCCAGCTTAGCCCGCACTTCATACTGGTAAAGTAGTGATGTTATCGTGGTATAGAAACCAACAGGATCGCCATGTCCGCAATCCTCGGCAACCCCCTCGGCACCTATCTGAAAGATCGGCGTAGCCGACTCGATCCGGCGGCGTTTGGCTTCCCCAGCGAGCGCAGGCGCACGCCAGGCTTGCGCAGGGAGGAGGTCGCACAACGCGCCAATATCAGCCCGACCTGGTACGCCTGGCTTGAGCAGGGACGCGGAGGGGCTCCTTCGGCGGAGGTGCTCAACCGCATCGCCAAGGGACTGATGCTGACCGAGCCGGAACGCGAGCATCTCTTCATGCTCGGCCTGGGCCGCCCACCCGAGGTTCGATACAGAGCCGTAGAAGGCGTCACGCCCCGATTGCAGCGCGTGCTCGACGCGATGCAGGTCAGCCCGGCGATCGTCAAGACCGCGCTGTGGGACGTTGTCGCCTGGAACCGCGCCGCGGCTACCCTGCTCACGGACTACGGCGAGCTGCCACCCGCCGAGCGGAATATTCTGCGGCTTATCTTTTCCGACGCACGGGTGCGCGCTGCGCAGGAAGACTGGCAAAGCGTGGCCCGGTTCGTCGTGGGCGCGTTTCGTGCCGACGCGGCGCGCGCCGGCGCGACAGCGGAGATCGGCCAATTCGTTGAGGAGCTGTCCCGGCTCAGCCCCGAATTCGAAACCCTGTGGCTGGCCAATGACGTCAACGCGTATGGAGAGGGACTAAAGCGCCTGCACCACGCAAAGCTGGGCCTGCTGGAACTTGAATTTTCCGCCTTCGCCGTCGATGGGCGACCGGACTTGGGAATGATCGTGTACAACCCTGTAACCAAGGCGGATGCGGATCGGATTCGTGTGTATATCGAGTCAAAGGTGGTAGCGAGTTAGAGGTCGGATTTCAACCCATTTGAGCCGGTCGCGAGCGTCAGCTTTGCGGAGGCCTATTTCCTGGGAGTGATCGCAGGCACCTGGCAATGCGAGTGGGTTCCATGCGTGAGGTGCGTCCCTCCGGACAACCACCGCCTGCAGCTCACGCGCGCGGCCCTTGGCTTTGGCCCAAGATGAACCACTCGTCCACCCGATGTCGATCTGCCCGGAGCGAAAAATGTCATTTTGACGCGTAACTGCCCGCGAATTTCGTCGAACAGGTAAGTAACAGGTGCAGTCGGGAGGGCCCGTATATCCCCGCGGATTGTGATGGATTAAGTTAGCATCCCGGATAAAAAGGCCTGCGTGGCAGCAAAGCGTCGATGCCGACTCTGGGGACATCGGGTATCGGAACAACCACACGGCGGGCTTGGTGCGAAGCTATCCCAGTCGAGGTTTACATTGGATCCATGACCCGACATATACAAGACAGCACCTAGCGGATCAACGGAATGAACTTGGGTTCGAAAAGGCCGTGATTGCGAATCAACTTTCGTTGCCAGCATTCGAGGGAAGATGCAGGACGTCTGTGGCTTTCAAACGTGCTCGGCCTTGCCATCGACTTCGGCAAATTGTGCATTGCGCCGTATTACCTGAGGGGGCTGACCGAAGGTTCGAACGAAGGCGCGTCGCATCCGCTCACGGTCCGCAAACCCGGTTTCCGCGGCCACAGTCTCAATTGGGTGGCGCGTTTGCTCCATCATGACCCGCGCAGCTTCGATCCTCAGGTGTTCAACCGCCTTGGCTGGCGATTGCCCGGTCTCGGCGCGAAATACGCGACTGAACTGACGCGGGCTGAGATGGGCCACGCCTGCGAGTTCCTCGACTGACAGTTCGGATTGAAGATTGCGTCGCGCATAGCCGAGCGCCGTCTGGATGCGGTCACTCTTGGCATCGATCTCTAGAAGTGCCGAATGCTGGGATTGGCCACCCGCCCGACGATGATGCAGCACCAGATGCTGTGCCACCGTTCGTGCCATGTCCGGGCCAAGATCATTCTCGACCATGCCCAGCGCCAGATCGAGGCCCGCGGTCATGCCAGCCGATGTCCAGATCGATCCATCGACGATGAAGATCCGGTCCTCGTCAACCTTGATTGCCGGATATCGCTCGCGAAGCAGACGCGCAGTCGCCCAGTGCGTTGTGGCGCGGCGGCCATCGAGCAAGCCAGCCTCCGCAAGAATGAAGGCGCCATTGCAGATCGCGGCAAGGCGGCGCGAATGCCGGGCGATCGTCTGCAGGTAGCCGAGGGTGCCGGCGGCGGCCGGGACCACTTCGAGGCCACCGGCGACGATCACCGTGTCGTGGATGCGGCAGTCGAACGGCTGACTGTCGATCGTCACACCGAACGACGTACGAACCGGGCCACCCGTCTCCGACACCAGATGCAGGTCATAGACCGGCTGGTCTGCCACCAGGTTGACGAATTCGAAGGCCGTCAGCGCGGCCATGCTCATGATCTGGAATTGAGGTCCGACGACCAGCGCGACCGACAGCATATGCGTATCCTCTTCATGTCCTGAAAAGAGGTATATACGACATTTAAGACGTGAGCAAGTGCGCCTAGATTAAGCGGGCGGCAACGAGCCGTTGCACATCCCTCACGACACCAAGGAATTCATCATGACGCCCCAGACCACCAAAGGCACCGCCCTGATCACCGGTGCATCCTCCGGCATCGGTGCGATCTACGCCGACCGTCTTGCCGAACAAGGCTACGATCTCATTCTGGTTGCACGCGACGCCGACGGCCTGAAGGCCAAGGCGAACGCCTTGGCCGGCACCGGCCGCGCGGTGCGCACCGTGGCTGCGGACCTCACCAAGCCCGCCGAAGTCGCCGAAGTGACTGCGCTCCTGCGCGACGACGAATCCATCACGCTTCTGCTCAATAACGCAGGCATCGGCGCCACGGCACCCTTGCTCGCTTCGGATATCGATGGCCTGGAAGCCATGATCGATCTCAACGTCACGGCGCTGACGCGCCTGACTCACGCCGTCGCGCCTTCCTTCGCCCGGCGCGGGCACGGCACCATCATCAATGTCTCATCGGTCACCGCGTTGGCTCCCGAGCTGTTCAACGGTGTATACGCCGCGAGCAAGGCCTACGTCCTCACAATGACCCAGGCGCTGCACCACGAGCTGGCCGAGAAGGGCGTGCGCGTCCAGGCCGTGCTGCCGGGTGTTACCTCCACCACCTTCTGGGCTACCGCCGGCCTGCCGGTGGCCAACTTGCCGAGCAGCATCGTCATGACGCCCGAGCAACTGGTCGACGCGGCGCTCGCCGGGCTCGCCCAGGGCGAGCTGGTGACGATCCCCTCGCTTCCTGATGCCGGCGACTGGGCGGCACTCGAGAATGCGCGCAAGGCACTCGCGCCCAACCTTTCAAAAGCAGTGCCTGCGGCTCGCTATACGGAGGTTGCTGCACGGGATGCGTGAAGCACCTCAACGACAAATCAAGACGACGGACGCACTTCGGCGTCGCTCCCCCAAAATTCTCTGAAGGACATCTCAACATGAAACGATTTCATGCTGTTCTCGCGGCTTCGATTCTTGCTGCTTCCGCTATCACCACTTCCGCTATGGCCTTCGGCACCCATGCCATGGCAGCACAAAAGCCGCCGATCGTCCTCGTCCACGGCGCATTCGAAGACGCGCAAATCTGGGGCCATGTGAGTACCAGGTTGAAAGCCGACGGGTACAAGACGGTCACCGTGGATCTGCCAGGCCGTCCCGGCAACCCGGCGGCACCGGACAAGGTCAGCCTTGATCTTTATCGCGATACGGTGGTTTCAGTGCTCGGCAAGCTTCATCGCCCCGCGATCGTGGTCGGGCACAGCTTCGGCGGGATCGTCATCGCCGACGCGGCCGAAGAGGTTCCGGCGAAGGTGAAGACCCTGGTGTTCGTCGCGGCGCTCTTGCCGCAGGACGGCGACTCGCTGGTATCCATGACGAGCAAGGATGCAAATGCGCAGGTCGGTCCACACCTGCAAATCGACAAGGCCAAGGGTCTCGCCTCGGTCGACTATTCGGCTCGGGCGGAACTGTTTGCCAACGGCGCTCCGGAGGCGATACGAAAGGCGATTCCGAAGGCAATCGTGGATGAACCGCTCGCGCCGCTGGCCACGCCGGTGCATGTCACGCCGGCAAATTTTGGGCGGGTCGACAAGGTCTATATCCATACCGCGTTCGACCATGTCATCAGCCCCTCGTACCAGGCACGGATGGTCGCCGCCACGCCGGTTCGCGAAGAATTCACGGTGCAGACGGGACATACTCCGTTCCTGACCGAGCCGGACAAACTGGCCGAAGATATCGAAGCTGCCGCGAAGTAACATGTGAAAAGAGGGCAGTCGCGGCCGGCGAGCCGCGACTTGCCTTGTTACATGTCGGTGGTGTTCTCGTCGCGCCTAGCAGGCTGGTGGACGTGATCCTGGGTGAGCTCCATGAGCTGCTGGCGGCGTGCGCGGGTTCCTCAACACCGCCTGCTGGACATACCGCGCGCCTTGCGCCAAGCCAACAAAGGCGAGGTAAGTATCCCCCGGCAAAGCCGGGGGCTTTAGTTATGTGAGCCGCTCGAAGCGGCTTGGGCGGGGTCGCTGACGCGGCCCCTCTGGTATAGCCACCTTACGGTGGCTGGCCTATCTCAGTAGTTGAAGCTGCTCCAACCGCCGATCCTCTACTTCTTGATTGCGGATGTACGCTCGAATCACTTGCTCGTCTCGTCCCACGGTCGAGACGAAATATCCTCGCGCCCAGAAGCTCTGTCCCACGAAGTTGCGCTTGCGCTCCCCATAGACACGCGCCAAGTGGATCGCGCTCTTTCCCTTGATGAATCCCACTACCTCCGACACGGCATACTTCGGAGGAATGCGCAGCATCATATGCACATGATCCGGCATCAAATGACCTTCCTCGACCCGGCTTTCCTTCTGCTCCGCCAACCGGGGAAACACCTCTCCCAGATACTTCCGAAGCTCCACGTACAACGTGCGGCGACGACTCTTCGGTATAAACACCACGTGGTACAGGCACTCCCACTGCGTGTGGTTTAAGCTTTGATACTCGTCCATCGGCGATTCTCCATTCGTGTGCTTGGCGGCTCACGAGTGGAGTTTCCCGATGGACTCCTGTAAACGTCAAACTTCTACTGCCTCCCCGGCAGAGCCGGGGGAACTCCCGATTGGTTTAGGTCAAGTTATCGGGGGTAGGGTGTGCGTCTGTGTTCGACCCAGTCCGGCCTGTGGTGACTGTCCACTTTCAGGATGGCTGGCAACACAACGATGCTTGGACTTAAAAAGCGCGCAGCAGTTCGGTCAGACGTCGCTTGGCGAAATCGACGAACGGAACGCTTTGCATGAGCTGGCAAGACGCGGACACGATCATCCGATGACGAATCAGGCCGGCGGCGTCAGCCTCGGCCCCAAGTTGCGGGAAATGCATGCCGTTGTCGTCACCCACATCGGCCGCCTCCACCCATAGTCGCTCGTTGCGAATCACGAGAGGAAACCGGCGAAGCTTGGTGCGATGGCGAGAAACCAACGACTCGGCGTAATGCAAGAAAGAGTTCCGGTTGTGACCGACGCCCAGTAGCAAGATATACGCACCCAAGCGATACATCCGTTCGAATGGCGAGCCTGCTCCTAGCGCATACACCAGCGGCTGATTGATGGTGATCTGCTCGGCGTGCGCGCCCAACGCAGCAACGGATGCCTGCGGATGAGTACCACGCCACCGCCCGGCACACGCCAGAACCGCATTGGATACGGCGCCCATGGGCGTGGGCAGTGCATCATGAAAGAGAGGAACATCCTGGCGCGCGCCCTCGATCCGCGGATCGTCGAATGCAGGCGACTGCGGATACGGATCGGAAACCTGCGGCGTGAAGGTTGGCACGACGAGCGTCCCAGCATTGCCGACACTATGTCGGACCGCATCAACTACGGCAGAGGCACCACCCTTTACCACGCCAAAAGCAGACAGGGACGAATGAACGATGACCACAGCACCTTGAGGCAAACTGAGTGCTTGGATTTCCTGCTGAAGAAATTCGGCAGTCACAGGTTCCACAGGTGTACTCGACATAATCTTCCATGTGAACTGGATTCGGTTACCAACAGTACGTGTAATTGATCTCGCTTTTGATCGGATTCCCAATCAATCGACTTCCACGCCCTGCAGCCGTCATGCAGCGTGAGATACATCAGCGCGAGGACAGTAGCCTCAACTTTCTTGGTATCTGGATCCATCGGCACAGATGGTACGACCGTTTATTGCCAAAGCCAACGTCTGAATTTAGCGGCGCGCGTAACACGCCTTGAACGAATTGTCGGACCCAACTCCGAGAGTCATACTCGTGAGAACTCCATGGTCCAATTTGTCTCCCAAGTGATGCCGTCATCCACCGAAAATGCCTGCTCCCACCGGGGATTTTGTGGAACGAGAGTGGACCAGATAAAGCGGACTCGGATCGGTGCGCCGTTCAGCGTGTCTTCCGCGTAGAACATTCCAACCCCCTCTTTGAATTGGCCGACAACCGGTGCATCCATTTGTCCCGGAAATCGACCATCCAACCACCAAATTGACCATTGATTTTTTTCAGTATTAAAGGAGCGGATAGCAACCGCGCGGTACTCGCCTTCCGGGAGTTGTAGCAGGTTATCTTCAACGTTGCCGTAGCCACCCAAGACTTTTTGGGTGGACATGTTTCCATCAAATTCTATCCAGTGGTCAGAGTTCGCAAGCCGATGCTCCAGGCGACGATGTTTGACTTGCCATTCTCCAACTGCAAAATCAAAGTCGCTCGGAGCATCCTTTATAGTTCTAAGTGCCATCTGGTCAATCCCATGGGTCTAACGTTCGATATGAGCGGCATGCCAAAGGGCGCGAAGCGGCCTTTGTGACGTCCGCACGATGGAGGGGTTAGGCGCCCGCGCCCGTGTTCGGACGTGCGCTCGGCTCTACTGTAGCACCGGCGCACACTGCCTCCAAGGCAGAGTAGGCCAAGCTGATAGCCACACTAACCAAGGCGAAGAGAACTGCGAGTTCTTCAGACATTCCGTTGACGCGCAAGATTGGCCCGACAAGGACCCCGAGAACAATGGCCTGAATGACCTTGCGATGCAGCAGTTTCATACTTTTACCTCTCGGAAAGTGACCATGTAATCAAGTCAGTTCTGCAGCAGATAGATACGCAGCATCGTATTCATGGGGTACGGATGCCGTACCGTTGCCGGCCGGGATACACTGGTTCGAATAGCGCAAGCATCATGTGCCGTAGCACCACCTGTTTCATTTTTGCAAGGAAGATTACCGTCGCGTCTGCTTGACCTTGTGCTTGCCGGCATACTCAGCATCGGAGAAGCTCATTCGCGTCAACTAACAGACCTACGATGTTTGAATGGCTAAATCCACAAGGCGCGGCGGGACTTGTTCAGAGTTTCCTTTGAGACCGGATATACGTGTGCGGTCGGCACTGGGCATCAGAGCGAAGGCTACTTGCAATGGTATGAGTACAGAACACGGACTTTGTACGGATTCTGAAAGGCTGAGGTGTTCCACGCCTTACCTACACTAGAGAAATTTTATTTTTCGTCATGCAAGGACGTCCATTTATCCATCCAAGCGAATACTTGGTCGTACCACTGTAGGAAATTTGCTGCCTTCACTTCGTAATGCCCCTCATCTGGGAAGACGAGCAGTCGCGAGGGGATGTCGCGCTCCTGAAGGGCGGTGAACGCCGCAATCGCTTGACCAGTAGGGCTCCTGAAATCCTGCTCACCCGTGATCACGAGTTGAGGCGTTTGCCATCGGGCGACGGAGTTGACGGGATTCCAACGCTCATAGTAAGTCCGATCAGCGTAGTACGGCTTATTTCCAAAGTCCCAGCGATCCGGAGCCAGCTCATCGGTTTCGTAGGTCATACCTCGTTCGTCAAAGACGCCATCGTGCTGCACCAGGCATTTGAATCGGCGCGGCCAATGGCCTTCGATCCAATTCATCATGTAGCCGCCATAGGAAGCACCGACGGCGCAGGCATCGCTTCCATCCAGATAGTCAAAGCGAGTTATCGCTGACGCCAAGCCCAGGCGAAGATCCACAAGCGGTGTTCCGCCCCACTCTCGATTTACTGAGTCGGTGAACGCCTGACCGTATCCCGTGCTTCCATGAAAATCGATCGACACCACGCCATACCCATGGTCCGCGTAAAGCGCCAAATTCAACGGCCATCGCGAGAGCCATGCGTCACCAAGGGTGGCTTGCGGGCCGCCATGAACGACAAGGGCGATCGGCGCCTTCTTGCCACGCGCCAAACCCGGAGGGCGCAATGACAATCCCCACACCTTGTCTCCGCCCGCGCCAACAAATGTGAAACGGGTGACCTCAGGCCAGTCCACGCCCGCCAGCTTCGCCGTGTTTACGGCGGTCAGCCGCGTCAACTTTCCCGTGAGGGCGCGGCGCCAAAGATCCGGCGGTTCTAGCAAGCTATCCTTCTCGAAGATCACCGCCCCATCTGACATCGCGGCAACTAGAGAGGCATGTCCGGAGCCGGTCAGCCGGCGAACGACCCCGTCGGCAACGCCGACGCTGAAAATTGGATGATCCAATGTGTCGTACGCGGTGACGTAAAGATTTCTGGAATCCGGAGACCAGACAATGGAATCGACGGATCGATCCCATCCTTTGGTGAGCGGGTGAACCTTGCCTGTCGCCAATTCGCGCAGCCACACGACTCGCCGATCATCTGCGTACCCAGGTCTTGTGGTCGCAACCCATGCCAGCCACCGACCGTCCGGCGACACGGTTGGCAACTCGTCCGCGGCCTTGTTGACTGCAGTGAGGTTTTCCGGAGCCGTTGAGCAATTGGTAACTGATTTCTCGTAAATATCTGAATTGGTCGATAGCGGTTCGATCCGCCCTGCTTGCCGTAAGGAGAAATAGATCGTTCTTCCGTCCGGAGCCCAGGTGGTCTCCTCCTTTCCGCCGGGCACATCTGCGACCAGCGAAGGCGCCAAGGCGCATTGGCCGCCACTGGTCTTTCCATCCCGTATCGGGATGAAGAAAAGCTGAGAACGGTTCCCGTCTGCCCACCGATTCCAATGCCGTATGGGAAGCTGATCGTAGATTCGCGCGCTTCCGGGACCTGTAGGGTCTTTGCTCCTATCTTGGAGCGACAGGGCGTGTGGTGGTCTATCCGCCCAAGCCAGAATGGCCTCACCAGTCGGGGAAACCCTGAAGCCAGACAAGCCCCTCGATCTCTCGACCAGAGCGGGCCGAAGGTCATCCATCGAGATCCGATAGATTGATCCTTGGCTCAAAGGCCCGTGCGATAGAAAATAGAGCCGGCCGTCGACCCCAAATTCCGGGGCTGAGGGTCCCATATCCTCAGGTAAGGCAAGTTTCTCTGTTACGGCGCCGATCTCCTTCAGATCGAGACGCCACAGACTATGCTGCGCTTTGTTCGCCGCCAGGCTCTCTTCGGACTGCTCCCACACCAGCCACCGCCCATCCTGCGAAACCGTGGCGCCACCAATTTGCGTCAGAGATACCAGGTCCGATTGGGTGAGGGGACGGGCAGTGACAGGGTATGCCGCTATCGCCAAGATGCCCAGCAGGACCGCACATCTGATCATGGTCTTTTCTCTAGGGCGATGACTTCTATTTCGACCAGAAAGCCGTGGCGCAGTTCGGGGACAGGCACGACGGCACGGGCGGGGCATGCGTGTGGCGCCATATCCGCAAAAATCGCGTCGAAAATGACCCAATGTCTGATGTCGACGAGATAGACGGTGATCCGGGCCAACAATGCAGGCGAGCTTCCTGAGGCTTCGAGGATGGCCAGAGTGATTGCCGTTTGGTTGGCGAATCGACTAGCGGCGTGGTCTCGAACATCGGCATGCCAATCCTTACTGCACAACATCATTGGCAATTTGTACCATAATAACAATTAACTATTACTCGATTTATGATTAAGGTTGAGCTTAATGTTGAACTCAGACGACCTCGCTTTCTTTGAAGCGGTTTCCAAGGCCCAATCGCTCGCCGATGCCGCACGGAAGCTCGACGTCACACCGTCGGCCGTGACCCAACGGCTGCATGCTTTGGAAGCGCGCGCCGGTGTTCGACTGGTGGATCGCTCCAGCCGCCGCCTCACGCTGACAGACGCGGGTGTCATGGTGATCGCGCAC
Source organism: Rhodanobacter sp. (assembly GCA_041663105.1). Taxonomy (GTDB): domain Bacteria; phylum Pseudomonadota; class Gammaproteobacteria; order Xanthomonadales; family Rhodanobacteraceae; genus Rhodanobacter. Next base: position 102,372 of record JBAZRB010000001.1, read on the forward strand.
GGTAAAGTCGTCATCGGCGCCATGGAGACTCTCACCGAAGCGCTCCGAGACCGATCGAGTATCGTCAGTGGCCATTTGCGGGTGGCAGCCCCGTCAGGCTTTGGACGAACTTACATTGCACCGATCGTTTCCGAATTTGCTCGGTTGCATCCAAAGGCGACCTTGACTCTCGACCTATCGGACCACCCGGTCGCGCGGCTCGCGGACAGTTACGACGTCATCATTCACATCGGCTCTTCGCCACCGCTGGATGCAACCGTGACGACACTCGCGGTGAACCGACGTATCATCTGCGCCAGTCCACAATATTTGGAAGGCGCGCCGCCCATCCAATCACCCGACGATCTGTTGGCTCATCGCTGCCTCGTTTTGCGCGAGAACGCGGAAGACGTGACGCTTTGGCGCTTTGTCAATAAACGGGCAAGGACGACTGTTCGAATACACTCTGCCATGTCGACGAACGATGGCACGGTTCTTCGGGCCTGGGCCAAGGCCGGGCTCGGCGTGACCATTCGCTCTGAATGGGATGTCGTGGACGATCTGCGTCTTGATAAGCTTCGAATTGTGCTGCGGGGCTGGGAGCCTCCAGCGGCAAACGTTATTGCAATACTGGGGCCTCGCCATTGTCGGAGCGCCCGCTCGGCCGCCTTTCTGACGATGTTGCGCAAGTCGTTCTATCCCCCTCCTTGGAGGCGAGAAATGGGCACGCTAATGCCTTGAGCGAACGTGCAGTGAGTAAAGCTTGATCCCGCTCTTATTCCAAGCCGTCGGGCTTACGTGTACTCGAGTGACGACCACCTTCGACGCGCGCCATGGGGCAGCATGGTTCACTTACCGCGCACTGCTAAGCCCACTGCGCCACCTTGTGCATCTCGCGCGTCCTGAATCTGACCTTCGCCGCCAATGTTTGGACGGTTCAGCCGCCTCACGAACCAACAGAACAGCTGGGGCCGCTCGACACTTGTTTAACGGCTGCTTTGCGGCATGCGCGAGTAGCAGGCGACCGGCCGTTCTTGGCCGGTCAGCGACCTTTGGTTGGAGGGTGCTGACTGGTCGGTTGGCGGCTCTTGTCCGATGGTCGCTGACCGCTCCGAAGCTGCCGGTCGCAGCGCCCTGAATCTTTCGCCCGATCCAGAGGAGGGGAATCACTTTGGATAGTGTCTACGGCACCGGTAGCAGTCCACTTGTAGGAAGCAGACCATCACCCGAGCCAGGCTCCCAGCCAGACAGCTGCGGTCATCAAGGCCAGACCCGGCACGATGCGCGTGGCGTAGTGGACGCCGCCGGCCTTGAAGGCAACCACCGCTTTCATCAAGGTGTTGGTAGTGAGGCCAATCAAAATCGGCCCAACGGCTTGCGCGCCCGAAATCTTGTTGGCGGCCATCAGGGAAGCGGCTGACGCGGCTGTTGCATGCGCATCGGCCAGGCCTGTCAGTGCGGCGCCCAGCAACATGCCTTGCGCCCCCAACCATGCGTTCAATCCCGCTGACACTAGCAATATCAGACTGACAAGCGCGGCAAATACCGCCGCTGTTTTCAGATTGAAAGCACGACCCACATCTTCAACTGGACTTCCTGTGTTGCTGACAGGGTCTCTGCGAAAAAAGAACACGAGCCCATACAGGCAGGCGGCAACACCGCCAAATGACAAGGGCAACACCAGCGCGATCAATAACGATGTCTGTATCAGCCCAATGACCACCGTCATTTGAATGATGGTCGCGATGGATGAGAGCACCGCACCTGCCACCGCTCTGCTCATGAGAGATGGCTGGCGTGATACGCGTTCACCCATGGAATAAATGGTGGCGGTGCTTGAAACAAAGCCTGCGGCAAACCCAGCGAGCGGCAGGCCGTAACGCGGCCCCAGGGCGCGCATGGCCACGTAGCCAAGCGCACTGATCGCCATCACCGCCACGATCAAGCGGGCAATGGCACGGGGATTGAGTGCATCGAATGGTCCCATGAACCGGTCGGGAGCCAGCGGCAACACAATCAAGGCCATGGCAGAGAACAGAATGATGTCGTTCAACTCCTGTGCCCTGAGCACGTTGCGAACGAAGTGGTGCATGCGATCGCGCGCCGCCAATAGCAACGCCAGGACTGCCCCCACGCCTGCCGCCAACATCGAATCGCGGATCGCCACGCCGCCCAACAGGCAGGTCAGCAGCAGCGCGAACTCTGTTGTCATGCCAGGGTCATGATGCTGAGTGCGCTGGTACGCAACCAGCGCGCCCGCGCCTACCATCAACGAAGTCACGGCCAGCACCAAACCACCGCCCAGGATGACACTGACCGAGCCGAGCAAAGCGCAGACAACAAAGGTACGAATGCCTGCAGCGCCTCTTGTCGGGCCGGTTTCTTTGCGTCGTTCGCGCTCGGCTCCGACGAGCAGACCAATGCCGAGTGCGACACACAGGCCGAGCAGCGTGGTTTGATCTGCCAAGCTTAAAATTTCGTCACTCCTGAAAAGTTGACCACTTGCTGAGATCTCCGCTTCACCGGCGTAAGGTCACATGACATCAGCGCTACCATGGCTCATTAAACTCTTCCTCACCACCAGCGGCCACTACTATTCGATGAAGAGGGATCAACGCCGAATTGCCGACATTTCGTGGCCCAACTGAATGGCCGGTTTGCGGCAGGAAGAGCGGATAACTGTAGACCGGCTAGCCGTCTACAAGAGCCGCTCATAGCCGAGGCTCCACGGGCAGGTCATGGCCGTTCTGAAACATTCGTAGTCAGGGATAATTACGTGTCTGTCCGGAACCCGGGGGAGTTTCTGCTTTCGCCAGCGCGCCAGAATGGCGTGCTGTTCTACCCGAGGCCCCGCCTGGGTCAGTTTTCTCTTTTACTCCGGGCATCCTGCCCTACGCCCTTCGGGCCGGCTTCGCCGCTCGCGCCCGTCCCGAACGGGCGCGTGGCCACGCAGAGAGAAAGTAGCTCGGGCGCCGAAGGCGCACGAAAGCGCATGATTCAGGCAACCTGGAGCAGCGTGAAAATGACAGGAGCGCCTGCGGTACGTAATCGTTGTCGACGCCGGAAGTCAGGAGCATCGCGCAGGTGACGTTGAAGAGGTCTCGAGGTTGCCGCGCGGGTGACATCGAACAGGTTTCGGCATGGTCGCTCGCATGCCGATACAACAACACACCCAACTCACCGATCGTCGCGCGTCCAGATCGCGCCATCCTCTTCGCGCACCGGAAAACTCGCGATCGGCTCATAGGCCGGCGGCTTGGTCACCGCGCCCGTACGCAGATCAAAACGCGCCCCATGCCGCGGGCATTCCACCTCGAAGCCGAATACGTCGCCTCCAGCCAGCTCGCCACCGTCGTGGGTGCAGGTGTCCTCCACCGCATACAGCGCACCGTCGATGTTGTAGACGGCGATCGGCGTGTCGCCATCCCACACCAGCTTGTACTCGCCGGGCAGCAACTCGCTGCGGGTGCCGACCTTGATCCAGCCATTCATGCCGCGGCTCCAGTGAATTCCTTCAGCAGCACCTCGAAGCGCAGGTCGGCGCGGCGCGGAATGCCGAAGCGCTCGTCGCCATAGGGGAAAGGTTTGAACTGGCCGGTGCGCCGGTAACCGCGACGCTCGTACCAGGCGATCAGCTCGCCGCGCTGCTCGATTACCGTCATGTGCATGGCGCGGCAATGCCACTCTTCACGTGCGATGCGTTCGGCCTCGCCCAAGACCTGCTTGCCGAGTCCGCTGCCCTGCTCGTTCGGGTCGACAGCGAACATGCCGAAGTAGCCGATCTCGCCCTGCCGCTCGACATGGCAACTGGCCTTGAGCTGGCCATCGCGCTCGGCCAGCAGCAGCCGACTGTCGGAACGACCGATCAGTGCGCCGACATCCGCCGCATCGGTGCGCTGGCCATCGAGCAAATGCGATTCGGTGGTCCAGCCGCGCAGGCCGGACTCGCCGCGATAGGCCGATTCGACCAGGGCGACGATGGCGGTGATGTCGGCAGCTTGCGCCGGGCGAAAAGTGACGGAGCGCGGTTCGTTCATCGCACCATGATAGTGGCGCTCACGCACATCGACCAAGCCCTGCGCCATCGCGGATCAACCCGGTGACTCGCCCTTGCGACTGCCTTCGTACACCTTCAGGTGCGCGTAAACGATCGACAGCACGGCACGTGCGGGCGGCTGCCCCGCCGCACGCTGCAGCATGTCGCCGATCACATGGTCGGCCTCGATCGGTTGCCCATGCTGCAGATCACGCAACATCGAGGCGGTGAGGCTTGAGCCGGCCTCGGTGAGAATCCGGCGTGCACGCTGCAAGGTGGCTTCGCCCGGTGGATAGCCTGATCGCTCGGCAATGCCGCGGCACTCCTCGAGCATGGCGAGCACGGCCGCTTCGCCACCGGGTGCGGCCACGATCTCGCCCACCGAACCGCGCATCAGGCAGGTCATTCCGGCCAGACTGGCCAGGAATATCCATTTGTCCCACATGTCCTGCAGGATCGTCTGGCTGGGCCGGGCATCGAAACCGGCACCGACCAGGACCGCGCTGATCTGCTGCATGCGCCCGGAGGCACTACCATCACGCTCGCCGAAGGTCATGCCGTGGGCATCATTCAGATGCTGCACGACGCCTTGCTCATCGAGCGTGGCGGCGATGAAGCACAGGCCGCCAAACACGCGATCGGGACCGAAGCGCTGGTCGAGCAGATCCAGCTGCCGCATGCCGTTCAACAGCGGCAGGATGACGGTTTGGGGGCCCACCGCCGAGGTGATATCGGCCATGACCTGCGCCAGCCCGTAAGCCTTGCAACTGAGGATGATGAGGTCGTACGTGGTGTCCAGCTCACTGGCCAGCACGGTCGCCGGCGCGGGCAGATCCACGTCGCCGCTGGCGCCACGTATCGACAGACCATGCTTGGCAAGCTGCGCGGCGCGGCGCTCCCGCACCAGAAACGTCACGTCACGCCCATGCTGCAGCAGCCGCCCCCCAAAGTAACCACCGGTGGCGCCTGCGCCAACGACCAAAATGCGCACATCAATCTCCCGTTGGTGCAGCTTTCGCCGCCGTCTGCATGCGAGCCGCCTGGGCATCCTTGTCGGCCCATAACGTATTTATCCACAATTTTACGCGCCCACGAAACGCCACGTCCTCGTCGTAGCTGCCGATCAGCGTGCTGTCGATCGGACGCTCACGCACATGCACGCGAATATCGCGCACGCGGCCGGCGATCAGGTCCATCAGCGTGCACGGACCTTCCGGGTAGACGATGGTGATGTCCACGATCGCGTGCAGCGCTTCGCCCATGGCATCGAGCACGAACGCCAGCCCACCGGCCTTGGGCCGCAGCAGATAGCGGTACGGTGAGGATTGTGCATCGTGCTTGGCCGGTGTGAAGCGGGTGCCCTCGACGAAATTCATCACCGACACCGGCATGTGCCGGAACTTCTCGCAGGCTCGGCGGGTAGCCTCCCTGTCCTTGCCCTGCAGTTCCGGATGGCGCACCAGGGTTTCCCTCGAGTAGCGCTTCATGAACGGGAAATCCAGCGCCCACCACGCGGGCCCCAGCAAGGGAACCCAGATCAGCTGCTGCTTGAGAAAGAAGCGCAGAAACGGGATGCGCCGGTTGAACACTTTCTGCAGCACCGGGATATCCACCCAGCTCTGGTGATTGCACAGCACCAGGTAATTGCCATCACGGCGCAAGCCCACCAGCCCGTCAACCTGCCAGCGGATGCGGGTAAACAGCTCAAACAGGATGTTGTTGACCCCGATCCAGCTCTCGGCGATTGCCACCAGCACCCTGGAAAAGACCTGGCGTACCGCACGGATCGGCACGATCACCTTCAACAACGTGAAAACGAGCAGCACCAGCACGTGCAGCACGAGATTGATGATCAGCAGCACGATCGCGAACGGGATGCGGATCGGGCCGGGGAGCTTGGTGAACATGGGATACCGTCGTCAACATGGGAGTATGCGAAGGATACTGCCCCGGCGCCGGCACGGAAGCCATGCGTCGTTCCTGCGCGCCCGTTACATCAGGAGTTTGCGCACCTTGAGCAGGGCGGCGATGAAGGCGTCGACCTCCTCGCGGGTGTTGTAGAAGGCCAGCGAGGCGCGCAAGGTGGCCGGCACGCCGTAGAACTGCATCAGCGGGTGGGCGCAATGATGGCCCGAACGCACCGCCACGCCCTGCAGGTCGAGCAAGGTTGCCAGGTCGGTGGCCTGGGCGCCTTCGATCAGGAACGAGATCACCGGCTCCTTTTCTGCCGCCTCGCCGAAGATGCGCAAGCCGGGAATCTCGCGCAGGCGCTGCGTGGCGTATACAAGCAACTGCTGCTCCCACGCATGGATCGCGTCGAATCCGACTGACTCGAAGTAGTCCAGCGCCGCGCTCAGCCCGACAAAACCGGCGATGTTCGGTGTGCCCGCCTCGAACTTGTGCGGTGGCGCGGCGAAGGTGGTGCCGTCAAACCGCACCTCACGGATCATCTCGCCACCGCCGAAAAACGGTGGCATCGCCTCCAGGTGCTCGCGCTTCGCCCACAGGCCGCCGGTACCGGTTGGTGCCAGCATCTTGTGTCCGGTGAATGCATAGAAGTCGCAGCCCAGTGCCTGCACGTCAACCGGCCGGTGCGGTACGGCCTGCGAGCCATCGACCAGCAGCGGAATGCCGCGCTTGCGGCACTCGCGCGCAATCTCGCGCACCGGGTTGACCGTGCCCAGCACGTTGGACACCTGGGTGACGCAGGCCAGCTTCACCTCCGGCGTCAGCAGCGCCAGATACTGCTCGACGATCAGCTCGCCGCGCTGGTTGATCGGCGCAGCCTTCACCGTGGCGCCGCTGCGCTGGGCAACCAGCTGCCACGGCACGATGTTGGCGTGATGTTCCATCACCGTGGTGAGGATGCTGTCGCCGGGTTTAAGTCGAGGCAGCGCGTAGCTATAGGCCACCAGATTGATCGACTGGGTGGTGCCGGAGGTGAGGATCAGCTCGTTGCGCGAGGTCGCGTTGATGAAGCGTGCCAGCTTGTCACGCGCGCCCTCGTAGGCCGCGGTGGCCTCCTCGCCCAGCTGGTGCACGGCACGCGAGACATTGGCGTTGTGCTCGCGGTAGTGCGTATTCATCGCCTCGATCACCGACGCCGGCTTCTGGCTGGTGTTGGCGTTGTCGAAATACACCAGCGGCTTGCCATGGACACTGCGTGCCAGCAGCGGAAAATCCTCACGGATGCGCTGGACGTCAAAGGCATGGGGAGAGGTGGCTGATGTGGTCATGGCCTTCTTATTTCGCTTCGATGAACATCGGCGCGGAAGAGACCATTGCCCCCTCCGCATGCTCGGATATGAGCGTTGACAGCAGCTTTCAGCTGCTTGGCAACTGTGCCATCAACAGGCTCGACAGGTGTTCGCGCAAGGCTTCATTCGGCAGGTCGTCGAGCATGGCGCGGCAGAACGCGGCGGTGAGCAAGGCACGTGCCTCGGCCATCGCAATGCCGCGCGAACGCAGGTAGAACAGGGCACGCTCGTCGAGCTGGCCGACGGTGGCGCCGTGTGCCGCCTTGACCTCGTCGGCGTAGATTTCCAGTTCCGGTTTGGTATCGATCTCGGCGCTGGGCGACAGCAGCAGGTTCTTGTTGCTGAGGCTGGCATCGCTGCCATCCGCGCCGGGCGCCACCAGGATCGCACCGCGAAACACGCCGCGAGCGCGATCGTTGGCGACGCCACGCCAGTGCGAGGTGGAGCTGGTATTCAACGCCTGATGACGGATCGCCAGCTGGGTGTCCACATGCTGCCGACCGCGCGGCATGAACACGCCGCGGCTGTGGAACTGCGCGTGGTCACCGATGAGGTCAGCGTGCAGGTCATGCCGCACCAGCGCCCCACCCAGCTCCAGCACGTGCAGGGTCGCGCTGGCGTGCGCCTGCAGACGCATGGCGGTACGCCGGACAAGGTGAGTGCTGTCAGCCGCTTCCTGCAGCACCGCATGCTGCAGTCGGGCGCCTTCGGCCAGTTCGATATCGCTGACCTGGGTCGCCAGTTGCGCCGCTACGCCATGACCGACGTGCTGTTCAATCAAGGTCAGCTCGGCGGACTCGCCCAGCTCGATCACATTGCGCACATGCCAGGCCAGATCCACCGACGCGGCGGCAGCGACGAACACGAGCTGCACCGGCACGCTGATCTTCGCGTGCGCATCCACACGCAACACCACACCATCGCTGGCGCTGGCCGCGTTGACCTGTGCAAAGGCATCGCTGATGTCGGCGTAGTGCCGCGACAGCGAGAATCGCAGCAGCTCGGCTTGAGCGTGCAGCGCCTGCGACAGCGGCAGCACCCTGAGCCCGGCCGGCAGCGCGTCGAGCAGCGACAGGTCGGCGCGGAATTCACCATTGACGAAGACCAGCCGCACGCCATCCACCCCAGGCAGAGCCCATGCCGCGGGGTCGACGACATGACTCTGGGCGCCCGCATCGAGGGCAGCAAAGCGGCGCTGACCGAGCGCACGCAGCGCCGTGTACTTCCACGCCTCCACCCGCGTATCGGGCAAGCCGCCGGCCGCGAAGGCGGCGCGATTTTGCTCACGCGCCTGATCCAGCCAGGCGATGCCGCTGGCCGGCAGCGACGCCGCCAGCAGCGATTCCACCAGCGGCAACGAGGCCGACTGACTCATGCCTGCGCTCCGGTCGGGTGTGACTCGCCGATGCCGCGGTAACCATGCTCCTCCAGCTTCAGCGCCAGGGATTTGTCACCGCTCTCGACAATGCGGCCGTCAGCCAGCACATGCACGAAGTCGGGCACCACGTAGTCGAGCAGGCGCTGGTAGTGGGTAATCATCAGGAACGCGCGATCGGGCGAGCGCAGCATGTTGACGCCCTGCGCCACCTGCTTCAGCGCATCGATGTCCAGCCCCGAGTCGGTCTCGTCGAGAATCGCCAGCTGTGGCTCCAGCACGGCCATCTGGAAGATCTCGTTGCGTTTCTTCTCGCCACCGGAGAACCCTTCGTTGACGGCGCGATGCAGCAGCTCGTCGGAGATCTGCATCACCTTCAGCTTCTCACGCACCAGCTTCAGGAACTGCATCGAATCGAGTTCCTTCTCGCCACGCGCCTTGCGCTGTGCATTCGCCGCGGCACGCAGGAAATAGGTGTTGTTGACGCCGGGGATTTCCACCGGGTACTGGAACGCCAGGAACACGCCAGCGGCCGCGCGTGCTTCCGGCTCCAGTGCCAGCAGATCGACACCGTTGTAGGTCACGCTGCCGGCGGTGACTTCGTAGCCATCGCGGCCGCACAGCACATTGCCTAGAGTGGACTTGCCCGCGCCATTGGGGCCCATGATGGCGTGCACCTCGCCGGCATTCACGGTGAGGCTCAGGCCCTTGAGAATTTCCTTGCCTTCCACGCGGGCGTGGAGGTTTTCAATTAGCAGCATGCTCATTTGTCCGATTCCGAAATGGCCAGCTGGCAAGATCCGCTGCCAACCAGAGAAATATCACCTTCAATGACGCTGGACCGGACCGGTGCGCCAAGGTCGCAACGGGCCGTCAACGGCAGCTTGCTCACCTCGGCGTAGAGCGAGTCATCCGACAGCCAGCCCGGCTGCCATGTCGCGTTACCCGTCGACAACTGCAGGCCCCACGGCGCGGTGTGCTGGTAAACACTCACCAGCGGTACGTGCGCCCGCCACGAAAAACGGCGGATCGGACCGATCGAGAAATGTCCCTGCGCATCGGTGACCGCCTCCTGCGTGATCGCCGCCGGCGACACCGTGCGCGATGCCGTCATCAGGTCGGCCAGGCGCACATGCGCCCCTGCCACCGGCTTGCCAGCCCGGGTCACCGTGCCGCGAATTGGCGGTGCGGTGAGATAGTGATGCGGCCACGGCACACAGCCAGCCAACCCCGCCACGACCACGCCCAGTGCAGCTGCGCGCAGGAAACTCATCCCACTGCACCCTCGAGCGAAACTTCGAGCAGTTTCTTCGCTTCCACCGCAAATTCCATCGGCAGCTCGCGGAACACCTGCTTGCAGAAGCCGTCGACGATCATCGATACGGCATCTTCCTCGCTGATGCCGCGGGCCCGGCAATAGAACATCTGGTCGTCGGAGATCTTCGAGGTGGTGGCCTCGTGCTCGACGATCGCCGTGGGGTTCTTCACTTCCATGTACGGGAAGGTGTGCGCACCACACTGCTTGCCGATCAGCAGCGAGTCGCACTGCGTGTAGTTGCGCGCACCCTCGGCGCCCTTTTCGATCTTCACCAGGCCGCGGTAACTGTTGGAACTGCGCCCGGCGCTGATGCCCTTGGCGACGATCTTCGACTTGGTATGTTTGCCGAGATGAATCATCTTGGTGCCGGTGTCGGCCTGCTGGTAGTGATGGGTCAGCGCCACCGAGTAGAACTCGCCGACCGAGCGATCACCGCGCAGTACCACGCTGGGATATTTCCAGGTAATGGCCGAACCGGTTTCAACCTGGGTCCAGCTGATCTTCGAATCGTCACCGCGGCAATCGCCGCGCTTGGTCACGAAGTTGTAGATGCCGCCGACGCCGTTCTCGTCGCCGGGATACCAGTTCTGCACGGTCGAATACTTGATCTGCGCGCCTTCCAGCGCGACCAGCTCGACCACCGCGGCGTGCAGCTGGTTCTCGTCCCGCTTGGGCGCGGTGCACCCCTCCAGATAGGACACATGGCTGCCCTCCTCCGCCACGATCAGGGTGCGCTCGAACTGGCCGGTGTTCTGCGCATTGATGCGGAAATAGGTGCTCAACTCCATCGGGCAACGCACGCCCTTGGGAATGAAGACGAAGCTGCCATCGGAGAACACCGCCGAATTCAGCGCCGCGAAAAAGTTGTCGCCGGTCGGCACGACGCTGCCGAGGTATTTCTGCACCAGTTCGGGGTATTCACGAACCGCTTCGCTCATCGAGCAGAACAGCACGCCAGCCTCGGCCAGTTGCTTGCGAAAGGTGGTGCCGACCGAGACCGAATCGAACACCGCGTCCACCGCCACACCGGCCAGCGCTGCACGTTCGTGCAGCGGAATGCCCAGCTTCTCGTAGGTTTCCAGCAGCGCCGGATCCACCTCGTCCAGCGACTTCAGGCCGGCCTTGGGCGCGGCGTAATAGCTGATCGCCTGGTAGTCGATCGGTTCGATATTGAGCTTGGCCCAGTCCGGCTTCGGCATGGTCAGCCAGTGGCGGTAGGCCTGCAGTCGCCACTCGGTCATCCAGCTCGGCTCGCCCTTGATCGCGGAGATCTGGCGGACAGTTTCCTCGCTCAGCCCTGGCGGCAGACCGGTCATCTCGATCTCGGTGACAAACCCGGCCGAGTAGCTGCGACCGAGTGCCTCCGCCACATCGGCATTGTCGCGGAGCGTGGCGCTGCTGCTGCTTTCATTGATCATGCGGCTGTTCATCAGGTAGTGGCCTCGCCGGTTCTCACGGTGACGGCAATTTTTCGGCCAGGCGCGACGGGATGCAGCATGTCAGCCAGGCTCACGGCACGCAGCGCATTGTCCAGAATGCTGTTTACCTTCTGCCAGCTGCCACGCACGCCGCATTGCGATTCGCGATCGCACTGCCCTTCGGCCGCGCTGCATTCGGTCATACCGATCGGGCCTTCCAGCGCCTCCACGATCTCGGCCAGCGAGATCTCGCTGGCCGGCCGCGCGAGGCGGTAACCGCCGTTGACGCCACGGAACGACTTCACCAGGTTGGCATGACCGAGCGCTTTCAGCAGCTTGCTGACCGTCGGCAATTCCAGATGCGTCTCGTCGGCGATCTGCACCGTGCTCAACACGTCAGCCGGATGCGCGGCGATGCAGGTCATCACCACGGTGGCGTAATCGGTGAGTCGGCTGACGCGGAGCATCGGTGGCGTTCCAGCGGAAGGCTTTTGAATCGGGACTAAAATGGTACTGATTCGCGCCCGATGGGTCAATCCCGCCAACTGCACCATGATCGGGCAAGCATCCTCGGACATTGCCCGCTTCTCGTGCATTTGCCTGATTCGCACGCCGATGATCCCCGCGCATAGGCCATTCCGGCGCTGGCATGCATCGTGCTGAACCAGATCCAGGATTGACCCTGGGGGAGCACGACATGAAGTGGATCACGGCCATCATCAAGCCGTTCACGCTGGACGACGTGCGCGAGGCGCTGACCGAGGCCGGCGTGCAGGGCATGACCGTGACCGAAGTCAAAGGCTTCGGCCGCCAGCACGGCCATTCGGAGTTGTATCGCGGCGCGGAGTACGTGGTCGACTTCCTGCCCAAGCTGAAGATCGAAGTGGCGGTCAGCGATGATCAACTGGAACGCGCGATCGAGGCCATCAGCAACGCGGCGCGCACCGGCAAGATCGGCGACGGCAAGCTCTTCATTGCCCATCTCGAGCAGGTGGTTCGTATTCGCACCCAGGAGACCGACGCCGATGCGCTCTGAGATGACGCCAGAAACGGAACCATCCGCTCGACGCCGGCCACCGAGAATGCCGGCACTGATCGCGGGATTGCTCGTTGCCATGCCGGCCGCAGCACAGACGACAGCGAAGCTCGATAGCGGCGACACCGCCTGGATGCTCACCGCAAGCATGCTGGTATTGCTGATGACGATCCCGGGCCTCGCCTTGTTCTATGGCGGCATGGTTCGCGCCAAGAACCTGCTGTCGGTACTGATGCAGTGCTTCGCGATTACCGCCCTGGTCAGCGTGCTGTGGGTGATCTACGGCTATTCGCTGGCTTTCAGCACCGCGGGCATGCATGTCGGCGTGACCAACCTGCATTCGATCATTGGCGGCCTTGATCACGTGATGCTGGCCGGGATCAAGCCGGGCACGCTCTACAACACCGTGCCGGAAAGCGTGTTCGTGATGTTCCAGATGACCTTCGCGATCATCACCCCGGCGTTGATCGTGGGTGCGTTCGCCGAGCGCATGAAGTTCAGCGCGATGCTCTGGTTCAGCGGCCTGTGGCTGACCGTGGTCTACCTGCCGATGGCGCACATGGTCTGGGGTGGTCCCGGCTCGCTGCTGGGTGACATGGGCGTGCTGGATTTTGCCGGCGGCACCGTGGTGCACATCAACGCCGGTATCGCCGGCCTGGTTGCCTGCCTGGTGATCGGCAAGCGCAAAGGCTACCCGACCACACATATGCCGCCACACAACCTCGGTTACACCGTCATCGGCGGCAGCCTGCTGTGGCTGGGCTGGTTCGGCTTCAATGCCGGCTCGGCGGTAGCCGCCAACGGCAGCGCCGGCATGGCGATGCTGACCACCCAGATTGCCACCGCCGCGGCGGCGATCGGCTGGATCGCGGTGGAGTGGGCGATCCACCGTCGCCCCAGCGTGCTGGGTATTGTCTCCGGTGCCGTTGCCGGCTTGGTGGCGGTGACGCCGGCCGCCGGCACGGTGGGTCCTGGCGGTGCCTTTGTGCTCGGCCTGCTGGCCGGCGCCACATGCTTCTTCACGGCAACCAAACTGAAGCACAAGCTGGGCTACGACGACTCGCTCGATGTGTTTGGCGTGCATGCGGTCGCCGGCATCATCGGCGCCCTGCTCACCGGCCCGCTGGCCGCCGCGGCACTGGGCGGCTTCGGCACCGTGACCAGTCTTGGAGGACAACTGTGGATCCAGGCCAAGGGCGTGGGCTTCACCGTGATCTGGAGCGCCGTGCTGAGCCTGCTGATCCTGAAGCTGATCGACTGGACCATCGGCCTGCGCGTGACCGATGAACAGGAGCAGATGGGGCTGGATCTGGCCTTGCATGAAGAGAGGGCCTACAACCTTTCCTGAGGTCCGCAGCAGTTCAATTTCCTCAAACGAACGGCGGTGCAATTCTGTATCGCCGTTCGCTTTTCAGCGCGGCCGAATACCCCGACGGCAGTCCTCGGCAAACCGACTCAGGGTCGATGCGCTCAAGCCGTATTTTCCTCAGGTACCGGACGGGTTCGAGCGTCGCGACACGCGGGTGTTCTGCGACTTTCTCACGCGTACGCAGGTCAAGCATGCACGCACGCACAGCAAGGCTTGAGGGTTTCTTCCACGACCACAACGTCCGCCGTCCGCTCGACCTGCTTCAGGCAAAATGCGCCGGGTGTCTCCACCATGTACAAGAAATCGCCTCCTGCGTCCCCTGGTCGATCGCCTTATCCTGACCTTGGATAACCCGCGATCGACGCGTCGTCCTGGGGAGTCCATGAGCAACACCCTTTGCCGCATTGCAACAACGCCATCGATCCAGCGTGGCGCAGGTGATCTGACAGTTCTCGTTGGCGCCGCCGGGCGATAAGCTGAAACTCCCATCGCAACTCCGAGCCCCATGAAAACAGACGAACGCGCCGACGCCCGCCTTGCCTGGATCCGCCGCACGCTGGACGACGCTAGGCTGACCCTGGTGCCGGCCTCCTCGGATGCGAGTTTTCGCAGCTACTGGCGTACGTCCAGCGCAGGGCAAAGCTGGATCGTGATGGACTCTCCTCCCGCGCAGGACGATCCCGCGCCCTGGCTGGAGATCGGCGCACGCCTTTCCGCCGCGGGGCTGCATGTGCCGCAGGTACGCGCCAGCGATCTGCAGCAGGGTTTCCTGCTGATCGAGGATCTCGGTTCGCAGCTTTACTTGCCCGCACTGACTGATGCCACGGTGGATGCGCTCTACGGCGACGCCATGGATGCCCTGCTGCGCATGCAGCGCGATGTCGACGCGAGCGGCTTGCCGTCTTACGACTACGCCTTCCTGCAACGTGAACTGGAGATCATGCCGGAATGGTTTCTCGGCCTGCACCTGGGGCTTGCGCCCGACGCCGGAGAGCGGGCGATACTGGAGGCTGCGTTCACCACGCTGGTGAACAGTGCGCTGGAACAACCGCGCTGCTTCGTGCATCGCGACTACCACAGCCGCAACCTGTTGGTGGTCGGTGACAACAACCCCGGCATCATCGACTTTCAGGGTGCCCTGCATGGCCCGATCACCTACGACCTCGCCTCGCTGCTGCGCGACTGCTACATCGTGTGGGAGCGCGAACGCGTGGAGGCCTGGGCCGAGCACTATCGGCGGCGCCTGCAAGCCG
Organism: Rhodanobacter sp.; assembly: GCA_041663105.1. Taxonomy (GTDB): domain Bacteria; phylum Pseudomonadota; class Gammaproteobacteria; order Xanthomonadales; family Rhodanobacteraceae; genus Rhodanobacter. The sequence goes on from JBAZRB010000001.1 coordinate 117,413, forward strand.
CGCAGCTGATCGACGCCACGGTGGACAGCGCCCGCTTCCTGCGCTGGTTCGATCTGATCGGCCTGCAACGGCACATCAAGGTGCTCGGCATCTTCTGCCGGCTGCACTACCGCGACGGCAAACACGGTTACCTCGACGACCTGCCGCGGGTTTACGAGTACGTGACTACGGTAGCGACGCGTTATCCCGAATTGGGCGCATTCGTGAACCTGCTGGAACGCCGCGTCGCCGGGCGCGATCTGCGCGTGCCGGTGAGCGCATGAGGCATGCGTTGATTTTTGCCGCGGGCCTGGGCGAGCGGATGCGCCCGCTGACCGACCACACGCCCAAGCCGCTGCTGCTCGCCGGCGGCAAGCCACTGATCGAATGGCACCTGCAGCGGCTGGCCGCCGCAGGCGTGCATTACGTGGTGATCAATACCTCGCACCTGGCCGAACAATTTCCGCAGACGCTGGGTGACGGCTCGCGCTGGGGGCTGCGCATCCGCTACGCCTACGAGGGCGTCACGCCGCTGGAAACCGGCGGCGGCATGCTCAACGCACTACCGCTGCTGGGCAGCGAGCCGTTCATCGCCGTCAGCGGCGATATCGTCTGCGATGCCGACTTTGCCGCACTGCCGTTCGAGCCGGCCGGGCTGGCGCACCTGCTGATGGTCGACAATCCCGCACACCATCCGGGCGGCGATTTCGCGCTGGACGCGCAGGGCATCCTGCACGAACACGGCGAGCCCAAACTGACCTTCAGCGGCATCGGCGTGTTCCGGCCGCAACTATTACGGGATTGGCAGCTGACCATCGGCGAGGCATCAGGTGCCCGCGACACGCCGCCGCGCTTCAAGCTGTCGGCACTGCTGCGCGCAGTCATGGCTGGTAACGGCGTGAGTGGCTCTCGCCACGGTGGACGCTGGACCGATGTCGGCACACCCGAGCGTCTGCAGCAGGTCGACACGCAACTCCGCGCCGACGGTGGCCAGTGAACTCAGTGCGCCAGGGGCTTGCCTGGCGCAGCCCCGGCGCTGGCCTGTGCCGCCGAAGTATCGGCATCCGCTGGCGAAATGATCGCCGGAAGCGGCGGCAAGGACTCACCAGCCGCCACAGTTGCTGGCGAGCTCACTGGCGCCAGCGCCGCTGACGCTGCTGGAACCCCTGCCCGGGCCGATGTCGGTCCCGGCGCAGCGGCAGGCGCGCTACTGTCGTCACCGGGCAATCCCGCCGTTTGCCGCGACAACGCGGCGTCCTGGGCCTGCTTGGTCATCACGATGATGCTGATGCGGCGGTTGGTCGCGTCGCGCGGATCGGCCTTGTCGAAGGGGACCTCCGATGCCAGACCCACCACCAGCGCGATCTTGTCGCTCGCCAGGCCGCCGGCAATCAAGGCGCGACGCGCGGCATTGGCGCGGTCCGCCGACAACTCCCAGTTGCTGTAGCCATTGCTGCCAGTGTACGGCGCATCATCGGTATGCCCCGAGATGCTGAGCATGTTCGGCACGCCGTTGATCGTTTTGCCCAGCTCACTGAGGATATCGACGGTATAGGGCTTGAGTGTCGCGCTGCCAATGTCGAACATCGGTCGATTGAGCTTGTCGATGATCTGGATGCGCAGCCCTTCCGGCGTGATGTCGATCAGCAGCTGGTCCTTGAACGGTGCCAGCGCCTGACTGCTCTGGATGGCCGCATTCAGCTGCTGCATCAGCTCTTCCAGTCGCTGCTTTTCCTGGAACCTGGCCTGCTCCGCGGCAAGCTTGATGTCGCCCTTGGCCACCGGTGCACCATGCTTGTCCTTGCCCGGCCCGCGCGGCAGATCCATCGCGCCACCGAGCTTGATGACGCTGTCGCTGGCACCACCGGGTCCGATCTTGCCGGGCGGCGCGATGGTGGCGGCGCCCGGGGTGTTGCTGGGGTTCTTGAAGTATTCCGACACGGCCGCCTTCTGCTCGCGCGTGCCGACGCCAAGCAGCCACATCACCAGGAAGAACGCCATCATCGCCGTCACGAAGTCGGCGTAGGCCACCTTCCAGGCACCGCCATGATGGCCGTGTCTGGCCTTCCTGCTGCGGCGGACGATGATCGGCTGGACGTCATCATTCACGCGCCCGCTCCACTGCGGTCACCTTTCAGGTGGCCCTCCAGATCCAGGAAGCTCGGACGCGTCTGTCCCGACAACGACTTGCGCGCAAATTCCACCGCCACCATCGGGTTGTAACCCCGCAGGTTGGCCAGCAGCGCGACCTTCACACATTCGAACGCCTTGCCGTCCTCCTGCGCCTTGCTCTCCATCGCCGAGGCCAATGGGCCCAGGAATCCGTAGCAGAGCAGGATGCCGAGGAAGGTACCCACTAGGGCACCCGCGATGTGCTCACCGATCTTCGAGGTATCGCCACCGAGCGAAGACATCGTGGTGACGATGCCAAGCACGGCGGCGACGATACCGAAGCCGGGCAAGGAATCGGCTGACTTGTTGAGCGCCAGGGACGGTGCCTCGGCTTCGTGGTGATGGGTCTCGATCTCCACTTCGAGCAAGGCCTCAAGCTCGTGCGGGTTCATGCTGCCGCCCACGATCAGGCGCAGGCAATCGGTGATGAACTCGATCAGGTGATGCTCCGCCAGCAGCCGCGGATAAGCCGAAAAAACAGCACTGGTCGAAGGGTCCTCGATATGAGATTCGAGGCCCAGCAATCCTTCCTTGCGCATGACACTGAAGATGTCATACAGCAGCGAAAGCAGGTCGACATAGTCCTGGCGACGATAAGCCGGCCCTTTCAACAAGCCAATCAGACCGGTGAACGACGACTTGACGACCTTGGCCGGGTTGGCGATGAGGAACGCACCCGCGGCGCCGCCGCCGATGATTATCAGTTCGTAAGGCTGCCACAGCGCGAGCAGATGACCATGCGAAAGCACATAGCCGCCCAGTACGCTGATGATCACAACCAAGGTCCCGACAACGACAAGCATATGGATTCCGTCACGGGATCGAATATCCCTCACGTTGGCTATCGGCCCCCGTCGGGAAAAATTTAGGCTGCCACCGCGAATCGCACGACCAGTCCGCGCCGCGGCGAGCTGACGCCTTCGGGCAAAAAAAAGCCCGGCAACGCCGGGCTTTTTTATCGCTCGACCAGCGCCTCAGGGGCGCCGCGCCAGTTCGGGGTTGTCGCGCGTCACCGGCATCAGATCCTTCTTCGACACGCCCAGCCACAACAGGATCGGGCTGGCCACGAAGATCGACGACAGCGTGCCGACCAGGATGCCGATCAGCATGGTGACGGCAAAGCCGTGCACGGCCGGGCCGCCGATGAAATACATCGCGCCCATGGTGATGCTGGTGAACAGCGAGGTGATGATGGTTCGCGACAGCGTGCTGTTGATCGAGCGGTTGAGGACTTCCTCGGGCTCGGCCTTGCGCGCCAGCCGGAACAGCTCGCGGATGCGATCGAACACCACCACCTTGTCGTTGATCGAGTAACCGATCACCGCCAGCACCGAGGCCAGCACGGTCATGTCGAACTCGCGCTGCACCAGCGCCAGGATGCCCAGCGTCACCAATACATCGTGCAATTCTGTCACCACCGCCGCGATCGCGAACCGGCGCTCGAAGCGGACCCACAAGTAACCCATGATGCCCAGCATCACGAACAACGCAGCCCAGGTGCCATCAGTTTTCAGCTCGGCACCGACTTCCGCACTGACGAAGTCGCGGCTTTTCAGCTTCGCATCCGGGCGCGACGCCTGCAGCTTCTTCATGACGTCAGCGGAGACGCGATCGAGATTGACCGTACCGTTTGCTGCCAGCGCCACTGAATCGGCCTTGGCCTGAAAGCGGATCGACACTTCGCGGGTGCCACCCAGGCTCTGCACCACGGCATCAGGCAGGCCACCCTTGCTCAGCGCCTCACGCACGTCGCCGATCTGCACCGACTGGTCGTAATCGACCGTCATCTGCACACCGCCGGTGAAATCCAGACCGTAATTCAGGCCCTTGGTAGCGATCAGGAAGATCGAGGCGACCATCAGCAACAAGGCCAGCGCGATGCTGTACTTGCGCATGCCGAGGAACGGGATATTGCTGTTGTGATTGAAAATTTCCATCGTGATTCCCGCCCTTACACCGAAAGGGTCTTGAGCTTGCGGTTACCGTGGATCAACGCGGTGAACGCGTGGGTCAGGGTTACCGAGGTGAACAACGAAGTCAGAATGCCGATCATCAGCGTGACACCGAAGCCCTTGATCGCGCCGGTACCCATCGTGGTCAGCGCCAGGGCGGCGATCAGGTGGGTGACGTTGGCGTCCAGAATGGTGGACCACGCCTTCTCGTAGCCTGCGCGGATCGAGGCGTGCGGCGTGGAGCCATTGCGCAACTCCTCACGCACGCGTTCGCAGATCAGCACGTTGGCGTCGATCGCCATGCCCAGGGTCAGCACGATACCGGCGATGCCCGGCATGGTCAGGGTGACACCGATCAGCGACATCACCGCCACCAGGATCACCAGGTTGAAGAACAACGCGATATCGGCCACCAGTCCAAACAGCTTGTAGTAGACCGCCGCCGCCAGCAGCACCAGTGCCAGCCCGAGCATCACCGCCTTGAAGCCCTTGTCGATGTTGTCGGCACCAAGGCTGGAACCGATCACACTTTCCGAGATGATGTCCACCGGCGCGGCAAATGCACCGCCCTTGAGCAACAGCGCGAGATCCGAGGCCTCCTTCTGACTGGCAAGGCCAGTGGTCTGGAATTGCTTGCCGAAGGCACCATTGATCGTGGCGTCGTTGATCACCGATTCAGTGATTTTCGGTGTACGTACTTCCTTGCCGTCGACCATCTTGGTTTCAGTTACGCGCTCGACGTAGACCACGGCCATCGGCTTGCCGACATTGGCATTGGTGAAGTCCAGCATCTTCCGGGCGCCGGCGGCATTGAGCGTCACGCTGACCATCGGCGTGCCGCTTTGCGAGTCGGTACCTGATGATGCATCCACCAACTCATTGCCGGTCACGATGACTTTCTTGCTGACCAGCACCGGTCGATGGTCACCGCGCATGTAATAGAGGCTGGCATCCGGCGGGATATTGCCGGTGCGTGCCGCTTCCTGGGAAGCCGGGTCTCCTGCATAACCAATGCCGGGCCGATACTGCAACGTGGCGACGGTACCGATCAGCTTTTTCGCCTCGGCCGGGTCCTGCACACCAGCCAGGTCGACCACGATATGGTTGTCGCCTTGCTGCTGGATCAGTGGCTCGGAAACGCCCAGCACGTTGATGCGATTGCGCAGCGTCTGCAGGTTCTGGGTGACCGCGCCAAGCGAGATGTCACGCAGCTTTGCCGGCTTGATGGCCACGTTCAGCACGTAGCGGTCACCGGTGTTGGGACCATTGGACACCAGCAGGTCGTTGTACTCGGTCGCAATGTCGTCGGACGCCTTGGAGCGGTCGTCCGCGGAACGCAACACCACCGCAATGCCCTGCCCGCTCACGGGACTGGCGGCCACCGATTCGTAGCGGATCTTCTTGTCGCGCAGAAGGCTGCGGATATCGTCCGCGTAGCTGCTTTCCTGCTTGTCGATGACGTCCTTTCCGTCAACCTGCATCAGGAAATGCACGCCACCCTGCAGATCCAGGCCCAGCGGCATGGAACGGGCACCGATCGCACGCAGCCAGCCCGGCACCGTGGACTCCAGCTTGAACGCCACCGAGTAGGAGTCGCCGAGCAAGGCCTTGATGGCATCGGAACCGCTCTTCTGCACGTCGGTATTGCTGAACGACGCCAGCAGGCTCTCGCCCTGCACGCTCACCGCGCCGAAGGCGATGTGCTGCTGCTGCAACGCCGCCGTCACTTTCTGTTGCAGCGACTGGTCGATCGGTGGCGCGCCACGGTTGGCGGTGACCTGCACGGCCGGCACGGGTATGAAAGCGTTCGGCAGCGCGTAAATCACGCCGAACAACATCACCAGCGCGACCAGCGCGTACTTCCAGCGGGGAAAATCACTCATGCCTTGAACCCGTCAAAGCCGCGGCAACAGGCCGCGGCGGTAGCAACAATCGAGGAATAGTCGGTGAAAGCGCAGCCACCTGCAGGCGGCATGACACCATCAAACGGACTTCAGCGAACCCTTGGGCAAAACCTGCTGCACCGAGCCCTTCTGCACCTTCACGCTTACGTTTGCTGCAATTTCAACGGTGATGAAGGTCTCACCTACTTCTTCCACGCGCCCGGCGATGCCGCCGTTGGTGACCACTTCGTCGCCCTTGGCGAGGCCGGCGATCAGCGCGCGATGCTCCTTCTGACGCTTCATCTGCGGGCGGATCATCATGAAATACATCAGGCCAAACAGCACCACCATCATGATGATCATGGACATGCCACCGCCGGCGGGCTGCGCGGCGGCGGCCTGGGCGATTACACTGGGGATCGGAAAGCTCATCATTTTGTCTCGCAAGTTATGGCGCCATCAGCGATTTCAGCTGAACGCCCGGTAAAAGATTCTCGATTATGCCATGCACCCCCAACCCGTGCACGGCAGCCTTCACCCGCAGGAGCCCGCTGGAGGACGATGACGCTGGCCCCGTTGGCCGGCAAGCATCAGAAGCATCGCCCGCCAGCGGGCTCCTACGCGACTACCGGGCTTTGGCGGCGGGCATAGAACTCCCGCGTGAACGCTTCCAGCGCGCCTTCGGCGATGGCCTCGCGCAGGCCCGCCATCAGCCGCTGGTAATAGCGCAAGTTATGCATGGTGGCGAGCTGGCTGCCGAGGATCTCGTTGCAGCGATCGAGATGGCGCAGGTAGGCGCGACTGAAGCCGTTGCTGCAAGCATGGCAGTCGCAGCCCTCCTCGATCACCCGGGTATCCAGCGAATACTTGGCGTTGCGGATGCGCAGCGTGCCCTCGGCCGTGAACAGGAAGCCGTTGCGGGCATTGCGGGTCGGCATCACGCAATCGAACATGTCGATGCCTCGGCGCACGGCCTCGACGATGTCTTCAGGACGCCCCACGCCCATCAGATAGCGCGGCTTGTCCTGCGGCAGCAGCGGCACCGTGAAATCGAGCGCGTGATTGCGCTCGGCCTCCGGCTCGCCCACTGCCAGGCCACCGACCGCGTAGCCGTCGAAGCCGATATTCACCAGCCCGGCGGCAGAACGCTGGCGCAGATTCTCGTACACGCTGCCCTGCACGATGCCGAACAACGCGTTCGGGTTCTTCAAGTCGTCGAACGCACGGCGCGAGCGCTCGGCCCAGCGCAGGCTCAGCTCCATCGAGTCGCTGGCCACCTGCTCGGTGGCCGGATACGGCGTGCACTCGTCGAAGATCATCGCGATGTCGGAATCCAGGGTGGTCTGGATCTGCATCGACACTTCCGGCGACAGGAACACCTTCGAGCCATCCACCGGCGAAGCGAAGGTCACGCCTTCCTCGCTGATCTTGCGCTTGTGCGCCAGTGAGAAGACCTGAAAACCACCGGAGTCGGTGAGGATGGGCTTGTCCCAGCCGATGAACTTGTGCAGGCCGCCGAATTTCTCGACGATCTCCAGCCCCGGCCGCAGGAACAGGTGAAAGGTATTGCCGAGAATGATCTCGGCGCCGGTCTCGCGCACGTCGCGAGGCGTCATCGCCTTCACCGAACCGTAGGTGCCCACCGGCATGAACGCCGGCGTCTCCACTGTGCCCCGGTCGAACGTGAGCCGGCCGCGACGCGCGGCGCCGTCGGTGGCGGAGAGATCGAAAGTCATGGAAGTCATCTGCACAAGTTTAACCGGACACCGGGCATCCGGCTCGACCGCCACGACTCAGGGCGGGCGCTTCATCGAGAAACGGTCGCGGGTGGTGGTGTACAAGCTGCCGCTGAGACGACCGACCAGATCGAGTTTTGCCGGATCGACATGACGTTCGTCCGCCAGCACCGCATTGTCGATGTGACCGAGCAGCACCTTAGCGAAGATCAGGAACTGGCGCGGATGGTCGGCCGGGTACGGCTTGATCTCGGCCAGCTCGCATTCGAAGGCCACCGCCGCATTGGCGATGCGCGGCGGCTTGACCAGGGTGCTGGGCGTGGTCGCGATGCCGGCCAGTTCGAACTCACTCTGATCATGCGGCAAGGTGGCGGCGGTGGCGTTCATCGCCTCGGCTGCCGCACGGCTGACCAGATGAATCACCAGTTCGCCGGTTTCCTGCACGTTGCGTACGGTGTCTTTCAGACGGTCACCGGCATGCAGGCCGACATTCACCATCAGCGTGGCCGGGTCATCACAGATCACCTGGAAAAAGCTGAAGGGCGCGAGATTGGCCACCCCTTCGGCCGACACGGTCGACACCCAGGCGATCGGCCGAGGTGTCACCGTGGAAGACAGCCATCGATACGACTCGGCGGCATCGAGATGGGAAAAATCCAGTTGCATGAGGGCTCTTATTTGCCGTGCGGAAGGATCAGCATGGCATCCCCGTACGAGAAAAAACGGTAACCCTTCTCCACGGCGTGACGATACGCGCCGAGCATGAACTCCCGCCCGGCCAGTGCCGACACCAGCATCAGCAGGGTCGACTGCGGCAAATGGAAATTGGTGAGCAGGCCGTCGATGCTGCTGAAACGGTATCCGGGAAAGATGAAGATCTGCGTCTCGCCGGCAAATGGATGCAGCTCGCCGTCCTTGCTGGCGCTTTCCAGGGCACGCACCACGGTGGTGCCCACCGCGATCACCCGGCCGCCGGCGGCGCGGATGCGGCGGATCTGTCCGATCAGGTGCGCGCCCACGTTGAGCCACTCGCGATGCATCTGGTGGTCTTTCAGATCATCCGCGCGTACCGGCTGGAAGGTCCCTGCGCCTACGTGCAGGGTGACGTAACCGAACTCGACGCCGCGCGCGCGTAGCTGGTCCAGTATTCCCTGGTCGAAATGCAGCCCTGCCGTCGGCGCCGCCACCGCACCGGGCTCGCGCGCGAACACCGTCTGGTAACGTTCCATGTCGCTGGCATCAGCCTGACGGTCGATATAGGGCGGCAACGGCATCTCGCCCAGCTTCAGCAGCAATTTCTCCAGTGGTTCCGGCGCCTCGAAACGCAGCCGGAAGAAGCTCTCGTCACGCCCCAGCACCAGCGCATGACTGCCATCGGCCAGCTCGATCCGCGCCCCTTCCTTCGGTTTCTTGCTAACGCCGAGCTGCACAGTGGCCTCGTGCGTACCGGTGACCCGCTCGATCAGGATCTCGACCTCGCCACCCGTACTCTTGCGCCCATGCAAGCGCGCCGGGAGCACCCGCGTATCGTTGAAGACCAGCAGATCACCGGGGCGGAGAAACTCGGGCAGCTCACGGAACATCCGGTCCTGCAGCGAGCCATCCACGCCATCGAGCAGCAGCATGCGGCTGGCCGAACGCTCGGCCAACGGCGCCTGGGCAATCAGCGCGGGCGGCAATTCAAAATCGAAATCGGACTTCTTCAAGAGACCATCGGCCAGCAAGCGGAAACGCGGCATTATCCCGCAGCGGCGCAGCCAGAGGGCAAGTGGCTACAACCAACCCTTCTGCCGAGCCAGTCGATACGCCTCGATCCGGTTGCCGACACCGAGCTTGCCGATCGCCTCGGAGAGATAATTGCGCACGGTGCCATGCGACAGATTCAGATGCGCAGCGATGTCACCCGCAGACTGTCCCTCGCCGGCCAGACGCAATACCTGGCGCTCGCGATCGTTCAACGGATCAGCCTCGGACCAGGCTTCCAGCGCCAGTTGCGGGTCGATCGACCGACCGCCGCGATGCACGGTACGCAGCGCCTCGGCCAGGTTCTCGGCCGGCGCGTCCTTGAGCAGGTAACCGGATACGCCCGCGTCCAGCGCGCGCCGCAAAAAGCCGGGCCGGGCGAAGGTGGTGACGATGATCACCTTGATCGGCAGCTCCTGGCGCTGGATGCGCTGCGCCAGCTCCAGCCCGGTCAGGCCCGGCATTTCGATGTCGGTAACCAGCACGTCGGGCTTCAGGCGTTGCAGCTCACGCCACGCCTCTTCGCCATCGGCGGCAGAACCGAGTACCTCGATATCGGACTCCATGCCCAGCAGCGCGGAGAGCGCACCGCGCACCATCGCCTGGTCTTCGGCCAGCAATACGTTGATCATGCGGTGGTATGCCCGGTTGTACCTGGATTGGACTGCTGCATGGCACTCGTCGCTTCGGCAGAAGACGACGTCGGCTGCACCAGCCGCAACACCGGCAGCGGCGCCACCACCTGCAATCGCGTACCACCGCCGCGCGGCGACTCCAGCGTCAGGCGCCCACCCAGCGCCCGTACCCGCTCGCGCATGCCGCTCATGCCATTGCCCTCCAGATGGATCCCGCCGCGACCATTGTCGCTGATCTCCATGCGCACGCTGCCGCGCTCGATGTGCAGATCAATCGTGGCCGTGCTCGCCCGGGCATGACGCGCAATATTCGTGACCGCCTCGCGCAGCACCAGCGACAAGCCACATTCGACCGGCTTTGGCAGGTTTTCCGGTGGGTGACCCGAATGCAGCGACACGCCCGAGGATTCCAGCATCAGCCGGGCAGCGGCCATCTCGGCCGCCAGATCGCTGGCGCAAATGCCACTGACGGCGCTGCGCACCTCGGCCAACGCGTGACGCGCGACTTTCTCTGCCTCGCCGACCTCACGCTTGGCCGCCTCGATGTCGCGGTCGAACAGCTTGCGCGACAGCTCCAGCTTCAGCGTGATCAGCGACAGCGTGTGGCCGAGCAGATCGTGCAGGTCGCGGCCGATCCGCTCCCGCTCGGCGGTGGCCGCCAGCCGTCGCACCTCGTCGTGCGAAAGCTGCAGTTGGGCATCCTTCTCCTCGCTGGCGCGCTCGGCGTTGATCACAATGCCAACGATGAACGAGGTCAGCGGGATCGAGAACACCGCCTGCCACGGGTAGTGCAGCAGCCAGGTTTCCAGCAGCAGGGCGGCATTGAGCACGATCAACCACGCCAGGTAGTTGCGAAAAGACATGCGGCACACGCGCAGCATCACGCAGCCATAGACGAAATAGGTCAGGCCACTGGGATACCAGGAGACCAGCGCCATGCTCAGCAGCACCATCGCCAGGGCATAGCCGCGCGCCGTGGCTCGCGGCGCCACCACGCTCTTGTAGTAGAGCAGCAGGAATATCGGATAGCTGGCCATCGTAAACACGAGCCAGCGGCCACTCCAGCCATCACCACTCCAGATCGGCGTAACAAACAACCAGGCTGACCAGAGCAGGTGCACCGCATCCGTCCAGGACGACTTGCCGCGACGGATACTGGCCGCGGCCAGCGAGTCCGCTGCCGGTGTGAAAAAGGCGCTTGCTCGCTGGACCATGGCGTATGCCCGCGCAGAACCTGAGTAGGTGGTCATGCTACTTCAACCATGGCGGCGCAGACGGCGCGCCGCCAGCAGCAGGAAAGCCACGGCAAAGCCGGCCAGCACCAGCACATGCAGCCACAGCGGCCGCTGGTTCAAACCCACCGCCGCCTGGGTTAGCTGGTTCAGGTGATAGCTTGGCCAGATCGGCGCAATCCGCTGCAACGCAACGGGCAGCATCGACAGCGGCAGCCACAGGCCCGACAGAAACGCCATCGGCAGATAGACCAGATTGAGCAGGCCGGGCGCGCCCTGCCCCTTGATCAAGGTACCCACGAACATGCCCAGCGCACAGAACGGCAGCACGCCGAACATGCCGGTCAGCAACAACGCCACGATCTGCCGCCCGGACAGCTCGACGTAGGCAAGAAACACTCCGATCAGCAACAACAACACGGTCACGATGGTGGCCGCGACCATCGCCATCACCATCTTGCCCAGCAGGTACGCGCCCGGCGGCATCGGCAGGGCGCGCTTGAGGGTGAGCAGGCCGCCATCGCGTTCGATCGCCAGCGACACGCCGAAGCCGAACAGCCCCGGCCCCATGATGCCAAACGCGCTGTAGCTGGCCAGCAGATAGCGCGCGGCTTCCGCATTGCCGTGATTGATGAGCACGCCGAACATCAGGTAGAACACGGTCGAAAACAGGGTCATCGGCAGGATGAAACCCGGCGCGCGCAGGTAGCGCAGACATTCGCTGCGCATCTCGGCCAGATACGCGCCCAGCACACGACGCCGCAGCATGGACAGGCCCGATGCGGGCAAGTGGATCGGCAGGATGTTTTCCATGATCAGGCAACCTCGCGCTGTGCGGTAGCAGGTGACTCGTCGGCTTCGCGGGTGAGCTCGACAAACGCTTCGGCGAGCCCGGCGCGGTGCACTTCAAGCTCGCTGAGGTCGGCATCGGCATGCAGCAGTCGTCGCACCGTGGCCTCGGCCTCCGCCGTCGTCACCAACAGACGACCCTGATTGCGCTGCGCGTCGCTGACCGCCGGCCAATCGGCCACGACGGCCGCGTCCAGCGATGAAATGCAGCGAATGCGCTTGAGCGCCACCCGTGCGCGCAAGGCGTCGACCGTGCCCTCGTGGATCACCCGGCCGCGCGCCATCACGCAGACCCGGTCGGCCAGAGCCTCAGCCTCTTCCAGATAGTGCGTGGTCAGCAGCACCGAGCAGCCTTCGGCCAGCAGTTGCCGAATTGCCAGCCACAAGCGCTGCCGCGTCTCGATATCCATACCCACCGTCGGCTCATCCAGAAACAGCAGTTCGGGCTTGCCGCACAGCGCCAGCGCAAACTGCGCGCGGCGCTGCTGTCCACCAGACAGCCTGGCATAAGGCCGCTTCAGCAGATCGCCGATCCCGGCCAGCTCGGCGCTTTCAGCCAGCGATCGTGGCGCGGGATAATAGCTGGCGGTCAGCCGCAGCAATTCGCCTACGCGCAGCGTGGCGGGCAGTTCGGCATGCTGCAGCATCACCCCGATGCGGCGACGCGCCTGGAGTCGCTGCGGATCCTGCCCGAACAGCTCCACCGTGCCGCTATCGGCACGATTGAGCCCCAGCAGCAGGCTGATCGCCGTGGTCTTGCCCGCCCCGTTGGGGCCGAGCAGGGCAAGCAGCTCGCCACGCCGTAGTTGCAGGTCGGCGCCATCCAGCGCGCAAAGCTTGCCGTAGTGCTTGTTCACGGTCGCCAGACGCGCGACCACCGGGGTTGAAAGGTTCATGGCGGGCTTCTCCTGAGGCTTGCAGGCTAGGCCGTTGCCGCCTCCCGGCCCATGCGTGGTCGTCAGTGATTGCAGGTGACAACCGTCATGCCGGGGGTACCGGTGACCCCGCCCGCCGCGCTATGCTCAGGGGATAATCTTGCGCGCCCAGCCTGCTCCGAGACCCTGGACGGCACGCGTTGTGCCCTCATCCGACCGCCCCCCGGCGACGGCCTTCGAGACACATGCGGATGCGCAAGCACATCGGCCTGCTTCGCGCTGGGTGCGAGGCGCCGACGTATCGTTGAGGAGTGAATCATGGGTGTGATCAAGCAACTGCGCGAGCTGCGCGAATTCGGCGGCAAACCGCGGACCACCGGGCTGGACGATGCCTCCATCGAGCGGATGGCAGCGAACGACCCCCTGCTGGTGCAGGCGATTGCCGAGGCCGTGGCACGCCACCACGAACTTCGCGCCGACCTGGCGGATTTCCTGCGCCTGGACGAGGCCGAGCAGATCATCCAGGTGCAGGCCGGCTTTATCAACTTCTACCCGGATGATGCGGTCAATCCCTACGTCTCGGCGGTGGCTCGCGGCCCCTGGATCATCACGCTCAAGGGCTCGGTGCTGCACGACAACGGCGGCTACGGCATGCTCGGTTTCGGCCACAACCATCAGGCCATTCTCGACGCGATGAGCCGGCCGCAGGTAATGGCCAACGTGATGTCGCCGAGCATCGCCCAGATGCGTTTCACCCAGGCACTGGATCGTGAACTGGGCGGCAACCGTGACAGCAACCCGTATACGCGCTACATGTGCCTCAATTCCGGCTCCGAAGCGGTGGGCCTGGCCTGCCGCATTGCCGACGTCAACGCCAAGCTGATGACCGACGCAGGCGCCCGTCATGCCGGCCGCACGATCAAGCGCCTGGTGGTGAAAGGCGCCTTCCACGGCCGCACGGACAAACCGGCGCTGTATTCCGACTCGTCGCGCAAGGCTTACCAGGAGCATCTGGCCAGCTACCGCCACGAGGACAGCGTCATCACCGTCGCGCCCTATGATGTGGCCCAGCTGGAAGCGGCCTTTGCCGACGCGAACAGGCACGGCTGGTTCATCGAGGCGATGTTCCTGGAGCCGGTAATGGGCGAAGGCGACCCCGGCCGCGCCGTCACCACCGAGTTCTACGCCGCTGCCCGCGCGCTGACCGAGGCGCATGGCAGCCTGCTGCTGGTCGACTCGATCCAGGCTGGCCTGCGCGCACACGGCGTGCTTTCGCTGATCGACTATCCGGGCTTCGAGAAGCTGCCGGCACCTGACATGGAGACCTTTTCCAAGGCGCTCAATGCCGGTCAGTATCCGCTGTCGGTGCTGGCCGTCAGCGAGCGCACCGCCGGCCTGTACCGCAAGGGCATCTACGGCAACACCATGACCACCAACCCGCGCGCACTCGACGTGGCACTGGCCACGCTGGGCGAACTGAGCGACGAGGTGCGCAACAATATCCGCGAGCGCGGCAAGGAATTCGTCGACAAGCTGAACGCCTTGAAGGCCGAACTGGGTGGCCTGATCACCAAGGTTCAGGGCACCGGCCTGCTGTTTTCCTGCGAGCTGGCACCGGAGTACAAGTGCTACGGCGCGGATTCCACCGAGGAATATATGCGCGAGCGTGGCATCGGCGTGATCCACGGCGGCACCAACTCGCTGCGCTTCACCCCGCACTTCAACGTGACCAGCGCCGAAGTGGATCTGGTGGTGGCGAACGTGCGCCAGGCCTTGCTGCAGGGGCCGCGCAAGGCGAAGGCCGAAGCCGCCTGATCCAATCAGGCCGTGCTGGCGCGCAACACGCGGGCACGGCCTGATACTTCGGAAATGTCAGGCTTCCCTCACTCCCATGGCAAGTACATAAGGCATAGACTGACGTTGCCGGCGGCCGCCGGTCACCAGGGAGGATTCAACGATGTCGATGTCACTGCGTCTGCTTGCCATCAGTGCCGCGTTCGCCTTTGCCGGCGCCGCTTTCGCCGCCACACCGCAAGCCGCCAGCACCGCGGCACCCGCCAAACCGCGCACCGGCCAACAGCAACGCATGGTTGACTGCAACAAGCAGGCCACCGGCAAGAAGGGCGCCGAACGCAAGAGCTTCATGAGTTCCTGCCTGAAAGGCGGCAGCGCGGCGGCGGCTGTACCATCACCCAAAATGGCCCAGCAGGCAAAAATGAAGAGCTGCAATGCCGAGGCCAAGACCAAGGCCCTGACCGGTACTGCACGCAAGAGTTTCATGAGCAGCTGCCTGAAGGGCGCAGCCGCGGCGCCCGCCGGACACTGACACCCGACCCAACGTTGCACGGCCCACGCACAGGCAACATGCGTGCGTGGGCCGTGGCGCTTCGCTAAGCTGCATGACTGTCGCGCCTGCGGCGCCGCCATTGAAGACAGTCCCGATGAAGATCGTCGAAGTCAGCCATCCGCTGATCCAGCACAAGCTGGGCCTGATGCGCCACGCCGGCATCAGCACCAAGGAGTTCCGCGAGCTGGCCTCCGAGGTCGCCGCCCTGCTCACCTACGAGGCCACCAAGGACCTGGAAACCGTCGAGCAACAGATCGACGGCTGGGCCGGCACGCTGCGAGTGCGAACGATCAAGGGCAAGAAGATCACCATCGTGCCGATCCTGCGTGCCGGTCTGGGCATGCTGCCAGGAGTACTCGGCATGATTCCCTCAGCCAAGGTCAGCGTGGTCGGCGTGCAGCGGGACGAAACGACGCTGCAGCCGGTGGCCTACTACGAGAAGCTCAGCGGCCGCATGGACGAGCGCACCGCGCTGATCGTGGACCCGATGCTGGCCACCGCCGGTACCCTGATCGCCGCCGTCGACATGCTCAAGGCTGCTGGCTGCAAGCGCATCAAGGGACTGTTTCTGGTTGCCGCACCGGAAGGCCTCAACCGGATAGAGGCCAGCCATCCGGACATCGAGATCTATACCGCCTCGATCGACGAGCGCCTGAACGAACACGGCTACATTCTGCCCGGACTGGGCGATGCCGGCGACAAGATCTTCGGCACCAAGCAACTGCCCACGAACGACTGACTTGCGCCGGCTGCGGTAGGAACCCGCTGGCGGGCGATGCTGTTGCTTTGAGGCAAGATGTGACGGTAAAGACCAAGAGCATCGCCCGCCAGCGGGCTCCTACGGGCGGGCGCTGACTTCAGCGACCGAAGCGGTCGGTCGCCTCGATCAGCTGATGCAGGATGCCCGGCTCGAACGCCGAGTGCCCGGCGTCCTGCACGATGTGCAGATCGGCCTCGGGCCACGCGCGATGCAGGTCCCACGCGCTGCGTAGTGGGCACACCACGTCATAGCGACCCTGCACGATCACTGCAGGAATGTTCCGGATGCGATCCACGTTGCGCAGCAACTGGTCGTCATGTTCAAAAAAGCCGCCATTGACGAAGTAATGGCATTCGATACGCGCAAACGCCAAGGCAAACTCGTCCTCGCCACTGGAGGCGATATGCGAGCTGTCCTGCCACAGAAAGCTGGTGGCGCCCTCCCACACCGACCACGCACGCGCCGCTTCGGTACGCGTTTTCGCGTCGTCGCTGGTCAGGCGCCGATGATAGGCACTCATCAGATCACCACGTTCCACTTCGGGAATGGCATTGAGGTAGATCTCCCATGCATCCGGATACAGCGCATCGCAACCGTGCTGGTAGAACCACTCCAGCTCGGTGCGACGCAGCATGAAGATGCCGCGCAGGACCAGCTCCGTCACCTGGTCCGGATGCGTCTGCGCGTAAGCCAATGCAAGAGTGGATCCCCACGAGCCACCGAACACCTGCCAGCGCTCGATCGCCAGATGCTCGCGTACGCGCTCGATATCGGCGACCAGATCCCAGGTGGTGTTGTCGGTCAGCTCCGCGTGCGGGGTCGACTTGCCGCAGCCACGCTGGTCAAACAGCACGATGCGGTAGATCGCCGGATCAAAGAATCGCCGGCATTTGCCGTTCGTACCGCCGCCCGGGCCACCATGCAGAAACACCACCGGCTTGCCGTCCGGGTTGCCGCTCTGCTCGTAGTACAGGGTGTGCAGCGCGGAAACCTTGAGAAAGCCGGTGTCGAACGGCTCGATTTCGGGATAGGGCGAACGCAGTGGCGACGATGACATGAAGGCTCCTGAAAGCGGACGAACTAGCCGACAAGGCTAGCACGAGGCCCCAGACTGCCCTCAGTCGGCGGCGAACAGCTTGCCAGGATTGAGGATGCCGTTGGGATCGAACACCTTCCGCACGCCCTGCATCAGCGCGATCTCGGCCATGCTGCGCGTGCTTTGCAGATAGTCCCGCTTGACCAGGCCAATGCCATGCTCGGCCGAGATGCTGCCGCCGTGGCGCTGCAAGGTAGCCGCCAGCAGCTTGGTCACGTGCTCGCATTGGGCGATGAACGCGTCATTGGCGAGGGCTTCAGGACGCAGCACGTTGATGTGCAGGTTGCCGTCACCGATGTGACCGAACCAGACGACGTCAAACTGCGGGTATTCACCCGCCAGCAGCGCCTGCATCTCGTGCAGGAAGGCAGGGACCGAACTGATGCGCACCGACACGTCGTTCTTATACGGCTGTCGTGCCGCGAGGCTTTCGGTGATGCCCTCACGCAAGCGCCACAGCGCCGCCGCCTGAGCTTCGCTTTGCGCGATCACGCCATCACTGACCCAACCCTGCTCCAGTGCCTGCTCGAACGCCGCCAGCGCGGCATCCTGCGCGTGCCCGTCGGCAGCATCGAACTCGGTGACCACGTAATACGGATGGTCGCCATCAATGGCGCGCTGGGCACCATGCGCCAGCACGTGCTTCAGCGCCACATCGGTGAAGAACTCGAAGGCCTGCAACGCCAGCCTGGCGCGGAAAAGGGCGAACACCTGCATCAGTGCATCCATGTCCGGCAGCGCCAGCAACATCACCTGCGATGCCGGTGCCGGGTCCGTCAATTTCAGGGTCGCCTCCACCACGATCCCGAGGCTGCCCTCCGAGCCGATCATCAACTGGCGAAAATCGTAACCGCTGGAGTTCTTGATCAGACCCCGATTGAGTTCAAGCAAGTCACCGTTGCCGGCCACCACCTTCAACCCGGCAACCCACTCGCGCGTATTGCCATAACGGATCACCCGGATGCCACCGGCGTTGGTGGCGATGTTGCCGCCGATCGAGCAGGAGCCACGAGCGGCAAAATCCACCGGATAGACCAGCCCATGCCCACGGGCAACCTCATGCACCGCCTGCAGAGTCATGCCCGCCTGCACGGTCAGGTTGCGATCGACCGGGTTGAAGTCCAGCACCCGGCTCATCCGCTCCAGACTGAGCACCAGCTCGCCATGGGCCGCAACCGCCCCTCCGGACAAACCCGTGCGACCACCTGATGGCACGATCGCCACACCCTGCTCGTTCGCCCAACGCACGATGGCCTGCACTTCTTCCACGGTGGCCGGCAACGCGATCGCCAGCGGCGCCGGTATCCAGCGTCGGGTCCAGTCGCGACCGTAATGCTCCAGATCGCCCGCCTCTGTCAGCAGGCGGACGTCAGGCAGTTGGCGAGACAATTCGGCGAGGCGGGGGTCGGACATGCGGCACTCCAGGGTCAGCGCCACAGCCTGCCAGCGACATCGCGTCGCGTCCAGTGCTGCAGCGCCGCAAGCAGCCTGAGTCTCTGGCATAGTAGGAGTCCCTCATCGCCCAGGCCGCAACAATGCAGACCTCCTACCCCCGTCAAGACATCAAGGTATTGCTGCTGGAGGGGGTCAGTCCGAGTGCGGTCGACGTATTCCACCGGGCCGGTTACAGCCAGGTCGAACTGCATGCGAAGTCGTTGCCGGAAGACGAACTGAAGCAACGCATCGCCGACGCGCATATCGTAGGCATCCGCTCGCGTACCCAGCTCACCGCCGAGGTGCTCGCCCAGGCCAAGCGACTGATCGCGGCAGGCTGCTTTTGCATAGGCACCAACCAGGTCGACCTGAGCGCCGCGCGCAAACTCGGTGTGCCGGTATTCAACGCTCCCTATTCCAATACCCGCAGCGTCGCCGAGCTGGTCATTGCCGAGGCGATCATGCTGCTGCGTGGCATCCCGCAGAAGAACGCGCTTTGCCATCGTGGCGGCTGGACCAAGTCCGCAGCGGGCAGTTTCGAGACTCGCGACAAGGTGCTGGGCATCGTCGGCTATGGTCACATCGGCACCCAGGTCGGCGTGCTGGCCGAGTCCCTCGGCATGCGCGTGATCTTCCACGACATCGAAGCCAAGTTGTCACTAGGCAATGCCCGCGCGGTTTCCAGCCTGGATGAACTGCTCGAACGTGCAGACGTCGTCACCCTGCATGTTCCGGAGACCCCGGCCACGCAGCTGATGATCAAGGCCGAACAGCTGGCAAAAATGCGCGCCGGCGCCATGCTCATCAATGCCTCCCGCGGTACCGTGGTGGATATCGATGCGCTCGCAGCCGCCTTGCGGCGCGGCCACCTGGCTGGCGCCGCTGTCGACGTCTTTCCGGCCGAACCCAAGGGCAACGACGACGCCTTCGTCTCGCCCCTGATCGGCATGGACAACGTGATCCTGACCCCGCATATCGGCGGCAGCACGCTGGAGGCGCAGGAAAATATCGGTATCGAAGTCGCCAGCAAGCTGATCCGCTACAGCGATAACGGGTCCACCCTTTCAGCGGTGAATTTCCCCGAAGTCACCCTGCCCGAGCACCCGAACAGCCGCCGCTTGCTGCACATCCATCGCAATATGCCGGGCATCCTGTCGCGCATCAACGAGCTGTTCACCGCAGGCAATATCAATATCGACGCGCAGTTCCTGCAAACCGACAGCGAAGTCGGCTACGTGGTGATCGACGTCAGCGCCGACGTACGGCAGGCGAATGCACTGAAGGATCAACTGGCCGCGATACCGGGCACCCTGCGCAGCCGCGTGCTGTATTGAGGGCAACGAACGGGGAACGGCAAGAACGTCGCAGCTTTTGCCTTTGTTCCCCGCTCCCAACAAAAAAGCGCCCAAGGGCGCTTTTTTTCATGCTGAATTGGTCGGGGCGGCCGGATTCGAACCGACGACCCTCTGCCCCCCAGGCAGATGCGCTACCAGGCTGCGCTACGCCCCGACGATCAGCAAGTCGACGAGTCTAACAGCTGACCGGGCAACCCCGGAAGCCATTTTTGAAATTCATCGGTTCAACGGCGCAACAGGGTCAGCACTTCTTCCAGCTCAAGGCGAACCTGGCGCACGATCTGGTGCGAAATGCTGGCCTCCATCCGCGCCTGCGGACCTTCCAGGCGGGCGCGCGCACCGGTGATGGTGAAACCCTCGTCGTACAGCAGCGAACGGATCTGACGGATCATCAGCACATCATGGCGCTGGTAGTAGCGGCGGTTACCGCGCCGCTTGACGGGATTGAGTGCGGGAAACTCCTGCTCCCAATAGCGCAGCACATGGGGCTTCACGCCGCACAACTCGCCGACCTCACCAATGGTGAAGTAGCGCTTGGCCGGGATGGCAGGCAGTTCGGTGTTATTCCCTTGATCCAGCATAACCCTCGACTCTCACCTTGAGTTTTTGTCCTGGCCGGAACGTAACGACCCGACGGGCGGAGATCGGAATCTCTTCCCCGGTCTTGGGGTTGCGTCCGGGTCGCTGGCTTTTCAGCCGCAGATCAAAATTGCCAAAACCGGACAATTTCACCTGCTCCCCGTTTTCCAGTGCTCCGCGAACCACCTCGAAATAGGCGTCCACGAATTCTTTCGCCTCACGCTTGTTGAGGCCCACATCGAGGAACAGCCGCTCGGCCATTTCCGCCTTGGTCAGCGCCATTTCATCCTCGCAACTTTGCCTTGCATGATTGCTCCAGCGCAGCGACCGCCTCACGCACACAGCGATCCGCGTCGTCATCTGTAAGGGTGCGTGAAGCATCCTGTAAAATCAAGCCCATAGCGAGACTTTTTCGACTCGGTTCGACGCCCTTGCCGCTGTAACGGTCGAACAGGCGCAGTTCCCGGAGCCGTTCGTCCAGCGTGCCGCGAACCACCTGCTGGATCTGTGACCAACTGACCGTTTCAGGCAGATCCAGCGCGATGTCGCGACGCACCGAAGGGAACCTGGGCACCGCCCCGGCCTGCGGTAAACGGCGCGCCAGCAGCGGCTCCAAGGCCAGCTCCAGCACGTGCACATCCGGCCCCAGATCCAACCTCTTGGCCAATTGCGGGTGCAGCGCCCCGAGGAAACCCACGGTCTCGCCATCGCGCGCCACGCGGGCACCACGCCCCGGATGCAGCCAGCCGGGCAGGCCATCGGCATGCACCGACCAGCGCTGTGGCTCTCCGCCCCACGCGACCAACGCATCCAGGTCGCCTTTCAGGTCATGAAAATCGAGCATCCGCGCCGATTCCCCCCATTGCTCGGCGCGAGCATTGCCACAGGCCACGATGGCCAGGCTGGGCGTTTCCAGCGGCGGGTCGCCCGCAGCGAAAACCCGCGCGACCTCGAACAGGCGGACCCGCTCCTGCTGGCGCGCGCGATTGTGGCGAAGTGCTTCGACCAGCCCGGGCAGCAGCGTGGGCCGCATGATCGCCAGATCGGCCGACAACGGGTTGGCCAGCGGCACCAGCTTGTCGGTAAAGCCCCAGCTCGCCAGCAGCAGCTCGGCGACGAAGGACAGATTCACCGCCTCGTAGTAACCACGCGCCGCCATTTGCTCACGCAAGGCAAGCTCGTTGATGCGCGCTTCCGGCTCCACTTGCAGCACCAGCGCGCCGGCCGGTGTCGCCACTGGAATATTGTCGTAACCAAAGATTCGCGCGACTTCCTCAATCAGGTCCTCCTCTCGCTCGATGTCGAAGCGGCTGCTTGGCGCGGTGATCTCCCAACCGTCAGCCGTTGGCTCTACCAGCATGCCAAGTGCACGAAAGATCCGCGTCACCTCGGCATCCGCCACGCTGACACCCAGCACGCGCCGCAGTCGCGCCCTGCGCAGGGTTACGGCATGGGGCTGAGGCAGATCCACAAGGCTTTCCGCCCGCAGCAGCGGGCCGGCCTTGCCGCCGGCAATCGCCAGCAGCAATTCGGTGGCGCGCTCCAGCGCCCGCTGCGGCAGTTGCGGATCGACGCCGCGCTCGAAGCGATGCGAAGCATCGGTATGCAGGCCCAGCTTGCGTGCACGCCCCATGATGGCCGCAGGTGCAAAGTGCGCAGATTCGAGAAAGATGTTCCGGCTGACATCGGTCACGCGGGAATCGAATCCACCCATGATGCCAGCCACGGCCAGCGCCTTTTCCTCGTCGGCGATCACCACGAAACCCGGATCGAGACTTGCTTCACTGCCGTCGAGAAGCTTCAGGCTTTCGCCGGAACGGCCATGCCGCACCACGATATCGCCCTGCAGACTGTCGTTGTCGAACGCATGCAGCGGCTGGCCCAGCTCCAGCATCACGTAGTTGGTCACATCCACCACCGGGCTGATCGGACGCAGCCCGGAACGGCGCAGGCGCTCGGCGAGCCATAGCGGCGTGCTCGCGGCGGGGTCGATGCCTTCGATGATGCGCCCCAGATAGCGTGGCGCATCCTTGCCCGCCTCCAGACGGATACCGCGACGTGCTGTGCTGGTCACGGCTGTCGCGGCCTGCGCAGGCATCGCCACCGAGCTGCCGAAAAGCGCTGCCACATCGTGCGCCAGCCCGAACAGGCCAAGGCAATCGGGACGGTTCGGCGTCAGCTTCAACTCGAAGCAGGCGTCGGGCAGGCCGAGATAGTCGGCCAGCGCCGCGCCAGTCGGCGCATCCGCCGGCAATTCCAGCAGGCCCGAAGCATCGGTATCGACACCCAGCTCCCTGGCGGAGCACAACATGCCGAACGACCCCACTCCGCGCAGCTTCGCCGCCTTGATCGCCATACCTCCAGGGAGGCTCGCGCCGACCATGGCCAGCGGCACCTTGATGCCGACCCGTGCATTGGGTGCACCGCAGACGATTTGCAGCGGTTCGGCGAGGCCGGCGTCGACCCTGCATACCTGCAGGCGATCGGCTTCGGGGTGCTTCTCGGCGGCGATGATCTGCGCCACCACGACCCCGTTCAAACCCTCGCCCAGAGGCGTGAGCTCCTCCACTTCCAGCCCCGCCATGGTCAGCGCATGGGACAGGGTGTTG
This sequence comes from Rhodanobacter sp., assembly GCA_041663105.1. Taxonomy (GTDB): domain Bacteria; phylum Pseudomonadota; class Gammaproteobacteria; order Xanthomonadales; family Rhodanobacteraceae; genus Rhodanobacter. The sequence continues at coordinate 140,649 of JBAZRB010000001.1, forward strand.
CGGTCGGCATCGATGGCAACCAGCTCGCGCAGCCAGTTCTCGGAGAATTTCATGCTTTGTGTTCCTTGCCGCGATTCAGGCGAACTGCTTGAGGAAGCGCAGGTCGTTCTCAAAGAACGCGCGCAGGTCGGAAACGCCGTAGCGCAACATCGCGAAGCGCTCCACACCCAGCCCGAAGGCAAAGCCGGTGTAGCGTTCCGGGTCGATGCCGCAGTTCCTCAGCACGTTGGGATGCACCATGCCGCAGCCGAGCACTTCCAGCCAGCGGGTCGAACCGTCCTTGGCATCCCAGCGGATATCGACCTCGGCCGAGGGCTCGGTAAAGGGGAAGTAGCTGGGGCGAAAGCGCATCTCGAAATCACGTTCGAAGAACGCCCGGATGAACTCGGCAAGGGTGCCCTTCAGGTCCGCAAAGCTCGATGTTTCGTCGATCAGCAGACCCTCGATCTGATGAAACATCGGCGAGTGGGTCTGGTCGGAATCACTGCGATAGACCTTGCCTGGCGCAATGATGCGGATCGGCGGCTGGCGCCCCTGCATCGCACGAATCTGCACCGGCGAGGTATGCGTGCGCAACAGACGGCCATCACCAAAATAGAACGTGTCATGCATCGCCCGCGCGGGGTGGTGCGGAGGGAAATTCAGCGCCTCGAAATTGTGCCAGTCATCCTCGATCTCCGGACCGTCAGCGCGCTGGTATCCCAGCCGCGCGAAAATCGACGCGATGCGCTCAAGGGCGCGGGTGATCGGATGGATGCCACCGCGCTCGCCATTGCGACCGGGCAGACTGATGTCGAGCTGCTCCGAGGCGAGCCGACGATACAGCTCCATCTGCTCCAGCAGCTGTTTGCGTGCGGCCAGGGCATCGGCGAGACGATCCTTGACCCGGTTGACCTCGGCACCACGTGCCTTGCGCTCATCCGGCGCAAGCGTGCCAAGCGACTTCAGCGCCGCCGTCACGATGCCACTTTTTCCGAGCAGACCAACACGCAACGCGTCCAGCGCGTCCAGCGTGTCGGTCTTGTCGATATCGGCCAGCGCCGACGCGGCGCGGCTGTCCAGGTCGTCCATCGATGCGATTCCGGTGTTGGGTATCCACAGAAACGAAAACGGGGAGAAGGCCGTGGCCTCCTCCCCGCTCGCTTTACATCATATCGTGCTGACGCAGCAGCGCCCGACGATCAAGCGGCCAGACTGGCCTTCGCTTTCTCGGCGATCACTTCAAACGCCTTGATGTCGTGCACGGCGATATCGGCCAGGACCTTGCGATCCACGGTGATGCCCGCCTTGCTCAGGCCGTTGATCAGGCGGCTGTAGCTCAGCCCGAACATGCGTGCTGCGGCATTGATACGGACGATCCAGAGCGCACGGAACTGGCGTTTGCGCTGCTTGCGGCCGATATACGCGTACTGACCAGCCTTGATGACGGCCTGGTTGGCTACGCGGAAGACCTTGCGCCGGGCATTGTAGTAACCCTTCGCGCGGCCAATAACTTTTTTGTGACGACGACGGGCGGTAACGCCACGCTTTACACGAGCCATGGTTTATCTCCTCGTCTTACAAGTACGGCAACATGCGCGCTACGCCGGGGGCGTCACACGCTTTGAGATGATTCGGTGCACGCAGACCACGCTTACGCTTGGTCGACTTCTTGGTCAGGATGTGTGACTTGAAGGCGTGGCCGCACTTGATTTTGCCCGACGCGGTCTTGCGAAAACGCTTCGCCGCCGCACGGTTGGTCTTGATCTTGGGCATGAAATGCTCCCTGTATGGAGTCAACCTATGGCGGCGACCCCGGTTTCTGACTGATCTGGCGGTGCTCCGGGGAACACTCTTTCCGTCCTGCCATGATCGGTGCACGACCCATCCTGCGGGTCGAACCGGCGATTATACGGACTTCGCCACTCCGATACCAGTAGGAGCGCACCCTGTGCGCGATGCTCTTGATTCTGAAACACCAGAGCATCGCGCACAGGGTGCACTCCTACAGAAACCCATGCGGCGCATGAGGCACCGCATGGGTTATTTCTTCTTGGGCCCGATCATCATGACCATCTGGCGACCTTCCAGGCGAGGATAGGACTCGATCTGGCCATTGTCGCCGACGTCTTCCTGGATCTTCTTGGCCAGGTTCTGGCCCAGATCCTGATGTGACATCTCGCGGCCGCGAAAGCGGATCGTCACCTTGACCTTGTCGCCTTCTTCCAGGAATCGAAGCATGTTGCGCAGCTTGATCTGGTAGTCGCCCACGTCCGTCACCGGGCGGAACTTAACTTCCTTGATCTCGACCTGCTTCTGCTTTTTCTTGGCGGCCTGAGCCTTCTTCTGGGCTTCAAACTTGAATTTGCCGTAATCCATGATGCGGCAAACCGGCGGGTCGCCGTTCGGCTGAATCTCGACCAGATCCATGCCAGCTTCCTGGGCCAGCGCCAGCGCCTCGTCACGGGTAAGGATGCCGAGCTGCTCGGCCTCCGCACCAATCACACGCACCCGCGGCACACGGATTTCCTGATTACGACGATTGCCCTTGTTGTCGGTGGTTGCGATACCACGATCCTCCAGAAGAAGTAATGAAACAGACCGCTCGGCGCTTATCGCCGGGTCTCGGTCTCCAGTCGCTCGATGAAGGCGGCCAGCGGCATGCTGCCCAAATCCTCGCCCGAACGGGTACGCACAGAAACCATCCCTGTCTCTTTCTCGCGGTCACCGACCACGAGCAAATAAGGCACTTTCTGCATCGTATGTTCGCGGATTTTATAGCCGACTTTCTCGTTGCGCAAATCCGATTGTACCCGGAAACCTTTGTCGACAAGGGTTTGCGTCACTTCACTGACGTAGCTGGCCTGCGCATCGGTGATATTGAACACCACCGCCTGCACTGGTGCGAGCCAGGGCGGCAGCAAACCGGCGTGGTGCTCGATCAGGATGCCGATGAAGCGCTCCATCGAACCCACGATGGCCCGGTGCAACATGACCGGATGCTGCTTGTGCGAGTGTTCGTCGACGTATTCGGCGCCCAGACGCTCGGGCATCATGAAGTCGACCTGCATGGTACCGACCTGCCAGGCGCGGCCAATCGAGTCTTTCAGGTGGTACTCGATCTTGGGTGCGTAGAAAGCGCCCTCACCCGGCAATTCTTCCCATTCGACACCCGCAGAACGCAGCGCGCGGCGCAGAACTTCCTCGGTGCGATCCCAGAATTCGTCCGATCCAATGCGCTTCTCGGGTCGCAGCGCCAGCTTGATCGTCAGATCGGTGAAGCCAAAGTCGGCGTAGACCTTCATCGCCTGCAGGTGGAAGGCAGTGACCTCGGCCTCGACCTGTTCAGGCGTGCAGAAGATATGGCCATCGTCCTGAGTGAAGGCGCGTACCCGCATGATGCCGTGCAGCGCGCCGGACGGCTCGTTGCGATGGCAACCACCAAACTCGCCGTAGCGGATAGGCAGCTCGCGGTAGCTATGCAGGCCGGTGTTGAACACCTGCACGTGGCCCGGGCAGTTCATCGGCTTCAACGCGTAGGTGTGCTTCTCCGATTCGGTGAAGAACATGTTCTCGGCGTAGTTGTCCCAGTGCCCTGACTTTTTCCACAGCGACACGTCCAGCACCATCGGGCAACGCACTTCCTGGTAGCCACTGCGTTTGTATACACCGCGCATGTACTGTTCGACCGCCTGCCAGATCGCCCAGCCGTTCGGGTGCCAGAACACCATGCCGGGGCTTTCTTCCTGCTGGTGGAACAGGTCCAGCTGCTTGCCGATCTTGCGGTGGTCGCGCTTCTCGGCCTCATCCAGCTGATACAGGTACGCCTTCAGGTCCTTGTCGCTGAGCCAGGCGGTGCCGTAGATGCGGGTCAACATCGCATTGTTGGAATCGCCACGCCAATACGCGCCAGCCACCTTCATCAGCTTGAACGAACGCAACTTGCCTGTGTTCGGCACGTGCGGTCCACGGCAGAGATCGGTGAATTCACCCTGGCTGTATAGCGAGAGCTGCTCGCCAGCGGGAATCGACTCGATGATTTCGGCCTTGTATGCCTCGCCCATGCCGCGGAAAAACGCCACCGCCTCGTCGCGCGACTTCACGCTGCGCGTCACCGGCAATTGCTCGGCAACGATTTTCTCCATCTCCGCCTCGATCTTGGGCAGATCGTCCGGAGTGAATGGCCGTTCATATGCAAAATCGTAGAAGAAGCCGTTGTCGATCACCGGACCAATCGTCACCTGTGCCCCCGGGTACAGCCGCTGCACCGCCTGGCCCATCAGGTGCGCCGTGGAATGGCGCAGGATCTCCAGCGCCTCGGGGCTCTTGTCGGTGACAATCTGCAGGCTCGCATCGTGGTCGATCACGAAGCTGGCATCGACCAGCTGGCTATCGACCTTGCCCGCCAAGGTCGCCTTGGCCAGGCCGGCGCCAATCGAAGCGGCCACGTCCTGCACGGAAACGGGATGATCAAACGGCCGTTTGCTGCCGTCGGGTAGCGTAATTTCAATCATGGAAATACCTGGAGTATCCGCCACGACGGCGGATCAAGAAGCAAAGTATGACCGCAAAGTGCCGCCGGGCGCCGTAGTAAGCTCGCCATCAGTCACGACAAGGGCGCTCTGCGCCCTCGTCTGTTCCAGCCTTGCGGATAAAAATCAGCTGGAGAGCTTCGTGGTGTCCATGTCGCACACTCGACCTGCAGTTACCTGCAGGCCACCAAGGCAGATGCGTAGAACCGAAAAAAGTACTTCGCCGTTACCCGGCTGTCAATCTCGCCCGCACCCCGCCGACCATCAGAAGTAGTAGCCGACATTGATGTTGAAGCGATGCTCAACCCCTCCGTTGCCCGCCATGCTGCTGCCGATGAAGGGCTGGTTGCGCGCGATGACGAAGTCGAAGTAGGTGAACAGACCGCCCGCGACCACCGACATACCGGTCACATTCATCCATGTGTGCGGCAAACTGCCGGACTTGTGCCCCACCATCGAATAGTCGTTGTAGAACGTCAATTCGCTGATCGGGCCCACGATACCGGCCACTTTCAGGCGGGATTGTCGGTGTAGCCGCTGACCCGCGCCGCGATGCTGTCGTAAAAGTGGTAGGTGCCGACGGCCAGACGCGCGGCATCAAACACGGGATAGTCGTAATGCGCGGCCTGCCACTGCAGGTTCCACGGGCCGCGATTGGCATTCATGTGTACTGCATAGGCTCCGTAGTGCCCCACGCTGTGGGTAGCGTCGTCAAGCCCGCCATGCAGGGCGGAAGCGCCCAGCGCAAGGCTGGTGTCGGCGCCGGGGCGGAAGGTATTTGCCACCCGCGGGGCCGCCGTATTGACATCGAAAATCGCATGCATTTCCCTTGCAGTCAGCAAGCAGATATCGACCCGCTGCCAACCCATGATCCGGCACCGCAACAATGGGCGACCATGCACCACCCTGATGAATTCGAACCCTGCGCACCCTGGTTACCCGCATTGCCGGCTTCGTCGGTGCCGCACTGGCCCTGCGCCTGCTGGCACGCAACGACGTGATCCATGGCGGCGATAACAACATGACAATTCCGATCCGGGGCTGAGGGAAGCACGCCGGCCGAAGTCGAGACTTCACTCAAATCGACGATATCGTCGATCGGGTGATCCACACCGTCGACCAGCAGACCACGCCGGACCCGACACGCGACGCCGAGCCGATGAATCCGGGCGCCTCAAACCTGAACCGCCTTTTCCGCGCCGTCGGCAATGGTCAACCAGAGCAGTTGCCGCGCTTTGTCGAATTCATGAAACAGCACCTTGGCCGTTGTGTGAAAGCCGCTCGTCGCCAATGCAACATGAAGATGTAACGGATACCTGGGTCGAAGCATTGGCGTAGCCTCGCGACGCAGGCCATGTCCCGCGATCGCGACCGAGGGCCGGATGGCGCACTCACCCAGTGCTACCGAAGCGACCGCAAAAATGACAGGAAAGGTCGTGAGGAACGAACACCTCTCGCTCGCCCTCCCATCAACTCACCCCTGGCTAGAACGGCTTGGCGATCACCAGCCAGATCACGCCCAGCAACAGCAGCACCGGCATTTCATTGAACCAGCGCAGCGCCTTCGACGAAGGCAGGGCAATACCCTTCGCGTTGTTCTTGAGCAGGCGTCCAGTCCAGATGAAGTACGCCAGCAACAACGTCACCAAGGTCAGCTTGGCGTCGATCCAGTGGCTTGCCCCCGTGACGTTGGGCAGCACCGACGGAAACACGCGCCAACCCTGCCACAAGGTCAGCCCGAACACGAAGGCCAGACCGAACATGTTGTGTCCGAACTTGTACAGCCGCATCCCCATCACATGCAGTCGCGCCTGCACCGAGGGCTCGCCGACGGTCTCGGTCATGTTGACCAGGATTCGCGGCAGATAAAACACCGCGGCCATCCAGGCGATGACGAACAGCAGATGCAGCGACTTGAACAGCAGATAGGTCACGAGGCGTCCACGGACAAACGCTGCGGCATGCAGCGGAACAATCATAACGCGCATCGCCAGACCTCAGTCCGTGCCCGGCCCTATCCGGGCGAGCAATGCCTGCAGCAACCGTTCGCGGTGCGCCACATCGAGCGACTCGTTGTGCAGGTCGGTCAATTGGAAGAAGTCTTCCACCCGCTCACCGAACGTGGCGATACGCGCATCGTGCACGCGCACCTGCTCGCTCAGCATCACTTGCGCCACCGCAGCGAGCAGCCCTGGTCGATCGGTACCGACAAAGGCCAGCTGGGTACGACCTCCGGCGGCGTTGAAGCTGATTTTCGGTGTCATCTGAAAATGCTTCTGGTGACGCGACATGCTGCGCTTGCTCGGCAGCACGCCAGAGGACTGCGCCAGCGCGCGCTGCATGCGCTGCTGCAGCTCTTCTGCGCGCGCAGGGCTGGCCGGTTGCTGGCTGTCCGCTTCCAGCAGCAGAAACGTATCGAGGGCCATGCCGGTCGCTGAACTGAGTACCCGCGATTCCATCACCGAGAAACGCAGCCGGTCGAGCACTGCCGTGACCGTCGCGAAAAGACCGTCACGATCAGGCGTGTAGACAAACAACTCGGTGCTGCCGCGCACAGACAGCGGATGCACGGCCACCAGCGGCACCGCACCGTGCGCCCGCAGGATCGCACCGGTCTGCCAGGCGATCTGCTCGGGTCGATGACGCAGAAAGCTCAGTTGCGGAAAATCGGCCCATACGCGCGCTACGTCCGCTTCCGCAAAGCCGTCGTTCATCAGCAGGGCCAGTGCGTGCTCGCAACACTCGTGCACGCGCACGCCAGCATCACGCGGCAACTCGACATCGCTGCGCAAGGCATAGCGCGTGCTTGTATACAGGTCCGACAACAACCGGTCCTTCCAGCCATTCCACAGACGGGGGCTGGTGCCAATGATGTCGGCCATGGTCAGCAGATAGAGCTGGCTGAGCTGCTCCTGATCACCAACGATATCGGCAAACCGGTGCACCACGTCTGGATCGGTAATGTCCTGACGCTGCGCCGTGGTGCTCATCAGAAGATGCCAGCGCACCAGCCAGGCAATGCGCTCGACATCTCCGGAAGGCAAACCCAGCCGTGCGCAGAAAGTTCGCGCATCCTGCTCGCCCAGCACTGAATGATCACCACCACGGCCCTTGGCAATATCGTGAAACAGCGCCGCCAGCAGCAATACTTCGGGCTTGGGCAGCTTGGCCCAGATTTCACAGCCGAGCGGAAATTCGCCGCGCGCCGCCGGATCGGCAAAACGCGCCAGGTTTCGCAGCACGCGCAAGGTGTGTTCATCCACCGTGTAGACATGGAACAGGTCGTACTGCATGCGCCCGAAAACCTTGCCGAACGCCGGCAGGATCGCCGCCAGCAGGCCATGCCGGTTCATCCGCCACAACGCTTCCACCGCCGGCGCACCACGCCGCAGCAAGCGCAGAAAGGCAGCGAGCACGTCGTCATCTGTTGCCAGCGCCTCACCGTGAGCGTCGGTCGCCTGGTGGATACGGCGCATGGTATCGGCGCTGAAACCGAGCACCCCCTGCTGGTCGAGCCGGGCGATGAAGATTTCCACCAACGCAGCGGGTTGCCGCATGAACAACTGCGGATCACGCGCTGCCAGACGTGGACCGTAGCGCACGAAATCGGCACCCACAGGCTGTGCCGCACCCGGCACCTCGAGCATTTCCTCCAAACGCTCGGCGACCTGCACACCCAGCCGCTCCACCTGGCTGGCGGCGCGGTAGTAGCCCTGCATGAATTGCTCGACGCCCAGGTTTTTCGCGTGTTCGTCCTCGAAGCCAAGCCGCGTTGCCAGGGCACGCTGATAGTCGAACAACAGCCGCTCCTCGGGCCGCCCGGCCTCCAGATGCAGCGCATAGCGATACCGGCGCAACGTGGCCTCGGACTCCTCCAGCGCCGCTTTTTCAGCCGGATCGAGCAAGCCCTCGACCACCATCTCGGACAGATCACCCGCATGCGCCAGCCGCCGCCCCATCCAGCGCAGCGAATCAAGCGTGCGCAGACCACCGGGACCATCCTTGAGGTTCGGCTCGAGGTTGTAGGCGGTATCGTCGTAGCGGGCGTGCCGCGCATCGCGTTCGGCCAGACGCGCCGCCAGGTACTCGGCCGGTGGCCACAATACGGGGTCATCGACAATGGCACGCAGTTGTGTGTCGAGCGCAGGATCGCCCGCCAACCGCCGCGCATCCAGCAAGCTGGTGAAAACGCTCACGTCCTGCGCCGCCAATAAGCGACATTGGGCGGGATCGCGCACCGCATGGCCCACCTTCAGGCCGACATCCCAGAGAGTGGCGAAAAACTGCTCCAGAGCGCGCAGCCTCGCCGACTCGGGCGCGGCCACCAGCGCCAGCAGATCCACATCCGAATACGGGAACAACAGGCCGCGACCGAAACCACCGACCGAAAACAAGGTGGCGCCGGCAACTTCACCCAGACACGCCATCCACACATGCGCCACCACCCGCTCGACCGATTCACCGCGCCGCCTGGCCAGCGCGCTGGCGTCGGCGCCATCGCGAAATGCCGTGGCCAGCGCGCGATCCAGATCACCCAGCAACTGCCGCAGCGCACGGCGCGCCTCGGTGGAAACACCCGAACGCGGTACCGCCACGGGCAGACGCGGCACGGGCGGCAGGATGACGGGCGTAAAGACTGGGGGCATGACGCGTCCTGAAAGAATGCAGGAGCCCGCTGGCGGGCGATGCTTCTACTTTACTCTGGCATCCAAAACCCGCATCGCCCGCCGGCAGGCTCCTGCATTCAGCGGTTACGCGTCAGGCCAGGGCGTGAGGATCTCGAAGCCGTCGTCGGTCACTGCGATGGTGTGCTCCCACTGTGCCGACAGGGAATGGTCCTTGGTCACCACGGTCCAGCCATCCGGAAGCTGCCGGGTTTGCGGCTTGCCTGCGTTGATCATCGGTTCGATCGTGAAGGTCATGCCCTTCTTCAGCTCGACACCAGTCGCCGGCTTGCCGTAGTGAAGCACCTGCGGCTCATCGTGATAGACCTTGCCGATGCCGTGGCCACAGTATTCCCGGACCACGCTGAAGCCGGCCGCCTCGGCATGCTGCTGGATCGCGTGCCCGACATCGCCCAGGGTGGCGCCCGGGCGCACCGCCTGGATGCCCTTCATCATCGCTTCGAACGTGGTGTCCATCAGCCGCCTGGCCAGGACCGAGGGCGTGCCGGCGACATACATCCGGCTGGTGTCGCCGTGCCAGCCGTCCTTGATGACGGTGACGTCGAGATTGACGATGTCGCCATCCTTGAGCACCTTGCCCTCGTTCGGGATGCCATGGCAGATCACGTGATTGACTGAAGTGCACAGGGTCTTCGGAAAGCCGTGGTAGCCGACATTGGCCGGAATCGCCTTCTGCACGTTGACAATGTGCTCGTAGGCGATTCGATCCAGCTCCTCGGTGGTGACTCCCGGTTTGACATGCTCCTTGAGCAACGCCAGCACTTCGGCAGCGAGCTTGCCGGCGACGCGCATGCCTTCGAGGTCTTCCGGGCTTTTCAGGGTAATGGCCATGAGTTCCACTTCATTTTATGGCGGCAGAAGCTTCCGGCTCAATTCTGTTGAGAATCCGTCGCAACTTGCTGCACTGCCGGCGTACCGGCTACAATTTCGGAGTTTTGCTGATCCGGCTCCACCGTTTTGACGGTCGGCCAGCGCAAAGCGAACCGGGATTGTAACGCCCAGCGCTGCAACTCCCAACCAACGCCACACACGTGTCGGCACCGCCTTCGGGGTGCTGCGTCCTGCCCACCACAGAATCGGGCAAGTCGCGGTCGAAGCCGGGGATGCGTGGAGGTCCCAACCCCCAGGTCTCCCATCGAGACCATTGTCAGGAGTTACACCCATGGCCCAAGTCACCATGCGCCAGATGCTCGAAGCCGGCGTCCATTTCGGTCACCAGACCCGTTACTGGAACCCCAAGATGGCTCCGTACATCTTCGGCGCCCGCGGCAAGATCCACATCATCAACCTCGAGAAGACCCTGCCGCTGTTCACCGACGCGATGAACTTCCTGTCGGCGCTGGCGCAGAAGCGCGGCACCGTGCTGTTTGTCGGCACCAAGCGTTCGGCCCGCGAGCCGTTGGCCGAAGAGGCTGCACGCGCCGGCATGCCGTTCGTCACCTCGCGCTGGCTCGGCGGCATGCTGACCAACTTCCGCACCGTCAAGCAGTCCGTGTCGCGCCTGAAGGAACTGGAAGCAGCCGAGACCGATGGCAGCTTCGAGAAGCTGGTCAAGCACGAAGTGCTGGCCCGTCGCCGCGAGCGCGACAAGCTGCAGGCCTCGCTCGGCGGCATCAAGGACATGAACCGTCTGCCTGATGCATTGTTCGTGATCGATATCGGCCACGAAGACATTGCCGTGCAGGAAGCCAAGAAGCTCGGCATCCCGGTCATCGCCGTGGTTGATACCAACTACAACCCGGAGCTGGTCGACTACGCGATCCCGGGCAATGACGACGCCATCCGCGCGATCCAGCTGTACGCTCGTGCCGCTGCCGACTCGATCCTGGAAGGCAAGGCCGCTGCGCCGTCCGCTGCCCAGGGCGATGGCAATGATTTCGTCGAACTGGACGAAGAAGGCAACCCGGTCGCCAAGGTCGACCGTCCGCGCCGTGACGCCGCCCCGCGCAAGCCGGCTGCTCCGCGTCGCGAGGGTGGTCGTGACGCTGGCCGTGGCCCGCGCAACGACGGCGCGCCCGCCAAGTAATCGCGACGACGGCGGTCATCCCGCCGTCGCATTCGCGCACAAACATCGCGCCATGGTGCCGACGCCCGGTCGCCATGGCGCAAACCCAGCATTAGAGGACTGATGATGAGCAATATTTCCGCCCAAATGGTCAAGGAGCTGCGCGAGCGCTCCGGCGCCGGCATGATGGAATGCAAGAAGGCGCTGGTCGAAAACAACGGCGACATCGACACCGCGATGGAGTGGCTGCGCAAGTCAGGCCTGGCCAAGGCTGACAAGAAGGCCAGCCGCATCGCCGCCGAAGGCCGCATCGTGGCCGCCCAAGCCGCCGGCAAGGCCGTGCTGGTCGAGGTCAACTGCGAAACCGACTTCGTCGGCAAGGACGCGAGCTTCCTGAAGTTCAGCGACACCGTCGCCGACGTGGCGCTCAATTCCGGTGCTTCCGACATCGACGCACTGAAGGCCGCTGCCTACCCGGGCGCCAGCAATGTCGAGGAAGCCACCAAGACCTTGATCGCCAGCATCGGCGAAAAGATCGACGTGCGCCGCATGGCCCTCGTCGAGAGCACCGGCACCATCGGCAGCTACGTCCACGGCGGTCGGATCGGCGTGCTGGTGTCGCTCACCGGTGGATCGGAAGACCTGGCCAAGGGTATCGCCATGCACGTGGCCGCGATGAATCCGGCGCACATCCGTGCCGAGGACGTTCCGGCTGACTTCCTGGCCAAGGAAAAGGAAATCGCCCTGAGCCAGATGTCGGACAAGGAAAAGGCCAAGCCAGCCGAGATCCTCGAAAAGATCGTGGGCGGCAAGGTCAACAAGATCATTTCCGAAGTCACCCTGCTCGGCCAGCCCTACGTGCTCGACACCAACATGACGGTGGCCGAGGCGCTGAAGAAGGAAGCCGCCGATGTCGTCTCGGTGGTGCGTCTGGCCGTCGGCGAAGGCATCGAGAAGGTGGAAGAGGATTTCCACGCCGAAGTGATGAAGCAGGCTGGACTGGCTTAATCGCCATCCCGCGCGACAAGAAGGCCGCGATTTTTCGCGGCCTTTTTTGTGGCAGCAAGCCCGACCTTGATGAGCAATCACTGAAGACAGGCCAATTCCACCGACCTCGCACCTCGTCCGCACCAAGGCTCTCGGCTACAATGCATCGGTTTGCAATAACACAATCCGGAAAACTCATGAGCAATCAGCCCAAGTACCATCGCATTCTGCTCAAGCTCTCCGGTGAGGCCCTGATGGGTGAGGCGGATTACGGCATCGATCCGAAGGTGATCGGTCGGCTCGCCGACGAAATCATCGAAGTGCAGCGCACCGGGGTGCAGATCGGCATCGTCATCGGCGGCGGCAATATCTTCCGCGGCGCAGGCCTGGCCGCTGCCGGCATGGATCGCGTCACCGGCGACCATATGGGCATGCTGGCCACCGTCATGAACGCACTGGCCATGCAGGACGCGATAGAAAAGCGTGGTGGCTTCGCCCGCGTCACCAGCGCAATCCAGATTCACGACGTCGCCGAGGACTACATCCGTCGACGCGCGATCCGGCATATCGAAAAAGGCCGCATCGTGCTGTTCGCCGCCGGCACCGGCAACCCCTTCTTCACCACCGATTCGGCTGCCGCATTGCGTGCCGTGGAGATTGGCGCAGACCTGTTGCTCAAAGCCACCAAGGTCGACGGCGTCTATACCGCCGACCCGGCCACCAACCCCGATGCCACCCGCTACGACCAGCTCAGCTATGACGACGTGATCGAAGGCAAGCTTGCCGTGATGGATACCGCCGCCATCGCGCTGTGCCGTGACCATCTGATACCGCTGCGCATCTACGACATGACCGTGCCTGGCAACCTCATGCGCATCATGCAGGGCGAGCCTATCGGCACCGTGGTCAACGGCGATTGAAGCTCCCGCGACCAGGCAGTGACGCCGTCACTGCTATAATCAGACGCTGCCAGATCTACCGGGAAACGACACATGCTCAATGACATCAAGAACGATGCCCAGACCCGCATGGGCAAGAGCATCGATTCGCTCAAACACGATCTCACCCGTATCCGCACCGGCCGCGCCAGCACGTCGCTGGTCGATGGCATCAAGGTCTCCTATTACGGCGCGGACATGCCGCTGACCCAGGTGGCGTCGGTGTCTTTGGCTGACTCACGCACCATCATCGTCACGCCTTGGGAAAAGGCCATGGTGGCGCCGATCGAAAAAGCCTTGATGGCATCCGATCTCGGCATCACTCCGACCACCGCGGGCACCGTGATTCGCCTCAACATGCCACCGCTCACCGAAGAACGCCGTCGTGATCTGGCCAAACTCGTCGGCCACGAAGGCGAGAACGCCAAGATCGCCATCCGCAACGTGCGTCGTGACGCCCTGCAGCAGGTCAAGGACCTGCTCAAGGAAAAGCAGATCACCGAGGACGAGGATCGCCGCGTTGATGACGACATCCAGAAACTGACCGATCGCGCCGTCAAGGATGTGGATGCTGTGGTCAAGGCGAAGGAAGAGGAGCTGATGGCGCTCTGAGCGCCATCGCATCCCGCCATGCCAGGCGCCGAGGCCGCCAAGGTTCCGCGCCATATCGCCATCGTGATGGACGGCAACGGCCGTTGGGCCAAGGCCCGGCGCCGCCCGCGCACTTTCGGCCACAACGCTGGCCGCAAGGCTGTGCGGGTGGTCATCGAAGGGTGCTTGCGGGAAGGCGTGCAGGCGTTGACCCTGTTCGCGTTTTCCAGCGAGAACTGGCAACGACCGCAGGAAGAGGTGGGCGCTCTGATGAGCCTGTTCCTGCGCGCGTTGGACAAGGAAGTGGACGAGCTTCACGAGCATGGTGTTCGTCTGCGTTTCATCGGGGATCTCGGAGCGTTCGACGAGCCCTTGCGCCAGCGCATGCAGTCGGCGATGACCCGTACCGCGGCCAACCAGGCGCTGCAGGTGAATATCGCCGTAAGCTACGGTGGTCGCTGGGACATCGTGCAAGCCAGCCGCCAGGCGGCGGCGGCCGTCGCCAACGGCGAGCTGTCTGCTGATGAGATCGACGAGGAACGCCTGGGCCAGTGGATGAGTCTGGCCGAGCTGCCGCCCCTGGACCTGTTCATTCGCACCGGCGGCGAATGCCGCATCAGCAATTTCCTGCTGTGGCAGGTCGCTTACGCCGAGCTGTACTTTACCGAGACCCTGTGGCCCGATTTCGACCAGGCTTGCCTGCGCCAGGCCATCGAAGACTATGCCCGCCGCGAGCGCCGTTTTGGCCGCACCGGTGAGCAGGTCACCGCCACTTCCTGAGAATCGCCATGCTGCTTCAGCGCACCCTGACCGCCCTGGTGCTCGCACCGCTGGTGATCCTGCTCATCACACTGGCACCGACGGCAGTGTTCGCCGCTGTCGTCTCGCTGGCGTTCCTTGGCGCCCTGCGGGAGTGGACCCAGCTCAGCGGGTTGACCAGCCGCAACTGGCGCATCACGTTTCTGCTCGCCGCGACCCTCGTGTTCGCCGTACTGTGGATGCAGCGCGCCACCGCCCTGACACCGCTGCTGCTGGCAGCCGGCGTGGCCTGGTGGCTGCTCGCCTGCGTCTGGCTGCGTCACTTCGCCTTCGGCGCCGCGCCGACCCGGGAAAACCGCGCGCTGAAACTGATCGCTGGCGCCTTCGTGATTTTCCCGACCTACGTGGCACTGCTGAGCATCCACGAACGCGGCCCGCACGGGCATGCCTGGACCTTGCTCGCCCTGGTGGTCGTGTGGGCTTCAGATATCGGCGCCTACTTCAGCGGTCGCACGTTCGGCAAGCGCAAACTGGCCGTGCAGATCAGCCCGGGCAAGACCTGGGCTGGCGCCTGCGGCGCCATGATCGCCGGCGTGCTGGTCATCTCGATCGGCGGCTGGTTGCTGGACGTCCGCGACGTCCAGTTGCTGGCGTTGGCCCTGCTCGGTGCCATCACGGTGGCGGTATCCATCGTGGGTGACCTGATCGAAAGCCTGATGAAGCGACATGCCCATGTGAAGGATTCGGGCACCCTTATCCCCGGCCATGGCGGCCTGATGGATCGACTGGACAGCGTGTTCGCCGCGCTGCCGGTATTCGCCGCCGGCCTGCTCCTGCTGGGTTTGTAGCGATGCAAAAAGTTGCCGTACTCGGCGCCACCGGCTCGATCGGAAGCAGCACACTGGATGTGATCGCACGCCATCCGCAGCGGTTTCGTGCCACCGTGCTCACCGCACATCGGCAGGTCGAGGCGCTGGTGGCACTGTGCGTGCTGCATCGACCCGAGCTGGCCGTGATTGCCGACCCCACGCTGGAGGCCGAGCTGTCGCGTCGACTCGCCGCTGCCGGCGTGCGTTGCGAAGTGGCCAGCGGCCACGACGCACTCACCGCCGCCGCCGCAAGCACGCTGTGTGACACCGTGGTGGCGGCGATTGTCGGTGCCGCCGGGCTGGACTCCACCCTGGCCGCGGCACGCACTGGCAAACGCCTGCTGCTGGCCAACAAGGAATCCATCGTCATGGCCGGCCCGTTGCTGCTGCAGGCAATGGAAGCCGGTGGCGGCACGCTGATTCCGGTGGATTCGGAACACAACGCGATCTTTCAGTGCCTGCCCGGTGGACGCCCTGACTTGGTCAAGAGCGGCGTGCGCAAGCTGATACTTACCGCGTCGGGTGGCCCGTTCCGGGGCCGAACCCGCGCGCAACTGGGCGCAATCACCCCGGAGCAGGCCTGCAAACACCCCAACTGGGTTATGGGCCGCAAGATCTCGGTCGACTCGGCCACCTTGATGAACAAGGGCCTGGAGGTGATCGAAGCGCATCATTTGTTCGGTGCACCAGCCGATGCGATCGAGGTGGTGATGCACCCGCAGAGCCTGGTTCACTCGATGGTTGAATACCTTGATGGCTCGGTACTGGCCCAACTGGGCAACCCGGACATGCGCACGGCGATCGCCCATGCGCTGGCATGGCCGGAGCGGGTCGAGGCCGGGGTTCCCTCGCTGAACCTGGCCGCCTGTGCGCCGCTGCAGTTCGAGCCGCCGGACCTGGTCACGTTCCGCTGCCTCGCGCTGGCCTTTCAGGCGTTGCGCGCAGGCGGGGATGCGCCGGCGATCCTCAATGCCGCCAACGAGGTTGCGGTGGAAGCGTTCCTCGCCGGTGCGCTGCCCTTCCTCTCCATCGCCGACGTCGTCGAAGCGGTACTTGCGGAACTGCCGGCGCAAGCTGTGGTCGATGTTCCAGCGCTGGGGGAACGAGACCGCCTCGCCCGCGAGGCCGCCCGTCGCGTGCTGCGCAACGCTTGCTGATATTCTTGCCTTGATAACCCTTCTTCACGGTACTTGATGACTTCCTTTTTCGGCTCGGTGTTCTGGTTGCTGGTCACGCTCGGCGTGCTGGTGACCTTCCATGAATTTGGCCACTACTGGGTCGCGCGCCGTTGCGGGGTCAAGGTGCTGCGCTTTTCGGTCGGCTTCGGCCATGCCATCTGGACGCGGATCGGTCGCGACGGCACCGAGTACCAGATCGCCGCGATCCCGCTGGGCGGTTACGTCAAGATGCTCGATGCGCGCGAAGGCGACGTCGATCCCGCCCTGCAAGATCAGGAGTTCACCGGCAAATCGGTATGGAAGCGCATCGCCATCGTGGCCGCCGGCCCCGGCTTCAACCTGATCTTCACCATCGCGGCGTTCTGGCTGATGTTCATGCTCGGTCGTCCGGACGTGGCTCCCGTGGTAACTGCGACACCGCAGAGCATGGCGGCCAAGGCCGGTATCCAGCCGGGAGACCGCATCCTCAGCATTGACGGACAGCCGGTCAGCACCTGGACCGATGCGATGGACGTGGTGACCAATGCACTCCTCGGCCGCACGCCATTGATGCTGACCGTCAGCGGAAGCAACCATCAGCCACGACAGGTGGCGCTGCCACTGAACGAGCTGCCGCCGGGCGAAGACATCGGCCAGTACCTGGACACACTTGGCCTGCAACCGTCACCGTCGCCGGCTATCGCCGCTACCGTCATGCCCGGCAAACCGGCGGCGCTGGCAGGCTTGCACGTCAATGATCACATCACTGGCGTCAATGGCCAGCCGGTGGAAAACTATGCAGCCTTGTTGAAGCTGATTCCCGCCGAAGCAAGCAAGTCTCCGCATCTGTCTTTGTCCATCCTGCGCGACGACAAGCCCATGACCTTGCGCGTGGATGCACAGCGCGAAGCGCTCGAGGGGCAGCCGGTAAACTGGGTGATCGGTGTGGGTGGGCCGGCGACCGAGTTGGTCACCTTGCGCTACGGCCCCCTCAAGGCCCTGCGCGCTTCGCTGAATTCCACCTGGCACAACACCGCGCAAACCTTCAACATGCTGGGCAAGATGCTGACCGGGCAGGCCTCGACCAGAAACCTGTCAGGGGTTATCGGGATTGCCTCCGTGGCTAATGCCTCCGCCAACATGGGCCTGGCCTGGTTTCTGCAGTTTCTTGCGCTGGTCTCGCTCAGTCTGGCCATTCTGAACCTGCTGCCCATCCCGATCCTGGATGGCGGACACCTGCTGTATTATGTTATCGAGTTGGTCAAAGGCAGCCCGGTCAACGAACAGGCGATGATCGTCGGCCAGTACATCGGCCTGGCGTTGTTGTTCAGCCTGATGGGGCTGGCGTTTTACAACGATATCCATCGCATGTTGCTGTCGTGACAAGGATGCCTGGCGACAACCGCCTGTCCAAGCCATGCCTGTCTGCGCACGTCGCAGCGCGGTGTGGTGATGTGTCACCGGAAGCACACCTGCCAAGGCGTGCTGATTCTCTTTCGAGGCAGGGCTCGTCCCTGCCTCATGCGTTGATCGGGGCGGCCGCGCTGGCTGCTCCATCGAAATAACCAACGGAACCGACGATGAAGCGTATCGCCGCGCTGATCCTGCTTGCCTCCCTCTCCGCCAATGCGTTCGCGTTCGACCCCTTTGTGGTGTCGGACATCCGCATCGACGGTCTCAGCCGTATCTCGGCCGGCACGGTGTACAACTACCTGCCGGTGAGCAAGGGCGACAAACTTACCGATGCCGATGCCCAGCGAGCGATCCGCGCGCTGTACCAGACCAAGTTCTTCAGCGATGTCGAACTCGATCGCGACGGCAGCATCCTGGTGATCAAGGTGGTCGAACGGCCATCGATCGCCAAGCTGACGATCCGCGGCAACAAGGACATCAAGACCGATGACCTGAAGAAAGGCCTCAAGCAGATCGGCCTGTCCGAAGGCGAGACCTTTGACCGCCTTGCCGTCGATAACGTGCAGCAGGAGTTGATCCGGCAGTACTACAACCGCGGCAAGTACAACGTGTCAGTTATCCCGCACGTGACCAAGCTCGATCGCAATCGCGTCGCGGTGGATATCGAGATTCGCGAAGGCAAGGCCGCCAAGATCGAGGAAATCAACATCCTTGGCAATCACGCCTTCACCGACAAGACGATCCGCAAGGACTTCGAGTCGGGCACGCCTAACCTGATGTCCTGGTACTCGAAGAACGATCAGTACTCGCGCGAAAAGCTCTCCGGCGATCTGGAAAAACTGCAGTCCTACTACATGAATCGGGGCTACGCCGACTTCGGTGTCGATTCCACCCAGGTGGCGATCTCGCCGGACAAGCGTTCGATGTACGTCGACACCTCGATCAAGGAAGGCGATATCTACAAGGTCTCCGACGTCAAGCTGCTCGGTAACCTGGTCCTGCCCGAGGCGACCATGCGCCAGTTGGTCTTCATCAAGGCCGGCGAGACGTTCAACCGCGCCGCGATCGAAGACAGCACCAAGGCGATCAAGGCAGTACTGGCCAATGTTGGCTATGCCTTTGCCAAGGTCACCCCGATTCCGAAGCTGGACAAGGAAAAGCACACCGTCGACCTGACCCTTTACGTTGAGCCGGGCCAGCGCGTATACGTGCGCCGTGTCATTTTCTCCGGCAATACCCGTACCGAGGACAACGTGCTGCGCCGCGAAATGCGTCAGCTGGAAGGCTCCTGGTATTCACAGGCCGCGATCGACCGATCCAAGATCCGCCTGCAACGGCTGGGCTACTTCAAGACCGTGGATGTCGACAAGAAACTCGTTCCGGGTACGCAGGACAAGGTCGACATCACGATCAAGGTCGAGGAGCAGTCCGCCGGCAGCGTGCAGTTCGGCGTGGGCTATTCGCAGTACTCCGGCATCATCCTGAATGCCTCGCTGACGCAGAACAATCTGTTCGGCACCGGCGACAGCTTTTCGGTGAGCGGGTCGCGCAGCACCTATACCACCAGTTACGGCATGAACTACTACAACCCGTATCTGACCGACAACGGCGTGGGTATCGGTTACAACCTGACCTACACCAAGACCGACTACGGCAACGCCAGCTCGATCTTTGCCGACTATGCCACCAGCAACAAGGCGTTCTCCACCTACCTCGGCATCCCGATCAGCGAAACCGATGGCATACGGGTGGGGCTCGGTATCAGCAGCAACAAGATCAACCTGATCCCGGGCTACAGCCCACAGTCGCTGATCGATTACCAGAACGAGATCGGCAACAACACGATGCATTCGTGGACCGGCACCCTGGGCTGGAATCACGATACCCGTAACGGCTACTGGGCACCGACCCGTGGCGGCCTGATTTCGGTGTCGACCGACGTGGCCCTGCCCGGCTCCACCGTGCAGACGTGGAAGATGACCGCGCAGGCCAACCACTACTGGCCGATCGGCAAGGGCTTCGTGCTGTACCTCAATGGCGTGGTCGGCTACGGCAAGGCCTACGGCAGCAACGGCCTCAGCGACGCCGCCTACAACCAGCTGCAGTCGGCAACCACCGATCACACCCTGGTCGACATGCGGCGGGACTTCCCGTTCTGGAACAACTTCTATTCCGGCGGCGTGTCGGACGTGCGCGGGTTCCAGGACAACACGCTGGGACCACGCATCTGCATCACCCCGAATGCGACCGAAGCCAGCAATGGCCTCTGCTCGGACGGCAGCTACGCGCAGCCGGTGGGCGGCGCGTTCAAGGTGCTTGGCCAGGCTGAGCTGTACATCCCGCTGCCGTTCCTGAAGGACATCAACACCGCCCGCGTGTCGTGGTTTGTCGACTCCGGCAACGTGTACAAGAACTACCAGAGCTTCAGCGCCAGCACCCTGCGTGTTTCCACCGGTGTGTCATTGCACTGGCAGGCGCCGATCGGTCCGCTGATCATCAGCCTCGCGGTGCCACTGCGCACCCAGGCAGACGACAGTCACTACGAGGAGCGTTTGCAGTTCACCTTTGGCAGCCAGTTCTGACCTTGGCCGAACTCGCGACGGATCAGAAAGCGCGGCTTGCCGCGCTTTCTTTTGCCCGCTGGCGTGCCGTGACCAGGAGTCTGTCGGAGTTTTTTGCGGCAGCGCCTACAATAACCGGCAAAGTCCGGAGCAAGCATGAGCGTAATCCAGTACACAGCGGCCGAGCTGGCCGAGCGGTTTGAGCTGGTCGTCAAGGGCGATGGCGGGCAACTGGTTGATGGCGTCGGCACCCTGGCCGGTGCTGGTGCCAGTCAACTGACCTTCCTCTCCAACAGCAAGTATGCGAGCCAGCTGACAGCTACCCGCGCAGGCGTGGTGGTCCTGTGCGAAGCGGACTCCGCCGGCTGCCCAGCCACGGCGCTGATCGCCCGGGACCCCTATGTCACCTATGCGAAAATCGCCGCGCTGTTCGAGCGGCTGCCGGCGGCACCCGCCGGGGTCCATCCCAGCGCCTTGGTCGCTGCCAGCGCACGGGTAAGCGAGAACGCCAGCATCGGCCCCTGCTGCGTGATCGAGGAAGGTGCGGTAATCGAGGACGGCGTCATCCTCGGGCCACACTGCATCATCGGCGAGCACTGTACGGTGGGCGCCCAGTCACGACTGGTGGCACGAGTGACCCTGGTCACCCGCGTCACCCTTGGCCGACGCGTACTGGTGCACCCCGGCGCCGTCATCGGCTCGGATGGTTTCGGCCTGGCGTTCGATCGCAGCGGCTCCGACCAGGGCCGCTGGATCAAGCTGCCGCAGCTCGGCGGCGTGCGCATCGGTGACGATTGCGAAATCGGTGCCAACACCACCATCGACCGCGGTGCGCTGGACGATACCGTGCTCGAGGAGGATGTGCGCCTGGACAACCAGATCCAGATCGCCCACAACGTATACGTCGGTGCACATACTGCGATGGCCGGCTGCGCGGCGGTTGCCGGCAGCGCGAAGATCGGCCGCTACTGCATGATCGGCGGCAACGCCGGCGTGCTGGGCCATCTCGAAGTAGCCGATCGGGTTACCATTACGGCGAAGAGTCTGGTCACCCGTTCCATTCGCGAGCCAGGCGAGTATTCATCGGGCGTACCGCTGCAGGAAAATCTCCAGTGGCGCAAGAATGCAGCACGCTTCAAACATCTGGACGAGTACGCGCGCCGACTGTCGGCGCTGGAAAAGGACAGCGACAATGAGTGAAAAAACAGATTCCATGACGATGCCCATCAACGTGGAACAGATACAGGAACTGCTGCCGCATCGCTATCCGTTCCTGCTGGTGGACCGGGTCATCGAGATCGTGCCCAACGTCAGCGTGGTCGCCTTGAAGAACGCGACCATCAACGAGCCATTCTTCCAGGGCCATTTTCCCGGACATCCCGTCATGCCAGGGGTGTTGATCATCGAGGCGATGGCCCAGGCGGCAGGCCTGTTGACCCAGATATCCCGACGCCTCAAGGGTGACAAGGGCAGCCCCTTGTTCTACCTGGTCAAGGTCGACAATGCGCGCTTCAGCGCACCGGTGGTTCCCGGCGACCAACTCCGTATGGAGGTGACCCAGAAACGTCTGGTACGTGGCATGGGCCTGTTCGTGGCGCGAACGCTCGTCGATGGCAAGGAAGTGGCCAGTTGCGAACTGATGTGCGCCGCGAGGGCCGCGAAATGATCCATCCCACCGCGCTGATTGATCACGCCGCCGCCATCGGTGCCAACGTCAGCATCGGTGCCTACAGTGTCATCGGCGCCGATGTGGAGATTGGTCAAGGCACGGTGATCGGACCGCACGTGGTGATCGAGGGGCCCACCCGCATCGGACGCGACAACCGCATCGCCCAGTTTGCATCGCTTGGCGGCGACCCGCAGGACAAGAAATTTGCCGGCGAGCGCACCGAACTGATCATCGGCGACCGCAACCTGATCCGCGAATTCGTCACCATCAATCGTGGCACCGGCGACGGCGGTGGTGCCACCCGTATCGGCAACGACAACTGGCTGCTCGCCTACGTGCACATTGCGCATGACTGCCAGCTCGGCAACCACGTGGTGTTCTCCAACTACGCCGCGCTGGCCGGACACGTCGAGGTGGGTGACTGGACCGTGTTTGCCGGCTATTCCGGCGCGCACCAGTTCTGCAAGATCGGCGCGCATGCCTTCATCGGCATGGGCTGCCTGGTCGGCCACGATGTGCCGCCCTTCTTGACCATGGCCAATGAGCAGCAGGGCCGACCGCGCGGCATCAACAGCGAGGGGCTGAAGCGCCGCGGCTTCGATGCCGCACGCATTTCCGCGATCAAGCGCGCTTACCGCACCCTGTACATGGCAGGGCTGTCGCTGCCCGAGGCGCGCGAAAAGCTCACCGAACAGGCGCGGGAAAGTGAAGACGTGCGCGCGATGCTCGATTTTCTGGACCACAGCGAGCGGGCGCTGGCCCGCTGACATGCGCGCGGTGCATCCTGGCGAATGGCCCCGGCACGCCTGCTCATGGGCGGGATGAATCATGTCGGCAGTTGAAGCAGCTCCCGCACCATTGATCGCCATCCTCGCTGGCGAGGACTCCGGCGACCAGCTCGGCGCCGACCTGATCCCCGCCCTGCGCCAGCGCTATCCCGACGCGCGCTTCGTCGGCATCGGCGGCGCGCGCATGCAGGCGCAGGGGTTTGAATCCTGGTACGACATCCACGAACTGTCGCTGTTCGGCTTCAGCGAGGTCGTTCGCCACTTGCCACGCCTGCTGCGCCTGCGCAGGTCACTGGTAGCGCGTTTGCTCAAGGCGCGCCCGACCGTGGTGGTTGGCATCGACGCGCCGGACTTCAATCTCGGCGTGGAAAAACGACTGAAACAAGCCGGCCTGCGCACGGTGCACTATGTCAGCCCGTCAGTCTGGGCCTGGCGCGAGAAGCGCGCCGAGAAGATCGGCCGCAGCGCCCATCGCGTGCTATGCCTGTTTCCGATGGAGCCACCGATCTACGCCAAACATGGCATTGATGCCCGTTTCGTGGGCCACCCGTTGGCTGACCGCTTCGCGCTGGTACCTGACCGGGCCGGCGCGAGGGACAAATTGCACCTGCCGCAGCAGATACCGGTGCTTGCCGTACTGCCCGGCAGCCGCCCCTCCGAGGTCGCCCGACTGGGCCGGATTTTCATCGACGCCGCGGCGCAGGTCGCCGCGGCACTGCCGGGCCTGCGCGTATTGATACCAGCCGCCAACCCGCAGGTGCGTGCCCAGTTGGAGCAGCTGTTGGCCCAGGCACCTCGTGACGGGTTCAGCCCACTGTTGCTGGAAGGCCAGGCGCATGAGGTGATGCTGGCCGCCGACGTGGTCATGCTGGCCTCGGGCACCGCCACACTGGAGGCGATGCTGGCCAAGCGTCCGATGGTGGTGGGCTACCGGGTCGCGCCCACCAGCTATCGCATCGCGCGTGCGCTGAACATGCTGAAGACCGACATCTATTCGCTACCCAATATCCTGGCCCGCGCCGCCGGCCTCGGCGACAGCCTGCTGGTACCGGAGTTGATGCAGGAAAACTGCACGGCACCGCAGCTGGCAGCGGCTACCGTTGCGCTGTTCCACGACCACGAACGACGTGCCGAAATCGTGGCCGCGTTCGAACAATTGCATCGCGAGTTGCGCGGCAACCTCGAAGGTGGCGCCGGGGAACGCGCCGCCGCAGCGATTGCCGAATTGATCGATGGGGTCGTCGTCGGTGGCTAGGCCTTCCAGCAGCGCCCGCCCCTCGCCTGCACAGAAAGGGAATCACCGACCGCCCCCGCCTGCCGATCACGACGAGTACCCGAGCGCGGAAGGACGGCTTGTCGCAGGCGTCGACGAAGCCGGCCGCGGTCCGCTGGCAGGCCCGCTGGCCGTCGCTGCCGTCATCCTCGATCCGGATCGACCCATCGCCGGCCTCAACGACTCCAAGAAACTCAGCGAGGCCCGGCGCGAAGCCCTGTATCCGCAGATCATCGAACGCGCCCTGGCCTGGTGCGTCGTGCTGGTCGAACCTGCGGAGATCGACCTGCTCAACATCTTCCAGGCCACCATGGCCGGCATGAGTCGCGCCATCGCCGGGCTGTCTCCGGCGGCACAGCATGCGCTGATCGACGGCAACAAGCTGCCGCGGGACCTGCCCTGCCCCGGCCGCGCGATTGTCGGCGGCGATGCGCTAGAGCCGGCCATCAGCGCCGCCTCGATCCTGGCCAAGGTCACCCGCGACCGGCTGATGGTGGCGTTCGACGCAACGCATCCCGGCTACGGCTTCGCCGTGCACAAGGGTTACCCGACTCCGGCACATCTGGCCGCCCTGCGACGGCTCGGCCCCTGCCCGCAACATCGCCACAGCTTCGCGCCGGTGCGATCCATGCTGGCGCAAGGTGTGCTGTTCTGACCGGTACCGGTCGGCCGGTCCGGGCCGCATAGGCCATAAGTCCCTGCAACTTTCCTCGCCACCTGCGCATCTACTGAAGCAGGACTCACCCTTCGCATGGAGGCGCTCACTACACCGAGCCGATCCAGTGAGGATCGACCCGGTGAACGCAGGAGTCACACCATGGTGCTGAAAGCATGCCCCCCGACCACGCAGCCGGCAGCGCCGGTTCATCGACACGCCAAATCAAAACCGCACGAAGCTGCCGCCAGTCAGCCGCCCAACCACGCTGACTACGACCGCAAGCCATTGCGCGTCAACAGCATGGATCACTACGTCAAGGTCGACAGCGACGGCCGCTTCCATGTCCATTGAAGCGTGCCCCTCAGGCTGAATGCACGCCCCCGTTGCGGGGTACAGCACGTGTTGGTCGCACTCAAACTGGCCCGCCCCGCCCTTGGCAAGGACGGGGATGGAAGGGTCAACCGGTTTACCTGCATGGGTTCGCGCAAAGGCCGTACAAGTCAATCTTGCCGCCAGCCATGGTGACCGGTAGCCTTCGTGGACTCACTGCGTAAACCTGCATGACCGTCCGCTATACCCACCTGCACCTGCACAGCGAATATTCGCTGGTCGATTCGACCATCCGCATCAAGGCGCTGGTCGCTGCCTGCGTGCGTGACGGCATCCCGGCGGTGGCGCTGACCGACGAATGCAACATGTTCGCGCTGGTGAAGTTCTACAAGGCATGCAGCGCCGCCGGCATCAAGCCGATCGGCGGCTGCGACCTGCGCATCTCGCCGCTGGACGACCCGCGTCCGTGGCGACTCACTCTGTTGTGCCAGAACCACGAAGGTTATCTCAACCTGTCGCGGCTGGTCTCGCGTGCATGGCAGGAAGGCCAGCACAGCGGCCGCGCCCTGGTCGATGCCGACTGGTTGCATGGCGATGCCTGCACCGGGTTGATTGCACTGCTTGGCCGCGAAAGCGAAGTCGCGCGTATCGCACTGAACCAGGGCACTGCCGCCGCGCTGGCGAAGCTGCGCCCGCTGGCCAAGCTGTTCCCTGACCGGCTCTATCTCGAGCTGACCCGCTGCGGTCGTGAGGGTGAGGAAAACTGGAATACCGCCGCCCTCGCACTCGCTGCCGAACTTGACCTGCCGGTGCTGGCCAGCAACGATGTGCGCTTCCTCAAGCAGGATGACTTCGATGCGCACGAGGCACGCGTGTGCATCAACCAGGGGCGTGTGCTGGCTGACCCCAAGCGCCCACGCGACTACAGCGACCAGCAATACCTGAAGACGCCGGACCAGATGGTCGAGTTGTTCGCCGACCTGCCCGAGGCACTGGAAAACACCGTCGAACTGGCGCGACGCTGCACCCTGGAACTGAAGTTCGGCACCTATTACCTGCCCGACTTTCCAGTACCGGAAGGCTACGACCTCAACAGCTACATCCGCGAACTGTCGCGCGCCGGTCTGCGCGAGCGGCTGACCAGCGCGCCACTGGCGGCGGGGCACAGCCTGGCCGACTACGAGGCACGGCTGGAGCGCGAGCTCGATGTGATCATCGAGATGGGCTTTCCCGGCTACTTCCTGATCGTTTCGGACTTCATCAACTGGGGCAAGCAGAACGGCATCCCGGTCGGCCCGGGCCGCGGTTCGGGCGCCGGCTCGCTGGTTGCATGGGTGCTGAAGATCACCGATCTGGACCCGCTGCAGTTCAACCTGCTGTTCGAGCGATTCCTGAACCCGGAACGCGTGTCGATGCCCGATTTCGACATCGACTTCTGCATGGATCGGCGCGACGAGGTGATCGACTACGTCGCGCAGAAATACGGTCGCGACCGAGTCAGCCAGATCATCACCTATGGCTCGATGGCGGCCAAGGCGGTACTGCGCGACTCCGGTCGCGTGCTGAGCATGCCTTATGGCCAGGTCGACCGACTGGCCAAGCTGGTGCCGCCGCGTCCACTGGACCTGACCCTGTCCGACGCGCTAGGCCGTTCGGAAAAGTCGAAAAAGGAAACCGATCGCGTCGTCAAGGAGTTCTGCGAAGCCTACGAGCAGGACGAAGAGGCGCGCGCACTCATCGACCTGGCGCTGAAACTGGAAAACCTCACCCGCAACGCCGGCAAGCACGCCGGCGGCGTGGTGATCGCGCCGACCGCGCTGACCGACTTCGCCCCGCTTTACTGCGAGGCCGGCGGTGGTGGCGTGGTGACCCAGTACGACAAGGACGACGTGGAAGCGGTCGGCCTGGTCAAGTTCGACTTCCTCGGCCTGCGCACGCTGACGATCATCGACTGGGCGGTGAAAGCGATCAACGCGCGCCGCGAGAGAACGGGCGAAGCGGCGCTGGATATTTCCAAGTTGCCGCTGAACGATCCCAAGCCCTACGAGCTGCTGAAGAAGGCGCAGACCGTCGCGGTGTTCCAGCTCGAATCCTCCGGCATGCAGCGCATGCTGAAAGATGCCAAGCCTGACCGTTTCGAGGACATCATCGCGCTGGTGGCGTTGTACCGCCCGGGTCCGATGGACCTGATCCCCAGCTTCGTGGCGCGCAAGCACGGCCGCGAGGAAGTGGAGTACCCCGACCCCCGCGTCGAGCCGATCCTGCAAGAGACCTACGGCATCATGGTCTACCAGGAACAGGTGATGCAGATGGCGCAGATCGTCGGCGGCTACTCGCTCGGCGGCGCCGATCTGCTGCGCCGCGCGATGGGCAAGAAAGACGCGAAAAAGATGGCGGAGGAACGCGCCAAGTTCCGCGAAGGCGCGGCCAAGGACGGGCTGACCGGCGAGAAGGCCGACACCATCTTCGACTTGATGGAGAAGTTTGCCGGCTACGGCTTCAACAAGTCGCACGCCGCCGCCTATGCGCTGGTCTCCTACCAGACTGCATGGCTGAAGGCCCACTACCCCGCCGAATTCATGGCCGCGACGATTTCCGCGGACATGGACAATACCGACAAGGCGGTGATCTTCCTCAACGAGGCGCGCGCACTTGATATCGTCGTGCAGCCGCCGGACGTCAACGCGTCGCAATACATGTTTGTCGCGGTCGAACCCAAGGTCATCCAGTACGGTCTGGGCGCAATCAAAGGCGTCGGCCAGGGCGCGTGCGAGGCGATCGTCGCCGAACGGGCCCACGGCCCGTACACCGACCTCGCCGATTTCTGCCGCCGGGTCGATCCGGGCAAGCTCAATCGCCGCGTGCTGGAAGCCTTGATCCTGTCGGGAGCGCTCGACGCGCTTGCGGCCAACCGCGCCAGCCTGATGCTGCAGTTGCCCGATGCGATCAAGGCCGCCGATCAACACCAGCGCGACAAGCAGTCCGGCCAGAACGACATGTTCGGCGCCGCGACGGGCGCGGCCACGCCGGTCGTCAGGATCGACCTGCCCACAGCTGCCGACTGGCCACTGGAACAGAAACTGCAGGGTGAGCGCGACACGCTGGGGCACTACCTGTCCGGGCATCCCACCGACCCGTGGAAGCACGAGCTGGGGCAGTTATCGACCTGTCCTCTGGGCGAGATCGTCGACCGTTACCAGCTGCCGAAACCGCGCAAGAACGACAACGACGACGGCAACCGTTTCCGCCGTGGCCCCGATGCGCCATGGACCGTGGCCGGCATGGTTACCGCCGTGCGCAAGCGCGGCGACAGCGACGCCTTCGTGCGGCTGGAGGATGGCAGCGGCAGCATCGAGGTGAGCTTCTTTGGCGAGCTGTATCAGCAGATCGCCCCGCTGCTGACCCGCGACCAGATGCTGATCGTCGAAGGCGGCCTGCGTGTCGACGACTTTTCCGGCGGCGGCTTCCAGGTGCGCGCGCGCAGCGCGATCTCCCTGGCTGACGCCTGCCGCCAGCACGCGCGACTGCTGCAGCTGAAATTGAATGGCATCGGGCCGGATTTCGTGGCCCAGTTGCAGCAGGCGCTGGCCGGCTATCGTGGCGGCCGCGCCAGCGTGATCCTGCACGGCTATCGCAACCGCAACGCGCAGGCTGATATCGAGCTGGGTGAGGAATGGCGCGTGGACGCCATCCCCGATTTGCTGCGCGCCGTGCGTGCCCTGCCGGGCGTCGGAGCCGCGCGCCTGCGCATCGTCAAGCAGCAGAGCTGACCAGGCACGCCGCTACCGCAGGAGCCCGCTGGCGGGCGATGCCGTGGCCTTTGATCTTTCGACGTGCGCGAAAATCAAGCGCATCGCCCGCCAGCGGGCACCTGCGGAATGGCTACTTCTTGTTGCGCTCCATCATTGCCTTCAGGTCAGCGAATGGGTTGCCGGTAGCCGCTGGCGCTTCCTCGACGGCCAGCACGCCGCCGCGTATGTGGTCGATATAGCGCGAATGCTCGTTGTCGTGGCAGTACACGCACAACAACTCCCAGTTGCTGCCATCGGCCGGGTTGTAGTCGTGATCGTGGTTGCGATGGTGCACGGTCAGCTCCTGCAGGTTCGCGCGGGTGAATTCGCGCGCGCAGCGACCACAAATCCAAGGGTACATTTTCAACGCACGCTCGCGGTAACCCAGTTCGCGCTGTTCGGCGTTGCGCCGGGCCTCGGCCACGATGCGGTCGAGTTTCGCGTTGTCGATGGTGGGCTTGCTGGACATGTCCGAATCCGCCGTTGCAGTGCTTGATGGGGCGCACGATAACCCAAACTGGCGCCCTGGCGGACAAAGGTCGACCCTGTCACACAGCCATACGGCGCCGTTCTCGCGTTTTCGTGCAGAACGGTATACTGGGCCGCTTCTGTGCCACGAAATGCAACGAATGAACCCCAACTTCCTCGATTTCGAACAACCCATTGCCGAACTGGACGCGAAGATTGAAGAGCTTCGCCATACCAGCCATGGCCAGGCGTTCAATATTGACGAGGAAGTCGGCCGGCTGCGCGAGAAGCTGAAGCTCAAGACCAACGAGATCTTCCGCAACCTCAATTCCTGGCAAACCACGCAGCTGTCGCGCCATCCGGCACGGCCATACACGCTGGACTACATCGGCGTGATCTGCGAGGAATTCCACGAACTGGCCGGCGACCGCATGTATGCCGACGACGCCGCCATCGTGGGCGGCCTGGGCCGCATCAATGGCCGGCCGGTGATGATCATCGGCCACCAGAAGGGACGCGACACCAAGACCAAGGTGCGCCGCAATTTCGGCATGCCACGGCCGGAGGGCTATCGCAAGGCCCTGCGTCTGATGAAGATGGCCGAACGCTTTGGCCTGCCCGTGCTGACCCTGATCGACACCCCCGGAGCCTATCCCGGCATCGGTGCCGAGGAGCGCGGCCAGAGCGAGGCGATCGCGCGCAACCTGCTGGAGATGGCCGAGCTGAGGGTGCCGATCGTCTGCACCGTGATCGGTGAAGGCGGTTCTGGTGGCGCCCTCGCGATCGGCGTGGGCGACCGCACCCTGATGCTGCAGTATTCGACCTATTCGGTGATCTCGCCCGAAGGCTGCGCCTCGATCCTGTGGAAGAGTGCCGACAAGGTCAAGGATGCCGCCGAGGCACTGGGCATGACCGCGCCGCGCCTGCTCGAACTGGGTCTGATCGACAAGATGGTGCGCGAGCCGCTGGGCGGCGCCCATCGCAACCCGCGCTCGATGGCGATCCGGCTCAAGGCCGTGCTGCTGAACCAGCTCGACGAACTGCAGGCGATGCCGATCGCGGACCTGCTGGAACAGCGCTACAAGCGCCTGCGCAGCTACGGCGCGTTCCAGGAATAAGCGCAATCCCCCTGCAGGAGCGCGCCCTGTGCGCGATTGCCTTTTGGTCATGCCGCCGAAGAGCATCGCGCACAGGGTGCGCTATCTACAGCAAACCATCCCACGGCGTTACCATCGTCGGCACCTCCACGCTGCCGGAATCCGTCATGGCACACGACAAACTCGCGGTACTGATCGACGCCGACAACGCGCGCCCGGCGATCGTCGAAGGCCTGCTCGCCGAGATCGCCAAATACGGCACTGCCCACGTCAAGCGTATCTACGGCGACTGGACCAAGCCTGATCTCAATGGCTGGAAGGAAGTGCTGTTGCGCCACTCGATCCAGCCGATCCAGCAATTCCGCTACACGGTCGGCAAGAACGCCACCGATTCGGCGATGATCATCGATGCGATGGATCTGCTCTACGCGGGTCGCTTCGACGGCTTCTGCATCGTGTCCAGCGACAGCGACTTCACCCGGCTCGCCTCGCGCATTCGCGAATCCGGGCAGACCGTCTACGGCTTCGGCGAAAAGAAGACACCCGAGCCGTTCCGCACCGCCTGCGACAAATTCATCTACACCGAGGTGCTGGTGCAGGCCACCGAAGCCGAACCCAGCGCGGGCGTGAAGCGGCGCAATGCCAAGGAGTTGCGCGGTGACACGCAACTGATGAATCTGCTGCGCAACGCGATCGAAGCCGCATCGGATGATTCCGGCTGGGCCGGACTGGGCGCGGTAGGCAGCATCATCAACAAGCAGTCACCGGACTTCGACCCGCGCAATTACGGCTACGCCAAGCTCAGCGGACTGATCAACGGCATCGGCCTGTTCGAGGCCGACGAACGACAGATCGGCAACGGCAAGCACCTGTACGTACGCCCTCGCAGCAGCAAGAAGTGAGCGACGCGCTGCCGCGGCACCTGCAGGCGACGCTGTCCACCCATACGTCGGCCCCACTCTGCGTTGCCTTCAGCGGCGGGCCAGATTCCAGCGCCCTGCTGCACGCGCTGGCGCAGTTGCCGGCCGCGCGCTTACGTGGCTTGCGCGCCGTGCACATCGACCACTGCCTGCATGCCGACAGTGCAGCCTGGTCCGATCACTGCCGGCGTTTCTGCGCATCACTGGAGCTGCCCTGCGAGGTCGTGCAGGTGCAGGTGGATACCGCTGGCGGCCGCGGCATCGAAGCGGCCGCGCGCGAGGTTCGCTACCAGGCCCTGGCCGCGCAGCTGCAGCCGGGCGAATATCTGCTGCTTGGCCATCATCGCGACGATCAGGCCGAGACCGTACTGCTGAAACTGCTGCGCGGCGCCGGCCCCGAAGGCCTCGCCGGCATGCGTGCCTTGCGTCCCTTCGCGCGCGGCCAGCTATGGCGTCCCCTGCTTGGCCTGTCGCGACAGACCTTGCGCGACTACGTGCAGGCCCATCAGCTGTCCTGCATCGACGACCCCTCCAATACCGACACCCGGCTGGCGCGCAACCAGCTACGGCACGAAATCCTGCCCCGGCTCACCGCGCACTGGCCACAGGCGGTGGATTCGATCATCCACAGCGCTGCGCTCAGTCGCGCCGCCGCCGATGCCCTGCAAACGCAGTGGTTGGCGGCGGAAGGCAAACTGCTCGACCCGGGCAATGGCAGCCTGGATGCGGCCGGCTGGCAGGCCCTGGCGCCGGCCTTGCGCGAGCCCCTGCTCGACCACTGGCTGCACTCCCGCCAGTTGCCCGCACCGACCACGACCCAGCGTCGGGAAATCGCACGTCAATGTGGTGCGCGTGCGGGCCAGCAGCCCTGCATCCGCTGGCCCGGTGCCGAGTTGCACATCTGGAAGGGGCGGCTATGGGCATTGCCGCCGTTGCAGGTCATCGACGAAACATGGGAAGCAAAATGGAGTGGCGAGCCGCTACGCCTGCCCGATGGCGGCATGCTTTCGCTGCATGATGACGGTGCACGCCTGATTACCCCGCTGCAGGTGCGTCTGCGTCGCGGCGGCGAACGGATCCGGCCGGCCGGCGACGCACATACCCGCGAACTGCGTGCGCTGTTCCAGCATGGCGGCGTGCCGCCGTGGCAACGCGCTGGCTGTCCACTGCTGTACGAACAACGCGAGCTGGTGGCCGTGGCCGACCGCTGGATCAACGCACGCGGTGTGTCGATATTCGAATCATCAGGCAGCCAGCCGCAGTGGCAACCGGCATGCTGAACACGTGCGCAAAATTGCTTGCCGACCCTCCTTGCGGATTGATTCCGGACCGCTGCTGCGTTAGCGTGACAGCCCATGGCCAAGACCGCTCCCGCTTCTGTCAAAACCCCACCCGCCGTCGACTTTGAACACTCGCTCGACGAGCTGGAACAACTGGTCGCACGGATGGAAGGCGGCGAGTTGAGTCTGGACGAATCCCTTGCTTCGTTTGAACGCGGCATCGGCCTGTTTCGTCACTGCCAGCAGTCGCTGCAGCAAGCCGAACTGCGGGTGCAACTGCTGCTCGACCCCGAAGCCCCCGACAGCGCCGAACCGTTTGAACCCGAACTCTGAGTCAGAGCCTGCCCTGCAGTCCATGATCGTACGTGCCGAACAGGCACTGGATCGCTGCCTGCCGTCAGCCGACCAATCGCCCGCCGCGCTGCATGACGCCATGCGCTACGCCGTGCTGGGTGGTGGCAAGCGCCTGCGCCCGCTGCTGGTGTATGCCACCGCCCGCGCACTGGAACTGGACAGCCCGCTGCTCGATGCGCCCGCATGCGCGGTCGAACTGATCCACGCCTACTCGCTGGTCCACGATGATCTGCCGGCGATGGACGACGACGCCATGCGCCGTGGCCGGCCGACCTGCCACATCGTGTTTGGCGAAGCGATGGCGATCCTCGCCGGCGACGCCTTGCAGGCACTGGCATTCGAGCTACTCGCCGGCGATCATGCCGGCCCGATCGATCCGGCTACTCGCGTTGCGATGCTGCGCACGCTCGGTCGCGCCTGTGGCGCCGAAGGCATGGCCGGTGGCCAGGCACTGGACCTCGCCGCGGTCGGGCAGCGCTTGAGCCTGGCCGAGCTCGAACACATGCATGCCTGCAAGACCGGCGCGCTGATCCGCGCCTCGGTACAGCTGGGCGGCCTGCTCGCCGGCGCCGACGCCAGCACTCTCGCCGTGCTGGATGCGTACGGCCATGCCGTGGGCCTGGCTTTCCAGGTGCGCGATGACATCCTCGATGTGGAAGGTGAGTCGGCCATCATCGGCAAGACCGCTGGCAAGGACGCCGCCGCCGACAAGCCCACCTTCCCGTCGATCATCGGCCTTGATGCATCGCGCGCACGCGTGACCGAACTGACCGGGATCGCGCTCGACGCCATTGCACCATGGGGCGAGCATGCCTCGATGCTGCGTGAATTGGCGCTCTACTCAGCCAACCGGCAACACTGAAAGCCGCTTTCAGTCCCAGTCAGGAAAGCAGCACCAGGCTGCCGTCCTGACGGGAGATATCGCTACTGCACCAGCCGCAAGGTGAACGGGTAGCGGTAGTAACTGCCTTCGTTGGCGCGCACCGTGGCCAGTATCACGAATACCAGCCAGCAGATCACCAGCGCGGGCAGCAGCAGAAAGCCGATCAGCACGAACACCAGCATCCAGCACACCACGGCAGCGATCACCACGGTGATATTGAAGTTCAGTGCCTCCTTGCCCTGATCGTTGACCAGCGGCATGGTGTCCTTCTTGATCAACCAGATGATCAACGGGCCGAGAATGCTGCCGAACGGAACCACCAGACCAGCCAGCGCCGACAGATGCGCAAACATCGCCCATTGGCGTTGATCAGGAGCGGGCAGGCCGGCTTGCGACGGGTCATTCGGCGGGGGTGGGGTGACGGATTCAGGTGGAACGCTCATGAGCAACTCCTCTCGTCAGCAAATGACCGGCGCGGTGGCCGGGTGCTGACCATGCTAGCAAGCCCCGTCCTCCGTGCCGAGTGAACTTGCGACAGGGGCGAATCGCGCGCAAACACCAGTGCAAACCTACTCGCCTGCCACCGTCATGCGCTCAAGCAGGATCGAACCCGCAAGAAGATGCGAGCGCCGATCGACATCGGTGCCTACCGCGAGAATGCCGGCAAACATCTCGCGCAGGTTCGCGGCGATGGTGATTCCTTCCACCGGATAGCTGATCTGGCCGTTTTCGACCCAGAAGCCCGACGCACCGCGCGAATAGTCGCCGGTGATCGTGGATACGCCCTGCCCCATCACCTCGGTCACCAGCAAACCGGTGCCCATCCGCCGAAGCATGCCGTTGAAATCATCGAGCGAACCGTCGACGCTGCCCGGCTCGACGATGAGGTTGTGGATGCCGCCGGCATTGCCGGTGGATTCCAGCCCCAGCTTGCGCGCCGAATAGCTGCCCAGCACATAGCGCACCAGCACGCCGCCTTCGATCAGCGAGCGGTCGCTGGTGGCGACACCCTCCGCATCGAAGTTGCCCGAACCCAGGCCGCGCTGCAGATGCGGTTGCTCGTTGATGTTCATCCACGACGGCATCACCTGCCTGCCGACGTGGTCGAGCAGGAAGCTGGCGCGCCGGTAGAGCGAGCCGCCGCTGACCGCGCCGAGCAGATGGCCGATCAGCCCGCGCGCCAGCTCCGGTACGAACAGCACCGGACACTGCCGCGTCGACAGGCTGCGTGCGCCCATGCGGGCCAGCGTACGCTCGGCCGCCTTGTCGCCCAGCGCCTTCGCGCTCATGAAATCACCGGCGGCGCGCACGCTGTCGTACCAGTAGTCGCGCTGCATGCCGTCCTCGTCGCCGGCAATCAGCGCCAGCGACAGCGAGTGGGAGGTGCCGCGCTCGCGCCCGACGAAACCGTGCGAGTTGGCGTACACCGACACGCCCTGCCCGGCCTGCACGCTGGCGCCATCGGAATTGCTGATGCCCGCATGCGCGCGGCCGGCATCCTCGATGGCGCGGCCCAGCTCGATCGCCTGCGTGGTGTCGAGATCCCACGGGTGCCACAGGTCCAAGTCGGGAAACGCCGTGGCCATGCGCGCCGCGTCCGCCAGTCCGGCCGCCGGATCGGCCTCGGTGTAGCGGGCGATCGCACAGGCCTGGTCGAGAGTGGCCTGGATCGAGTCCGGGTGCAGGTCGGCGGTGCTGGCCGAACCCTTGCGCTGACCGAAGTACACGGTGAGGCCAAAGCCGCGGTCGCGCGTGTGCTCCACCGTCTCCACCTCACCCAGCCGCACGTTCACGCTCAAACCGGTATTGATGCTTGCCGCCACCTCGGCCTGGCTGGCGCCAGCGGCGCGCGCGCGGTGGATCACGTCCTCGGCCAGCTCGGCCAGACGGTCCAGCTCCTGCTGGCTGCGATCGGAGTGGCGGCGTTCCTGGCTGATGCTGCTTTCGCTCACGTTGGGCTTTCCTGAAGGTTTGACGGGTAGAATAGGCGGTTCGCAGCCGCCGATCGCCAGTACGGGGATCAAGCCACTCCAGATGGGGTCGCCGCGGAGAAATGCAAAGAGCACCGAGGAACGCCCATGCAAGCCATCGCGGGCATCTACCGACACTACAAGGGTCAGCGCTACCGCGTGCTGGGTACGGCGCATCACAGCGAAACCATGGAGCCGCTGGTGGTCTACCAGGCGCTCTATGGCGAACATGGCCTGTGGGTTCGCCCGGCCGCCATGTTCTGCGAAACGATCGAGCTGGACGGTGAGCCGATCGCCCGCTTCGCTCTCGAGCAAGCCGACGACGAGCCGGGCACAGCCGGCCATGCCACCCACCACCGCTGACCCCGCCCAACCTGGAATTGAACATCGTGAGCCCCAGTCGCAGCCGCAACCAGACCGAACTCGACGAAGCGGACTACGGTCCCAGCCGCACCCAGCAGCGTCGCGAAGCACTGGCCGTGCTGACCCTGGCCGGCCAGTTGATGGAGCTGCCACCCAGCCGCCTGGCCAAGCTGGACATGCCGGAGGACGTGCGCCGCGAAATCGACATCACCCGGCGCATCACCTCCCACGGCGCGCGCAAGCGCCAGCTCGCCTTTCTGGCCAAGGTCATGCGCCGCTACAGTGAAGACGACTTCGCCGCCGTGCGCGCCGAGCTCGGCGAGAACCGCGAGAAGCAGCGCCAGGAAAATGCGGTGATGCATCGCATCGAATCGATGCGCGATCGCCTGATCGCGGAAGACGAGAGTGCCTTGTCCGAATTGATCAACGAACACCCGCAGGTCGATCGCCAGCATCTGCGCTCACTGGTGCGCCAGGCGCGCATCGAGAAGGAAACCCCGAACAAGCCCCCACGGGCCTATCGGGAAATCTTTCAGCTCCTGAAGGAGCTGAACCAGTCGGACGCCCCCGAAGGCTGATCGCGATGCCTCGCGGCGAGTCCAGCAGGCGGCGCACTTCCACCACCGCGATCTCGTTACAAGCATGCTCTGAGACCTTCGTACAGCACGGCTGCACGGCAATCCATCGTATCCTTGCCACCTGACTCTCCTGCAGGAAGGCACCGCGATGGACAAGGTTTACCCCAGCGCCGCGAAGGCTCTCGACGGTCTGCTGTTCGACCACATGACGATCGCCGCCGGCGGCTTCGGCCTGTGCGGCATTCCGGAAAACCTGATCGGCGCCCTGCTCGATACCGGCACCAAGAGCCTGACCATTGTCGGCAACAACGCCGGCGTCGACGACTTCGGCATGGGTCCGCTGCTGAAGACCCATCAGGTCAAGCGCGTGTATGCATCCTACGTCGGCGAGAACAAGGAATTCGAGCGGCAGGTACTCGCTGGCGAGCTGGAATTGCACCTGACTCCGCAGGGCACATTGGCAGAGAAACTGCGTGCAGGCGGTGCCGGCATCCCCGGTTTCTACACACGCACCGGCTTCGGCACCAAGCTGGCCGAGGGCAAGGAGACCAAGGTTTTCAACGGCAAGGAATACGTGCTGGAGGAGGCGATCCATGCCGATGTGTCCATCGTCAAGGCGTGGAAGGGCGATGCCCACGGCAACCTGATGTTCCGCGCCACCGCGCGCAACTTCAATCCGATGATCGCCACCTGCGGCAAGGTTTGCGTGGCCGAGGTGGAGGAACTGGTGCCGGTCGGCTCGATCGATCCGGACGCCGTGCACGTACCCGGCATCTATGTCGACCGCATCATCCAGGGCGCGAAGTACGAGAAGCGGATCGAGTTCCGCACCGTGGCCGGCGCCAATACCGGCAAGGAAAATCCGACCCGTACCGCGATGGCGATGCGCGCAGCGAAGGAATTGCGCGACGGCTACTACGTCAACCTCGGCATCGGCATCCCCACCCTGGTGGCGAATTTCATCCCCGAGGGCATCGATGTGACCCTGCAGTCGGAGAACGGCCTGCTCGGCATTGGCCCGTTCCCGGATGACGCGCACGTCGATGCCGACCTGATCAATGCCGGCAAGCAGACCATCTCCACCCTGCCCGGCTCCAGCTTCTTCTCCAGCGCCGACTCGTTCGCGATGATCCGTGGCGGCCACGTCGACCTGTCGATCCTGGGCGGGCTGGAAGTGTCCTGCAACG
Source organism: Rhodanobacter sp. (assembly GCA_041663105.1). Lineage (GTDB taxonomy): Bacteria > Pseudomonadota > Gammaproteobacteria > Xanthomonadales > Rhodanobacteraceae > Rhodanobacter. Next base: position 178,734 of record JBAZRB010000001.1, read on the forward strand.
GTGACCTCGCCAACTGGATGGTGCCCGGCAAAATGGTCAAGGGCCCGGGCGGTGCGATGGACCTGGTCAGTGGCGTGCGCCGCGTGGTGGTGCTGATGGAGCACACCGCGAAAGACGGTTCACCGAAGATCAAGAACCAGTGTGACCTGCCGCTCACCGGCAAGCAGGTGGTCGACCTGATCATCACCGACCTGTGCGTGTTCAAGGTGCACAAGGTCGAGGGACTGGTGCTGATCGAATTGAACGACGGCGTTACCGTGGACGAAGTACGCACCAAGACAGGCTGCGGCTTCACGGTGGATCCCGCACTGAAGACCGACTAAGCCCGCAGGAGCCCGCTGGCGGGCGATGCTCTTTGTGTGCACCGGAAGCATCGCCCGCCAGCGGGCTTCTACGGGATCGGGATATTCGAGACGGTGGCTGCCACTGGTAGTGGATCCGGAAAGCGGATCCGCGCGATGTTGTCCTCGCCTGAGCGTGTCTGCAATTCCAGCGGCCAGCCGAACCGGTCACTGATCTGCTGCGCGATCGCCAGTTCAAACCCGTGTCGATCAACACCCTGCGCTCGCGGCGACTGCGCCGCCGCGCCCGGAGCGGATGGGGTGGCCCGGTTGCTGACGCTCACCGCGCCCGGCATCACGCGCACCACCACGTTGCCACGCTCGGTCTGCTGGCAGGCATTGCGGATCAATTGCCAGCACAACACCGAAAACGCCTGCGCCGAGCCTTCCAGCGCAAAGCTGGCCGGCTCTTCCAGCACCAGTTGAATCGGCCGCCCCAGCAGTACTTCGCGCGCCGCCTGCAGCTCGTGCTGCAATACCTCGTTGACGATGAAGCGCTCCCTGTCGGCCGGCGTATCCGCGTCACGCGCCAGCACCAGCAACGCCTCGACCAGCATTTCCAGTTCACGCGAGGCACGCCTGATCCGCCGCACCGAACGCGCACCGAATTCGCTGAGCCGGTCTTCCTCGGCCAGCATGTCGATCGACATCTTGATCACGGTAAGCGGACTGCGCAGCTCATGACTGGCATCGCGGGTGAAATTGCGTTCGCGCTCGTTGTAGCCGGCGATGCGGCTGGCAAAACCGTGCAACCCGCGCGCCAGCGAGGCCACGTCGGCATCGGTGCGGCGTGCCAGCCGGTCGGGCATGAAGGCATCCGGATCGGGTCGCTCTTCACTCCAGTGATCGATCAACTCGGCCAGCGCCCTGACCGGCAGCCACTCACGCTGGGTGGCGATGCAGGCAAGCAGCGTGGTAATCAGGATCACCACGATCACCGCTGGCCACGGCGCGACGTTGTAGATGCCCATCGCGCCGATGATGAGCACCGCCACAAGCTGCAGGCCGAAGACCCATGCGATGCGCCGCTTGAACGCACCCACGCGGAATGTAAGGGGGCTCGTCGCCCTGCTGTCCATGACTTTCGCCGTGCTGATGTCAGGCGGTGCGGGTTGACGACGCCACTTCAGACTCGAGGTCAGCCAATCGATAACCCGCTGAATGGATGGTGTGTAGCAGAGGGTGTGCGAAGGGTTTGTCGATAATCCGGCGCAGGTTGTAGAGATGCGAGCGCAAGGTGTCGGAATCCGGCAAGGTATCGCCCCAGATCTCGCGCTCGATGTCACGCCGGCTGACTACCCGCGGCGATTCACGCATCAGGATCGCCAGCAGCTTGAGTCCGATCGGCGACACCACCAATTCCTGGCCCTCGCGGGTCAGACGCAGGGTAGCGGTATCCAGGGTCATGTCGCCCACCGTGAGTACTTCGGTGGATACCTGCCGGCGATCGCGACGAATCAGCGCTCGCAATCGCGCTTCCAGCTCGCGCACCTCGAACGGTTTCACCAGGTAGTCGTCGGCGCCCGCTTCCAGGCCCACCAGCTTGTCCTCCAGCGTGTCGCGTGCAGTGAGCATCAGTACCGGCGTGGACTTTTTTGCCTCCTTGCGCAGCTTGCGGCAAAGTTCCAGGCCATCCAGACCCGGCAGCATCAGGTCCAGCACGACCACGTCGTAACTGTTGGACACCGCCAGATGCAGGCCGCTCACGCCATCGGCGGCATAGTCGACCGAGTAGCCACGGCGCTCCAGGAATTCACCCACCATCTCGGCAATCTGGCGGTTGTCTTCCACCAGCAAAATCAATCCCGACTGCTCGTCATGTACGGTCATATCGTCCTCACTGCGGTGGGCTTCACATTAGTGAAGATATAACCGGCCCGGCAGTGATGACGCCGTGAAGAGGCGTGCACGCGGGATTGACTACTTCAGCAACGGTTGCAGCTGCTTCCACACGATGTCGAGCACGCGCGGCTCGGCGCTGGCCACCGGATGCAGGCCATCGTCCTGCATCAAGGAGGGGTCGAGCGCGATGCCATCGAGCAGGAACGGCACCAGCGCGACATGCCGCGTGCGGGCCAGCCCTGCATAAATCTCACGCAGGCCGTCGCGATATTGCGGGCCATAGTTCACCGGCAGCTCGATGCCCAGCAGCAATACCCGTGCCCTGGCCTGCTGCGCCATCTCTATCATTGCGCCGAGGTTGTCGCGCAGTGCCGGCAACGGCAAACCGCGCAAGCCGTCGTTGGCACCCAGTTCGATCACCACCACCGCTGGATGGTACTTTTCCAGCAGGGCACGCAGGCGATTTCGCCCGCTCAACGAGGTCTCACCGCTGATGCTGGCATTGATCGCGGTCCACTTCGGCACCATCTCGCCAACACGCGCATCCAGCAGATGCACCCAGCCGTATTCGACCGGTATGTTGTGCGCCGCCGACAACGAGTCACCCAGCACCAGGACGGTTTTCGTCGGCACCACCGCCTGTGCACTGCCGAGCACCAGCAGCAAGATCAATCCGCTCCACAACCACCAGCCAGGGCATCGACGCATGAATGATTCTTCCGGTCCGCTTCTCGAGGCCTGCGATGTTAGCAAGTCGGTCAGCGGTCCCGAGGGCAGGCTCGATATCCTGCGTGCGGTGAGCTTGCGGATCATGCCGGGCGAGAGCTTCGCCATCGTCGGCGCGTCCGGCTCGGGCAAGACCACCCTGCTCGGCCTGCTGGCCGGGTTGGACACCGCCGAAAGCGGCCGGATCACGCTGGACGGCCATGCGCTGGAACAACTGGACGAAGAAGCGCGCGCCGATCTGCGTCGACGCCTGGTCGGCTTCGTGTTCCAGTCGTTCCACCTGCTGCCCGCGCTGACCGCCGAGGAGAACGTGATGCTGCCGCTGGAGCTCGAAGGCAGCAGCTCGGCACGCCAGCGCGCCCGCGAAGCGCTCGATGCGGTGGGGCTGGGTGCGCGTCGGCGCCACTACCCGGCCCAGCTTTCCGGCGGCGAGCAGCAGCGCGTGGCGATTGCGCGCGCCTTCGTGCACGGCCCGCGCGTGCTGTTTGCCGACGAGCCCACCGGCAACCTGGATCAGCGCACCGGCCACCACGTCTGCGACCTGCTGTTCGCGCTCAACCGTGATCAGGGCACCACCCTGGTGCTGGTCACCCACGACACCACGCTTGCCGCACGCTGCGATCGCCAGATCGAGCTGGAAGAAGGCCGCGTGGTATCCGCCGGCAGCAACGCATGAAGATGCTGCTGCTCGCATTGCGCAGCCTGCGCCGCGAATGGCATCTGCCCGAACTGCGCACGCTGGCCGCTTCGCTGGTGCTTGCCGTGGTCGCGCTGGGTGTCGTCGCCACGCTCGCCACGCGTATCGAGCGCGGCATGCTGGCCAGCGCCGCCGAACTGATCGGCGGCGACATCGGCATCCGTTCGCCGCAAGCCTTGCCGGACGCCTTCGCCTCCAGCGCGCGCCGCGATGGCCTCCGCGTCACCCGCACCGCGGGCTTTCCCAGCGTCGCCTTCGCCCACGGACAAACCCAGTTGCTCGACGTGGAGGCCGCCGAGGCTGGGTATCCGCTACGCGGCTCACTGGAACTGGCTGATGGCAACGGCCGCAGCTATGTGGGTCATGCTCCGGCCGCGGGCCAGGTCTATCTCGATCACCGCGCGCTGGTCGCGCTCAACCTGAAAGTTGGCCAGCCGCTGCAACTGGGTGGCCGCCCGCTGATGATTGCGGCCGAACTCGTACGCCAGCCCGATGGAGGGCAATTGCTGGCGCTGGCGCCGCGTGCGCTGATGAGCTTGGCCGACGCCGAACAAGCCGGCCTGCTCGGCGTCGGCAGCCGCGCCAGCCACAACCTGCTGCTGGCTGGCGCGCCGGCCGCGGTGCAGGCCTGGCGCGACTGGACGAAGACCATCAAGCTGCCGCAAGGTGCGCAGCTGATCACACCGGAACAAACCCAGGAACGAATGCGCTCGGCATTCGATCGTGCCGGCGCCTTCCTGCGTCTTACCGCCTTGCTCTCGGCCCTGCTTGCCGGCATCGCGATCGCGCTTTCCGCGCAACGCTACGCCCGCCGCAAGACCGGCGAAGTCGCCTTGCTGCGTGCGCTGGGTACCTCGCGCCGGCGCGTACTCGGCCTGCTGCTTGGCACCCTGGGAGCACTCGCCCTGCCCGCGGCCACGCTCGGACTGCTGCTGGCGCTGGGGCTTTCGCAACTGGCCTGGCTGCTGGCCAGCCAGCTGTTCAGCAGCGTGCCGACGGTGCTGCCACTAGCGCCGTCGTTCGCCGCCGCCGCGATGGGTATCGCCGTGCTGGTCGGCTTTGCGCTGCCGCCGCTGGTACGCCTGGCCGAGGTGCCCCCGGTGGCGGTGTTCCGCCAGAGCATGCCGCCACGGGCACGACGCTTCGATGTGTTGTACCTGATCCCGGTGCTGGTGGCGTTGGGTCTGATCTGGAGCCAGAGCAGCTCGCTGACCCTCGCCGGCATCCTTGCCGCCAGCCTGCTCGGCGTGGCCATCATGGCTGCCTTGCTGGCCGCGATACTGCTGTGGCTGGCCCGGCGCATCGCTCCCGGTGCCCATCCGGCCTTGCGACTCGGCCTGGCAGCGCTGGCGAGGCGACGCACGCTGAGCCTGATCCAGGCGACCGCGCTGAGCCTGGGGCTGTGCGCGCTGCTGTTGCTGGCGGTGGTGGCGCCCGCCTTGCTGCAGGGTTGGCGACAGGAGTTGCCGACGAACACCCCGAACTGGTTTGCGCTGAACCTGCAGAGCGACCAGCGCGTCGGCTTCAAACAGGCGCTGCAACGCATCGGTGGCGACCAGCTCAACATGCTGCCGCTGGCAGTGGGCAAACTGACCGCGATCAACGGCCGGCCGATCGATCAGCTCAGCTTCGCCGACGAACGCGCGAAGGACTGGGCTGACCGCCAGCTGCGTCTGTCCTGGGCCAGTGAACTGCCACCAGCCAATCAGGTGATCGCCGGTCAGTGGGCCGGCCCCGATCCGGCCCGTGCCGAGGTGTCGATCGACACCATGTGGCGCGACATGTTCGCGCTGAAGCTGGGTGACACGCTCACCTTCAATGTCGGCGAAGACAGCGTCAATGCCACGGTTGGCAGCATCCGCAAGGTCGACTGGAGCTCGTTCCGGGTCAACTTTTTCCTGCTGCTTGACCCGGCCCATGCCGATGCGCTGCCGCATACCTGGCTGGCCAGTTTTCATCTGCCCCGCGGCCATGCCGGTGAGCTGGCGCAGTTGTCGCGTGACTACAGCAACCTCAGCCTGATCGATGTCGACTCGCTGCTGGACCGCGTGCGCGAAATCGTCGACCGGGTCGGCAACGCGGTGCGCTGGATCCTCGGCTTCAGCCTCCTCGCCGGGGCGCTGGTACTGGCGGCGGCGCTGGCGGCCAGCGCCGCCGAACGTCGCCATGAAGCCGCCCTGCTGCGCACGCTTGGTGCACGCCGCAATCAGCTGCGCATGGCGGCCGCCTGCGAGTTCGCCCTGCTTGGCCTGGTTGCCGGCCTTACCGCCGCGCTGGGGGCCGCTGGTGCGGGACTGTGGCTGGGCCATGCGGTGTTCCATATCGACCACTTCGTGCCACCGCTGTGGCCGCTGGCCCTGTCCGCCCTGGGCGCCGCTCTCGTGGTGATGCTGCTGGGCCTGGCCGGCACGCGCAAGGTGACGCGGACCTCGCCGATGCGACTGTTGCGGGAAGGTTGACCTCGCTGTCAGCATCATCAACGCCGCAGGCCACCCCTTCCGGAGACGCTATGTACACCCTCTACTATTCCCCCGGCACCGCCAGCATGGTGGTGCATCTGGCCTTGCTTGAAACCGGCGCACCGCACGAGTTGCGCCTGGTCGATTTCGACGCAGGCGCGCAGCGGGACGCGGACTACCTCAAGCTCAACCCCCGCGGCGTCGTGCCGACCCTGGTGATCGACGGGCGGCCGATGTCCGAGTCCGCCGCGATCCTGATGCTGCTGGCCGAGCGTCACCCCGACGCCGGGCTGGCGCCCGCAGTGGGCACGCCCGAGCGCGAGGCCTGGCTGCAGTGGATCGTGTATCTCAGCAACACGATGATGTCGACGTACCGGTTCTGGTTCTACCCGCCCGAACTCGGTGCCGTGGAGCACACGCCGGCCGTGCACGCAGCGCTGCAGAAAAAGATCGAGGGCGTCTGGGATCTGCTCGACGCACAACTTCAGGCCAACGGCCCCTACCTGCTGGGCAAGAATTTCTCCGGCGCCGACCTGCTGCTGGCGATGCTTATGCGCTGGTCGCGCAACATGCCGCGCGCGGTCACCGAATGGCCCGCGCTGAGGCAACTGGCTGATCTGATGCGTGCCCGGCCCAGCTGGAAAAAGCTTTACCAGATCGAAGGACTCAGCGATTGGTGATTCGGTCATGACGATCAGATGGGCCTCGACACGATGACTGAGATCGACCGTGCCGCGCCGCCAGCCTCACCGCATGGACGCTGGCGGCAATGGCTGCAAGCGGAATGGCTGCTGTTGCTGTTCGGCACGCTGGCGGTGGTGCTGGCCGTGCTCGACCCGCAGCCGCTGGCCAGTTATCGACGCTGGCTGCAACTACCGACACTGGCCGGCCTGCTCGGCTTGCTGATCGCGATCCAGGGCATCCGCGACAGTGGTGTGGTGCAGCGGGCCGCGGCGGCGCTCGCCGCACGGACCCATTCGGTGCGCACGCTGGGTCTGCTGCTGGTAGCCGCCACGGCGCTGCTGTCGATGCTGCTGACCAATGACGTAAGCCTGTTCCTGATCGTGCCGTTGACCGTGACGCTGGGCACCATGTCCAATCTGCCGGTGTTGCGCATGGTGGTGCTGGAAGCGCTGGCGGTAAACGCCGGCTCCACCCTGAGCCCGATCGGCAACCCGCAAAATCTGCTGCTGTGGCAACACGCCCACATCCCGTTTTTTCATTTTGTCACGGCGATGCTGCCGGTGGCTGCGGTGATGATGCTGTTGCTGGGGGCATTTACCTGGTACGGGTTGCCGCCGTCACGCATCCATCTCGATCGACCTGCTGCCAGTCGCAACGACATCTCGATGCCGCTCGCCGGGCTATCGAGCGCTGCGCTGGCGGCGATGGTGTGGATGATGGAAGTGGGATACGCCGAATGGGGCGCGCTGATGCTGATGCTGCCGTTCGCCCTGTTTGGCCGGCGTACGCTGGCGCGCATCGACTGGCTGCTGCTGGTCACCTTTGCGGCGATCTTTCTTGGCCTGGGTCATGTGGCCGAACTCGGCCCGGTACGCGACGCGCTGGACCGACTCGACTTCAGCCAGCCACTGGTGCTGTATGCCAGCGGCATCGTCGCCTCGCAGCTGATCAGCAACGTGCCGGCAACGGTATTGCTGCTCGATCGCGCGCATGATCCGCTGGCCCTGGCGGTCGCGATGAACGTGGGTGGCTTTGGCCTGGCGATCGGTTCGCTGGCTAACCTGATCGCGCTGCGGCTGGCGCGCCAGCCGCACGGGCTGCGCCAGTTGCACAAGGTTTCGATACCGTTCCTGCTGGTATGCGCGCCGCTGGTATACCTCACCTGGCGCTGGCTCGTTCCGTAGGAGCCCGCTGGCGGGCGATGCTGTTGTCCTGCGGCCTTAATGAGAGATCAAGGCAACAGCATCGCCCGCCAGCGGGCTCCTGCGGGCTCTGTCAGTCGTCGTGGGGGACGCTGACCTTGCCCTTCACGCCGGAATGGCTGACATCGCCACTGCCCTTGGCGCCTAGGGACAGATCACCAGTCACGTCGCTCACCGTGAAGTCACCCGAGCCCAGCGTATCGGCGTGGACACTGCCGCCCACCTTGCGCAGCACCACGTCACCCGAACCGATGCTGCCGACCCGTGCGTCGCCCTTGATGCCCTCGGCCTTGAAATCACCCGAGCCGACTGCGCCCAGATCAAGGCTGCCGATATCGGTGGCATCCGCGTCGCCCGAACCCACACTGCTGGAGAACTTGCCGGCAATGTCCCGTACATGCAGATCGCCCGAACCCACCCGGCTCTGCAATTGCTGCACGCCACGCACATCAGCATCGCCGGAACCCACGCTGACATTGACCGGCAGGTTGGCCGGCAACTGCACGCTCACCTCCAGGTTGGCGTAGGAGCTGCCAAACAGGGAGAAGGAAAAGTGGCTGTTGCCGCCGATGTCGATCAACAGCTGATCGCCCTCGCGGCGCTGGGTGACCTGCAGGTGGTCAAGCGCCGCCTGATCCGAGGCGCAGGCCTTGCCGGTCAGCATGAGGCCGTTGCTGCCATCACTCCCCACCAGGTGAAGATCGTGGCGGCGGACCTCGATCTGTACACCGCGCACTCCGGTCAGATCGACTTGAAGATTGCGCGGTGCCTCGAACTTGCAGGGCGAGGCGAAGGCGGCAAGCGGGGCAAACAGCAGGGCGGCGATGGCGAAACGGTGCATGGCGGAACTCCCTTGTTGGTCTACCGGCTTGAGATGCCGCTGGCGGATAAAGGGTTGCAAGCAGGGACGCCTCGCATGCCATCAGGTCAACGCTGCGATACGAAGCGCGTTTTACAACTGACACATCATCGGAGCCTCACCATGCACCGCAAAACCCTGCTTGCTGCAACCCTGGCCTTGCTGATGGCCGCTTCGTCCGTCGTGGTCATGGCCCAGGATGCCCCACCGCCAGCCGCCCCTGGCGCGATGCAGGGCAAGGGCATGATGGGGCCGGGCGCGATGCATGGTGATCGTCACAGCCCGGGCATGGACCATCGCGGCATGTGGCAGCACGGCGGTCGCGACGAACATGGCAGCGTGGTCAGCTACCTGCGCGGGCTGGAGCGGCTGTACATGATGTCCGGCCGCAGCAAGGATATGGTCAGCGTGTACAATGACGTGTTGGCCAAGTCGCAGGATCCGCGCGTGCGTGATTATGCCTACCAGCACCTGGCCCGCTTGCAGGCGCGCCCGAGCAATGTCGGCCAGGCCATCGCCACCATGCGCAAGGGCCTCGACGAGAGTCTGGCCCATGAGGCGGAGATGCGCGCCGAGCGTGAAAAAATGCGCAGTGCCTGGAAGCAGCATCACGACGATGCCGCCAAACCGTCTGCCGCCCAGTAAGGCGGACCCTCCCGCACGTGGATTCAACATCCCCACCGGCAACAGCGGTGGGGATGTTCGTTTACTCCCGCTCCAGCGCCTTGGCCCGTTGCCAAAGCTGCTCCTGATCGACCAGGCTGCGCTCGCTGAAGGCAGGGCCATCGGACGCCGCCAGCTGCTCCATCAGCCGGAAGCGGCGCTCGAATTTTGCGTTGGCGTGGCGCAATGCGCGCGAAAAATCGACGCCCGCCTGACGCGCCAGGTTGACCGTCACGAACAGCACATCGCCAATCTCGTCCTCCAGCCGCGCCGGGTCTGCGCCGTTGGCAAACTCGGCCCGTACCTCGTCCACCTCTTCTGCCAGCTTGGCGAGGATCGGCTCCGGATCGCTCCACTTGAACCCGACGCTGGCGGCGCGCTGCTGCAGTTTCATGGCGCGTCGCCATTCCGGCAATCCGGCCGATACACCGGCAAGCGCGCTGGCGTCAGCCTGCTCGCCCCTGCCCGCACGCTCGGCCGTCTTGATGTCTTCCCATGCCTGCTTCTGGGCAACCTCATCGGCATAGCGCACATCGCCGAACACATGCGGATGGCGCCGGCGCATCTTGTCACTGATCGCATGCACCACATCGTCGAAATCGAACCGACCCGCTTCCTGCGCCATCCGCGCGTGGAACACCACCTGCAGCAGCAGGTCGCCGAGTTCGTCGCGCAAATCGTCGAAATCGCCGCGATCAATCGCATCGGCCACCTCGTAGGCCTCCTCGATCGTATACGGCGCGATGGAGGCGAAATCCTGCTGCACATCCCACGGGCAGCCGTTTTCGGGATCACGCAGGCGCGCCATGATCGCCAGCAAATCGTTGATGGTGTGCTGGCTCATGTCTTCGAGCGAGAAACGAGTGCAGCGGAGTGAGGAGTAAGAGTCATTGCCTTGATGCCACTGTCCGAACGCACCGACACGAAACAACCAGGCAAGCAAGCAGGATCAGGCATTGCCTTCTTCGCCATGGGCCGGGCTTCCCCCTCATTTCTCACTCCACAACACTCACTTCTCGGCACTGGCTGCGAGCAACCGTGCTGCCCAATCAATCGAGCTGTCACCGATCGCGATGAATTCCGGGTTCAGCAGCGACTCGCCGCGGTTGTAGCGAAATGGCTGGCCGGCGAGGTCGAGCACGGCACCGCCGGCTTCATCGAGCACGCATTGCGCTGCCGCGGTATCCCATTCGCTGGTGAGCCCCAGACGCAGATAGACGTCCGCCGCGCCGCGCGCGATCAGGCAGAACTTCAGCGAGGAACCGAGCGGAAGCATTTCGTAATCGTTGCCGATCAGTTGCTCCAGCAGACCGCCCTGGGTTCCACCATGGGAGCGGCTGCCTGCCACCGCCGGCGGCTGGGCCAGCGGACGTGACTGGAGACGTCGCCATGCCGCGCCCGGCTGCTCCTGCAGCCATGCGCCTCGTCCCTGCTCGGCGAGATACAAGTCGCCGGTCACCGGTGCCAGCACGGCGCCGAGCACCGAACGACCCTGATCGATGAGAGCGATGTTGACGGTGAATTCGCCATTGCGCTTGACGAATTCGCGCGTGCCATCGAGCGGATCCACCAGCCAGTAGCGCGACCAGTGCTGACGCTCGGACCAGTCCAGTGCCTTGGCTTCCTCGGAGAGGATCGGCAGGCGCGGCTCGAGCTCGCTCAGGCTGGCCATGATCACCTGCTGGGCAGCAAGGTCGGCGGCCGTCAGCGGCGAGGCATCGTCCTTGGTCTGCACCGCAAAATCGCTGTGGTAGACACTTAGAATCGCGGCACCGGCGGCGCGTGCGATTTCGCCAATCTGGCAGGCAAACTCCGGCGGTGTGGTCATGAGCGCTGAAAACGCCCGGCGAGATACTCACGCGCCATGAACAGGGCAGCGATCGAGCGACCCTCGGTCACGTCATCGCGGCCGAGCAAGGTATGCAGTTCGGACATCTTCCACGGCACGATTTCGAGTTCCTCCGGTTCATCGCCTTGCAGGCGTTCGGGATACAGATCCTGCGCCAGCACCACATGCGCCATATGGGTCATGTACGCCGGCGACAACGACAGGTTGTGCAGGATTTTCAGCTTGCGCGCGCCGTAGCCGATCTCTTCCTTCAGCTCACGGTTGGCGCCCTGCTCGGCCGTTTCATCCTGATCGAGCCGCCCCTTGGGCAAGCCCAGTTCATAGCGACCCACGCCACCGCCGTACTCGCGCACCAGCAATACGGTCTCGTCATCCAGCATCGGCACCATGATCACCGCACCGAGGCCGCTGCCCTTGAGTCGCTCGTAGGTACGCCGAACGCCGTTGGAAAACTCCAGATCGACTTGCTCGACCTGCAGAAAGTGACTGTCGGTGACGTCGCGCGTGGCAAGAATGGCAGGTAGCTTGTGCATCGGGGCATTCTACCGTGTGGCACCTGACAGGCGCAGGCGATCCAGCGCCTGCGCGTGGATTCCCGGTGTCGCGGCCAGCACGCTGCGCGTGTCCAGGGTCAGCGGCCCGCCCTCCAGATCGGTGAAAACACCGCCGGCCTCGCGCACGATCACCGCCAGCGCGGCGATGTCCAGGATGTTCACGTCCGACTCGATCACCAGATCCAGGCTGCCGCGGGCGAGCAGGTGGTAGTGGCAGAAATCGCCATAGCCGCGAATCCGGTTGCTGTCACGGATCAGCGCGCCCAGCGCCTCCCAGCGCGCGTCGGCGGTGAGCGACCTGATATTGCCAATGGATAGCGAGGTAGCCTCGATGGTGCTGGTGTCCGCCACCTTCACCGCCTCGCCATCAAGCCACGCCCCGTTGCCGACACTGGCCCACATGCACTCACCGTAGATGGGCGCGCTGGACACGCCCAGCACCAGTTCGTCACCCTGCATCAGGGCGATCTGGGTCGAGAAGAACGGCGTGCGGCGCACGAAGCTCTTGGTGCCGTCGATCGGGTCAACCAGCCACAGCAAGCCACCACGCTCGCCATCCATGCCGAATTCCTCACCATAGATCGACGCCTGCGGCAGCGCCGCCTGAAGGATCTGCCGGATCACGCGCTCGGCCTCCCGGTCGGCGACGGTGACGGGGGTGGCATCGGCCTTCAACTCCACCTCGACGCCACGGCGCCAGTAGTGCCTGATTACCTCGGCTGCCGCCGAGGCGGCCTCGCGGGCAGCGGCTAGAGCTGACGCGGCAAGATCGGAATTCATGGTTGTGTCGTGTCCTTGTCAGGCGAAGGTGCCGGCACGCTGCCAGCCAGACCACCGCGGTGTTGGATTTGCACGCTGCCATCACGGGAAGCCGGCCCCAGCCGGGCCAGCCATCGCTGCAGCAACGGGTCAGTGTGTCGGGCGCGCAGGGTCGCGTCCAGTCGCCAGCCCAACGGGCTCAGTTGCAGCTGCCCCTGCACTTGCAAAGGTCCGTGGCCATCATCGTGCAAGGAGGCCTGAACCACGCCGTCGTTGGCCTGGGTTACCAGCAGCAGGGTGCCCAGCGCGACGTCGCCACCATCGGCGTGCATCAGCGCATGCTGCCAACGGGCCTGACCTTGCAGCTCCATCGGCCAGCCACCTTGCAGCCGCAGGTGGTCCACTGACAGGGTCAGTTCACCACGCGGCTGGCCGAGCGGCGACCTCAGATAGTCATCGAGCACGGCAGCATCAGCACGCATGCTCAAGCCATGCGCCACGATCTGACCATCGCCGCGTCGCTGCAACTCACCGGCAAAGGCCAGCCGCGGCCCGTCAAAGGTCAGTCGCAGCGCCTGCTTGCCCAGCAAGGCGCGGCGTGACAACTGCCATTGCAACCGGCCCAGCGGACGGCCATCCGCGCCAAGCACCTGCTCGGCGCGACCATCCCACACGCTGCCACTCACCTGTTGCAGTTGCAGCCCGTGCAAGCGTGCCTGCAGCCATGGCATCGCCCAGCGCGCCGGCAGGAACCACAGCAGCAGGGTCGCGAGCAACAGCAGTGATGCGAGGCCGATCAGGCAAATGCGCAGAAGCTTCAAGCGTCGGTTTCCGGGTCAATCGCAGGCAGACTTGAGTGCCTGTCCCGCAACCCGGATCATAGCCGGATGAGCAATCCCGAAAACAGCAATGCCGCGCTCGCTGCGCGCGACCTCAAGCATGTGTGGCATCCCTGCACCCAGATGCACGATCACGAGAGCATCCCGATGGTGCCCATCGTGCGTGGCGAGGGCGCCTGGCTGGTCGATGCCGATGGCCACCGCTACCTGGACGGCATCAGTTCCTGGTGGACCAATCTGTTCGGGCATGGCAATGCCCGCATCGCCACCGCTTTGGCGGATCAGGCAAGCAAGCTGGAGCACGTGATCTTTGCCGGCTTTACCCACCCGCCAGCGATCGAGCTTGCCGAGGAGCTGGTGCGCATCACGCCGCCGGGTCTGGATCGCGTGTTCTACGCCGACAACGGCTCGGCCGCGATCGAAGTGGCGCTTAAGATGAGCTTCCATTACTGGCTCAACCAGGGTCACGGCGAGAAAACGCGCTTCATCGCACTGACCGGCAGCTATCACGGCGAGACTCTGGGCGCGTTGTCGGTGAGCGACGTGGCGCTGTATCGCAAGACCTATGCACCGCTGTTGCTGACCCCGTTCCTGACCCCCTCCGCCGACAGTTACGAAAGCGAACCGGGCGAATCGCCGCAACAGATCGCCGCGCGCCGGCTTGGCGAACTGCGCCATCTGTTGGAACAACACGCGCACGAGACCTGCGCCGTCATCGTCGAGCCGTTGGTGCAGTGCGCCGGTGGCATGCGCATGTATCACCCCGACTACCTGACGGGTTTGCGTGCGCTGTGCGACGAGTACGCGGTGCACTTCATTGCTGACGAGATTGCCGTCGGCTTTGGCCGCACCGGCACGCTGTTCGCCTGCGAGCAGGCGGCCGTGACCCCTGATTTCATGTGCCTGTCCAAGGGGCTGACGGCCGGCTTCCTGCCCCTGTCAGCCGTACTCACCCACTCAGGCATCTACGAGGCGTTCTACGCCGAATACCATACCGGCAAGGCCTTTCTTCACTCGCACAGCTATACCGGCAACCCGCTGGCCTGCCGGGTGGCTTTGGAGACACTGGCAATCTTCCGCGATGAGCCGGTGCTGGCGCGCAACCGACAGCTCGCCGCCCATCTGGCCCGCCGGCTGGAGCCCTTGCGCGAGCATCCCCATGTCGCCGACGTGCGTCAAACGGGCATGATCGCGGCGGTCGAACTGGTCGCCGACAAGGCCAGTCGCCGTCCCTTCCCGGCGACGGAGCGACGCGGCCTGCGGGTCTACCTGCACGGCCTCAAGCACGGCGTGTTGCTGCGCCCGCTCGGCAACGTGGTGTATTTCATGCCGCCCTACGTGGTGACCGAGCAGGAAATCGACCTGCTGGTGGACACGGCGATCAGTGGTATCGAAAACGCACTGAAAAACTGAGACGGCTGGATGCCGCGAATTTCCCGGCATCCAGAGATTGCCCGCGAATTCAGTGCCCGACGCTGATACTCGGATCAAGCATCTGCAAGGCCCGCGCATTGTTCTGCGTGCCCGTGCGCTGCAGTTCCTCACGGCTGTAACTGCGACCGGTTACCGGCAGGCATTGGCCTTTTTTTGCCGGAATCAGACTGCCGGTATCGCGCAGGCAGTTGCGGTCGCCGGGCTTGATCAGCTGACGCTCGCTTGTAGCCGACTTTTGAGCGACCTCGCTGTTCTGGCCTGCTACCGCCGGCGCTGATGTTTGCGCTACGGCCCCAGTGCTCGCCGCGAGGAATGTCGCCAGGGCAAGGGGGACAATCAATCGTCTGGACATGGCGCAAGTCCTCATCATCGTTGCGGAGAGGCCTTTGATGCTGCGCTGATCAGAACCGTCAGACAATGCCGCCGGCGAAGTCGTCTCGCCGGCATTCAGTTTTGCGGACGGCGAGCAGGTTCGCGGTAGAAGCTCGGCTATGCTTTCCTTTTGCAGGGCGGCTGAAGCATGCGAACCATCCGTATTCATGTAGATCTTCCACTCGCCATCGGCAGCGAATTCGCCTTGCCCGCGCAAGCTGGCGAGCACGTCACACGCGTGCTGCGTCAGGTCGTGGGTGACCGCTTGAACCTGTTCAATGGAGACGGCTGCGACTACACCGCCAGCATCATGTCCGTGGGCAAGCGCGAAGTGGTGGTGCGGATCGAGTCGAGCCTGGCACTGAGCAACGAATCACCGTTGAAGCTGACCCTGGCGCAAGGCGTCGCGCGCGGCGAAAAGATGGATCTGATCGTGCAGAAGGCGACCGAACTCGGTGTGACATGCATCGTGCCGCTGCTGACCGAACGCTCGGAAGTGAAGCTGGATGCGAGTCGCGCCGAAAAACGTCTCGCACATTGGCGGGCGGTGGCCGCCAGTGCCTGCGAGCAGAGCGGGCGAGCGGCGTTGCCACACATCACCGCGACCCAGCCGCTGGCCGCATGGCTGGACGGTCTCGGCCGGGGCAACGCGCTGCGTCTGGCCTTGTTGCCCGAGGCGGGCCATTCGGCGCGCGAACTGCAATTCGGCGGTGCGGAAGGACTGCTCGTGGTCGGGCCCGAGGGTGGTCTGGGTGAGCGCGACATCGCGGCACTCAGCGCAGCGGGCTTTGTCGGTTTGCGCCTGGGGCCGCGAGTCCTGCGCACCGAGACGGCGGGTCTGGCCGCACTGGCGGCCTTGCAGGCGCTGCACGGGGACGGCTAGGCGCGGTGCAGCATCGACTCAATCCTGGCTGCCGTCAGCCTCGTGCTGCGTGGAGGCGTCGTCTGCTTCGACCGCTTCATCGTCACCGATCAGCGACAGCAATTCGGACTCGACCCACTCCAGATCAGGGATCATTGCGACGTCATCACGCACCAGCACATGGGCGCGCACACCCGGCGGCAACGGACTACCGTCGCTGGTAGGGATGATCAACTCCGCATTGAGTGTGGTCAGCCGTGGAAAGCCCTGGGTGAGCACGGCAATGAAAGGAAGTTTTGGATTGCCTCCCAGGGCCTTGAGCACGGCCACACGCACGCTCAACTCGGCATCACCTTCCGGGATACCGGCAAGCTCGGTGAACGAGACCAGCGGCACGCGCCAGCCGCGCCACGCGATGCGACCAAGCAGCCAGGCCGGTGCGTTGGGTACCGGTTCGGGCGCGCTCTGGGTAATAACTTCAGCGATGTTGGCGTTGGGCAACAACAGACGCAAACTGCCAACCGGTACCAGCACGCAGCGGATTTCACGCGGCAACAGATCACTCATGAAAATACCTCAAGCAGGTGTGCCGCCAACTCGGACGGCGTACCGGAAAAACCGACCAGTCGCTCGGCAAAGATCCCGCTGACCATGTCGGCGAAATGCTCCCCGGACGACGACTCAACCCAGACCTCACCGCCGCGATCGTGGATCGCCTGCGCGCCAGCCACCGCATCGTTGCCACGGCCTGCAAAAACGATCGCCAACGCATCGCGACCAAAGGCATTGGCGGCCATCGTGAAACTGCTGTCGATCGAGGGATCGAGCTCCGTTTCCGAGCCCAACGACTGCAACTCGACACTACCGTCACGGCGCAGGCGAACCTGCTGCCCGGCGGGAACCATCAGCACCTCGCCAGCGCCTGCCCGGCTGCGCTGCCGCGCCAAGCGCACCGGCAACGCACTGTGCATCGAAAATTTTTCAGCCAGGGCGATATCCGAATGTTCACCCAGGTGCTGGGTATGCAGAAACGTCAGCCGGGTCGATGCCGGCAACGCGGCAAGAAACTCGCAGACCGAATCAACACCATCAATCGCAGCACCAAGCAATACCACGCGGCTCAGCACCGAACCAAGCTCGTCCAGCACCATCTCATGCTCGCCGTCATGGACGTAGGCCTGAGGTGCCACTGCCTCCTCCATCGAGACGAGCTCAAGGCTCATCGTCGGTTCGAAATCGGCGGGGGCCGACTCACCTTCCGGCGCAAGAAAATCAGCCGCGCTCATTTTCTCGATGCCAAACGCAGAGGCATCGGGTTTGTCGCGGGAAATATCCTCCGTACCCAGGCTCTCATCATCCAGCAGGGACCAAGCGTCCGGCGCGCGCACCGTTGGTGACGCGATCGACGGAGCCGTCTCGGGCACCGCGGAAGGGGCCGTGTCCGGGGATGAGTCGGTCATTGCTGTCAACTCGAGGTGGTCGAGCTGGAATACCGCTGCCGCGGGAGCCGCTGCTGCCTGGGGCGGCTGACCAGAACTCGGCTCCGCTGTTTCACCAGGATTGCCAGCATCGTCGCCTTCGACGGCCAGCGCGGTCTCGCCGAAATTGCCGTCATGCAAGGCATCGTTGTCAAAATACCGCATGCCAGGGCCAGCCGGCTCCTCCTCCTGCAGGTCGCCAGAGGCCAACAGCGCCTCAAGCTCACTAGCCAGGCTCTCGGACTCGGTCGTAGCTTCTTGCCTGCGGGGAATATCAGCCTGATCGTATTCAGCGAAATCACTCGTCTCGACGCCCGGCTCTGCGGTCACCATCGCTTCGTCGACCGGCTCGTCAACGAGCCCCTGCACAGGCGCAACCACCATGGAAATGACGTCGCCAGCAGCAGTTTCCTGCTGTGGCAAAGCTGCACCCACAGGTACCTCCACAGCGCGCGACTCATGCGGGCGAGGTGGGTCAAAATCACCAGCGGCAAGAACCTTCACCGCCAGGTGCCGCGCCCAGCGCGCCCGATCCCAGCCGCTCAGACCACGACTGGCCTGAGCGTCATTGAACACCAGTCTGGGCCGATCACCATCCATCAGTTCATACAGGCTGTCCAGCGCGTCGTCCGCGCTGTTGTCCAGATTGACGACGATCACGTCGGCACCTACCTCCTGCAGCAGCTCGCGACTCAACGTGGCCACAACGCCCTCATGAACGATGCGGGCCCCACGCTCATTGAGCGCATTTCGTAAATGAGCTCCCAACTCGGTGTCGTCGAACAGCAGCGCTACCGCCGGAACCTGTTCAGTCATTGGCCCGCTCCGACGCTCGCAACTCCAGCACCTCGCTGATCTGCAGCAGCAACTCAGCCTCTTGATAGGGCTTGCCGAGATAACGATCGACGCCGATATCGAATGCACGCTGGCGATGCTTGTCGCCGCTTCGCGAGGTGATCATGATGATCGGCACATCGCGCCAGCGCGGATCTGCCTTCATCTGGGTCGCCAGCTCGTAGCCGTCCATTCGCGGCATCTCGATGTCGAGCAACATCAGGTCGGGGACACGCTCGTGCAGTTTCTCGATCGCGTCGACACCATCCTTGGCGGTGCTGACTTCATATTCATGACGCTCAAGCACTCGACTGGTGACTTTGCGCATGGTGATCGAGTCATCCACCACCATCACCATCGGCCGCTCCTGCACTTCTTCAATGACAGGTGCCTGGATGGCGCTGAGGCCTACGGCCAGACGCTGTTCACGGCGAATGATGCCGTGACGCACAAGCGGCGCAAGGTCAAGAATGATCAGCACCGAGCCGTCGCCCATGATGGTGGCACCCAGCAGACCCGGCACGGAGCTGATCTGCGGGCCCACCGACTTGACCACGATTTCGCGTGAACCGAGCACGGCATCGATACGGATCGCCGCGCGCAGGTCACCCGCACGGGTGAGCAACAGCGGCTGCTGCTCACCTTCGGCCGGCAGGCCCGGCGGCAGACCCAGCAGGTCGGCGAGATCGTGAATGCCGTAGTCCTCGTTGCCGTAGAGGAATGAAGGCTCATCCTCGCTCAACAGGGCCGTGAGATCTTCCGGATTGACCCGGGCAACGCCCTGAACCGAGGTCATCGGGATCGCGAAGGTAGCTTCACCGATGCGCACCAGGATGGCCTGGGTGACCGCCAGGGTGAAGGGCAGGCGCAGGATGAAGGTGCTGCCCTTGCCCTCTTCCGACTCGATCGAGAGCGAGCCGCCCAGTTGTTTGATCTCGTTGGCGACCACGTCCATGCCGACACCGCGGCCAGCCAACTGGGTAACCTGGCTGGCGGTAGAGAAGCCAGCCTGCGTAATCAGCGAAAGCAACTGGTTGTCGGTCGGCTTGGTATCCGGACGCAACATCCCGCGTTCGATACCACGCTTGCGGATCGCCTCGCGGTTCAAGCCGCGCCCGTCATCGCTGACTCGAATCACCACCTCGGTAGCCTCGCGGGCGACCTTGATGTTTACCGAGCCTTCGGCCGGCTTGCCAGCCTTGCGGCGTTCGGCCGGGGTCTCGATGCCATGGGCAATGGCGTTGCGCAGCATGTGCTCAAACGGTGCCTTGATGCGATCAAGCAGGTTGCGATCCATTTCGCCGTGCGCGCCATCGACATACAACTGCGCACTCTTGCCTTCTTCCTGAGCCGCCTGGCGCAGGGTGCGGCGCAAGTTCGGCACCATCGTGTCGAACGGCAGCATGCGCGTACGCAGCAAGCCGTCCTGCAGTTCAGTACTGACACGGGACTGCTGGATCAGCAGGGTTTCGGCCTGGCGAGTCAGTTCGTCGAGCATGTTCTGGATGGACACCAGATCGGATACCGACTCCGCCAGAGCTCGCGAGTACTGCTGCAACTGCGAATAACGATCGAGCTCAAGCGGATCGAATACGGTCAGGCCTGCCTCGCGGTGCTCACGCTGGAATCGAGCGATGATCTGCGCTTCGGTCTCGATCTCCAGCATGCGCAACTGGCTGCGCAAACGCGCCACCGTCTGCTCGAGCTCGACGAGGTTGAAACGATAACCCGCTACTTGCTGTTCCAGGCGCGAACGATAGATCGCCACTTCGCCGGCATGATTGACCAGGCTGTCGAGCAGGTCAGCGCGAACCCGGATTTGCTCCTGCGGAGAATGAACCTCTTCCTCGAACTCCGGCAACAGATCGGGTAGATCGATGCCGTGCGACTCCGACCGCACCACCGGACGCGGAGCGTCCGGCTTTGCCGCGATTTCGGGCATCGCTGCTGCGGCCAGCACAGCATCATCGGCCATGACCTTTTCACCCGCCATTTCCAGCAGGCGATCGATCATCGCCTGCGGATAGGCAACCACTTGCCCCTCCGAAACCTGCTGAACAAGCGAGTGCAGCAGATCGAAGCTGGTCTCAAGTGCACCGATCAAGGCCGCCGTCTTGCCGGCATCGCGGATCGGTTTCTCCAGCAGGGTTTCGACCGCGTGGGTGAGATCGCCCACAGCCACCAACCCGGCAATGCGGGCGCCACCCTTGAGCGTATGCAAGTCTCGCTGCAGTTCGGAGACGCTCGCCAGATCTGTCGGCTCTGCATGCCACTGAGCAAGCACACCGTCGGCGTGATCGAGGATTTCGCGTGCCTCGTCAATGAAGACTTCAAGCAGGTCGGCATCAATTTCGCCGGAGCCCACCACCGCATAAGTCGGCCGCGTCGCGACATGCTCTTCTGCAGCAGGCGGTGCAACAGACCGCTCGCCTGCAGCCTGCTCTGCTGCGGCCTGCTCTGCTGCAGCCTGCTCCGCTGCAGCCTGCTCCGCTGCAGCCTGCTCCGCTGCAGCCTGCTCCGCTGCAGCCTGCTCCGCTGCAGCCTGCTCCGCTGCAGCCTGCTCCGCTGCAGCCTGATCTGCTGCAGCCTGCTCTGCTGCGGCCCGTGCCCCTGCAGCCTGCTGCGCCACGGCATCGTCTAGATCGAATGAACCCAGGGCTGCAACCAGCTCCGCAGCAAGATGATCGTCTTCGCTCCCGCCCGGAGCCGACTGCGGCTCCCCGCGTACATCTTCCATACCTTGTTCGAAAGCCCCGGCGTCGACCAAGGCTTCATCCGCCACTTCGGGCGAGACGTCCTCGCTGGAACTTTCGTCAGAGAGATGTGGCTCGAAGACGACATGAGCGACCTTGGATTCAGGATAGTTGTCGCGCAGGCTGGCGATTTTTGCCGTCAACAATTCGACATCGGGCAACTGCGGTTGCGCCCTATCGAACTGGGTCATCACATGATCTACCGCCCGCATGGACTCATCGAGCAGACCGACGCCTTCCGCAGTCAGCGGCAGACCCGACGCGCGCAGCCGCTTGAACAATCCCTCAAGCGGCGAGAGCACCTGTGTCAGCAGAGGGATGTCGACCATCGCAATGGCGCCATGCAAGGTATGCACCGCACGCAACAGTTCTTCAGTGATCGGCAACTCACCTTCGCAGCGCTGAATGGCGGCGCGAAGGGTCTGCAGATATTGACCAACCTCGCTGCGAAGGATCTCGAGCAACACCGGGTCAACTATCGGCAACGATGGCATTTCAATCGCGTGCTCACGCTCGTCCGACGCAGGTGTCGCGCCGACGGCATTCGCGTCGGTAAGAGCTGCCATGGGTACCGCATCGGCAGCCACGTTGACGCGCGGAACGCGCCGCACTATCACGCGGCGAACCATCTCCAGCGCACGGGGCGCCTGGTCTTCCAGCCGCGCCGGCTTGCCGGCGGACAGCTGTTCCGCGGTACTCATGATTGCGCTGAGCGGTGCGCCAGGCGCGCCCTCACCCTTCAACGCGGAAAGCAGTTGTGGCAGCGCGCTAATGGCATGTCGCACCAGATCCTGCACGTCCTGATTGGGCTCGATGGTCTTGTCGAGGATCCGGTTGAGCATGTCCTCCACTTTCCAGGCGAATTCACCGAGCGCACCGGCCCCGACGAGTCGACCTGAACCCTTCAGGGTATGGAACGAACGACGGATGCTGACCAGCGAGGAGAAATCGGTGGGGTCTGCCAACCACAGTTTTTCGGCAGCAAGAAGGTTGTCGATCTCTTCCTGCATCTCCTCAAGAAAGATCTCCCGGATATCGTCATCGATGCCTTCGGCATCGGCGTTGAAACGGGTATTGGATGCCAGCGCATCCTGCACCGGAACCTGCTCGAAGACTTCTTCTTCGATCTCGACCCAGTCACCACCATCGCTGGCCTCGGCGGCATCCACCCCAGCAGGCCGGGTCGCTTCCGTCTGGACCAGGCGCAGACCATCGAGGTTATGCAACGCATCATCCTGAGCGTGCGCTTCTCCCACGAAAAGAGCGCTCAAATCGTCCCCTGGCAACAGACTGACAGATTCCGAAAGCTCCGGATGCCGCTCTTCGTCGATAGCGCCGACGGCAACTGTCGGCACCTCTGCAGGAGCTGCAAGCGCAATGCTTGACGCCTCGCGAACAGCCGGTACCGGCCAGTAACCCAGCATCCCGAGGCTGTGCTCAGCCACGTCGAGGATATGCTCCAACCCGCCGCGATGCTCTCTTGCAGCCTCCAGATAATATTCAAGTGCTGCCAGGGCGTCGGCGAGATGATCCATCTGCGCGCCACTGGGTACACGCCGGTCTTGCAGCAATTCGTAGTCGACGAAACGGCTGATACCCACAGCCAGTTCCGCCGGACGTGGTGAGGACAACATCCGCATGGCACCTGCGACCTCGTCCATGAGACTCGGTGCGCCAGCCAGCTGGTCGTGTTCCCACCCGGATTCGACGAAAGCGACGATCTCGTCTTTGACAGTTCCCGTGTTGCGAATGGCCTCCTGCATCAGCGTCGTGACGACACCAAGCGCTTCGCTGCGTGGGAGACCATGCATGGCTTCGCCCGAGGAACCATCCTCCTCGGAACCCAGACTTTCAATGTGGTCGTCCAGCGAGGCCTCTACGTATAGCAGTGCACCTGCCACGTCGAGGAGGGTTTCCTCATCCGCCGGTCGCATGCGGTTGGCAATTTCGTCCAGGACTCGACGCTGCTCCGTGACCACGCGACGCGGTACCGCCAGTGCCAGCATGCCCAAGGTGTCGCCCACGCGCTCGAGCACTTCACCCTGCGTCGCCAGCTGGGCCGGATCACCATTCGGTTGACGCAGGAACAGATCCAGCGCCTCCTTGACGCGAAGCAAGTCGTCCTTCAGTGCACGCGATACGGAATCCAGCAGAGCGCGGTTGTGGCCGGCCATCGAGCCACGGGCGTGCTCAAGTTCGCCCGCCTTCGGCAGCAGCGTGTCCAGTGCATAGGTGCTGCGCAACAGCTCCATATGCGGACTGCGTTGCTTTGCCTGGGCCACGATGTAGAGCAACTGGCATGCCACTTCATCCGCATCACCGGCACGCAGGCTGTTTTCGCCGTGCTCGATCAACAAGCGGATATTGCGGTCCACCTTGCCGATCAATTGGCGGACTTCAGTAGCGTGGCCTTTCAGCGCACCTTGCTCCAAACCCTCCAGTACGCCAGCAGCGATCCACCATAGTCGACGACCGTGCACGTGATAGCAGCGCGCGGTGATCGCCAACAGGGTCTTGCGCATGGCAATCAGCTGCTGCGCCGCATCCTGTCCACGGAACCAGGCCAGCAACTGCTGCTGGAAACGCAGTCGCAGGTCAGCCAACTCGCCACGATGCGCCTCGGCGTAAGCCTCGCTCATGGCCGCAGGGGCCTGCTCTGGCAGGAACGCGTCGAGGTTGGGGTGGAACATCGCCGCTTCGGTCAGCGGCTGCTGCCCACGACTGGCCCGCACGTCGTTGATCAGCGGAAGCAAGACGACCGGGACGTCACGATGACCGCTGGACAACCGCTCGAGATAATCAGGCAGTTGCATCAGGCCACGCATCAAGGCGGCATAGGCCTCTTCGCGATGAGTGACCTGCTCTTCAAGCAGTGCAATGGCCAGCGCCTCCATCTCTGCCGTGACCATGGCTGCGCCATACAGCTCGACCATGCGCAAGGTGCCATGCACCTGATGCAGATGATCTGCGCATGTGCGCATGTAATCGCGCCGGTCCGGATTGTCGACGTAGGACTCCAGCGCCTCGCGGGCGATCGACAAGGTATCGTCGAGCTCCGGCTTGACCCACTGCAGCGTGGTGAAATCGATGTGGTCTTGAAGTCTCATGCGCCTCTCTCAGCGATTGCACAATGCAAGCATCCTGCAACCAGCGAGACTGCCCCCCGTCAAAATGCTAATTCCGATGTGCTGGATCGGGCTGAATACTTTCAACCCGGCCGATCTCAACCCGGCAACTTGAAATGCGCGACCGAGCGCCGCAGGTCGCTCGCCAATTGCGCCAGAGTACCGATCGAATCGGCGGTCTGGCTCGCACCTTGCGAGGTCTGCGAAGTAATTTCCTGAATGGCATTCATCGAATGCGACACCTCCGTCGCCGCCGATGACTGCTCTCGCGCCGCGGTAGAGATGTTCTGAATCAGTGCGGACAGATCGTGCGAAACGCGCTCGATGTCACCCAGCGCGCTACCCGCATCCTCGGCCAGACGCGCACCGGCAACCACCTCGGCGGTGGTTTGCTCCATCGAGTTCACCGCCTCGTTGGTATCGGACTGAATCGTCTGCACCAGAGTCTCGATACGCTTGGTCGCACTGGTCGATCGTTCTGCCAGTCGCTGCACTTCGTCCGCAACCACCGCAAAACCACGACCGGCTTCGCCGGCCGACGCCGCCTGAATTGCCGCGTTCAAAGCCAGGATATTCGTCTGTTCGGCGATGTCATTGATCAGTTCAACGATGGAGCCGATCTCCTGCGAAGACTCACCCAGCCGCTTGATTCGCTTGGAGGTCTCCTGAATCTGGTCGCGAATCGAGTCCATGCCCGAGATCGTCTCGCGCACCACTTCGGCACCGTGCGAGGCAATCTTCACCGAGCGTTCCGCCACGTCTGCCGACTCGGCGGAATCCTTCGACACGATGTCCATCGAGTTCACGATCTGGTTGATCGCGGAGGTCGCCGAACTGATCTGCTGTGCCTGCTGCTCCGCTGCGTTGGCCAGATGGCGTGCCGTGGTCTGTGTTTCCTGCGCCGACGACGACACCTGCTCGGAGGTCTCGTTGATGGTGGTCACCAGGGTGCGCAACTCATCGATAGCATAGTTCACCGAGTCCGCGATGGCACCGGTAATGTCCTCCGATACCGTGGTTTTTACCGTGAGATCACCTTCTGCGAGTGAACCCATTTCGTCCAGCAGGCGCATGATCGCCTCCTGGTTTCGCTGATTGAGTTCGGTACTGCTGGCGAATCGACGACGCTGATCGCCGACCAGGGTGATGACGAGCACCAGGGCGAACGCTACCGCCGCAAGGGCGCCGATCAGACCCCACCACACATTCGGGAACAACCGGCGCAGGGGCAACTTGCCGATCTGCTCGGACAAGTCGTTCGCGCGGAGCAGCACCGTCTGGGAATCCAGCGAGGCCTGGTTGCCGGCGTGCTTTACGTCGGCGATATTGCTTGAAGCAGCCACCAGCTTGGCCACGGGGTCAGCCAGCGTGGTCCAGCTCGCATCCATCTCCGTGAGGATCTTGCGTGCATTGGCGTCGCCGATGGGCTTGACGCCGCTATCGGGGTTACCCTCGATCAGGCCCTTCAGCACGCTGCCGTAAAGCTGCGCATCGCGCGACAGGCCATCGGCCGCCGACTGGGAGTTGTCGCCACCCTGAAGGATTTCCTGCACGCGTCGGATGATTCGGTCAGCGGACAGCATCTGGCGCGAGGTACCCAGCATCTGCTCCGAACTGCCATTGCGCTGCTGAAGGATGTTGACCACCTGCTCCATGCTGGAATTGAGCAAGGGCATTTGCTGGGACAGTGTCGCAGCTCGCTGGCCGGAATCGAGTACCACCGCCTTGTTCGACAGGATCTTGCTGATATCAGCATCGAGCTGCTTCCAGGAAGCGTCCAGCGCACTCACCGCGCGACCGGCAGGTGTGGTGTTCCTGTTCGCATAAGGCTGCATGCCGCTCTTGGGGTCGCCCTGATTCAATCGCTGGACTGATGAATCGATGGCGTTCCGGGTGCCTTCGAGCTCCTTGAACGAGTCGACGTTGCCGTCTGCGGACTCGATCGCGAACTTCGCCGTCTGCTGCGAAAGCACCTGAATTTGCGTGGTCAGCGCGATCGCCTGGCGATCCTCGCCGTTCTTCTGGTTGAGCATGAAGAAGTCCAGCGCCGCAAAACCAATCGCAACCAGCAGCAGGACAATGAGTGCGGTATACCCGCGTTCCCGGCTGACGCCCCCTGTAGTGCTCATGTTCACCTCATCCGTCTAACAAATTCGTGACCCGCTCCGCTGTCTTTTCAATGAACGCGGATACTGGCCGGGGGCTGATTGCCCCAAGTTTCCGACCCCCATCGGGCGCCGGCCCTTCACACGACTGCAACCCGACCTGAAATCAGGCTGCGGCCTGCCGGAAATCCGGTGCGCGCACCAGCCGGTTCATGCTGAAAATCCCCAACTGCTGCTCGCCCACCCGACTGTCGACGAAACGAGTGAGACGTGGGTCGTCCTCTTGCTCCGCCTGCTGCCGCTGTTGCTCATCAACCGTACGCTGGCCAAGCACTTCATCCACCAGCAACGCCACGCTGCCGCCGCCCTGGCGGACAACCAGCAAGCGGGTACGATCGGAGTGCTGGGTGCGTTCACCGAACAGATAGCGGGCAAAATCGATGACCGGCACCAGATTTCCGCGCACATTGGCGACGCCGAGCAACCAGGGCTGCGTGCCTGGCACCGGAGTGAGCACGGGCACTGCCAGCAGCTCGTTGATTTCGTCGATGCCGCTCAACAGCAAACGCGACCCCACCCGAAAGCCGATTCCGCGCCACAGACCTGGCGCTTCGAGCTTGTCCTGTGTGTCCGACGCATGTGCAAGCGAGAGCCGCTCATAACGAGCCAGGATTTCGAATGGCGTACGGTTGACAGACTGATTCATTTCTTGCTCGACAGCAGGTCGTTGATGCAGGCCAGCAGATCTTTTTCGTTCACCGGCTTGGTGATGAAAGCCCGTGCGCCCTGACGCATGCCCCAGACCCGGTCTGTTTCCATCGACTTGGTGGTGATCATCACAACGGGAATGGCTGCGGTGATGGGGTCGCGGGTCAGGGTCCGGGTTGCCTGAAAGCCATTCATGCCAGGCATGATCACATCCATGATGACGAGGTCTGGCAGATCGCTGCGCACACGCTCGATGCCCTCTTCCGCTGAACTGACGGCCACGACTTGATGCCCCGCGCGCTCAAGCAACGTGGTGAAAACCCGAACATCAGTCGGGGAATCATCGATGATGAAGATATTGGCCACTGCTTCCCCTTGAAAATTTGTCGTTCAGTGGCGTGCCGTCGGACTGACATGGCGATGAATCGCACCAAGCAACTCGTCGCGCGTAAACGGCTTGGTCAGATATTGCTCGGCGCCCACGATGCGTCCGCGCGCCTTGTCGAACAGCCCGTCTTTGGAGCTGAGCATGATCACCGGCGTCGCCCTGAACTGCGGATTGTTCTTGATCAGCGCGCAAGTCTGGTAGCCATCCAGGCGCGGCATCATGATGTCAACGAAGATGATGGCAGGCTTCTGATCGGAGATCTTGGCCAGCGCCTCGAACCCGTCCACCGCTGTCAATACATCACAGCCCTCTTTTTTCAGCAGGGTTTCCGCTGTGCGGCGGATGGTCTTGGAGTCATCGATCACCATGACCTTCAGACCAACCAAGTCGATAGCACTCACGTTCAAATTCACTTACTCCCCCTGCGGCCCGCCACGAGCTCAGGATAATCACCAGGACATGCAATAGCCATGCCGCATGGTACGCATATGGAAACTATCGGGAACCAACGCCCCCTTACCCGCTCAACGACGGCACATCCTAAGCGTTGATGTGTACTGCCTGCCCGCCGAGACTGTCAAGCAATAATCGGCGAAGCTGCCCACCATGTTCACAAGCTGCCGCATATTGGCATCATCTGCTCATCGGCAACAGCAGATCGAACGCCATCCATCCCCGGATTGACGACAGCTCTTATCATAGCCACCCGCAGGCCCAAGCCTGCCGTTACCATCGCTCAAACCACCTTCCCCAGGAGAATTCCCATGACCCTCTCGGTCGGCGTACTGATGGATCCCATCGGCGCCATCAAAGTCGCCAAGGACACGACGCTGGCGATGTTGCTGGAAGGGCAGCGTCGCGGTCATTCGTTGCATTATTTTGAACAGGGTGACCTCGCCCTTCGTGACGGCACGCCCTGGGCGCGGATCACCCCCTTGCAGGTGCGTGACGACCCTCGAGACTGGTTCACCCTTGGGCAAGCGCAATGGCAGCCACTGCGTGAGCTGGACGTGGTCTTGATGCGCAAGGACCCGCCGGTCGACCAGCAGTTCGTCTACGACACCATGGTGCTCGAAGCAGCGCAACGTGATGGTGTGATGGTGGTCAACGACCCCCTGGCGCTGCGCGACTGCAATGAAAAACTGTTTGCGCTGGCCTTTCCACAATGCATTGCACCCACCCTGGTCTCGAGAGACGCGGGCGAGTTGCGCAAGTTCACTGCCGAACACGGCGAAGTCGTGCTGAAACCGCTCGACGGCATGGGAGGACGCGGCATCTTTCGGGTCAAGGCCGGTGACAGCAACCTCAATTCGATGCTCGAGACCCTGCTCGGTGGCGACGCCCACGGCATTGGCCGGCAGCTGGTCATCGCCCAGAAATACATTCCCGAGATCAGCGCAGGCGACAAGCGCATCCTGCTCATCGACGGCGAACCGGTGCCCTACGCGCTGGCACGTATTCCGCAAGGCGATGAATTTCGCGGAAACCTCGCCGCTGGCGGCCGCGGCGAGGGCGTACCACTGTCGGAACGCGACCGCTGGATCGCTGCCCAGGTCGCGCCCGAATTGCGCCGTCGCGGACTGCTGTTCGTCGGTCTGGACGTGATTGGCGACTATCTGACCGAGATCAACGTCACATCCCCGACGTGCGTGCGTGAACTGGATGCCCAGTTCGGGCTTAATATTGCCGGTCAGTTGTTCGACGTCATCGAGCGGCAAGCCATCGGAAACCGTACTGAGTGAGTGCCACCGCAACCGCCAATGCCCGACCCGACCCGATCGGGGCAACCCTGCTGTTTTCGCTGTTGCTGCACGGCGTACTCCTGCTCGGCATCACCTTCCATTTCGTCAAGCCGAGCCCCAGCCTGCCCACCCTCGATGTCACCCTGGTCAACGTGGCAAACAGGGAAGCACCGGACAAGGCCGATTTCCTGGCCCAGGCCAATAATCGCGGTGGTGGCCAGAGCGATCGCGTTGCACGCCCATCAGAGGTCTTTTCCGGTGCGGTACCGAAGCCCGACCCCGGCGTTGCCCCGCAGCCTGTGCAGGCTTCCACGCCTCCGCCACGCGTCGCCACACCAACGCGCATGGTCACCACCACCGGCGTCAGCCATTTCCAGGTCACCAGCGATACCGCACAGACCGAAGTGAACCCGCAAGCTGCAACGCCGACTGCCGAGGAGCTTGAACGTGAGCAGAGCATTGCCCAGCTGGCGGCGGAGCTGCGCAAGAAGAAGGTCGATTACGCCAAACGACCCAAGGTCAAATACCTCACCGCCAACACCCGTGAATACGCCTACGCCGCCTACATGCGCGGATGGTCGGACCGGGTGGAGCGCATTGGCAACCTGAACTATCCGGAAGAGGCCCGTCGTCTCGGCTTGCACGGCGATGTACTGCTGACCGTGGTGCTCAACCTGGACGGAAGCATCAAGAGCATCGATGTCATCCAGAGCTCGGGCCAGAAAATCCTTGATTCCGCCGCCGAACGGATCGTGCGCCTGGCCGCACCATTCCCACCAGCTCCGCAAACCGGCGAACGAATCGACGAACTGAACATCACCCGTACCTGGCAATTTCAGCCGAACAACGTCCTGCAGACACGCTGACGCAGCGCGGTCGGCGCACTGGGCTTACAATGCGAGCATGGCCGCCATGCAACCCACCACCCTCACCGGACATTTCCTGATCGCCATGCCAGGCCTGGCCGATCCGCCGTTCTGTCGCAGCGTCACCTTGTTGTGCCAGCACGATGAAGATGGTGCGGTGGGCCTGCTGGTGAACCAGCTGTCCGAATATCGCTTCGGCGATGTGTTGGCGCAGATGAAACTGGAGTGCGTGGACAGTGAACTGGCTGATGCACCCGTATTGATTGGCGGCCCGGTACAGCAGGAGCGAGGTTTCGTTTTGCACCGCGAGACCGGCGATTGGGAGTCCAGCTACCGGATCAACAACGATTGGTCGGTCACCACCTCTCGCGACATCCTGGTCGCGATGGCCGCTGGCGAGGGACCACGCCAGGCGATCATGGTGCTGGGCTACGCCGGCTGGGATGCCGGCCAGCTCGAACAGGAGCTGATGTCCAACGCCTGGCTCACCACCGAAGCCTGCGGACGGGTGGTATTCGACACGCCGCTGGAGGAGCGCTGGAGCGCTGCAGCTGGTCTGGTTGGTGTTGACCCACGCCAGTTGTCCGGCTACGCGGGTCACGCATGAGCTGTGTGTTCGGTTTCGACGTCGGCGCGCGGATGACTGGCGTAGCCATCGGCAACAGCCTCACCGCCAGCGCCCGCGCCCTGACCGTCGTGGTCATGCGCGATGACACCGCCGACTGGACCCGGCTAGATTCACTTCGACAAGAGTGGCTGCCCGAAACCCTGGTGGTCGGCCTGCCGCTGACCCTGGAGGGGGGCGAGCAAGCAGCTAGCCGACGGGCACGACGCTTTGCCAGGCAACTGACCGAGCGCTACCACCTGCCGGTGGTCTTCATCGATGAACGGCACAGCTCGCAGGAAGCTGCCCGGCGATTCGCCGTCGCTCGCGCCGCCGGGCTGAAGCGCCGCCGCGATGCCGCCACCATCGACGCCGAAGCCGCGGCAGTCATTCTCGAACGCTGGCTCGCCGGTGACGGTTCGTCGCCAGCGGACACCCCCGATCACTGACAACCCACCCTACCCACGCCAGAGCCGCCGCCATGAGTCCTCGCCTGCGCCACCTGACCACCCTGGAAAACCTGCCGCGCGAAACCATCGAGCGCCTACTCGACCGCGCGGAATCCTTGCGTGATGCCTGTGCTCACGGCACCCGCAAGCTGGATGTACTGGCCGGGCGCACCGTACTCAATCTGTTCTTCGAGCCATCGACCCGCACCCGCACTTCATTCGAGCTGGCCGCGCGGAGAATGGGCGCCGATGTCATCAATTTCGATATCGGCCTGTCCTCCACCAGCAAGGGTGAGGAATTGTTCGACACCCTGCATACGCTCGAAGCGATGCACCTCGATGCGATCATCGTGCGGCACAAGCAATCGGGCACGCCCGAAGAGCTGGTGCGCCACGCCATGAGCGGCGTATCGGTGATCAACGCCGGCGACGGCAATCGCGCCCATCCCACCCAGGGCCTGCTCGACGCACTGACCATCCGCCAGCACCGACCCGATTTCGAGAACCTGAGTGTGGTGATCTGCGGTGACATCAGGCATTCGCGGGTGGCGCGCTCGGACATCACCGCGTTAAGCACGCTGGGGGTCAAGGAGATTCGGCTGTGCGGTCCGCAGGAACTGATGCCGAGCATCGAGGAAGTACCGCAGGGGCGCCGCTACGAAAGTTTCGACCAGGCTATCGAAGGTGCCGACGCGGTCATCATGCTGCGGCTGCAAAAAGAGCGCATGGCCTCCATCGAGCTGCCGGATGAGGCCGCCTATTTCGCCCACTACGGCCTCGATCAACGCCGTCTCGCACTCGCCGGCCCCGGCTGCCTGGTGATGCACCCGGGCCCGATCAACCGCGGCATCGAGATCGCGTCGGAGGTAGCCGACGGCGCGCAATCGCGCATTCTCGAACAGGTGGGCAACGGCGTTTTCGTCCGCATGGCTGTGTTGAACGAGTTGCTCGCCCGCTGAGCAACCCGGCTTTCGCACCGGCACCGCATGCCCATCAAGGGTAGATAGAGCCGTGTCCATCTCGGCGCGACGCGGTGCAAGCGGGCATAATGCTGCACGCACCATTCACCAATTGATGGGGATCACCATGCGATCGACGACGCGCTTCATCGCGCTGGGTTTTGCCGGCTTCATGCTGGCCGCCTGCGCACACAAGGACAAGGATGCTCCGCTGGCGTTCGTACCCGCGGACACACCTTACGTAGTGGCCAACCTCGAGATCATGGACGACAGCACGCGCGCAGCGCTGCTCGCCCAGGCCGATGCCCAGTTGCCGGCGCAGCTGGGCCAGATGGACGCTGCCGCTGACCGCCTGGCCACCAAGGATCCCGACGGGGCTCGACTGATTCGCGCACTGCGCGCCGAGTTCAAGGGCAAGACGATCGAGAGTTTTGCCCAGAGCGCCGGACTGAACCTCAAGGGTTACTCTGCGTTTTATGGTCTGGGCCTCGCTCCGGTCATCCGCTTCGAGCTCAACGACCCGGTCGCATTTGATGGCTTCGTCGGCCGGCTGGAAACCGCTTACGGCAAAAAGCTTGATGTTGCCACTGTGGGCAAGCAGAGCTACCGAAAATATGTATTTGTCGCCTCCGGCACCCAGGTGATCCTGGCAACCGTCAACAAACAGGCGGTCGCCGCGCTGCTGCCGGCCGATGCGCCCGTCGGCTTGCTGCGTGAGGCGCTCGGTCTCGATCGGCCGCAGAAAAATCTGCAGGATGACGGTCGCCTCGACGATCTGGCCAAGGCCAAGGGATACAAGTCGTGGCTGGTCGGCGACCTCGACCTCACCCGGGCACTGCCGCTGGCCATGAGCGGCCAGGATCCACTGATCGCCGCGATTCTCAAGGCACGCGCCGAAGCCGTCTCGGCCAAGACCGGCGAACCGGTGGCCAACCAGCTGCAAACCTCGCCGAGTTGCGTTGCCGATGCCTCACGCATCGCTGCACGCGTGCCCAACATCAGTTTTGGCTACACCAGACTCGACGCCAAGCACCAGAATCTGCGACTCGACGTGTCACTGGCCGACGACATCAGCAAGGCATTCGCCGGTTTGAAGGTGGCCCTGCCAGGCTTGGGCAATGACGGCACCGCACCCTTTGATGTCAGCCTGGCCTTGCCGGTTTCGGCACTGCGCACGTTCTGGACCGCGCAATCCGACGCAGTCGCCGCCAAGCCGTTCACCTGCCCATCGCTGACCGACCTCAACGACAGCTTTGCCAAGCTGGGGCCGGCCATGCAGAAAGCTGCCATTCCACCCTTCGGCGACATGCTCGGGCTGCGCATCGCGCTGGACTCGATCGCAAGCAACCCCAACTCCAGCATCCCCACGTTCAGTGGCCGACTGATGGTCGGCAGCAGCAACCCCACGGCACTGCTCGCCATGGGTCAGATGATGGTGCCCGCCCTGGCCAAGCTGAAGCTCACCCCCGATGGTGCTCCTCGGCTGCTGCCCAAGGAGATGACCTCGATGATGGGACAACCCGCCTGGGTCGCCATGGGAAACAACGCACTGGCCGTTGGCATGGGTGCCGGCGAGGATGCCAAACTGGCCGCCACCCTGAAGGAGCCGGGCGGCGATGCAGGACAGATGAGCCGGATGCACCTGAGCGGAGCGATGTATCTCGACTGGCTGCAACTGATGGAGCAGAAAATCGACACCCTGACCTCAGCCGCCGCGACGATCAGCAAGAGCGATGAGCCATCGATGGACAGCACCGATGGCGACGGTAACTCTGCAGCCCAACTGGCCGAAAGCGCAGCGCGCTCCAAGGCTCAATTCGAGGCGATGAAGGAGCAGGCCAAGCGGATCGACAGTATTGATGCTGAAATGCATGTCGACACCAGCGGCGTGGTGGTCACCAGCCAGACCGTGCTGAAGTAATCCGCGGTTCACGAGAAACCGGGGCGCCCTGGCGCCCCGGTTTTTTATTGCCCCGCTGTCAGGTTGAACAAGATGCGAACATCGCCATCACGCTGTACTCGCCAATGTAATCCGACCCTGAACCAGCGTCATCGAAGAGCACACCGCATTCACGCTGCAACTGTTGCCATGCCTTCCCGGAAGCCTACCCCATGGCTCCGGCTGTCCCAGCGACAGACTTCACCCAGCGAGGAGATTGCCATGCTTAAACGATCAACGTCCCGCCAGAGCCTGATTGCTGCCGGCCTGATGCTTGCGTTCGCCGCGGCGCCACTTGGCCAGGTACTTGCCCAGGAAGCCAGCGCATCCATGCACCAATCAGAGGACAACCAGACCGTGCCGGACAAGGCCGCTGACGCATGGATCACCACCAAGGTGAAGTCTGAATTTGGTACCACCAAAGGCATCCCGGCTACCGACATTTCGGTAAGCACCAATGATGGCGTGGTGACTCTCGGTGGCAACGTCGGCAGCGCCAAGGAGAAACTCCATGCCATCCGCGTCACCAAAATGGTCAAGGGGGTGAAAAGCGTGGATGCGAGCAACCTCAACGTTGCAGCCGAGTCAAAGGGCATGCTGTCGCCGGACATGAGCGGCCACTGATATAGGCCAGGGCTGAAGAAAAAAAGGGAGCCCGCGGGCTCCCTTTTTTTCTATGGCGTCATGCAAACACGTCCAACAGCAACGTCTTCACGCCGCACAAACTCATCGATTCATCAGATTGCTGCCGCCCACGTTTCTGGAGTCAGCGGTCTCTTCCAGCTCCACGCCGTCGAGACCCTGCGACAACGTATGCGCGTCACCGCCCTGGGCCAGCTTGATGCGCAGACGTACCTCGTTGGAGCTGTCGGCGTAACGCAAGGCATCCTCATAGCTGATTTCGCCCGCATGGTAGAGCTCGACCAGCGCCTGGTCGAAGGTCTTCATGCCAAGCAGCGTGGACTCCTTCATCAGCTCCTTCAGCTTGTGGATCTCGCCCTGGCGGATGTAATCCTGTGCCAGCGGTGTACCCAGCAGTACTTCCACCGCCACCCGGCGAGCCTTGCCGTCCGGCGTGGGGATCAGCATCTGCGCCACGATGCCCTTGAGGTTGAGCGAGAGATCCATCAGCAATTGCTGACGTCGATCCTCGGGGAAAAAATGCAGGATGCGATCCATCGCCTGGTTTGCGTTGTTCGCATGCAGCGTGCACAGCACCAGGTGGCCCGTTTCGGCGAAGGCGATCGCGTGATCCATACCCTCGCGCGTACGGATTTCGCCGATCATGATCACATCCGGTGCTTGGCGCAGGGTGTTCTTCAGCGCATTGTCCCAGCTGTCGGTGTCGATGCCGACCTCGCGCTGGGTGATGATGCAGCCCTCGTGCTTGTGCACGTATTCGATCGGATCCTCGATCGTGATGATGTGACCGGTGGAATTCTGGTTGCGATAGCCGACCATCGCTGCCAGCGAGGTGGATTTGCCCGAGCCGGTGGCACCGACGAAGACGATGATGCCGCGCTTGGTCATTGCCAACTGCTTGATGATCGGCGGCAGGTTCAACTCTTCCGGAGTGGGAATTTTCGACTCGATCCGGCGCAGCACCATGCCGACGCAATTGCGCTGGTAGAAGCACGACACGCGAAAACGGCCGACACCTTGCGCGGAGATCGCAAACTGGCACTCGTGGGTTTTCTCGAACTCCTCGCGCTGACCCGGCGTCATCACGTTGAGCACCATGTCGCGTGACTGCTGCACGCTGAGCGGGCTCTGCGTGATCGGCACGATCCGGCCCTGTACCTTCATCGACGGCGCCACACCGGCGGTGATGAAGAGATCCGAGGCCTTCTTGTGCACCATCAGCTTCAGGAACGAGGTGAAATCAAAATCACTCATGACGTTACCCCCGGGGTTCGGGAATGAAGGATCGGGAATGGGAACAGGCCACCATCATCACCTGAAGGCGTCCTTGTTCTTGGCGTAGGTCGACGCCTCCTGGCGAGTGACCAGACCACGCTTGACCAGATCCTGCAGGCATTGATCCAGCGTCTGCATGCCAAACTGCTGACCGGTCTGGATCGACGAATACATCTGCGCCACCTTGTCCTCGCGGATCAGGTTGCGAATCGCCGGAATGCCGACCATGATCTCGTGCGCGGCGATACGACCGCCGCCCACCTTCTTCAGCAGCGACTGCGAGACCACCGCGCGCAGCGACTCGGAAAGCATCGAACGCACCATCGGCTTTTCGCCAGCGGGAAACACATCGATGATGCGGTCGATGGTCTTGGCGGCTGAACTGGTGTGCACGGTGGCGAAAACCAGGTGGCCCGTTTCCGCCGCCGTCAACGCCAGCCGGATGGTTTCCAGATCACGCAGCTCACCGACCAGGATGAAGTCCGGATCCTCACGCAGAGCCGACCGCAGCGCCTCGTTGAAACCGAGCGTGTCGCGGTGGATTTCGCGCTGGTTGACCAGACATTTCTGCGAGGTGTGCACAAACTCGATCGGATCCTCGATCGTGAGCATGTGGCCGTATTCGTTCTTGTTGATATGGTCGACCATCGCCGCCAGCGTGGTCGACTTGCCCGAACCCGTCGGACCGGTGACCAGGATCAGGCCCTGCGGCTGCTCGATCAGCTCCTTGAAGATGCGTGGACAGGCCAGATCCTCGAGCGTCAGCACCTCCGACGGAATGGTACGGAACACCGCACCCGCGCCGCGGTTCTGATTGAATGCGTTGACGCGAAAACGCGCCAGACCGGGGATCTCGAACGAGAAGTCGGTTTCGTAGAACTCCTCGTAGTCGCGCCGCTGCTTGTCCGACATGATGTCGTAGATCAGCGAATGCACCTGTTTATGCTCGAGCGCGGGAATGTTGATGCGGCGAACATCACCGTCAACGCGAATCATCGGCGGCAGACCTGCAGACAAATGCAAGTCGGACGCCTTGTTCTTTACCGAGAAGGCAAGCAGTTCGGCAATGTCCATCTGTCGTTCCCCTCAACCGATTGTCTGGATGGCATGAATTCGGATACCACATCAGGGGGCATGCGAGATCCCTGCCCGGCAGGTGCGCCGAAGCGCGAGGCGCAAGCGCCGCGAAACCCGCTGGAGCAGCGATCGGAACCCCCTGTAGCCCGCCTGATACTACTCGCGCTACGGGTCGCGCGGCCAGTCTTTCCCGCCGGCGAGGCGCAAACTGCCAATCCGGTTTGCAGGCACCTGGCGGAAATGGCCGGATGGGTTGCCGCCCCATTCATTCGACAAGCTGTCGGCCCGGCCCGTTGACCGCTCGTTGCCAACCAAAGAACAGCGCGCTCCCGCCGGCTCCGGTAAGGTATGCAGTCTGCTTATTCGAGGAATCCTGCATGACACGACTAGCCTTTATCGGTGGCGGAAACATGGCGCGCAGCCTGATCGGCGGCCTGCTGAAAACCGGCATCGCGCCGACAACCATCAGCGTGGCCGAGCCCATGGCCGAGGCTCGCCAGGGGCTTGGCCGGGAATTCGGCGTGGCCTGCTACGCCGAGAACCGTCTGGCCGCGGCCGATGCCGAGGTGATTGTGCTGGCGGTCAAACCGCAGATCATGCCGGCGATCCAGGCCGACCTGCGCGACACCTTGCAGCGCAACCGCCCGCTGCTCATCTCGATCGCCGCCGGCGTCCGCCTGGATCAACTGGAACGCTGGTTCGGCAATGGCCTGCCGATCGTCCGTTGCATGCCCAATACGCCCGCGCTCATCGGCGCGGGCGCCACCGGCCTGTGCGCCAACAGCCGGGTCAGTCCAGCTCAGCGGGCGCAGGCTCAACATATTCTCGACGCCGCGGGGATGACCCGTTGGGTCGATGACGAAGCCCTGATGAATACCGTCACCGCGATCTCCGGCTCCGCACCGGCCTATTTTTTTGCGCTGGTCGAAGCGCTGGAGGATGCAGCCGTAGCCCAGGGGCTGCCGCGTGACACAGCCCGCGCCCTCGCCGCCCAGACCTGCTTTGGCGCTGGCCGCATGCTGACCGAAGGCGGTGAAGACCCGGCGCTGTTGCGCAAGCGCGTCACCTCGCCCAACGGCACCACCCAAGCCGCACTGGAAAGCTTCAGCACCGACCAATTGCCTCGCATCGTGGCCCGTGCTGTCGCCGCCGCCACCCAACGCGGCGCAGAGCTGGCTGCCGAGCTGGACAAACTGCCGTGAGCTACGTATTGAATGCGCTGTCGATGCTCATCGAGCTCGCTTTTGATGCGGTGGTCACGCTGTTTCTTGTGCGCGTGATGGCCGAGGCGTGCCGCGCTGATTTCAACAATCCGTTGAGCCAGTTCGTCTACCGTTACACCAACCCGGTGCTGGCACCGCTCCGACGCGTCCTGCCGAATTGGCGGCGGATCAACCTGGCGGCACTGCTGCTCGCGTGGCTGGCCATGCTGTTGAAGCGACTGCTCCTGTTTGCACTGCTAGGCGCCATGCCGTCGCTGGCTGGTGCGCTGCTGTGGTCTCTCGCCGAACTGCTGGATTTCACCCTGTTGTTCTACATCGTGCTGATTTTCGGCTGGTCACTGTTGAGCATGTTTGCCGTGGATCGGCGACAGCCGCTGCTGCGTCTTGTCGGCAGCATTGTCAACCCGTTGCTGCACCCACTCGATGGCAAGCTGGTCGCTGGCCAGATCGATTTCGCACCGATGGTGGTACTGCTGGGGCTGATGCTGGCCCGCCTGCTGATCGCTGCGCCGCTGCTGGATCTTGGTGCGCGCCTGGCGCTGGGTGGCGGCTGACTGCAACCTTTCGCGCACAGGGTGCGCTCCTACACGCGCCGCGCCCACTCGGCAATGATTCGATGGATCGCATCGAGCCCGTCGAACAGCGCGGCCGGGCCGGGCTGCAGGATGATCGGTGACTTGATCTCGTAGAGGTCACCGTGGCGTACCGCCGGTATCGTGTCCCAACCCGGCCTTGCCGCCACTTTCTCCCGCCGGAAACGTTTGCCACACCATGAGCCAAGAATGATGTCCGGCGCACGCCTGACCACTTCGTCGCCGTTGGCCATGATGCGCTGCTTCGCCAGCGGCTCGCGCGCCAGCTCGGGGAAGCAGTCGTCGCCACCGGCAATGCCGATGATGTCCGCCACCCAGCGTATGCCACTGATGATCGGGTCGTCCCATTCCTCGAAATACACTTTCGGTCGTCGCGGCAGCTGCGCCACGGCCGCCTGCACCAGGGCGATGTGCCGTTCGGCACGCTGCGCGTAGGCCTCGGCCTTCTCATGCGCGCCCACCATCGCGCCCAGGCGGCGGATGTAGGACAGGATGCCGTCAACGCTGCGATGGTTGCTGATCCATACCTCGACGCCGGACTTGATCAGCTCGCGCGCAATATCGGCCTGGATGTCGGAAAAGCCGATCGCGAGGTCCGGATCGAGCTTCAGGATTTCGCCGACCTTGGCGCTGGTGAACGCGGAAACCTTCGGCTTTTCCTTGCGTGCCCGGGGCGGCCGCACGGTAAAGCCGGAGATCCCCACGATGCGGTGATCTTCGCCCAGCGCATACAGCACCTCGGTCGGCTCTTCGGTGAGGCAGACAATGCGTTGAGGGTAATGGTCGGGCATTTTTTTTGGAACGACGAGGTAAGACAAAGGGGGCCAGGGCGAGGACGCACTCAGCGTTGACGGCATGCGGCACGTGGTTCAAATCGGCATCGTCACACCGATCTTTGCCGCAGTCCTGATGTTTTCCGCTCTCGCTACTCGTCCCTGACGCAAGCCTCAAGGACGATGTGCGCACCACTCACGGATACAGCATCCGGTGCGTCCAGGTCTGGCCATGGCGGCTCCAGCGCACGCGTTCGTGCAGGCGGAACTCGGCGCCGTACCAGAACTCCAGCATGTCCGGCTCCACCAGGAAGCCGCCCCAGTGCGGTGGCCGTGTGACGTCGCGTCCCTCGAACTCCTTTTCGTAGCGGGCGACGCGCTGCTCGAAGGTGTCTCGATCAGGCAGGGTCTGTGACTGCAGCGAGGCCCAGGCACCGATCTGGCTCAGCCGAGGCCGGCTGGCGAAATAGGCATCGGACTCCTCGGCCTGCAGCTTGCGTGTCGCACCCTCCACACGCACCTGCACCCCATCGCGCAACTGCTTCCAGTGCAAGCACAGCGCCACCTGGGGATGTGCCTCAAGCTGACCGCCCTTGTCGCTCTGATAGTTGGTAAAAAAGCGGAAACCGCGCTCGTCCACGCCCTTGAGCAGCACGATGCGCGACGCTACCCGGCCGTCAGCATCGACCGTGGAAAGAGTCATCGCGGTGGGCTCGGGGTCTCCGCTGCTCCTGGCCTGATCCAGCAGCTGCAGGAAGGTATCAAGGATCTCTGGATTGAGCATGATGTCTGAAACTTTCCTTTTGAATCGTGGCCAACTCGCGCCATCATGTTGAGAATGAAACAGCCTGATGATAATGCAATGGCCGCCACCTCCCGTCCTTCCCTGCGGCCACCCGCCGCACCATGGTCCGGCATCAAGCGTGAAGAAACGCGCTACGCCGCACCTCCTCCCGAAACAGGATGCCTGCGCAGATGATGTCCAACGCCGAAATGCAGAACGAGGCGCTGGCCGGCCACCTGCTGGACCACTACGCCGGCCGGATCGCACGCTCGCGACGCCCTTATATTCTTGGCCTGTCCGGCCTGCAAGGCAGTGGCAAGAGCACCCTCGCCCGCGTCATGAAGCGGCAGGCGCTGGCCCGCGGCTGGCCCACCGAGGTGCTCTCGCTGGATGATTTCTACTACGCCCGCAGTGATCGAGAGGCGCTGGCGCGCGACATCCATCCGCTGCTGCGCAGCCGCGGGGTTCCGGGCACTCATGAGATCGAGCTGCTGATGTCGGTCCTGGCAGGCCTGCCGCACGCTTCAGACAAGTTGCCGGTGATCCATCCACGCTTCAACAAAGGCCGTGAC
This sequence comes from Rhodanobacter sp., assembly GCA_041663105.1. Lineage (GTDB taxonomy): Bacteria > Pseudomonadota > Gammaproteobacteria > Xanthomonadales > Rhodanobacteraceae > Rhodanobacter. Next base: position 219,765 of record JBAZRB010000001.1, read on the forward strand.
ACCCGCTTTTCGCCCTCGCGCTGGCCACGCATCACGCGACCGCCGAAGCTGGTCATTGTCGAAGGCTGGGCGCTGGGCATCCGCCCGCAACCACTCAGCGCGCTGAACAAACCCATCAATGCACTCGAACGCGATCAAGACGCCGATGGCAGCTGGCGGCACTGGGTCAACAAGCAGTTGCGCGGCTATCAACCGCTGTGGCGCCAGTTTGATGCGCTGATCGTGTTGCAGGCACCCGGTTGGGACATTATCCAACGCTGGCGCGGCGAACAGGAACAGGATCTGCTGGCCCGGCACGCGCCGCTGGCGATGGACGCCCAGGCACTGCAACGGTTTCTGCAACATTTCGAACGGCTGAGCCGGCATGCACTGGCCACCCTGCCCTCTCTTGCGGACACCTGCGTGGAGTACGACGACGAGCGCCACGTCACCGCCCTCAATCATGACTGAGCGGGAAACGGGGGGCACCATCCTCCCGCCACCCCGCTTTTGATTTCCCGGTTGCCTCGGCCTGCCTCAGTCAACCACGAAGCTGACCTTCATGTTGACCCGCCATTCGGTGATCTTGCCGTCATCACCGGTGACGACCTTGATCTCGTTGACCCAGGCGCCCTTGATCTTCTTGACCGATTCGGACGCCTTGCTCAGGCCGTGCTGCACGGCATCTTCGATGCCCTTGCCGGAGGACGCATTGATTTCAATGACCTTGGCTACTGACATGGTGTGGATCTCCCATTCATGCGCACAGGCGGCACGCAGCGCTCCCCTGCCCTGAAGCCCGAGTCTGCCCCGTGGCGTCGACGAAGGACACGCCGCACTGCGTCATTCGATCAGGGCAGCGGCTCCACCTGCACCGCGGTACCGTAGGCCAGCACTTCAGTCACGCCCTGCGCCACGTCGTTCGCGTCGTAACGCATCGCGATCACGGCGTTGGCGCCCATCGCCGCGGCGTGCCGCAGCATGAGCTCGAAGGCCTCCTCGCGCGCCTTCTCGCAAAGCTCGGTGTAGATCGAAATATTGCCGCCAACGATGGTTTGCAGCGCGGCCCCGAGGTTGCCGACCACGCTGCGTGAGCGCACGGTGATGCCGCGCACGATGCCGAACGGGCGCACGATGCGATGGCCGATGATGTCGTTGCTGGTGCTGACCAGATGATGGGCGATGGTGTTGGCCATGCGTGTTCTCCTGACGTTGGTTGATCCGGGGTTGGATGATGCAGAGATCGACGATTCACGTATCCAGCAGCGCCGCATAACCGGCGCGCGAGTCGGGCCAGCGCAGTACGAAGCCACTGTCACGCAGGCGCCGATGGCTCAACCGCTTGCTGCCGATGCCAGCCGGCGCCGCCCCCTCGACCGGTGGCGGCGCACCGATCAGGGCCGCCAGATGGTCGTAAAGCACATCCAGCGGCAGCGGCGTGCTGTCCACGCCAAGATAGAGCGGCTGCGGATCGGTCAATTGCAGCAGGTGCACGATGGCGCGAGCGGCGTCGTCAACGTGGATGCGGTTGGCCCAGTGCGGGACCTGTCGGGGCACGACGACCTGACCCAGGCGCAGGCGTTCGATCAGCTGCATGCGCCCGGCACCATACAGGCCGGCCAGCCGCAGCACGATCGAATCAGTGGTCCGTGCTGCCAGCAGTTGCTCGGCCTCCAGCAGGGCCGTGCCATTGAATCCCCCCGGCGCCACTGGCGTCGCCTCGTTCACCCACTCGCCGCCGTGCTCGCCGTAAACCGCGCTGGACGAAACGAACAGCACCCGACACGGCGATGCCTGCGCCATCGCATCGAGGGCATCCAGCAGATGGCGCAACCCATCAACGAACGTCGCGCGGTAGGCCGCTGGATCACGCCGATCAGGCGTCGGGAGATAAACCAGCCGGGTAATACCCGACGGCAGCTTGCGCAGGCTGGCCGGGTCGGTCAGGTCGGCACGCAGCCACTGGATGTCGCCGGGCGCCGAGGGAGGCCGGCGGCGCAGCGCCCACACCTCGTCACCGCGCGCGCGCAGCAGTTGCGCCACACGCAGACCCAGGTCACCACAACCTGCCAGCAAGACCCGTTCGCCCACCATCACTCACTCCGCACAAGGCGTGCATCTGCCCTGTTAGCATTTGCACATGAATCCGTCGTCCAATCTTTTCATCATCGGCCCCACCGGCGCAGGCAAAACCTCGATCGGACGACGGCTTGCCGAGCATTATGGCCTGACCTTTCTCGATCTCGATCAGGAAATCGAGCGTCACTGCGGCGTCGACGTGAATACCGTGTTCGAAATCGAAGGCGAGCCAGGCTTCCGCCAGCGCGAAAGCACCCTGCTCGACGAGTGCAGCCAGCGCAAGGGCGTACTGCTGGCTACCGGGGCAGGCGCCGTACTCGATCCGGCCAACCGGCAGCTGATGAGCGAGCGCGGCTACGTCGTCTGGCTGCAGACCACGGTCGAGCAGCAACTGGAACGCCTTGAACGCGATACCCATCGCCCCTTGCTGGCCGGGGTGGATCGGCGCGAGCGCCTGCAGTCGATGGCCCTGATCCGCGCGCCGCTGTACGAGCTGGTCGCCGACCTGCGGGTACCGGGGGAGCATGGCAACGTGGCCACCGCCAGCACCCGCTGCATCGCCCTCATCGACCAGCACTGGCAGCGCCAGTCCCTCCCGTCCAAGTCATCAAAGCAGCACAGCGCATGAGCACAACCCCCACCCAGTCCATCAACGTCGCCCTGGGCCAACGCAGCTATCCGGTCTGGATCGGCAGCGGCCTGCTATCCGATCATGCCCGCTGGCGCGCGATGCTGCGCGGGCGCCACGCGCTGGTGATCAGCAACACGACCGTGGCGCCGCTGTATCTGCCGCGAATCGAGGCCGGGCTGGATGGCCTGCAGTGGTCGTCGTTCCTGCTCGACGACGGGGAAGCGCACAAGAATTTCGCCAACGTCGGCCGCGCGCTGGAAGCGCTGGGGCGGCTCGGCGCCACCCGCGATGCCTGCGTGCTTGCGCTCGGCGGCGGCGTGGTCGGCGACCTCGCCGGCTTCAGCGCAGCGTGCTGGATGCGCGGCATCGACTTCATCCAGATGCCGACCACCTTGCTGGCCATGGTCGATTCTTCGGTGGGCGGCAAAACCGGGGTCAATCTGCCGGTGGGCAAGAACCTCGCCGGCGCCTTCCACCAGCCGCGCGCGGTGATTGCCGACATCGACGCCCTGACCACCCTGCCCGAGCGCGAATACCGCGCCGGCCTCGCCGAGGTGGTGAAGGGCGCCGCGATCGGCGATGAGCCGTTCTTCGCCTGGCTGGAACAACACGCCGCAGCGATCACCGCACGCGACAGCAACACCGTGGTCGAGGCCATCGCGCGCAAGGTGCAGTACAAGGCCGGCGTGGTCGCGCGCGACGAGACCGAACAGGGCGAGCGCGCCCTGCTCAACCTCGGCCATACCTTCGGCCACGCGCTGGAAACCGCAGGCCACTACAGCACCCTGCTGCATGGCGAGGGCGTGGCGATCGGCATGCTGCTGGCAGCGCAATTGTCCGAGCGGCTCGGCATGAGCGAGTCGGCTGACACCCAGCGGCTGCGCCGATTGCTGGAGACCCTCGGCCTCCCCGTGGCGATTCCGGCCGGCATGGATGCGCAGCAGTTGCTGGCCCTGATGCGGCTGGACAAGAAGAACAGTGTCGGCCAGCTGCGCCTGATCCTGTGGCGCGGCGTCGGCCGCGCCGAGATCGTGGGCGGGGTCAGCGAAACGGCCGTGCTGGCGACGCTGCAGGCGGCCATCGCCGGCGCTTAGCCCATCAGTCATAGGCACAAATCATGCGCGGGAAGCTATCGTGGGCGTTACCTTTTGCCCGGATAACGCCATGTCACGCCTCCGCTGGATTCTCACTGCCGCCGTCCTGTGCGGCTCAAGCGCCTGGGCGGCCTCGCCCGCCACCCCGTCGCCGACTGCCGCCCGCCCCATCGGCATCGACCTCCGTGGCATCGACCACAGCGTTGCGCCGGGCAACGATTTCTTTCGCTACGCCAACGGCGACTGGCTGAAAACCGCCACCATCCCGGCCGACCGCTCCAGCACCGGCACCTTCCTCACGATTTTCGAGAAATCCGAGAAAGACACCGCCGAACTGATCCGCAACGCGGGCGCCAGCCATCCGGCGGCCGGATCGAATGCGCGCAAGATCGCCGACTACTACGCTGCCTGGATGAACACCTCGGCGATCGAGAAGCACGGCCTGGCGCCGCTGAAGCCGGAGCTGGCACAGATCGATGCCATCGCCTCGCGCGATGACCTCGCCCGCGTGCTCGGCAGCCGCCTGCGCGCCGATGTCGACCCGATCAATGCCACCAATTTCCACACTGAAAACCTGTTCGGCCTGTTCGTCAGCCAGGGTCTGGAAGACCCCTCGCAGAATGTGGCCTACCTGCTGCAGGGCGGGCTGGCCATGCCCAGCCGCGAGTACTACCTGTCCAGCGAACCCGAAATGCAGGCCTTCCGCGCCAAGTACCTCGGCTACGTCAGCGCACTGCTGAAGCAGGCGGGCATCGCCGACGCCGAGTCAAAGGCAAAAACCATCGTGGCGCTGGAAACGAAAATCGCGCAGGCGCAGGCCAGCCTGATCGACAGCCAGGACATCCACAAGGCCAACAACCTCTGGCACATGGCCGACTTCGCACAGCAGGCGCCGGGGCTGAACTGGGCGGTGTATTTCAAGGCCGCCGGCCTCGCTGACCAGAAGCAGATCGACGCCTGGCAGCCCGCCGCGATCCGCCATTTGTCGGCGCTTACCGCCAGCGAGCCACTGCAGGCCTGGAAGGATCTGCTGCTGTTCCACACCATCGATCACGCCGCCAGCCTGCTGCCCAGGGCCTATGCCGAGCTCAGCTTCGAGTTCTACAACCACACCCTGCAGGGCACGCCGCAACAGCAGCCGCGCTGGAAGCGTGCGGTCGGCGCCACCAGCAGCGACCTTGGCGATGCCGTGGGCCAGATCTACGTGAAGCACTACTTCCCCGCCTCGTCCAAGGCCGAAGTGGAGCAGCTGGTACAGAACCTGATCGCTGCCTTCAACCAGCGCATGGACACGCTGAGCTGGATGACGCCCAGCACTCGCGAGAAAGCCAAGGCCAAGCTCGCCACCTTGCGCGTCAGCGTCGGCTACCCGGAAACCTGGCGCAACTACAGCTCGCTGCAGATCAGCCCCGACGACGCGCTGGGCAACCACCTGCGCGCCGAACAGTACGAGTACGCGCACCAGTGCGCCAAACTCGGCCAGCCGGTCGACAAGGGCGAGTGGTGGATGACCCCGCAGACCGTCAACGCGGTCAACCTGCCGCTGCAGAATGCGCTCAACTTCCCTGCCGCCATCCTGCAGCCGCCGTTCTTTGATCCCAAGGCGGACGCCGCCAGCAACTACGGCGCGATCGGCGCCATCATCGGCCATGAAATCAGCCACAGCTTCGACAACCTCGGTGCCGAATTCGATGCCCAGGGCAAGCTCGACAACTGGTGGACGCCGGCCGATCTGGCGCACTTCAAGGCTGCCAGCCAGCAGCTGGTGAAGCAGTTCAACCAGTACCAGGCGCTACCCGGCCTGCACGTCGACGGCGAGCAGACCCTGGGCGAAAACATCGCCGACGTCTCCGGCCTCACCATCGCCTGGCTCGCCTATCACAAGTCGCTCGATGGCAAGCCGGCACCGGTGATCGACGGCCTCAGCGGCGACCAGCGCTTCTTCCTCGCCTTTGGCCAGGCCTGGCGCTCGAAGATCCGCGACGCTGCCCTGCGCCAACGCCTCGCCACCGACGTCCACGCCCCCGCCAACTTCCGCGCCCAGACCGTGCGCAACCTCGATGCCTGGTATCCCGCGTTCAAGGTCAAGCCGGGCGAGAAGCTGTATCTGGCACCGAAGGATCGGGTGAAGATCTGGTAAGGGTTTCAGACGCTGAAAACACGAAGGGCCGCATGCAGATGCGGCCCTTTTGCCTGGAAGCGGCGGCCATGGGACATGATCCCGCGCTCGAAAGCGTGCATCGAAAGGCACCGTGACCACGCTTCACGGATACCCGCGGATTTCCTCGGGCCATGTGAAAAAAGCAGGATCTGCCACCGGCTTCCCATGACGCAGACGAAGCCCGGTACGAGGCCAGTCGTGCATGCCCTTGCCGGGCAACGGCACAAGCCCGTGAGGAGCCCACCATCGTTCAGTCGTGAAGGATACCTATCGTCCGCAGCCACGCCGCGGCCAGCCGGGGCCAGCCGGTGATCGGGTTTGTTGTCGGGCGCAAGCCGAACGCATGCCCGCCGTGCGCATACAGATGCATCTCCGCCGGCACCCGCGCCTTTGCCAGCGCGGTGTAGTAAACCAGCGACTGGTTCACGCCATCGACGTAGTCGTCTTCCGCCTGCACCAGAAAGGTCGGCGGCGTCTTGCTGGACACCGGCACATCGGGGTTCAACTTGTCGTCACCCCTGGTCAGATGCCCGGGATAAATCGGCATGGCGAAATCCGGGCGGGCACTTTCCTGGTCGGCCGCGTCCACCGGTGCATACAGGTGCCGATCGAAATTCGTGCTGATCTCCGCCACCAGGAAGCCGCCGGCCGAGAAACCCAGCACGCCCACCTTGTGCGGATCGACATGCCACTGCGCGGCATGAAAGCGCACCAACCGCATCGTTCGCTGCACGTCCTGCAGCGACGACACCGAGAGTGCAAAGTTGTGCGGGCGGCAATCGCAGTGCCAATCGTAAGGCTTGCTCGGCACGCGATATTTCAACAGCACGCAGGTGATGCCGTTGGACGTCAGCCAGTCGCAAGCCTCGGTGCCTTCCAGATCGATGGCCAGTATCTCGAACCCGCCACCCGGAATCACCACGACAGCGGCGCCCGTATTTTTTCCAGTGGGCGCATACACCGTCATCGTCGGCCGGGTCACATTGCTCACCGCGGTCACCGGCTTGCCGGCCAGCAACTTGTCGCTCACCTTCACGGTTTCCGGGCCGGGAACCGGTTGCAGGTCCGGCGCCGCGCCGGGCCATATCGCCATCTCCGTGTGCCCGGCAGCAGGCTGCCAGATCATCGTCTTCGCCTGCACGCTCGTGCATGCGGCCAACAGCCCGAGTGCAACAACCCAAAGCTTCATGACACTTCTCCGTTGTGGCACCTGGCCAGCGTTATGCGTTCGAGACAACACATCAGATCGAACCCCTCCGCCGATCATGCACGCCACCCAGGTGCGGCAGCGGTCGCTTTGATGGCTTTTTTCTGAAGAAGAATGCGGTCTTGATGAACCGTCGATCTGCTGGTCCGTGCCCATGGTTTTTCTGGCCATGCAGGGCAAGGTGGCTCGGCTGATGCAGGCAATCCAAAGCTCGTTGCTCTGTATGCAGCAGTCGCATCGCGCACGACCGGAGAGAGTCCCCTCTTGTGGACAGGGGTGCGTTTCCGCATTGAGGGTACGCGGGAACAGCACAGGGTCATGGCCTAGTGGCCGCTGACCGGCATGCCCATCCAGCGAAACGCGGACTTCAGGCGATCAAGCAATTCCCAGCCCATCAATGCCGGCGATGGCTGCATCATCGAATCCCGCCAGCTCCGCGAAACGCCTTCCGCGCTCGGCATAGTCCTTGAACTGATCGAAGCTGGGCGCGCCGGGCGAGAGCAGGATCACGCCGTCAGCGGGAGTCAGTGCCTTGGCTTCAACCACGGCGGCGGCAACATCAGCAACCCGAATGATCGAACAAGACACCGCCGCAGCGCGCAGCGCGTCGGCAATGCGACCGCCGTTGCTGCCCATGCAGACGATCGCATGCGGCGGGGCCGCACGCATCGCCTCGACGAACGGCGTCCAGTCCAGGCCGCGATCGTGGCCACCGACCAACACGCTGACACGGCGGCCGTGCAAGCTTTCCAGCGCGGCCAGGGTGGCCAGCGGCGTGGTGCTGATCGAGTCGTTGATCCAGTGCCAGCCATCGTGCTGACCCAGTGGCTGCAGCCGATGCGGCAGTGGTCGAAAGCTCGCCAGCGCAGGGGCCGCCGCCATGGCATCCATGCCAAGCGCGGCCAACGCGGCCAGCGCGGCGCAGGCGTTGAGCGCGTTGTGCAGTCCGGGGGCGGCCAGTTCCGCGATGGGAAACACCGCGCGCTCGCCGCGCCGGATGAAACCATCGGCGACGTGCCAGCCGTGCGGCTGGCCGAACAGCAGTCGATGCGGATGCGCAGCGGTATGCTGCAGCAAGCCCGGTTGCAGCGCGTTGAGCAGCAGCTGCCCGGCCACATCGGCCAGTTGCAATTTGTCCTCGACGTAACGCTCGCGCGAGCCATGCCAGTCGAGGTGTTCCTCGTACAGGCTGGTGATCACCCCCAGCTCCAGCGAACCAGCCTCACCCGTCTGAAAGCTGGACAGCTCGATCACCCACAGATCAGCCAGCTGATGGTCCAGCTCCAGCAGCGGCAACCCGATATTGCCCGCCAGCGCCGTGCGCAGGCCCAGCGAGCGCGCCAGGTGGGCGAGCATGGCGCTGGTGGTGCTCTTGCCCTTGGTGCCGGTCACGGCGACCACGCGCGCATTCGGGTTCTGCGCAAACCACAGCGCGGTGCCCGAGGTGAAGCGCGTACCGCCGGCCTGCGCCGCCAGCAAGGCCGGCTTGTAGGCGGAAATGCCCGGTGATTTCACCACCACGTCGAAGCGGCCCAGTGCGAGGGCGTCGGGCTCGCCGCCAATCACCTCAAGCGCGGCATCGAACGCTCGCGCCGCCTCGACCTCGGCCGCGCTGCAAAACAGAGTGAAGGCTTGTTGCGGCAAATGCTGGCGCAAGGCAGCCAGCGCAGCGCGCCCCTCACGACCGAACCCCCACACCGCAACACGGCGATTGGCCAGCTCAGCAATCCGCATGATGTTCCATCGCCTCCCGTAGAAGCCCGCTGGCGGGCGATGCCTTTGCGTCTCCGGGCAACAGCATCGCCCGCCAGCGGGCTCCTACATTGGAGATGGGAACTCCCATCAGCCGATGTTCGCCAGTGCGCCTTGCAGGCGCGGCGGCACGCGGTGTTCGGGCGACGGCTGCAGCCACGGCTCCAGCGCCAGCCCGGCCACATCGAGCTGGGGCAGGATCTCGCTGCGGAAACGCAGCACCAGCGCATCCTCGGCCCACTCCGGCCGCTGGCTCAGCGCATACATCGCCGCGCGCGCCTCGGCGCCCTCGCCCACGCATTCGAACGGCTTGTGATCCTGGTACTCCATCAGCGAGTCAAAACCGGCCGCCTGCGTCTCGTCGTCCAGCAGGTTGCGACCGAAGATCGACAGCAGCCGCGGCTTGGGCAGAAACGGCGCCAGCGCAAGGAACACGAAGTGACATTTCGGGCAATGTCCGCACCAGCGATCGGCGGGCCTCGGACCGAGCAGCTTGAAATTGCGGTTGCAGCTGGAGAAGGTGTCGAAATACGGTGTCAACCTGGCGAACGCGCGGGTGATCGCCAGCTCCGAATACGGCCGCAGCAGCGAGCAGTAGTCGAGATCGGCGGCTACATGCGTGTGCAACCAGTCGCCCAGCAGCTGCTCGAAGGCGTAACCCTTGCTCCATTGATGGTTCACCTGCTGGCCTTCGTACTCCAGCGTGGCGGCCGAGGCCGAGCGCTCGTTGGCGAAGGCGATCGAATCGTGGCCATACAGGATCGCGGCGACAGCGAGGATCGCCGAGTTCACCGCGGTCACCGGGATATGGCCGTTCCAGGCCCCGTGCCGGTTCAACTCGAACAGCCCCGGTGCCAGTTCGCGCTGGATGTTCAACATGGGCAGGCCGGTGCGCTCGGCGCAGGCGGCGATCAGCGGGGAGTTGCCCACCCACACCGCGGTCGCCTCGCCACCGATCGACTTGATCGCCTCCACCGCCACCAGCGAGTCCTTGCCGCCACCGATCGGCACCAGGCTCCGTTTGGGCAAGCCCAGCACCTGTGCCGCAGGCTGGCTCCTGCCGCCACGCGGAAAGGCCACGCGATCACGCAGATCGAGCTTGTTGCGATAGGCAAACTCGGCCAGCCCGTGCAGGTACAACGCCTGCAGCAAGTCGGCGGTGCTGTCGTCCAGCGGCCCCTCGGCCAGCTCGATCCTCGGCGGCACGCCCGCCTTGTAGTAGCTGACGCCAGCAATCAGGTGCAGCAGCTTCAAGGCGGCATCGAACGCCGCACGGCGCTCGGCGGGAGCGGCCGGCGCCTGCGGAAAGCGAATCCGCTCGACCAGCTCCTCGCCATCGTCGAACGCATAGCCAAGCTCGGCCACGCCTTCGGCATAGCTGCAGCGGGTGAAACGGAACACCTGGCTCAGTCGCGGTTGCATCATTGTTGTCACTCTTCACTCTCCGGCGCGAACTGCCCCCTCTCCCCTGCGGGGAGAGGGTTGGGGTGAGGGGCCGTGCTGGCCACAGCCTCCAGGACCACCCCAAGCACGCTCTCGATATTCATCAATACGTCATTGTTCCAGAAACGCAGCACGCGGTATCCCCTGGATTGCAGATGTCGCGTGCGACGCTCGTCGTAATCCAGCTGATCAGCATGCTGGCCACCATCGAGTTCGACAATCAGCATGGTATCGGGGCAGACGAAATCCACGATGCAGTGATCGATTTCATGCTGGCGGCGGAATTTGTGGCCGCACAGTTGCCGGTTGCGCAGGTGACGCCAGAGTTTCTGTTCGGCGTCGGTCATGCTTTGGCGCAGTCCCCGCGCCCGATCCACGTTCTGGCGTTTCATCCTTGAAAGCTCCTTTGTAGCTGGTTTGCGGCGGCGTGGCCCCTCACCCCAGCCCTCTCCCCAGAGGGGAGAGGGGGTCAGTCGTCGATGATGATCTCCTCGGCCTCATCGCGCATGTTGTACGGGCTGGACATGACCTTGCCGTAGGCGCCGGCCTGGGCCACCAGCATCACGTCGCCCTCCTGCGCCTCAGGCAGGCGCCGGTCGGTGCCGAGCACGTCGCCGCTCTCGCAGATGGGGCCGACGATCTGGAACAGGCCGGTGGCCGGCTCGTCGAGTCGGCTCAGGTTGACGATCTCGTGCCAGGCGTCATACAGCGCGGGCCGGATCAGGCTGTTCATGCCGGTATCCAGGCCGAGATAACGCAGCGCGCCCTTGCCCTTCTGCTGGGTCACCCGCGCCAGCAGCACGCCGGCATCGGCGACCAGGTAGCGGCCCGGCTCCATCCACAGCTGGTAGTGCGGATACGCCGCCTTGACCTCGCGCAGCACGCGGTCGAGCGCGGCGACATCCAGCTTCGCCTCGCCCGGATGCGAGGGCACGCCGAGACCGCCGCCGATATCGATGAAGCTGACGCTGCCGATGCGCTCGGCGAGGCTGGCCAGCTGGGCGTAGACCTCACCCCAGTGGCCTTCGTCGAGGATGCCCGAGCCCAGGTGCGCGTGCAGGCCGCGCACGGTGACGCCATGCGCGTCGGCCAGCCGCAGGAAAGCATCTATCTGCTCCACCGGCAAGCCGAACTTGCTGCCGCTGCCGCCGGTGCGGACCTTTTCGTGATGACCCAGGCCACGCCCCAGATCCACCCGCAACACGATCTCGCGGCCACGAAACAGCTCGCCCCAGTGCTCCAGCGGATGCAGCGAATCCAGCGATACCGTGGCGCGCGTGGTGAGCGCCCAGGCGTAATCGCCGCGCGGGGCAAAATTTGGCGTGAACAACAGTGGCGCCGATTCGGGCACCGCGGCCATTACCGCCTTCATCTCGCCCGGCGAGACGCACTCGAAGCCGAAGCCTTCCTGCGCCAGCGCCACCAGGATCGCCGGATGCGTATTGGCCTTCACCGCGTAGTGCAAACGATCCACCGCCGCCAGCGTCTTCAGCTCACGCGCCTGCTTGCGCACTGTAGGCAGGTGATAGACGTAGCGCGGCGTGGCCTGGGCACCCAGCGCCAGCAGTTGCTGGCGACGCTCACTGCGCCACCATGCGTCGGCCGGCAGCGGCACGTCACCCTGGCCGTACAAGGTCTGCCAGCTGGGCCCGAACAACTCGCTGTCGTCGGTGCGCAGCGCACCGGCACCGATCAGCAGTTCGTGCAGGTGCGGCAGCAACTCGTCGACCACGCTCTCATCCACCACAAAGGTGAGATTGAGGTTGTTCGACGACTGCGAAATCATGTGCACGCGCAACTGCCCGAACTCGGCCAGCACGGCTGACAGCGTATGCAGCATCGAACGCATGCCGCGCCCGACCATGCTGATCGCGGCACACGGCGCGATCACCTTGACCCGGCATACCTTGGCCAGATCACTGGCCAGCGCGGCGATCGCGTCGGAATCGAGCAGGTTCTCGGTGGGGTCGAGCGACACCGTGACATTGGTTTCGGCCGAACCGATCAGGTCCACCGACAAGCCGTGCTGCTTGAACTGGGTGAACACGTCGGCGAGAAAACCGACCTGCTGCCACATGCCGACTGATTCCATCGACACCAGGGTGATGCCCTTGCGCGCACTGATCGCCTTGACGCTGGGTGCATGCTCGCGTACCTGCGGCCCGATCACCGTGCCTTCCAGCTCGGGGCGGTTGGTGTCCTTGATCAGCAAGGGCACGCGCGGCTCGCGCAGCGGCGACAGGCAGCGCGGATGCAGCACCTTGGCGCCGGTCGAGGCGATTTCCTGAGCCTCCTCGTAATCGAGCTTCTGCAGCAGCCGCGCACTCGGCACCTGGCGCGGGTTGGCGGTGAACATGCCCGCCACGTCAGTCCAGATTTCCACCCGCAGCGCCTTCAGCAGCGCGCCAAAGTACGAAGCCGAGGTGTCGGAACCGCCGCGACCCAGCAATACCGTGCGACCACGGCCCTTGCCATCGTCGGCCTCGCGGGCAATGAAACCCTGGGTGATGAACACCTCGCCCAACGCCGCCAGCCGCACGTTGAGCGCCGGATCAGGCTTCGCCTCGACCATCGCCGAGAGCAGCCGCGTGCGCTCGTTCTGGTTCGGCGGCGCGATCGCGGTGAGGCAGTCACGCGCATCCAGCCACTGCGTCGGCAGACCGCTATGGCTCAGAAAAGCCGCACCCAGCGCACTCGACATCAGCTCGCCATGTGCCTGCACCTGCGCCTGCCAAGCCAGTTCGCCCAGCGCCGCAGGCCCCTGCTCGGCCAGCTGGGCCAGGTCATGCAGCCGCGCACCGAGAGTCTCGGGCACCGACAGCTGCATATGCTCCAGCAGCTCGTAATGGCGCTGACTGATCGCCCGCGCCGCCTCGATCCGTTTGCTCCGATCCTCCACCTTGCACAGCGCTTTCAGCGCATCGGTAATACCGGACAACGCCGATACCACCACCAGCACATGCGCACCTTCGGCACGACGGCTGGCGACCAGTTCAAGGATGTTCTGCCAGCGTGGCAGGGTAGCGACGCTGGTACCGCCGAACTTCATCACCACCCAGGAGGCAGTGGCAGGCAGCGGCTCAGGGGTTGGCAGGCTCACGGCTATCCGATGTCGTTGAAGGAAAGATTCGCTCACCAGTGTTGCGCCGCGGCAAAGCAAATGCAATGGTTTCGCTAGATTCCATATTTGGACGTCTAGACTTCCAAGACAAAACGAAGATCACCTGCCCGGCAACTCTCACCCCTCGTCGATATCTTCGTGCGCGCAGCGCATGCTCTTGCTCTTGCCCCACCACTCCCTTGTGAGGCGGTGAGCCGTGGACGCCAGGCCCGCAGGGGCATTGGCAGGGATGCCAATGCCTTTTCGCCAGGACAGGAGTCCTGTCGAAAAGCCCGGCCGCGGCTCACGGACTTGCAGGGCAAAGCCCGGCAAGCGCCGAGGAGGTTCGCCTTCTCTTTGGTTCCTTTCTCTTGGCGACTCAAGAGAAAGGGACTCGCCCTCCGCAGGAGGGTGAAACGCTCTTGATCCAATTCTTCAGCATGAGCTGACGCACACCGCTACACGATGTTTTCCTCTAACGAAATCAGAAGCCAAGGTGCTCTATGCGCCCCCTTACTGAACAACCACCGGAATCCGCCCAATCCGCGCCTGCCACTCCTTCGGCCCCGTCTGGTGCACCGACGTGCCCGCCGAATCCACCGCCACCGTCACCGGCATGTCCTCCACCGTGAATTCGTAGATCGCCTCCATGCCGAGGTCGGCAAAGCCGACCACACGCGAGGCCTTGATCGCCTTGGAGACGAGATACGCCGCACCACCCACCGCCATCAGGTACACCGACCGGTGCTTCTTGATCGCCTCGATCGCCGCCGGACCGCGCTCGGCCTTGCCGACCATGCCGAGCAAGCCGGTCTGTGCCAGCACCTGTTCGGTGAATTTGTCCATCCGCGTGGCCGTGGTGGGTCCAGCCGGGCCAACCACCTCGTCGCGCACCGGATCAACCGGGCCCACGTAGTAGATGAAGCGCCCCTTGAAATCCACCGGCAGCGGCTCGCCCTTGTTCAACATCTCGACCATCCGCTTGTGCGCGGCGTCGCGGCCGGTCAGCAACTTGCCGCTGAGCAGCAGGGTTTCGCCGGGTTTCCAGCTGGCCACATCCTCGCGCGTCACCGTGTCCAGGTTCACCCGACGGCCCTTGGAACTGTCGTAGGTGAGCTGCGGCCAGTCCTTCAGCGACGGCGGATCGAGCATCACCGGACCGGAACCGTCCAGCGTGAAATGCGCGTGCCGCGTGGCCGCACAGTTCGGGATCAGCGCCACCGGCAGGTTGGCCGCATGGGTGGGATAGTCCTTGACCTTGATGTCGAGCACGGTGGTGAGTCCGCCCAGCCCCTGCGCACCGATGCCCAGCGCATTGACCTTGTCGTACAGCTCGATGCGCAGCTCCTCGGCACGATTCGAAGCACCGCGCGCGATCAGCTCCTGGATGTCGATCGGCTCCATCAGCGCCTCCTTCGCCAGCAGCATCGCCTTCTCGGCGGTGCCGCCGATACCGATGCCGAGCATGCCCGGCGGGCACCAGCCAGCGCCCATCGTGGGCACGGTCTTCAGCACCCAGTCGACGATCGAGTCGGACGGGTTGAGCATCGCGAACTTCGACTTCGCCTCGGAACCGCCGCCTTTTGCCGCCACGATCACGTCGAGCTTGTCGCCCGGCACGATCGCCACGTTGATGATCGCCGGCGTGTTGTCCTTGGTGTTGACGCGCTTGCCGGCCGGGTCGGCCAGGATGCTGGCGCGCAGCTTGTTGTCCGGATCGTTGTAGGCGCGGCGCACGCCCTCGTTGATCATCTCGTCCAGCGACAGCGTGGCATCCCACTGCACCTTCATGCCGACCTTGAGGAACACGGTGACGATGCCGGTGTCCTGGCACAGCGGCCGGTGCCCTTCGGCCGCCATCCGCGAGTTGATCAGGATCTGCGCCATCGCGTCCTTTGCGGCCGGGCTTTCCTCGCGCTCGTAGGCAGCGGCGAGGCCCTTGATGTAATCGACCGGGTGGTAATAGCTGATGTACTGCAGCGCGTCGGCAACCGACTGGATCAGGTCTTCTTGCTTGATGATGGACATGGACGACTCGGCTTCAACGGACTGAGGAGATGCGCCGGAAGCCAGATCCCGGCGCGCAAGCGCGCTATTGTGCCGCAGCCGCCAGGCCAGACAAAGCAACGGCCGCACCAGGCGGCCGTTGCGATTCACTCAAACACGGGACATCAGAACCGGTATTCGGCAAACCCCGAAACCACGGAGATGCCAAACTTCGTCGTGATGCCGTAGAACGACGCACGCGAGTGATACTCGTCCCAATTCACGCCCAGACTGAAATGTTCGGTGAGGTTGTAACCGACGCCGGCACCGATATAGTTGCCCGCCTCGCTTTTGGTCTGCGAACCTACGCCATCGCCACTCAGGTCGATTCTCGACCCGAAGTAGCCGGCCCGCACCGACACAAACATCTTGTTCTGGAACTTGTACTTCACCGTGGCGCCTGCCAACGGCCCGTCCACCTTGGCCGCATAGTGAAACGTCGGATAGCCCGGCACGACGATCGAACCCTTGGCCTTGCCCATGCTGGCGTAACCGCCTTCCAAGCCAAAATCCCACACTTCGCTCTGCCAGTAGTAACCCGCGCGAAGCGTCGCGCCGGTGGACGTGTTGCTGCTGAAATCCCCCTTGTCGTGGAAATTCGACTGGCCGACGTTGGTGTTGATGAAGAATGCGCCCTGATCGGCGGCAAACGAGCTGGTCGACGCGGCAACCAGCAGCACCGCGAAAACGGCAATTCCCAAATGCTTTTTCATGTCTTCCCTGTTTGTCAGATGCTGAGATTCCCGTGGCCCCTTGCTCGCGGGTGGCACATTCTTGTGCAAGCGTGAGATGGTATTCAAGATTCGCATGATACTGCGTCTTTCCCGTATTTTCTGACGCCACCTGACCACGTCGGGCCGCCACAAAGATTGACCATCTCCACGGTGCGGCAAGGCGTATTGCCGAGACAGGTCGCGTTTTCGATGACACCCACTTTCAGCCGGTAACAATCGGTTGTGGCGGCAGCCTGGGTACTCGCTCAAGCGGCCCGGCAACGGCATCGAAGGTTCACCTCGAAGCAAGTCGCTGATCGAGATTCAGCACACCAGCCATCGCAATAACTTGCTTGTCTCAGCCACTTCCAACAGCTCCCGCTTGCGCGCACTATTTCCCCACACCGCGCAGCCAGGGGGATGCGCCGGTGTCACCTGTTCACCTTTGTTCGCTGACGACACGCTGCAAGGCCTGGCTGAAAGCGATCCGGCGACGTCCTGCGTTGCCTGTCGTTCGATCGTGCTTTTCAGTCAGCAACCCTGACCCATGGAGATCTATACGCATGCGCACCGACATACACCGCAAACTGCTGGCAGGATCACTGGCACTACTGCTGGCCGGCGTCACCACCGCATCCCTCGCAGACAGCCCCCAGGCCGACACTGACATGGGCACTGCCCCCAGTAGTCAGCTGATGCACGTCACCCTGATGCTGAAGCTGCGCAACGAGGCCGCACTGAAACAATTCGTGCAGCAGACAGCCACGCCTGGCAATTCCAATTTCCAGCAGTTTCTGACCACCACTCAGTTCGCCAGCCGATATGGCGCCACCAGCGCCCAAATCGCCAAGGTGCAGTCTTACCTGCAGAAGCAAGGCCTGACCGCACAGGTGTTGCCGAACCAGTTGGCGATCGAAACCACCGGCACCATCGCCCAGTACAGCAGCCTGTTCCGGACCTCGATCCACCAGTACGTGTCGCGCAAATCGGGGCGGGAATTTCATCGCCCGGTGGGGTCGCTGATCCTGCCGTCGTCCATCGCCGATACCGTGAGTTTCGCCACCGGCCTCAGCAACGAGCGCAAGTACCGCTCGCATCGACTGAGCCTGCCCCAATTCGCACAGAACAAGGCTCTGCTTGCCCCTGCCGTCAGCGCACTGAACAAGACCGCCAGCGGCAACCCGACGGCCACCGGCGTTCCCGGCAATTACACCGTGGGCGACGTGGCCAATTTCTACAACATCAATCCGCTCTACCAGCGCGGCATCACCGGCAAGGGCTCGACCATCGCGATCGTGACCCTGTCCAATTTCTATCCGTCAGACGCGCAGGCTTACTGGGATGGCATCGGCCTGACCACCAAGCCCAACCGCATCACCCAGATCCACGTCGATGGCGGTGGCGTGATCGACGGCGGCAGCGGTGAAACATCACTCGACGTCGAGCAATCCGGCGGCATCGCTCCCTATGCCGACATCCTGGTCTATGACGCACCAAACGCAGGCAACGGCTTCACCGATGCGTTCCTGCAGGCGGTATCGGACAACAAGGCCGACAGCATCTCGACCAGTTGGGGCCTGCCGGAGATCTTCAATTTCGCCGCACTCAACGTCTCCAGCGCCAAGGTCACCGATACCACCGACGTGGGTGATCTGCGCGCCTTTGACCAGATCTTCCTCGAAGCCGCCGCGCAAGGTCAGTCGGTATTCGCCGCCGCTGGCGACTCGGGTGCATACGACACCGCCAGGGACCTTGGCGCCGGCACCGCCCCCGGCGACTACACCGCGCCATTGACGGTGGATTCACCGGCGTCCGACCCCTACATCACCGCCGCCGGCGGAACCACCGTGCCCTACAGCTACAGCTTCCACGGTGGCCCGACAGCATCGCTGACCAAGGAGAGCGTCTGGGGCTGGGACTACATCCAGAATTACTTCGACACCAACTTCGGCCCCGGGCTGCTGAACCTGTTCTCGACCGGCGGTGGTGGTGGCGTCAGCGTGTACTGGAGCAAGCCCTGGTACCAGTGGTTCACCCGCGGCATCGAGAGGAGCCAGAAGAAACAGTCGCTGGTATTTAACGACCCGCAAGCCGGGCCCACGACGCTGCTGAAACTGCCGGGCAATTTCCCGGGAAGGAATCTGCCTGACGTCGCGCTCAACGCCGATCCGGAAACCGGCTACGTGGTGGTTTCCACCGCCGACGGTGGTGTCATCAGCGGCTACGGCGGCACCAGCTTCGTGGCACCGCAGCTCAACGGCATCAGTGCGCTGTTGACGCAGAGCTCGCACCATCGCATCGGCTTCTGGAACCCGCACGTCTACCTGTTGCAGGCCATCTTCGGCAGCGGCAAGTACGGCGCGTTCAACGATGTGAGGTCCGGTGACAACTGGTTTTACCAGGGCGAGCCCGGCTTCGACCAGGGTACCGGCGCAGGCACCTTGAACGTGGCGAACTTCGACCAGTTCCTGCGCAGCGGCTTCTGAGGTACCGCAGCCACCCGGGCTTGTCCCGGGTGGCTGCACGCTTGCGGCGCACTCGCCGCAATGCGATGTTTCGCGAGTCCCGTCTCAGGTGCTCGCCATGTCACGCTCCCGCCGCTTTCTGCAGCTCGATGTGTTCTCCCACCAGCTGATGCACGGCAATCCGCTGGCCGTGGTGATCGATGGCGACGGCCTCGACAGCGCCACCATGCAGGCCTTTGCCCGCTGGACCAACCTGTCCGAAACCACCTTTCTGCTGCCGCCGACGACACCAGCGGCGGATTACCGCGTGCGCATCTTCACGCCACGCCAGGAACTGTCCTTTGCCGGGCACCCCAGCGTCGGCAGCGCGTATGCCGCGATCGAGGCCGGCCTGATCGAAACAGGCAAGACCTCGCTGATCCAGGAATGCGCCGCCGGCCTGCTGCCCGTGCAGGTTGTCGGCGACGGCGCGTCACGCGTCATCCACGTGCAGGCGCCGCCAGCCCGGATCAACGCTGTCGACGCCGCGCTGTGCCAGCACCTGGGCAGCGCACTGCGGGTGGCGCTGGCCGATGGCGAAGCCACCCATGTCGACAACGGGCCGCACTGGATTATCTGCCACCTGGGTGAAGCCACCCGCGTGCGCACCTTGCAGCCGGACATGGCCGCCCTCGCCGCGCTTTGCGAGCAGCAATCCGCGGTCGGCGTCAGCGTGTTCGGGCGCGAACACGACGGCAGCGCGGGCATGGCGGTGCGCGCGTTCTGCCCGGCCGACGGCATCGAGGAAGACCCCGTCACCGGCAGCGCCAATGCAGCGATCATGGCGTGGCTGGACAGCCGCGGCGATGTCGACGGCTACGGCCTGCACTACCGCGCCAGCCAGGGCCGCGAAGTCGGCCGCGACGGCTATGTCGAGGTGAATCGCGACGCCGCCAGCGGCGCCATCACGATCGGCGGTGCCTGCGCGGTCGGCGTGCGCGGCGAACTGCATTTGCCGGGCGCCTGATCCCGACCTTGCCGCCACAAGCGACGGCCGCCATGCTGTCGCGCCCTTCCCTTAGCCGAGTCACCCGATGCCGACGCCGACGACGCCCACCAGCTACCTGCGCAGCCTGCGCCCGTGGGACGCCGCGCTGATCGTGGTCGGCGGCATCATCGGGGGCGGCATCTTCCTCAACCCCGGCATTGCCGCGCAGCGCACCGAATCAGGGCTGGCCATGCTGCTGGTCTGGGTCGCTGCCGGTCTGCTCACCCTGATCGGTGCGCTGTGCTACGCCGAACTCGGTGCACGGCGGCCGCATGCGGGCGGCACCTATGTGTACCTGCGCGAGGCGTTCGGGCCGCTGGCCGGGTTTCTGTTCGGCTGGACCATGTTGCTGGTGATCTATTCCGGCTCCACCGCCGCGGTGGCGACCATTTTCGCCAGCTACGCCTGCGCCCTGTTCGGCCTGCCCGCCAGCATGGCGCTGCCGTTGACCATCGGCGCACTGGTCTTCGTCGGCGGCATCAACCTGTTCGGCATTCGACTGGGCGCGCAGATCCAGAACCTGTTCGCCCTGCTCAAGTTGCTGGCGGTGGCGGTGCTGGTAGTATGCGGCCTGTTTCTGGCCGGCGCCAGTCAGGGCAGCGTGCTTGCCGTCGATCCGGCTCGGCACGGGGTCGGCTTCATTGGCGCGGCGCTGCCGGTGCTGTTCGCCTACTCCGGCTTCACCTACCTCAACAACCTCGCCGGCGAGGTGCACGAGCCCCAGCGTACCCTGCCGCGCGCCCTCCTGCTCGGCATGCTGCTGGTGATCGTCGCCTACGTGCTGGTCAACGTGGCCTATCTGGCGGTGCTGGGCCATGCCGGCCTGGCGGCCAGCCACGCGCCGGCGGCAGACGTGATGCAACACGTATTCGGCGCCACCGGCGCGCGTCTGATTGCGCTGGGCGTGGCCATCTCGGCGCTGGGCTTTTGCAATATCACCCTGGTCGCCGGCGCGCGGGTACTGCAGGTAATGAGCGAGGACGGCCTGTTTTTCCGCGCCGTGGCCCGGCTGCACCCGCGCTACCGGACACCGAACACAGCCCTGCTCCTGCTTTGCGGCTGGGCCATCGTGCTGGCGCTGTCGGGCAGCTACGGTCAATTGCTGGATTACGCCACCTTCGGCGACTGGCTGGCCTGCGCGGTCGGCGTGGCCACCCTGTTCTGGTATCGCCGCCAGCACGACCAGCCCGCCAGCTTTCGAGTACCGGGTTACCCGTGGCTGCCGCTGCTGTTCATCGGCATCGTCGCCTGGGTGGTGGTGATGACCATGCTCGACAACCCGCACAACGCGGGCATCGGCGTGCTGATCATGGCTGCCGGGGTCCCGGTGTACTTTTTCTGGCGCCAGCTGTTCAGCCGCACGCGGCCCTAATAAGCCGGCGGCAATGCCACAATAGGCGGACAGTTTTCAGGAGAGAAGTGAATGGCGCCCGTGCAAGCCCAGGCCCTGCCGATCAATGCGGAAAGCGGCATCGTGCCCGAGAAGGTGCGCGACGGCATCGAGCTGCTGATCAATGGCGAACACTACCGCCACACCGGTGATCCGCAGATGCCCCTGCTCTGGTATCTGCGCGACATCCTGCGCCTGACCGGCACCAAATACGCCGGTGAAAACGGTGGCAACGGCGCCGACCTGGTGCTGGTCGATGGCAAGGCGTTGTCGGCGATCTCGTTGCCGGTGAAAGGCCTGAGCGGAAAGCCGATCACCACGGTCGAAGGCCTAAGCGCCAACGACGGCACCCTGCACCCGCTGCAGCAAGCCTTTGTCGACGAGGATGCGATCGGCTGCGGCTATTGCACGCCGGGCTGGCTGATCGCCGGTGTCGACCTCCTGCAACGCAAAAGCAAACCGAGTGACGACGACATCGACCAGTTACCCAACCTGTGCCGTTGCGGCTGCCAGACCCGTGTGCGTCTGGCGATCAAGCGCGCCGCCGCCGGCAAGGCGGGCCAGCCATGAGCCAGTCCGGCGAGTTTCACCCGATCGGCCGCATCAAGCTGTCGCGTCGCCGCTTCCTGCAGGTGCTGGCCGGCACCGCTGGCGCCCTTGTCGTCGGCATCGGCACGGCCGACGCCTTTGACGCACCGCTGCCGCCGGCCCTGCTCGGCGACCACTTCTTCGACCTCGGCGCGTATGTGCGCATCGACGTCGACGGCAACGTGCTGATTGGCGCGCGTGATCCGGACACCGGCACGGGCGTGGCCACCTCCCTGCCGCGCATCATCGCCGACGAGCTCGACGCCGACTGGAACCGCGTCAGCGTCGTGCAGCTGGGTCTGGGCGTCAGCAACAACAACGGCCAGCCACGCTGGACCTATGGCCATCAGCTCAGCGGCACCGGCACCTCGATACCCGCAGCATGGAAAGACCTGCGCCAGGTCGGCGCGCTCGCGCGCTGGCTGCTGCTGCAGGCCGCCGCACGCCGGCTCGGCGTACCGGCCAACCGGCTGCGCTGCGACTCCGGCACGGTGATTGCGCCGGATGGGCGCCGGGTCACCTACGGCAGCCTGGCGGCTGACGCCAGCCAGATCACCCTGCCCGCCAGCGCACCGGCACTGAAGAACCCGGCCGATTTCCACCTGATCGGCAACCCCGCCGGCGATGTCGACGCCCAGGCCATGGTCACCGGCCAGGCCCGCTTCGCCAGCGACCAGTTCTACGCCGACGCGCTGGTGGCGGTGCTGGTGCACTGCCCGTGGCCGGATGGCACGCTCGCCCATATCGACAGCACCGACACGCTGGCGATCAAGGGCGTGCTCAAGGTTCTGCAGTTGAAGCCCGAGCCGGGCCAGCCCTGGGGCAGCACCGTGATTGCCCCGGCCGTGGCCGTGCTGGCCGAGGACACCTGGAGCGCGCTGCAAGGTCGCGCGAAACTCAAGCTCGAATGGAAGCCCGGCGCCAGCGCCGGCGAAAGCAGCAATGCGATCGAGCAACAGGCCACCGCCTTGCTCGCCAGTCAGGCCGAGCCGACCACCCGCGTGCGCAACGACGGTGATGTCGATGCCGCCAGCAAGAAAGCCGCGCGCCGTCTCGACGCCAGCTATTTCCAGCCGTGGCTGGCGCACGCCACCGCCGAGCCGATGAACTGCCTGGTACGGCTGGACAAGGACCAGGCCAGCCTGGTCGTGCCCACCCAGGCACCGCAGAAAGCCTGGGCCGTGGTGCAGCGCCTGACCGGCCTCAAGCCCGACCAGATCGATATCCGCGTGCCGCGCGTCGGCGGCGGTTACGGCCGCCGTCTCGATCATGACTTCGTCGCCGAAGCGGTGATGGTGGCCAAGGCCGTCGACAAACCGGTGCGCCTGCTGTGGACGCGCGAGCAGCAGTTCACCCACGACTACTACCGCTCCGGCAGCGTGCATCAGCTCAGTGCCATCGTCGATCACAAGCGCCAGATCAGCGGCTGGAACCAGCGCATGGCCAGCGCCTCCGCGCTGACCCATCGCGGCGTGCCGGACAATCAACTGTGGGGCTCCGAACTGCAGGCCGACCAATTGCCGGCCGGTCTGATTCCCAACTATCGCAGCGACTGGTACGCACAGCAGTCGGCGACACCGCGTGGCCCGTTCCGCGGCATGCCACACCTGAGCAATGCCTTCGCGGTCGAGAGCTTCATCGACGAAATCGCGCACATGATGCGCGAGGACCCGCTGAAAACCCGCCTGCGCATCCTCGGCCAGCCACGGCAGATCCCGCTGAGTAGTGGCGGCACGATGGATATCGGCCGACTGACCAATGTGCTGCAACTGGTCGCCGACCGCATCGGGTGGAAAAACTGGCTGCGCACCGTCAACGGCCTGGGCATCGCCTGCTGGCATATCGACGGCGCCTACGTGGCGCACGCCATCGAGGCCGCCATGCAGGGCGACAAACTGATCATCCAGCGCGCGGTTTGCGCGGTTGACGTGGGCCGGGTGATCAATCCGCTGGGGCTGGAAAACCAGGTCGCCGGCGCAACGCTCGACGCGCTCTCCACCGCACTGAACCTGGCCATCACCGTCAAGGACGGCCAGATCCAGCAGCACAACTACAAGGATTACCCGCTGGCCAGCATGGCCCAGTTGCCCCATGCCGTGGAAGTGATCACCGTGTCTGGCGATGGCCCGCCCACCGGCGCCAGCTTCCTGGCCATGCCCACCGCCGCGCCCGCCCTGGCCAACGCCGTGTTCCGCGCCAGCGCCGTACGCGTGCGCCGCCTGCCCTTGATGAAGGAACTGCTGCGCCTGCTCTGACGCCACTTCGGACGGGCCGTCCGCCATTCACCACGATCCACGCATCGAAAAACGCCTCCCGGAAAGCCGGGAGGCGTTTTCATTCACGAGGCACCACCTCGCCTCCAATATCCTGTAGAGAGCTCCGCAGCTCCGACACCCCGGGTACTGAAGCCGACTCCGACTGGAGGCGGAGAACACGTCGCAACGTCAGCGCCAAGTGGTAGACAACGGTTCAAGCCGCCCCCGGAGAGAACCTGACTAACCAAATGGACGTCCAAACGGTGCTCAGGCTGATCTCCGGGCACCGGACAGTCCGATGAACGAACGAGGTCTTCGGGTGCGGTGTACCAGGTCCGAGTCGGCGGCATCGACCAACAGGGCCGATTACGGAAAAGCAGTCTGACATTCGTTGCAGCACACAAAGCACTGACACGCACGGCGCAACAAAAAGGAAAACACGATGACCAGCAGTGGCCCGAAAGCTCAGGGCAAAAGCATCATGCGCCCGGTATTGACCGGAAGTCTCTTACGGAGATGTTAGACGGCATCGTGACTCCATGCATTGACTTCCGGTGCAGCCAGTTTTGAGATGGTGGAGCCCATGACGTACCCACGGAGCAACTTTTTCTCGAAAGGAAGGTAAAGCGCAACAGTGAGCCCACGCTTGTGCTCGAAGAGCACCTTGATCGCCTTGGTGCGACGCTGCCCCTCGAAGGTGACTGTGACATTCTCGGCAACTCCGATCGCCTGAAGAGGAAGCTCGCGTGCCTGTTGGCGAAGACCCCCGTGAAGTATGGGAAGGATCTCAACGGAATTGGTGAGGTCGCTCTCGCCGGCAGCACCGACCAATCTGATGTCGCCGTCGTCCGTAAGAACCGCGGCGTGAGGCAAGAAATTTCCTTGGTCACGGAGGAACGCTTCGGACAGATTGAAGAGCTGATCCGCGACAGCAGCAATGTCTGGCTTTAGCTCTGCGTACAGTGCGTCGGTGGAGTTCATTGTTTTGCCGTCTAGACAGTATGACTTTCGAGGCCAAGGCTGACCTCCGCGAGACCATAGTCGCGGGTTAGCCAGAAGCCAGAGCCGCATGAGTGTGCAAGAGCTACGCTCATCGTGGGTTTCCTACGCGGAGGTCAGCATGCAAAACGATACCACCACCACGGTCCATGTCGCCCTGGACGTGCACAAGGACTCGATCGTTGCGGCGTATTCGGTCGGGTTGGGTGAGGTCCAGAATCTGGGCAACGTCGGCGTTCTCGAGCGCGACATCACGAAGTTGTGTACGCGGATGCAGAGCAAGGGCTCGCATGTTTCGTTCGTCTACGAGGCAGGGCCCACCGGCTACGGACTGTACCGGTTGCTCACCAAGAAAGGTTTTGCATGCATGGTGTGCGCGCCCTCGCTCACCCCACGCAAACCGGGTGATCGGGTCAAGACCGATCGTCGCGATGCGATCAAGCTGGTCAAGGCGTTACGCATGAACGATCTCACGCGCATGCATGTGCCCGATGTCCAGGACGAGGCGATGCGCGATCTGGTGCGTGCATGGGGTACAGCGGGCAGTTCGCTCGGCTCGCATAAAGGCCCAGATCATCAAACCGGCCACCTGCCACACCCTGCGCCACTCCTTCGCCACCCATCTGCTGGAGGCCTGCCAGGACATTCGCACGATCCAGGAACTGCTCGGTCACAAGGACGTGGCCACCACCCAGATTTATACCCACGTGCTCAACCGCGGCGGCCACGGTGTGCTGAGTCCACTGGATCGCGTTTGAGCAGGGACACCGTGCCCCACCCCGCAGGTATCAATGGAACTGATCGCTCGCCGGTACCCACGACGTGGACGAGCGTGCCGGTCCGCGCCGCATCTTGGCCGGCAGCTCGACCGGCTCGCAACCGGGCGGTGGTGGCCCGCCAGCCACACGGGCGGCGGCGCACTCGGCGCTGTTGTCGAACCTGACCGTAGCCGGCGTGCTGGCCGCGGTCGTCGCCGGATTCGGAACGGGCGTGGGCGTTGCCACCGGATTGGCGGGCGCCAGGTGCAGGCGATCGTAGACCTTGTCGTCCACCGGCTGCGGCGGTGGATCGGGGTTGTGGCAACCGAGAAGAGCTATCGGCAGCAGGGGCATGACGGCGCATTCCACGCGGATGCCTTGCGGCAGGTGGAAGGTGTGCTTGACCGTGGTTTTTTCCACGGCACGTCGCAAGACGGTGTCGACCGAACTCTCGTTCTCGGGCGTCCAGTCCTTTTCGAAGCGGGTGGGCTGGTAGCCAATGTCTGGCGCGCCATGATTCATGATCTTGGTATCGCCCTGTGGCCTGACCTGCACGTAGTCGCCGATGGCCCCATGCGGCTCGCCGTGCTCCGCTCCAGGCTGGTTGCCACCGGCTTGCCCGGCGCCTGGTGGGTGTTCGCCCTGCCCCGGCTTTCGGCCCTGTCCGATGGATGGCGGCACGGCGATGGCTGCCGCCGAACGGGCCGTGGAGGGCGCCGCTACCACGCCATTGAGCTGACCGGGCGAGGCGGTGTCACTGCCTTGCGCGATGGCATCGGGAGCTCGGCTGACATCCGCTGGGCCGGCACCTGCCGGCATCACCTGTGGTGATGTCGGTGAGGCGCTGGACTTCGCCGGTGCAGGCGCTTCGGTGACTGGCCGCGACGCGGCGGGCACGAGCGCGGCCACCGTGGTAGATGCACTCACCGACGGACGCATGATGGCCGGCTGCACGATCGGCCGCGCTGGTGGCAGCGCTATCGCGGCGATGGCCTGGATTTTTTCCGCCGGCTCGGCCGGGGCTGGCGCGGGAGGCGCGGGAGCCGGCGCTGGTTGGGCTGACGACGCGGCCAGTTTCAGTACGGCCTTGCCCAGCGGCACGGCCGCGGGCTCTGGTTGCGGCAAGGCCGGCGCAGCTACAGGCATAGGCGCCATCAGATCCGCCTGCAGGTTCATGTCCGGCGATGGAGTTGCCGGCGGCGATGCCGGCACGGGCGGCGTGACCGGCGCGGGCGTGACGCTGAGCGGCGCGCTGCTGCGTGGCATCTCGATCGGCGGCGTCAGGCGCGGCACGTCGATCGGCGGCGAGGGCAAGGCCAGCTTCGGCATGACCAGCGTGGTCGGCAGCGGCATCGGCTGATTGCCCTCGGCCTGGGGTTTGCGCACGGCTTCGGGCTGGAGTTTCGGTGGCGGCGGCACTACTTGCGCTGGCCGAGGCGATGCCGGCACCGGCTTGGCCGGTGCCGAGGTCGCTTTCGGCCTGGCGATGGGCCGGGGCTTTGGCGCGCTTGGCGGCGCCGGCCTGGCTGGCTCCGGCGCGGGCCGCGGGGCCGGCGCTGGTGGTTGCGTCACCGCTGCAGGCACTGGCGCAACGACCGCCGGTGGCGTCTCGATATTGGCACTGCGTTCGCTGACCGCGACGACTTGATGGCTGCTGCCCTGATGGACCTGCCCGCGCTCCTTCGGCGGCGTGCCACGCACTGACGGCGGCGGTGGCGGTGTGGGTGGCTCGATCAGGCGAACCTGCAGGAATTGCTGCCTGGCTGGCGCAGGTGGCTGCAAGGGATAGGCCGGGCCAAGCACAAAGACCACCAGAAACAACAGGTGCATCAGCATCGCGCCGACCACGCCCAGCACGCGCAGGCCACGCTCGGGCGGGCGCTGGCGGGTACGCTGGTGATACGCGCGCACACGCATCGCCGCGGCCAGCGGCGAGTTGAGCATGATCCGCGCCGGGTTGGATGCATGACGAGCGTTGTTGTTTGGCGGAGGCGGCAACGGCATCCGGCCAGTGTAACGGGCACCCCTGGGCTTACGCATGACGCCCGGGGCAAGTGCGACCGGAGCGTCCACGGAGACGGCGCAAGCGCGTCAGTGGCCGCCGGCCTTTTTCCCTGCGCGCTCACGCAGCTCAGCGTCAACCGAGCGATTGGGCGTATCCACCGGGCAGCCGTACTCCAGCGGCTTGCCGGCGCGGTACATCGCGATGCAGGCCTCTACGCTCGGCGGCCTGGGCCCATGCGACATGCCATCGAGCGAACGGGCTGGCGCCATGTTGAGGCGGGCGTCGCCGTCCTTGGCTGATGGTGGCGGTGGCGGTTCGCCGCCGCAACCGCCAGCCAGCATGGCCAGCGATACCGCGCAATGGATACGGATGCCGCCGGGCAGGCGTACGGTCCTGGTCACCGTGGTGTGGTCCACCAGCTTCTGCAATGCGTTGTCGATGACATCGCTATTACCGGTCCAGTCCTTTGCAAAGCGGGTGGACTGGTAGGTCACCGCGCTGCGATGCTGCATGATCTGCGTGTCGCCCTGCGGCATGCGCTGTACGTAGCCGGCTACCGGCGCGCTGGCAGCAGCGGCCGGCAACCGCGGCTGCCCATTTTCGTCATACAGCTGCACCGGTTGTACCGGCGCCGGCGCTGGCTGCACCACCATCGCGCCCCTGGTCAGCGGCTCGCGACTTTTCGGCACGATGCGTGGCGTGGGCGGCGCCGGCGGCGGCATGGCTGGTGGTGGCGGTTGATTCGCCGGCGGCGCCAGCGTGATGAAACGCACCTGCATCACCTCGGCCGGGGTTGTCACCGCAGGCGGCTTCACCACCGCCGGACGCATGCCGAACCAGATCAACACCACGAAGACCGCGTGCAGCAGCAGCGCCACCAGCAACGCCCACCGGTGTTGCCGCGGGGCAATCAACGGCTCGTGCCAGCGGCGTTGCGGCTGACCCGCCCGCGCCGGCCAGTCCAGCGCGGCCAGCTTGCCCGCCGGCTTCGCGGGTGGCGGCTCTGACGGGCGCGTAGACGGCAGGGGCTGCGGACGGACGATAGTGATTCCTCACGGAGAACGATGGACGAGACAGCATGCCGCATGCTGATTGAATCGCGACAGACCATGCCGGCTGCCGCTGCGTGAGCCAGGGCCTGCCATACAGACAGTCGTGACCGGACGGCGTTCCCCGCACTGCAGCTTGACCCCGCTGCCGGTTCGCTCAAGGCTAGCGCTTCGGCGCCCCGCGCCGTCCCCGCCATGACCGCCCCCGGCACACCATCGCCGCAGGACGACCATGACGGCCCGCCATCGTCAGCCGTCAACGCGCGGCCTCATGCGGCGCCGCTCATGCCACGAGGTCACGCTCCGCCAGAGGAGGGTCGCATCGTGACGTATTCCACGGAAAGCATCCGCAACATCGCCCTGACCGGTCACGCCGGTGGGGGCAAAACCACATTGTTCGAGGCACTGCTGCAGGCCACCGGCGTGATCCAGATCGCCGGCACGGTCGAACGCGGCAACACCGTGTCCGATACCGACAGCCAGGAGAAGGATCGTGTGCACTCCATCGATACCTGCGTCGCCCAGCTCAACCATGGCGACTGCCATATCAACCTGATCGACACGGCCGGCCATACGGATTTCCGCGGGGCCACGCTGGCGTCCATGGCAGCAGTGGAAACCGTGGCGATCGTGGTCAACGCGATCAACGGCATTGAGCACAGCACCCGCCGCATGATGATGCACGCACGCGAACGCGGCCTGGCGCGCGTGCTGGTGATCAACAAGATCGACTTCGACGGCGCCGACCTCGGCGCCCTGGTCGACGCGCTGCGCGCGGAATTCGGCAACGAATGCCTGCCGGTGAACCTGCCGGCGGGACGCGGCAGACGCGTGCTGGATTGCTTCTTCCACAACGAGGGCGCCACCGATTTTTCGTCGCTGGCCGAGGCGCATCAGCGCATCCTCGACCAGGTGGTGGAGATCAACGAAAGCGTGATGGGCAAGTACCTGGATGAGGGTGAAAAGTCGCTCAGTCCGCAGCAGTTGCACGATGCGTTCGAGGAGTGCCTGCGCGAGGGCCACCTGGTGCCGATCTGCTTTGTCAGCGCACGCACAGGCGCCGGCGTACGTGAGCTGCTGGACGTCGCCGAACGATTGCTGCCCAACCCCACCGAGGGCAATCCGCCGCCCTTTCTGCGCGCGGACGGCACGCCGCTGGTGGTCAGTGCTGCCGCCGACGCGCATGTGATCGCCGACGTGTTCAAGATCGTCAACGACCCGTTCGTGGGCAAGCTCGGCGTGTTTCGCGTGTGGCAGGGCACGATTCGACGCGACAGCCAGTTGCTGGTCGACGACGGACGCAAGCCGTTCAAGGTGGGCCATCTGTTCCGGCTGCAGGGCAGGACCCACGTGGAGATCGACGAGGCCATTCCCGGCGACCTCGCCGCAGTAGCCAAGGTGGAGGAAATCCACTTCGACGCAGTGCTGCACGACTCCCATGAAGAGGACCGCATCAGCCTGGCGCCGCTGGCGTTTCCCTCGCCGATGTACGGGCTGGCGCTGGAACCCGGGCACAAGGGACACGAGCAGAAACTGTCCCAGGCACTGGAACGGCTGGCTGAAGAAGACCCCTGCTTTCGCATCGAACACCACAAGGATCTCAATGAGACCGTGGCACGCGGCTTGTCCGACCTGCACCTGAAGGTGATGCTGGAACGCATGCGCGAACGCTACGGGGTGGAGGTCAACACCCATCCGCCGCGCATCGCCTATCGCGAGACCATCGCCGGCCCGGCCGAGGGTCACTACCGGCACAAGAAGCAGAGCGGCGGCGCCGGCCAGTTCGGTGAAGTGTTTCTGCGCATCGAGCCGCTGACGCGTGGCGCCGGATTCGAATTTGTCGACGAAGTGAAGGGCGGCGTGATCCCCGGCCAGTTTCTGCCGGCGATCGAAAAGGGCGTGCGCCAGGCAATGGAGCACGGCGCGATCGCCGGCTTCCCGCTGCAGGACCTGCGCGTGACCGTGTACGACGGCAAGCACCACTCGGTCGACTCCAAGGAGGTGGCCTTCGTCAGCGCCGGCAAGAAGGCTTTCCTGGATGCGGTGGCGAAGGCGCATCCGATCGTGCTGGAGCCGATCGTGAACGTGGAAGTCGCCATCCCCGAGCACCACATGGGTGACGTCACCGGCGGGCTGGCCAGCAAGCGTGCGCACATCCTGGGCACCGACAGCCAGCGCGGTGGCGAGTTGGTGATCAAGGCGCAGGCACCACTGGCCGAGTTGATCGACTACCCCACCGAGTTGAAATCGATCACCGGCGGCCGCGGCCGCTACAGCCTCGACCTCAGTCACTACGATGCGGTACCGGCGACCGTGCAACGCCAGCTCAGCGACGCCTGGAAGCCGCATGCCGAAGAGGACTGAGCACACCGCCCGAGCTGCCCGATGCACCATCCCGCGTGCTTCACCGACTGATCCATGAGGGAGTAACGCGATGCCCTTGCACGGTCGGCACCTGCTTGCCGGCGGCCTGCTCGGCGGCGTGCGGTCACTGTCGACGGCGTGCGCGATGCACGCCGAAGTGACCATCAGGCGCGCCGGCATCACCCTTCAGCGCAGCATCTGACTGGGCAATTGTCCCGGCTACCGGGTAACGGCGACACCGGACGGTCGGGTCAGTTTCAACGGCTACGCGCATGTGCAGACGGCGCATGCCGAGGGCCATGCCACCGCCGACCAGCTCGCCAGTATCCAGCATGCGCTGACCGGCTCGGGCTTCGCCGCGATGAAGAGCAGCTACACCCCGAGCAACGACGGCTGCGAGATGGTGATGAGCGACCAGCCTGGCGTGAAGATCACCGTCAGCGACGCCACCGCCAGCATGACGATGGATTTCTGCGAGGGCTGCCGCGGTGCTGCCGCCGATGCGGTACGCCCACTCATCGAACAGCTCGCGCAACGCATCGATGAGGCACTGCAGAGCGCACCATGGATCGGCAAGCCGGACGCGGCCGTGGAGCGCTGGAAACGCCCGCCGACCCACCCGCACGGGGCACGCTTGCAAGCCTCCGACTGGCCTCAGCGAGTCTTGGTCTTGGGCTTGAGCAGGGTACCCGTGCACTTCGGCGACCCGCACAGGCAGACCCACAGCTTCTTGAGGCGCGCGGTATGCGGCACCTCGAGCACGATGCCGTAGTCGTAGGTGAGCTCTTCGCCGGGTTTGATCGCGCGGATCGTCTCGATCACCACCTTGTCCTTGCGCGGGTCGCCACTGGCACTCTCTTCCACCAGGGCGCGGCAGTTCGGCGCACAACTGTGGTTGATCCAGCGCGCGCTGTTGCCCTGCTGGTTGGCGTCGATGATGTAGTCATCGTTGAGGGTGAACAGGAAGGTGTGGCCGGTTTCGCCGCCGTCGCCGTAAAGCTCGTCCGCCTCGGCGTGAGTGAGCAACTTGCCCTTGTACTCGATCACTTCCTCCCCCTTGGGAATGGCGCTGGCAGCAAACACCCCGTTGCCATGGATGGGGGAGCGGCGGGCGACGATACGGCGGTGCGTGACTGAGGTCATGGGCAAATCTGCTGACTGGCTGAACGGAGCGGCGATGATGCCCGTTGCAGAGCGTCATGGGAATTTCCACCAACTTTGATAAGATTCAAACAATCGTTTGAGGTGAACCCATGAAGCGACTGTCCCAGGTCTTGATGCTGATCCTGCTCGTTACCGGGCTGATGGCTTGTGGGCCGACGCGCAAAAGCGTGTTTCCGCCCACGCTGAGCATCCAGCAACTGGTGCAGCAGCCCAGTGGCGAGTGGCGGCTGACCCTGCGCATCCAGAACAACAGCTACAGCGAGATGGATTTCAAGTCGATCGAGGGCAAGCTGCAAATCGCCGCCCTGATGCCGATCCGGCTGCATGCCGCGTTCGAGCGGGACATCCCCGAGCTGGCCGGCGACGTGATCGAGGTCGATGTGTTGCCTACCCCGGCGATGAGCCAGGCGCTGCAAGCGGTCGCCGGCAAGGGCAGCGCCGCTGCCGTCGCCTACCGCATCAGCGGCAGCGCCAGCGCCAAACCCGAACAGGAAAAACAGCCGCGCGACTTCAGCTTCGACGGCAATGCCTGGATCTCACCGGTGCCGGGTATCGCCAATACCTGGCGCTGACCGCCCATCTACACCTGATCTTTTTTTTCGAGGAATCATCATGACTGCGTACAAGGCCCCACTCGACGATCTGCGCTTTGCCCTGTTTGACGTGCTGGGTGCCGAGCCGACCCTTACCGCCCTGCAAGGCGGCGAAGCGCATACCCGCGACCTGATCGACGCCGTGCTGGAAGAGGCCGGCAAGCTGTCCGAACAGGTGCTGGCACCGACCAACTGGCCCGGCGACGTCGAAGGCTGCCACTTCGACAAGGCCACCCAGACGGTGACCACGCCGAAGGGCTTCAAGGAAGCATTCAAGCAGTTTGCCGACGGCGGCTGGACCAGCCTGACCAACCCGGAAGCCTACGGCGGCCAGGCGCTGCCGGCCGTGCTGGGCACCGCCACCACCGAAATCTTCCAGTCTGGCAACCTGGCCTGGAGCCTGTACCCGCTGCTATCCGAAGGCGCCTGCCACGCGATGGAGCAGCATGGCGAAGAGTGGCACCGCCAGCTCTACATGCAGCCGATCGTCGAAGGCCGCTGGACCGGCACCATGTGCCTGACCGAACCGCAGGCCGGCTCCGACCTGGGCTTGCTGAAGACGCGCGCCGAACCGGCCGGCCAGGACGCGGACGGCCATGACCTGTACAAGCTCACCGGCACCAAGATCTTCATCAGTGCCGGCGAGCATGACCTCACCGAGAACATCGTGCACCTGGTGCTGGCACGCCTGCCCGACGCACCGTCCGGCAGCCGCGGCATCTCGATGTTCATCGTGCCCAAGTTCAAGGTCAACCAGGATGGCTCGCTGGGCGAGCGCAACCCGGTCGCGGCCGGGGCGATCGAGCACAAGATGGGCATCAAGGGCTCGGCCACCTGCGTGATGAACTTCGACGGTGCCGAGGGTTACCTGATCGGCCACCCGCACAAGGGTCTGATGGCCATGTTCACCATGATGAATGCAGCACGCCTGTCGGTCGGTGTGCAGGGGCTGGCCTTGGCCGAGCGCGCGCTGCAGAACAGCCTCAACTACGCCCGTGAACGCCTGCAGTCGCGCGCGCTTTCCGGCCCGGCGTTCCCGGACAAGCCGGCCGACAACCTGCTGGTGCAGCCGGACGTGCGCCGCATGTTGCTGACCCAGCGCGCCTTCGTCGAGACCTCCCGCGTGCTGTTGCTGTACACCGCGCTGCAGACCGATATCGAGTCGCGCAGCAACGACGAGGCCGCGCGCAAGAAGGCCGGTGAACTGGTCGCGTTCCTGATCCCGATTGCCAAGGGCGTGGTAACCGAGCTGGCGCAGGAATGCACCAAGGAAGCGTTGCAGATCTACGGTGGCCACGGCTATATCGGCGAGAACGGCATGGAGCAGTTCGTCCGCGATGCCCGCATCATCACCTTGTACGAAGGCACCACCGGCATCCAGGCCGCCGACCTGCTGGGCCGCAAGATCCTCCAGTTGCAGGGTGTCGGCCTGAAGCATTTCCTGCAGGAGATCAGTGCGTTCTGCCAGCAGCACAGTGCCGATGACTCGCTGCGCTCCTTCATCGCCCCGCTCGCCATCGCCACCAAGAACTGGGGCGACCTCACCCTCAAGCTGGCCCAGCGCGCGCAGGCCAACCCGGAAGAACTGGGCGCTGCCGCCACCGACTATCTGTACTACTCCGGCTACGTCGCGCTCGCTTACATGGCAGTACGCGGCGTCGCCGCAGCAGAAGCCGGCGCACATTCCGCTGCCTTCAAGCAGGCCAAGCGCGATACGGCAACGTTCTACTTCGCCCGCCTCCTGCCCCGCTGCCAGACCCACCAGGCCGCGATGGAAGCTGGCGTGGAGAGCGTGCCCAGCATCGTCTGAGGCAAGAGCACGCAACAAAAAAAGGCCCGGAACATTCCGGGCCTTTTTTATTACGCCGGCCACTTCAGCCAGACGGGTTCCGGGTTGGAGCCCGACTGTCAGCGAAGGGCAGCGGAGGTGTCAAAACAGGTCAGCTTTGGCTCAAGTGTGACGTGCCTGACGAACCACCACGGCCCTCATGCGGCATAGGAGTCGAACGGAATGTCGCCGGCCACGCGCAGGTATTGCTGGATCAAGGCTTCGTGCGCGTCGGCCGCCTGCAACAACTCCCGCGCCATGCGTTCCTGCAAGGCCAAAAGGTCTGGAGTCTTGCAGGCAACGGGTGTCGGTGCCGTGCTCGTCCGGAAATGGCTGCCATCGAGCTCGATCATTTCGGACTCGAACAGGTGTGAGATGTCATAGGCGATATCGTTCATGCCTGTGTACATGCAACAGGCTTGCCAACTGAAAGTCGTGTTCCGATCCATCGGTTATTCGGGTTGCGACAGGCACCCTCGCCGCAAGGAATCAGTTGCCCCGCGGGGAGGCCAGGATGCGAAACTGGAGGAACCGGCAGCACGTCGGGGGCGCCCCGCCCGACCTGCCGCCCATCCTCACGGGAGATTGCGATGAAATGGTTACTGGCGTTCGTGGCAGGCTTTGTCTCCACCCTGGTGTTTCATCAAGGACTGCTTGAGTTGCTGCATCTGGCCGGCGCCGTACCGAAGCCCGCCTGGAACATGACCGCCGTGCCGCCGCTCGGCGTGCCCTCGGTGATTTCGCTGGCTTTCTGGGGTGGGCTGTGGGGTGTGCTGTTGTGGGCGCTGGTGCGCAGACAGGTCGGTGGCAAACGCTGGCTGCGGGGAGCGATCTGGGGTGCCTTGCTGCCCAGCATCGTGGCGCTGTTCGTGGTGTTTCCCATGAAGGGCATGCCGATGGGTGGTGGCTACGATCCAAAACTGATTTTCGGGGCCCTGCTGCTCAACGGTGTGTGGGGACTTGGCGTGGTCGGCTTGATGAAGCTGTACCGGCAGGGTTGAAGGTCGGTCCGGGTTGAGCCATGCACCTCGAGCCGCGCATCCCGAGGGTTCATTGCGAGGCTGGATGGCCGTGGTCCGTGCATCGTGGATGGTCGTGCGCGTGGCGCTGATCGTGCTGATGGCGCTTGTCGCGTTCGGCTCGGGCGCGTGGGCTGCACTGGCACTGTGGTACCAGCTGCCGGGGCGTTCGATCACCCGCGTCATCGCCAGCCTGTGCTGGGCCTGTCTGGTCATCACCCTGCTCGTCCTGGCCATCGCTCACCGTAGCTGGCTGCCACTGCTGGCCTACGCGGCGTGCTACACGATCGTGCTGTTGTGGTGGCTGGGTATCGCACCATCCAACCGGCGGATCTGGGCCGATGACGTCAGCCAGCTGCTGACCGGACAGCTGCATGGCAACCGTGTGGTGCTAGAGAATGTTCGCAACTTTTCCTGGCGCCGCGACGACGATTACGACGCGTGCTGGGAGACCCGTGAATACGATCTGGACAGGCTGCTCTCGACCGATGCCGTGCTGTCTCACTGGAGCAGCCGGGCGATCGCCCACGCGATGATCTCGTTCGGTTTCGACGACGGTCGCCACGTGGTCTTTTCGGTGGAGATCCGCAAGCGCCGCGGGCAGCAGTACTCCGCCATCGGCGGCTTCTTCAAACAGTACGAGACAGTGCTGGTGGCCGCCGATGAAAACGACATCATCCGCGTGCGCACCCATGTGCGCGATGAAGACGACTACCTGTATCCGCTGCGCATGGGCAAATCCGCGATGCGCACATTGTTCCTGTCCTATGTGCATGCTGCCAACCAACTGGCCGCACGACCGGCGTTCTACAACACGCTCACCTCCAACTGCACCACCCTGGTCTATCGCATGGCAAGGCAGATCGCCCCCGGCCTCCACTGGGACGCACGCCTGTTGCTGACCGGCTACCTGCCCGGCTACCTGTACCAGGTCGGCGCACTGGATCGCAATGTCCCGCTCGGCCTTTTGCGCCAGCGTGGCCGCATCACCGAGCGCGCAAGAGCCGTAAGGCCGCAGGAAGACTTCTCGCAAGCCATCCGCTGTGGCATGCCCGCTGCGTGCCCGCCACCTGTCTGAGAGTGAACCCCTGTCGGCGCAGGTCGTCAGGCCCCAGCGAAGCGCGTGATACGCGTCAGCGGGTCGGCCTCCACCAGGGTCACCCTGACGTCGCTGCCCAGCGGCAACGCGGAATCACTGCTGACGCTGGCCTCGACCACCTGGTCGCGGACGATCACGACACCCTTTCTGGCATCCGTGGCGGCTACCTCCACAATGGCGCCGTCGAATGTCTCGCCGACCCTCGGTGCCAGCATGGCCGCCTCGGCCAGATCGAGCACCGCCTTTTCATACTGACGCGCGCGGTGGCCCGACGCCTGCATCGTGGTCGGCAGCCCCGGCAACGCGGCCTGCACCCAATCCGGTACCGGCTGTTTGGCGCACAACGCGATGCACATCTCGCCGGTATAGCGATCAACCAGCCGGCGCAGCGGCGCGGTGACGTGGGTGTAGTGCGCCGCCAGAGCCGAGTGGGTCGACGGTGCGGGCAAGCTGCCGTTGAAGGCGACATAGCCAGCCCCGCGCAATACGGTGGTCGAGGCGGTCAGCATCGCGATATGGGCATCCCTGGTCGGGTCGAGCGAGCGGATGAATCCGGGGTAGTCCAGCTCCGCCGGCCAGGGAATTTGCAGCGCCCGTGCGGTAATCCTGAGGCGTTCTATCGCACGAGGATCGGGTTCGGGCAAGGTACGCAACAGGCCTACGCCCGCCTGCAGCATCAGGTGTGCCCCGGCCATGCCCGTCAGCAGGGATATCTGTTCGTTCCAGTCCTCGATCGCCAGGCGTGCCCGAAACGACAGGCTCCAGCGGCCACCCACGACCTCGATCTCCTGCTCGGGCAACGGCAGGCTGACGCCGCCGCGCGCCTGCTCGCGCTGCTTGCGCAACTCCCCGATCTCACGCAAGACCGCCCACATCGGGTCCGCCGAGCCCGCGTCGACATGGCGCTGTACGCCGATGTAGTCGAGCTTGGCGCGGCTCTTGACGCGCGCGCGCCGCACGTCGACGGCAAAGCCCTCACCGGCGCCGTCCAGGTCGATCGTCCACAACAACGCCGGCCGCACTTGATCCGGCAGCAACGAGGTGGCGCCTTCGGACAGCACATTGGGGTGCAAGGGAACCTTCGCGTCGGCGCCGTAGAGCGTCTCGCCGCGCCGATTCGCCTCAAGGTCGATCGCGTCGCCGGGCGTCACAAACGCGGCAACGTCGGCGATGGCATAGAACACGCGGTAACCGCCATCACGGCGCTGGACATACATCGCCTGATCCAGATCCATCGACGAAGCGGGATCAATGGTCACCAGGGGGATATCGCTGCGATCCAGTGCCGGCATGCGCGGGTTGAGCGCTGCGGTGGCTGCCGCAGCCTCCACTTCCGGCGGGAAGGCCTGCGGCAATTTCAGGTCTGCCTGGATCCTGCACATGCCCTTCGTGAGTACCGCACTGTGGTCAGGCTCGATGTGGATACGGCGGGTGGTCGACACAAACAATTTCCCCGCGGCTGGCTGCTGTACTGATCGGGATCCGTGCTACCCGCGCGCACTCCCGCGCCGGACAAAATATACACGTGCCACTTGCGCGGTACTTCCCTGGCCACTGCGCAAGGTGTAGAAACGGCAACGCCACCCCACCATTGATGCCTCATGACCGCACCGTCGCTGCTGATTCGCCTGGCTGAAGATGACGATGAATTCATCCTCGCACTGGTTCCACGCTTCGTCGATTTCAGCTTGCCGCCATGGCGGCGACGTCACGAATGCATCGAGGGTATCCGCCAGGATCTGCTCAGGCATCTGGAGGAGCAGCCGGCCAACAGTTACCTGTTCGTGGCCGAGGATGCCGATGGCGACCGGGTCGGCTTCATCCACCTGCAACGCACGGCGGATTTCTTCACCGGCCGCAGCAATTGCCATATCTCCGACCTGGCCGTGGCGCCCGCATACGAAGGTCATGGCATCGGCAAGGCCTTGCTTGCCCATGCCGAGGCATGGGCGCGCGAACATCATTGCCAGATGGTCACGCTGGCGGTTTTCCCCGGCAATGCACGCGCCCGCGCGCTGTACGAGGCAAGCGGTTACAGCGAGGACCTGCTGCGACTGGCAAAGCCGGTACGTTGAACCGGGTCAACGAAAAAGCCGCCCCGAGGCGGCTTTTTCGTGCACGGCATCGCAGCGATCAGTTCCTGGTGACGCCGGCGGCCGCCTCGGCCTCCTCACGTACTTCCAGACGCTTGACCAGACGATCGATATTGCCCAGCGACAGCAAGTGTCCGTAAATCCAGCCGAACACGCCTTCACGAACGAATTCGTGGGCAACCTTCTCGTCCAGCGCGCGCAGCTTTTCTTCGTTGACCACGAACAGGCCGTTGAGATTGATCGAGGGGCCGTTCTGATCCTGGCCACCCTTCTTGAGCTGGATATTGCGCGGCTCCAGCAGGTCATGCTTCACCAACTGTTCCATGAACCACTTGGTGCGGGCGATGTTCTGCTGGAAGTCGCCAAGGAAGCCCACCGCATTGGTCAGCATCTCGGTATCGGTGCCGTCTTCCTTGAACAGACGCTCGCCTTCGGTGGTGTTGAAACCCTCGTAGCGCTCATCCAGGAACACAGTGAAATCGGCACCCTCCTGCTCGGGCGGCTTCTCTGCCAGCACAAACGGGTAACGGCGCACAAAGGCCGGCACGTAGGCATTCGGCGCCCACTGACCATCAGCGTCGACAAACAGGTTCTCGCTCTGACGAAGGCCCAGCAGTGCGATCGGACCCGCGCTGGCAACGTCATTGCCGGCGAAGATGATCACCAGATCGCGCGCCGCAGCACCGAACTCGGCACCGGTCAGCGGGACCGAATGGGTGTTCATCGCGAACTTCATGTTTGGCACGGCCTTCAGGCGCAGGTCCTTGTGCTCCGCGCGGTTCAGCGGAACCGGATGCTCGTAGAAAATGACTTCAGCCACGTTGAATTCCCTTGCCCCTCGCCGTGCCGGGTCACCACCGAGCGCCCCTACCAAACCCGGCGTCGGGTCTGTGTTGACTGCCGATCATATCAGCGCTTTTGTGCGCGGGCGACTATAGCAACCAGCCCGTCAGCCGCCGGCCCAGCATGCGAATTGCAACAGATTTGTTCTATGCTGGCCCGCAGCAGCACCACATGCATTGACGAAGCGCTCTTTTCTGGCCTTGGCTGAGGGACGATTTACATGCTGATGGACGTACCCATTCGAGGCGATCTCCACGCGACCCGCGTGTTGTCACTGGACGCCAGTGGCCGCATCCTTGACTGGATCAGCTGGCAAGACGCCGTTTGTCTTTACGTGCGCGACGCTGTCGCCTGGACCCTCGGCGACCCCTGCCTCACCGTGCATGGCGGTCACAACCGTCTGCTTGGCGCGCAAAGCCTGCTGCAGTTGCACCCGATCATCGCCAGCACCGGCCATTGCCGCGATCACGCGATCGACCCTGCACCCGCATTGACCAATACCGCCCTGTTCGCCCGCGATCGCAGCATCTGTCTCTACTGCGGCGAGCATTTCAGCCGTGCCGAGCTGACTCGCGACCACGTGCTTCCGATTTCCAAGCATGGCAAGGACGAATGGGAAAACGTGGTCAGCGCGTGCCTGCCGTGCAACCTGAAGAAAAGCAACCGCACCCCGCAACAGGCCAACATGCCCCTGCTGGCGGTGCCTTATCGGCCGAGCTGGGTCGAGCACCTGATCCTTTCCAACCGCAACATCCTGGCCGACCAGATGGAGTTTCTGGTCAGCCGGTTGCCGCGCGATCGACGCCCGCTAGCCGCCTGATCAAGCAACGGCGCGGTCATCACCCTCATCGTTGTGCATGTCCTTCGCGTTCTGCTCGATGGTGTCCAGGTTCGCGTACGCCGTAAGCGCCAGCCTGCAGTAGTGCTTGCGGATGCGATCCAGTTCCTCTTCGTCGAGCTCCTCGAGGTTCAACAGGGCGTTGTGCGCCTGACTGGTGCGGATCAACTCGTCCAGTTTGATCTGCAAGGCGGCGGTATCGCGGTTCTGGCTGCTCTGGATCAGGAACACCATAAGGAAGGTGATGATAGTGGTGGAGGTATTGATCACCAGCTGCCAGGTGTCGCCGTAATGGAACAGCGGGCCAGTGGCGCCCCACACAACCACGATCAGCACCGCCAGGATGAAGGCGACCGGCTTGCCTGCATAGCGCGACGTACCTTCGGCAAAACGACGAAACAGCTTGCGCAAGGACATGTACGTATCTCGTTTGGGATGCCATGCGCAGCCTCGGCCCCACCGTGTGTGCACGGCGTGCAGACGGTGGCCGCCAGCCCTTGCCATACCTTGTTCACGCGCCCGCCCTTGCCCCGCCCCGGCTCTGGGCCAACAATACGCAGATGAATGAGCTCGCCCACTACCCCCATCTCGCGCCCATCGAGACGCCGGTCGACCTGCGCCGCGTGCCCGATGACGAGCTGCAGGTCGTTGCCGATGAACTGCGCCAGTACCTGATCGAGGCCGTGGCCAGCTCAGGAGGTCACTTTGGTGCCGGACTGGGCGTGGTCGAACTCACCGTGGCACTGCACCACGTGTTCGATACGCCAAACGACCGCCTGGTCTGGGATGTCGGCCACCAGTGCTACCCGCACAAGATCCTCACCGGCCGCCGCGACAAGATCACCACGATCAAGAAAAAAGACGGACTGGCACCGTTCCCTCGTCGCGAGGAGAGCGAATACGACACCTTCGGCGTCGGCCATTCCTCCACCTCGATCTCGGCTGCCCTGGGCATGGCGATCGCCGCCCAACGCAAGGGCGACAAGCGCAAGGTCGTCGCGGTGATTGGCGACGGCGCGATGACCGCCGGCATGGCATTCGAAGCGCTCAACCACAGCGGTGACGTGGAGGCGGACATGCTGGTGGTGTTCAACGACAACGGCATGTCGATCAGCGAGAACGTGGGGGCGCTGGCCAAGATCATGGCGCGCGCGATGGCCAGTCGCCGTCTCAACGAATGGCGTGAGCGGGCCAAGCGCGCGATCCCCAAGCAATCCTTCTTTGGGCGCTTCTTCA
The DNA here is from genome assembly GCA_041663105.1 of Rhodanobacter sp. GTDB lineage: Bacteria > Pseudomonadota > Gammaproteobacteria > Xanthomonadales > Rhodanobacteraceae > Rhodanobacter. The sequence continues at coordinate 261,583 of JBAZRB010000001.1, forward strand.
AGCGCTGGGAGGAACATACCAAGGGCATGTTCGTGCCCTCGACGCTGTTCGAGGAACTCGGCTTCCACTACACCGGCCCGATCGACGGCCACAGCATGCCGCAATTGCTGCAGGCACTGCGCACGGTGAAGGACCTGCCCGGGCCGCAATTGCTGCATGTGATCACCACCAAGGGCAAGGGTTACGCCCCGGCGGAGCAGGCGCAGATCGAATACCACGCGGTCAGCCCGTTCGACCCCCAGGCTGGGCTGGTAAAAAAGAGCCCAGCGGCCAAACCGTCCTATACCGAAATCTTCGGCGACTGGCTCTGCGACCAGGCCGCGGCCGACGATCGCCTGCTGGCGATTACCCCGGCGATGCGCGAGGGTTCCGGCCTGGTGCGCTTCTCGAAGGAATACCCGCAACGCTACTTCGATGTGGCCATCGCCGAGCAGCACGCGGTGACCCTGGCCGCCGGCATGGCCTGCGAGGGTGCCAAGCCGGTGGTAGCGATCTACTCGACGTTCCTGCAGCGTGCCTACGACCAGGCGATTCACGACGTGGCGCTGCAGAATCTCGACGTCACCTTCGCGATCGACCGCGCCGGCGTGGTCGGCCCGGATGGCGCGACCCATTCGGGCAGCTTCGACCTGAGTTTTCTGCGCTGTCTGCCGAACATGATGATCATGGCCCCGGCCGATGAGAACGAGTGCCGCATGATGCTGAGCACCGGCTATCAGCACCCCGGCCCGGCGGCGATCCGCTATCCGCGCGGCACCGGCCTCGGTGCCGCGCTGCGGCCGCAGCTGGATACCTTGCCGATCGGCAAGGCCGAGCTACGCCGGCGCGGCCGTGGCCTGGCCTTGCTGAGTTTCGGCGCGATGCTGGCCCCGGCGGCCACGATCGCGGCCGAACTCGATGCCTCCTTGATCAACATGCGTTTCATCAAGCCACTCGATGAAGCGTTGATCCTGGATCTCGCAAAAAGCCACGACGCCTTCGTCACTCTGGAAGACAACGCGGTCGCCGGCGGCGCCGGTTCAGCCGTGGCCGAGTGCCTGGCCGCGCATGGCATCACCCTGTCGATCCTGCATCTGGGTCTGCCGGACGTCTACCTGGAACACGGTAGTCGCGAAGAGGTGCTGAGCATGGCGGGCCTCGATCTGCCCGGCATCCGCCATGCGATACGCGCACGCTTCCCGCCATCCATGATCACCGTGAACGCCGCGGGCTGAGCGCCGCAACTAATCGGTGCGTCCACCACTGACGCGGTCGCGCTGCTCCAGATCCGGCGCCGTGAATACCTCGGCGTAACCGGCATCCTGCAGCAGGTCGCGCACCGCCTCGCCCTGATTCCAGCCATGCTCGAACAGCAACCAGCCGCCGGCCTGCAAGTGCTGGCGCGCGTCCAGCACGATGCGGCGAATGTCATCCAGACCATCGACGCCCGCGGCCAATGCGGTGACCGGCTCGAAGCGCAGATCGCCCTGTTCCAGATGCGGGTCGGCACTCTCGATGTAGGGCGGGTTGGAGACGATCAGGTCGAAGCGTTGGCCAGCCAGCGGTGCCAGCCAGTCACCCTGCACGAAACTGACGTTGACGATGTGGTTGCGCTGCGCATTGCGCTGTGCCACGGCGAGTGCAGGCTCGCTGGCATCGGTGGCAACCACGTGCGCGACTGGCCGCTCGCGGGCAATGGCCAGGGCGATCGCGCCACTGCCCGTACCGAGGTCGGCCACGCTGCAGGCAACGTCACCCGGCAGTCGCTGCAGCGCCAGCTCGACCAGCAATTCGGTCTCCGGGCGCGGGATCAGGGTCGCCGGAGTTACTTCAAAATCGAGTGACCAGAAACCACGCTGGCCGGTGATGTACGCGACCGGCTCGCCCTGCTCGCGCCGGTCGAGCAGGCCTGCATAGGCCGAAACGGCCTCGGCAGGCAGCACATCATCCGCATGAGCGATCAACCAGCTACGCGGTTGCCGCAGCACATGAAGCAGCAGCAACTCGGCATCGATGCGTTCGCCGAGCCGGGCACTGGCGGCGTTCAGGACATGGCGCACTTCGGATGACACGTGGGTTCCCTGCAGGTTGATGGAGAACGGTGCTGATCGATGCCGGCGAAGCTGCACGCACACCAACCCGTGGCGGCCCGCCCGCGCAGCGTGACCCGCCCCGCATGGCCACGGGACCACCACAGTGTAGGTGCAACACGGCAGCCATACAGACCCAGGTTGCATTCTCCGACGCGTCTGGCTCGTATCCATCTTGCAACCACACCTCTTGCAGGCCGACGTGCGACGCGCCTGCCGAGACGGCGACGAATGCAGCACGTGGATCAACCCAGACCACAGGCCACCGCAAGCCGCCCGATGCTTCAACGAACTCGAGACCACCAGCACGACGCACCCTGATCGCCACCTTGTTACTGCTGCTCGGCAGCGTTTTGTTGACCGGGTGCCAGACGGTCGATGCCCACTGGCTCGCCAGCGTTGGCATGTAGCCGCGCCAGCTCGCCGGCCTCATAGGGCTGGCCGGGCCGTATGATTTTCTGTCGTTGAAGGATCCGGACTTCGTTGACCGTTCAGCCCCACGCATGCGGCCCGGTTACGTTCGCAGCCGGCGCATTTTGTCGATGGCAACGAGCCGCCGATGCTGCTGATGCAGAGCACCGGCGACAAAGTCGTATGGCAACGCAACGCCAGCTCACTGGCCGCCGCACTGCGCCGTGAAGGCGAACCGGTGGAACTGAAGCTTCTTTCATCCGGACATCGGCCATGCCGCGATCCTGCTGGCCATGTCGCGTCACTTCCGCGGCAAGGCACCGGTACTTGATGATGCGACCGCCTTCATCCGCTGACAAATGGCGCGACGCGCCAACCAGGACAAGCAGGTTTCCGCACCATGAGAAATGAAAAGCGCCGGGCGTTTCCGCCCAACGCTTCTCAACACAGTCATCGCGGGTCGAACAACGAAATCAGCGGGTGATTGCGCTTGCGTCCTGCTTGGCTACCAGCGCACTGCACAGCTGGATCGATTCACTGGTCTGCGCCAGCCCACGTTCGATACCGGCGGCGTCCTTCATGTGCGACTTGAAGAACGCCTGCAGGCGCTCGACCTCGGGCGTGGAGCAACCACCGCCGGCCGCAACCCTGGGCAGATAGCCGCCAGCGAAGCTGCCGGTGCGCGCCAACACCTGCGGGTAGTGGGCAGTGAACCATTGCCACAGGGCGTCGCGCTCGGCCAGGCTGTCACGCCCGCCGAGCAGCAGCGACAGCATCTCGCCGACCTTGACCTGCTTGTCCAGCGCGAAGTCGCGCACCTGCTCGACCAGGACGGGATCGCTGGACTTGGCCAGGCCACCAAGAATCCCGTTCCGCAACGCCGCATCGCTGGTCTTGGGCAGCTCGGCAATCAAGGCCTCGACGGCTGGCTTGCCGTGTTCCTGCACCGCCACGCCGAGGGCGTCGCCAAGCAGGTCGGGATCGGCCGCGGCCAGATCCAGGCGGCCATCCGGCTTGCACTTGAGCGCCGCCTCACCCTGCTGGAGCAGAGCGGCGCGTACTTCGGGCAACTTGAAATCAAATGCCAGCGCGCTGGCCAGAGTGCTACGCAACAGCGAGGCATCCTCCGACTCACCCGCCTTGCGCTGATAGCCCAACTGCTGCAGTCGCGGCAGGTAGGCGTCCTTCACCCAGGCCGCCAGACGCGCGCGCTGGGCCTCGCTGGTGGCTTCGTTGTGATAGATCCACTCGATCTGCGCCAGCGGTGTGGTGGCCACTTCGCGGATCTTCGAGGCGGTCAGGGGCTTGAATGCGGCCAGCACGTCGCCGGCATCGAGGTCGCCGCGACGGAAGCTGGCATTGACCGCGTCGGCATAGGCCAGCTGCTCGGCATCGCTGAGCTTGCCGACTTGCGCGGTGAGGTTGATCAGCGCCTGCTTGCCCAGGCTGAAACGGTAGTAGCCGCTGGCATTCGCGTTCGGCATGATCCAGGTTGGCGTACTGGCTCCGGCCAGCACCATCGAGCCACTGACCTTGTCCAGCATCTCGCAACTGACCTTGCTGCCAGCGGTCGTGCCGTAGCGCACGCATACCGGCACACCCCAGACGCGCGCCGGATCGCCTGTGCTGCCCAGCGGCAGGTAGCGGCTCTGGCTCAGATGCAGCACGGTCTTGCCGCCCTTCTGCTCCAGCCGGGTCTGCACGTAAGGCACGCCGGACTGATCGAGGAAACTGTTGAATGCATGCTTGAAGGCATCACCCTTGCCAGCCGCCGTGGCAATCGCGCCCACCAGGTCGCCGGCCACCGCATTGCCGAACGCATGTTTGCGGATATATGCCCGCATGCCCTTCTGAAAGGTCTTTTCACCGACGTAGTTCTCGAACATCGAGATCACGCCCGCGCCCTTCTGATAGGTGATGCCGTCGAACGCGGTGAGGATGTCGCCATTGCCGGTGATCGGCTGGCGGATACTGCGTGCACTGACCAGCGCATCGTTGTTCATGGCACCTTCCGCACCGCGCACGCGATCGAGATCGGCGCGGTATTCCGGATGCACTTCCATGGTGACTTTCTGCTGCATCCAGGTGGCGAACGCCTCGTTCAACCAGATGTCGTTCCACCACTCCATCGTCACCGTATCGCCGGTCCATTGGTGCGCCAACTCATGCGCGGTGACGTTGAAGGAGCCCTGCACGTTGCGCGCAGGGGAATCCTTGTCGAGCAGCAGCAGCCAGTCGCGGAAGGTGACCAGCCCCGCGTTTTCCATCGCTCCGGCGGCAAAATCAGGCGCCGCCAGCACATCAAGCTTGTCCCACGGGTAGCCGAAGCCGTAGTAGTTCTCGAGCGCGTGGATGATGCTTGGCGTCTCGCCGAGCACGTGCTGCATGCGCGGCGCTTCACCGGCAGCGGCGATGCCACGCAACGGCAGCGGCTTGGCACGATGGGCATCCGGCGAAATGTCTGGCGCCGTGGCGATGCTCCATGGACCGACGCCGAAAGCCACCAGGTAGGTCGGCAGCGGCAACGTCTGCGCGAAAGTCAGCGTTTTCCAGCCGTCACCGGCTGGCACCTGCTTGATCTGCTGGGTGTTGGCCACCCCGGTGTCGGCATCCGGAATGGTCAGACTGATCTCGAACGGGGTCTTGAAACCGGGTTCGTCGAAGCTCGGAAACGCGTAGCGCGCGCTGATCGGCTCCATCTGGGTCATTGCATAGGGCTTTCCCTTGGCGCTGACCTTGTACAAGCCCTGCAACTGCGCATTCAGCGGCGCGGTGTATTCGAAACGGAGGGTGAGCTGCTGTGGCTTCAGCGTGCTGCCAAAATCGACACGCGCCACGCCGGCATCGGCATCCGCCTCGGCATAAGTGCCGGGGTGCGTCTTGCCATCGGCGTCGGTGATTTCCACGCGGGACACTTTCAGCTCCTTGCCATCCAGCCACAGATGATCGGACGCCTTGGTCAACTTCACCTTGATCGTGGTGGTGCCCGAGAAATCCTGCTGCGCCGGATCGACCTTGAACGCTATCTGGTACGACTGCGGCACCGCCCAACCGGGCAAGCGCCCCTTGGGTGCCTGCCCGGCGTGAGTGGCCAGCGCGGTGCCGCAGCAGGCAGCGAGCGCGGTAAGCAGGAGTGGGCGAACAAGACGGCGCATGGGCGAATCCCTGAGCAATGAGGAATCGCCACGCTAGAGCGAGGGGTGACTTGCGGCACAGTGCCGGAAGGCACGGTCAGCCCGCGGGTCCTGCGCCATGCAACCGAGGAATACATCGAAGCAGGCGGCGAGCCCGCCCAGCCAAAAAAAGGCGCCGAATCAGAATTCGTCGCCTTGGGGCAAAATCCGTGTGCCGACGGGGAGGAACGCGGGGATGCGCCGGTGCACGGGGTGTTGCAGGAGGAACATGCTGAGGTCAAACGAGGCGATTGCATTGCTCAAATTGATTGTTATGATAAAAACCATAGCCTTGAACTATTGAGCGAAAACCAGCCGATGAATCTGCGCGATCTCCAGTACCTGGTGGCCCTCGCCGAACACAGGCATTTTGGCCGCGCTGCCGAGGCCTGCTTCGTCAGCCAGCCAACCTTGTCCACCCAGATCAAGAAACTGGAGGATGAGCTCGGCGTTCCGCTGGTCGAGCGCACCCCACGCAAAGTGCTGTTGACGGAAATCGGTCGCGACATTGCCATCCGCGCACGTGACGTGCTCAGCGGTGTCGAGCAGATTCGCGCCGTCGCCCGACGCACGCTCGACCCCGAATCGGGCACGGTGCGGCTGGGCATTTTCCCCACGCTGGGACCTTACCTGCTGCCACACGCCCTGCCGCTGGTGCGCGCGGCATTCCCCAAGCTGGAATTGCTGCTGGTCGAGGAGAAGTCGGAAAACCTGCTGCGTCTGCTGCGCGAAGGCCGGCTGGACGCCGGCATCCTCGCGCTGCCCCTGCACGAGGAGAGCCTGCACAGCGAATTCCTGTTCGAAGAGCCGTTCTTGCTGGCGGTCTCAGAAGAGCATCCGCTGGCGCACAAGCAGGGGCAGCTGAAGCTGAGCGACCTGTCCAACCAGAATCTGCTGCTGCTGGAAGACGGCCACTGCCTGCGCGATCAGGCGCTGGAGGTGTGCCACATGGCCGGTGCCGGCGAGCGCGGTGGTTTCCGCGCTACCAGCCTGGAGACGCTGCGGCAGATGGTAGCGGCGAACGTGGGCATCACCTTGCTGCCGGTCACCGCGGTGAAACCGCCGGTCGCACCGGTGGAGCATCTGCACCTGATCGAATTCAAGGGGCATCCGCCGAGCCGGCGCGTAGCGATGGTGTGGCGCAAGAGTTCGGCAATGCACGCGTTCCTGCGCCGGCTGGCCGAGGTATTCCGTCAGCTCCCCGCCGACCTGCTGGACCCGCATACTGCGGCCTCACCGACGACCGCGCCGGCAACCGCCAGCAAGCGCAAGGGTTCGCGCTGATAGCTGCCAGCTATCTTTTCCATCGACACAATCAATTTCATCGCCAGCCCGGTGCGGACTAGGCTCAGCCCGTGAAGGCCGCAACGGCCCCTCGACTTTTCCCTCCCAGCCACACGCCATGAGGTGATGTCATGAGCAACCTGAAAGGTTCCAAGACCGAGGAAAACCTGAAATACGCCTTTGCCGGCGAATCCCAGGCCAATCGTCGCTATCTCTACTTCGCCGGCAAGGCCGACGTGGAAGGCTATAACGACGTGGCCGCCGTATTCCGCTCTACCGCCGAAGGCGAAACCGGTCACGCCCACGGCCATCTGGAATACCTGGAGGCGGTGGGTGACCCGGCGACAGGGCTCCCCTTCGGCGACACCGCGAACAATCTCAAATCGGCCATCGCCGGCGAAACCCACGAATACACCGACATGTATCCGGGCATGGTCAAGGACGCCCGCCAGGAAGGCTTCGAGGAAATCGCCGACTGGTTCGAGACCCTGGCCAAGGCCGAACGTTCGCACGCCAACCGGTTTACCAAGGCGTTGAACGAATTGGGTTAGTCGCTGACCGGGGTTGGAGTGCCTTTTCGTCGCGACGAAAAAGCACTCCAGCCCCTCCTACCGGAGGCCAGCGATGGACCTGATCCACGAAAAGGGCGAGGGAAATCTGCAAGCCCCAACCCGGCATCCGCTGGACTGGCTGAACCCCGAGTTCATGGATCAGCAGGCGCTGGATGCCGAGATGGAGCGGGTGTTCAACATCTGCCACGGCTGCCGCCGCTGCGTCAGCCTGTGCCACGCCTTCCCGACCCTGTTCGATCTGATCGACGAATCGAAGACGATGGAGATCGACGGTGTCGACAAGGCCGACTACCCCAAGGTCACCGAGCAGTGCTATCTGTGCGACCTGTGCTACCAGGTGAAGTGCCCGTACACGCCGCCGCATCCATGGAACGTGGACTTTCCGCATCTGATGCTGCGCGCCAAGGCTGTCGCCTTCGCCCGTGACGGCGCGCCACTCTCGGCCAGGATCCTGTCCAATACGCGCATGGTCGGCAAGCTGGCCTCGATCCCGGTGGTGGTCGAGATCATCAACGCGGCCAATCGCAATCCGGTGGCGCGCAAGCTGCTGGAAAAAACCATGGACGTCGACGCCGACGCCCGTGTACCGGAATATCACAGCCCCAGCGCGCGCAAACGCCTGCGCGATCTCGATGGCAGCGGCACAGCCACGCCAGCCGGCCGCACCCGTGGCAAGCTGGCGTTGTTCGCTACCTGTTACTGCGACCACTCCGCGCCCGAACTGGTCGAGGATCTCGCCGCCTTGATGCAGCACAACGCCATCCCCACGCGGCTGGTCGAACAGGAGAGCTGCTGCGGCATGCCCAAGCTGGAACTGGGCAATCTGCAGACGGTGAAAAAGTACAAGGAGCGCAACATTCCGGTGCTGGCAAAAATGGCGCGCGAGGGTTGGGATTTCACGGCGGCGATTCCGTCCTGCGTGCTGATGTTCAAGCAGGAACTGCCACTGATGTTTCCCGACGATGCCGACGTCGCGCTGGTGCGCGACCGCTTCTTCGACCCCTTTGAATACCTTGCCGAGCGACACAAGGCCGGCCTGCTCAAGACCGATTTCAAGACCAGCCTGGGCAAGGTCGCGTGGCAGGTGCCATGCCATCAGCGCGTGCAGAAGATCGGCCCGAAGACGCGCGAGATCCTCTTGCTGGTTCCCGCTACCGAGGTCATCACGATCGAGCGCTGCTCGGGCCATGACGGCACCTACGGCGTCAAGCACAAGACCTACGCGTTGTCGCGCAAGCTGGCCAGGCCAGTCGAGAACCGGGTCAGCCAGAGTGAAGCCGATCACTTCACCAGCGACTGCCCGATGGCCGCCAGCCATATCGCCCACGGCCTCGACGACAAGCCGGCTGCGGAACATCCACTCAGCCTGCTACGCAAGGCCTATGGAATTTGAGGAGTGAATGCACAGGAGTGAGAAATGAGTGGGGAACTCATCGCCATTCGCGTCACCATGCTTGCCCGCCTCTCCCTCCTTGTCACTCACTTCTCGCCATTGAACCATGAACAGACTGACCCGTACCGACCTGCTCGCACTGGAAACCTACGCGCAACAGCGCAACGATTTCCGTGCCCGCGTGCTCACCCACAAGCGACCGCGCAAGCTGCACCTGGGCGAGCATGTCACCCTGATCTTCGAGGATCGGCTCACCGTGCAGTACCAGATCCAGGAGATGCTGCGCATCGAGCGTATCTTTGAAGCTGACGGCATCGAGGACGAGCTGGCTGCCTACAATCCGCTGATCCCGGACGGGCACAACCTCAAAGCCACCTTGCTGATCGGGTTTCCCGACGAAGAGCAGCGCCGTGTCGAACTGGTGCGGCTGCGCGGGATCGAGCATGCCATCGCACTGACCGTGCAAGACCATGCCCCGGTGCTGGCGATCGCGGACGAAGACATGGAGCGCAGCAATGACCAGAAGACCTCGGCGGTACATTTCCTGCGTTTCGAGCTGGATAGCGCAATGATCGCCGACTGGCATGCCGGCGCCCCGATCACCCTGGCGTCGACCCTGACGGAGATGACGCTTGCCGTCGCGCTGAGCCCGGAACAACGCTGCGCGCTGGCAGCCGACTTCGACTGAGCTGACGAAGCCAGCGCAAGGCACCGTACACTGCCGGCACTTCAGGCTACCTGTTCCCCGCATGCGCAAGCTTCTGATTGCCGCCACCGCGATGCTCGTGCTGCTGGGCATCATGGTGCACGGCCGGCATCGCCCACTGCACCCCGAGCCCGGGGTGCTCGCCGCCGAGCCGCCCGTGCAGGTCGATCTGGACCACGGCGCACGACTGCAGCGAGACAATGTCACCCTCACCACGCGCGCGCACTTTGATATCACCGCACGCGTGCTCTCACGCAAGGACTACAGCTGGGGTGACGACGCCAAACTGATCCCCGAAGACCTCGCGCTCGGCTGGGGGCGGATGTCCGACAGCGACGTGCTGGCGAAAATCGATATCAGCCAGTCCGATCGTTTCTACTACTGGCACGTCAGCGAATTTCCGATCCCGCGCCGCGAGATCGAGACCTCCAGCGCCAATATGCACATGATTCCTGCCGACGCCGGGGTGAAGCACGAGCTCGAACACGTGCGCGTCGGCCAGATCATCCATATCGAGGGCTTCCTGGTCGACGCCAGTCGCTCCGACGGCTGGCACTGGAATACCTCGATGACACGCAACGACACCGGCGCGGGTGCGTGCGAGCTGATCTACGTGGAAAGTCTCGAGACGGAGACGCCCTGAGGTCTCCCGCCATGCGAACTGACCCGCAAGCAGCATGGCGAGAGTGCAACTCAGCCGCGCGGATGATGCTGCGCATGCAGTCGCTTCAATCCTTCCTTGGCCACCAGGGTGTAGATCTGGGTGGTGCTCAGCGAGCTGTGGCCGAGCAGCATCTGCAATACGCGCAGGTCGGCGCCGTGGTTGAGCAGATGGGTGGCGAACGAATGCCTGAGCACATGCGGCGAAATACGCTTCGGGTTGATGCCCACCTTCACCGCGTAGCGTTTCACCAGCGTCCAGAACATCTGCCTGGTCATGCCCTCGCCCCGCTTGCTGAGGAAAAGCGCCGAGGGCTGCCGGCCCTTGGCCAGCATCGGCCGTGTCGCGGCGAGATAGGCACCTATCCGCTCCAGTGCCACCTCGCCCACCGGCACCAACCGGTCCTTGCCGCCCTTGCCGGTCACCCGCAACACGCCCTGGCGGGTATTGAGCGAGGCCAGCGGAAGCTCGACCAGTTCGGACACCCGCAGGCCGGAGGCGTACATCAACTCCAGCATGGCGCTGTCTCGCAGGCCCAGCGACGTGTCCGTGTCCGGCGCCTGCAACAGGCTTTCGATTTCCCGCTCGGCCAGCGCCTTGGGCAGGCTGCGCGGCACTTTCGGCCGTTCGACCAGCAAGGTGGGGTCGGCAAACTCCACCTCGGTTCGGGCCAGAAACGCGTAGTACCGACGAAACGCCGACTGATGCCGCGCAACCGAACGCAGCGCCGCCGAGCGAGCCCCGTGATAAGCGGAAATATCCTCGCGCCGCGCCGTGCGCAGAGTGGCCCCTCGCCCCGCCAACCACGCGGCCAGCGCTTCCAGGTCGCGTCGGTAGGCCTCCAGCGTGCGGTCGGACAAACCGTCTTCGGACCATACCCGCTCCAGAAAGCTGGCGATGCTGCGCTGGTCGGCTTCGGCGATACTGGCGCGAGTTTCTTCCTTCTTCATGCGCGAGATGCTGGCCATTGCGCGCGCCCGACGCAAGCGATCCGATGCCGACACCCGTCCATTCCGACAGCACTTCCCTACCCTGCCCGCTGTGGCGACGCCTGCTGGCGCTGGTCTACGACCTGCTTATCGTGGTGGCGATCGTGATGGTGGTGGGCCTGTTGTGCCAGCTGGCCACCGGCGGCAACCTGATACGGGTCGGTGCCCATGCCGTGATTCCCGCCTGGTATCGGCCTCTGCAAGGGTTGGTGGTGGCGGCGTATTTCATCAGCTCATGGCGGCTCGGCGGGCAGACGGTCGGCATGCGGCCATGGCACATCCAGTTGACCCGTGCCGATGGCCGCGCGCCGACCCTTCAGCAAGCGGTACTGCGCGTACTGGTGGCGGCAGCCCCCATGCTGGTGTTGATGCTGGCCCCGGCGCTCGGCTTGCGCACCGCACTGTGGGCTTTGCTGATCATCTGGGGTAGCTGGTTCGCCGTGGCGCTGTTCGATCCGCGTCGACGCGCCCTGCACGACATCATCGCCGCGACCGAGTTGCGTCGACTGGGGTGAACCCGGGTTTGGGCGACTCATTATTGAACGCAGACCCATGCAAGCAGCCCACAAGCTGCAGGATCTGCGCCCCCTGAACCCGTTGCAGCGATACCCAGTAACAGCACACCTCGCCTCGCTCGCCGACACGTCGTCACGCTAACTTATTGATCCGGAACATGACTATCGTTTGCGGCATTGCACCACGACCGGCCAAACAGCGGTATCATGAAAGCGTTTTCGCCTCCCGGTAGTCCCATCGATGCTTTATCAATTCCATGAATGGCAGCGTTCGTTCCTCGGCCCGCTGAGCTATTTCGCCCAGGCCAACGCACGCGCGCTCAACGATCACAGCAGCCCATTTGCGCAGGTGCCAGGCGCACAACGCATGGCTGCCGGTTACGAGTTGATGCACCGACTGGGCAAGGACTACGAAAAGCCGGAATTCGGCATCCACACCGCGACGGCACACGATCACGAGATCGCGGTGATCGAGCGGGTGGCACTGAGCAAACCGTTCTGCCAGCTCAAGCGCTTCAAGCGGTTCAGTGACGATCCGGCGACCATCAAGAAGATGAAGACCGACCCGGTCGTGCTGGTAGTGGCACCCCTCTCCGGCCACCACTCGACCCTGCTGCGCGATACCGTTCGCACCTTGCTGCGCGACCACAAGGTGTACATCACCGACTGGGTCGACGCACGCATGGTACCGGCCACCGAAGGCACCTTCAGCCTGGATGATTACGTCGGTTACGTGCAGGATTTCATCCGCCACATCGGCGCCGATTCGTTGCATGTGATTTCGGTGTGCCAGCCGACGGTACCGGTACTCGCCGCCATCTCGTTGATGGCGGCGCGAGGTGAGGCCACGCCGCGCAGCATGACCATGATGGGCGGCCCGATCGACCCGCGACGCAGCCCCACCAGCGTCAACAACCTGGCAGTCAAGCAGCCGTTGTCGTGGTTCGAGGGCAATGTCATTCACACCGTCCCGAACAACTACCCTGGCCATGGCCGCAAGGTCTATCCGGGCTTCCTGCAGCATGCCGGGTTTATCGCGATGAACCCGAACCGCCACGTGAATTCGCACTGGGATTACTACCAGGACCTGGTCCGCGGCGACCTGGACGATGCCGAATCGCATCGCCAGTTCTACAACGAATACAACGCCGTGCTGGACATGCCGGCACGCTATTACCTGGACACCATCGAGAAGGTGTTCCAGAAGTTCCTGCTGCCGCGCGGGCTGTGGGACGTCGACGGTGAGCGGGTGAACCCGGCGGCGATCACGCAAAGCGCCCTGCTCACCATCGAGGGTGAGCTGGATGACATCTCCGGCCTGGGCCAGACCGAAGCGGCACATGATTTGTGCAGCAGCATTCCGGCCGAGCGCAGCCTGCACAAGGTGATCGAGGGTGCCGGCCACTACGGCATCTTCAGCGGTCGGCGCTGGCGCGAGACGGTCTACCCGCAGGTGCGCGACTTCATCCGCCAGTTCGACAGCAGCCTGAGCTAGGCTCTTCGCCCGCAACCAGAAGACACCCTGCGCCCGGCGCGGGGCAACGCCTGAACATGCCCGACTACCAGACCATACTGGACGAGATTCGCGACGAAGTGCGCCCGCTGCTGGCACAGGGCGAGGTTGCCGACTACATCCCGCGACTGGCTGACGTACCCCGCGAGAAATTCGGCATGGCCGTCGTCACGCTTGATGGCGCGGTATACCGGACCGGCGACGCCTGCGAGGGGTTTTCTGTGCAAAGCATCTCCAAGGTCTACACGCTCACCCTGGCACTGCAGGCCATCGGCGACCGGCTGTGGCAGCGGGTGGGACGCGAACCCTCCGGCAACGCGTTCAATTCACTGGTGCAACTGGAGCTGGAGAACGGGCGGCCGCGCAATCCGTTCATCAACGCTGGCGCCCTGGTGGTAGCCGATGTCGTGCTCGCCGGCTCGCCGCATCCACGCGCGCAGTTGCTCGAGATGATCCGTCGCTGCAGTGGCAACCCCTCGCTGCGTGACGATCAGGAAGTGGCTTTGTCGGAAAAGGCCAATGGATTCCGGAACGCCACACTGGCCAACTTCATTCGCAGCTTCGGCAACCTGCAGCATGCCATCGACGATGTGCTGGATTTCTACTTCTACCAGTGTTCGCTGGAGATGAGCTGCGTGGATCTGGCCCGTGGCTTCCTGTTTCTGGCCAACCAGGGCCGCTGCCCCTGGGGTGGCGAGCCGTTGCTGTCGGCCGCCCAGGCCAAACGCATCAACGCCCTGATGCTGACCTGTGGCACCTACGACGCGGCCGGCGACTTTGCCTATCACGTGGGCATTCCCGGCAAAAGCGGTGTGGGCGGAGGCATCGTGGGAGTGATCCCCAACCACCTGACGGTCGCCGTGTGGTCGCCGGCACTGAATGCCAAGGGCAATTCACTGGCTGGCAGTGACGCGCTGGAACGGTTCACCGCCAAGACCGGTTTGTCGATTTTCTGACTGCGGAGTGGCCACGCCGGCGATCGGCGGCCGCTCGAATCATTCGGGCAGCATGCCCCACAGGACGTGGTCAAGATCAGCATCCAGCCCGAACCGCGACAACGGTACGCGGCCATTGCTCACCTCGACACCTTCCGCGCGCAGCAGGCGGCACTGCTCGCGAAAGCCGTGACTGCCCGGCGGCATGGCGATATGCCCGCTGGCACGCAGCACGCGGAACCACGGCAACACCTTGCCCTCGGGCACCTCGCCCAGCAACCTGCCTACCAGACGGGCCCTTCCAGGCATGCCTGCGCGCGCTGCAATCGCCCCGTAGCTGGCCACACGACCCGGTGGAATTGCCGCGATGGCCGCGTAAATGCGCTCATTGCGATCATGCTGCTCGTTCATTGGCGACACCACGACCAACGCGACTCCTGAGGGAATACGTGGCAGAGTAACCGTTGTCCCTACCCGTGGAAATCGCAGTATGCGTCACTTCGAAGCCGTGCGTTCGCACATCGGCAGCCAGCATGAGCTGCTTCACAATGATCCCTACCTGATCAGTTTCGATCTGGCCGTGGCGCCGGATCGCTGGCAAGGCATCTACCTGGCCGAACTGGAGGACGAAGCGGGGCTGCGTTATCTGCGCGTATCCACGCCGATCGGGCCACTTGCAGGCACCGACCCCAGCCGCTGCCTGCGATTCAACTGGCAGCAGCGCACCGGCTTTCTCGCCGTGGCGGACCTGGACGGCTCGCCCTACCTGCATCTGTGCGAAAACCGCCCCTACGAATTCCTGGACGACAAGGAACTCGAGCGCGTGGTGCGTGAGCTGGGCTCTCTGGGCGACCAGTTGGAACAGGCGCTGGCCATCGGCGACGACGCGCTCTAGCAGCCAGCGCGGCATGGGGCACCGCGGCCGCAAGCGACAGTGCCTAGAAGGCCAGTCGTGCGCCAACCACCAGTCCGTAGGCCAGCAATCCGCAGATCGGCAAGGTCAGGATCCACGCCCACACCATGCGCTCGACCACCGACCAGCGGATCGCGTTGAAGCGCTTGGCCGCACCTACGCCCATGATTGACGCCGACACGTTGTGGGTGGTCGACACGGGAATGCCGAATGCCGAGGCGATCAGGATCACCAGCGCCGAGCTGGTTTCCGCGGCAAACCCGTTGATCGGGTGCAGCTTGACCATCTTGTGTCCCAGCGTCTTGATGATGCGCCAGCCGCCGCCGGCCGTGCCGGCTGCCATGGTCAGCGCGGCTACCACCTTGACCCAGCCAGGAAACGCAAAACCACCGGCCGGGTTCTCCGCGATACGCAGGAATCCCAGCCACGCCGGCAAATGATCAAACTGATGCGACGCCGTGGCACCAGCCAGGGCCAATGCAATGATGCCCATGCTCTTCTGCGCGTCGTTCATGCCGTGCGCCACGCCCATTGCCGTGGCCGAAACGATCTGCGCCTTGCCGAAGAAGAAATTCACGAACGGCGTGCGCCCGAACTGGCGCGACCAGCCGTGCCGGTTGGCGAACCAGGCCAGCAGCGCGTAGAGGCCGCCCATCAGCAGGAAACTGATGACGAAGCCGGCCGCGGGCGACAGCACCATCGGTATCACCACCTTGGAAATCACTCCATGGCCCTTCAGCCAGCTGCCCTGCTCCCAGATCACCGAACTGAAATTGTTGCCTGAAGCGGCAATCGCCGCGCCGACCAAGGCGCCGACCAGGGCATGGCTGGAACTGGAAGGCAGCCCCAGCCACCAGGTAATCAAGTTCCACACAATCGCCGCCAGCAACGCGCAGATCAACAATTGCGAGCTCATGTCGATCACGCCCGCGTTGATCAGCCCCGACGCAATCGTGACCGCCACGGCGGTACCCATGAACGCCCCGATCAGGTTGGTGACCGCCGCCAGCAATACCGCCTGGCCGGGGCTCAGCACCTTGGTCGCCACGACCGTGGCAATCGAGTTGGCGGTGTCATGGAAGCTGTTGATGTAGGTGAACACCAGCGCGATCATCACGACCAGGATCACGACCATCATGCGCGGGCTCCGATGAGCATGAAACGCGCGCCGGGCAGCGGGAAAGCCGCCTCCGGGCAAGGCCATATGCGCAAGATCACGGCGGTGTCCTCAGGAGTTCTTCAGGACGATCGAATAGACGACGTTGCCAACGTCACGGCACTTGTCGATGGCCTTCTCGATAAGCTCGAACAGATCCTTCGCCAGCATCGCGCGCATGGCGTCATTACCCTCGACGTACAGCGTGCGATACGGCGCCAGCAACATCCGATCACCTTCCGACTCCAGTGCCTGCAGCCGATCCTGCAGTTTCTTTACCGGGTCGATGCGCAAGCCGCGACGCAGTTCTCCAATCATCTCGGCAACCACCTCGCTGGAGCGCTGCAGCACCAGCGCGCGCTGGGCGAAGTCCACCCCGGCCAGCCGGGAAGCCACGATTTCGTAGCGCTCGGCGAACTTCTCGATGGTCTTGGGGATCTTGTACAAGGCGGAATTCAGCGCCTCGATGTCTTCGCGATCGAGCGCCGTGACAAAGGTGTTGACCAGCCCCTCACTGATTTGCCCCGCCAGTTCCTTTTCGCGCGCCCAGGTGGCAGTGAAAGGGGCCATCACCGGACCCTGATCAGGCTTGGTCAGCAGGTCATGCAGCGCGTTCGCACTCTCGCAGGCAGTGGCTGCACTTTGCTCAAGCAGCCCATAGAATTTGTCGCCCTTGCCGAAAATCGCCTGCAGTGAAAACATGCGGGCCGTGCCTGAGGGTTGATTGCATCCATGTTACAGGAAGCCCCTCCCGCCCCACATCGATCACCCTTCGAGCAGCAACCAGCCAGCCAGGATCGCGACCGACTGCGTTGAACACCTGCCGGCATCCTTTACACTAGCCGGCATGCCCCCTCCTCCATCATCGCCGCGATGCTGACTGAAATCGCGCTGGTTTTCGTGCTCTCCCTGTGCAATGGCTTCTTCGCCCTGTCGGAGATGGCGCTGGTGGTATCGCGCAAGAGCCGCCTCAAGCAGATGGCCAAGACCAGCCGCAAGGCAGCCCTTGCCCTGCGGCATGCCGAGTCTCCGGAGTACTTCCTCTCCACCGTACAGGTGGGTATCACGCTGGTGATGCTGATCACCGGCGCGGTCGCTGGCGATGCCTTGGGCGCGCACCTGTCTGTAGCGCTGGAGGGCAGCCGGCTGGTATGGCTGCTGCCGTATGCCCGGATCCTGGGCATCGTGATCGGTTTCGTGCTGATTTCGTTCATCCAGGTCGTGTTTGGCGAACTGGTGCCCAAGCGGCTGGCGCTCGCGGCGCCCGAGCTGTTGTCGTCCTATGTCGCCATCCCGATGCTGGTGCTGTCACGCCTGTCGAGACCGTTCGTCTGGCTGCTGAACAAATCAAGCAACCTGCTGTTGTGGCTGCTGCGGGTCAAGCAACAGGGCAGCGGCGTGGTGACCGAAGACGAGATCCGCCTGCTGGTTGCCGAAAGCGCCGAACAGGGCGTGCTGGACCGCGACGAGCACAACATGGTCAACCGCGTGCTGCGCCTGGGCGACCGCACGGTGGACAGCGTGATGACCCCGCGCATGCGGATTGCCTGGCTCGACATCGCCGCGCCCCGCGAAGAAAACATCGAAGTGCTGCGGCAAACCCCGTACTCGCGCTACCCGGTGTATCGCGGCAATGAAAGTGAAGTGGTTGGCGTGGCCGAGGTCAAGCTGATGCTGCACAGCTTCACCGAGGGCAGCCCCGAGCTGTTCAGCCACCTGTCCAAGCCGCTGTTCGTGCCGGCCACCGCCCGCGCGCTCGATCTGCTGGAAGAATTCCGCGATGCCGAGACACCACTGGCCCTGGTCGTGGACGAGTACGGCGACATCGAGGGCGTGGTCACGGTCAACGACCTGTTGGCGGCAGTCGTCGGTGCCAGCCAGATCGGCCACGGTAACGGCGACGAAAGTGGTCCCATCGTGCAGCGACCCGATGGCAGCTGGCTGATCGACGGCAGCCTGTCCACCGACGACCTGCGCGAACTACTGCATACCGACGAGTTGCCCGGCGAGGACGAACACGACTTCCGCACCGTCGCAGGCATGGTGATGACCGCGCTGGGTCGCGTACCTCAAACCGGCGAAGTATTCGCCTGGCGAGGCATCCGCTTCGAGGTGGTCGATCTCGACGGCGCCCGGATCGACAAGCTGCTGGTGACGCCAGCCCGTTCGCTGGAACCCGCCGACGACGAAATGTAGGAGCACACCCTGTGCGCGATGCTTCTTGTCGCCGGCGAAAAGCATTCGCGCACAGGGTGCGTTCCTACATGGTTTTGTTGTTGCCCCTGGCCAGCCCAGCCATCCGCTGCGCGTCGGCCAGGATGCCGTGCAGCACGCGCAGCTCGCGTTCGTCCATCTGCGCGCGCTGGAACAGCTTGCGCAGGCGCAGCATGATCGTGGTCGGCGCCCGGCCTTTGTGGAATTCGATGTCGTCCAGGGTCTGCGCCAGATGCTCGTAGAACTGCTCCATCTGCAGAGCATCCGCCGGCACTTCCTCCCGCACGGGGGCAGGCACGGGCTCGGGCGCCGCTTCGAGCATCGCCACGCGCAGTTCATAGGCCATCACCTGCACCGCCTGTGACAGGTTGAGCGAGCTGAAGTCGTCCACGCTGGGAATCCGCACCATCGCATGGCAGCGCGCCAGCTCCTCGTTTTCCAATCCGCTGCGCTCGTTGCCGAACACCAGCGCTATCTGCTCACCACGAGCCGCGGCGGCCAGCGCCTGGGCCGCCGCCTCGCGCGGGCTGATCTCCGGCAGGTTCACCCCGCGCCGACGCGCGGACAGGCCCAGCACGAGATTGCAGCCCACCAGACTGTCAACCAGTTCGGCGTGCACACCAGCGCCCTCCAGCACGTCATCAGCCCCTGCCGCCAGCGCGTTGGCCTCACGATCAGGGAACCGGGCCGGCGTGACCAGCTCCAGGCGCTGGAATCCCATGGTGCGAATGGCCCGCGCCGCACTGCCGATATTGCCCGGATGCGAGGTGCGCACCATGACGTAGCGGATGCGGGAAACGAGGTCGTCAAGGTCGGTCATACGGGGCAAGGCATGGCAATGGAAGCCTTCTAGGATAGTGGACAAGTGTGGTTTCGGCCCGGTTTGAGGCCACCTCTGCTAGAATCGCCGGCCGCAACCCCGCTCTCTTCCAAAGTCGAAACCATGGCCAGACCACACGTCACGATCGCGGCGCGCGCCGCGCGTTCAGCAGGCAATGTGATCCTGCGTTACATGAATCGCATCGACGGCCTCAACATCGTCGAGAAGCAGCAGATGGATTTCGTCTCCGAGGTCGACAAGCTGGCCGAGGCGGAAATCATCAAGGAGCTGCGCCGCGCCTATCCGGACCACGCCATCCTCGCCGAGGAAAGCGGCGCGACCGGCAAGGGGCCGCTGCAGTGGGTGATCGACCCGCTCGACGGCACCCACAACTACCTGCGTGGCATCCCCCACTTCTGCGTCTCCATTGCGCTGCTGGACAAGGGCGTGCCGATTCATGCGGTGGTGTTCGACCCGCTGCGTGACGAGCTGTACACCGCCAGCAAGGGCGACGGCGCCTATATCAACGACCGCCGCATGCGCGTATCCAAGCGTGAAAACCTGGGCGGCGCGATGATCGCCACCGGCTTCCCGTTCCGCCAGCGCGAACACCTGGTGCCGCAGTTGGACATGACCCGCGCGATCCTGGGCCAGGCCGAAGACATCCGTCGTTCCGGCTCGGCCGCGCTGGATCTGGCCTATGTCGCCGCCGGTCGCTACGACGGCTACTTCGAAATCGGCCTGAAACCGTGGGACATGGCCGCCGGCGTGCTGCTGGTGCACGAAGCCGGCGGACGCTACTGCGACTTCGCCGGCCGCGACGGCATCCCCGAAAGCGGCAATATCATCGCCGGCAACCTCAACGTGGCCAAGGCGATGGTCGATGCGATCGGCCAGCAGGCGACGCCGGGGTTGCTCAAGGCTTGAGCGACCTGACCAGCTGAGACCAACGAGGGTGCCCGTAATCACCTTCGCTCCCCACGAACACGCCTGCCCAACCGGCCCACGCCATCCACCAATCCCGACCCAGCCGGCACCAAATGCAGGCTGGGTCGCCGCCATGGATGTGTTCCGCGAATTTGCCACTTCACCACCAGGGTCGCCTGCATCGTGGGGTGGAACTTGCAGAAGAACGCCACGGTGCCGGGCTTCGCCGTCGTGCGCACGCTGGCGCCGGGCTTGAGGTCGACGTCGAAGCTGCCGTCGCGGGCGGTGGCGCTGTGTTCGAAGATGTCGTGATTGACCCACTCGATGATGTCGCCGGCGCGAACGCCGGCCGGCATCGGGCCAAATGCCATATTGTCGAGCACGATCACATGCACGCGCGGCGCCTGCGCGGTGCCGGTCGCCGTGGCGGGTGCCGCCCCGGCGACAAGCAGCAGGAGGCCGATGAGCATGATCACGATACGAGGCATGACGTGCTCCTTACTTCACGCCTTGCACAAGATGCTCAGCATGCATCTCGTGCGACTGGAACAGCTTCAGGCCGGTTTCCAGCAGCGATTTCAGCTCCGGGTTCTGCGCCGAGGGGATCAGCGTGTCGCTGAGCGCCGCATTGACCGCCTTGTGGTAGGCGACCTCGTTGGCGGCATACGCCTTGTCGTATGCGCGGCCGCTGAGGGCGGCCAGTTTTTTCTGCTCGGCGGCGGCGTTGCTGGCCAGCGACTGGCTGGTGGAATTGTCCTGCGGAGTCACGCCAAGCTTTTTCACCAGCGCCAGCGCCTGGTCGTTCACCGCGGCGTGGTCGCGCGCCATCTCCTCGGCGAACGCGCGCACCTGCGGGCTGTGTGATTTCTGCAGCGCCTGCTTTGCGGCGGTAACGTCGATGGCACCGGCGGTGTAGGCAATGTGCGCGATCTGCGCGTCGTTGATGGAGGGCGCCGGCGTGGCGGCGTTGACGCCCGTCATCAAGGCTGCGACGAAGGCAAGACCGAGGGCGAGCGCAAACAGTGGCTTGTTCATGATGGGGGTTTCCTTGTGGGGAAGAAGGCGCACGACAGGCGCCGGTGCCCATCTGATGCAGTACCGGCACGCAGGTTCCCGCCCGGTCACGGGATCCGCGGCGACGGTGTCTGCATCGCATGGCTGTCACCCTCCACGAAGCCACGCTCATGCTTGAATCCGACCAGACCCTCGATCTCACGCCGACCGCGCCTGTGGTCACCCGCGAAAATCCCCAGCCCTCCCGCGCCGAAGCGGAAGCGGCCGTGCGCACGCTGATCCGCTGGGCCGGCGACGACCCCGCACGCGAGGGCCTGCTCGCCACGCCGGCGCGCGTGGCGCGCGCCTACGAGGAGTGGTTTGGCGGGTACCGGCAGGATCCGGCCAGTCTGCTCAAGCGCACGTTCGGCGAAGTCGGCGGCTACGACGACGCCGTGATCCTGCGCGACGTCCCGCTGCAATCGACGTGCGAGCATCACATGGCGCCCATCCGCGGCGTCGTGCACATCGCCTACCTGCCGCGCCGGCGCGTGGTCGGCATTTCCAAGCTGGCGCGGCTGGTCGAGGCATTCGGTCGACGCCTGCAGATCCAGGAGCGGTTGACCACGGAGATCGCCGACACCCTGGCTCAGGTGTTGCAGCCGTGCGGCGTGGCGGTGATCGTGCAGGCCAGCCACGAGTGCCTGTCGTCACGCGGGGTGAGCCTGCATGGCGTGTCCATGCAGACCCGTCGCCTGCTCGGCGAATTCGCGCAGGAACCACGCCGGCGGGAAATCCTGGCCACTCTCGCGGGTTGAGCCGGGAACCCCGGGGCAAGCAGACGCATCGTATCGGGTGTAAAAGGAGAAAATCATGCAAGGTCATGCCCATGTTGCATCCGTCGACTACGCCGCACTGGACGACCACGCGCTGGTGGCGCTCGTTCGCGGCGGCGAGCGCGAGGCCTTCCGCCACATCATGCAACGCTGCAACCAGCGCCTGTTCCGGGTCGCGCGTGCCGTGATCGGCGAGGATTCCGAGGCGGAAGACGTGTTGCAGGAGTCGTATATGCGTGCCTATGACAAGCTGGATTCATTCCGCGGCGATTCGACCCTGTCGACCTGGCTGACCACGATCGTGCTGAACGAGGCCCGCGGCCGCTTGCGCAAGCGCCACACCATGGTCGGGCTGGAGCAGGTCGACGCGGCGCCTGACGACACGCACCAGATCATCCGCTTCCCTTCGAAATTCGGCAGCGAGGACCCCGCCGCCTTCGCCGCGCGCACGCAGATCCGCCACCTGCTCGAACACGCCATCGACGAATTGCCGCCGGGCTTCCGCGTCGTCTACATGCTGCGCGAAATCGAGGAATGCAGCGTGGAAGAGACCGCCAGCCAGCTCGGCATCAAGCCGGAAACGGTGAAGACCCGCCTGCACCGCGCGCGCCGCCTGTTGCATTCGTCCCTGCATGACCGACTGACCGGCACGATGGGCGAGGCGTTCCCGTTCATGGGCCAGCGCTGCGCCCGCGTCACCGAAGCAGTGATGGCGCGGCTGGAATCCGAGGCGACCGACGCCTGACATCACGGGTTCCCGCCACGGGCGCGGCATTCATCCGCTCACGGACTCTCCTGCCCATCCTCCCGCAGCACACCACGCAGGAAGGGAATCGTGATCCGTCGCTGCGCCGCCAGCGACGCCTGATCCAGCCGCTCCAGCAGATCCAGCAACGCGCCGAGATCGCGCGCATGGCGTGCGAACAGCCAGTCCAGCACGCTGTCGTCCAGCTCGATGCCACGGGATGCCGCCTGCGCCTTCAGCACCGCGCGCCGCTCGTCGTCATCCAGCGGCTTCAGTGCGAACTGCACGCAGGCGCCGAGCCGCGAGCGCAGGTCAGGCAATTCGATGCCCGGTTGCGCGGGCGCGACATCGGCCGCGAACAGCAGCGCGTTGCCGTCCGCCCGGGTGCGGTTGTAGAGGTCGAACAGCGCGTGTTCGGCCTCGCGGTTACCGGCGATGGCGCCGAGATCGTCCAGCGCCAGCAGTTCGCTGCCGGCGACACCGCGCAACGCGGCTGCGTGATCGCTCATCGTGGCCAGCGGCAGGTATTGCGCGCGCCGACCGGCCGCGGTGGCGGCCTGGCAGGTCGCCAGCAGCAGGTGACTGCGGCCGCTGCCGCTGGCGCCGTGCAGGTAGACCCATGGCGCACCGCGCTCGATGGCGAGCGCACGCGCGGCGGCAAGTGCGGCGGCATTGGCACCGGCATGGAAATGTTCGAAACGCTGGCGGCGCGGCCAGCGCAGCGCGAGTGGCAGTTGCGGAATCATGGGGCGGCGCGGTCTTCCGGTGCCGGCCTGACCGAAGTATCGACCTCGCCATCCTTGTGCACGTCGACCTCGACTTCGGCAATCACCGGATCGTCCGGCCCGCTTTCGTTGTACAGCTCGCTCATCCGATAGCGCTCGACCAGATAACGCAGCAGCACCACGATCACCGAGGCCGCCGGCAGCGCCAGCAGCACGCCGAGGAAGCCGAACAGATAACCACCGGCCAGCACCGCGAAGATCACTGCCACCGGATGCAGGCCGATCTTGTCGCCGACCAGCTTGGGCACCAGCACATAACCTTCCAGCAGCTGGCCCACCGCGAACACGCCGCACACCAGCAGCACGTGGGTCCAGTCACCAAACTGCACCAGCACGGCGATCATCGCCGCCACGAAGCCGATGATGAAACCCAGGTAAGGCACGAAACTGAGCAGGCCGGCGACCATGCCGATCAGCAGCCCAACCGAGAGTCCGGTCAGCCCCAGGCCGGCAGCGTAGAACACGCCCAGCGCCAGCATCACCAGCAACTGGCCGCGTACGAAGGCGCCGAGGATCTTGTCCGACTCGCGCGCCAGGTGCGCGATGGTCGGCTGCAGCGAACGCGGCAGCATGCCGTCGATGGTGGTTACCAGCCGGTCCCAGTCGCGCAGCAGGTAGAACGCCACCACCGGGATCAGCACCAGGTTGGTCAGCCACACGGCGATGCCCACGCCGGAGCGCGACACCTTGCCCAGCACCGTGGTGGCGACGTTGCCGATCGAGCCGATGTGGGTCTTGATCAGCTGCAGCAGGCGATCGCTGTCGAAGGTGTGCGGGTCCAGATGCAACCGCGCCTGCAGCCATGGCCACGCCACGTTCTGCGCCCAGTCGCCGTAGCGCGGCAGGTTGCTGACCAGGTTCTCGACCTGGCGCGCGATCAGCGGTATCAGCAACAGCAGCACGCCGATCACGACGACCAGCAGCACCACGAAGACGATGGTGGCCGCCCACATCCGGCTCAGCCCCAGTCGCTCCAGCCGATCAACCAGCGGATCGCCCAGATAGGCCAGCATGGCGGCCACGGCGAACGGCATCAGCACCGGTGCCAGCAACCAGATCAGGTAGACAATAACCGCCGCGATAGCGAACAGCTGCCAGCGACGTGACGTGTCATGACCCATCCCTAGCGCCCCTGCAACCAGCGCAGGTTGGCATCGGCACCGGGATGCGTCTCCCCTTGCAGCAGCAGTCGTCCGCCGGCGGCGAGGTTGGCGGCCAACCCGCTGATCGGCAACGTCGTCTTGACCTGCAGCAATACGCCGTCGTTCTGTGCACCAACGGTCATCACCTGTTGCACCGAAGGCGTGTTCTGCAGGATGGAAAGCAGGTTGGCGTAGTCCATCGCCGAGCTGAGCCCGCCGACCCAGAGCTTGCCCACGCTCGCGGTCGCGCCGATCACGTTGAGCTGTTTGCCGAGTCGATCGACCATGCCATTGGCCGCGTCAACGAGCAGGGCATTTTCACTGGTGCCCTGGCCACTCCAGTGCTGCGCCTGGCCACCGGAAATCAACGTCCAGTCCGCCAGACCGCCTTGCAACTCACCGACCAGCACCAGCCCGGTGTGGTACTGGTCATTGATGGAAGCCAGCGAGGCCGGATCGGTGGCTGCGACCTTGGCCGTATCCAGCGCACTGCCCGCGGCAGGCAACACCACCGTGGTTCCGCGCGAAGCCGCCGTCGAAGCCAGGCTGGCCAGGGCGGTCCGACCGAGCAGCTTGCCGTCCGTGCCCTTGACGAGCAGCAACACCGGCGGCTTGATGCCAGCGCTGGCCACGCCAAGGGTGGATACGAGCCGTCGGACCGAGGCAGGCGCAAAATCAACGTTCAGCACCATCCCGGTGGCCGCCTTCTGGTACTGGAATTTTTGCACCAGCGAGGCCGCCCCGGTCAATGCGGTGCCGTAGCCGGGGTTGCTGCGCAGGTCCTGGCCGCCGGCAATCCTGGTCATTACCTGCCCCAGCGCCGTGGCAAAAGCCTGATCGCGCTGGCCATCGCTGGTGTCGGTAACCGGCACGGTCACCGAATACGGTGATCCCGTCGTCTGCGCATGCAGCACCGGCAATGAGGCAAAAGCCAGCAACAGGGTAACGATCAACAGGCGGGACAGGCGCATGGGCACGGGCATCTTCGATGGAAAGCTCCGGGGAAGTCTGCCCAATCACGCACTCAGCGTCCATCGACAGCGTCGGGCGACTGATCGACCGGCCCACAAACTGCTAAACTTTCGCGTTTCATCCACGCCGGTTTTTGCCATGTCAGACGCCCTAACCTACCGCGCCGCCGGTGTTGATATCGATGCCGGCAATGCCGTGGTCGAACGCATCAAGCCACTGGTCAAGCGCACCTTTCGCCCCGAAGTCATGGGCGGACTGGGCGGCTTCGGCGGCTTGTTCGACCTCAGTGGCCGTTACAAGGAGCCGGTGCTGGTCTCCGGCACCGACGGCGTCGGCACCAAGCTGAAGCTGGCACAGATCCTCAACCGTCACGACAGTATCGGTATTGACCTGGTCGGCATGTGCGTCAACGACGTGCTGGTGCAGGGCGCCGAGCCGCTGTTTTTCCTCGACTACTTCGCCACCGGCAAGCTGGACGTGGAAACCACCGTGGCCGTGGTCGGCGGCATCGCGAAGGGTTGCGAACTGGCTGGCTGCGCTCTGATCGGCGGCGAAACCGCCGAGATGCCGGATATGTATCCGCCGGGCGAATACGACCTGGCCGGGTTCACCGTCGGCGCCGTGGAGAAGTCACAGATGCTCACTGGCGAGGCGATCGTCGCGGGTGACGTGATCCTCGGCGTGGTTTCGTCCGGCCCGCATTCGAACGGCTACTCGCTGGTTCGCAGGATTCTGGAACGTGCCGGCAACCCGCTGGACATGGACCTTGGCGGCGTGAAGCTGGGCGACGCGCTGATGGCGCCAACTACCATCTACGTCAAGTCCATGCTTGAACTGATCAAGACCGGCTCGGTGCATGGCATGGCCCATATCACCGGCGGCGGCCTCAAGGAAAACATCATCCGCGTGGTACCCGAGGGGCTGGGCCTCGCGCTGGAAGCCTCCAGCCTGGTACTGCCGCCGGTATTCGACTGGCTGATGCGTGAAGGCAACGTGGCGCGCGAGGAAATGTGGCGCACATTCAACTGCGGCGTCGGCTTTACCGTGATCCTGCCGGCGGGCAGCGTCGCTGCCGCCTCAGCCCTGCTCGCCACGCATGGCCTGGCCAGCTCGGTCATCGGACAGGTGGTGACCGCCGCGGGTGACGAACGCGTGCGGATCGGCTGATCCTGAAGTCTTCACGCTGTCGATGATGACGACCCGATTGCCACGCGTTGCCGTGCTCGCCTCCGGGCGTGGCAGCAATCTTGCAGCCCTGCTTGATGCACGCGCACGGGGCGAGTTGCCCGTGGAGTTCGTGCTGGTGGGCAGTGACAAGGCCGACGCCGGCGCACTGCGTCTGGCCGACGCCGCCGGCATTCCCACGCTGGCGCTGGATCCGCACAGCTATCCCGATCGACTGGCATTCGATCTGGACTTGTTCGAACGCATCGCTGCCAGCGGCGCCCAATGGCTGGTGCTGGCTGGTTTCATGCGCATCATCGACGCCACCGCGCTGGCCCCGTGGGTCGGGCGCATGATCAATATCCACCCCTCGCTGCTGCCAAAGTACCGCGGCCTGCACACGCATCGCCGGGCGCTGCGGGCGGGGGACCGCGAGCACGGTGCGAGCGTACACTTCGTCACCGCCGAGCTCGATGGCGGCCCGGTGATCGCGCAGGCACGCCTGACCATTGAGGCCGGCGACGACGAACACCTGCTGGCGCAGCGGCTGCTGCCGCTGGAACATCGGCTGCTGCCCGACGTATTGGCGCTTCTGGCCAGTGAACGCCTGCAGTGGAATGGTCATGCTGCGAGCTTCGACGGCAAGGCCTTGCGGGCGCCGCTGCGGCTCGGTCCGCATGGCCTGACGACGGCAGAGTGATCCACCGTTCAGCGCTGTGTTGGCAGACTCGATGCATGACTATCCGACCGCTTTTCGTCCCACTCCTCGGCCTGGCCCTGCTGTTCGGCAGCCACGCCGCCGCCGCTGCTCCGCCAACCGCTTTCACCGCCACCTACAACGTACTGCAGGGTGGCGAGCAACAGGGCATCGCTACCGTCACCCTGCGCCCGGGTGGCCACGGCAAGTGGATTTACCGCAAGGACGTCAAGAGCACCGGCGGCCTGGCCGCCATGTTCAGCGCCAAGGTGCACGAGACCTCGACCTTCCGCTGGAAAGGTGACGTGCCCGAAGCGGTCAGCTACGACTACCAGCTGCAATCGGGCATCAAGAACAAACAGCGACATCTGCGGGTCGACTGGGCCAGCGGCCAGGTGACGGTGGACGAAGGCAAGGGCCCCACCAGCTACCCGGCCAGCGCCCGCATGGTCGAGCGCAACACCTTGCCGCTGGCACTGGGTATCGCCTTGCGCGACGGTCAGCAGCAGGTCGCCATGCCGGTGGCGGTGCGTCAGGCAGTGCAAATCCAGAACTTCAAGGTGAGCGGCAAGGAGTCCGTCACGGTTCCCGCAGGCCGCTTTCAGGCCGAACGCATCGACCGCACCGACGCCGATCGCGGCTTCAGCGCGTGGTACGCGCCCGCCCGCTATCCGCTGCCGGTGAAGCTGTCGCAGCATGACGGTGGCGACATGGTGATGGAACTGGTGAGTTTCCGCGCCAACTGATTCGCTGTTTCATCCAACAAAAAAGCCCGGAGAACCGGGCTTTTTTGTTGGATGCGGAGCAGCCTGCTCAGTTCGGCAAACGACGAATCTTCGCGCCGAGCACGCCGAGCTTTTCCTCGATATTCTCGTAACCGCGGTCGATGTGATACACGCGGTCGACCACGGTCTCGCCCTTGGCCACCAGGCCGGCCAGCACCAGGCAGGCCGAAGCGCGCAGGTCGGTAGCCATGATCGGCGCACCGCTCATCTGGGTCACGCCCTGGATGACTGCCGTATTGCCCTCGAGCTGGATATTCGCACCCAACCGCTGCAACTCCTGGGCGTGCATGAAACGGTTCTCGAACACCGTCTCGGTCACCACGCCGGTGCCTTCGGCGATGCAGTTGAGCGCGGTGAACTGCGCCTGCATGTCGGTCGGAAACGCGGGGTAAGGCGCGGTACTGATATTGACCGCCTTGGGCCGGCGACCACCCATGTCCAGCTCGATCCAGTCATCGCCGCAGGAAATGTGCGCACCTGCTTCTTCCAGCTTGGCCAGCACCGCATCGAGCGTATCGGCTCGCGCATGGCGTGCCCGCACCTTGCCGCCCGTCATCGCTGCACCCACCAAAAACGTACCGGTCTCGATACGATCCGGCAGCACGCTGTACTCGGCACCATGCAGGCGCTCGACGCCATGGATCACCATGGTGGAGGTACCGGCACCCTCGATCTGCGCGCCCATTGCGATCAGGCAATGCGCCAGATCGACGACCTCAGGCTCTTGCGCCGCGTTCTCGATCACCGTCGTGCCCTGCGCCAGGGTCGCCGCCATCATGATGTTTTCGGTACCGGTGACAGTCACCATGTCCATCAGGATGCGCGCGCCCTTGAGCCGCTTGGCCTTGGCCTTGATGTAACCGTTTTCAACCGATATCTCGGCGCCGAGTGCCTGCAGGCCGCGAATATGCTGATCCACCGGGCGCGAGCCGATCGCACAGCCGCCGGGCAGCGACACCTCGGCCTGACCAAAGCGTGCCACCAGCGGGCCCAGCACCAGGATCGACGCACGCATCGTGCGCACCAGGTCGTACGGTGCCACGCAGGTGCTGGTGGTGCGCGGATCGACATGCATCTTCATGCGGTCATCCAGCACCAGCTGCACGCCCATCTGGCCGAGCAACTCGATGAAGGTGGTGACATCGTGCAGGTGCGGCACATTGCCGATGCTGACCGGCTCATCGGCCAGCAAGCATGCAGCCAGTATCGGCAATACCGCGTTTTTGGCGCCAGAAATGGCGACCTCGCCTTGAAGCGGCGTACCGCCACTGATCAGGATCTTGGCCATGGGTTTCCTTGAATAAACGGGAGGGGAAGTACGGCAGCGACCATCACTGGCGCGCCGCGGCTTCCTCGGGGGTCAGTGTCTGCAGGGCCAACGCATGGATCTCACCGCCCATCAAATCGCCCAGGGTCGCGTACACCAGCCGATGGCGGGCCAGCGGCAACTTGCCGGCAAACTGGCTGGCGACTACGGTGGCTTCGAAGTGCACGCCATCGGCGCCGGCCACATCGGCCTGCGCACCGGGCAGGCCGCCTTCAATCATTGCCTGGATGCGGGCTGAGTCCATGGGGTTTCCTGCAGGAGCTTGAGTCGGCAAAACGCTGGATTCGATGGCGATCGGAATCCATTGCGCTGACTTATGAAGGTAAAATGCGAATGTGCCATGGTAATGGAAATCCGCTGGCGCAGAAATGACGGCGGCTTCCAGACGGGAGCCATCCCTGGCCCGGCACCGTGTACCGGCCGCAACCGCCCCTCTATCATTCGAGCGCTCATGAACGCACGCATTGCCCCGCACACACCAACCGACCTCAATCCGGAAGCCATTATTCGCAGCGCGTGCACCGTCATCAGCACGGAAGCGGCCGCGGTGGATGCTCTGGTGCCGCGCATCGGGGCCGAGTTCGTCGAGGCTTGCCGCCTGATCCTGGCCTGCAAGGGCCGGCTGATCGTCAGCGGCATGGGCAAGTCTGGACATGTGGCGCGCAAGATCGCCGCCACCCTGGCCTCCACCGGAACGCCGGCATTCTTTGTGCATCCGGGCGAAGCCAGTCATGGTGACCTGGGCATGATCCTGCCGCAGGACGTGGTGCTGGCGATCTCGTATTCCGGGGAAACCGACGAGTTGCTGTTCATCCTGCCGGTGATCAAGCGCCAGGGCATTCCGCTGATCGCGATCACCGGCAAGCCCGGCTCATCCATGTCGCGCGAAGCCGACGTGCATCTGGATGGCAGCATTTCCAGCGAGGCCTGCCCGCTTGGCCTGGCCCCGACTACCAGCACCACGGTGGCGCTGGTGCTGGGTGACGCCCTGGCGATTGCACTGCTGGAGGCACGCGGCTTCACCTCCGACGATTTCGCCCGCTCGCACCCTGCCGGCAGCCTGGGCCGACGCCTGCTGCTGCACATCAGCGACCTGATGCACACCGGCGACAGCGTGCCGCGGGTTCCACCGGATGCCAGCCTGACGGCGGCGCTGATGGAGATGACCCGCAAGCAGCTGGGCATGACGGCGGTGGTCGATGACGATCAGCGCCTGCTCGGGGTGTTCACCGACGGCGACCTGCGTCGCGCGCTGGACGACGAGGGCGTCGATTTGCGCGGCGCCACGGTAGCCTCCTTGATGACCCGCGGCCCCAAGACCATCGGTGCCGACAAGCTGGCCGTGGAAGCGGCACAGCTGATGGAAAAGCATCAGATTCACGCCCTGCTGGTGGTCGATGATGAACAGCGGGTGGTCGGTGCGTTGAACATTCATGATCTGCTCCGCGCCCGTGTGGTCTGATTTGTCTCGACAAATCAGAAAATCAGGCTAACCGGCTCCTGACGCCTTCCCACCGTACACAACCAGCACCCCAGACCTTGCCTACCACGACCTATCTTGCCAACCTCCCCGCCGACCTGCTCGCCCGCGCGGCCAAGATCCGCCTTGCAGTCTTCGATGTGGATGGCACGCTGACCGACGGCCGGCTCTGGTACGCCGAGGATGGTCACGAGACCAAGGTGTTCCATGTGCACGACGGGCTCGGCCTGAAGCGATTGCAGGCAAACGGCGTGCAGGTCGCGCTGATCACCGCACGCATCAGCCACCCGGTGGCATTGCGCGCCGAGGAACTGGATATCGCCCACGTCTATCAGGGACAAGCCGACAAGCGCGCCTGCCTGCGGGAACTGCTCGATGCCCTGCGCCTGCAGCCCGAACAAGCCGCCTTTGTCGGTGACGACCTGCCCGACCTGGCGCCCATGCGCATGGTCGGCATGGCGGTGGCCGTGGCCAATGCGCACCCATGGATCGCCGAACAGGCGCACTGGCAGACCCGCCAGCGCGGCGGCGAGGGCGCTGCGCGCGAGGTTTGCGACCTGATCCTGCATGCCCATGGCAAGAGCGACGCCGAACGTGAGCGCTGGCAATGAGCCTGCGACGATGGCTGCGCTACCGGCGCCTGCCTGCCACCATCGTGCTCATCGCGCTGGCTGCAGGCGTCAGTCAGCTGCTGTTGTGGTGGCTGGGGCCGGCGCCGCAAACCCATGATTTCGTCGGGCCGCCGCGCTCGGGCTACACCCTGATCAACGCCAAGGTGACCGAATACAACGTCGACGGCCAACCCGGCATGCGCGTGCAATCGCCGCACATCGAGCGCCGCGAGGGCGACGATTCGCTCTACCTCAATTCGCCCACATTCCAGATGCCGGCCAAGCAACCGGGCGTACCCGAGTGGCAGGGCGAGTCGTTGTATGGCTGGGTCAACAAGCCGGGCACCCTGCTCAAGTTGCAGGGGCCTGTCTTCATCCATCGCCCGGCCTATACCGACCCGCATGGCACGACGCAACCGGAAACCACCATGCACACGTCCGAAGTCACCGCGTGGCCGAAGGAAGACCGCATGGAAACAGCGGAGCCGGCACACATCGTGCAAGGCGCCCGTACAATGGATGGAATCGGCATGCGTGCCAATCTCGACGACAATCATCTGGAGCTGCTCGATGCTTCCCATATCGTTTTCCCGCCACGCACGCCCAAGCCTTCTTCGGCCAGGCCTGCTCCTGCTCGGTCTACTCGGCCTGCTCGCGCTGCAACCCGCACTGGCCAGACAGGATGACCGCGGCAAACCGATGGACCTGCATGCCGTTTCCACCGACGGCTTCAACCTGCCCAACACCATCACCACCCTGACCGGCAATGTGATCGTCACCCAGGGCACACTCAAGGTCACCGGTGACAAGGCGCTGATCTACATCGACGGCGACACCCAGATCAGCCGCGTCGTGATCACGGCCGGCAAGGGCAAGCTCGCGCATATCGAGCAGATTGACGACGCCGGCAACCTGATGACCGGCGACGCGGACAAACTCGACTACGACAATATCAACGGCATTGCCGTGCTCACCGGCAACGCCGTGGTGCATCAGCAGGGTCGCGGCGAAGCGCACGGTGACAAGCTGACCTACAACACCCAGACCTCGCAGATGACCGGCAGCAGCGGCAACGACGGGCTGGTGCACATGGTTTTTCTGCCCAAGCCGAAGTCTGCCGCAATGCCCGCCAGCAGCAAGCCAGCGGCCGCGCCGACGGCGAAACCCGCCGCGGCTGCCAGCAGCCCGACGCCGCAGGGACAACCCTAAGTCCATGCTCTCTGCCGAAGGTCTGCAAAAAAGCTTCAAGGCGCGCCAGGTCGTGCGTGATTTCGCCTTCTCGATTCGTGAGGGTGAAGTGGTGGGCCTGCTCGGCCCCAACGGTGCCGGCAAAACCACCTGCTTCTACATGGTGGTGGGCCTGATCGAGGCCGATGCCGGCACGATCAGGCTCGACAAGCAGGACATCACCGGCCTGCCGATGCACGCTCGCGCCAAACTCGGCATCGGCTACCTGCCGCAGGAAGCCTCGGTGTTCCGCCGGCTCAGCGTGGCCGACAACATCATGGCCGTGCTGGAGCTGCGCGAAGGGCTCAGCACCCAGCAGCGCAACAGCGAGCTGGAAAGCCTGCTCGACGAGCTGAAGATCGCTCACATCGCCACCCAGAAAGGCATCAGCCTGTCTGGCGGTGAGCGGCGACGGGTGGAGATTGCCCGTGCACTGGCCGCGCAACCACGCTACATGCTGCTGGACGAGCCTTTCGCCGGCGTCGATCCCATCTCGGTCGGCGAAATCCAGCGCATCGTGCGCCATCTCAAGGAACGCGGCATTGGCGTACTGATTACCGATCACAACGTGCGCGAGACCCTGGGCATCTGCGATCGGGCCTACATCCTGAACGAGGGCGAGGTGCTTTCGCGCGGTACGCCTGCCCATATTCTGGCTGACGAAAAGGTGCGCGAGGTCTACCTAGGCCGCGAATTTCGCCTCTGATCGCTTGCCCCGCTTCGATTTGGGACGGTTTAGCTGCCATGGCTATGGCTGCATCCTCAGCCACGCGCTAGGATGGATCCACGTTCCTTCGACCTGGCTGGTATGAAACCTGCACTTCAGTTTCGCCTGCACCAGCAGCTGACCCTTACGCCTCAACTGCAGCAGGCGATTCGTCTGTTGCAACTGTCGCAGCTGGAACTGGAAGCCGAACTGCGGCAAATCGCCGAAGGCAACCCGTTGCTGGAGTTCAGCGAGGAAGCGGAAGACGGCGAAACCGCCGACGAGACCGCCACGGAAGACGAGTACCCGACGATCGAGACGGTGGTCGCGCCCAGTAAAAGCAGCGACGGCGAAAGCGAAGAGGCCAACGACTGGACTGATTCCGGCGGCGCCGCCGAATCGCCGATCGACTTCTCCAGCAGCAGCGTGAGCAGCAGTAGCGCCTCGCGCGGAGACGATGAGTTCGAGCCGCAAAACGCGGCGCCGGAAACCTTGCAGCAACATCTTCTGTGGCAGCTCAACCTGGCACCTTTCAATGCTCGTGAGCGCATCATCGCCACGGTCCTGATTGACGCGCTGAACCCTGCCGGCTATCTGACCGAAGGCCTGGAAGCAGTGCTCGCCGCGCTGCCTGCGGACCTCAACGCCAGCATTGAGGAAATCGAAGCGGTTCGTCACCAGCTGCAGTGTTTCGACCCGACCGGCGTGGGCAGCCTCGACCTGCGCGATTGTCTCAGCGTGCAACTGCAGCAGTTCGCCCCGGATACACCCCATCGGGATCTGGCCCTGCACATCGTCAATAGCGAGCTGGAACTGCTGGCCCGCAACGATATCGCACGGCTGGCACGGCGCCTGCGCGCCGACGAAAACGATGTCACTGACGCGTCGGTATTGATCCGCAGTCTCGATCCACGTCCCGGCGCCGCGCTCGACACCACACCGGTGGAATATGTGGCGCCGGATGTCTACGCGCTGCGCGACGGCAGCCGCTGGCGGGTAAGCCTCAACCCTGATTCGCAACCGAAACTCGGCCTCAACCAGCATTACTGCGGCCTGATCGCCAAGGCCCGTGGCGAGGACGCCAGCTGGATGCGCGGCCAGCTGCAGGAAGCGCGCTGGCTGATCAAGAGCCTGGAATCGCGCGCCGAAACCCTGCTCAAGGTAGCCGACGCCATCGTGCGACGGCAAAGCGCCTTTCTCGACTACGGCCCGGAGGCCATGCACCCGCTGGTCCTGCGCGAGGTGGCTGAAGAGGTCGGCATGCATGAGTCCACCATCTCGCGCGTCACCACGCGCAAGTACATGCACACGCCACGCGGCACGTTCGAATTGAAGTATTTTTTCTCCAGCGGCGTCTCCACCGAGGATGGCGGCAGCGCATCGGCCACGGCCATCCAGGCCATGCTGCGCAAGCTGATCGATGCTGAAGACAGTCGCAAGCCGCTTTCCGACCTGGCCATTGCCGAGGAACTCAAACGCAAGGGCATCCAGGTCGCCCGCCGCACCGTGGCCAAGTATCGGGAGGGCCTGCGGATCCCCACATCCAGTGAACGCCAGCGCGCGAGTTGATCACCATCCATCTGGCGCGGGAACTTGATTGCCTTCGAGGCGTTCTCATATCAGAAGCGAATGATTGACGATCGACCAGCACCGCAACGGTGTCAGCCGATCCACCCCGCCGCCACAAGCGGCAAGCACCACCAAGGAGGCGCACTATGCAATTCCAACTCAGCGGCCAGCATATCGAAGTCACCCAGGCCCTGCGCGATCACGCCACCGCCAAGCTCGAACGCCTCACGCGTCTCGACGACAAGCTGATAAGTCTGGTCGTCGTGCTGTCCGTCGACAAACTCCAGCAATTCGCTGAAGGAACCCTGTGCGTGAGCGGCACCCAACTGCACGCCGAGGCGGCCGAAGCTGACATGTACGTGTCGATCGACATCGTTTTCGACAAACTGGTCAGCCAGTTGCGCAAACATCGTGAAAAGATCAGCGACAAGCACCAGCAAGAAGTGCGGGAAGCCCGCCTTTACGGCTGATTTTGTCCCACAGCCCGCCCGCTCCTGGCGGGCTGATCCTCCCTCGGAACATCCGTTTCTTCCAAACTGGCACAATGGTCATGTTGCCGCAGCAGCCCTTCCGGGCAAACCAGGCGGCACAAGGACCTGAGCTTGGACCGTATCAGCGCACGACAACTTTTCGATGGCGTCCACGAACGCATGGGGCTGCGCTGGCTATCGGGCATGCGCGGCGAATCACGCGTGCTCGAGCCTGGCGCCACCCAGTCGCGCAGGCCATCGCTGATCGGCTACCTCAATGTCATCTATCCGAACAAGATCCAGATCATCGGTTCGGAGGAACTGAATTTCCTTGACGCCCTCGACTCGCGCCAGCGCTGGGAAGTGATGCACAAGGTCGCGGCCTACCAGCCGGTGGCCTTGATCGTCACCAAGGACCAGACGGTTCCAACCGACCTGCGCGAAGTGGCTGAAGAAACCAACACGCCGCTGTGGATCAGCCCCAAGCGCGGCCACGAGTTGCTCACCTACCTGCAATATCACCTCGCACGCACGCTGGCGGCCAAGACCACCTTGCACGGCGTGTTCCTCGAGGTGTTTTCGATCGGCGTGCTGATCACCGGCGAGGCCGGCTCGGGCAAGAGCGAGCTGGCGCTGGAGCTGATCAGCCGTGGCCACCGACTGGTCGCCGACGATGCCACCGAATTCACCCTGATCGCGCCGGACGTCATCGACGGAACCTGCCCGGACCTGCTGCAGGATCTGCTCGAAGTGCGCGGTCTGGGCGTGCTCAACGTTCGTGAGATGTTCGGCCACATGTCGGTCAAGACATCCAAGTACCTGCGTCTGGTGGTTCACCTGAAGCCCCTGCGCGATGGCGAGGAAACCGATGCACTGACTCGGCTGACCGGTGACATCGGGCATCGACAGATCCTCGACGTGGCGGTACCGATGATCACCATCCCGGTCGCATCGGGCCGCAATATCGCGGTGCTGGTGGAAGCCGCCGTACGCAGCCACGCACTCAAGAGCAAGGGCATCGACCCGGCACAGACCTTCATTGACCGGCAGGCGCATCAGCTGCGCCGGCTGCCCCCGTGGTGATCGCATGAGCGAGCAAAAGACTTCCCCCATCAACCCGCTGGTCGATCCCGGCGAGATCCACCTGATCGTGCTCACCGGCCTGTCCGGCGGCGGCAAGACGGTGGCCTTGCGGGCGCTGGAAGATCTGGAGTTTTACTGCGTCGACAATCTGCCTTCGGCACTGCTGCCGCAGCTCGTCAATGCGGTGATCAAGGGCGGCAATGGCAAGCAGCATCAGCGCATCGCCGTCGGCGTGGACGTACGCAATCGCGGCGCGGATTTCCAGCACATGCCGGTGGTGCTTTCGGAATTGGCGGCGGCAGGCGTACAGGTACACCTGATTTTCCTGGATTGCCGCGACGAGGTACTGATCAAGCGTTACTCTGAAACCCGCCGACGCCATCCGCTGGCAGCGCAAGGCCTGTCGCTGGCCGATGCGATCGTCGAGGAACGCAAGCTGCTGCGCCCGTTGATCGCCATTGCCGACAAGGTGATCGACTCCAGCGAACTGAACGTGCACCAGCTGCGTCGGCTGGTAGCCACCGGCTACGCACAGGCGACCGAGGGACTGACCCTGATGTTCCAGTCGTTCGCCTTCCGCCGTGGACTGCCGCTGGATGCCGACTTCGTGTTCGATGCACGCTGCCTGCCGAACCCGCACTGGAAGCCGCACCTGCGCCCGCTCTCCGGCAAGGACGCACCCGTACGCGAGTTCCTCGACGGCGAGCTTATAGTGGGCGAATATTTCTCCGACACCGCGCAATGGCTCGACCGCTGGCTGCCGCGTTTCGAACAGGACGACCGCAGCTACCTGACCGTCTCGATCGGCTGCACCGGTGGCCGTCACCGCTCGGTCTACCTGGTGGAGAAACTCGCCGCGCACTACCGCGATCAGCGGCAGGGCGTGCTCACCTTCCACCGCGAGCTGGAGTGATGATCATGTCGTCTGTCCACATTCTCAAATCAGGCCACCGGACATGACCGTCGGCGTACTCCTGATGACTCACGAGGCAGTCGGCAAGGCCCTGATTTCCGCCGCCCATCACGTGATGCCTAAACTGCCGATGCAAGTGGATGCGGTGGAAGTGCCGCCGCATGCCGACACCGACGTGATGCGCACCTTGACGGCGCGTCATGCCCGCGAACTTGATCATGGTGATGGTGTCTTGATTCTTGCCGATCTGTACGGTGCCACACCCTGCAACATCGGCCTGTCGCTGAGCACACTCGGCGTGCATTTTCGCTGCGTATCGGGCCTCAACCTGCCGATGCTGTTGCGCGTACTCAACTATGCGGAAAAACCACTGGATGAACTGGCCGAGATCGCGGCCAGCGGTGGCCGCGGGGGAATTTTCATCGACCATGCCTGACTTTAATCATGCTTGAACAAGAAATCGTGGTTTCCAACAAACTCGGCCTGCACGCGCGCGCATCCGCCAAACTGGTGCAACTGGTGCAAGGTTTCAAATCCACCGTATGGCTGATCAGCAAGGGGCGCGAGGTCAATGCACAGAGCATCATGGGGGTCATGATGCTGGCAGCAGGCATCGGCACCTCGCTGACGATTCGTGCCGAGGGACCGGACGAGGAATTGGCACTCAGTGCCGTAGTAGAACTGTTTGAGCGCAAGTTCGACGAAGGAGCATGAGGATGAGGCGGGGAACAGGGAACAGGAAACAGGGAACGGGGAAGGCGTCGCGACTGCCACGCTGCCCGGGCACTGTTGTTCCCCGTTCCGCGTTCCCCGTTTCCTGCTCCGCAGGAGCCAAGCCATGAGGCAGGTACTCGCTGGCACGGTGGCCGCTCATGGCATGGCGCTGGGCCGGGCCCGCCTGGTGCATCCCAGCCGCTATATGGTCGACACGCGGCCGCTGGCGGAAGAGGAAATCGACGGCGAACTGCACCGCCTGCATCACGCGCTGGACACGGCTCGGCTGGAGTTGCGCGAGCTGCGCGGACGACTGCATGGTGCGCTGGCGCGTGAGGTCAACGAGTTCATCGACGCACATACCCTGCTGCTGGATGACCCCGAACTGTTGCGTGGGCTGGACGACCTGGTGAGGATCGGCCATTACCGACCAGGCGCCGCGCTGCAGAAGCAGCGCGACCGCCTTTGCGCCGTGTTCGAAGCGATGGATGATCCCTACCTGCGCAGCCGCAAGGAGGACGTCGAGCAGGTGATCAACCGGGTGATCTCGGCGCTGCAACGGCAAACCAGTCCGGAGGAACGCAAGCTGGCGGCGCGCGTCGGCGAGATCCTGATCGCCGACAGCGTGGCCCCCGCCGACATGGCGCAGCTGGCTGGCAACGGTCTGCTCGGCGTCGTCGGCAGTTCTGGCAGCACCTACTCACACAGCGCCATTCTTGCCCGCAGCCTTGGCCTGCCGATGCTGGTCGGCACGCGTGATGCGCTGTCGCACATCCATGACGATGACCTGATCCTGCTTGACGCCGAGCGCGGCGAAGCGGTGGTGCATCCCACCGCCCAGGACCTTGCCCATTACCGGGCCTGGCAGCGCGAGGCTGCCAACGAGGGTCGTCGCCTGGCCAAGCTGGCCAACGCCCCGTCACGTACCAGCGACGGCATCGAGATGTGCCTGCTGGCCAATGCGGAAACCGGCTCCGACGTCGCCATGGCGCGTGCCCGCGGAGCCGACGGCGTGGGTCTGTACCGCACCGAATTCCTGTTCCTGAAAAAGAAGGTGCTGCCCTCCGAGGACGAGCAGTTCGTCGCCTATCGCGATCTGGTGCTGGGCATGGGCGGCCTGCCGGTCACCATTCGCACGATGGACCTGGGTGCAGACAAGGCCGATGCGGCAGGCCTGGCCACCCGCGGCGAGGAGAACCCCGCACTCGGCGTGCGCGGGGTGCGCCTGTCACTGCGTCACCCCGCGGTGTTCTCGACCCAGATCCGGGCGATTCTGCGCGCCGCATGCTACGGACCGGTACGCGTACTCGTTCCGATGGTGACCCAGCCCGACGAAATGATCGCGGTGCGCACGCTGTTCAAGATCGCGCGGCAGGAGCTGAAGCGCGAGAACATCGACCTGCCGGAGAAGCTCCCGCTCGGCGCCATGATCGAGGTTCCTGCAGCGGCAATCAACGTGCGCGCCTTGCTGCAATGCTCCGATTTCCTCTCGATCGGCACCAACGACCTGGCCCAGTACGTCCTTGCCGCCGATCGCGGCAACGATGCGCTGGACAATATCTATACGCCACTGCAACCGGCCTTCCTGCGACTTCTTTCTCACGTGATCAGCGCCGGTCGCCGTGCCAACAAGCCGGTAAGTCTGTGTGGCGAAATCGCCGGCGACGTCAACTTCACCGCCTTGCTGCTGATCCTCGGCCTGAAGGAATTCAGCATGCACCCAAGCCAGATCCTGCACGTGCGCGATCGACTCGCCACCCTCGATCATGCGCATCTGCGCAGCCATGCCAGCAAGCTGCTGCGCGCCTTTACCCATGAGCAGGTCGAGGTACTGCTCGGGGAAATCTCGCCCTAGACCAACGGCCTCTTCCCGCGCCCGGGCGGCACCACCACGCCAGCGGCCGCTCGCACCACTCATTTTTAACGCTCCATTGCGGCTTTCTTTACGCGCAAGGGCGCAGCGTTGTCTGCAGGGGCACAGGGGGCTGCGATCTCGATCCGGCCACCCGGCATGTCGCCGATTCGCCGGACAAGTGTGACGACGCCACCCCACTACGGGAGGATCCACCATGAAGAGTCTGGTCATCGCCGCCCTGCTGGGGGCCGTGTTGATGACCTCGACGCTGATGGCGCAAAGCCCGTTCGATGGCACCTGGGAAATCGACCTGGACAAGGTGCATACGCCGAAAAGGCCCGACGTGCTGGTGCTCACGAACGGCATGTTCGAATGCCGGACTTGCGTCCCGCCCATCGACATCAAGGCCGATGGCCAGGATCAGAAGGTGGCCGGCAATCCCTATTTCGACTCGATGGCGGTGAAGGTCGTTGATGACCACACCATTGACAGGA
The DNA here is from genome assembly GCA_041663105.1 of Rhodanobacter sp. Taxonomy (GTDB): domain Bacteria; phylum Pseudomonadota; class Gammaproteobacteria; order Xanthomonadales; family Rhodanobacteraceae; genus Rhodanobacter. Next base: position 302,402 of record JBAZRB010000001.1, read on the forward strand.
CGGAAAAAAAGGACGGCAAGATCGTGCTGACCGCGCAGACTACCGTCGCTGCCAACGGCAAGACCGCGGTCTTTGAATTCACCGACAACACCAGCAGCAACGGTGCCACCGTGACCGGCAAGGGCAGCATGACCCACCTGGCCAGGGGGCCGGTCGGATCGCATGCCATCTCAGGCTCATGGCGAACCGTCAGCTACGGCAATGTTTCGGACAACGGTTTGAGCTTCGCGTACAAGGTTGATGGCGACAAGCTCAGCATGACCACGCCTACCGGCCAGTCCTACGAGGCCACGTTCAATGGTGCCGCGGCGCCCTACTTGGGCGACCCTGGCACCACTAGCATCTCGGTGAAGAAGCTCGGCAAACATGTCATCCGGGAAACAGCCAGGCGCAACGGCAAGGTGGTCAGTGTCAGCACACTGACGGTCGCCGCCGATGGCAAGACCATGAACATCGCGACGTCCGACAAACTGCATGGAACGTCCATGTCGTTGGTGGCCATCAGGCAGTAGCAACCTGTGCCTCCGGTGCTCCGCCTGGCTGGCGGAGCGAAGATTTCCCTGTGGCCCGGCGGTCAACGCCGGGCTTCTTTTTATCCGAAAACATCGACCATGCTCAAACAGGTCAAAGACCGGCCTGATTACCCGATCAGCGCTGTTGCAGAAACGCATCCAGCAATGCCCCCTGGTACTTTTGCCGGTGCAGCAGCAGCGAGAGTTTTCGTCGCAGATCCAAAAATGGTGTCTTCAGCGCCTTCAGCCGCCCGGTGGCCAACGCATCGGTGACCGCCACCGCGGGCAGGCAGGCAATACCCAACCCAGCCACCACCACCTGCTTGATCGCCTCGATCTGATCGAGCTCCAGCACGGTTTCGCCTGGAGGAAGTTGCGCGAGCACCCGTTCGCTGGTGGTGCGCGTGGCGGAGCCAGGCTCACGCAGCACCCAGCGCGCACCGGCAAAATCGGCAGGCTTCAGGCTGCGCTTGCGCGCCAGCGGGTGATCCGGCGGCGCGCATACCACCAGCAGGTCATCACGCCACGGCCGCACCTCCAGCAGCGGGTGGTTCACCGGCCCTTCCACGCAGCCGATGTCGAGGCTGTGATCGAGCATGCTGGCGGCGATGGTCTCGGTATTGGCTACGCGCAGCCGAATCGCCACGTGCGGGTGGGCACGCACGAAGGGCCCCAGCAGTTCTCCCACGCGATAGTTGCCGACGGTATTGCTGGCCCCGATACGCAGCTCGCCGCTCAATGCCGTGCCTGCCCCGCTGCCGCGCCGCCCGAACTCGGCATATCGCTCAAGCAGTTCCTGCGCCAGCGGCAGCAATTCACGCCCGCGCGCATTGAGCTGCAGGCGTCCGCGCTCGCGGGTGAACACCGGCGCATCGAGCTGCCGTTCCATTTCCGCCAGCGCCATGCTGGCCGCGGGCTGGGTCAGGTGCAGGCGCTCCGCCGCAGCCCGCACGCTGCCGAGCAGAGCGACCTGCACAAATACCTCAAGCTGCCGCGGGCTGATGTTGATCATCAGCTTATCTTATACATGCCATCAGAAATTGAAAGTTTTATTGATTGAAAGCGGCACGGACAATACGCAGGTCCCCGGAGCCCGCACATGAATACTTCGCCTGTCGCCCACGTGATCCACCCCGATATGCGCAGCCGCGCACCCGGCTTGTTGCTGGCGGTTGCCATCGGCACTGTCGCCCTGTTGCTCGGCCGCTGGGAGCCCCTGATCGGCGGCCCGGTATTCGGCATCGTGCTGGGCATCGTGGTTCGCAATCTGTTGGCGCCGGATGCCCGTTTCACTCCCGGCATCCAGTTTGGCGGCAAGCAGGTGCTGCAATGGTCGATCATCGCGCTCGGTTTTGGCTTGAGCCTGAGTCAGGTCGCAAAGACCGGCGTGCAGTCGCTGGCGGTTACCGCGGTCACGATGAGCACGGCGTTCTTCGCCGCCTGGCTGCTGGGCCGCTGGCTCGGTGTTCACGACAAGCTGAAGATCCTGATCGGCGTGGGTACTGCCATTTGCGGCGGCTCCGCCATCGCGGCGATCACGCCGATCATCCGCCCCGACGACCACGATACGGCGTTTGCCATCTCCACCATCTTCCTGTTCAACCTGGTCGCCGTGCTGCTGTTCCCGCTGCTCGGGCACCTGATGCACATGTCCGACCTGGGCTTCGGCCTGTGGGCCGGCACCGCGATCAACGACACCTCGTCGGTGGTCGCCGCTGGCTACAGTTACAGCCATGCCGCCGGCGACTACGCCACCATCGTCAAGCTGACCCGCGCTACCTTGATCATTCCGGTGAGCCTGATCCTCGCGCTGGTGGTTGCCGCCCGCGAAAAGCGTCGCCACAAGCAGGCGGGCAGCGTCGGACAGTTCAGCCTGGCCAGCATCTTCCCCTGGTTCATCCTGTGGTTCCTGGTCGCCTCGGGCATCCGCAGCGTCGGCCTGGTTCCCGTGGCGATCCAGCCGGCCATCCACACCCTGGCCGAATTCCTGATCATCGTGGCACTGACGGCGATCGGGCTGTCCGCCAATCTGCGCAAGATGGCATCGACCGGTGTTCGTCCGATCCTGCTTGGCCTGGGCGTATGGATAGCCGTGGCCGTGAGCAGCCTGCTGGTGCAATGGGTGATCGGCCAACTTTGACGATGGCCATCCCCGAGACGAAGCTCGGTGAGCTTCGCTGCGCTCACGCAGGCACGCTGGCCTCCACCGGTTCGTTCAACGCACTGCCTGCACTCGATGCGGCACGCGGGAACGCCAATGTCATGGTTGTACCCTTGCCAAGCTGTGACTGCACATCGACGAAGCCACCCCACTGCCGCATCAGTCCATAGACCTGGGCCAGACCCAGTCCAGTGCCCTTGCCTTCAGCCTTGGTGGTGAAATACGGCTCGAACAAGCGCTCCTTGGTCGCGGAGCTCATCCCCGAGCCCTGGTCGCTGACCGAAATCGTCACGTACTCGCCCGGTGCCCGAATCGAGCTGGCCGTCTCGTCGGAAATCGACATGCTGCCGAACGCGACGGCAATCGGCCCGCTTCGCTCGCAGGCGTCCCGCGCGTTGATGCACAGGTTCATCAGAGCCTGTTCGATCGAATGCGGATCGGCGAAGGTGAGGTATTCACCGTCCGAGTCATCCACCAGCAGGCTGATACCCGGACCCATGCTTTGCCGGATGAAACCCTCGATGCCGCCGGTGAGCGCACGCACATCGACCAGTTCCGGTTTGTACGCGTGCACCCGGGCGAAACCGAGCAGCCGCTTGGCCAGGATCGCTGCATGCCGCACGCCTTCCATCGCGTATTCCAGCATTCGGCGCTGATCGTTGGCGAGCCGCTCGGGACGGTCCAGTACCGCGCTGAGGCTCATGGTGGCGGTCTGCAGCATATTGTTGAAATCGTGCGCGATACCGGCCACCAGCTGGCCGATGGCCTCGCTTTTTTGCGCCTGACGCGACACCTGCTCGGCCACGGACTGGGCCAGCGTGGCGATGTCGAGCTTTTCCTGCAGCGCGGTCTCTCGTTGCGCCCCGGCGTGTCGTGCCGCGCTGACCACGGTGAGCCGGGTCTGGAGGTTGCGAGTGATCGTGTCCAGCGCATCCTGGACCCGCATCTGCTCAGTGATGTCACGACTGATGATCAGCACGCATTGAATCTGGCCAGCGTCATCAAGCAGCGGAGTGAGCGTGGACAGCCACCACTTTTCATCACGCTTCAGGCCGGAGGAGATGCTGGTGAACTGCGTTCGCTTGCCGCGCCGGGCACCCAGCAATGCCTCTCCGGCGCGCACGCGCGAGGATTCGGGCCACAGCGTCACCCACTCGCGCTCATGCGACTGCGCCGGCTCCTTGATGCCCAGCAGTCGACAGCCATTGCGGTTGGTAAAAGCAACATGCCCGGCGGCATCGACCTGCATGACGCCATCCAGCGAGGCCTCGACGATTTGCTTGTAGTACTCGGCAACACCCATACTGAAAATCCTCGTGGCCTGCAGGATAGTCCCTTCAGGTCATCACCGTATGTGTACGGTGCCAGCGACAGCATTACCCCCATTACCCCTGGATACCCATGAATTCCCTGGACGACCAAACCATCCTGCTGGTCGAGGATGATGTGAAAGCCCGCGAGATCGCCACCATGATCCTCGAGGCCGAGGGCATACATGTCTATGCCGCCGCCAACGCCAGCGTCGCATGGGAGTTGTTTGGCCAGCATCCCGATCTCGATCTGGTGATCAGCGACATCAACATGCCCGGCAGCATGAACGGGATCCAGCTGGCGCAGCGGATTCGCCAGGATGACCCATTGATGCGGGTGGTACTGGTCTCCGGCAATCCTCAATCCAGCTTCAACGATCTGCCGGATGACATCCTCTTTCTGCCCAAGCCGTTTGATCGCAAAGCCCTGCTGGGTGCGGTGCAGGCCTCGCGGCGCCACTGAGGCATACGCGACCGCTCCGACGGAGGGAGCAGGAGGCGCAGGCGCTCATCGTCCGATCTGATGCAGTGGCATTCTGACCGGCGCCAGCGCTCCAACGCCCGCTCCAATGGAATCACCAGCTTGATCGGACGGCGCCTCGCCCTGTCCTGCAGCCACACGCTGACCAACCGCCTGTGCCAGTCGGCAATGACCAAAGGCCTGGCCGACCCGCTCGGGCGACCCACCATCGTCGACCAGAAACGCTACGAGATGTGGGCCAGGGGCGGCGCGACCTTGCTGGCCGGCGGCAACAGCGTGACCGACCGGCGTTACCTCGAGCATGCCGGCAACGTGGTGGTGGAAGGCGATTCGGGCATAACGATCGTTCCTGGCGCGTGCCCTGCGACTACAAGGCCAATGTCGACTGGTCGCAATACCCGAATGCCTTTGTCGAGCCGATCATCATCTACAGCAGCCAGGACGCCCAATTCGAGAAGGTCTCAGAGCAGGACAAGCAGGAACTGGCGGACTACATGCGGACGCAGTTCACCGAGGCGCTGGGTGACCGCTTCAACATCGTCAATCGTCCGGGTGCTCGCACCCTGCGCGTGCAACTGATCCTCACGGGGGCAAAGACCACCAAGCAGTTCGTCGGCACGGTGACGAAGTTTGATCTCGCCGGCGGCCCCTACAACGTCGTGCAGTCCATTCGCGGAAAAGAAGGAGCGTTGTCGGGGTCCGTCAGCTACGCGGTCGAGATCTACGATGCGTCCACCGATCAGCTGCTCAGCGCATGTGTGGCCAAGGAATACCCAAGCGCGATGACCGTGGAAGCCACGCTGGGAGCCCTGGCCGCATCAAAGGTGGGCATCAAGAAGGGGGCAAAGGATTTGCTTGCCCGCTTGAATTGAGCCCGACTGGACTCGGCGTTGCCGTGGCTTGGCGCGCGCGTAAAAGTCGCGCGCGCTTCGATGTCCGGCAAATTGCTGAGGAGAGGCTGCCTGCAACGATCATCATGTGTCTGGGAACATGAAAACCTATCCCTCTCTTGTCGTCTGTGCGCATTGCGACACCGTGTTCCGGCGCCCGTTTCTGGCGATGGGCGAAACGGCCCGTTGCAAAAACTTGCGCGGCCGTCCTGTTTCGCGGCGGTCGTCTGACTATCGACAGCTGGCTGGCACTGACCATCGTGGCTGCGATCGTGTTCGTGATGGCCAACGCCATGCCGGTAATGCGCACCGGTCTGCATGGCCAGCATGGAGAAGCGATGTTGTGGCAGTTTCCGCTAGCGCTGGCTCATGGCGCGGCAGCCCTGATCGCGGTACCTGCGGCGTTGTCGGTGATCGTCGTGCCATGCATGCAGATCGTGCTTCTTGGCTGGCTTCCGGGGTTTACGCGAGCAGGTCGCCGCGCCCCCGGTTTTGCCTGGGTCATACGAGTGCTGGCGGTGCTGCGGCCCTGGAGCATGCTCGAAGTCGCCCTGCCGGGCATCGTGGTCTCGATCATCAAGCTGTCCAGCTACGCGCAGGTCGCACCCGGCGGCGCATTCTGGGCCATGACGGTGCTCATGGTGTTGATCACACTCATCATCAGTCACGACATCCACGAATTGTGGGACATGGTTGAACAGGAGTCCCTGCTCGCCGGTACCCGGGCATGAGCTGGCATCTTCGCGCAGTCCAGGCGAATATCGTCGGCTGCCATGGTTGCGGCGTGGTGTGCGAGGACTTGCTTGGCCACGAGGCCTGTTCGCATTGTCCGCGCTGCGGTACACCACTGCATCGGCGACTCGCCGACAGCATCACGCGGACCTGGGCCATGCTGATCGCTGGCCTGGCCTTCTACATCCCGGCAAACCATGCCGCGTTCCTTCAGGATTCGACGACTGGCCATGCAGATCGAGCCCGACCGGCGTCGATTGATCGAGTGGTGGAATGAGGACGGCATCGAGGAATTGGCCGGGCTCACCAGCGCGCAGCTACTTGCGCTGGGCGAAGAACGTCGCGTCGAAGACTTCTTGCGCGAGATCATCCGTGGCGGGCGCGGTTGACGGTTTGAACACGCGACTCACCGCTCCATGAGCCAAGGTCCGCTATCGCATCGTCGACGCGGAACGACAAACGATCTCACTCGCGGGTTCAGCCGAGCGCAAACGAACGCGCGCCTCGACCGTTTCCCGGAAGCGGATGCGTGGCGTCGTGCGAGCCGATGAGTGCAAGGTCACGGTCAATGTCACGCTTCCAGGTATGGGTAAATATCCACTATCGCATCACCAGCGACTGACAGGCACCAGACCCGTTTTTTCCGGAAGTCACACGGCGCCTGGCGCTTGGTCGCCGAGCAGCATCCGCGTGAATTCGGCCGCAATCACCGCCGTGCCGAAGTGCGCCAGGGCGAACTGCTGCAAGGTCGCGCCCATGGGCAAGCGGCGCGAGGTATCGCACATCTGCAGGATCGCGTCGCGCCACGCGCCGACATCACCCGGTGGCAACAACAAGCCGGTGACTCCCGGATCCAGCGTTTCGGGAATACCCCCGATATCGCTGGCCAGCACCGGTACTCCCGCCGCCTGCGCCTCGACCGACACCCGGCCGAAGGTTTCCGGTGCAATCGAGGGAAACGCCAGCATCGACATCACGCTGTAGTAGGCATGCACGTCGTGGGTCCAGCTGACGAAATGATGCCTTGCGTACTGTGCGCCAGCAGCCACGCGCTCGCGCAACGCCTGCGCCTCGGGACCATCACCAATCCACAGGCAGTGCAGTCGCGGCTCACGCAACATCGCCTCGCTGGCGGCCTCCAGCAAGGCGAGAACGCCCTTGCGCCCATGCATGCGACCGACGTAACCGAGCACGATGGCTTCGCGGTCAATATCCAGCGACTGCCGGATGGCCTCGCGCTTTTGCTCATCCGTCTGGTACTGCGCCATGTTCACCGGGTTGTACAGCACGCGCACCAACTGTGCCGGAACGCCCTGTTCGAGATATCCCTGCCGCGCGTAGTTCGACACCGCGACAAAGCGCGCGGCCAGACGTGGAAACAGATATGCCGACAAGCGCTTCATCGGAGTCGTGCGATGACGAAACAGGGCCACGGGCACACGCAAAAGGCGGCCGATGACGACCAGCGGCCAATACTCCTTGCCGAAGTTGCCGACCAGCCAGTCGGGCTTCATCTCCCTTGCCGCGGCCAGCACTTTCACGTAACCGCGCAGATCGAGGGCATTTCGAAAACTGGCCAGGTAGACCTTCACATTCGAGCGGGACAACTCCTCGGCGATCAGCCCGCCCGGACACGCCACCACGCCGACCTCGTTGCCGGCCTCAACCATTGCCTGGGCCAGCGCCACGAAGTGCGTCGCTGCGCCGGTGTCCTCCGGGTTGGTTCCCACAAACAGAAACCTCACGCCCGCCGATCCTCATAGCCGGTCAGTACACGCATGGCGAACTGCGGCAGCAGATGGTGCCGTGCCACCTGCACACGAGGTAGTCGCCACAGGTCGCTGTCAGGCACCGCTCGCCCGCGCCGGGTCGCCGTGGCCGCAACATAGCCAGCCTCGCGAGTCGCTGCCGCAACGCGATCGTCCACGTCGCCGTAGGGGTAGCAGAATTGGGTAACGGCAGCACCCAGGCAGTCTTCCAGGTCCGCCTTGCTGCCTTGGATCTCGTCGCGCAACCGGGCGTCGTCGCAGCGCGTCAGCCGCGGGTGGCTGCGCGTGTGCGCGCCGATCTCCATGCCGCCTGCATGCCACGCGCGCAGTTCCTCTGCGGTCATCAGCGGCTTGCGGATGCCCAGCCGCTCAGCGTCCCAGGCATTGAAATGCCCGATGCATCCGCTGACCACATAACTGGTCGCAGTGAAACCGTACTTCTGCAGTACCGGGAGGGCGGACTGGAGGTTGTCGGCATAGCCATCATCGAGCGTGATCACCGCCACCCGACCTTGCCGCTCGCCGCGCAGGTAGGGCATCGCCGCCGAGATCGACAAGCCGGTATAGCCCAGTCGATGCAGCAAGCCCATCTGGCGAACGAACGCGCCCGGGCTGACGAAAAGGCTGCGGTAAACGCTCAGGTCACGCGGCGCTGACGCGATGTTGTGATACATCAGGATGGGCACACGGCGCCCACCCGCAGACTTCGATTGACTCATCACCCGGCTCCATGGCCGACAGACTGAAATGACAGAAGGCGCTCGCCGGCACGTCGTTCTGTCGAGGCGCGCCGGCACGAAGACCTATTGCAGCGCAGCAGACTTTCATCGGGCTGTCAGCGCGACACAAACCTTTCGAGCTACCCACGGCGACTGCCTTGAGCCCCGGATTTCGTGCGCTAGACTCAGACCACGGCACGTGCGCGCCAAACCGGTAGTACCGGATGAATCGCCCCCGTTCCGGATTGCACCGCCGTGCATCGCAAGCAGACAGGAGGGCTGGCGCACGTGTCACCCGATCGTTCCGAGGTTGCAGTAGGTGGTCCCGTCCCGTCTGAACGAGGGTTTGCCCGCCTGTCGACTGCACTGCTGAGCAGGGACCCCAAAAGACGCATCCGTATCACCCAGTGGTGGATCACGCTGATGGTGTATGCCGCCAGCACGCCTGCGGTCAAACTCGCCTTGCGACCGGGTTATGCGAACGAAATAGCGTATGTCTGGTGGTGTATTTTTCTGGCGAGCTTCCTCACCTGCATCTATGTGGCACTGCGCAGCGGATGGAGCGAGCGCTTTGCCGACCCGGCCTTGACCACAGCGCAAATACTGGTCGGAGTGATCGGCGTGGAATGGGCCTACGTGATCTGCGGTCCGGCGCGTGGCGCGACGCTGTACCCACTGCTGCTGATCTTCACCTTCGGCGCTTTTTCACTGAGCTGGCGCCGGATCATGTGGCTGACGCTGCTCACCCTCGGCAGCCTGATCATGGCCGTGGCCTTGCTGGGCGCCTCAAGGCCAGGAGGTCTCGGCGGCCCGCTGGATGGCAGCGAGCTTCAACTGGACATGGCCAACGTGCTGCTGATGATGATCGCACTGCCGGCCTTGTCGGTCATCGCTGCCCAGTTGTCGATCCTGCGCTCCAAACTGCGTTCGCAGCGCGCGGCACTGTCCAGGGCAGTCGAGGAAGTGCAGCGGCTGGCTACCCACGACGATCTGACCGGACTGGCCAATCGCCGCTACATGCAGCAGCGGCTGGTACAGGAGCAACTCCGGTTCAAGCGTTACGGCCGTCCATTCAGCGTGGCCATCATTGACCTCGACCATTTCAAGCGGATCAACGACACCCAGGGACATGCCTTTGGCGACAAGGTATTGCAGGCGTTTGCTGCCGAATCCCTCGCCACTCTGCGCGACTCGGACCTGATCGCGCGCTGGGGTGGTGAGGAGTTCCTTGCCTTGATGCCGGACACGCCGTCAGCGCAGGGAGTGGCGATCATCCAGCGCCTGCTCGCCCGCATGAGCACGGTCCCCCACGCCACCTGCGCCGAGCTGACCTTCTCGGCCGGAGTCACCGAGTGCCGCAAGGACGAGGCCGTCGAAGATGCCGTGGCACGCGCCGATGCCGCCATGTACGAGGCGAAGGAGTCGGGGCGCAATACGGTGAGACTGAAAGCACTGGCAACCGGATGACCATGCGCAAACAGATCCAGTCGATGGCACCGATGCCCAGTGGCGTGCTCCACACTTTCGGGAACATGACTTCGCTGCAGCAAGCATCTTCAACTTGCATCGGCCCGGCAAACCATCGAAGAGCTTCATGACGACGAAACCGGGTACTCAGCACCTCGCATTTCGAGCTTGTGAGCCCTTCTCTCGCAGCGCTCAGGAATTGAAGCTGTTTAATTCGAGACAGCCTGCAGCGAGGTTCGGGCTGAACGCACTCACGCCTTGCCCTGCTCCACCAGCGTCAACGCCACCTTGTCGCGCAGATACACCGGCAACGCCAGCTCCGGTGCCTGCGCGCGGCCGGCCTTGAACTCGCGCATCGCGAGCTCGGCAACATGGGCGGCTTGCGGGTAGCGCAGGCCGTCAGCCGAATGCAGGGTGCCGGTAAGGCGCTGGCTGAGCACGGTGGCGTAGGTGGCCCAGCCGCTGCCGACCACCTGCCATGCATCGGCCTCGGGCAGCAGCAGCGTATCCGCGGTGCAGATGCGCTCCTCGTCCAGCGCGATCAGGCCGCCGTTGCCGTCGCGACGGTAGCAGGCGGCGTAGATCTCGCCCATGCGCGCGTCGATCACGGCGAGGATGGCGGTGTCGTCTTCCTCGGGAGCTTCAAGCGCCAGCGCGGCCAGCGATGAGATGGTGATCACCGGCAGGTCCAATGCCAGCGCCATGCCCTGCGCCAGCGACACACCCAGACGCACGCCGGTGAAGGCACCCGGACCGCGACCTACCGCAATCGCGTCCAGTGCGAGTCGGCCAATACCGGCTTCGGCCAGCAGCGCATCGGCCATCGGCAGCACCAGTTCGGTGTGGCGGCGCGGCGCAATCTCGCTGCGGGCTATCAGTTCGTCACCGTGGATCAGCGCGACGGAACAGGCTTCGGTGGCGGTTTCGATGGCAAGCAAATTCATGATCGCTCCATGATAGCGGGTGGTGGCTGCGCCGGCTCGGTCGAGATGGGCACGTACGCATACCAATCGATGCGGCAGGTCAGGTACATCACCAGCGCCAGCACGCCGATACCCGGCACCTTGGCGGTCACCGTCCGTGTCCACACAGCCATGGCGCACGCCTGCCTCGATCGGAGCGTCGATCACAACAGCGGCAACGGCCTGGCAGCGGGCGAGTCGGGCCCGCGGACTGGCCGCCAGATGGCGTGACGGTGTCCATGAAACTTCGTCGGCGCGCAACGGTCATCTGCAGGTAGCCGCGGCGTAGGCACCGTGCTCGCGCTGATTCAGTCACCTGTCGATGGGGAACACCATGCGTTCGATCGCGAAATTTCTGGCACGCAACAAGGGCTTCATCGCCTTCATGCTGTGCATGGTGATGTTTCGCAGCGCGGTGGCGGACTGGAATGTGGTGCCGACCGGCTCGATGCAGCCCACCATCAAGATCGGCGACCGCATCCTGGTCGACCGGATGGCTACGACCTGCGCCTGCCGCTGACCCATATCAGCCTGCTGCACCTGGCCGATCCGCAGCGCGGAGACATCGTGGTACTCGATTCGCAGGCCGCCCATGAGCGGCTGGTGAAACGGGTGATTGGCCTGCCCGGCGACCAGATCGCCCTGCGCAGCAACGTGCTCTTCATCAATGGCCATGCTGCCAGTTACAGCGCGACCGCCCGCCGCGGCATCCACGACGACCGGCAAAGCCCCGCCCACTACGAAATCGAACACTACGGTGCGATGCGCCACGCGATACGGCTGTCCGACTGCGGGCCCAGCCCGGCCAGTAATTTCGGTCCGGTCACGGTGCCCGCGGGTCAGTACCTGCTGCTCGGCGACGACCGCGACAACAGCATGGACTCACGCTACTTCGGTTTCTTCCCGCGCGGCGAAATGCTTGGCCGCGCCCGCCATGTAGTGGCGTCACTGGACCCGGATCATCACTACCTGCCAAGGACAGATCGCTTTGGCGCGTTGCTGGACTGAGCCGACTTTAGGAAAGGGCCGACTTACGCCGGCGGCTGCCACAGCTCGATGCGGATGCCTTCGGGGTCCATGATCCAGCCAAAGCGACCGAACTCGCTTTCCTCGATGCGCTCGTCCACCTCAACCCCCTGGGCGCGCAACTGCATCAGCAGCGCATCCAGATCATCAACGCGAAAATTGACCATGAACGGCTGTGCGCTGGGCGCGAAATAGTTTGTGTCAGCGGCGAATGCGGACCACAAGGTATAACCAGGGCGATCCTCGTCCTCATCGAAACGCACGCCGCCCCAGTCATCGACCTGCAGGCCCAAGTGCTCGGCATACCAGGCCGCCAGCGCTGCGGGGTCGCGTGATTTGAAAAAGATGCCACCCAACCCGGTTACCCTGGCCATCGCCATCGTCCTCCACCGTGATGAAGCCACTCGCTATGGGTGGACATGGTCGGCCTTTCGGCGACTGACGTCACGATCACCAGCGTGGCGCCAGGCGCGTTTTTTTACCGCACCACCGAGGTATTCCTCACCCCGAGGCCTACCCGGAGATATCGACAGGACGATTCAACGACCCGGCTTGCTGCTCACGGCGCAGGCAACAAGTCCAGCGCCATCACGATCGCATCCTCACGGCCGTCGCGGGCCGGGTAGTAACGTGGTCGCCGCCCGATCTCCGTGAAGCCGACCGACTCGTACAGCGTCATGGCCAGCGGGTTGGAGGGCCGCACTTCAAGAAAAACGCGTTCGGCGCCATTCCAGCGTGAGATATCCAGCAAGCGCCCCAGCAGATGGCGACCCAGACCCTGGCCGCGGTAGTCGGGTGCGATGCAGATGTTCAGCACATGTGCCTCACCCGCCCCCATCGACAAGATGCCGTAGCCGGCCGTCACCTCGTCCACGCTCAGTATCCAGCAGGGATGACCCGCCTTGACGCAGTCGCTGAAGATGCCCTGCGACCAGGGGAACTCATAGGAAAGCACTTCCAGCGCGCCGACTGTCTCCAGGTCATCCATGCGCATGCCGCGCACCTGAATCACCGGCTTGGCCATCGCAACCATGGCGCTCAGCTCCCCGCGTGGGCCAGCGTGCGGCGCAGACTGCGCAAGGCACTCCACAGACGACGCTTGGCCGCTGCGCTGCCCAGCACCAGCGCTGGCTCGTCGGCCAGCACGATCTGCGCTCGCTGCATCACCGCCACCGGCAACGACCGGCCCAGGGCATGGGCCTGCGCCTCGCCGAACACCAGATAGGCGGCCGCCTCGGGCACATCCGTACCGAGCTGGCCGTGACTGGTGCGGATACGCGCAGCGCGGGCGATGCCCGCCCCACAGGCACTCAGTGCCCGTCCGATCAGATCCAGCTCACGGGCGCTGCACTGCTCGGGCAGCACCACCACGCATGCGACATCCAAACCCGCTCCCGCCAGGGGCTGGGCGGCAGTGCCGTCACCAGGCGTTTCGCGTGGCGGGGCGCGCCGCACCCATGGCGTGATGTCCAGTGCCTGCAGCACGCGAGTGCGGTGACTGCCTGGTACCGACTGGCCCGGTGCCCCGCTCATGTCGCGTTGCGCCGTGCCCGGCGCCGATGGCTGAGCAGGCCCCAGATCGTCCATACCGGCCCGGAAAGCAGGTACAGGCTGAAGCCAACGAAAAGCACCCGCGGTGGATCAAGGATCAGCAGCGCCAACAGCAGCACAGCGCCAACCATCCACACGAACGGTACGCCCTGGCGCTCGCCGGTCGGCAAGGACTTGAAGCTGAAATAGCGGAAGCGACTGACCATCAACAAGCCAGCGATCACCATGATCGAGGGTGTGACGAAACACAGGTCGGCGCCGGACAGCCCGAATTTCTCGATGCTCCACACGAACGACATGCACACCGCCGCCGCCGCCGGGCTGGCCAGGCCCTGGAAATAACGTTTGTCGGCCATGCCCACCTGGGTATTGAAACGCGCCAGACGCAAGGCAGCGCAGGCGGCGTAAATGAATGCACAGGCCCAGCCAAGCTTGCCCCACAAGGGGCCGTAATCGCGCAGCGCCGACAGCGACCAGGTGTACATCACCAGCGCTGGCGCCAGGCCGAAGCTCACCAGGTCGGACAGCGAGTCGTACTGCACCCCGAATTCGGTCTGGGTGCCGGTCATCCGCGCCACCCGGCCATCCATGCCGTCCAGTACCGCAGCGATGAACACCGCGATGGCAGCATCGGTGTAATGTCCGCCGATGCTGGCGATAATCGCGTAAAACCCCGCGAACATGGCAGCGGTGGTGAACAGGTTTGGCAGCAGGTAAATACCCCGGTGTCGGGGTGGGCGGACGGGCAAAGGTTCGCTCATGAATCGGGACCGTGACGTGATGCACGCAGTGTAAACCATTGCCTGCTTGAGTCCGGAGCGCCGGAGTGATAACAAGGACAACCATATATTTCCCATGAAACGGAGAACACCCATGCACCGTTCACTGATCGCCTTGGCGCTGTTGCTGCTGGCTGCGCAGGTCAACGCCCAGGTCTACAAATGGACGGATGCCAGCGGCACCACGCACTACTCCGAAGCGCCGCCCGCGAAAGGCACCAAGTTTGACAAGGTAACCACCACCGGCACGGTGGAGCCACTGGAAAAGCCTGCAGCCAAGGCGGCCAACACGGAGGGGGCAACGGAGTCCAGCGTGGCGCAGAAGCCGGTAGCCGACACACCGGAAAACCGCAGCAAGTTGTGCGAATCCCTGAAAACCAACCTCACGACCTTGCAAGGCACCGCCGCTGTGGTAATGCAGCAGGGCGGCAAGACCGTCGCCCTTGACGACGCCCAGCGCAAGCAGCAGACCGACGCGGCGCAAGCCCAATACAACCAGTATTGCCAAGGCAAGTAACCGCCGTTCCCGGCGCGATGGCGGCAGCAGACCGCCGTCGCCCGACGCACGCACCGACAGCACCGGCGCCCCGCTACAATGGGCGCCTTCATTCACGCCGGATTTGCCCGCATGCGTCTCAGCCAATTTCACCTGGCCACCGTCAAGGAAGTACCTGCCGACGCCGAAATCGCCAGCCATCGGCTGATGTTGCGAGCCGGCATGATCCGTCGACTGGCGTCGGGCCTGTACACCTGGAGCCCGCTCGGCCTGCGCGTGCTGCGCAAGGTCGAAAACATCGTGCGCGAGGAAATGAACCGCGCCGGTGCCATCGAGATGCTGATGCCGTCGATCCAGCCCAGGGAACTGTGGGACGAAACCGGTCGCTGGGAGAAGTTCGGCGGCCAGCTGCTCAAGATCAAGGATCGCAAACAGCAGGAGTTCTGCTATGGCCCGACCCATGAGGAAGTGGTCACCGATTTTGCCCGCAACGAGCTGAAAAGCTACAAGCAGCTGCCGGTCAATTTCTACCAGATCCAGACCAAGTTCCGCGACGAGATCCGCCCCCGTTTCGGCGTGATGCGCGCGCGCGAATTCCTGATGAAGGATGCCTATTCGTTCCACCTCACGCAGGAATCACTGGCCGACACCTATGCCGTGATGTATCAGGCCTACGTGCGCATTTTCACCCGACTTGGCCTGACCTTCCGCGCGGTGCAGGCAGACACCGGGGCCATCGGCGGCAACGCCAGCCACGAGTTCCAGGTGCTGGCCGACTCGGGCGAGGATGCGATCGCCTTCTCCGACAGTTCCGATTACGCCGCGAACCTGGAAAAAGCCGAAGCGCTGGCGACCACCGCAACTGCCCCGGCCCCCACCGCGCCCCTGCAGACGGTAGACACGCCCAGGCAGCGGACGATCAGCGAGGTCGCTGAATTCCTGAAAGTGTCTCCGCAGCAATGCGTGAAGACCTTGCTGGTGCGTGGCAACAACGGCCTGGTTGCGCTGTGTCTGCGTGGCGACCACGAAATCAACGAGGTCAAGGCGGGCAAGCTGCCCGAACTGCCGGGTGAATCGGTACTGGCCAGCGAGGAGGAAATCCTCGCCGCCAGCGGCACCCGCCCCGGCTTCATCGGCCCGGTCGGCCTGCCCGACTCGATCCCGGTGATCGTCGATCGCGATGCAGCGGTGCTGGCCGATTTTGTTTGTGGTGGCAATGCCAATGGCAGCCACTATACCGGGGCGAACTGGAGCCGCGATGCACGTATCACTCGCGTTGCCGACCTGCGCAACGTGGTTGAGGGCGACCTGTCGCCGGATGGGCAGGGTGTGCTGCATATCGCCCGTGGCATCGAGGTAGGCCACGTATTCCAGCTCGGCCAGAAATACGCCGAAGCACTGGACGCCACCGTGATCGACGACAGCGGCAAGGCCCAGGTCATGACCATGGGTTGCTACGGCATCGGCGTCAGCCGCATCGTCGCCGCCGCGATCGAGCAGCGTCACGACGAGGCCGGCATTGTCTGGCCCGAGGCGATGGCACCGTGGCGCGTGGCGGTATGTGTGATCAACCCGAAGAATGTTTCCGCCGCGGTCAATGAAGCGGCCGAAGCGCTGTATCAGGCACTCACTTCGCGCGGCATCGAGGCGGTGCTGGACGACCGCGGCCTGCGCCCCGGCGGCATGTTTGCCGATATGGAGCTGATTGGCATCCCCCACCGCGTCGTGGTCAGCGAACGCGGACTGACGGCAGGCACGCTGGAATATCGCGGTCGCACGGACGCGGAGAGCCGATCACTTACTGAAGAGGAACTCTTCGCACTGCTGGCCTGATTCCCGCGCCCGTGCATTAAACAGAAACGGCCGCTCATTGCGGTCGTTTCTGTTTGCGCGATATTCAATCCGGATGGCAATTTATTCCGATCCGTGAGTGGGCTGCATAATCGGCGTTAACACGCCGCATATTCGATGTCAGGCGGCTTGCTTTACAAATATTGCAAACATGAGCCAGAATCGGTGCAGCAACAACTCTCCGCGAGCGTTCCGGCATCCCCGATAATCGCCGGCGCGTTTTATCCCATACCCACCCGGGAGTCATTCATGGCCGTCGACATCAAGAACCTCAATCACAACCAGCTCAGTGAATTGATCAACAAGGCGCAATCGCGCCAGAACGAGCTGCGCAAGGAGAAGGTGGTCACCTTGCGTGAAAAGATTCACGCCATGATCAAGGCCGAAGGTTACGTCTTCGAAGACATTTTTGGCGGCATCCGCCTCAAGACCAAGCGCACCGGCACACCCGTGGCGCCAAAGTACCGTAACCCCGCCAACGCAGAGCAGACCTGGTCAGGCCGCGGCAAGCGCCCGCACTGGTTCAACGACGCGCTGAAGGCTGGCAAGAAGGAAAAGGATCTGGCGATCTGAGTCGGCAAGTCATTTCGCGACATCCCAAAAAACGCCGGCCTCGTGCTGGCGTTTTCTTTGCCCGCCATCCACGCGTATCGCTCGGCAATAAATAGGGGCAGTGACTTGTCAGCGACCATCTGGCGGTACGGGCAAAGCTCGCCAACCCGATAATGCGTTATTACAGCGATCGCCGTGGTGATACCAGCAATTCACCGAACATCAGCCCGGCCACCAGCGAGACCAGGAGAGTCATCAACAATATACCGGTGTCCACACCGAGTTCGGTATGGCGATCCAGCAGAAACGACATGCTGCGAAAACCGACGCTGCCCGGCACCAGCAGGATGATGCCAGGCTCCCTGACCACCGCGCCGGGCCGTCCCATGAACCGTGCATACAGGTTGGCCAGCGCACTCAGAAGGAAGCCGCCCAGGAATACGCCAAAGGGGGCGCCCGGCACGTCGCCGGATATCTTGCCGCCCCAGCGCGTGGTCAGATAACCGAGCACCACCGCGCCCATTACGACCAGCCAGTCACGACGTGCAGCGCGGAACAGGATCGCAAAACCAAAGGCGCCCAGCAGCAGTGAGGGGTAATCCATCCAGTTCGGCAACGGCGGCAGCACATAATCGCGCGCCTCGATCCCCACGGCCGCGCACAGCTGGGTAGCCGCCACGGTGCCGAAGGTGAGCTTCAGCAGGGTAGTGACTGCCCCGCCCATGCGCGCCATGCCCGACACCAAATGCTGGCTGGACAGCTCGCGTACCGCAGTGGTCAGCGACATCCCGGGAATCAGCACGATCAGGCTGGCCAGCACCACCGCCTTGATCGCCAATGGCACCACGAAGGCGCTGACCACGATCGCGATCGTGGTGGCGACCATCGCGCATACCGCCTCGCTGGCGATCGCCAGCCGCGGCCGGCTTGCCGCCAGCACGGTGATCGTGCCGATGATCAGCCCGATACCTGCGGCAGTCAGCAGATCGGGCCAGGAACTGTGCAGGAACAGCGCCACGATGCTGGCGGCCGACAAGCCGTAGCTGCCAATCACGGCCGCCCTGGCGCCTCGGCTGTCGGGACGACCCAGCTCACGCAGGCGCCGGAACCCCTCGCGCAAATCAAGGTCACCGGAAATCACCTGGTCGGCAATCTGGTCGGCCTCGCACAGGCGGGCCAGATTCACATCACCCGGCGCCAACCGCATCACCTGGGTGCTCTGTGCCACGCCCTCGTCGCCCTGCCCCAGGTCGGCGAACGAAATGATGATCGCGGTGGGGCTGGACCATACGTCCGCCGCCAGCCCCATGCGTTGCGCCACCCCCGCTACTGCCATCTCCAGTCGTGGCGCGGTGGTGCCGTACTGATGCAGACGTCGCGCCAGTTCCAGCAGAAAGGCAATGCGGGTGGTCAGTGCGGTCGTGGCGAACGGCTGGCTGACGGCAGGCGGAACGCTCATACCGGGGCACGCACCTTCAGCGTGGTGCCATCGACTGCCACCACTTCCACCGTGCTGCCCAGCGGCAGGTCCGGCCCGCTGACCAGCCACTGGCCATCACCGACGCGCGCCTTGCCGCGGCCATTGACGATCGGCTCGACCAGCTCGTAGCGCTGTCCGATCATCTGTTCGGCCCGGCGATTGAGGCGCTCGCCACCGGGCTCGCGACGTTCCAGCTTCGGGCGCAGCCAGCGCGCGTAGGCCACGCAAACGGCGATCGCCAGCACGCCAAACAGGATCGCCTGCGCCAGCAAACCCAGCGAAGGCAGCAGCCACAGCAGCGCACCCATCGCCGCTGCAGCCAGGCCAATCCACAGCAGGAAATAGCCCGGCAGCAGGATTTCGCCAGCGATCAGCAGTACCGCCAGAATCCACCACAAATAGTGCGCAGAGAGTTCCCACATGGTCCGGATACTCCAGAATCAGCGTAGCGGCGGCTGGGCGATCGACTTCTGCTGCTGACCCAGCGACTCCTTGGCCAGTTCGGCAATACCTGCCAGCGAACCGAGGATGCCGGTCGCCTCGATCGGCAACAGCAGCATCTTCTGGTTGGGCGACTTGGCCATTTCCTTCAACGCTTCGACGTAGTTGTTGGCGACGAAGTAGTTCAGCGCATTCACGTTGCCGCCGGAGATCGCGTCGGACACCATCGTGGTCGCCTTGGCCTCGGCTTCGGCTGAACGCTCGCGCGCCTCGGCAGCGCGGTAAGCCGCCTCCTTCTCGCCTTCCGCCGCCAGGATCACTGACTGCTTCTCGCCCTCGGCCTTGAGGATCGCCGCCTGACGAAAACCTTCGGCGTCGAGGATGTTGGCGCGCTTCTCGCGCTCCGCCTTCATCTGCCGCGCCATCGCGTCGATCAGGTCGCGCGGCGGCGCGATGTCCTTGATCTCGATGCGGTTGACCTTGACGCCCCACGGGTGAGTCGCCTCATCCACCACCTTCAGCAGTTTGGCATTGATCGCGTCACGCTGGCTCAACGATTCGTCCAGGTCCATCGAGCCGAGCACGGTACGGATATTGGTCATCACCAGCGCGAGCGAGGCCTGCTCCAGATTGGATACTTCATACGCTGCCTTGGACGCATCGAGCACCTGGTAGAACACCACGCCGTCGACGCGCACCACTGCGTTGTCCTTGGTGATCACGTCCTGCGACGGCACGTCGAGCACCTGCTCCATCATGTTGATCTTGCGCCCGACCGCCTGATAGACAGGGATCAGGAAATGCAGGCCCGGGCTCAGCGTGGTGGTGTACTTGCCGAACGTCTCCACCGTCCATTCGTAGCCCTGCGGCACGATGCGCACCAGCTTGACGATCGCGACCACGACCAGAAAAACCACGACCAAAGCAAGAATCTGTCCCATATGCCTTCCCCCCCTCTCCAGATGAAGTCGCGAGTATAGGGCACCTCGAATAGTCCCGGATTTGTTGCAGGAGCGCCGGAAACAGGGTTGTCCGGCGTGCCGCTACCGTGTCGGCACTTGCGGCAACAGCAGGCTCACACGCAAGCCGCCACCCTCGCGATTGGCGAGCAGGATACGCCCGCCGTGCGCCTCGCTGATCTCGCGTGCCAGGGCCAGCCCAAGGCCGGTGCCGGAACGCTTGGTCGAATAGAACGGCAGCAGCGCCTGCGCCAACACCGCCTCGCTCATGCCGGGGCCACGGTCGGCCACCTCGATGCGCAGCTCGCGTCCGGTTTCCAGCAATGACAAGGTGACCTCTTCGTCCGAACCACCAGATTCGTGTGCGTTCTTGATCAGGTTGATCAGCACCTGCTCGATCTGCGCCGCATCGAAATGGCCCGGCCGCTCCGGTACCGGGGTGGCCATCCGGTATTTGCAATGCAGGGCCAAGCCTTCCAGAAACGGTCCCCACGCGACCGGTTTCGATTGCGGCGTGGGCAATTTGGCAAAGCTGGCATAACCGGCGATGAAACCGTGCAGGTGGCGGGCGCGCTCACCAATGGTCGCGAACACATTGGGCAGACGTTCCACGTCGCCGCGCCGGGCCAGTTCCGCGCCGGAGTGCGCCAGGGAGGAAATCGGTGCCAGCGAGTTGTTGAGTTCGTGGCTGATTACCCGGATCACCCGCTTCCAGGTCGCCACTTCCTGCCGCGACAACTCGCGTGTCATGCGACGAAACAGCTGCAGCCGATGCGGACGCCCCTGCAGCCGGAATGCCCGCTGCGACAGGTGGAAGGTCTCCTCGCTGCCATCCATCTCGACACTGAGCAAGGCGTCTTCACCACCTTCCACCGCCCGCCGCAGCGCTTCCGGCGCATCGGCCAGCAGCTCGGAAAAATCGAGACCGCTCAGGCTGCGCCCGGCATTGAACAAATGCCGCGAGGCGATGTTGGCGTACGCCACGCGACCCACCGCATCGGTGAGCACCAGCGCCACCGGCGTGTTCTGCACGACGGTGTCGAGCAGCAGCTCGCGCTGCACCAGATGCTGGCGCTGCTCGCGCAAGGTCTGGCCCAGCGCGTTGTGCATGCGGATCAGCTCACCGAGTTCGTCGCGCCGGTCGATCGCGATGGAAAAGCTGAAATCGCCATCGCGATAACTGGCCACCGCCCCTTCCAGCGCACGCAACAGTCGACTCACCGGCGCCATCACCCGAGCGGCCAGCCACACCGCCACCAGCAACAGCAGCACGAAGCCAAGACCCAACGCACCATACATGCCAACGTGCAGCGACTTGACCGGCGCCGCCACCGCCGCTGCTCCATCGACCTTCACCGTCAACTGGGTTCCCAGCCATTCCAGAAACTGCGGCAGCGGCCATTGAGTGACGCCAGCATAGATCAGCACACCGGCCACGCCCGCCGCGAACAGCAGCAGACTCAGGCGCGCGCGCAGCGAATTCAGCCAGCGCCACATCAAGCGCCACTCCCGGCGACGGCGCGTGTTCTCAAAGGCATGAAACGTCCACCGGATTGATTCCGCCCTTGACCGGGGACACCTCTTGCGCTGCCGCGACGGCGGCGAACAGCATGCCCGGCAAGATCAGCAAACCTGGAAAGCTCACGGCAGTTCTCCGGCGAATCGGATGCGAGCATCTTTAGTACACCGCCGCTCACACGGCAAGCCGAGCGCCCTCAATTCGGCGCGGCCAGCCCATAGCGCTCCATGCGCCGGTACAGCGCCTGCCGCGACAACCCCAGTTGCTGGGCGGCGCGACTGACCACACCCTCGGCCTTGTGCAAGGCGCCCTCGACCGCCTCGCGACTGGGTTCGTCCAGGTTGCGCGTCGTCGCCGATACATGCTGCGGCAGATTGAGCAGTTCAGGGCTGATCGGGCCGCCACCCGCGAGCAGGGCGGCGCGCTCGATCGCGTTCTTCAGCTCGCGCACGTTGCCCGGCCACGGATAACCCAGCAACGCCTCGCGCGCGGCATCACCGAGCTCGCCACGGCCGTCCAGGAAATACTCGGCCAGCGGCAGGATGTCATCGCTGCGCTCGGCCAGCGGTGGCAGGTTCACCTCGATCACGTTGAGTCGGTAATACAGATCCTCGCGGAACGTGCCAGCACGGATCATCGCCTTCAGGTCGGCATTGGTCGCGCTCAGCACGCGCACCTTGACCTGGCGGGTACGGCCGGAACCCAGCCGCTCGAACTGCCCGGTTTCCAGCACGCGCAGCAATTTCATCTGCCCTGGCAACGGCAGGTTGCCGATTTCGTCGAGGAACAAGGTGCCGCCATCAGCCAGCTCGAAGCGGCCCTCGCGCGCCTTGTTGGCGCCGGTATAGGCACCCGCATCGGCGCCAAACAACTCCGCTTCGATCAGCTCGCCCGGCAACGCCCCGCAGTTCACCGCCACGAACGGGCCACGCTTCACCGCGGAATTCGCATGCATGATCGTGGCAATGCGCTCCTTGCCGGTGCCGTTGGGGCCGGTGATCAGCACCGACACATCGGAACGCGCGATCTGGCACGCCAGGTCCAGGGTGCGCGCCATCGCTTCGGAGGCGAACACCAGGCTATCCAGCTCGTATTTGCGCTGCAGCTGTTCGCGACGCAGCCGACGCTCACGCCGGGTGCGGCTCATCTCGCGACTGGATTCGGACAGCTCCAGCAGGTTCTCCACCGTGGCCAGCAGCTTGCTGTCGTCCCATGGTTTGGACAGGTAATCGGCCGCGCCGGCCTTGACCAGTTCCACCGCCGTTTCCAGATGGGTCCAGGCGGTCAGCAGGATGACTGGCAGATCCGGATGGCGCTCGCGGATCGCACGGAACAGCGCCACGCCCTCCTCGCCCGAGGTGGTGTCGGCGGTGAAGTTCATATCCTGGATGACCACGTCGATCGCCTCGCGATCGAGCATGGCCAGCCCCTCGTCCGGCGTAAGCGCCGTCAACGGGCGGATCTCGTGCAACGACAAGGCCAGCGACAGGGCGTCGCCCACGGCCGGGTTGTCATCGATGATCAGGACGGTTCGGGTCATTTGCTTGCTGCACATGCGGACATGGATGCCGCTCCTGCCCGGAAGGTTGCCATGACCAACGAACTATCGCCAACCAGCGATGAGCCCGATGGCTTCAATTCGCCGTGGGATGCGCCGGCGCCGTACCCGACTTGACCGCCGCAATCCACGCGTCGGTACGCGCCTCCAGCACGTCCAGGGGCAAAGCGCCGCCGCCGAGAATCTCGTCGTGGAAGGCGCGAATGTCGAACTTGTCACCCAGTTCCTTCTTCGCCCGCGCACGCAGCTGCAGGATCTTCAGCTCGCCGGTCTTGTAGGCCAGCGCCTGACCCGGCCAGCTGATGTAGCGATCCGTCTCCGCCTGCACGTCCGGTTCGTCCTCGCTGGAATGGGCGTGGAAGAAGTCGACCATCTGCTGACGCGTCCAGTGCTTGTAGTGCACGCCGGTATCCAGCACCAGGCGGTCGGCGCGCAACAATTCGTCGGACAACCGGCCGTAGTTGGACAGCGGGTCCTTGTAGAAGCCGATCTCCTTGCCCAGTTGCTCCGAGTACAGCGCCCAACCCTCGATATACGCGGTGTAGCCGGCCTGCTGACGGAACGGCGGCAGCTTGGGCAGGGTCTGCGCGATGGAGATCTGCAGGTGATGGCCGGGGATGCCTTCGTGGTAGGCGGTCGACTCGATCGTCAGCACGCTGCGGTGAGCGAAGTCGCCGGTATTGACGAAGATCTGCCCCGGCCGCGAACCATCCGGCGTACCCGGGTGATATTCGGCCGCCGCGGCCTCTTTCTCGCGAAACGCCTCCACCGGCTTCACCACCACGTCGGTCTTCGGCAGCAGACCGAACAGCTTGGGCAGCTCCGGCTGCATGCCGGCGATATAGCCACGGTAGCGATTGAGGATGTCCTCGCGCGAGGTGGCGTGAGTCTTCGGGTTGGTCTTCAGCGACGCGCGGAAACTGGCCAGATCCTTGAATCCCTGCTGATGGGCAATCCGGGTCATCTCGCCCTCGATCCGCTTCACCTCGGCCAGGCCGATCTCGTGGATCTGCTGTGGCGTCTCCTCGGTCGTGGTCATCTGCTCGACATCGAAACGATAAATCGCATCGCCGTTGGGCAAGTCCCACACGCCCGGCTGGCTGCGCCCGTGCGGCGCGTAATCCCTGGCCACGAATTCGCCCAGCTTGCGGTAGGCAGGCCGCACATCCTGCGCAATCGCCGCCAGGATTTCATCGTGAAGACGCTTCTGCTCCGCTGCCGGCACCGACTTCGGGAAATGCTTCAACGGCTCGGCAAACACGCTATCCATGCCCTGCGATTTCTCGATGCTGTCAACCTGCGTGACCACTTTCTCAAGCAGGTATTTCGGCGGCATCATCTTGTCGTGCATGCCCTGCTCCGCCAACGCCGTGACCTGGTCAAAGAGCTTCGGCACGGCCTTCAGGCGTGCCAGGTAATCCTCGTACTCCTTGACGTTGTGGAATGGAATCGAGCTGACGAAGCCGGCCAGCTGCAGGTGGATACCGCTCATTTGATCCAGCGGCATTTCATTGAGCTTCAAGGCGTAGGCCCGCAACTGATCCTGCAGCTGGCGCACCATCAACTGCTGGTTGAGCTTGTCGCTGTCGGCAAAGCCGCGCGTATCGATCGCCTGGAAGCGCTTGAGAAAGTCCTCGGTCGCCCGCTGATCGGCCGCCTGATGCGCCAGCGAGGCATCGCTCCAGCGGTCGTTGTAGCGCAAGTCGCCCAGCATGGTGGCGAATTCCGGCGTGTTCTTCAGCGCGTACTGCCATTGCTCATCCAACAACGCATTGAGCTTTGCCACTCGCGTAGCTACATCGGAAGCCGGCGCGGTCTGCGCCGCAGGAGCCGCCTGGGCAGACACGGTCAACGTCACCGAGCCCAGCAGGCTCGCGCAAATCAGCAATGGCAAGGTTTTCATGCAGTGGCATCCCTGTAGGTATGGTGAAAAATCAGACCCGCCCATTGTGCCCATCGCCGATCACCCGCTCCCGTGCCAGAGTGCACGGTTCGCGCAACCGCCTCACCCCGTAGGAGCTCGCTCGCGGGCGATACTGTTGCTCGAAAAGTCAAAGGCATCGCCCGCGAGCGGACTCCTGCGAGTGATTCATGCCCCGTCAAACACTCCTGGTCGCCACCACCGGCGGCACGGCGGCGGCGCGCAAAGCGGGGCCGAGCACGGCCAGTTGACCAAGCGCCCACAACACCAGCGCACTGATCGGCAGGTAGTACAGCGGCAGCCGGGGCAATTCATAGTGCTTCATCAACAGAAGATTGATCGCGAACGCTAGCAACATGCCCAGCGCGATGCCGAAGGTGACGATCAGGAAGTTCTCGGTCTGGAAGTAGCGCAGGATGTCGCTGCGTGTAGCCCCCAACGCGCGGCGGATACCGATCTGCCGACGTCGCTGCGCCACCCAGAAGCTGGCCAGTCCAACGATACCCAGCGCGGTGACCAGCAGCAGCGCGGCGATCACGCCAGCCAGCATGCCCGCCATGGCACGGTCGTTCTTGAAGATGTCATGACGCAAGTCGGTCAAGGTCCGACTGTTTTCCCGATCAATCACCACTTCCGGCACCGCTTTGGCAACGGCCGCGAGCGCATCGCGCAGCACGCGCGGCAAATCTCCGGGACGGGCTCGCAACAGGTAACTGCCAGTCAGATACGGACCCGGCTGCGCAGGCAGGAATACAGACCATTGACGCTGCTCTGGCGTCCATCCCGTCGGATCGGGCCGAACCAGGTGCTTCAACACGCCGACCACGCGGTAGTGCGACTTCAGCACCCAGAACTCCCTGCCGAGCGGATTGGCGCCCGGCCACAAATGGTTGGCCAGGGACTGCGTTATCTGCACGCTGCCTTCATCGGGCATGAAGCCGGTGAACGCGTGAAAGTCATCCGGCTGCGGAGCGCGTCCGGCGATGACCTTGACGCCGAGCGTCTGCAGGCTGCCCGGACCACCCACATAGAATTCGACCACGCCGCGAAAATGTTCTCCGGCTGCGTCGGTGCTGATTCCGGCAGTACCGCGGCGACTGCCGAACGGGATGGAGTTGATGGGCGACACCGACTGCACACCGGCGACGGCGCGCATGGCGGCGAGCGCCCTTGCGTCCACATCGGCCGCCTGCACGGAGTCGTAGCCGGTCAGTTGCACCGAGGCGAGCGCAGCTTCATCCACGCCGCTGACAATATGCATGGCCACGATGCGCTGGGAAATAATGAAACAGGCATTGCACAACACCGCGCAGGCCAGCGCGATTTCCAGCGCAATCAGGACCGTGGACAGACGATGCTTGCGCAGCGCGGAAAGAATGGGCTTGATCTGCATCACTCCGGTCCTCACAATGTTTTCAACTGCAGCGCCGGCGCCACCCGACTGGCCTGCAACGCGGGCAACAGGCCGGCCAACAGACTGGCCGCAACAGCGAGCACGAACGTCAGCCCGAACATGCTGATGTCCAGATGCGCGAGATCCGCGTATTCGACCGGTTGCCGTCGTACCAGCCACAGCCCCAGCAGGGTCAGCAACCAACCACCGATGCCGCCGACCACGCCGACCACCCCGGCCTCGACCAGGCATTGCGCGAACACCGCGCCACGACTGGCGCCCAGCGCACGACGCACGCCGATTTCGTTGCTGCGCCGAAGGAATTTGGCCAGCAGCAGGCCAATCATGTTGAACAGGCAAATGGCGAGGAACGCAAAGGCCAGCCATGTCTGCAGCTTCACGTCACTGGGCACCACATGGTTGAACACCAGCCACTGCATAAGGCTCAGCATGCGAGTATCGGTATTGGCGAAACGCCCCAGCACCTTTTGCTGCTGTGCGTAGTGCGCAATGAAGGCGCGGTAGTCCGCCACCTTGGTCGTGTTGTCCAGTTGCACCCACAAGCCTACCCAGACGCACGGCGCATCCTGCAGATGCCCCGGCGTGGCAACCTTGCCCCAACAGGTGAACTGCCAGAAATTGCCTTCGTTGACCTCCAGCCCGCTGAAGAAAGGCATGTACACGCCTTCGGGCTTGCCGTAGAACGACGAGGTCTGGCCGTCGGCAAAGCGCCCACCACGCACGTCGTAGAAGAGCGGCGAAGGGCGCCACGTATTCATCACGCCGACAATTCGCACGTCGCTGTCTTTCAAGCGCAGGGTCTTGCCCACACTGTTCGCGCCGCCGAACAACCTGTCGTTGAGGTCGGAGGAAATCACGGCCACGCGCGCGCGGTTGGCGGAGTCGGCAGCCGTCCAGGCGCTGCCGTACTGGAACGGTACCTTGAACATCGCAAAGAAGTCGGAGGTCGTGGCCAACATCGGCACCATCAAGGGCGGCAACTTGACGCCCGGCGCGCGCACCTTGACATCGCTGCCCGCAATCAAGGCCTGGCGGTCGGCCCGATGCGCGCTCCACAGATCCACCGCCGAGCGGTAATCGAGCATATCCAGCGGGCCACCTTTGGCGTAGCCGGCCGGCGAGGCGTCCACCTGGGGGTAGTAGATATCTCCACTTCTGCCCGGCAACGGATCACCCGACAACAGATGCATCACTGTCAACGTGGTCATGCTCGCGCCGATGCCGACGGCGATAGCCAACACCATCAACGCGGTGAGCATCCTGTTGCGCTTCAGGCTGCGCAAGGCCAGATCGAAGTAATAACCAAACATTACGTGCCTCCGTCAACCACAAAAATCAGATCCCCCTGTAGGAGCGCACCCTGTGCGCGATGCTCTTGATTGCATCGCGCGAAGAGCAATCGCGCACAGGGTGCGCTCCTACACATCACACACTCCGCGTCGCCACCACCGGCGGCACGGCGGCGGCACGCAGCGCCGGGCCGAGCACGGCGAGCTGTCCGATCAGCCACAGCGCGATCGCGCCGACCGGAAAGTAGATCGCGGGCAAGCGGGGCAGCTCGTAATGCACCATCAGGAACAGATTGATGCCATAGGCCAGCACCATGCCGAGTGCGATGCCGATGGTGGCCAGCACGAAGTTCTCGGTCTGGAAGTAATGCAGGATGTTGGCGCGGGTGGCGCCCAGCGCGCGGCGAACACCGATCGTGCGCCGGCGCTGCGCGACCCAGAAGCTGGCCAGGCCGACGATGCCCAGCGCGGTGACGATCAGCAGCGCGATGATCACACCGACCAGCATGCCGGTCATGGCGCGATCGTTGGCGAAAAAGGCTCGGCGCGCCTCGTCGTAGGTACGCTTCTGCAACACCACCCGGTTCGGATCGAGCTGCTTGAGCTTGGCCAGCGCCGCCTTCAACACGGCGTCACGGTCACCTGGCGCGCAGCGCAGCAGGTAGCTGCCCCTTTCAGCGGACGTCACGGTGATTGGCCAGAGGGTGCTGTATTCGACCCCGTTGTAAAGCTGATTGGGTCTGGCCAGGTTGGCAACCACGCCGATCACCCGAAACGGAAAGCCTTTGGCGAAGTAGATGGTCTTGCCCAACGCACTCTGTCCGGGCCACAACCGGTCGGCGATGCTGCGGGTAATGATCAGGGTCTGGGGCAAGCCCTTCATCTCACCCTTGTTCAGCGCGGCAACGGCGGAGTCCAGGTCGACGAATTCCTCCGGTCGAAACGCGCGTCCAGCCACCAGGCGCAGGCCCAGCGCAGGCAGCAGATTCTCGCCGTAGTACTCGGTCACGTTCAGCGTGTCCTGCTGTTGATCAGGCGTGAGCTTGAGACCGCCATTGGACGATCCGCTGTCGGCGAACGGCAACTGGTTGGTCATCGCCACCTGCTGCACACCGGGAATCTGGCGTAGCGCCGCCAAGTCGGTTGCTGTCTGTGCCTTGGCGCCGGAGGTAGCGCCCATGTAGCCCAGCTGGATCTGCACCAGTTGATGCTCGGCAATGCCGCTGGGCAGGTTCATGCGCTGCAGCCGTTGTCCAATCAGGAACACCGCGTTGCACACGATTGCGCAGGTCAGCGCGATCTCCAGGATCAGCAGCCACGACGTCACCTTGTGCCGGCGCAGGGTGGAGAGAATCGGAAGGATGTCCATGCTCACCTCAGTTGCTCTTCAGTTGCAGGGCGGGCGCGATCTGGCAGGCACGCCAGGCCGGTAACAGGCCAGCCAGCAGACTGGCGCCGACAGCGAGCAGGAAGGTGGTCGCCAGCATCGCGGGGTCCAGGTGTGCCAGCGCTGCGTAGCTGGCCGGTTGCTGGCGCACCAGCCACAGTCCGACAAAGGCGAGCAGCAAACCGCCGACACCGCCGGTGAGCCCAATCACGCCCGACTCCACCAGCAGCTGTGCAAACAGCGAACGCTTTGAGGCGCCGAGTGCGCGACGCACGCCCAGTTCACCGGCGCGGCGCATGAATTTCGCCAGCATCAGGCCCACCGTGTTGACCAGACATACCAGCAGAAAGCCGAATGCCAGCCACGCCTGCAGGCGTACGTCGTCAGGCACGACCATGTTGTAGTCGAGCCATTGCATGACATTGCGCAGTTGCACGTTGGGTGGCCGCACGAAGCGTCCCAACGCCTGCTGCTGCTCCGAGTAGTGCACCAGAAAAGCCTTGTACGCAGCCGCCTTGGCCGGGTTGTCCAGTTGCACCCAGAACTGCAGCCAGGCGCAGGGCGCGTTGTGGGCAGGGCGCGCGCCACTGCCGCCATTGCCCCAGCAATCCACACTGCCGTCATGCTCCAGGCCGACGTCCTGCGAGGAGGACAACGGCACGTAGACTCCTTCCTCCTCGTTGTAGCTCTTCCGGTTGAGATCGTAGAAAAGTGGGTTGGGCCGCCAGTCACCAAGCACCCCGACGATGCGGAATGCCGCGCCCGCCAGGCGCAAGGTCCGCCCAATGCTGTCCTTGCCACCGAACAGCTTGTCGTTGAGCGCGCCGCTCAGCACAACCACGCGCGCACGGGCATCGTCGTCCGCGTCGTTCCACGGGTGCCCGTACCGGAACGGCATGCCGAACATCGGGAAAAAATCGGCAGTGGTGAAGCGCGTGTCCTCGTAGAAGGGCTCCACCGTCGACGTATCCGGCTGGATCGCCACCGTGCCGCCAGTCATCAGCGCCTGATGGTCGGCGCGTTTGGCCTGCAACAGGTTCATGCCGTCGATCCAGCTCACCTGATCGGGCGGCTGCGACGTGCCAGGCACGTAGTTGATGGCATCACGCGGGTCGATCTGCGGGTAGTACAACTCCCCGCTCCGCCCCGGCACCGGATCGCCCGACAGCACATGCAGCACGGTCAGCGTGGTCATGCTGGCGCCGATGCCCAGCGCGATCGCCAGCACCATCAGCACGGTGAGCGCCTTGTTGCGCTTCAGGCTGCGCAGGGCCAGGTCGAGGTAATAGCCGAACATCAGGTGCCCCCGTCAACGATCAAAACCGACGACATCCGGTAGGAGCGCACCTTGTGCGCGATGCTCTTGATGGCATCGCGCGAAGAGCAATCGCGCACAGGGTGCGCTCCTACAGGTTCCTTGTTCATCACGCCGCCCTCGACGCCACTACCGGCGGCACCAGCGACGCGCGGCGTGCGGGTACGAACACGGCCGCCTGGCCGATGGCCAGCATCACCAGCACACCAATCCCTACGTACTGCAGCGGTAGCCGCGCCATCTCGTAGTGCGCCATCAGCCACAAGTTCAGCCCCAATGTCAGCAGCACACCGAGCAGAACGCCGATGCCGGCAATCAACAGGTTCTCGATCTGGAAGTAATGCAGGATGTCGCGCCTGCGGGCGCCCAGTGCACGGCGCACGCCGATCTGGCGATGACGCTGGCCGACCCAGAAACTGGTGAGGCCGACGATGCCGGCGGCGGTGACGACCAGCAGGATCAGCGAGACAGCACCCATCACCAGCGCCATGCCGCGATCGGCACGGTAGATCTTGTCGCGGATCTGCGCAAACGACTGGATACCCCAGCTGTCGGGCATTACCCGCATGGGATTGACTGCCAGCAGCGCCTTGCGTGCTTCGCTCATCACGACCTGCTCCCGACCCGGTCGCGCACGCACCACGTAGCTGGCGGAACTTCCGTCCAGACGCACCGGTTCGAGCACCGAGTTGTAATCCCAATCACTGCCCCACTTCTGCGTGGTCGGCGTCTGCAGGCGCTTGACGATACCGACGATAGTGGACGGCTTGCCGTCCTGGTAAATCGTCTGGTCCAGCGCATCGCCGTGCGGGAAAAGTTTGTCGGCCACCGGCTTGCTGACGATGACCACCGCCGAGATGGCTGTGCTGTGGATCGTGTGATGCAGTATTTCTCCGGCATGGAAATCGCGGCCGGCGATCAGATTCAGACCCAGGGTCGCGCGCAGGCTTTCGTCGCCGTAGTAGTAGGCTGCCGTCACCGCGAGGCTTTTCGGCTCAGTCGAACGAGTGAGAGTGCCGCTGTAAATCATGCCTTGCAGCGGAAGGCTGGTGGATGCCGCCACTTGCTGTACATCCGGCAGGCTGCGCAAGGTGGCCAGGTCCGTGCGCTGCATGGCGTCGAGTTTTTCCACGCTGGCTGCGTCCTCGCCCGCTGGCGAGCCGTACCAGGTTTGCGAGATGCGGATCAGGTCGGGCTCAACCACGCCGGTGGGGCGATTGACCCGTTCGATGCGCTGACCGATCACGAAGATCGCGTTGCATACGATCGCCAGGGTCAATGCGATCTGCAGCACGATCAGCAGTACACCGGCCTTGTGCCGGCGCAGCGAGGAGAGGACGGGATGCACGGTCATCAAGTCATCCTCATTGGGTCTTGAGCTGCCATGCGGGTTGCACCCGCGCGGCACGGTAGCTGGGGTAGATGCCAGCGAGCAGGCTGGCAATGACCGCCGCCAGCAAGGTCAGCAAGAGCAAGCGGGGATCGATCAGGGCCAGGTCGGCCAACCGCGGCGGCAGCACGCGATGCACGCCGAGCACGCCCACACCGGTGAGCAGCAGACCCAGCAAACCGCCACCGGCACCGATCACGCCTGCCTCAATGAGGAACTGCGCATAAATCGCACGGCGCGACGCGCCGAGTGCGCGACGCACACCGATCTCCCCGCTGCGACGCATGAACTTCGCCAGCAGCAGGCCGACCGTGTTGACCAGGCAAACCAGCAACAGACCAAGCGCCACCAGCATCGACATACGGGTGTCGCCTGGCACCACTTGCTGGAAGTCGAGAAACGCGGGAATGTCGCGCAGGCGGTTGTTGGGCGCCCAGCCGAATCGGCCAAGCGCCTGTTGCTCACGCGCATAGCCGTCCAGATAGTGCCGATACGCCTGTACGGCAGCCGCGTCATCCAGCTCGACCATGTAGCTCAGCCACACGCAGTCAGACTGCTGCAAGCCGGCAAACCCGGTCTGACTCGGTGTAGCGCCCTGACGACAGTTGGTGCTGCCGCCGTTTTGCAAATCGCCGGAAATCGCCGTTGGCAGCGGCAGGAACAAGCCTGGCCCGTCACCACCGAAGCCGCCGGTGTCGGCCACGTCGAAGAAGATCGGCTGGGGATTCCACTCGGCCAGCACGCCGATCACTCGGTAGCCGTTGCCATCGACATTGATGCTCTTGCCCACGCTGTTGCCGCCGCCGAACACCGCGCGGTTGAGCTGATCGCTGATCACCACCACCGGTGCGCCGTGCTCGTCATCCCCGGCACTCCAGCCCGAGCCGTAGTGGAAAGGCACGTCCAGCATCGGGAAAAACTCGTGATAGACCGCATAGCCATCCACTGGAATCGGGCTGCGCCCGATGCCTGAGGGCAGCACCGTCGGCGCAAGCTGGTAGATCGCCGACTGGCGTGTGGCGCGATGGTCGCGCATCAAGGCCATCGCATCGGCGTAGTCCAGCGCCGCTGGCGGCTCGCCAGCGCCACCGCCACCGCGTTCGGTTGGCCCCCACATGTCGATCTGCGGCACGAACAGCCTCGACGACTTCGATGGAATCGGATCGCCGGCCACCCCACGAAATACGGCATATGTCGTCATC
Organism: Rhodanobacter sp.; assembly: GCA_041663105.1. Taxonomy (GTDB): domain Bacteria; phylum Pseudomonadota; class Gammaproteobacteria; order Xanthomonadales; family Rhodanobacteraceae; genus Rhodanobacter. The sequence continues at coordinate 335,535 of JBAZRB010000001.1, forward strand.
GACGCGGCCACGCCAAAGCCGATCGCCAGCACCATCAGGGCAGTGAGCCCCGGGCTGCGTTTCAGGCTGCGCCACGCCAGTTCGAGGTAGTAGCCAAACATTCCGTGCCCTCGTCAACAATCAAGATCGACGTCATCAGGTAGGAGCGCACCCTGTGCGCGATGCTCTTGATTGCATCGTGCGAAGGGCGATCGCGCACAGGGTGCGCTCCTACAACAGGTTCGTTGTGCATCACGCGGCCCTCGTTGCCACCACCGGCGGCACTGCGGCCGCACGGCGTGCCGGGCCGAGCACGGCGAGTTGACCCAGCAACCACAAGGCGATCGCACCACCAGGCAGGTAATACCAGGGCATGCGCTCCATCTCGTAGTGCTGCATCAGGTACAGGTTGATGCCGAAGGCCAGCGCCATGCCAAGCACCACCCCGGCCGTACTGATCAGGAAATTCTCGGTGCGGAAATAGCTGAGGATGTTGCCGCGCGTAGCACCAAGTGCACGCCGGATGCCGATCTGCAGTCGGCGCTGACCGACCCAGAAACTGCTCAGGCCGACGATGCCGAAGGCGGTGACGGCGAGCATCACCGCGCACACCAGCGCCAGCATCCAGACCATGCTGCGGCTGTCGGCGAAATACCCCGCACGCAAGGCGGCGTAGGTCTTGCCCTGCGCCACCGCGGCCGGGTCCAGCTTGCCGAGCACCTGCATGGCTTGCTGCACGATACGTTCGCGATCGCGCGGCGCACTGCGGATGACGTAGTCATTCAGCGCTGCATCGGGGTGCAAGGGGAAAAACACGCTGGAATAACGGCCACCACTGCCACCGAAAGCGGGCTCCTGGCCCAGCACATCAGCGATCACACCGATCACGGTCCAGTGCTGTTCGCCGCTATAGAGCAGCTTCCCCAGCGGGCTTTGCCCAGGCCACAACCTTTGCGCATCGCTGTGAGTGATCATCACGACCGGGCTGGTGGACTGCCAGTTGAGCAGACCCCCACTGGCGTAATCGTCGGCATTGAAATGGCGTCCCTGCAGCAAGCGAAGCCCCAGTGCCTGCTCGCCACCGCTGCCGATGAAGTACTCCGAGGTATTCACCACACTCTTGCCGTCCGGAGTCGTGGTGAAATCGTTCAAGGCAGGGTTGGTGTCCAGCGGCATGCCGGTGATCAGGGCGACGGCTGTGGCGCCGGGAATGCCACGCAGCGCGGCCAGATTGCGCGGTATTTCGCTGGCTGCATATTTCGGGTCGGCACCATCCAGGGTGATCACCGACACTCCCTGCTCGTCAATCGCGTTATGCATGTGCAGGGTGACCATGCGCTGGCTGATCATGAACACGGCGTTGCACAGCACCGCGCAGGCCAGCGCGATTTCCAGCACGATCAGCGCGGCCGGAATACGGTGCTTGCGCAAGCTGGCGAGAATCGGACGAATTTCCATGGGAACCTCAGGCAGCTTTCAGTTGCGGAGCAGGCGCCACTGCGCACGCACGCCAGGCAGGCAGCAGCCCGGCCACAAGGCTGGCCAGCAGCGCCACGACAAAGGTAAACGCGAACATGCCCGGATCGAGATGCGCGAGGCTGGCATATTCGGCAGGCTGCTGACGGATGCCCCAAAGTCCCAGCTCGGCCAGCCCCAAACCAAGCACACCACCGGCCACACCCACCATGGATGCCTCGACCATGAACTGGGTAAAGATCGCCCCGCGCGAGGCACCAAGCGCCCGGCGCACGCCAATCTCACGTGCCCGGCGCAGACATTTGGCGAGCAGCAGCCCCACGGTATTGACCACACAGATCAACAGAAAGCCAAAGGCCAACCCCACCTGCAGGCGCACGTCATCGGGTACGACATGCTGGTCGCGCAGCCATTGCATCAGCCCCGACAAGCTGACCCGCGAGCGCTGAAAGCGTCCCATCGCCGCCTGCTGCTTTGCGTAGTTGGCTAGGTAGGTCCGGTAGCCAGCCACCTGGCCTGCATCCGAAAGCTGCACCCAGAAACCCAGCCAGATACTGGAGCCGGTCTCCAGCCGATCCGATTCGGCCGGGCCAAAGGACATGCTCACCTGTGGCTCCATCCCCACCGCGCGTGCTGCCCGCAATGGCAGAAACACCGCATCCGCCTGGCCGTAGTCATGGCCACCCAGACGCAAACCGTAGAAGCGCGGTTCCGGCGCCCAATGCTTCAGCACACCGACGATGCGGAAGTCATGCTCGTTGATGCGGATGCTGCGTCCCACACTGTCGGTGCCGCCGAACAGCTTTTCGTTGAGGAAGCCGGCGATGACCACCACGGGAAGCTGACTTTCGTCATCCGCGGCACTCCAGCCTGAGCCGTACTGGAAGCTCGCCTCGAACATCGGAAAGAAGTCTGCCGTCGTCATCACGCCATCGGTGAAGAACGGTTTCTTCGCTGAATCAGGTGGGGTCAGCTTGACATGCGTCATCGCGATCACCGCCTGACGTTCGGCCTTGTGCTCATGCAGCAGGTTCATCGCGTCGGCGTATGTCATCAGCCACGGCATCTTGTCGCTGCGTGAAAATGGCTGGTCTTTCGGGTACGGGTCGAGCTGCGGATAAAACAGTTGCGCGCTCTTCTGCGGCAGCGGGTCGCCCGACAGCAGCCGAAACACCGTCAACGTCGTGATGCACGCGCCAATGCCAAGCCCCAGTGCCAGCACCATCAGTGTGGTCAAAACCTTGTTGCGCTTGAGGCTGCGCAAAGCCAGGTCGAGGTAGTAGGTGAACATTACGTGCCCTCATCAACCATCAGGATCGACGTCATCCCGCAGGAGCGCACCCTGTTCGCGATGGCTCTTCGCACGATGCCACCAAGAGCATCGCGCACAGGGTGCGCTCCTACAGGTTCGTTGTTCATCACGCCGCCCTGGTCGCGACCACGGGTGGCACATTGGAGGCGCGCCGTGCGGGAACGAACACGGCGGCCTGACCGATCGCGAGCATCGCCACTACACCGGTCAGCACATATGCCACCGGAATGCGGTTCATCTCGTAATGGGTCATCAGCCACAGGTTGAGCCCGACGGCGAGCAGCACGCCGGCGACCACCCCAATGCCGGCGATCAGCAGGTTCTCGATCTGGAAGTAGTGCAGGATGTCGATCTTGCGCGCGCCCAGCGCACGTCGCACGCCGATCTGCCGATGGCGCTGGCCGACCCAGAAGCTGGTCAGGCCGACGATGCCGGCAGCGGTCACGCCAAGCAGGATCACGCAGATCACACCCATCAGCACGGCCATGCCGACATCGGCACGATAGGCCCTGGCGCGGATGTCGGCGAACGACTTGATGCTGTCATCGTCGAGCACGCGCATCGGGTTCACCTTGTACAGTGCCGGGGTCACCTCGCGCATCGCCGCGTCGAGGCGACCGGGCTTGACGCGCACCGCGTAGCGCACGTAACTCCCGTCCAGTCTGATCGGCAGCAGGGTCGAGTTCCAGGCGAAGTCGCTGCCAAAACCGCCGGCGCTGGGTATCTGCAGGCGCGCGACAACGCCGATGACGGTGCTGGGCGCACTGCTGCCATCGGTGTAGATCACCTTGCCGACGGCGCTTTCGCCCGGAAAGAGCCGGTTCGCAAGCGCCTGGGTGATGATCACCACTGGTCGCTCGAGCCGATCGTTGAAGCCCTGATGCAGCATATCGGCGGCGGTGAACGCACGCCCGGCGACCAGCCGCAGACCCAGCGTCTTGAACGCCTGCTCGTCGGTGAAGTAGTACGCCGTGCGCGGGTTGCCCCGGGCCAGCTTGTCGCCCGGCTTCAGCGACAGCGAACCGGTCCATGACGAGTTGAGCAAGGGTATCGAGTTTGTCGGCGACACCGACGCCACGTCGGGCAGGTTGCGCAGGGCGGCCAGGTCTTCCTGCTGCATCACGTCGAGCTTCTCCACCCCCGCCGGGTCATCGCCGCTGGGAGCACCGACCCATTGCTGGCTGACCAGAAAGAGGTCGCTCTCGTCCAGGCCGGTGGGTCGGTTCACCCGCTCGATGCGCTGGCCGATGATGAATACCGCATTGCAGACGATGGCCAGGGTCAGCGCGATCTGCAGCGCGATCAGCACCACGCCCGCCTTGTGTTTGCGCAGCGCCGCCAGAATGGGATGCAAGGTCATGAGAGGTTTTCCTTTCGCACTGACAATGGAACGGGCTGCAGTTGAGTAATGCCGCCGTGGATGGCCGCTTTTGCGCGCGCAGACAGCGTGCTAATTGCTTTTCAGTTGCCAGGCGGGCTGTACCCGCGAGGCACGGAAGGTGGGATAGAGGCCCGCCAGGGTGGTAGCCACCACCGCGACCAGCAGGGTGAGCAGAAGCAGCGGGACATCCAGCCGCGCCAGTGCGGCGATGTCCTTCGGCAACACCCAGCTCACGCTGGCCACGCCCACGCCGGTGAGCAGCAGGCCCAGCACGCCGCCGGTCAGTCCGATCATGGCGGCCTCGATCAGGAACTGCGCGTAGATCGCCTGACGCGGCGCACCGAGCGCGCGCCGCACACCGATCTCGCCACTGCGGCGCAGGAACTTTGCCAGCAACAGGCCGGCAGTGTTGACCAGGCAGGCCAGCAGCAGGCCGATGGCCACCAGCAGCGACACCTTGGTATCGCTGGGCACCACATGCTGGCTGTCCAGCCAGGCCGGGACATCGCGCAGGCGGTTGTTCGGCGGCCAGTTGAAGCGACCCGACAGCTGCTGCTCGTGCGCATAGCCGTCCAGATATTGCCGATAGGCAGTCACCGCCGCAGCATCGTCGAGCTCCGCCATGTAGGCGATCCACACGCAATTGGAATGCTGCAGGCCGACAAAGCCGGATTCGGCAGGCACCGCATTGCAATTGGTGTTGCCGTTGTTGGTCATGTCGACGGCGATGGCCCGCGTGAAGGGCAGGAAGATATCCTCCACGCCGGTGGAAAAACCGCCGCTGTTGACCACATCGAAGAATCGCGGCTGCGGGTTCCAGTTGTTCATCACGCCGACCACGCGATAGTCCTTGCCCTCGACGTTCACTGTCTTGCCCACGCTGTTGGCACCACCGAACAGCTTCTGGTTGAGCTTGCTGCTGATCACCACCACGGCGGCGCGTTGCGCGTCGTCGGCGGCGCTCCAGCCGCTGCCATAAAGGAACGGCACATCGAGCATCGGAAAGAACTCGCTGTACACGGCGTGCCCACTGACATTGATCGGATGTTTGCTGGCGTCGGCCGGTACGATCGACGGCGAGATCTGGTACATCGCCGACTGCAACGTGGCGCGGTGGTCGCGCATCAGGGCGACAGCATCGGTGTAATCCATTGCGCTCGGCGGCTCGCCGTCCGGGCCACGCCCGTTCGGACCCCACGAATCGATCTGCGGCACGAACAGCTTCGACGACTTCCACGGAATGGGATCGCCGGACACCGCGCGGAACACCGACCAGGTGGTCATCGACGCGGCCACGCCGAAGCCGATGGCCAGCACCATCAGCACGGTAAGGCCGGGGCTGCGTTTCAGGCTGCGTATCGCCAGTTCAAGGTAGTAGGCAAACATCACATCATCCCATGCAGGTCATCGTCATATCACCGCGTAGGAGCCCGCTTGCGCGGCGATGCTCCTGATTTTTGTTGCAGACCAACCTCGACAGCATCGCCCTCGAGCGGGCTCCTACCGCTGAGCAGGTATCTCGATCACACCGACCTCGTTGCCTCTACCGGCGACACGCGCGACGCGCGCAAGGCCGGTGCCAGTACCGCGCACTGTCCCAACAGCAACAGCACGACCACGCCAACGCCCACGTAGGCCATCGACATCCGGTCCATCTCGAAGCGCATCACCATCCACAGGTTGATGCCCACTGCCAGTACTGTGCCCACCGCCACGCCGACGATGCCGATCAGCAGGTTCTCGACAAGGAAGTAGCCGAGTATGTCGTGTCGCGTCGCACCCAGCGCGCGGCGCACGCCGATCTGCTTGCGGCGCTGGCCCACCCAGAAACTGGTCAGGCCGACGATGCCCGCTGCGGTGATCGCCAGCAGCACCGCGCTGATGATGCCCATCAGGATCGCCATGCCGCGGTCGCTGTCGAATACGCGATGGCGGATCTGTGCATAGTCCTGTATACCGTCCTTCGGATCGATGATGCGCATGCGGCTCTGCGCGTAAAGCGCCTTGGGTACCTCCCGCATGGCGGCGGCAAGCTGGCCGGGCTTGGCCCTAACGATGTAGTAGATCCCGCGCGCATCGTCCGGCCGCGTCGGCCAGATCAGCGACTGTCCGGCATAAGCCTCGTCCCATTGGGACGCGCCCTGTCGGTGCAGGCGATCGACGATGCCGACGATCGTGGTGGGTGTGGCGCTCATCGCATAGAAGCTCTTGCCTACCGCCGAGCCATCAGGAAACAGCCGATCAGCCAGGGCCTTGCTCACGATGACCACCGGTGGAATGACCGCCTGCTGGGTGCCCATCACGAGGACTTCATCGGGACGAAAATTGCGTCCCGCGATCAGCCGCAATCCCAGCGTGTCGAGCAGATGCTCGTCGCCCATGTACACCGCCGAGTCGGTGGTCGGTTTGACCTGGTCGGGCGTCATCGTGACGAAGTTGTCCCAGCCGCCACCCTCCAGTGGGTAACCCGTCGAAGGGGCGGCGTCGCGCACGCTGGGCAGTTGCCGCAGCGCGAGCATGTCGGCCCGCACCTGCGCGTCGATCTGTTGCGTCGTCGAGTCGACGGCCCACTGGTTCTGGATCACGAACACGTTCGCCTCATCCACGCCGCTGCGCTCGGACAGGTTGGCCAGGCGCTGGTGGATGATGAATAGCGCATTGCAGACGATCGCCAGGGTCAGCGCGATCTGCAACGCGATCAGCAGCGTGCCTGCCTTGTGTCGACGCAACGCGACGAGGATGGGTTTGATCTGAAGGCTCATCATCATTGCCTCAGTTGGACTTCAGCTGCCAGGCCGGCTGTACGCGTGCCGCGCGCCACGCCGGATAAAACGCCGCCAGCACGGTCGCGATGATCGCCACCAGCAGCGTCAGCCCCACCAGCGAAACGTCGAGGTGCGCAAGCTTCGCAATCTGCGGCGGAAACAGTACGCCCACACCAGCCACTCCGGCAGCGGTCAACAGCAGTCCCAGCATGCCGCCGGCCAGACCCACGGTGGCGGCCTCGATCAGGTATTGCGCGTAGATCTCGCGGCGCGAGGCGCCCAGTGCGCGGCGCACGCCGATCTCGCCGGCGCGGCGCAGGAACTTGGCCAGCAGCAAACCGATGGTGTTGACCAGGCAGATCACGAAGAAGCCCAACGCCACCAGCAGCGAGATGCGGCTTTCCGGCGGCACCACCTGGCGGAAGTCGAGCCATTGCATGACGTCATGCAACCGTACATTCGGCGCCCAGGCGAAACGACCAGCCTTTTGCTGATCGGCGGCATAGCTTTCGAGGAAATGGCGATAGCGTGCGATGGCGGCGGCACTGTCCAGTTCCACCCACGCGGTGATCCACACGCAATTGCTCTGCAGATAGTCTTCCCAACCGGTGAAGGTCAAACTGCCGCGACAGCTGTTGCCGCCGTTGCTGCGCATCTGCAGATCCTGTGCGCGGGTGAACGGCATGTAGAAATCCGAGGCATCCTTGAAGGCACTCGTGTTGAACAAGTCGAAAAAGCGCGGCTGGGGGTTCCAGGGGCGAGTCACGCCCACCACGCGGTAGTCGTGGCCGCTGAAGTTGACCGTGCGGCCCACGCTGTCCACACCACCGAACAGCTTCTGGTTGAGCTGGCTGCTGATCACCACGTCCGAGCTGCGCGCCTTGTCATCCTGCGTGCTCCAGCCACTGCCGTACTGGAACGGCACCTCGAACATGGGGAAGAAGTCGCCGTAGACAGCGTAGCCGTTCGCGGAAAGCGGCAGATCGCGATCACCGCCGGGCATCACCGACATCTGCACCTGATACAGCAAGGTCTGGCGCTTCGCTTCGTGCGCACGCATCAGCGCCGTGGCGTCCACGTAATCCAGGGCATCCGGTGGCTCGCCCCTGTTGTTTTGCTGTGGCCCCCAGTTGTCCACCAGCGGCGTGAACAGTTGCGCCGACTTGTCGGGAATCGGATTGCCCGACACCGCGCGGAACACGGCGTATGTCGTCATCGAAGCAGCCACGCCGAAGCCGATCGCCAACACCATCAACGCAGTGAGCGCGGGGTTGCGGCGCAGGCTGCGCAAGCCAAGTTGGAGGTAATAGGCAAGCATCACTTCATCCCTTCCACGTCATCTTCGATATCGCCGCGCAGGAGCCCGCTCGCGGGCGATACTCCTGCTTTTTGTTGCAGACCAACCTCAACAGCATCGCCCGCGAGCGGGCTCCTGCGGGTCTTGCATCCTGTCTCGCTGTGCGCGCGGCACTCAGCTGTGACCGAGCGTGGTTCCGGCGGCCTGGGCGTGGAAACGCGGCTCTTCGGACAGATCCACCACCTGGCCGTCGATGATGTGCACGTTGCGCTGGGCACGGGCGGCCAGTTCCGGATCGTGGGTGACCATCACGATGGTGGCACCGCCGCGGTGGATCTCCTCCAGCAGTTCGAGTACGCCGCGAGCCATCTGGGTGTCGAGATTGCCGGTCGGTTCATCGGCGAGCAGCAGGCGCGGGCTGCCAGCGAGAGCACGGGCGATTGCCACGCGCTGCTGCTGACCACCGGAGAGTTCGGCCGGGTAGTGCTTGGCGCGCGAGGCGAGGCCGACGCGCTCCAGCGACTCCATGATGCGCTGCTTGCGCTCGGCCGACTTCATGCCGCGGTAGCGCAGCGGCACCTCGATGTTGTCGAACACGTTGAGGTCGGGGATCAGGTTGAAGGCCTGGAAGATGAAGCCGATCTTCTCGTTGCGGATCTTCGAGCGGGCGTTGTCGTTTAGGTTGCTGACCTCGATGCCATCGAGGTGATACTCGCCACCGGTGAAGGTTTCGAGCAGGCCGGCGATGGTAAGGAAGGTGGTCTTGCCCGAGCCGGACGGCCCGGTGACGGCGACGAACTCGCCCTCTTTCACATCGATGTTGAAATCTCGCAGTGCATAGGTTTCCACCACTTCGGTGCGGTAGACCTTGGACAGATGGCTCATCTTCAGCATGGCGTTTTTCCTTCGGTGAGTACGCGGATGGGTGGTTGGAACTTGGTTACCTGGGGGAATTGGGAACTAGGGGACTAGGGAACGGGGAACAGGGAACATCCAGTCTCAGGCGGGTCTGTAGCTTGTGCCCGGAACCAGCATGGGGCGATGCCGTTCGGACCACCGCTCACTGCGTGTTCCCCACTCCCTGTTCCCCGCTCTTGTCAGTTGCTGATCGCGACCTTGGCCGCGCCCTTGAAATTGTCGGTACCGGAAATCACGATCCTGTCGCCCTGCTTCAGGCCTTCGAGAATTTCCACCTTGTCGATGCTGGAGGCGCCGACGCGGATCGGGGTTTTGCTGGCGATGCCATCGCGCACGAGGTAGGCATAGCTGCCGCCGGACTCATCGACGAAGGAGCCGCGCTGCACGGTCAGCACGTTCTCGCGTCGATCCAGCAGCACGCGCACCGACAGGCGCTGGTTCTGGCGCAGCTGCTTCGGCGTCTCGCCGTCGAAGCGCAGCCGCGCTGCCACTTCGCCACTGACCACTTCAGGCGAGATCGCACTGACGATGCCCTTCCAGGTATGGCCGTTGCCGCTGATCTCGCCGGTCATGCCGATGCCGAGGTCGCGGGCGAAACTCTCCGGCACCTGCATCTCGACCTGCAGCGCGGACAGGTCGATCACGCTGAGCAGTTGCGCATCCTTGGCCACGGTGGCTTTTTCGGCGATGAACAATTGGCCCACCTGGCCATCCACCGGCGACTTCACGTTGAGGTCATCGACCTGGCGCTTGAGGTCGGCCACCAGCAGCAGCTGGCGATCATGCGCGAGCTTCTTCGCCTGGATATCGAACTTGAGGCTGTCGTTGTCCATGCCGAGGTCGGACTTGGCGTGCTCCACGGTGATGTTGGCCTTGTCCAGGGTGTCCTTGGCGCGGTCGACCTGCATGCTGGATACGGCACCCTCGCTGAAGGCCTTCTGGTTGCGGGCGAGGTCGCGCGCGGCGGCCTGCTGGTCGATTTTCGCGTTGTCGAACGCCTGCTGCAGGGTAGATCGCTGCTTGCGCGCATCGATCTGCGCACGCAGGTAGTTGACCTGCATCGTGTCGGCATTGCTCTCTTCCTGAGCCAGCTTGTTGGTGAGCTCGGGGCTGATGATGGTGGCCAGCACCTGGCCTTTCTTTACGGTGTCGCCGGCACGCACCTGCAGCGTCACCGCGCCGCCAGAGGTGGCGTACAGCGTGGGACTGACTGCGGCGACCACCTTGCCCTCGGCCGCGATGTCGCGCACGAACAGGCCTCGCTCGACCGTGGCAAACGACAGCCGCGAAGCACTCACCGAGCTCGATGCCGAAAACAGCCGGCCGATGCCCGGCGCCAACCACACCAGCAGAAGCAGCACGACCACGCCGGCACCGGCCAGGATCATCTGCCGCTTGCGATTGGGTTTGACCTCGACCAGCCGGTCGGTTGCGGAGGTGTCGCGAATCATCGTGTGGCCCCTGACCGCGTACAGCGCGGCTATGCGGTGGACACAGCAAACAGCGTGCCACGGCGAAAAGCTCGCATAAGGTGCGTAAATTCAGTCAGTTGTGTCACACCCCCTGGCGGAGCCCAGTGTCCGCGGACAATCCTCGGACAGCCGGACGACCACCGCGGGACGCTTCGGCCGCGCCGCAAACGGCGGCCGTCACGGGGGACATGGCGACTATGGGCCAGTGGCAACAGCCAGGACGCTGGATGCCAGCTTGAGCAGCCTCGCTGTGGTAAAGCGCCTCGCTGACATGACCAGAGGCAAAGTCGTCAGCTCTGCCCGCACGTGCAACTTGTATGGAGGGCACTGGATGCCAGCCTGTGCTGGCGCGTCATCCGGCGAAGGCTGGCATCCCATGCCTTGACTGTTCAGAAAGGTCGACTCACCCGCGCATATCGCCAACCGCACAAACCGGCGTCATCCCGCGCGATCCGCCCTGCCACTTGTCGACTCAGCGGCGACAAATTGCTGCTGGTTTCGGCGCGCAACACCTGCAGGCCGGCCAGCCCACGCGCGTGGAAACGAAGCAGATGCGCGTTTGCCGGCCGCCATGGCCTTGCCGGCGGCGCGGGCACGCCAGCCGTCGTCGAGCAGGCACCCGCATGGAGTGCGTCCCACGCCAGGTAGTCGCTGTCCGGCAGCAGGCATAGACGGGCACACGTCCGGCCATCCGCATCCTGGCATTCGATCCATTCCTGCGGCCCCTCGACGGTAATCGCGCTGGCTGCCAACAGCGAAACGCACTGCAGCAACGGCGCCAGACAAATCGATTCCAGCAGCACGCCTTGCGGAAGCTCACGCAACTGCGCGCCGCCGGCATGACTCGACAGGTAGAGCACATCACCCAGCGCTGGCAGGCCGGCGAGCAACCGTGCCGGTGACAGACGCAGGTGGCGTCGACTGACGGCCACGGCGCTGTCCCGCCGGCATGACGCCCGCAGGCACTCGGCCAGCGGACCAAGCAACGATGCCCGTCGCCATAGCAGGCCGGCATCACCGGCGTGAGCGGCCATCGCTACTTGGTCAGGATCAGCTTGTCGTTGCGGGTCAGGCGCAGGTGGTACTCGCCGCCCTGATGCTGGATCACCAGCTCGCGGGCGCCATCGAGCAACAGCTGGCTGGAAACCCGCCGCGTGATGTTCGGCGCGGCAGCTGGCCGGGTCGACACCACCAACGGTCGAGGCGATGGCGGAAACGTCGGCGTGCGCAAGGAGAGGATGGACATGGGTTTCCTGCAGCGAGTGAGTGACGTTCAAATAATAATGATTCTCATTTGATAGTCAACCCACACCCCCTCCCGACGCCAATCAGCCGCCGACGGCGCGCTCCATGCGTTGCGCGATCGAGGCATTCAGCCGCGGCAACAGCTCCAGCGCATCGAGATTCTGCGCCAGTTGTTCGCGCCGGCTGGCACCCAGCATCACGGTGGATACGTGCGGATTGAGCAGGCACCAGGCGATCGCCAGTTGCGCCATCGACGTGCCCAGCTCGTCGGCAATCGGCTGCAACGCACCCACCTGCGCCAGGCGCTCGTTGCCCTTGCCCAGCACCGCCTCGCCCAGCCATTCGTAACCCGGTTGTGCCAGCCGTGAATCGACCGGCACGCCGTGGCTGTACTTGCCGCTCAGCAGGCCCGAGCACAGCGGCGACCAGATCGTGGTGCCCATGCCGTAGGCCTCGTACAGCGGCGCGTATTCCTGCTCCACCCGCTCGCGATGCAGCAGGTTGTACTGCGGCTGCTCGACCACCGGCGCGTAGTAGTGATTTTCGCGCGCCACGCGATGCGCCTCGTGAATCGCCTCTGCCGGCCACTCGCTGGTGCCCCAGTACAAAACCTTGCCCTGGCGCACCAGGGTGTCCATCGCCGCCACCGTCTCGACGATCGGTGTGTCAGGATCGGGTCGGTGGCAGAAGTACAGATCCAGATAATCCACCCGCAGACGCTGCAGCGCCTGGTGGCACGCCTCGATCACATGCTTGCGCGAGAGGCCGCGCTGGGTCGGCAGCGGGTGATCCACCGCACCGAAGAACACTTTGCTGGAGACGCAGTAACTGTCGCGCGGAAAACGCAGGTCGGCCAGCACATCGCCCATCAACTGCTCGGCCACGCCGTTGTTGTAGGTCTCCGCATTGTCGAAAAAATTGACGCCGCGCTCGTGCGCCAGCGCCAACATGTCGCGCGCCAGCGAACGCCCTATCTGCTTGCCAAAGGTGACCCATGCGCCGAAAGAAAGTGCAGACAACTGCAAGCCGGAAGTTCCTGCGCGTCGGTATTGCATGGTGAGTTCCTGTAGGCGGACGGGGAAAAGCGGAATGATGTCATGGCTGCCGTCATCGCCGCGTTGACGATCTGCCGTGGACAGCGTATCAACGGCGCGCGCCGCCGCGCTCACTTCGGATATCGTAGCCGGCAACTTCTGCATCCACCGACGGCAACGCTTCGCACAGGGAAGGAAAGCGATGAAGGCTTACGCACATTCCAGCTGGCTCAGCCAAAACTGGCGCTGGTTCGCACCGGTGGTTTGCGTTGTGGTGCTGCTCGGCGCCGGCATCATCCACGTCGTCCGGATCGCCACCAACGCCGTCAGCGTGGCGGACCTCTACCGCGAGGCCACTACCGATGCCAGCCACGATCCGAAGGTGATCGCCGCGCTGGGCCAACCCATCACCTTCAGCCTGCGTCGTTTCGATGCACGGCAATCGGAGAGTTCCAGGCAAATCCAGGGCAACCGCGTCGCACGCAGCATCAGTGGCACCGCCACACTCACCGTCGAGCTGGCAGGGCCGAAAGACGTGGCCACCCTGCATATCCGCGCCGCCCAATCGACCGGGCACTGGGACTATCAATTGCTCGCCGTCGACACGGGCCACCAGCAGCACATCGACCTGTTGCAGAACATGGCGACCCCATCCACCAAGCACATCTAGCACCCGATCGGCGGATCAACCGGTTCGCGCTGCCTTGTCAGCCAATCGCGAGGTCCCGCCGTTGATCATCCTGACATCTGGTCCGGCGGCTCGCCGGATCGTCCGCGCCAACCGCACCGACAGCAAGAACACTCCTTTGCCGATCACCCCGCGCCGCCCCCTGCATCAACGTCTGCGCATCGCGCTCGTCTTCGGCGTGCTGCTGTTGCTGGGCGGCTGCCGCACCGTGCTGTTCGGCGCACTCAACAGCACCGACCAGCATCGGGGCATCGTGATGCTGCACGACCAGACCTTCGACCTGGCCGCCCATCTCGCCCTCGACATTTTTCGTCCCATGCATGCCCTGCACGCGCCGATCGTGGTGTTCTTCCACGGCGGCGACTGGACCCACGGCAAGCGCCAGTGGTACCGCTTCGTCGGCACTGCGCTGGCCGCGCGCGGCGTGATCACGATGATCCCCGATTACCGCGAATATCCGAAAGTGAACTGGCACGGCTTCATGCAGGATGCCGCGCATGCCGTGGCCTGGGCACACACGCATGCCGCTCAATTCGGCGGCGATCCACAAAGCCTGTTCGTGATGGGCCACTCCTCCGGCGGCCAGATCGCCGCCCTGCTCGCCACCGATCCATCCTGGCTCGCCGCCGACAGCCTCTCGCTGCACGACCTCGCCGGCTTCATCGGCCTCGCCGGCGTCTACCATTTCGTGCCGCTGCCGAAAAAAGAGGCGGGCATGCGCGAGATCTTCGGCACCCAACCCAGCGATCAGCAACGCGCCGACCCCTATACCTTCGTCAGCCCCGACGACCCGCCGATGTTGCTACTCCAAGGCACCGCCGACCAGCAGGTCGACCCCGCCGAAAGCATCGCTCTGGCCCGCAAGGCACAAGCCGCCCACGACGACGCCGAACTCAAGCTCTACCCCGGCGTCGGCCACATGGCCCTGGTCTTCGCCCTCACCCGACCCATGCGCAACACGGCACCCACGCTGGACGATGTGCTGGCCTTCATTGACGCGCACGAGCGGGGCCCGCGACGCCGGTTTTCCGCCGCCTTGGCGCATGCGCAGCCACGGCGAGGCATCCGCTGAATCCCGGCATCAGCCGCTTCCTGCACCGGGAATACCCGCTCTCTCAAGCCGGTTTTCAAGTGGAATTGGATGAGGCATCAGTTCTCGCTGTCAGCACTTGGCCCGCCGAGAGGTGAGCCGCGGCGCCGACCTCGCCCGACCCCATCTCGCCGATCCTTCGCGCGAACCGCTCCACCGCCTGCCAGTCCGTGAAGTCGACACGCGCGGTCCGGTCGATCGGGCCATGCGTCAACCACATGATGAACCTGATGACCTCGCGGTCGAGAAACCCATACTTCGGATAGTCGATCTTCCCGGCGAATACCGCCACTTCCCGCGGCGACCAGGTCGTTTTTCGTCTGAAGGCCTTGATGTACGGATTCGATGTGGGGGCATCCTTGCCCGGCTTGCGAGCGACCACGTTGACCGAGAAGAATGCGCTGGGCTTGCTTTCAAGCAGCAGCCGATTGGCATCGATAAAGCTGAAAACAGCGGGACGGTGCTTCCCGTAGCGGATGCTGGCGCCCACCACGATTTGATCAAAGGAGTTCGCGTCGATCCGGACACCCTCGACGATCTCCAGCAATGTCGCGGAATGACCAGCGTCCTCGAGCCATTGCTTCAGCCGGGCGCAGATCTTCAAGGTATGCCCATCGATGGTCGAATAGGCGATCAGCGTCCGCGACATAAGTTGAGGCCATGACACCGGATTGACCCCGGATCCGGGGACGTGCATCGAATGTTGCGAGCCGCGAGCCGTGCGGTCAAGCAGGAGAGTAAGCGATGACAGCATGCCTGGCCGATGCCCGCATGTGATTGTCGCGAACGCATCTGGCGTGACGTCTCACCGTGTGCGGAGCAGCGTTCTCACCCAAATTGTTGCCTTGAGCGGCTACGTCAGGAAAAGCGCGCCTCAACGCAAGAATGCCAACCCAACCCCCAACACCACCGCAGCAAAAAAACCCGCCACCACGTCATCAACCATCACCCCCATCCCGCCCTTGAGATGACGATCCATCCAGCGGATCGGCCACGGCTTCCACACGTCGAACAGACGGAACAGAGCGAAGCCGGCGGCAAGCATCCACCACTGGAAACCGCTGGCGGGCAGCAGAGCGGGAAGCAACAAGGGAACCAGTGCGATCCACTGGCCGATGAATTCATCCCAGACCAGGCTGCGGTGATCGTCCACGCCGAGCGCGCGGCCGGCTACATCGCACGCCCACACGCCGATGGCGAAACCGACCAGCAGCACCAGTGCATAGGCGAACCACGGCAGCTCGCGCAGCAGCAGCCACGGCAGCAGTGCGGCCAGCGAGCCGAACGTGCCCTGCGACACCGGCGTCAGGCCGGAGCCGAAGCCGCAGGCGAGCCAGCCTGCCGGCGTAGCCAGCAAGGCGCGGCGCTGATCCGCGCTGAGGTTTTTCTTCGCGCTCATGCGATCTTCGCTCATGCGAAATGCTCCCAGCCGGACTGTGGCGTATCCAGCCACACGCCATCGTGGCCGCGCACGCGCACGCCCTCGCCTTCCACGATGCGGCCGATGCGGGTGACGCCACAGCCGAGGCGGGAGAGATCAGCCTGTACCTGCGCCAGCCGGCTGGCCGGCACGGTGAAGCACAGCTCGTAGTCGTCGCCGCCACTGAGCGCGAAGCGCAGCGCGGTGGCCTCGTCCTGCAACTCAAGCAGGGCCGACGAACGCGGCAGCAGCGCCGCCTCGATTTCCGCGCCGACGCTGCTGGCGACGCAGATATGGCCGAGGTCGGCGAGCAGGCCGTCGGAGATGTCGACGCAGGCATGCGCCTGATCGCGCAGGGCGATGCCCGCGGCCAGCCGCGGCGTCGGTCGGTTGAGCCGGCCGATCAGGTAGTCGCGTAGCTTGGCTTGCTCCTCGTCGCCCGGCGACGGCTGCTGCACTGCCTGCAGGCCGGCGGCGGCATCGCCCAGCGTGCCGGTGACCAGCACCGCGTCACCAACGCGTGCGCTGTGGCGGGTGAGCGCCTTGCCGGGCGGCACGAAACCATGCACGGCGACACTGACGCTCAGCGGCCCGCGGGTGGTGTCGCCGCCGACCAGGGCCAACCGATGCGGCCGCGCAAGTTGCGAAAAGCCCTCGACAAAACCTTCGACGAAGACGGCGTCGCCGGCCGGCAGGGTCAGCGCCAGCAACGCCCACGCCGGGCTCGCGCCCATCGCGGCCAGATCCGACAGGTTTACTGCAAGCGCCTTCCAGCCGATATCCGCTGCGGCCGTGCCGCGTGGAAAATGCACGCCTTCGACCAGGGTATCGATCGCCACCGCCAGCTCCTGCCCGACGGGTACGGCCAGCACGGCGGCGTCGTCGCCGATGCCCAGCCGCACGTCGTCACGCGATTGCGCGGTGCGCTGACGGATCAGCTCGATCAGATCAAATTCCATGTTTTCGACTCGCAGTCAGCGGCGAAACACGAGCGTCGGGCTGTCGTGGTAGACCGACGGCTGCCACAGCGTGAAGCCAGCCTTTTCGGCCACGCGTATCGACGGCAGATTCTCCGGCGCGATGATGCACACCACCGGCTGCTGCGGAAAATGCGTGTCGGCCCAGGTGCAAACCGCCGCCACCGCCTCGCTGGCGTAGCCGCGGCCATGCGCCTGTGGCACCAGCACCCAGCCGCATTCGAGCATGCCCTGCAGCGAAGGCTGCAGCTCGCGGCGCAGATCGGCGTGGCCGATATCGCCGATATAGCGACCGCTGTGCTTCTCCTCGACCGCCCAGTAGCCATAGCCGAGCAGGCTCCACAGCCCGCGGTACTGCAGCAGGCGCTTCCACACCTCCTCGCTGGTGAACGCGCGCCCGCCGATGTGGCGCACTACATCGGGGTCGGACCAGATCGCCTGGCAGGTGGGGAAATCCTCGGCGCGGTGTGCGCGCAGGCGCAGCCGGTCGGTCTCGATCACCGGCACCGGTGCATCGAAGGCCATCCCGACGGCGGCCGCCATCAGCCGCGCTTCTCGACCGCGCGCAGCTCGGCGGCGAGCTTGTCCAGCACGCCGTTGACGTAGCTGTGGCCGTGGTCGGCACCGAAGCGCTTGGTCACCTCAATCGCCTCGTTGATCACCACCCGGTACGGCACATCGGGGCGGTACTTCAGCTCGTACGCGGCCAGTCGCAGCGAGGCACGCTCGATCGGATCGACCTGCGCCACTTCGCGATCGATGTGCGGGCGCAGGGCAGCGTCGAGCTCGTCGACGTGCTTTTCCACACCGTGCAACAGATCCTCGAAGTACTCCAGGTCGGCGATTTCCATGTCCTGCTCGTGGCGGAACTGGTCGATCACCGCATTCATGTGGCTGCCGCTGAGCTGCCACGCATACAGCGCCTGCAGTGCACGGCGACGGGCGCGCGAACGCGCCTGCATGTCCAGGCCTGGCGCTTGCGGCGCCATCAGAGTTTCCCGTACAGGTTGACCATTTCCAGCGCGGCCAGCGCAGCGTCGGCACCCTTGTTGCCGGCCTTGGTGCCAGAGCGCTCGATCGCCTGCTCGATGCTGTCGGTGGTCAGCACGCCGAACGCCACCGGCACGCCGGAGCTGTAGGCGGACTGGGCCAGGCCCTTGGCGCATTCACCGGCGACGTAGTCGAAGTGCGGGGTGGAACCGCGGATCACCGCGCCGAGCGCGATCACCGCGGCGTACTTGCCGGAGTTGGCCAGCTTGTGCGCGACCAGCGCGATCTCCCAGGCGCCGGGCACGCGAACCAGGTCGATCGCGTCGTCCTTCACGCCGTGGCGCACCAGCACGTCGCGCGCACCGGCTACCAGAGGCTCGACGACGAAGCCGTTGAAACGGCCGGCGACGATGGCAAAGCGGCCCTTGGGCGTGGCGAAATCGCCTTCGATGGTCTTCATGTGTCTGTTTCCTGTGGGCGAGCCCCTGCGGGCCGGGTATTTTACGGGTTTTCGAAGGCGCAGGCCGGGGCCGGGCCTTTCAGGTGCGGATAACCGCCGACGTCCAGCCGCGCCGCATGCCCCTCGACGCGCAGCCGCGCCGTCGCGCCGAAGGGCAAGGTGAGCTGTTCGCCGGCGTGACCATGCGGCAATCCATCGATGACCGGGATGCCTGCAATGGCGCGGATTTGCGCGAATGCGTCGGCCAGGCCGTAGCCGTTGTCACGCGGGCCGGGGGCGCACTGGCTGAAGCTGCCCAGCACCAACGCCTGCTGTCGCCCCAGCACACCGGCCAGATGCAGCTGATAAAGCATCCGCTCGATCCGGTAAGGCGATTCGGACACGTCCTCGACGAACAGGATGCCGCCGTCGATCTGCGGAAAATAAGGCGTGCCCAGCAGGCTGCACAGCACCGCCAGGTTGCCGCCCCAGAGCAGGCCTTGAACGTCGAAGCTGGCGGGCGTGCCGCTGGACCAGGCCAGCTCCATCGCCGGTGACGTCAGCGTGGACCAGAACTGCTGCCAGGCGAATGTGCTGCGAGGCTCGGCGCCGAGATCGGCGAGCAGCGGCCCGCTGAAGGTACACAGGCTGCTCTTCACGTACAGCGCCATCTGCAGCGCGGTGAAATCGCTATGCCCGACCAGCAGGGTCGGCTGGTCCCGCAGCCGCTCAGCCAGCGCGTCGTAATGCAGATGCGGCAGCAGACGTCCCGCGCCGTAGCCACCGCGGGAGGCCAGCACGATATCGGGCAGCGTCGGCATCGTTGCAAGCGCATTGATGTCGGCCGCGCGTTCGGCATCGCTGCCGGCAAAACGCTGTTCGGTGCGTGCAAGCACCTCGACCCCGTCCACCGTGCAACCGGCCTCGCGCAAGCGGGCCACGCCGCGGGTCATGGCGGCGGGATCGTGCGCGTGGCCGGAGGGGGCGATGAGGCGGATGGTGGTCATGTGCTCGGTCGACAAGGGAAAGGCGGATTATGCGTGGACGCGGACAATGGCAGCATGGCGCAACGATGGCATGAGCAGGGCAAATCCCGGAGCCCGCTCGCGGGCGATGCTCCTGCATTGATGGCGATCAGAACCACGGCATCGCCCGCCAGCGGGCTTCTACAAGGTAGCGAGGGTCAGACGTATTCGACGACCTCGAGGCCGAAGCCGGCCAGGCCGACGAGTTTGCGCGGGGTGCCCAGCACGCGCAGTTTCTGCACGCCAAGGTCGGCCAGCATCTGCGAGCCGAGGCCGAGCTGGCGCCACTCCTGCTGCTGTGCTTCTTCCGGCGCCTGGGTGCTGGGCTGACGGTTGAGCTTGGCCAGCAACGCTTCGGGGGTATCCTCGCCGGAAAGCACCAGCAGCACGCCGCGGTCTTCTTCGTCGATCCGGCGCAGGGCGGCAGTGACAGTGAGGCCGAGATCATCGCGCTTCAGATGCAGCACATCGGACAAGGTGTTGCGCACGTGCACGCGCGACAGCACCGGCGCGCCGTCATTGACCGCGCCGCGCACCAGCGCGTAATGCAGGCCGCGGTGGATCATGTCGCGATAGGCGATCAACCGGAACGGACCGAACTCGGTCTCGACCTGCTCCTCGTGCACGCGCTGCACGGTCTTTTCGGTTTCCAGCCGGTAGCGGATCAGTTCGGCAATGGAGCCGATCTTCAGGCCGTGCTTGGCCGCGAAGATCTCCAGCTCGGGGCGGCGCGCCATCGAGCCGTCCTCGTGCAGCACCTCGATCAGCACGGCCGCCGGTTCGAGACCGGCCAGCGCGGCCAGATCGCAGCCGGCCTCGGTATGCCCGGCGCGAGTCAGCACGCCACCGGGCTGGGCGGTGAGCGGAAAGATGTGGCCGGGCTGGGCCAGATCCTGCGGCTTGGCGTCGGACTTCACCGCCACCTGGATGGTGCGCGCGCGGTCATGCGCCGAGATGCCGGTGGTGACGCCTTCGGCGGCCTCGATCGAGACGGTGAAGTTGGTGTGGTACGAGGAGGTGTTGTCGCTGACCATCGGCTTCAGGCCGAGCTGGCGTGTGCGCTGCTCGGTCAGCGTGACGCAGACCAGGCCGCGCGCCTCGCGCACCATGAAGTTGATGTCCTCCGGCCGCACCATCTGCGCGGCCATGACCAGGTCGCCCTCGTTCTCGCGATCCTCGTCATCGAGGATCACGACCATGCGGCCGGCGCGGATGTCTTCGAGGATTTCGGGAATGGTGTTGAAGCTCATAGGGAAGGTCCGGGGAACGGGGAACGGGGAACGGGGAACGGGGAACGGGGAACGGGGAAAAGCGTCTTTCCAGCGCAAGCTGGAAACCAGTGCCTCCTGCAACAGCCAGGGCGCTGGATGCCAGCCTTCGCTGGCATGACGGCATGGGGAAGTCAGGCGAAACCGTGCTGCTTGAGGAAAGCCTCGTCCAGCTTCGGCGCTCCGCCGCTGGCCAGCAGGCGCTCGACGTAGCGGGCGATCACGTCCACCTCGATGTTCACTGCGTCACCGACGCGGCGCGCGTGGAAGGCGGTGTGCTCGACCGTGTGCGGGATCAGGTTGACGCCGAAGCGGTGGCCAGCCACCTCGTTGACGGTGAGGCTGGTGCCGTCGATGCAGACCGAGCCCTTGGCCGCGATGTAGCGCGAGATGGACGCCGGCACGTCGAAGGTCCAGCGCTGCGAACGGCCATCGGGCGTGATCGAGACCACCTTGCCCAGACCGTCGACGTGACCGGACACCAGATGCCCGCCAAGCCGGTCGGCCAGTCGCAGCGCCTTTTCCAGATTCACCGGGTCGCCCGCCTTGAGCTGGCCGAGCGAGGTCAGCGACAGCGTTTCGTTGGAAACGTCCGCGCTGAAACCACGCGGCTCCAGCGTGACTGCGGTGAGGCATACGCCGGAGACCGCGATCGAGTCGCCCAGCTGCACGTCGGCGAGGTCGAGCGACGCGGTATCCACATGCAGGCGCATGTCGCCACCACGCGGTTCCAGCCGCACGATGCGGCCCACGCTCTGGATGATGCCGGTGAACATCAGCAACCTCCCGGATGGAAGGCGCGAACAACGGTACGCTGGCTTGAAGGCATGACACGTTTCCCGCAGCAATGGAATGCGAAAAACGCCCCAGGGCGTAGCACAGACGCGAGCCAGCGAAGGCCCGCGTGATGCCGTCTTCTCTTATCCGGACTGTGCGCCGTCACCCCTGCGGGAAACAGCGTGGACCGTCGGCTCCGGCTTCGGACCGGATCTGCTGACCCTTCGCTGGCTTCCACGGAAACCATCAAAGGCGCTCGCGGACTCGTGCATCCGTTGGACTGGGGCACCTACCGCCGGTGGGGAATCTCACCCCGCCCTGAAGACGTTGTTGGTAAACCGGACGAGCCGGCCGGCGAATGTTAGCACTGCGGGCCATCAGCATGGCCGGGACGCCATGAGATGGCGGCGGACGCAGCGTTTCCCGCAGTGCACGTTCAGTGCGAGGCGCGGTAGTCCTGCAGCACCTGATCCATCACCCAGGCCGTGCGCGCCGCGCTCCGGGCATCGGAGGGGCACGCGCGCGGCTGGCCTCGCAACTCGGCGACGATGGTCTCGATCAGCGGCTGCTGGATATGCAGCGGGTTGTCGACGTGGAATACCTGCATTCCCGCCTCGTTTTCCAGAATGATCGGGCCGTCGCCGAAGGTGGCGAAGGACAGCCGGCCCCGATCGCCGATCACCTCGATACTGTCGTGATACCGGTAGCTGCAGAAGTTCCACAGGCCGGTGCCGAGCATCCCGCCGTCGAAGGCAAACGACATCGCCACCGTATCCTCCGGCGGATAGGCGCCGCCCCGGTTGCTGGCGTGGCCGCGGGCCGAGACGATCGGCCCGAACAGCCAGTCCAGGATATTCAGGGTGTGGCAGCCCAGATCCATGAACAGGCCGCCGCCGGAGATCGCCGGATCCACGTGCCAGTGCTGCGCGGCCGGATCCGCATAACGCGGATGCAACGGCTGCTGCAGCAGCGTGTTGACGATATGCGGCGTGCCAATCGCCCGCGTCTCGAACAGCAGTTCACGCACCCTGGCAAAGCGCGGCAGAGCGCGCCGGTAATAGGCGACGAACACCGGCACGCCGGCGGCCTGCCCTGCAGCGATGATCGCCTCGCACTCGCTGACATCCATCGCCATCGGCTTTTCCACGTAGACCGGCTTGCCGGCGGCGATCGCCATCAGCGCGTAGTGCTTGTGGCTGGAGGGTGGCGTGGCGACATAGACCGCGTCGACACCGGGGTCGGCGATCAGCGCCGCCGCGTCGTCGTACCAGCGCGGCACGCCGTGGCGTTGCGCGTAGTCGCGGGCTTTCTCGCCGTCGCGGCGCATCACCGCCACCAGGGCTGAACCGGGCACCTGCTGCAATGCCGGTCCGCTCTTCAGCTCGGTGACATGGCCGCAGCCGATGATGCCCCAGTGGATCGTGCCGTCTTCACGCTTGCTCATGGGATTGCCTTGTCATCGTGCTGCAGCTCAGGGAAAGCGCAGGCGTTCGCCCTGGGTCGGAAACCGGAATGCCACGCCCAGCGTATTGCCTCGCGCCAGTTCTGCAGCGATCACGGCGCGCGGGTCGCGGCCAGCCTGCAGACTGGGCTTGATGTGGCCGATCACCACCGGCAAACCCCTCAGCGCATGCGCACCACCGGCAGCCTGCGCCAGCGCCTGCAGTTCGCGCAGCAGCCAGGCTGGCGTGAGGTGGCCGAACAGGTTCTTGTCGGGCACATCGTCGGGAAACGATGTTTCGATCAGCATGCCCTTGAGCACGTGTCGCTGCACCAGCGGCGCCAGCACCGCCCAGATATCGGCCAGCCGATGCCCTCCGGACAGGGCATCGGGTCCGGTATCTCCAAAATAGGCGAAGTAATCGTCGCCCGCCTTCAGCAGCACCATCGAGGACACCACGCCGTCGTGCCACAACGGGTAGATGCGGGCGCTCATCGTGGTACCCGCGACGGCAAACGGCGCGCCCGGCGCCTCGTCTTGCAGCCGGTAACGCCCCAGCGCCGGCGGCTTGCCGCGATCGGCCAGATTGGGCCATGCCGACCAGTTGAAGTAATCGCGGCTCAGGGCATCGTTGGTACCAGCCAGTGCATACACCGGCTTGTGACCGCTGTCGTCCGGGCTGGCGACGACCAGCCCGGCGACGTGATCCAGATGCGCGTGACTGATGAAGTAGCCCGCGATGAGCTGGTGAAAGACGTGGCCCTGCGGCGTGTCCCCGCCCTGCGCCGGCAAGCTGCCGAACGCATGCCGGCGCAGCCCCTGGGCGATGCCGGGCAGCAGCGTACCGGCATCCAGTGCCAGGTAGTGCTGATCGCCGGATGCGCGAATCAGGTATGACGACAGGTTGCCGCTGTCCAGACCGCCCTCGACGCCCAGCGCGACCATGTCAAAGCCATCCGCTCGAGCCATGCCAGCCATGCTGTACGCCGAGATGACAACGGCCAGCAGCAGGCGAGCCACACCAGGCAACCGCTTCAAGCGCCTCTCCCGTGCGTCAACCCATGGACCGATCGACACGTCGACGTACCGTGGAGGCTCGTCTGCACCACCTGCACCACCTGCATCACGCAGACTGACGCAAACGCAGACGCCAATCCGCACCCATCGCGCACTGCTCCACCACCTGCATCTGCCAGCGCTCCGCCATCGACTCCAGCCGCGGCAGCTCGAGCAAGGGGCGCGCATCGTTGCCCAGAAAAACCGGGGCCACATACAGCAGCACTTCATCGACCAGGCCAGCAGCAAACAGGGCGCCGCCCAGTCGGGCGCCGGCTTCCACGTGCACTTCGTTGATATCGCGCGCCGCCAGCAGTGCAAGTACCGCCTGCAGATCGAAACGGCCTTCGGCATTCAGTGGTGCCGTCGAGTAGCTCACACCGGGTAACGCCACGGCCGGCGGTGACTCAGTCGCCGCATGCAGCAACAAGGTGGGTGCACTGCCGTCGAGCACATGCATCGCGCCGGCGACTTTCAGTTCGCGATCCAGCACGACCCGCAGCGGCGCCTGAAAAGCCTCGCCCTCGGGCAGTCGCACGGTGAGCCGCGGGTTGTCGGCCAGCACGGTGCCGCTGCCGGAAAGGATCGCCGCACTGCGCGCGCGCCAGCGCTGCACGTCGGCACGCGCCACCTCGCCGGTAATCCATGCCGATGCGCCATTGGCCAGGGCGGTGCGTCCGTCCAGGCTCATCGCCATCTTCAATCGCACGAAGGGCCGCCCCTTCTCGATGCGACTGAAGAAGCCGCCGTTGAGCTCGCGCGACGCCTCACGCATCAGGCCGCTCTCGACCGTGATGCCAGCGTCGCGCAGTCGCGCCATGCCGCGACCGTCCACCTGCGGGAATGGATCCTCGGCGGCGATCACCACGCGCGCGACCCCGGCGGCAATCAGCGCATCGGCGCACGGCGGCGTACGGCCATGATGCGCGCACGGCTCCAGCGTGACGTACGCGGTCGCACCACGCGCCCGCTCGCCCGCCTCGCGCAGCGCAAACACCTCGGCATGCGGCTCGCCGGCACGCCGGTGCCAGCCTGTGCCGACCACGTCGTCGCCATGCGCGATGACGCAGCCGACGCGCGGATTGGGCTGGGTGGTGAACAGGCCAAGCTCGGCCAGACGCAGGGCCTGGGCCATGTGTGCGTGATCAATTGCTGAAAAAAATTCGCTCACCTTGCCCCGCCCTTGCAGGAGCGCACCCTGTGCGCGATTGCCTTCACACGAATCCGGAAAACATCGCGCACAGGGTGCGCTCCTACAAGGTCGCCGGAATCATTTGCCGGCACGCTTGCCGTCGCCGAGCAGCGGCAACTGCAGGCCATCCAGTTCAGGCAGGTCGCGCTCCAGCTTCTCGATCTCCTCGCGGAAGGCCTGCATGTCCTCGAATTTGCGGTAGACCGAAGCGAAACGCACGTAGGCCACCTGATCGAGCTTCTTCAGCTCGCGCATCACCAGCTCGCCGACCTGACGCGATGGCACTTCGCGCTCGCCACTCTTGCGCAGGTCGTTGACGATGGCGCGCACCGAACTGTCCACGTCGTGCGTCGGCACCGGCCGCTTCTGCAGCGCCCGCTCGAAACTCACCCGCAACTTGCGCTCGTCGAACACCTCACGCCGGTCACCGCTCTTGACCACGGTCGGCAGCTTCAGCTCGGCTGTCTCGTACGTATTGAAGCGCTCACTGCACTGCGGACACTCGCGCCGACGCCGCACCGATGAGCCATCCTCGGTGAGGCGCGAGTCGATCACGCGAGTGTCTTCGTGCTGGCAGAAGGGGCAATGCATCAGGGGCTGGGGAACGGGGGACGGGGAACGGGGAACGTAGGATCTGCGGCCAGCTTTGATAACAATGCTTTTTTCAGCGACTGCAGTTGCCTTGCCAGCCCGTGCAACGGGGTCAACAACGATGACAGACCATCGTTGGACAAATGGCCGAAGCGCTGGGCGAGCAGCAATTGTGTTTCGACTTCGGCCAGCGATCCGGAAGACATGGACAAGAACCTCAAGTAGTCACGTGTGGAACTGCGGGCATTGCCTTCCGCAATGCATGAAGCGATAGAAATCGATGCGCGGCGCAACTGGCTTGTCAGACCCAAGCGTTCTTCGGAGGGAAACTCCCGGGTCGCCAGGTGAACCGCCTCAGCCAGCGCCATGGCGTCCTGCCAAACCCTCAACTCCCTGAAATCCTGAGCCACCGGAACCTCCATGTTCCCCGTTCCCCGTTCCCCGTTCCCTGTTTCCCGCCTCAATTCAGCCGTAAACCGGGAACTTGCGGCACTGCACGGTTACCGCATCGCGTACCTTCGCGATCACCGCCTCGTCACCCGGCGCGTCCAGCACGTCGCAGATCCAGCCGGTCAGCTCGATGGTGTCGGCTTCCAGGTAACCGCGGGTGGTGATCGCCGGGGTGCCGACACGCAGGCCGGAGGTGACGAAGGGCTTGCGCGGGTCGTTCGGCACGGCGTTCTTGTTGACCGTGATGTGCGCCTTGCCCAGCGCCTCTTCCGCGTCCTTGCCGGTGACGTCCTTGCCGATCATGTCGACCAGCATCAGGTGGTTTTCGGTGCCACCGGAGACAATCTTGTAGCCGCGCTCGATGAAGGTCTTCGCCATCGCCTTGGCGTTCTTCACCACCTGGGCCTGGTAGGCCTTGAACTCAGGCTCCAGCGCTTCCTTGAAGGCCACTGCCTTGGCTGCGATCACGTGCATCAGCGGGCCACCTTGGATACCGGGGAACACGATCGACTGCAGCTTCTTCTCGATTTCCTCGGCGGCCTGCCCCATTCCGGCATGACTGGCGACGATGAAGCCACCGCGCGGGCCGCGCAGGGTCTTGTGGGTGGTTGAGGTCACCACATGCGCGTGCGGCAGCGGGCTGGGATAGACGCCCGCCGCAACGAGGCCGGCGATGTGCGCCATGTCGACGAACAGGTAGGCACCGATCTTGTCGGCAATGGCGCGGAAGCGCGCCCAGTCCAGCACCTGCGAGTAGGCGGAGAAACCGGCCACGACCATCTTCGGCTTGTGCTCCACGGCAAGGCGCTCGACCTCATCCATGTCGACGATGCCGTTGGCGTCCACGCCATACTGCACCGCGTTGAAGATCTTGCCGGAGAAGTTGACCTTGGCACCGTGGGTCAGGTGGCCGCCGTGGGCCAGGCTCATGCCCAGGATGGTGTCGCCCGGCTGCAACAGGGCGAAGTACACCGCCTGGTTGGCCTGCGAACCCGAATGCGGCTGCACATTGGCGTAGCTGGCACCGAACAACTGCTTGAGGCGCTCGATCGCCAGCTTCTCGGCGATATCCACGTACTCGCAGCCGCCGTAGTAGCGCTTGCCCGGATAACCCTCGGCGTACTTGTTGGTCAGCTTGGAACCCTGCGCTTCCATCACCCGCGGGCTGGCGTAGTTTTCCGAGGCGATCAGTTCGACGTGATCTTCCTGGCGCTGGCCTTCATCGGCAATCGCCTTGGCCAGTTCGTCGTCGTAACCGGCGATGGTGCAATCCTTGGGAAACATTCGGGCCTCGGCAGGTGAGTTCGGGGGAAGACCCCAAAGTGTAGCCCTTGCGCCCGCCCGCAGCCACCAGATATGGGTCTTGACAGGCTCCAGGACGTTCGGTGCTGACCGCAGATACTTGCGTCCGGCCAGACAAACCCGCCCGAGCCCCCGTCAGCTCGCCCGCGGCAGCCCTCGCGGACGCCGCATTCAGCGGTGTCCATGGCCCGGCAACCTCGGAGGAAACAGAACCGCGAGGGCGGCCGTGGGCCTGCCCGGGCAAACCGCTATAATGTCCGGTTTACTGACATCCCTTTTACGCGCCAGCCGCACAGGCAGCGCGGCGCACGCCTTCGGAGACTCCATGAGCTCGCAATACATCTACACCATGAACGGGGTCAGCAAGATCGTCCCGCCGAAGCGCCAGATCATCAAGGACATCTCGCTGTCGTTCTTCCCCGGCGCCAAGATCGGCCTGCTCGGCGTCAACGGCGCAGGCAAATCCACCGTGCTGAAAATCATGGCCGGCGTGGATACCGATTTCCAGGGCGAGGCGCGCGCGCAGCCCGGCACCAAGATCGGCTACCTGGCGCAGGAGCCGCAGCTCGATCCCGAGAAGACCGTACGCGAGTCGGTCGAGGAAGGTGTCGCGGAGATTCTCGATGCGCAGAAGCGGCTGGAAGAGGTCTACACCGCCTACGCCGAGGAAGGCGCCGACTTCGACAAACTGGCCAAGGAGCAGGAGGCGCTGGAAGGCCTGCTCGCCGCGAACGATGCGCATGCGCTGGAGCGCCAGCTGGAAGTGGCCGCCGACGCGCTGCGCCTGCCGCCATGGGACGCCAAGATCGGGCCGCTGTCCGGTGGCGAGAAGCGCCGCGTGGCGCTGTGCCGCCTGCTGCTGTCCAAGCCGGACATGCTGCTGCTGGATGAGCCGACCAACCATCTGGACGCCGAGTCGGTCGACTGGCTGGAGAAATTCCTGCACGACTACCCCGGCACCGTGGTCGCGGTGACGCATGATCGCTACTTCCTCGACAACGCCGCCGAGTGGATTCTCGAACTCGATCGCGGCCGCGGCATTCCGTGGAAGGGCAACTACACCGAATGGCTGGAGCAGAAGGGCGAGCGCCTGGCGCGCGAGGAATCCGCCGAAAAGGGCCGCCAGAAGGCGCTGGCACGCGAACTGGAGTGGGTGCGTTCGGCCGCCAAGGGCCGTCAGTCCAAGGGCAAGGCGCGTATCAACCGCTTCGAGGAACTTAACTCGGTCGAGTACCAGAAGCGCAACGAGACCAACGAGCTGTATATCCCGCCGGGCGAGCGCCTTGGCCAGGAAGTGATCGAGTTCAAGAACGTCAGCAAGTCGTTCGGCGACCGCCTGCTGATCGACGACATCTCGTTCAAGGTGCCGCCGGGCGCGATCATCGGCGTGATCGGCCCCAACGGCGCCGGCAAGTCGACCCTGTTCAAGCTGATCACCGGTCAGGAAACGCCGGACAAGGGCGAGGTGAAGCTCGGCCATACCGTGCAGCTGGCCTATGTCGACCAGTCGCGCGACAACCTCGACGGCAAGAAGAACGTGTGGCAGGAAGTCTCCGGCGGCGCCGATATCATCACCATCGGCAAATACGAATTGCAGTCGCGCGCCTATATCGGCCGCTTCAACTTCAAGGGCACCGACCAGCAGAAGCTGGTGGGCAGCCTGTCGGGTGGTGAGCGCGGCCGACTGCACCTGGCCAAGACCCTGATGCAGGGCGGCAACGTGCTGCTGCTCGATGAGCCGTCCAACGATCTGGACGTCGAAACCCTGCGCGCACTGGAAGACGCGATGCTGGAATTCCCCGGCTGCGTGATGGTGATCTCGCATGACCGCTGGTTCCTCGACCGTGTCGCCACCCACATCATCGCGTTCGAAGGCGATTCGCACGTCGAGTTCTTTCCCGGCAACTACAACGAATACGAAGCCGACAAGAAGCGCCGTCTCGGCGAGGAAGGCGCGCGGCCGCATCGCGTGAAGTACAAGAAGCTGGTTTGACAGCAGGAGTGAGTGGAGAGGAGTGAGGAGTTAGAGAAAGCACCAGGTCGCAAGCTCTCTGCCCCCTCTCCGTCCCTTCGCGACAAGCAGGCGTGAGTTGAAAGGAGGAGGAAGCCAGCGGGAGGCATCAAAGTGCCAGCCGTCTCTCGCTCCTGACTCCTCTTCCCTCACTTCTCAAACGGAGTTCCCGATGCACTTCATGCATTCCCTGCAACAGCTCTGGAAGGAACACGACTCGCTGGTCTGCGTCGGCCTCGATCCGGAGCCGGCGAAATTCCCCGCGCATCTGCGTGAGCAGCCGGATGCGGTGTTCGACTTCTGCGCCGCCATCGTCGATGCCACCGCCGATCTGGTCTGCGCGTTCAAGCCGCAGATCGCCCACTTCGCCGCACTGCGTGCCGAAGACACGCTGGAACGGCTGATCGTGCACATCCACGACAAGCATCCCGGCGTGCCGGTGATCCTCGACGCCAAGCGCGGCGACATCGGCTCCACCGCCCAGCACTATGCCAGCGAGGCATTCGATCGCTACCGCGCCGACGCGGTGACGCTCAACCCCTACCTCGGCCGCGATTCAATCCAGCCCTTTCTCGATCGCGCCGACAAGGGCGTGATCCTGCTCTGTCGTACATCGAACCCCGGCGGCGCCGACTTCCAGGCACTCGATTGCAGCGGCATGCCGCTGTACCTGCGCGTGGCCGAAACCATCGCCCGTGACTGGAACGCAAACAACAATTGCAGCCTGGTCACCGGCGCCACCTGGCCGGAAGAGCTGGGCAAGGTGCGCGCCCTGGTCGGCGACATGCCGCTGCTGGTACCCGGCATCGGCGCCCAGGGCGGCGACGTGGAAGCCGTGCTGCGCCACGGCCGCACGCCCGACGGCACCGGCCTGATGATCAGCTCCTCCCGCGCCATCCTCTACGCCGGCAACGGCGAGGATTTCGCCCAGGCCGCCCGCACCGCGGCTCTGGAACTGCGCGACACGATCAACCGGTTTCGTTGAGGCATGCCGACACCGACTGACCCACGGCGGCGCCCGGTGGATGTCTCTGCGCGGGTGGGCCACAGCCAAGCGTAGACGCGGGCAAACTGCTGAGTCAGTATGAAACCAGAGCGCGTCTGGTGGGGGCATCGTGTGCGCGGGTGGTTTCGGGGATCCGCGTAACTGACGCAAGGGGATAGTGGGACCAGATGCGAGATGCCTTTCACGGGAGGTTGTCTCATGACGCCTGGCGCACCGCCGCAGTTGACCGCAACGCAACTGAACGAGCTTGAAGCCGCTCATCAGTTGCTGCGGCAAGGGCGGGCGAGTGACGCCGCCACCATGGTGCGGCGGGTGACCAACGTTGCGCCATGGTCGGGGGATGCCACCCAGTTGCTGGCGATGTGTCTGGCCGACACCGGTGACGTCGACGGGGCGGAGGCGAGTTTCCTGCGGGCGCTGGAACTGGTGCCGCGCCAGCCCGGCATCCTGTTCAACTTCGGCACATGGCTGACCCGCCAGGGGCGGAAAGAGGAAGCTGCCGAGCGTTACCACGCGGCCACCATGGCTGAGCCTGGCTTCGTGGGTGCCTGGATCAAGCTGGGCGTGGCCATGCTTGAGTTGGGCGACTTTGCCAAAGCCGCGTGGGCATTCCAGCACGCGGTGGACTTGCAGCCCGAAGCGCTGCAGGCCTGGCAAGGCCTAGGCAGGGCCAAGCGATCCCTCGGCGATCTCGACGCGGCGGCATCCGCACTGCGCAAGGCCACCAGCCTGTCAGGGGGCGACAGCTCGCCATGGGTCGACCTTGGCACCACGCAGCAATCGCTCGGGCAACTGGACGAGGCGCTGGCCAGCTTCGAGCAGGCGCAAAGGCTTGGCGAAACCCACCCCGCCGTGTCCGATGTCATCAACGGCCTGCTGGCCGATCTCGGCCGCACCAAGGAAGCCATCGAGCAAGGTCGCCGACTGGTCATCACCCACCCGCTTTTCATCCCTGCTCAGGTGAAGCTTGCGCAGTTGCTGTGGACGCAGGGCAACGCTGGGGATTACGGCGAGGATCCGTTCTCGACCATCCGCATCTCCGCGCAACAGCAACCGGGCAACGAAGCCTTGCAGAGGGAGTTCATCAGCCTGCTGATCGAGGCCCGCAAGAGCGAGGAGGCGCTGGATCGGGTACGTGCCTTGCGGCGCGCCAATAGCGACGACCTGTCGCTGGTGTGGTTGGAGGCGCTCGCCTGCGATTTGCTGGCGCTGCACGAGGAGGCTGGCCGCTTGTATGCCCTGGCCTACCCTACCCTGCGACTTCATAGCGCGGCGTTTCTCAACGCGTACGCGCACCACGCGTATCAAGCCCGGGACTGGGAGGCGGTCGCCCGCCATGCGAACGAGGCGATCGCGCTGGACCCAACCAATCAGGAATCGTGGGCCCATCTCGGCACCGCGTGGCGGCTCATCGGCGATCCGCGCGAGCACTGGCTGATGGACTATGAGCGGCTGATCAGCATGGTCGAAGTGGAGCCGATGCCGATGTGTGCGAGCCAGACCGAATCACTGGAGCTGCTCAAGGCCACGCTGGACGGCATGCACCTGGCCGGACGCGACCCGCTCAATCAAAGCGTGCGCGGCGGTTCACAGACACCTGGACGTCTGTTTGTCCGGCCCGACCCGATTATCGCCAAGGCGCGAGCGACCCTGCAGGCAGCCGCCGAATGTTGGCTTGCGACCCTGCCAGCGGACCCCACGCACCCCTTCCTCAGCCGCAACCAACACGGCGTGAAGATGGGAGGTTCGTGGTCGGTGAAGTTGGGTTCATTCGGGCACCACTCCAACCATATCCATCAGGAAGGCTGGATGAGTTCAGCCTTCTATGTCTCGCTGCCGCCATCGGTAAGCGATGAGTCCGGAGGACAGGCCGGCTGCATCCAGTTTGGCCAACCCACCGCCGAACTCGGCCTGGACCTGCCACCGCGCCGGGTGATTCGTCCAAAACCCGGATATCTGGCCGTATTCCCGTCGTACATGTGGCACGGCACGGTGCCTTTTTCGGACAGCGAGCCGCGCATGACCATCGCCTTCGACATGCTGCCTGCGCCGCGGGCATGAAGGTGGGGGCAGCGCGTGTCGCTTGCGCGACGTGTACGCCACACCGCGTACTTCGACCGCAGGCTCACGTACCCTGCTGATACGCGGGAACCCATCGCTCTCGTGACCAGACTGCCCTGGAGCAGGCCACCCAGGGCGCGCAGGAGTCCACGCACGAAGCGGCATCAGGCCTCGCTGGACTTGGCCGCCTGCAACATTTTCGCTTTCAGATCCAGCGCATCGGCGGCATCGAGAAGCGCCCGCGCGAAGCTGCGTACCTCGGCCGGACGCAGGGCATACCAGTTCCCCGTTGTGCTTGTTTCCGGCACCTTTCGCCCCGAACGCGAGACGCAGTGTGGACGGAAAATCACCATGCCGGTCAGCGACTCCGAACTGATGTCAGCGGACACGATCTGCATGTGTGTTTCGTCTTCTTTCTTCACCGAACATCTCCCGGGCAGTCATCCACCCTCGTGTAGCTTACGCCACCGCAACTTTTGACGTCGTTTACGCCGGATTTTGCTGATGGATTCCCTGTCAACATTTATCGTAATGTTCGACGGGGTTGGCATGGAGCCCGGCTGTCGCAGGTCGAGCGCGTGGCGCCTTGGCACGAACGGCCGCAACGATTGCCCCACACCCAAGGAGAGCACGCACATGACTGCAAACATCGCCATCAGCGCAGCAGACTGGAACCGCCTGCAGCGCCATGTGGGCCGGCTGCGCGCGGGCTTGATCATCACGCTGCTGTTGCTCGCGGCGTTGGCGGTCACCCTGTTTCTCCACCGCCCTGGCAACATCATCCGCACTCAAGGCATCGTGATCGTCGATGCCCAGGGCAACGATCGCATGCTGATCGGCGCGCCGGTGCCCGCCAGCACGGACCGCACGCGCAAGGACGATGCCTCGGATGGCATCATTTTTCTCGGCAAGACCGGCGCGGATCGCCTCGCGCTCGGGCAGCTCCCCACCTTGCACATCAATGGCAAGACCTACAAGCGAAGGGGTGATGACGACAACTACGGCATGACGCTCTACGACACGAAGGGCAACGAGCGCGGCGGCATGGCGTTCATGGGCACCGGACGCGTCGGGATTGCGCTGGATCGGGCCACGCCCCCGTACGAGGCAATCGGCCTGATGGTCGATGACAAGGAAAATTTCGCCGGGATGTACATCAACTACGGCGATCCCAAGGCACGGGATTCTGCGCTTGAATTGGGCACCGACGCCAACAGTGGCCACATCCAGCTCAACGGCAAGGACGGCCTGCCGCACGCGATGCTCAAGGTTGACGGCAAGGGCAAGCCCGCGTGGCAGTTCGACGACGCTGCGTCGGCCGCCTCAGGCGCAAAGGCAGCGACAGGCGGAACGCACTGACGCTTGCAGGGATTCGGCCCAGGCGCGGATCGAACGGCGCATGGGTCTCAATCGACCACAGTCAGCGAATCCGCCCTCAATGCCTGCGTCACCCGATGTGGTGACAGGCGCGTCCGCAGCCAGCGCTCGCACGGAGTCGACAGCCAACGCTCCACCATCGTGCCCAACACCCAGCACAACGGCAGCGTCAGCAGGTACCAGAGAACGCCGAGCCGCATGTCGCCACCAGCGAGCTTGAATAGCCGCACGACCGCGAACACCACGAACATGTGGCTGAGATAAATCTCGTAGCTCAGGCGCCCCCACGAACGCATCCAGTCCAGACCGCGCCAGGTGTGCCATGCACCGCGCCGCTGGCGTTGCTCGCAGGCCAGCAGCAGGCACAGTGCCGACAAAGCCAGCAACAGCATGTAGCCGTCGCGCAGCAGATGCCACATCGCCGCACCATCAATGGTCGCCGCCACCAGACCGATCACGCCCAGCCATCCCAGCAAGCTGACCGTACGTGGTGGAAGTGTCGCTGAGCGCGTGGCCAGCAACGCGCCGAGCACACCGATGGCAATCGCCGACATGCCAGGCAGGTAGGCCTTCTCCTGCCAGATCTCGTTGCCACGCAAGGCCGCGTGGGTCCACGGCATCGAGAGCGCCAGCAGGAGCAGCAGCGGCACAAGCACCGTGAGGCGACGCGTCAGCAGGCATGCCAGTGGGAAGCCGATATAGAACACCTCCTCGATCGACAGCGACCACAGCACGTCCCAGTTGCCCGGCAGGTAACCGGTATGTCCCTCGTACCAGTTCAGGTGCAGGCCAAGCGCCGCCCAGATCGCACCCGGCAGCGACTGACCGGCATGGCTGATCGTGTAATCCGGTACCGTGAGGAGGTGCAGCACGCTCAGCACGGCGATCAGCACCAGCAGGCAGGGCACGATGCGTGCAAAGCGGCGCACGTAGAACGTACGCAGGTCGATCTGTTCGAGACTTCCCCACCGGCGCAGCGCGTTGCCCGAGATCAGGAAGCCCGAGATCACGAAGAACACGAATACCGCTTCGTAGCCGTTGTAGTTGAGTCGACTCAGGAACCAGCCCGGCAGCACATCGGCCAGAGCCGTTTTCTTCAGCGGAATACGCAGACCGAGATGGTTGAACACCACCAGCAGGATCGCCAGCCCGCGCAGCAGATCGATGCCGGGATTGCGTGGCGCTTGCTTACGGCGAACCGTTGCATCCAAAGCGCCTGCGGGCAAGCAGGTAGGGGTCGATAGCACGTGACGCTCGCTCGCCAAAGAGCTGCATCATCATGGACTGTCGGCCGGCCAGGCAATGGCTGGCCGCGGAGTAGAGCATCAGGCGACGACGTCGACCCCGCGCCAGAACGCGACCCGGCCGCTGATCTGCTTCGCGGCGTCCTTTGGTTGCGGGTAGTACCACGCCGCATCCGCGATTACCTCGTCGCCAACGACCACGTCGTAGTAGCTGGCTGTGCCTTTCCACGGGCAGAGGCTGTGGTGATCGCTGGCGCGAAAGTGATCGCGCGGTAGCCACTCGGCGGGGAAATAATGATTGCCCTCGCCGGGCAGGATGGCCCCAGTGCCGCGGGCGCATGAATGCGCAGGAGCGGCCGACCACGACGGTGTCGTCGCTCTCGGCAAGCACGGTGTTTCTCCAGATCGCGCGCATGTCAGTCGTCCCCCATGTCCTGGCCGGGGAAAAGCACATCGGTGTAGCCGAATTGAGTGAAGTCGATGATCCGCGACGGGTACAGTCGACCGATCAGATGGTCGCACTCATGCTGCACCACACGCGCGTGAAAACCATCGGCAGTGCGCTCGACCCGCTCGCCCTTGGGGTCGATTCCCTCGTAGCGAATCAGGCTGTAGCGACTGACTACACCGCGCAGACCCGGTACCGACAGGCAGCCTTCCCAGCCGTCCTCCATGTCATGCGACAGCGGGGTGATCACCGGATTGAGCAGGATGGTCTGCGGCACTTCCGGCGCCTCTGGATAGCGTTCGGAATGCTCGAAGCCGAAAATTACCAGTTGCAGGTCGACACCGATCTGCGGCGCGGCCAGGCCGACACCACCGGCGGCGTGCATGGTCTCGAACATGTCGGCAATCAGCGTGTCGAGTTCCTCGCTACCGAGCATGGCAGCGGGCACCAGCGGCGCCACACGCAGCAGGCGCGGATCACCCATTTTCAGGATTTCATGAATCATGCCTGCCTCGCCGTTGCAAAAAGCTGCCGCAAACCATGCTGCACGCCCTCACGTGAAACTCGCATGCGTACCTCGCTCCCCGCTATTTTCCGCCAAACACCTTCTTCAGCAGATCGGTGGTCCGCGCGCCGGGGTTGGTGCGGATCGACTGCTCCTGATCGCCGATTTCAGTGAACAGGCCGTCGATGGTCTTCGCCGTCACGTAGTCATCCAGATTCAGCGAGCTGCCACTCGTCTTCGACTTGCCACCCGTGAGTGACCCCAGCGAGCCGAGCGCATTGCCCAGGCTGCCGCCGCTGCTGCCGGAGGTGAACGCCTTGTACTTCTGGGTGACGCCGACACTGTCGGTGGTCTTGCTGACGATCGGGCGAATGCGTGCGGTCAGCGCATCGCCGGCGACGCGGCGGAAGTAATCAGTGGCGGCGTGATCGCCGCCGGTGAGAACGCCGCGGGCGTCATTGAGGGTCATCTTGCGGATCGCGTCGCCGAAGATCTGCGCCACCTGCGGCACCGCCTTTTCCGCGGCGCGGTTCATGCTCAACTCGAACGCATCCACCTTCGCGCCCTGCCCCAGCTGGCGCGCCAGCTTGCCAGCCTGCTCGAGCTTGCCCGGCAGCGGAATGCGCACCTTGCTGTTGTTCCAGAACCCGCCGTCGCGGCCCAGGCTGTTGATCGCATTGGTGGTGCCCTTGGCCAGTGCCTCCTTGAGCCCGGCGGCGATATCGCTGCTCGGCAGGTTGCTGCCCAGTGACGAGGCACCGGAACCCTGCGTCGACTGCTTCACCTTGTTCAGCAGCCCCTTGAACTGGCCCGTGCCGACAGCTGTCGCTGGCAGGGCGACGACCGCCGCGGCAAGGCCGAGAGCGAGGTAGCGAATCCGGATACGCATGGCGAACTCCTTTATGGCCGAGGGGGTAGTCCAGTGTACCCCGTTCAAAAAGGTGGCTGACGCGACGCTATTCGACCAATAGCTAATACGATTCAGGGAACTTTGGCATTGACCCCCGACGCAGAGGAGACGACGCTTGCTGAACCGCCGAGGAGACGTCACCGATGCAAGCAGCCATCCCCAAGCCCAGTCCGGCCAGCAAGATCATGTGGGTCGCCATCGCCATCATCGGCGCGTTCTGCCTCGGCGTGGTGGCCTTGCGCCGCGGCGAGCCGATCAACGCGATCTGGCTGGTCGCCGCCTCGATTTCGATCTTCGTGATCGGCTACCGCTTCTATGGCAAGTTCATCGAACATTCGGTGCTCAAGCTCGACCCGACCCGCGCACCGCCCTCGGTCCTGCGCAATGACGGCCTCGACTACGTGCCGACCGACAAGTGGGTGGTGTTCGGCCATCATTTCGCCGCGATTGCCGGCGCCGGCCCGCTGGTCGGCCCGGTACTGGCCGCGCAGATGGGTTACCTGCCCGGTACCTTGTGGATCCTGTTCGGCGTGGTGTTCGCCGGTGCGGTGCAGGACTTCATGATCCTCGGCCTGTCGCTGCGCCGCGACGCCCGCTCGCTCGGCCACATGCTGCGCGAGGAGCTCGGCCCGGTGCCCGGCATCGTGGCGATGGTCGGCGTGCTGGTGCTGATGATGATCGTGCTGGCGGTGCTGGCGCTGGTGGTGGTCAAGGCGCTCACGCACAGCCCGTGGGGCACGTTCACGGTGGCCTGCACCATTCCGATCGCGTTCCTGATGGGCGGCTACATGCGCTGGTTCCGACCGGGGCGGATTCTCGAAGTCTCGCTGATCGGCCTGGTGCTGCTGCTGGCGTCGATCGCGTACGGCAAGAACGTGGCCGATTCCGCCACGCTGGCACCGCTGTTCGATTTCGACGCCAAGTCGCTGGCCTGGCTGCTGATCGGCTACGGCTTCTTCGCCTCGGTGCTGCCGGTGTGGCTGCTGCTGGCGCCGCGCGACTACCTTTCCACCTTCCTCAAGATCGGCACCATCGCGTTACTGGCGCTGGCGATCTTCCTGTCCGCGCCGCTGCTGCAGATGCCGGCAGTGACCCGCTTCATCGACGGCAGCGGTCCGGTATTCGCCGGCAACCTGTTCCCGTTCCTGTTCATCACCATCGCCTGCGGCGCGGTCTCCGGCTGGCACTCGATCATCGCCTCCGGCACCACGCCCAAGCTGCTGGCCAACGAAAGCCAGGCGCGCATGGTGGGCTACGGCGGCATGCTGATGGAGGCCTTCGTGGCGATCATGGCCTTGATCGCCGCCACCTCGCTGCACCCCGGCGTGTACTTCGCGATGAATGCGCCCAGCGCGATCATCGGCAGCACGGTGCAGCAGGCCGCCACCACGATCAGCCAGTGGGGCTTCGTGGTCACGCCGGATGAACTCATCCAGACGGCAAAGAACATCGGCGAGAGCAGCATCCTCAGCCGCGCCGGCGGTGCACCGACGCTGGCCGTGGGCATGGCGCAGCTGTTGCACAACATCATCCCCGGCGGCGGCATGATGGCGTTCTGGTACCACTACGCGATCCTGTTCGAAGCGCTGTTCATCCTCACCACGGTCGATGCCGGCACGCGTGTGGGCCGCTTCATGATCCAGGAAATCGCCGGCCTGATGCACAAGCCGCTGCAGGAAACCACCTCCTGGACCGGCAACCTGCTGGCCACCGCGATCTGCGTGACGCTGTGGGGCTATTTCCTCTACCAGGGCGCGGTCGATCCGCTCGGCGGCATCAACACCTTGTGGCCACTGTTCGGCATCGCCAACCAGATGCTCGCCGCGATCGCGCTGATGCTGGCCACCGTGGTCGTGGTGAAACTGAAGCGCCAGCGCTACGTGCTGGTACCGGGCATCCCCGCCCTGTGGCTGATCATCTGCACGCTCACCGCCGGCTACGAAAAACTGGTCGGCCCGATCAGCTTCACCGCCGCCGCCAACAAGTACGCCGCCGTGATGCAGCAGGGCCAGCTGCTTGCGCCAGCAAAAAATGTCGCCGAGATGCAGCGCATCGTCACCAACAACTACGTCGACATGGCACTCACCGGCCTGTTCATGCTGTTGATCGTGACCATGGTGTTCTTCTGCCTGCGCGCCCTGCTGCGGGCATGGAAGATCGATCGCCCCACCGCGCACGAAGAGCCATATGTAGCGTTGAGCAGCGTGGCCAGCTGAGGAAGCCGTGATGACCACGACCTTCCAGTCCGTACGCAAGTGGGCGGTACAAACCGCCCGACTGTGCTGCGGGATCCCCGACTACGACGTCTATCTGAAACACCTGCGCGAGCACCATCCGGAACGGAAGGTGCCCAGCTACGACGAGTTCTTCCGGGAGCGGCAGGAGGCGCGGTACAAGGGCGGTGGGGGGCGGTGTTGTTGAGCGGGAACTCGCGAGACACAAGTGATTGCGACTGCCATCGGGACCGGCCGTTATGCGTAAAAACTGGGTCGACAAATAGGCATCCACGCGCAGATCGAAAGTGCACCTGATCCAGTTGCCGCTACTCAATCATCGTGACCAGCAATATCGTCAGCACGGCGGTTCAGTCGCGCATACACCTTGCCTGAAATCCATGTCCCGACAAGCTTTTGAAACTCCTGCTCGTTCATGAACCGGGCAAAGATGTCCTCGTTCTGTTCCATCCTTTCAATGAACAGTGTCTGCAACAAATCGGCGAACAGCAGCGCGAATTTTTCCTCCGGGTTGACCGCTGCCGCCTCGCGCAGCGAGCTGTCGCCGATCGCCGCTTCGATGATCTGGTCGAAGAACAACTGATCGGCGTCGGTAAAGTCGGTGCCAAAGCGCTCGTTGATCACGTCGATCAATCGAGACAACGGCACTTCCTCGCCGCGGTTGATGCCGCTGCCCACCTGTCCCGGACCGTCCAGCGCCTGCGTCCGTTGCGGGTGTTGCCGGCCGCGTTGGCGACCGGCTCGTGCTTGTCGTGACCGAGGTGTTCGGCCATCTCCGCATCCAGCGCCCGCTCCACCAGCAGCTTGGTCAGCTGCTTGAGCAGGCCATTCTCGCCGATCAGGTCTTCAGGCTTCTTGTAGTTGGCCAACAGGCTGCTGAGCAGCTCGTCGGGTACCTCGTGCTTGCGTGAGCTCATGGTGTCTCCGGGTCAAAGGGCAGTTTCCCGCCTGTGGCCCGTTTACACAAAATCTAGGACACCCTCCCCTTCGAGCCAGCTTCGCTGTTCGCGCACGCTCCTGCGTGCGACGTGGACAAGCAAAAGAAAAGTGCCTTGGCCTCCGCAGGAGAGCGAAAGCTCCTCGCAGGCGAGCCAGAATTCGTTTGAGTTTCTGCTGTTCGCCTCAGCCCAAGGCGCAAAGAACCGGCAACACGGCCAAACACGACCAACCCCGCAAGCACCCACCCTTCCCCGACCCTCGGCAATCGCTCCCCGGATTGCCCCACCTCCTGCCTCCTTGCAGTCGTCTCGCCCGCGGCCAGAGAGAGGGCTGGCAGCAACGGAAGGAAAATTGCAGATCCCGACGCCGGCGATGCGCGGCCATGCCATCACGCACAGGTCATCCCGCCCTCAATCGGCGACAATAGACAACTTGTCTGTGCAGTCATCGCCCATGTCCGAGTCCGAGTCCGCCCCCATCGCCAGCACGCCGGTTGCAGCGCCGCTGCAGCGCCATCCCGGCCTGCGCATCATCGCCATCTACGAGATGGTGAAGACTGCCTGCCTGCTGTTGCTGGCCATGGCTGCCTTCCACCTCGACCAGCAGCAGAACTTCGAGCAGCTGGTGCACTGGCTCGAACACCTGGATCTGACCGGCAGCAATGCGCTGCGCTGGAACCTGGTGTCGATGCTGGTTGAATTCGGACCAAGCAAGTTCGTCGCCGTCGGCCTGGTGACCCTGGGTTATGCCGTGCTGTTTGCGATCGAAGGCATCGGCCTGTGGCTGGGCAAGCACTGGGCCGAGTGGTTCACGGTGATCGCCACCGGCTCGTTGATCCCGCTTGAGCTGTACGAGACGCTGCATCACTTCAGCTGGCTCAAGTTCGCCATGCTGGCGGGCAACGTGGCGATCATCATCTATCTGGTGCGCATCGCGCGACAGCCGCAAGGCTCGCGCTGAGCGAACCATAGGAAGCTCAAGCAGCCGGCAACGCGACACCGGCGCGCCAGTCACCTGCCTGCAAGGCATCGAGCAGGTTGCTGATCTGCTGGCGCGCGGCCACGCCATGCGTCGGCAGCACCAGCACGTCGCCCGGTTGCGCCCAGGCCAGCAGGTCGCGCACGGCCACTACTTCATCCAGGCATTCCACCATCGCGGCGGCAGGCACGCCACCGCGCTGCAGCTGGTCACGCAGGATCGCCGCGACTTCGCCAGCCACACGACCACGCATATACCCCTCGATGTCCTTCAGCAGCACCCGCGTGGGCCGGAACTGCGCGGCGACCGTTGCAAGTTCGCGAATCGCCGCAGCCTCCCGATTGCCTGCCTGGCCCAGCAGCAGACCGAGCCGGCCGTCGGTGCGCTGCGCGGTGGCGACATCCAGCAGACCGCGCAAGCCGTCGGGGTTGTGCGCGTAATCGACGAACACCTGCAGCGAGCCGAAGCGCCAGTGCTGCAGCCGGCCGGGATTGTCGGCATGACGGCTGCCAAAACGCGCCAAGGTGTCGGCGATGACGGCGGCAGGAATGTCCATTGCGGCAGCGGCGAGCGATGCAGCGGCGATGTTGGCGATGTTGTAGCTGGCGCGGCCGGCAAAGCTAAGCGGCATCGCCACGACCTCGCCAAGGTCATGCGTCTGCCCACCAATGGACAGACGCAGGTTGCCGTCGCGTACCGCGCAGGTGGCGCCGCCACGCTCACGTGCTGCCTGCAGCCGCGGCTGTGTATCATCCAGCGCGAACCAGCCGATCGGGCAGGCGAGTTGATTCGACTGCGCCACCAGCGATACGTCGTCGGCGTTCAGCACCAGCAGGCCGGTGTCATCGATCGCCTTGGCCAAGGTGAGCTTGACCGCGGCGAGGCCGGCCAGGTCATGGATGCCGTACTCGCCGAAGTGATCGTCACTGACATTGGTGACCACCGCGACCTGCGCATGCTGCACAGCCAGCCCCCGCCGCAACAAGCCACCTCGCGCGGTCTCCAGAACGGCCACCTGCACATCCGCCGCACGCAACACGGCGCGAGCACCGGCTGGCCCGGAAAAATCCCCACCTTCGGTCACCCGGCCATTGATGAACACACCGTCGGTGCAGCTGTGACCGGTGCGCCAGCCATGAGCCCGGGCCATCGCCGCCAGCAGGCGCACCGTGGTGGTCTTGCCATTGGAACCGGTCACCAGCGCCACCGGCACCGAGTGCAGGCCGCGCCATGCCAGCGTGTCCGGTGAGGGCAATTGCCCGATCGGCCAGCACGCCGCGCCATCACCTGCACCGATCGAAACCTGATCGTCGTCGACCAACACCGGCAACCCACGCTGCTCCGCCGCGCGCACCAGCGCAACCAGCGCTGGCTGTCGTTCGGCGGCGGCGAAGGCGCGCAGGGTCTGCATGGCGGCGTCCTCATCCCACGTCGCCGGATGACCGGGTGCATGCCCGCGCGCAGCGAGCGGCCCGTGAGCGACCTCGTATGCACCCGTCCAGGCCCATTCGTTGACTTCAGTCGCGCTGAACAGCTGATCCAGCGGAGCGACAAAGGCCAGCGACACGCCACTGGGATGCCTGCGCTCCACCCGCTCGGACAGCGGCCAGCCGAGCGCGACGCAGGCCCGCTGCACGGCGGCGTCCCACGCCTGCAGCGAAACCTCGTCGGGCAGCGGTCCGAGCGTCTCCAGAGCGGCGCCGACATCGCGAAAGTAGAGATTGAATCCGGTCAGTCGACGCGTATCTTCGAACGGGATGAAGTCAGGCATTGCGCTCAATCGTTGCTCTCGCGCGAGAAGCGCACGCCGCGCTCGTCGCGCACCAGCTCGCCGAGCGCAGCGAAACTGGCCTCGTCGAATACCGCTTCGGTTGCCGGCGCCTGCATGGTCGCCGGCACGCCTTCTGCGGGTGGCTCGGATGCGGCCTCGGGACGGAACTTGATGATCTGCTTCCACGAGCGCACCAGGGCGTCGGCGAACACCAGCAACAGGTCGCCGGACTGGCCCATGCGCAGGGCGCCATCGATCGCCAGCTGCTCGTCAGGAATGATCGAGATCGCATCCTCGGCGACACCGGCGGCGCGCAGCGCCCTGGCGAGGATGCCCGGCACCTCGTCGCCGTCGCGACCACGCAAGGCATCATCGCGACGACAGATGTAATGATCGAAGCGACCGGCCACGGCTTCGGCAATCGCGACCAGATCCTCGTCGCGTCGATCGCCTGGGCCGGCCAGCACCACGATGCGCCGGCCGGTGACCTCCAGCCGCGTGGCCAGGTCGGCCATCACCCTTACCGCATGCGCGTTGTGGCCGTAGTCGAACAGCACCTTGAACGGATGCTCGCTGTACACGTTCATCCGCCCGGGCGCCTGGAAGAACGTGGTGTCGAACGTGCGCAGGCCCTGGCGGATTGCATCCAGCTTGATGCCCAGCGAGAACGCCATCGAGGCGGCCACCATCGCGTTCTGCACATTGTGCAAAGCGCGGCCTTCCATCGTGGCTGGAATCAGGTGCGTCCACAGCAGCGGAATATGGCTGCCCTTGTCATACAGGGTGATCATCGAACCGTTGACACCGGCCTCCAGCGCACAGGCGCGGCCTCCGGCGCGCACATGCTCGCGCACCAGCGCGTGCGAGGGATTC
This sequence comes from Rhodanobacter sp., assembly GCA_041663105.1. GTDB lineage: Bacteria > Pseudomonadota > Gammaproteobacteria > Xanthomonadales > Rhodanobacteraceae > Rhodanobacter. The sequence continues at coordinate 379,477 of JBAZRB010000001.1, forward strand.
ATGGTGACGTAGCAGATGACCTTGGCGTCGGTATAACCGCTCATCTTCAGCACGTTGGGATCGTCGGCGTTGAGCACGGCGCAGTCCTTCGCCACCTCGACCACGATGCGTTTGACCTCGGCCAGCTGCTCCAGCGTGTCGATGCCCTTGAGGCCGAGATGATCGGACTGCACGTTGAGCACCGCGCCCACATCGACGGCAGGCACGCCCATACCCGCGCGCAGCAGGCCGCCGCGTGCGGTCTCCAGCACCGCGATGTCGATATGCGGATCGGCCAGCACCATCCGTGCCGACACCGGCCCGGTCATGTCGCCCTCGACCGTGCGCTGGCCGTCGATATAGACGCCGTCGGTGGTGGTCAGCCCGGGCGTATAGCCGGCCATCTTGGTAATGTGCGCCAGCATGCGCGCGGTGGTGGTCTTGCCGTTGGTGCCGGTGATCGCGGCAATCGGCACACGTGCGGGCGCGCCCGGCGGAAACAGCATGTCGATCACCGGCCCGGCCGCATCGCGCGACGTGCCCTCGCTGGGGCTGACGTGCATGCGGAAGCCCGGCGCTGCGTTGACCTCGCAAATGCCACCGCCGATGGTCTTGTAGCTCTCGGCGATATTGGTAGTGAGAAAATCCACGCCACCGACATCCAGCCCGATCGCGCGGATCGCGCGCACCGCCATATCGCGATTGTCCGGATGGATGACGTCGGTGACGTCGGTCGCCGTGCCACCAGTGGAAAGATTGGCGGTGGAACGCAGGTAGACGACCTCAGCCACTGCCGGCACCGACGCGGCGGTGTAGCCGACGCGCTCCATCATCATCCCGGCCTGGGCATCGAGTACCAGTCGGGTCAGCACTTTCTCGTGACCGATGCCGCGCCGCGGGTCGGCGTTGACGATGTCGACCAGCTGCGCAATCGTGCGCTCGCCATCGCCGACCACGTGACCGGGCGTGCGCCGGGTGGCCGCGACCAGTTCGCCGTTGACCACCAGCAAGCGGTGGTCGTCACCGCTGAGGAAGTTCTCCACGATCACCGAGCGCGAATGTTCACGTGCGGCCTTGAAGCCCTCGATGATTTCCTCGTCGGTCATCAGATGGATCGAGATGCCGCGACCATGGTTGCCGTTGAACGGCTTGGTCACCACTGGTACGCCGAGTCGACGCGCCGCGCGCAGTGCACCGTCCTCGCTTTGCACCAGCTCCTGCTTCGGCACCGGCAGGCCGAGCGAGGCGAGGATCTTGTTGGTCTCCTCCTTGTCGCTGGCCAGCTCCACCGCGATGTGCGGTGTCCGGCCAGTGATGGTGGCCTGGATGCGCTGCTGGTATTTGCCATGGCCAAGCTGCACCAGTGACTGCTCGTTCAGGCGCAACCAGGGAATGCCGCGCTGTTCGGCCGCACGCACCAGCGAGGCGGTCGACGGACCCAGCGCACGGCGCTGCGCGTAGCGGATGAACTCGTCGCGGGCACTGATCCAGTCCCAGCCTTCCGGCACGCTGTTGCGCGTACGCAAGTCCACCGGCAGCAACGAGGACAGCAGGCGCAAGGCCAGCTCGCCGGCTGCAATGCCTTCTTCTTTCTGCACGTATTCGTAGACCACCGAGTACACGCCGGGCTTGCCGGTACTGCGCGTCTTGCCAAAGGTGACATCCTCACCGGCGACGTTCTGCAGTTCGATCGCGACATGCTCCAGCACGTGACCGAGCCAGGTACCCTCGCCTTCGCGCATGCGCCGGATGAAACCGCCCGGCTCGCGGTAGGAGCAGCCGTGTTCGGCCAAGCCCGGCAACGCCGCGATCAGCCCATCGACAAAAGCCGCGCCAAGCTTGCCGGTCGGCCACTGTTCCAGTGCCCCCAGGTCAAGCTCGATCCGGATCACCGGAAAATGCGCGTACAGCGACGGGCCGACAAAAACGGAACGTTCCAGAATGCGCATGCGGGTTTCCCAGTTCGATGATGCGTTGCGAAAGACTTGCGTCAGGATGCCTGTTTCGGGGGCGCCAGGGTGCCCGCCGAGGCGTAACGGGTCTGCAGGTTGAAGGTGGCACCGGCGATCAATACGTGGATGGTCATGCCAAGCATGCACACGGTACCGTGCTCGCCGGCGTCGGCCATCGAGGAAAACTGCAGGTTGCCCGCGTCCAGCACGGTCACCGCGCCGCTGCCCTCGACCTCGAGCGTGTTGTCCGGCTGGATGAAGGCCGCGGTGTCTTCGTCCAGGCCGATGCCGACCGCATACGGATTGTAGGCAAGCGCGGCCATCAGCCGGCCCAGCCGGTCGCGCTGGCTGAAATGCTGGTCGATGATGAAACGATTGGTCAGGCCCAGCCCCGGCGCCAATCGAACACTGCCGGCGGTGGGCGACAGGCCTTCCTTGCCGAACGCGATCATGTGCTCGCTGAGGATGCTGGCGCCGGCACTGGTCCCGCCGACATGCACGCCGCGGGCATTCAGCGCACGAATCCGCTGCGCCACCGGGGTGCCGCCCAGCATGGTCGACAGCCGCAGCTGGTTGCCGCCGGTAAAGAAAATGCCGCTGGCCTGGTCGAGTCGTTCAAGACGACTTTTCTCCGTGGTATCGCGACGCATGTCGAAATCGAGCACGTCGACGGTACCCGCGCCGAGGCCGGCAAACAGCGTCTTGTAGCGCGGCCCGGTGTCAGCCAGCTGACTCGCCGTGGGAATCACCACGATGTTCGCCGCGGTACCGCCGCACAAGGCCACGAAACGTTCAAGGATGCGTGGATCGTTCTCTTTCTCTTCAGCACCGCCGATCGGTACGATCCATCCGCGCTGCTCCCCTTCCACCACCCTGCTGGGACTCATCTGGCTCTCATCTTTTTTCGGTTTCATGTGATTTCCGGCCCCGCTGGAATCGCCGGTTGAGCGATCCTGCCTGAGCCGTCGAATGTTCAGGACGCGGTCTCGAACGTGCCGCGATGCCGGATCGCGCCGGCGCGCACGTGCACCACGCCACCGGCAATTACATCATGCGCGCCGCCCACTGCGTCGAGCGACAGCAGGTCAGCGTCGGCGCCGACCCGGATCCGACCCTTGTTCGGCAAGCGCAGCAGATTCGCCGGATTGCTGGTAAATGCCGGCAACGCCCGCTCCAGCGGTACGCCTTGGCCAAGCACGTCATTCAAGGTTTCCAGCAACGCGCCGGACTCGCCCACACTCATGCGGCAGACATGGCCCTCGGCATCGAACACCGGCAGGCAGCCGCCGGCATCCGAACTGATCGTGATGCGACCGACCGGCGCCGCGCTGTCGAGATAGCGCAGCAGCGCGTCGCCCGCACTCCAGGCGTCCTCGCCCTTTTCGACCGGAAACGCGGTGAGGTCGATCGTGCAACCGTGCGCCGCCAGTGCCAGTGCCTCGTCGAACAGCGCCTTGCGCCGGTTCACGTGGGTGGGATGAAACACCCGCGGCGGCAGCTCGCTTTGCGCCAGCGCGTGGCGCACCAGCTCCAGCCCGCGTGGGCCATCACCCAGATGCAGATGCAGCAGGCCAGCCTTGCCGGTCATCAGCCCGGCGACATGCGCATCGGCCGCCAGCCGCAGGAGCTCGTCCAGGGTGGGCTGGCTGGAGCGATGGTCGCTGATCGCGACTTCACCGATGCCGATCAAGGCCTCGATAAACACCAGGTCGCCGCGCACCGTGCCGGTCAGCGTGCGAGGCGGCAGGTGGTAGCCGCCGGTGAAAGCCAGCGCACTCAAACCTTCCTCGCGCAGCGCATACACCGTCGCCAGCAGATCCTGTGGCCCGCGCGCGACATCGTCGGTACCGAGCAGGCCAACCACCGTGGTGATGCCTGCGCGGGTGAAACGCGACACGCCTTGCGGCGGCACCCGCGTGCGAAAGCCGGCCTCACCGCCACCGCCGGTCACGTGCACATGTGCGTCGATGAAGCCCGGCAGCAGCCGACGCCCTTCCAGATCGATCGTCTGCACCGACAACGCCGCAGGCAGCTCGGCCAGTTCGGCACCCATCCACAGGATGCGGCCACCGCCGAGCAACAGGTGTTGGTGACCCAGGGGCTCGGGGGCGTAGACGAGCGCATTGCGCAGCAGCAGGAGATTCATCGATGAAGCGTGACCACGGGGCGGGTTGGCGTCAAGCGGATCACGCACAGGGTGGGATGGCCATGTTTGGCCGCAAATCCAGGTCGATTGGGGCAAGCCTGCTGTCCCCGCCTTGCCATGGCTTGGTGGTCGCGCTGTGGCCGTGCGCCAGCACAACAGAGCAAGAGAGTTTCGTCCTCCTGTGGAGGGCGAGTCCCTTTCTCTTGAGTCGCCAAGAGAAAGGGACCAAAGAGAAGGCGACCCTCCTCGGCGCTTGCCGGGCTACGCCCGACAAGTCCGTGAGCCGCGGCCGGGCTTTTCGACAGCACATCCATGTGCTGTCGAAAAGGAATCGGCATCGTGCCGATCCCCCTGCGGGCCTGTCGTCCACGGCTCACCGCCTCACAAGGGGGTGAAGTCAAGATCAAGATCAACCGCAACGGCAACGGCAACGGCCAAGCAAAGTCGACCGAGATGCTACGAAAGTGGACCTGACCCCGCACTCGCGCGCGATCACCATGACTCCTCCCGGCTAGTGGTAAGTCGGATGCTGCCGCACCACCTGCGACGTGCCGCCCGTGGGCGCATGCGCGGGTAGCGCGAGGTAGATGGCGCGCTCCTCGCACACGCCGGCTTTCGTACCGTGCGGCGGCTCCAGCCGCTGCGCATTCACGTCGTCGATGATCTCGCGCAGCTTTTGCGCGTCGCGGAAGATGGCATCTCCCATGACCGACAGCGTGCAGTCGGCGAATTCGGCGTGATCGCTCGCAGTCACCACATCGCCATGAGCCCGGACACTGTCGAGCAGCAGGTTGATCTCGTCGATCTGAGCCAGGGTGACGCCGAAGACGTAGCGGTTACCCGCCTCATCCACCACCGGCTCGGCGACGTCCGGTTCCGCGGCATCCGCATAAGCCTCCGCGTGAGCCTCGGCCTCACTTGCTGCCGCCCGGTGGCCACGTTCTGCCGGCGAGGACAGTTCGCCTAACACGAGCCCGATCTGCTCCCGCAGTAGCTCCAGGCAGATCGCAACCTCGCCCGGGCGAATCTCGGTGTAACACTCCATGTCCTCGTCCGGCCCGCGCGGTCGCGCCAGGTTAGCCAAGACCTCCGCATACTCGCGCAGCTTCTTCAGCCGCAGCTGATTGTCCTCCGGCAGAAAATAGCCGGTCGTTTCCAGATCATCCGAATCGATCGTCGACATGCTCTCCTCCTGATTCCATAGAAGTACCCGTCCACGGCATGACGACGGACGGGAAGTCGGGAGGCGGAAACCGCTAAGAGCCTTCGGGCGTATTTCCCGAAGGGTGCTCTATTCGACGCAGGTATTGCATCGATCCATGCCAGCAGCTACCACAGCGCATCTCCCAGACCCGATCCTAATAAGTGTCGCAAGATTTGTCACTCATAGAGCGTGATCCTATAAGACGTGGCCTCATAACGCCAGCCTCCTTAGGCTCGTCTACGACGAAGGAGGACAGTGCAAGATGGCCATAGATCCCAGAACACTTTTCGGCCAGCGCTTGGCAGAAGTCCGCAAGGCAAAGGGTTTCTCCCAAGAGAGCCTGGCACTCGAAAGCGGGCTCGCCCGCAGCTATCTCGGTGGCGTCGAGCGCGGTCAGCGCAACATTGCGCTACTGAACATTTATAGGCTTGCAAAAGCCCTGAAGGTCAGTCCTGCTCACCTGCTGGAGCCGGCTTCCGGGCTCAAGCGAGCATAGGTTCAATTAGGTTGGGGGTCGCGTTGCGGTCGTGCCCCAGCACTGCAGAGCAAGAGCGTTTCACCCTCCTGCGGAGGGCGAGTTACTCTCTCTCTCGCTTGCCCGAGAGAGAGTAACCAGAGAGAGGGTCGCCTTCTCTTTGGTTCCTTTCTCTTGGCGACTCAAGAGAAAGGGACTCGCCCTCCGCAGGAGGGTGAAACGCTCTTGATCTTTTGACGATTGACGCCGACTAACACGCGTCACTGGAAAAATTCCCGATACGTCTACGCGATGATCGAACCGATCCCACCCCGCCCTCACACCTCGTGATGAATCGCCTCCACGAGAGGGCACGAGAGGGCATGGGGTCACGAGGGGCATGGGGTCAGGTCTAGCTTCGCAGCATTTGGATGGGATCTGTTTAGCCAGGCTCTTGCCGTTGCCGTTGCCGTTGAACTTCAATCCCTTGTGAGGCGGTGAGTCGTGGACGACAGGCCCGCAGGGGCGGCGGCATGGATGCCGACGCCTTTTCGCCAGGACAGGAGTCCTGTCGAAAAGCTCGGCCGCGGCTCACGGACTTGTCGGGCGCAGCCCGGCAAGCGCCGAGGAGGGTCGCCTTCTCTTTGGTTACTTTCTCTTGGCGACTCAAGAGAAAGTGACTCGCCCTCCGCAGGAGGACGAAACGCTCTTTATCTTTTGACGATTGACGCAGACCCACGCGCGTCACTGGAAAATTTACCAATACATCGACGCGGTGATCAAACCGATCCATCCGCCACGCTCACACCTCGTGATGAATCGCCTCCGCCGGCAACGTAACCACCTCACCCTTCGGCGGCAGCAGCTCAACCAGATACATCGCCGCCAAAATCAGCCCGCCACCGACCAGCATGCGCCAGCTCAGCACATCGCTACCCAGCGCCACCGCAAAAGCAGCAGCAAATACCGGCTCGGTAGTCATAACGATCGCCGCACGGGTCGCCGGCAGATGCGACTGCGCCCACGTCTGCATCAGCATCGCCCCAGCACCGGCAACCAGCGCCATGTACAGCACCGCGAACCACGTAGAACGATCAGGCGGCAACACCGGTCCGTGCGGCAAGGTCGCCAGCAGGCACACCAGCGCAATCGCCACCATCTGCACCGCCGACATGCCAAACGCCTCGCCCTGGCGCGACCACTGGCCAAGGCCGACGATATGCAGCGCATACAGCGCAGCCGAGGCCAGCGTAAGCCACACGCCGAGGTCGATCGACACACCATTGAGCGACAACAACCCCAGCCCGGCGGTGGACATCAGCACCGCCAGCCAGACCACGCCGGACATGCGCTGACGCAACAGCAGCAGCGCCAGGATCGGCGTGAACACCACGTACATGCCGGTGACGAAACCGCTCACGCTGGGCGCGATCCTGGCCAGCCCCCAGGTTTGCAACAGCTGTCCGGCGCCGTAGATCACACCGAGCAACAAGCCGCGCAGGATCTGTTGGCGGCTCATGCGCCATACCGGCCGCGCGAACAGGGCCAGCATCACCACCGCGGCAATCACGAAACGCACGGCGAGAAAATCCGCCACCGGCATGCGCCCGACCACGTCCTTGATCAGCACAAAGGTGGAACCCCACACCGCCGTGAGCGCCAGCAGACCCAGGGTCGCCAGCATCGGGGTACGCCGTGATGAACTCATCGCCGCAACAACCGCCGCAGCAACTGGCCGGGAACCTTCAGCAGAAAATGGCCCCATATGCCCAGCCAGACGACAGCGGCGAGCAACGGGTTCGCCGCCGCCGGATCGTAACTCTTGAACCAGCGCCACATGCCTCGATGCTTGTACCGACTGACGAACACCGGCCGGTGCCGACTGGAGCCACCCTTGCCGTGCAGCACGCGCACGTCGCCGGCCAACAGCACCTGATAGCCGATGTCGCGCACGCGCCGGCACAGGTCCAGATCCTCGCAATGCAGGAAATAGTTTTCGTCGAAGCCGCCGATGCGAGTGAACAGCGAGCGCTTCATCAACATCACGGCACCCGACACCGCTTCCACCTCGATCACTTCAGCAGGAATGTGGCCGTCCACATTGACCGCCTCGCCGGCAAGACCGAGCATGCTGTTGAGCGAGCGCTTCAGCAGCGGATCACGGCGCCGCGATGCCGGATCGACATGACCTTCGGCATCGCACACCACCGCGCCGATCAGGCCGGCCCGGGGGCGTTCATTCAGCACATCGAGCAGTCGTCGCGCCGCCTTTTCGGGCAGCAGGCAATCGGGGTTGAGCACCAGCAACGCCTCGCCACGGGCCTGCCTGGCCGCCAGATTCACCGCCGGGCCGAAACCCAGGTTGCGACGGTTGTAGATGACCTTGAGGCGGGCTTCATGCTCGTGCGCACGTTCGATCGCCGACGGCACGCCGTCGCGGGAATCGTTGTCGATCAGGATCAGCTCGAGCGACAACGAGCTGGCGAGTATCTCGTCCACGCACGCACGCAGTGCCGGCCCGCTGTCGGCCGACACCACGATGACGCTGAGCGCCACCGAAAATGGCGAACGATGGGAATCGGAAGTATCCACGGCGCAAGTATGCGCGGAGAGCTGCACCGGGAGAACAGTCAATGAAGAAATTCCGGCTGAAAAGTCGCGCAGACCTGCCCGAGGCTGACGCTCACGTTTCGTCATCACGCCCAAGCACCGCGGACAGCGCCAGCGGCATGTCGCCGTCAGCCCTGCTCAGCCAGGGCTGGTTCTGATACCAGCCGGCCAACTGCCGGCCACGCAGACGATGATGACGATCGCGCACGCGGTCCCACAGGATCACCCCTCGCTGATCGATCGTCTGCGCAGCGAACCAGTGACCATCGGGACTGAAGGTGCCCTGCGCGCCCACCTGATCGACATGCTCGCCCGAGCTGAAGTGACAGCTGCCGTCATGGCAGGTAACCACGCCACCGCAGGGGTCATCCAGGTGCTCTGCCATCGGCCACCAGCGCGGCGACTCGAGTTCGATGATTTTCGCGACAGGCCCGAGCGGGGCCTGCGCCAACTCGGGCCACTCGTCTGATGTCGTGTGCCTTGCGATGGGGTGCTCCGGCGCAGGGCGACGTGCCCGATCCAGCCACGACTCCAGCGCAATCAGCAAGGTGTATGCGACCAAGGCACCGAGCAACGCGATGACCCAGGCAAAGGCATCACCACCCAGCGCATGCTGCCAAGCCAGCATGCATCCGGGCAAGCCCCAGCGCAGCGCCCGTCGAATAAGGCCCGCATATCCGCCGAGCTCAAGCCGCTGTGGCACGGTCAACAGCGCAGCGGCCAGCGCCAGCAGCAACGGCAGACCGAGCCACCATGGCAGCAACGCCAGCAACACCAGCCATGCCAGTGCTGGCAACAACGCCCTCCCGCCCAGCCGGCGCCGAGTCATCACTCAGCGCCGACGCAGCTGGCGTGGGCTCAGCCGCACCATACGCGGGCATTGCGGAACATGCGCATCCACGGTGAATCCTCGCCCCACTGCTCCGGATGCCAGCTCAGCTGAACACTGCGGAACACGCGCTCCGGGTGCGGCATCATGATCGTCACGCGACCATCGGCGGCGGTAAAGCCGGCCAGACCACCCGGCGAGCCATTGGTGTTGAGAGGGAAGTTTTCCGTCGGCTTGCCGCGGTTGTCGACGAAGCGCACGGCGGCATGGGACTTGGCCGGACTGCACACCTGCGGAAAACTGACCCGGCCTTCGCCATGAGCCACCGCGACGGGTATCCGCGAACCGGTCATGCCCTTGAACAGGATGCTGGGCGACTCGAGGATCTCCAGCGTGACCAGGCGCGACTCATACTGCTCCGAGGCGTTGCGCAGGAATTTCGGCCAATGCTGCGCGCCGGGGATGATGTCCTTCAGCTGTGCAAGCATCTGGCAGCCGTTGCACACGCCCAGCGCAAACTTGGTCTCATCGGCGAAAAACGCCGCGAACTGTTCGCGCAACATGTCGTTGTACAGGATCGACGTGGCCCAGCCACGCCCCGCACCGAGCACGTCGCCGTAGGAGAAGCCGCCGCAGGCCGCAAGGCCGCGGAAGTCGGCCAGCTTGATCCGGCCACTGGCCAGATCGGACATGTGCACATCCACCGCCTCGAAGCCGGCGCGGGTGAATGCAGCCGACATCTCGACCTGGCCGTTGACGCCCTGCTCGCGCAGGATCGCCACGCGCGGCCGCTTGTCGCGACTGCTGGAGGCACGAATGTAGCCAGCGGCCACATCGTCGGAGGGGTCGAAGGTGAGCTTCGGCGTGATGCCCGGATCGGCATCATCCAGCCGCCATTGAAGTTCGGCATCCGCCGTGAGCGGGTTGTCGCGCAGACGCTGCATGGCGTGGCTGGTCTCGTTCCAGGCCTTGAACAAGGTCGTCCAGTTCCACTTGAACAAGGTGTCATCGCCGAGGAGCAGCTTGATGCCCAGCTTCTCCTTGGGTCGGCCGATGCGATGGCAGATGCCGGCCAGGCCATGCTTGACCAGCAGTGCCTCGAACACCTCGCGGTTGGCCTCCACCACTTGCACCACGGCGCCCAGCTCCTCGTTGAACAGCGCGCGCAAGGTCGCCTCGGCCCAGCCATCCAGACGAATCTCCAGTCCGCAGTGACCGGCGAACGCCATTTCCAGCAGGGTGACGATGGCACCGCCATCGGAGCGGTCGTGATAGGCCAGCAGCAGGCCGCCGGCATTGGCCTCCTGCACCAGCTCGAACATCGCCTTGAGCCGCTTGGCATCGTCCAGATCCGGTGGCAGGCCGCCGCCGCGATTGAACACCTGGGTCAGCACAGAGCCACCAAGACGATCGCGACCGCCGCCCAGATCGATCAGCCACAGATCGGAGTTGCCGCGGTCGAGCTTGAGTTGCGGGGTCAACGTGCGACGCACGTCGGTGACCCGCGCGAAGCCGGTGATCACCAGTGACACCGGCGACACGGTGCGCTGCGAAATCTCGCCATCGTGCCACTCGGTCTGCATCGACAACGAGTCCTTGCCGACCGGAATCGAGATATCCAGCTCCGGGCAAAGCTCCATGCCGATCGCCTGCACCGCGTCGAACAGCGCCGCGTCCTCACCCGGATGATTGGCAGCCGCCATCCAGTTGGCCGACAGCCTGATCTCGCCCAGACTGGCGATCGGCGCGGCGGCCAGGTTGGTGATCGCCTCGCCCACGGCCAGGCGTGCCGCATCGGCACTGCTGAGCAAGGCCACCGGCGCGCGCTCGGCCATCGCCATCGCCTCGCCGGCGTAGCCGTCGAAGTCGGCGATGGTCACCGCGCAATCGGCTACCGGCACCTGCCACGGGCCGACCATCGGATCGCGATGATTGAGGCCACCGACCGTGCGATCGCCGATGGTGATCAGGAAGCTCTTGCTGCCGACGGTGGGCAGGCGCAATACGCGCAGCAGACCCTCGTCCATGCTGATGCCGGACAGATCCGGCACCAGGTCGATGCGCGGTTTGACCCGTGTCGCATCGCGATGCATCCGCGGCGGCTTGCCGAACAGCACGTCCATCGGCAGATCGATCACGGTGAGTTCGCGGCGCGGGTCGTGCAGCACCAGCTGGCGCTCGACCGTGGCATCGCCTACTACCGCGCAGGGGCAGCGTTCGCGCTGGCACATGGCCTCGAATTCGGCCAGGTTTTCCGGGCCGATGGCGAACACGTAGCGCTCCTGCGATTCGTTGCTCCACACCTGCATCGGCGACAGCGACGGGTCGTCGCAGTGGATCTTCGACAGGTCGATGATGCCGCCCACGCCGGCGTCGTTGAGCAGCTCGGGAATCGCGTTGGACAAGCCACCCGCACCGACGTCGTGCACGCTGACGATCGGATTGTTTTCACCGCGCGCGCAACAGGCATCGATCACTTCCTGGCAGCGGCGTTCCATCTCGGCGTTGTCGCGCTGCACCGAGGCGAAATCCAGCTCGGCACTGGACGCGCCGGAAGCCACCGACGACGCGGCGCCGCCGCCCAGACCGATCAGCATGGCCGGGCCACCAAGTACAATCACCTTGTTGCCTGGCTGCACGGGGCGCTTCAGCACATGGCCGGCGCGCAGGTTGGCGAGGCCGCCGGCAAGCATGATCGGCTTGTCGTAACCGCGCCGGAAGCCGACCTGGCCCGGCAGTTCGTTTTCAAAGGTGCGGAAATAGCCACCCAGGCAAGGGCGCCCGAATTCGTTGTTGAACGCCGCGGCACCGAGCGGGCCATCGCGCATGATCTCGAACGCGGTGGCCATCCGCGGTGGCAGCGGGCGATCCACTTCCCACGGCTGCGGGTGACCGGGAATGCGCAGGTCAGACACCGAGAAACCGTTGAGACCGGCCTTCGGCTTGCCGCCACGGCCGGTGGCGCCTTCGTCGCGAATCTCGCCACCAGCACCGGTGGCAGCACCGGGCCACGGCGCGATCGCGGTGGGATGGTTGTGCGTCTCGACCTTGATCGCAAAATCGATGCGCTCCTCGTGACCGCGCCAGACGCCATCGGCCGGATCGGCGAAGAAGCGCTTGCCCGCGCTGCCTTCAATCACGGCCGCATTGTCCGAATACGCCGATAGCGTATGCGCCGGCGAGGTCTGGTGGGTGTGCTTGATCATGCCGAACAGGGTCTTGTCCTGTTCCACGCCATCCACCGTCCAGCTCGCATTGAAAATCTTGTGCCGGCAATGCTCGGAATTGGCCTGCGCGAACATGAAGAGCTCGGCATCGGTCGGGTCACGACCGAGTTCGGCGTAACGCGCCACCAGATATTCGATTTCGTCTTCAGCCAGCGCCAGGCCCAACCGCTTGTTGGCCTCGTCCAGTGCCTCCTGCGGTTCGGCACCGAGCGCTACTTGCACCAGATCGCCAGGGGTGCCGGCAAGGAACAAGCCATGCGCGTCCTCGATGCGGCTGAGCACCGACTGGGTCATTGCGTCGTGCAGCACGGCCATGATCGCGGCATGGTCCGGCGCATCGGCCGGCGGCAAGCCCAGCACCTGCCAGGCCAGTCCGCGCTCGACCCGGCGTACGTCGAAGCCCGCACCGTGCAGGATGTCGGTGGCCTTGCTCGACCACGGCGAGATCGTGCCCAGCCGAGGCACCACCCACAAGGTGGCCTGTTCGGGCGAGGCGTCCTTCGCCTCCAGCACGGCAAGCAGACGCTGGCGCAGAACACCCTCGGGTGCCGCATCGGCATCGATGAAATAGACGAACCAGGAGGCCTGCACCCGCACACCACGATGCAGGGCATCCAGGCGGGCATTGAGGCGTTCGAGGCGGAACAGCGAGAGGGCGCTCTGCCCGTCGAGTGCGATCATGCGGGGAACGGCGCTTTGCGAGGGAAACGCCTATTCTAACTGATGCTGCAATACGGCATAAGCGTCACCGCCAAGCCGGCCAGAAAACGGCTCAGGTACCGTCTTTCAGCGCCTGCAGCAGTTGGTCCGGGGTGACGTAGCCGCCCAGCACCCGGCCGTCGGAGCCATAAATGGTCGGCGTGCCGTTGACGCCCAGCTTGAGGCCCAGGTTGAACTGGTCCTTGACCGGATTGACGCAGGTCGCGGCAGGCGGTGCATGCCCGTCCTCGGCCCCGGTGAACGCTGCCTTGCGATCCTTGGCACACCAGACCGATGCCATCTCAGTGTAGGTCTGCGTGGGGCGACCCGCCGTGGTCAGCACGCCCTCGCGTGGCCAGGCCAGGTATTCCACCGCGATACCGGCCTTGTTGAAGGCCGCCATATGCGCATGCAACTCACGGCAGAAGCCGCAGTTGACATCGGTGAACACAGTCACCGTGTACCTGGGGCTGGCCGGAGCGAACACGATCCGCTGCGAGGCTGGCACCTTCGCCAGCTCGTCCTTGCGGAAAGTTGCCCAGGCAGCATCACTGACGTTCTCACGCTTGCCCAGGTCGATCAGATCGCCATGCATCATGTACTTGCCATCGGCGCTGACATAAATCATCTGGCCGGAAGCAATCACCTGATAGAAACCCGGCAGAGGCGCCGGCTGGATCGAGTCGACATCGACATTCGCTGCCAGGCTGCGAATCGCCTTCTGTACCATCTGCACCGTCGCCGGTGTGATCATCGGGCCAACCGAAGGCGCCACCACGGCGGCGTAAGCCATGGCGTTGCAAGCAAAGCCCAGGGCACAGATCAGCCACACTTTCTTCAACATCGACAACCTCGACCATTCGTTCGGCGCGCCGTGTGCGCCCGGTTCAAGCCGTCATTCTGGCACAGCTGCCCAGCGCAACCTGCGGGCGCCGGTCACACTCAGTAACGCAGCAGGCCGTGCAATGGCCGCTCCGCTGGCCAGCGCTGACGACCCTGCAAGGCAACCAGCTCGATCACTACGCTGGCACCGACCAGCTCTGCGCCGGCAAGCCTGATCAGCGCCGCAGCAGCCTCGAGCGTGCCACCGGTAGCGAGCACGTCATCGACCAGCAGCACACGCTCGCCGGGACGGAAGGCAGCATGCTGAACCTCCAGCCGGTCGCTGCCGTATTCCAGTTGATAGTCGACGCCGAGCACGGGTGGCGGCAGCTTGCCCGGCTTGCGTAGAGGCACGAAGCCGGCCCCCAGCTTTTGCGCCAGCGCGGCACCGAAAATGAAGCCGCGCGCCTCGATGCCAGCCACTGCCTGCACTCCATGCTCTTGCCATGGCTCGGCCAGCGCATCAATGCAACGGGCAAAGGCGGCAGCGCTGGCCAGCAGCGGCGTGACATCCCGAAACATCACGCCGGGCCTGGGGAAATCGGGTATTGCGCGTACCAGCGCGGCAAACTCTTGCATGGGATGAAGCGTCCTGTCTGATCAGCAAGCAGCGGCCAGCGGGTCATCGGGCAGGTCACCCATCTCATCGATCGCCTGCCTGGCATCGACCAGCTGCGCCTCGACCCCGGCCACGATGGCCTGTGCCACGGGACGGCTCGATTCGGGCACCATCACCGCGATGTAATCCATCGCCGGCAACTGGCCCACCGCGCCGGTGAGGTATTCCCCGGCGATGAAGGCCGGAATCTCCGCCGCCTCCAGCGCATCCTTGACCAGATGGGCATCGAACAGGTTTTCGGCGCGATAGATGATGTGCATGACTGCACGCTAGCGCTCCCGGGCCAGCGGAACAAGCCTGCCGCGGCGAGCGCGCTGCGCCCCATGGCCATGACGGAGTAAACTTGCCGGTTCCCGCTACCGTCTGCGAGCTCCGCCCGATGTCGACTGAAAATCCCGCTGTTGCAACCACCCAGTCGGCAACGGCGAGTCAGCCTCAGGATTTCATCCGGCAAATCGTGCGCGACGACCTGGCCAAGGGCCGGCACGCGGTAGTTCATACCCGCTTTCCGCCCGAGCCCAACGGCTACCTGCACATCGGCCACGCCAAGGCGATCTGCCTCAGCTTCGGCATCGCCAGGGAATTCAACGGCTGGTGCAACCTGCGCCTGGACGACACCAACCCGGGCAAGGAAAACCCCGAGTTCGTCGAGGGCATCAAGGAAGACGTGCGCTGGCTTGGCTTCGAGTGGCACGCGCTGCGCCATGCCTCGGATTATTTTGAAGTGCTCTACCGCTCCGCGATCAAGCTGATCGAAGACGGTGTCGCCTATGTCGACGACCTGGATGCCGACGAGATGCGCACCTATCGCGGCACGCTGACCGCAGCAGGTCGCAACTCCCCGTATCGCGAACGCACGATCAAGGAAAACCTCGATCTGTTCCGTCGCATGCGTGCCGGCGAATTCGCCGATGGCAGCAAGACCCTGCGCGCCATGATCGACATGAGCGCCGGCAACATCAACATGCGCGACCCGGCGATCTATCGCATCCGCAAGGTCACCCACCAGAACACCGGCGATGCATGGCCGATCTATCCGATGTACGACTACGCGCACTGCCTGTCTGATGCGCTGGAAGGCATCACCCATTCGCTGTGCACGCTGGAGTTCGAGGATCACCGGCCGCTGTATGACTGGTTTGTCGACAAGGTCGACCTGCCCAACCATCCGGAGCTGTGGAAAGACCTGCCGGAGGCGGGCTTCCGCACCGAGCCGGCAAAGCCACGCCAGATCGAATTCTCGCGCCTCAACCTCAGCTACTGCATCACCAGCAAGCGCAAGCTGGCGCAGCTCGTCAGCGAGGGTCATGTCGATGGTTGGGACGATCCGCGCATGAACACGCTGCGCGGCCTGCGTCGCCGCGGCTTCACCCCGGCCGGCCTGCGCCTGCTGGTCGAGCGGGTGGGCGTGAGCAAGCAGAACAGCGTGATCGACTATGCCGTGCTGGAAGGCTGCATCCGCGAGGATCTGGATACCACCTCGGCGCGCCGCATGGCCGTGCTGGAGCCACTCAAGGTGGTGCTGACCAACGTGGCGATCGATCATGAGGAAACGCTGTCGTTCCCGAACCATCCGAAAGACGAAAGCTTCGGCGTGCGCGACGTACCGTTCTCGCGTGAAGTGTGGATCGAGCGCGAGGATTTCGCCGAAGTGCCGCCGAAGGGCTTCCATCGCCTGAAGCCCGACGGTGAAGTGCGCCTCCGCGGCGTGGGCATCATCAAGTGCGAACAGATGATCAAGGACGCCGAAGGCAACCTCGTCGAACTGCATTGCACGCTCGATCCGGAAACCCGACATGGCCTGCCCGGCGCCGACCGCAAGGTGAAGGGCACCATCCACTGGGTCAGCGCGAAGCACGCGGTGGCTGCCGAAGTGCGCCTTTACGATCGCCAGTTCAACGTGCCCGCGCCTGACAGCGATGAGGACGGCAAGAACTGGCTTGAACACATCAACCCCGACGCCAAGCGTGTGGTGCAGGCCTGGCTTGAACCGGCGGCGGCGCAGGCGGAACCTGAGCAACGCTTCCAGTTCGAGCGGCTGGGCTATTTTGTGGCCGACCGGCTCGACCATCGCGCGGCGTCGCCGGTGTTCAACCGCACGGTGACGCTGCGCGATATCTGGGCCAAACAAGCCGGCCAATAGACTGCCGGTCACCCACGGAGCAAGTGCATGCTGCCGCTGCAGATCCACCTCACCCTGCCCCCATGGATCGGCGACGTTGCCGATGAAAGCAAGCGCTACGCGAGCAATGAAGAGCGTGTCGCGCTGGCGATCGAGTTGTCGCGGCAGAATGTCGATCGTGGTGGCGGCGGGCCATTCGGGGCTGCCGTGTTCGACGGTGACAGTGGCCGGCTGATTGCCGTAGGCGTCAATCGCGTCGTACCGCAAGCGTGCTCGGTGGCACATGCCGAGATCATGGCCTTGATGATCGCGCAGCAGCGGCTCGGGCGGTACCGTCTCAATGAAGGCGGCGGCCGCTACGTGCTCGCGACCAGCGCGCAACCCTGCTGCCAATGCTACGGCGCCAGCGTGTGGGCCGGCCTCGATCAACTGTTGATCGGCGCCCGTGCCGAGGACGTCGAACAGCTCACCGAGTTCGACGAAGGCCCGCTGCCCGCCGACTGGATCGGCGAGCTCAATCGGCGCCAGATTGCCGTCGAGCGCGACATACTTCGCGAGCAAGCCCGCAGCGTGCTTGCGGACTACGGCGCCACCGGCACCTCCTATTGAGCCGCTGGCGCGCCGCGCTGCCACTGATCCTGCTGCTGCTGGCAGGGATCATCCTGTTTGCCTCCGGCTCGCTCGACAAACTCAGCCCGCAGCAGTTGCTGACCCATCAGGTCGAGTTGCGTGCACACATCGCCGCCCATCCATGGGTACTGCGGGTGGCTTACATCGGCCTGCTCACGCTGGCCGTATCCACCGGCATTCCGGGCACCATCGTGATCATCCTCGCCGGCGGGTTCGCCTTTGGCGTGGTTGATGCCACCGTCTGTTCATCGATCGGGCTGACCCTGGGCTCGCTGGTCCTGTATCTCGCCAGCCGCTACGCCTTCGGCTGCGGTAGTCGGCAACCGCCGCCGACGGTGGCGAAACTGCACCACGGCTTCGAATGCCACCCGATCAGCTACACCCTGTTCCTGCGCTTCGTTCCCGTGCTGCCTTTCGGCGCGGTCACGGTAGCGCTTGCCTGGCTGCGCTGCCCGCTGTGGCTGTTTCTTGGCGCCAGTTTTCTGGGCGGCACCATCACGCTGATCTTTGAAACCTGGATCGGCGCTGGCCTCGGTGATGCCATGAGCCAGAGCGACAGTTTCGGCGTGGACATCTTCATGCACCGCGAAGTGCTGCTGCCACTCGGAGCAATGGCTCTGCTCGCCCTTCTGCCTCTGCTGATCGAGCGCATCAGCCGGCGTTACCGGAAGAACAACGGGCATTTCAACTGAGCGCAGCAGCAAACCCCTGAGGTCCGACCCATAAAAAAACCGCATGGCTTGCGGCCATGCGGTCGAATTCTGGTGGGTCGTCCGGGATTCGAACCCGGGACCAATAGATTAAAAGTCTACTGCTCTACCAACTGAGCTAACGACCCGTTGCAAAACTCCAGCCGACAATTTTACGGGCTGCGCGACAACCACACAAGCTCGCAGTCCATCAGACGTAGCGTGTCGGATCTGGCATGCCCGCTTCGCGGAAGCCTTGCGCACGCAATCGGCATGCATCGCAGTGACCACAGGCGCGACCCTCGTCGTCCGCCTGATAGCAGCTTACCGTCGCCGAAAAATCCACGCCGAGTCGCCGGCCTTCGCGCGCGATATCCGCCTTGCCCATGCGCATCAGCGGGGCATGGATACGGATACCGGCGCCTTCCACGCCGGCCTTGGTGGCGACATTGGCCAACGCCTCAAAGGATTCGATAAAGGCGGGGCGGCAATCCGGGTAGCCGGAGTAATCGACCGCATTGACGCCGCACCAGATATCGCTGGAGCCAAGCACTTCGGCCCAGCCCAGCGCGATCGACAACATGATGGTGTTGCGCGCCGGCACATAAGTCACCGGGATGTCGCTGCTGTCCTCGGTATCCAGCGGCACGTCGATATCCGCCGTAAGCGCCGAGCCCCCGATGCTGCGCAGGTCGATGCTGACGATCTTGTGCTCGACCGCGCCAAGCATATGGGAGACACGTTCAGATGCGGCCAACTCGGAGCTGTGCCGCTGGCCGTAGGCCACGCTCAGCGCATGCACCTGATAGCCCTGCTCGCGCGCCAGCGCGATGGTGACGGCCGAGTCCATGCCGCCGGAGACAAGCACGACGGCCTTGCGCAAGGTGTTTTCAGACATAAGTCAATTCCATCCTGAGTGGCCGGTCACCGGCCGCAAACGCCACCGGCGGCACAGGCCGGCGCGCATAAAACAGAAGTGAGGATCGATGAATGGGGAACGAGAGAAAGCGGCGCGCCTCTACTCTTTCCTCACTCGTCTCAATTCGCTTCCCGCTTCAGTGTCCTGCCGCATCGTTCCACAGCAGTTTGTGAAGCTGCATCTGGAATCGCACGGGCAGCTTGTCCGCAATGATCCATTCGGCAAGCTCACGCGGCTCGACCGCGCCATGCACGGGCGAGAACAGCACCATGCATCGCTCCACCAGCCGGTGCTCGACCAGCATGGCGCAGGCCCATTCATAGTCGGCGCGGCTGGCGATCACGATCTTGATCTGATCGTGTGGCAGCAGATGCTGCAGATTCGACCACAGATTCCGCCGGCTTTCACCGGAATCGGGCGCCTTCAGGTCCATGACCTTGCGCACGCGCCCGTCGACGGCGGACACATCAAGCGCGCCGGAAGTCTCCAGTGACACCTCATATCCGGCATCACACAGCCTCTGCAGCAGGACCAGACAGCGCTTCTGCGACAGCGGCTCGCCACCGGTCACGCATACGTGGCGTGCGCCGTGCGAGGCCACTTCAACAAGAATGTCGTCGATGGTGTGCCAATCGCCACCGTGGAACGAGTACTCGGTATCGCACCAGACGCAGCGCAGCGGGCAACCGGTAAGGCGCACAAACACCGTGCGCCAGCCGATCGCATCGGCTTCGCCCTGAATCGAGTGGAATATCTCGGTAATGCGCAGCCGTTCCGCCACGGTGCCGTCTGGCTTGATAGACGCCGACGCCGCGTCAGCAACGCTCATCACCGACAACTCAGTTGCCGGACTGCAGCTGCACGCGCTGCAGGCGCTCCTGCGCCAGGCTGGCTGCACTTGAACCGGGATACTTGGCCAGCACCTGCTTCAGCGTTGCCTTGGCAGCATCCGTCTGCTTGAGCTCAAGCTCGCAGTAACCGACCTTGAGCATGGCGTCCGGTGCCTTGTCGTTTTGCGGAAACTGTTCAAGCAGGTGCTTGAACGCCTCGAGCGCCACCGAATAATTCATGGTGACGTAGTAGGACTGCCCCAGCCAATACCATGCATTCGGTGCGAGCGCATGATTCGGATACTGCTGGATGAAGCCGCGAAACCCGCGCGAGGCCTTGACGTAGTCACCGCCGCGAATCGCCTGGAAGGCGGCATCGTACGACGCCTGCGCAGCCGCCGGGTCGGCAGCAGCACCGACCGATGACTGATTGCCTCCCGGGGCATTTGCTGCACTGCTCGTCGCTGCGGCCGGACCACCAGCCTGCGTCGCTGGGCTGCTTCCGGCAGGCGCGCCAGCTCCCGCCGCACCTGATTCAAGGCGCGCCATGCGAGCGTCGAGATCGGCGTACTGGGCTTTGTTCTTGTCGTCGAGTTCTTGCAGATGGTGCTGCAACTCCTCGATCTGACCTTGCAGATGCTGAACCTGCGATTGCAGTTCCAGGATCTGATTGACCATGCTGGTGCCGCCCTGGTCCTTGTTCTGTGCCTGCTGCTCCAGTCGCGCGACGCGGTCAGCGAGGCTGAGTCGCGAGTCTTGCGCCAGCACCGGATACGCGAACAGCATGGCGGACGCGATCGCGCCCGCCATGCTGAACCTGGCTGCAAAGCTGTTAGCCAGTCGCTTCATCATTACTCAGCCGTGTAGACGATCTCGACGCGACGATTCTTGCTCCAGCAATCCTCGTTGTGCTCGCGGCACACCGGCTTCTCTTTGCCGTAGCTGATCACGGTCAGCTGGCTGGCCGAACCACCATTGGCCTGCAGCGCGCTGGAGACAGCATTGCCACGACGCTCGCCGAGGCCCAGGTTGTACTCGCGGGTGCCGCGCTCGTCGGTGTTGCCTTCCAGACGCATCTGGGCGGTCGGGCGATCCTGCAGGTACTTGGCGTGGCACGCCATGATCTGCTGGAACTCCGGCTTGATTTCGGACTTGTCGAAATCAAAGTACACGACGCGCTGACGCAGGCAAGCGTCGGTCTGCAGGTCGGCGGGGGTGTACTTGCCGTCGGAAACCGGAGCCTGCGGAGCAACCGCCTGTTCCGGGGCCGGAGCCGGTGCCTTCACTTCGGCTTTCTTGGTGCAAGCGGCAGCGCCTACGCAGAGCAGGGCAACCAGGGCAATACGAACAGTCTTATTCATGGTGACGTTCCTTACGAGTTGAGTTCCGACAAACTGATGATCACGGGGGTAACGGGACAACTGACGCCGGTCGACCGGCTGTTATTCTGACATCTGAAAGATCGGCCGTGCGTTATCCTGCGCGACCGACCTGACTGGCGTGGGTACCACAGAGCACCACCGCCGGAAACCGAAACGCGCCGTGGCGCTGCTCGGGCCCAATCCATGGGCATCAGGCCACCACACGTGCTGGTGCATGGCGGCCCTAAAAATCAATGCTCTCGATAGGGTCCCCAAGCGGGTTCCTGGACATTGCCATCGGCCAGCATCAGCCGCTGTCGAACCAGTCCGTCATTGGAAACCGAATACAGCACGCCACGAGAGCCTTCGGACGCTGAATAAAGGAGCATGCTTGCATTGGGCGCGAAACTTACCGCGTCATCCAATGGGCCCGGTGAGACGAAGCGAACCTGCCCACCCAAGCTCTGATCCAGAATGGCAATACGATACACGTTCCCGTTGCCCTGCACCATGGCGATCTGCTTACCGTCATAGCTCACCGATGCCTTGGCATTGTATTGCCCCGAGAAGGTGATTCGCTGAGGCGTGCCGCCGCTCGCCGCGACCTGATAGATCTGCGGCCTACCGGAGCGATCGGAGGTGAAGTAGATGCTCTGGCCATCTGGCGCCCAGACCGGCTCGGTATCGATCGCCAGGTTATTGGTCATCCGGGTTTCCTGGTGGGTCGCCAGATCGATGACGAAGATTTCCGAATTGCCCACGTACGAGAGCGAAACCGCAAGCTTCTTGCCATCGGGCGACCAAGCGGGAGCGCCGTTGATCCCTTTGCGGGCCGAGATCAGCTGGCGCGAGCCGGTGGTGATGTCCTGCACGTAGATGTTCGAGTTGCCGCTTTCGAAAGACACATAAGCGAGTTTCTTGCCATCCGGCGACCACGCCGGCGACAGCAGCGACTCCTTCGAACGGGCAACCACCTGCGGGTTGTAGCCGTCCGAATCAGCGACGATCAGCGAATAGCTGGTGTGATCGCCCAGGCCAACAGCGGTGATATAGGCGATGCGGGTCCAGAATGCGCCCCTGACGCCGGTAACCTTCTCGTACACCTTGTCGGCAATCTGATGGGCCACGCCGCGCAGGTCACCAGCCGGGTTGGTGAAGGTTCCGCCCAGCAACTCCTGCTGCTTGTTGACGTCCCACAGCTCGAAGTCGACCTTGAGCATGCCGCCGCCGGCATCGCTGATGCGACCGACGACGATATAGTCCTGCTTGAGCAGGCGCCAGGTCGGGAACTTGATCTGCGAACCGATCGAGGGCGTCTCGACGATGTCGCTCTTGGCCAGCGAACGGAACTTGCCGGAGCGGTTGAAATCGTTGCGCATCACGTCGGCCACGTCGGTGGTCAACGGCGCACCGCCCTGCTGGGCAAACGGCACCACCACGATCGGGGTGGCGGTCTTGACGCCGCCGACGATGTCGACGCTCAGTGACTGGGCTGCGACGGGACCGGCGAGCAACGCCGACACGGCCAGCAGGATGATGGCGAAGCTTGAGCTGAATTTGCGCATGGGCTTGATCATTGCGGCCTGAAGGTGAACGGTATTTCACGTTGGAATACGCTTTCAAAACCCTTGTAAGGCAGGGTCTTGGTGCGCAGAATGGCATTCTCGACCGAACGTCGGCCGGCATCGTCGTACGGGCAACTGGAATCCACCGTGGCACTCATAACGTCGCCACCGGGTGATTGCACGATATTCACCTTGCACGGCAAATTGGGTATGTTATCCGGCCTTAACCAGTTCGGTGTGACCGCATTCTGAATGGCCGCGATATATTCGTCGGCCAGGTTGCTGTTGGCGCTGTTGTTGCCGGTCTGGCGCTGGGCCGCGGCAGGCAGGTCAGGCTGGCCGTCGTCCTTGGCATTCTTCAGATCTTCCATCTGCTGCTTGGCCTGCTTGGCCTTGCTGTCCAGTTGTTTGGTCTGCGAAGAGGCCGCGTCCATCTTGGCGAACAGGGCGTCGATCTTCTTCTTTTCCTCAATTTTCTTCTTGGCCGCCTGGGCATCCAGCTCGGACTGGCGCTGGCGCTCTTTTTCTTCCTGCAGCTTCTTGGCGTCATCCGCCTTCTGCGCAGCGTCCTCTACCACACGCTCCTGATCGACCACGTCCGGGTGCTCCGGCGGGGGCGGCAATTGCTTGACCACCGGCTTGTCCGGCTGAGGTGGCGTCGGGGGCGGCACACTGGGTGGCGGCGGCACGCTGTTGGGTACCGGCTTGACCTTGACCGCCTTCGGCGGCGGGCTGCCGGTGGGGCCAATCAGGGTCGCCTCGATCACCTGCCCCTGCAATTGCAGCGGCTTGGAGCAGGTAATGGGGTTCAGCCAGCTCGGCAGATGCAGGGCTTCGAACACATTCTCATAGCTCGAGCACGGCAATATAGCGAGGAACAGAAACCCCACGATACCCAGATGCAGGATGGCGGCAAGCACAACCGCCTTGGGCGTAGCCTTACTTTCGTCCATTGGACGTGCTCTTGCCCTGCACTGGCTGGGCCATCAGGCCGACTTTGGTGACGCCGGCTTGCTGCAGATCGGCCATCACGGCAACCACGCCGCCATATTTCCCGTCGGCATCGCCGGCAACCAGCACGTTGATGTCGGGATTGACCTTCACGAAAGCGCCGATCTTCAGCTTCAGCGTGTCCACGTCGATGGGCTCAGCCTTGCCGCCCTCCATCTGCAGCAACAACGAGCCGTCCGATTTGACCTGCACGATGACGGGATCTTTCTTTTCCTTCAACGATTTCGCGTCGGCCTGCGGCAGGTTCACATCGACGTTGGACTTCATCATCGGTGTGGTGACCATGAAGATGATCAGCAACACCAGCATCACGTCGATGTACGGCACGACGTTGATTTCGGACTTGAGTTTGTAGCGCTTCTGGCGCCCGGGCTTACGCATGGCTGCAGCTCCGCTCAGGCGACGTCGTCGGACTGGATCTGTCGCTGCAGGACGGAGGAGAACTCCTCCTGGAACACGTCATAGCGTGAGGCGATGCGCTCGACCTTGGTGGCATAACGGTTGTACGCCCACTGCGCCGGGATCGCGGCGAACAGGCCCATCGCGGTGGCGATCAGTGCCTCGGAGATGTGCGGCGCGACCACGGCGATGGTCACGTCCTTCATTTCACCCAGGCCCTGGAACGCGCCCATGATGCCCCACACCGTGCCGAACAGGCCCACGTAGGGGCTGATCGAACCGACGTTGGCGAGAAATTCCAGGTTGCGCTCGAGTGCACCGATTTCGCGGGTGCCGGCCACCTGCATGGCGCGCTCGGAGCCTTCGATCACGCTGCGACTGTCATTGGTCTTGCGCTGGCGCTGACGGGCGAATTCGCGAAAGCCGGACTCAAAGATGTTTTCGATACCGCCGTTCTCGCCGCCGCGGTTGCTCACTTCGCGAAACAGCTGGGCCAGGTCGCCACCGGACCAGAAGCGCTCCTCGAACGCCTCGGCGTTTTCCATGGCGGCCTTGGTCTGGCTGTACTTGCGGATGATGATCACCCAGGACAGGAACGAGAAGACCAGCAGCACCAGCAAGACCAGTTGTACCGGCAGGCTCGAGTCCGCGATCAGCGTGAAAATGTTCAGTCCACCGTTCATTGCTAGAAGGCTCTCCGCCCATGGGGCTGGTTGATTTAGGGTGCAGGTACGGGAATCAGGTCGGTCGGAATGGGCGCCGGGCGCATCTGCGCCACATCCACACAAGCCACCCGCACGCTGGCGCGCACCAGGCAGCTTCCGTCCATCTTTGTAATCGTCTGGGTGAACAGGATACTGGCTGCACGGCGTTCTTTGACGACGACCGTTACCGACAGTTCATCATCCAGCAGGGCTGGGCGCAGGAAATCGATCTGCATGTCGCGCACCATGAAGGCCAGCCCGGTGGCCTGCTTGAAGGCCAACTGGTCGACACCCAGCGCCCGCATCCATTCGCTGCGCGCCCGCTCCATGAAGCGCAGGTAGCCCGCGTGATAGACCACGCCGCCCGCATCGGTGTCTTCCCAGTACACCCGCACGGGCCAGCTGAAGGGTGCGGCAGGCTTCGAATCAGGCATCGTCAGGCTCGCTATTGAACAAATCGACCGCCTGCGCCTGGCGTGTCGGCGGCACCAGCCCCAGGTAGCGCCAGCCCTTGGCGCTGACCATGCGCCCCCGAGCGGTGCGAACCAGATACCCCTGCTGGATGAGGTAGGGCTCGACCACGTCTTCCAGCGTGCCACGATCCTCGCTGAGCGCGGCGGCCAGCGATTCCACGCCGACCGGACCACCATCGAAATTCTCGACGATCAGGCTGAGCAAGCGCCGGTCCAGCTCGTCGAAACCCTGCGGATCGATCTTCAGCATGTCCAGCGCGGCCTGCGCCACCGCCAGCGTGATCTCGCCGTCGGCACGCACTTCGGCGTAGTCGCGCACCCGGCGCAGCAGACGATTGGCGATACGCGGCGTGCCGCGCGAACGACGGGCAATTTCCTGCGCCCCCTCCGGCACACAGACGATGCCGAGGATACGTGACGCGCGACGCACGATCGCGGCCAGCTCCTCGGCCGTATAAAACTCCAGCCGCTGCACGATGCCGAAGCGGTCGCGCAGCGGCGCGGTGAGCATGCCGGCGCGCGTGGTGGCACCAATCAGGGTGAATGGCGGCAGATCCAGCTTGATCGAGCGGGCGGCAGGGCCCTCGCCGATCATGATGTCGATCTGGAAATCCTCCATGGCCGGATAAAGGACCTCCTCCACCACGGGCGAGAGTCGATGGATCTCGTCGACGAAGAGCACGTCGTTCGCCTCGAGATTGGTCAACAGCGCCGCCAGGTCACCGGCACGCTCCAGCACCGGCCCGGAGGTGGAGCGCACGTTGACGCCCAGTTCGTTGGCGATGACATGGCTGAGCGTGGTCTTGCCCAGGCCGGGCGGCCCGAAGATCAGCACATGGTCGAGCGCTCCGCCGCGCTTGCGGGCGGCCTCGATATAGATCGACAGTTGCTCGCGTACCGCCTGCTGGCCCAGGTACTCGGCGAGACGCTTCGGGCGAATGGTCGCTTCCAGCGCAGCGTCGTCGAGCTGGGCGGCGGCAGTGATGATGCGGGCTTCGGTCATGCAAGCATTATGGCAGGCAAGCACCGCCCGTGTAGGAGCGCACCCTGTGCGCGAAGGCTTCTGGCTTTGGTGAGGCATTCAAGGCGAAAAGCGATCGCGCACAGGGTGCGCTCCTGCACGCATGCCGTCAGATCTCGACCTGTGCTCCCAACTCGATCAGGCGGTTGCCGGGAATCTGGAAGAAGGCCGTGGCCGGCATGGCGTTGCGCGAGAGAATCACGAACAGCTTGTCGCGCCACAGCGCCATGCCGTGGTGTCGCTTGTCGGCAATGATCGTCTCGCGCGACAGGAAGAAGGTCGTGTCCATCAGGTCGAAGCCGAGGCCCTCGCGACCACAGTGGGACAGCGCCACGGGAACGTTTGGATCCTCCGCAAAACCGAAACGCAGCGCCAGCGAGAAGAAATCGCTGCCCAGCGGCACGATGCGGATCCGCTCCTCCGGTTCGGCCGTCGGGGTCTCCAGCATCTCCACCGTCAACAGCACGTTGCGCTCATGCAGCACCTTGTTGTGCTTGAGGTTGTGCAACAAGGCATGCGGTACGGCGCCGAGGTTGGCAGTGAGGAACACCGCCGTACCGGGAACGCGCAACGGTGGATGCCTGGCGATGCTCTCGATGAACGGCTGCAGCGCCAGGCCGTCGTGCTTGATACCGCGCAGCACCAGCTCACGCCCGCGCCGCCAGGTCGTCATCATGATGAACAAGACCACACCGAGCACCAGCGGAAACCAGCCGCCATGCGCAATCTTCAGCGCGTTGGCGCCGAGGAAAGCCAGATCCACGATGAGGAACAGTATACCCACCGGCGCCACCAGGAACCAGTTCCAGTGCCAATGCTTGCGCGCGACCACCAGCGCCAGCAAGGTGGTAACCGTCATGGTTCCGGTCACCGCAATGCCGTAGGCCGCACCGAGGTTGTCCGAACTCTGGAAGCCCAGCACCGCACCAAAGACCATCACCATCAGCATGCGGTTGACCCACGGCACGAACACCTGGCCGGACATCTCGCGCGAGGTATGCACCACCGCCATGCGGGGCGAGTATCCCAGCGACATGGCCTCGCGGGTCATCGAGAAGGCACCGGAGATCACCGCCTGCGAAGCGATCACGGCCGAAGCGGCGGCCAGCGCGATCATCGGATACAGCAACGGCGGCGGCACCATCCGGTAAAACGGGTTGCTGATCGCCGCCGGGTTCATCAGCAGCAGGGCGCCCTGACCAAAATAATTCAGCAGCAGGGCCGGCAGCACGAAGCAGAACCAGGCCAGCCGGATCGGCTTCTTGCCGAAATGTCCCATGTCCGCGTAAAGCGCCTCGGCACCGGTAAGAGCGAGTACCACGCCGCCCAGCGCAATGAAGGAGCCATAGCCGTGGCTGATGAAAAATTTCACCGCATAGATCGGATTCAGCGCGACCAGGACCTGCGGATGCAACAGGATCTGGCGGACGCCGAGTATCGCCAGCACCACGAACCAGACCGTCATCACCGGCGCGAAGGCCTTGCCGACAATGTGGGTGCCGTAGCGCTGGAATGAAAACAGTCCGACCAGGATCACCAGCGAGATCAGCACCACGTACTTCTCCAGGGCGGGCTCGGCGATCTTGAGACCTTCGACTGCTCCCAATACCGAAATCGCCGGCGTAATCACGCCATCGCCATAGAACAAGGCCGCACCAAAGATACCCAGCACCGCGATGACCCAGCGCGAACGCGGCGAACCCTTGCCCATCGAACGCTGTGCCAAGGCCATCAGCGCCATGATGCCGCCCTCGCCCTTGTTGTCCGCGCGCATCACGAACGTCACGTACTTGAGCGACACCACGATCAACAGCGACCAGAAGATCAACGACAGCACACCGAGCACCGCTGCTGGCGTGGGCGTCATGCCGTGCATGCCAAGCGTTTCGTTCATCGTGTACAGCGGGCTGGTGCCGATGTCGCCGAACACGATGCCGATGGCGCCCATGGCGAGCCCGGCCAGACCCGTTGGCTTGTTGGATGAATTTGTGGAGGTAGTCATGGGGTGTTCCGAATGAACGGACGCGCCGCGACTTGGGTCACGGCAGGCATCGGGTCTAGATTTCCACCTGGGCACCCAGCTCGATCAGCCGGTTGCCGGGAATCTGGAAAAACGCCGTGGCCGGCAAGGCGTTGCGTTGCATGAAGGTAAACAGCTTGTCGCGCCAGCGCGCCATTCCCGCCCGTCGTGCATTGGCTACCACGGTTTCGCGCGACAGGAAGAAGGTGGTATCCATCATGTCAAACAGCAGACCTGCACTGGAGCATTGCGCCAGCGCCCGCGGAATGTTCGGGTCCTCGGCGAAACCGAAACGCAACTCAAGGGCGTAGAAGTCCTCCGATGATGGGGTCAACCGGGTGAGCTGGATGCGCTCGTCCGCTTCGGCCACCGGTGTCTCCAGGATCGCCACCGTCAACAGAACGTTGCGTTCGTGCAGCACCTTGTTGTGCTTGAGGTTGTGCAGCAGCGCATGCGGAACCGCATTGATGTTGGCGGTGAGGAACACCGCCGTACCTGGCACCCGAACCGGCGGATGTTCGGTCATGCTTTCGATGAACGGCATCAGTGCCAGCCCGCTTTGCGTGATCTCACGCACGACCAGCTCGCGGCCGCGGCGCCAGGTCGTCATCACGGCAAACATCAGCAGCCCGAGCACCAACGGGAACCAGCCACCCTGGAATATCTTCAGCGTGTTGGCACCGAAATAGCTCAAATCGATGCACAGAAGCGCCAGACCCAGCACGATGACCAGCGTCCGGCTCCAGTGCCACATGCGCCGCGCCACGATCATTACCAGCACCGTGTCGATCGCCATGGTGCCGGTCACGGCGATGCCGTAGGCGCCAGCGAGGGCATTGGAGGAACCAAAGCCGACGACGGTGGCGATCACCGTCACCATCAGCGCGCGATTGACCCACGGCAGGAAGATCTGGCCGATCGCCTCGCGTGAGGTATGCACTACTTCCATGCGCGGCAGGAAACCCAACTGGATCGCCTGACGGGTCACCGTGAAGGCACCCGAGATCACTGCCTGCGAGGCGATCACCGTGGACAAGGTGGCCAGGCCGATCATCGGGTATAGCGCCCAGTCCGGCACCGAGTGATAGAACGGATTGGCGATCGTTTCCGGGTGCACCAGCAGCAAGCCACCCTGCCCGTAATAATTCAGCAGCAGGGCCGGCATCACGAAATAGAACCACGCCGCGCGAATCGGAAACCGGCCAAAATGACCCATGTCCGTATACAGCGCCTCGGCACCGGTTACGCACAGCACCACCGAGCCCAGCGCGAGAATCGATGTCTTGCCGTGGGTCATGAAGAACTGCACGGCATACCAAGGGTTGAGCGCATACAGCACGCCAGGCGCCTGCATGATGTTCCAGGCACCGATCACGCCCAGCGCCAGGAACCACAGCACCATCACCGGACCGAAAATCGCGCCGACCTTGGCGGTGCCATGGCGCTGCAGCCAGAACAGGCCCAGCAGCACCACGACAGTAATTGGTACCACCCAGTGATCCAGACCGGGCGCGGCGACCTTGAGGCCCTCGACCGCCGACAACACCGAGATCGACGGTGTAATGACACCGTCGCCAAAAAACAGCGCCGCACCGAGCAGAGCCATCAGCATGACCACCCGGCGCATGCGCACCGACTTGCCGCTGGCGCGCTGGGCCAGCGTCATCAACGCCATGATGCCGCCCTCACCCTTGTTGTCCGCGCGCATCACCAGGCTGACGTATTTCACCGCCACCACCATGATCAGCGACCAGGTGATCAGCGACAGGATGCCCAAGACGGTGCTCGGTCGCGGATGCAGGCCATGCTCGGGCAGGAAGGTCTCGTGCATGGTGTACAGCGGGCTGGTACCGATGTCGCCAAACACGACACCAATGGCGCCAAGAATCAGGGTTGAGCGCGCGCCGTGAGCGCTTGCGGTATCACTATCAGGCAATGGCGCCTGCTTTCGCACTTGTTCGTTCATCGGAATCCTGACGACCTAGCTGCCCAACGCAGCGCGCAGCGCCTTGCGGATGATGGCCTCGGCGCTATCGCCCTCGGCGGCAACCTTCTGCACCAGCCGGCTGACTTCGACCGGCTTGTAGCCCAGCTGCTGCAACGCCACGGTCGCCTCGCCCGAGGCATCCAGCGGCGCAGCGATCACCCCCATGCTCGCGCCGGAAACGCCGGACACGCCATCGAGACGATCACGCAGCTCGACCACGATCCGTTCGGCAGTCTTCTTGCCGATGCCTGGAATCTTGGTCAACGCGACCACGTCACCGGCCAGCACCAATCGGGCGAAATGATCGGTGGAGACACCCGACAGAACCGCCAGGGCAATCTTTGCGCCGATCCCGCTGACCTTGAGCAAGTTGCGGAACAACAGCCGCTCGCTCTCATGCAGGAAGCCGTACAGGTTCACGCCGTCTTCCTTCACGGCATGATGAATCAGCAGGATCACTTCCTTGCCGACGCCGGGCAGGTCGTAGATCGTCGACATCGGCGCCTCGACCTCGTAACCCACGCCGGCGACTTCGACCAGCAGCGACGGCGGCTGCTTGGAAATCAGGATGCCACGCAGTCGTCCGATCATCGACGCCGCCTCCAGGCCGTGCGTGGAATACCGACACGCGCAAGGCTGGCGCGGGTGTGGGCATGCGTGACGGCGATTGCCAGCGCGTCGGCGGCATCTTCCTGCAGCGGCCCCTTGAGGCCGAGCAGCACGCCAATCATGTGCTGCACCTGGGTTTTGTCGCCACGCCCGCTACCCACCACGGACTGCTTCACTTCGGTTGCTGCGTATTCGTGCACTGCGATCCCCTGACTGACCACCGCGCAAATCGCGGCGCCCCTCGCCTGCCCCAGCTTCAGCGCTGAATCGGGATTGCGCGCCATGAAAACACGTTCGATCCCGCATTCCGCTGGCTGGTGCGCGGCGATGATGTCACACAGTTCGTCAAAGATGCGTTTCAGGCGCAGCGGGAACGACGCCTCGCCCGCCACCATCAACGCACCGTGGAAAACATGGGTAAGTTTGCCCGACTCGTCGACATCGATGATGCCGACACCGGTGCGCTGACTGCCAGGGTCAATGCCAAGAATGCGGGTCATTACGGGAGCGAAGCGGAGGGCGTGCAGCCTCCGACTTATTCGGCAGCCTCGACCGGCAACAAGGCGTTGTGCGACACCTCACTCACATCATCCAGCGCATCGAGCTTCTCGAGCAGGTCGAGCAGGGGCTCAAGCGCCTCCTCAGGCACCTCGACGCGGTTGTTCGGACGCATCACGATGCCCGCATGTGCGGCACTGAGGCCGGCATCGATCAGCGCCTGCTGCACCGCCTCGAAGTTCTCCGGCGCACACAGCACGATGCTCTCTCCATACTCATTGACGACATCGTCGGCGCCAGCCTCCAAGGCTGCCTCCAACACTTTTTCCTCGGCCGCCGAATCACTGCCGGTAGCGAATACCAGCTCGCCGCAGCGGTTGAACTGGAAGGCCACCGAGCCGCTGGTGCCCAGATTGCCGCCGTGCTTGTTCAGCGTATAGCGCACATCGGCCACCGTCCGGGTCGGGTTGTCGGTGAAGCTCTCGATGATCAGCGCAATGCCCGCCGGGCCGTAGCCTTCATAGCGAAGCTCGTGCATGTCGGCACCGCCATCGACACCCGAACCACGCTTTACCGCGCGGTCAATCGTGTCCCTGGTCATGTTCGCCGACAACGCCTTGTCGATCGCCGCGCGCAGGCGCGGATTGCTGGCCGGATCCGCCATCCCGGCGCGCGTGGCGACGGTGATTTCGCGAATCAGCTTGGTGAACACCTTGGCGCGCTTGGCGTCTTCGGCATTCTTGCGACCTTCGATGGACGGCCCTCTACCCATGACATTGCCTGCACTTGGATCGGTTGGAATAGCCGGCAATTTTACCTGATTTCAGCCGCCGTGCCGGTTTGAGCGAATCGACGCCGCGCTCAACTGGCAGCGACCTCTGGACAGGGGCCAAACCGGCCATCGCGCAGGAACTGGGTAACTTTCCGCGCCACATCCTGGGAAAACAGCAGGCCGGTGTGGTTGGTCTCGATGACATAGTGATCGGTCAGCCCTGGCAGCCGGGTCTCCTCCACGGCCACGGTACCGTCGTGCTCGCCCTCAAAGTGGCCCAGCACCGAACCCAGCCCCAGCGGGCGGGAGCCCGCGATCATGCCGACCTGACGTGACCCGCTCCAACGCTCGAAACCCTGCTCAAGCAGCTCCCGATTCCCTCCCAGCAGCACCTCGCCACCACGGCCCCAGCCGGCGAAAGCGCGCGCCGCCGCACTGCCCTTCAACGGCGAACCCAGACAGACGATGCGCCCCGGCGGCAGATCGTCCGCCGCCAGACAGGCACGCAGGGCAATCAGGCCACCCAGGCTGTGGCCCACCAAGTGCACCTTGCTGGCATCAGGTGCCAACTCGCGCATCCGCGCCTGCAGCCGATCGAGTATCCGCTGCTGGGTCGCCGCCACACTGAGATAATCGAAGCGATGCACGCGAAAACCCGCCTCCATCAGGCGACGGTGCAGCTTGGCCAGCGCAAAGCCGCGCATCCACAAACCGTGCAGCAGGATCACGTGTTCAGGCATGACTTCTGGCGAGCATTCCGAAAAAACCGTGAGACAGCAAAAACCACGTCACTCCCGCCCTTCCCGACCAACACGCCAACCCGGCGCTCAGCCCGTCGGGCCTTCAGCCGCGCGCAGCTTCACATGCAACTCCTTCAACTGCGCCTCGCTGACGTGCGAAGGAGCGTCGGTCATCAAATCCTGTGCACTGGTGGTCTTGGGGAAGGCGATCACATCACGGATCGACTCGGTACCGGCCATCAGGGCGGCGATGCGATCGATGCCGAAGGCCAGGCCGCCGTGCGGCGGCGCGCCGAACTTCAGCGCCTTGAGCAGGAAGCCGAACTTGACCTCCGCCTCCTCGGCTCCGATGCCGAGCAGCTCGAACACCGTGCTCTGCATGTCCGGCCGATGGATACGAATCGAACCGCCACCGATCTCGTTGCCATTGAGCACCATGTCATAGCCGCGACTCACCGCGTTGTGCGGGTCGGCGCGCAGTTGCGCGGCATCGTCCACCTTGGGCGCCGTGAACGGGTGATGCAGGGCCACGAAACGCTGCTCTTCCGCGTCGTACTCGAACATCGGGAAATCGGTCACCCACAGCGGCTTCCAGCTGTCTTCGACCAGGCTGCGATCCTTGGCCACTTTCAGCCGCAGCGCCCCCATGAAGTCGGTGACGGTCTTCCAGTTGCCGGCGCCAAAGAAGACGATATCGCCGGTCTGCGCGCCGGTTGCCTTGAGCACGCCGGCCAGCGCCGCATCGTCGAGGAACTTCGCCACCGGCGAATTGATGCCGTCGCGACCCTTGTCGATATCCTCGACCTTGAGCCAGGCCAGGCCCTTCGCACCATAACGCGCGGCGTGTTCGGCCAGGCCATCGATGTCCTTGCGCGACAGCGTGCTGGCGCCCGGTACCCGCAACGCCGCCACGCGCCCGTCCGCCGCATTGGCCGGTTCGGCAAACACCTTGAACTCGACATGCTTGAGCACATCGGCGACGTCGACCAGTTCCAGCGCGATGCGCAGATCCGGCTTGTCCGAACCGAATCGACGCATCGCCTCGGCCCAGGTCATGCGCGGGAAGCTGGCGTCTAGCTCAACGCCCTGTACTTCGCGGAACACGTGGCGGATCAGCTCCTCCACGAAATCCTGCACATCCTTTTCCTCGACGAAGGCAAACTCGAGGTCGAGCTGGGTGAATTCAGGCTGGCGGTCGGCGCGCAGATCCTCGTCGCGGAAGCAGCGCGCGATCTGGTAGTAGCGATCGAAGCCGGCCACCATCAGGATCTGCTTGAACAGCTGCGGCGACTGCGGCAGCGCGTAGAACTGGCCCGGATGCACGCGGCTGGGCACCAGGTAATCACGCGCGCCTTCCGGTGTCGCCTTGGTCAGGATCGGTGTCTCCACGTCCTGGAAGCCGCGCTCATCGAGGTAACGACGAAGTGTCCGCACCAGCTTGATGCGCTTGCGCATCATCGCCTGCATCTCGGGTCGACGCAGATCGAGGTAGCGGTAAGTCATCCGCATGTCCTCGTTGGGATTCTCGTGCAGCGCGAACGGCAGATCCTTCGCGGCGTTGAGAATCTCCACCGTGTCGGCGACCAACTCGACGGTGCCGGTCTTCAGCTTGTCGTTCACGGCCAGGCGCTTGCGCAGCGTGCCGGTGACGCGCAGGCAATATTCGTTGCCGATCTCGTTGGCCACGGCGAAAGCCGCGGCGTTGTCGCGCTCGATCACCACCTGGGCCAGCCCTTCATGGTCACGGAGATCGACAAAGGCTACGTGGGCCTGCAACCGAAGGGTATTTACCCAACCGCACAAGGTGACGGTCTGGTCGATCAGGGACTCATCGATGAGGCCGCAGTAGTGCGTACGCATGAACTGGAAACTCCGGGCCGCAAGGCGACTGAAACGGGTGGAAAAGACCGGGAATCTTACCACCGCCGCAGCCGTGGGCGTGACGCATGCGGCTCTGACTGCGGCGGCGACCGGCCTGCCCGACGCAGACTACCAGCGCGAGTCGACCACGAACCGGCCACAACCACCGTGATCCACCCACACCGCGGCTCCGCCCCAACTGCAGCCCTGCATGCAACGGACACCCGACAGTCGTTCACCAGCAGCGAGCGCCCCGACGCCCCACATCGGTCCGGCACTGCTGGTAGCGCCTCTGGCTGCGATCGCACGGCACCGGGCCGGACGATTCCAGTCCGGACCCGGCTGCCAGCCACCGCCGCAATCACCGTCCCCGTGGCGATCGTCCTGCGGCGGGCGCCCGGATCAGTTCATCCGGCACAAGCGAATCAACGTCATTCAGCGGCGGAAGGCTTGCTGGAAGAAGCCTCCGCGACGGCAGCCGGGGCGGCAGGCGCCGCGGCGGGAGCAGGGGGCGAGGCCGAGGCGGCACTGCTTTCGCCTGCACCAGCACTGCTTCCGCTCGAACCCTCGACCAGATTGCGCTTCTTGTCGCCCTCCTTCTTGAAATCGGTCTCGTACCAGCCGCTGCCGGCGAGCCGGAATGAGGGGGCACTCACCCGGCGGTGCAGTTGCGGCGCAGCACAAACCGGGCAGATCAATGGATCCTCGTCGGACAATTTTTGCAGTCGGTCAAAACGGTGGCCACAGCCACCGCATTCAAATTCGTAAATAGGCATGAAAACTCCGGGATATCACCCCAGCCGACGGCTGGCGACGCTCCATTATCAGGGTGCCACAGCTGAATTCAACGTGCCTCGGCGCGCCCGGCATGCAAATCGGCTGGGCACGCAGACTTGTTCGCGCATTGGCCACCATGCCTGCCAGCGCCCGCGCACATCACGAAAATCACGACAAGAACCTACTTGTTTTGGACGTATAGACGTCTGTTGACTAAAAATTAACATTACATTACCCTGCATTTGCTGCGACGGAACAGCCCATCTGTCAAGAGAGCCATCATGACCAAACGCAATGCTCCTTTCATTCCAACGTGGCTCTCCGCCTCGATACTCGTCGCGCTGAGCACTGCCGCCGCAGCACAGGATGTCCCGGCGGCCGCACCAGACAAAACCAGGGATCTGAGCGCCGTGATTGTCACCGGCACGCGCTCCGACAACCGTACCGTCAGCAGCTCGTTGACGCCCATTGATGTGGTCTCGGCCAAGGTATTGCAGCAGACCGGCACCAGTGACCTGCCCACGGCGCTGGCGCGGATTATCCCGTCGCTGAACTTCCCGCGTCCCGCAGCGGCTGATACGGCAGATACGCAGCGTCCCGCGCAAATGCGCGGCCTGTCGCCGGATCAGGTGCTGGTGCTGGTGGATGGCAAGCGCTGGCATCCGGGCGCGATGCTGCTCAACAACGGCGTGATCGGCCGGGGTTCGCAGTCGGTCGATCTCAACACCATTCCACTGGCGGCGATTGATCACATCGAGGTGCTGCGCGACGGCGCATCGGCGCAGTACGGTTCCGATGCCATCGCCGGCGTCATCAATATCATCCTGAAGAAAGGCGCCAAGGGCGGTGACGTCCAAATCACCGGTGGCCAGTATTCGGCGGGAGATGGCCGCCAGTGGCAGGGTTCGGCCGACTTCGGCATCCCGCTGAGCGGAGACAAGGGCTGGCTGCGCCTGGCCGTACAAAACGGCAACGAGGACTATACCAATCGTGCCGGCCCCGATACCCGCGCCGGTTTCCCCGTGCTCGGAGTCAACTTTCGCCAGGGTGACCCGGCCGTCCGTGACACCAATATTCTGCTCAACTCGCAGTACGACCTCACCCCCGATGTCCAGTTGTACGCGTTCGGACATTTTGGTCGGCGCCAGAGCACGTCGCCGGCCTTTTTCCGCTACGGCACCAATTCGCCCAAACCCAACAACGCTCTCATCGGCCAGGTGTATCCCGATGGATTCCTGCCGCTTGAGCATGCCGACTCCACCGATCAATCGCTGGTCGCCGGGCTTCGGGGCACGATCGACGGGTGGCGCTGGGACCTGAGCGGCAACTTCGGTCGCAACCGGGTTTCCTATCAAACCCGAAACAGCCTCAACTACGCCTATCTGCATGATTTCGGCAACACGCCCACCACATTCGATGACGGCATCCTCACCGCTGCGCAGCAATCGCTGGATCTCGACATTGCCAAGGACCTCTCGGTCAGCTGGTTGCCCAACCCGGTCACCGTCGCCTTCGGCGCACAATATCTCCGGCAGACTTACGCCATTGACGCCGGCTCGCTGCCCTCCTGGTATGTCGGCACCTCCGGCACCTCCGGCGGCGCGCAGGGCTTTGCCGGCTGGCAGCCCTCAAACGCCATTGATGCATCACGTCAGGACGTTGCCGAATACGTCGACCTGGAAACCAACCTCACCGACAAGTTGGCCGTCTCTGCCGCGGCTCGACACGAGCACTACAACGATTTCGGCAACACCACATCCGGCTCGCTGGCCGGTCGTTTCGACTTCACCGACACGTTTGCGCTACGCGGCAGTGTGTCGACCGGATTCCGGGCGCCTTCACTGGGTCAGGAATACTTCTCGCAGACGTCCTCGCTGTTCTTCGCCAACGGCAATTCGGCAGGCCTTCCAGCCGGCATCTACAACGCCGGCCTGGTACCTGTCGGCAGCCAGATCGCACGACTACTCGGCGCTGAGCCGCTCAAACCGGAGAAGTCACGAAACTACACCCTGGGGGCGGTCTGGAATCCGACATCTGCACTGAGCCTCAGCACGGATGTGTACCAGATCAATATCCAGAACCGGATCTCCCTTTCCGGGGCGATCGCCACGACAGGGCCGACGGTGGTGAGCTATCTGGCCGCCAACGGCATCAGCAATCTGAACTACAGAAGCATCAACTACTTCACCAATGCTTCGGACACGCGCACTCGCGGTATCGACGTCGTGGCCACCTACCGGGCCGATCTGGGTAATGCAGGCACCCTGTCCAGCACACTCAGCGCGAACTACAACCAGAATGTAGTCACCGACGTAAAAGCCAATCCTGCCGTGCTGGCCAATCTGGGTGTCAATTTCGTCCGGCTGACGCGTCAGGACATCAAGGGCTACCTGGCCAACTCGACCCCGCGCAGCAAGCTCATTCTCAGCGAGCAATACAACGTCGGAAACTGGGGCGTGACCGGCACGCTGACCCGCTACGGCAGCTACACCAGCTATGTCAGCAGCCTGGCCAGTTACAACGTGGCCACCGGCGTGGTCGACCAGACCTTCACCCCCAAATGGATCCTGGACCTGGCGCTGAACTACAACGTGAACAACTGGACGTTTACGCTGGGTGCGGACAATGCGCTCGACACCTACCCTGACAAGAACATCGCCAACAACACCAACAACGGCACGCTGCTGTATTCCACCTTCTCCCCATTCGGTTACAACGGTGCCTACGTCTACGGCAAGGTGCGTTATAGCTGGTGACTCCATCGGCGCACGATGGCCATGAAAAATCCCGGCGAAAGCCGGGATTTTTCATTTGCGGAATCAAGATCAACACGGCGCCAGGCCAAAATTTCTGGGCACGTCTTCGACCGCCAACCCAGTACCTGGACGTGACCAACGCACCATGAAACCGGCGCGAGGGAGCAAGACGGGACGCTCCGGGTCCAGTGAGGCCCGACAAGGGCCTCACTGCGATGATGCAGGATCCGGTTTGCGGGAACCGTCAATGAGCGCAGGAGACACGCCTCATCTTGCCTCGCAACATATTACGAATCGTCATCGAAATATCCTGATTTAATCTTTTAGTTCAACGCCTTAACATGTTTCTCATGCAACTAAAAAACGATTGCATTCACCGGCACAAGCATAGTTTGACGCAGCGCGTCAGTTCACATAGGTTTAACACTATCGTGCTAGGCCGCTCTCTGGCGGCGCGATGCGAAGCATCCAAAACCACTGCATGACGCATCCGACTCGATTCGCTTGGGAGACAAACATGTCTGACCGCTATCTCTGCCCCTGCTGGGTATCAGCCTCGCCCTTGCCACCTCCGCCGCCCGGGCCGATGACGGCGCACCGTCGCCACAGAGGGACTTTTCTTCCCAGGGAACCGCCACAGCGACGAAGGCCAAACCCAAGGAGCTGCAGCAGGTGGTGGTCACCGGCACACGTGCCAGCAATCGCACCGTGGCCGAATCCCTCTCGCCGATCGACGTGCTGACCAAGGCCGATCTGGCCGCGAGCGGCGCCAGCGACCTGGCCAGTGCGCTGAGCACTTTGCTTCCCTCGCTGGATTTCCCGCGCCCGGCGATCAACGACGGCAATGATGCCGTGCGTCCCGCCACCCTGCGCGGCCTGTCGCCCGACGACGTGTTGGTGCTGGTCGATGGCAAGCGCTACCACACCACCAGCCTAGTCAATTACCTGCCATCGGTTGGCCGCGGCTCCGCGCCGGTGGATCTGAACTCAATTCCGATGTCGGCGATCGACCACATCGAAGTGCTGCGTGACGGTGCCGCGGCGCAGTACGGCTCTGACGCCATTGCTGGCGTGGTCAACATCATCCTGAAACACGGCGCCAAAGCCGGCAGCAACAGCATTTCGGTCAACGGCGGCATCATGGACAAGGGCGACGGCGCCCAGAATGGCGTGTCCGGCTCGGTCGGCATCCCCCTCGGCGGCACCGACAGCAGTGGCAACTCACCGGGCTGGGCGCGGCTGTCGTGGAATTACTCGAACGTGATGAATACCAATCGCGCCGCAAACACCGATCGCGCCAGCAACCTCAACCCCAGCAACCAGAACGCGGCGGGCTTCCCCTATGAGCGCTACGGCGATCCGGCCGTGGTGACCAAGCAGGCGTTGATCAACTTCGGCTATACGCTGTCGCCGAATGTGGACTTGTATGGCTACCTGAATCTGAGCCAGCGCGACGTCACATCGAACGGCTACTACCGCTCCGGTGGCAATTACCGCAATACCACCGCGATCTACCCAAACGGCTTCCTGCCGCAGATCGTCAACACGGTGAAGGATGCGTCGGCCGTATTCGGCGCCAAGGGAGTGACCAACGGTGGCTGGCACTGGGATGCGTCGGGTGACTTCGGCTACAACAGCATGAAGTTCATCATCCAGAACTCGCTGAACATCAACCAGTTCTACAGCACCGGTTCCAGCCCCACCCGGTTCCTTGCGGGCACCTTCGGCACCAAGCAGGCCGTAGCCAACCTCGACCTGTCCAAGGAGTACACCCCCAGCTTCCTGCCCAACCCGGTCACGCTCGCATTCGGCGGTGAATATCGCAAGGATCAATACAGCATCGGCGCCGGCGATGCAAACTCGTACTATTTCAACCCCAACACGATCGATCCGATCAGTGGCAGCGTGGCCCCCGGTGGCTCGCAGGTTTACCCGGGCCTGAGCCCACAAGTCGCAGGCAACTTCAGCCGACACAGCGAAGCAGCCTACATCGATCTGGAAACCGACCTGACTGACAAGCTGTCGATTGGCACCGCAGCCCGCTATGAAAACTACAGCGACGCCGGATCCACCCGCTCAGGCAAGTTGTCACTGCGTTATCAGCTGACCGATACATTTGCCCTGCGCGGCACGGCATCGAACGGCTTCCGCGCACCGTCACTGGCGCAGCAGAACTACGAGTCAGTGGTCACCCTGTTCAATAACGGAGCGCTGGCGCAGGTCGGCACCTTCCGTACTTCCAGCCCCACCGCCATTGCGCTGGGCTCCAAGCCGCTGACCCCGGAAAAGTCCGCCAATTACGGCATCGGTGGCGTATGGCAGCCGACCCGTGATTTCAGCGCTACGCTGGACCTGTATCAGATCAAGATCTGGAAGCAGATTCTGTACAGCGATCAGCTCTCGGTCACACCGACGGTGGCCAACGGTGAAGTCACCGGCGCGCAGTTCTTCGTCAACGGTGGCACCAGCCGTACCCGCGGCGGCGACCTGATCCTGAACCAGCGCTTCGATCTGGACGATATGGGCAAGCTCAACCTCGGCTTGAGCAGCAACTTCAACAAGACCGTGATGCTGTCAGTCAGCAGTCCAAACTTTGGCCGCTCCAGCCAGGGCCTGCTCACGATCGGCACGCCGCGCAACAAGTACGTGATCTACGGCAACTGGAACGTGAACAACTTCACCGTACACGCCAACCTGACCCGCTTTGGTACCGTGACGCGCCGGGGCGATTCAGCGGACGGCAGCCAGGACCAGACGTTCAGCGCCAAGTGGCTGCTTGACCTGTCGACCAGCTACAACTGGAAGGCATGGACCTTCACGGTTGGTGCCGACAACATCACCAACCAGTATCCGGACAAGGTGCTGCCAAACACGGGCCACGAAGACTACGCCAGCGGTCTGCAGTACTCGCCGCTGTCGCCGTTCGGCATGAATGGTCGTTACTGGTACGGCAAGGTGACCTACAACTTCTGATTTGATTCACCAAGCCATGAGCGAACCCCCGGCCGTGAGGCCGGGTTTTTTTGTGCGGCTTCGGGCACTGCCGGCCACGCTCAAAATGTTGGCTTGTGAAGCTCTGCTGGCCAAAACATGAGCCGGACCGAACATGCTGCGCAATTTACGCCCGATCATCTCGCTGTTGGCCGGCACGGCGCTGCTGCTTCTTGGAATGGGGCTGCTGACCACGCTGATTCCGTTGCGTGGTGGCGCCCTGGGGTTTTCGACCACCATGCTTGGCGCGCTGACCTCGGCCTACTACGTCGGCTATTTTGTGGGCACGTTTGCCCTGCCTCCGCTGATCCAGCGGATCGGCCATATTCGCGCGTTCGCGTTCTGTACCGCCGCCGTGGCGTGTCTCGTACTGCTGCACACGCTCAGCGACAACCCGTGGTTCTGGCTGCTGCTGCGCCTGTTCGCCGGAATATCTCTGGTAGGCCTGTACGCCATCATCGAGAGCTGGCTGAATGCGCAAACCGAAGCCCGTCGACGCGGCAGCGTGTTCGCGATTTACATAATGGTCAACCTGGGCTCACTGGCGCAGGCGCAGCAGCTGCTGCGCATTCAGGGCGAGCCATTTGTGCTGTTTGTCGTCGTCGCGCTGCTGGTGTGCGCTGCAGCCTTGCCGGTGGTCGCCACCCGCCAGACAGACGCAACCGGGCCTGAAACCGGTACCTCGACTCGAATTGAAGCACCTGTTTGCGCTGGCCCCCACCGCCGGCGCCGGTGCACTGCTGACCGGCCTTGCGATGGGCGCCTTCTGGGGTTTGCTGCCTGTATACGCCCACGGACACGGTTTTGACCTGACCCAGGTGGGAACCTGCATGAGCGTGGCCATCCTCGGCGGCGCCGCGTTGCAGTGGCCGATCGGCCGCTGGTCTGATCGGCATGATCAACGTCTCATCCTGGCAGCGGTCTGCGCGTTCGCCATGCTGCTGGCACCACTGCAATTGCTGATGCCGCCATGGCACGGGCCGATGATCGCGCCGATTTTTCTCCACGGCGGCCTCACTTTCGCCGTCTATCCGATCTTGGTGGCGCACCTGGTGGATCACCTGTCGCCGGAAGAACGTAAGCGTCTGCCCGTCACATCTTCACTCGTTCCCGTCTGACTGCTTCGATGCGCCCCAGTTTTCACGGGAGCGCATGATGGGCAGGCGAGGCAAGGTCGGCGGTTTCGGGCCGGCGGTGTGGG
>JBAZRB010000002.1:0-394954 GCA_041663105.1 Rhodanobacter sp.
GCACACTGTCAAAGATCAACCACTTGTAACCGATTTCTCGATTACCCCTGAAGACGTTTCGTCCTAGGTGAGCCGCCCATTCTACAACTCTTTTTGCGACCGTCAACACCTTCGTTGAAACTTTTTTCTTCAAAGGGTATTGCCGAACCCTTCGTCGAAGGGCGTCTCGTCGAAGGGGCGAGAATCATAGCGCCCTGTCGCGTCCGTGTGAAGGCCTTTCGTGAAATTTTCTTTACGACACTGCCTGCGGAGCAGGCCTCCATCATCAGCAGCCATGCGTCTATCTGTGAGATAGAGAATTCACAACTGACGAGCTGGCCTGAATGTGTGCCCAAGCACGATAGCGCGCGAACGTCATGAGCGCCCTGTGGGGCTCATGACGACGCCACCCACACGCTACCTTTAACGTTGTTGTGGCTCCGGGAAGATAGACATTCCCCACCGCCGAGGCAGCTTAGCCGAGGGCTGCTAGCAGTCCGTGTGAAGTCTGTGACTGCTCGACGACACGTTGACTGCGTAGGCGCAGGCACCAGGGAACCCTGCCGGAGCACTCGAACCAGAGCTACCTGCTGCTGGCTGGGGCAACAGGCCGAAACGGTAGGGAATGAAATCTTCTGGACGCAATTTTTCCAATGCGTCCCAGTCGTCTTCAAAGGGGATGAACTGCTGCATGGGATGCTCCTTCAATGACGCGCCACGAATTCGTGCGCAGGAACATCAAAGCAGACGGCCCGGGCGATACGCCGGCAGAATCGGGCCGTTTGCGGGCGGGATTCGGCGTTCAGTCGATCTCGATCATCTCGAAGTCGTCCTTGGTGGTGCCGCAATCCGGGCACGTCCACGTCGCTGGCACGTCCTCCCAGCGGGTGCCGGGGGCAATGCCTTCATCGGGTACGCCAATGGCTTCGTCATAGATATAGCCGCAGACGACGCACATCCATTTGCGCAAGGCGGTGGCTTCGGTGGAACTCTGGTTCATGGTCAGGCTTCTTCGGATCACAATGGAATGCGACATTCTCGCAACTCGCCTGACAATACGAAAGCATGGCGACACTATTGGCCGTCCAGCCACCCCCCAGGAGATCGACCGTTGAACATCCAAGAGTCACTCGCACGTGGCGGTCTGTATGTAATCACCGATGGGCCACGCGCCGATATTCTGGACGTCGTGGCCGCAGCGCTGGAGGGCGGAGCACGTCTACTGCAGTATCTCGATGAAACGACCGACGCCGAACGGCGCTTCGCGGAGGCCTCGGCCATCAGGGAACTTTGTCAGTTGCACGACGTACCCATGATCATTCAC
Source organism: Rhodanobacter sp. (assembly GCA_041663105.1). GTDB lineage: Bacteria > Pseudomonadota > Gammaproteobacteria > Xanthomonadales > Rhodanobacteraceae > Rhodanobacter. The sequence continues at coordinate 1,304 of JBAZRB010000002.1, forward strand.
GAGGATATTGCGCTGGCGCAGGCCGTGAGTGCCGGTGGCGTGCACCTGGGAAGCGCTGGTACGGACATGGAACGGGCTCGCACCGCGCTCGGGCACGCATCAATCATCGGCGTGGCATGTCGCGATTCGCTGGAAAGCGCCCGCATCGCCGTGCACGCAGGCGCCAACTACATCTCCTTTGGCGCGTTCTTTCCATCGCCGACCAAGCCGATGGCACCACGCGCCTCACTCGATCTGCTACTGCAAAGCGCGCGCTTCGGCGTGCCGCGGGTGGCGATTGGTGGCATCACGCCGGACAATGGCGGTGTGCTCGTTGCCGCTGGCGCGGAATACCTTGCCTCGATCTCCTCGGTGTTCGGCAGCAACGATGTGCGCCACGCCGCGCAGCGGCTAAGCGAACTTTTTGCCGATACCACCCCCATTCCCTAGCCCTTGAGACAACCATGACCAGCAATCACGATCTGTTCCAGCGCGCCCGTCACCTGATGCCCGGCGGCGTCAACTCCCCGGTACGTGCCTTCAAATCCGTGGGTGGCGAGCCATTTTTCACGGCACGTGCGGACGGCGCCTATCTCTGGGACGTGGAGGGCACGCGCTACATCGACTATGTCGGCTCGTGGGGACCGATGATCGTGGGGCACAACCACCCCGCCGTGCGCGAGGCGGTTGTGCGTGCCGCCCAGAACGGGCTGTCATTCGGCACGCCCTGCCCGGCCGAGATCACCATGGCCGAGACCATCAGCCGCCTGGTTCCCTCGATGGAAATGGTGCGCATGGTCAACTCCGGCACGGAAGCGACCATGTCCGCCATCCGGCTTGCCCGAGGCGCCACGAATCGCAGCAAAATCGTGAAATTCGAAGGTTGCTATCACGGCCACGGCGACAGCTTCCTGGTCAAGGCCGGTTCGGGCGCGCTCACCTTTGGCGTACCCACCTCTCCCGGCGTACCCAGGGCGAATGCCGATCTCACGCTGACCCTGCCTTATAATGATATCGATGCCGCGAAGGCGCTGTTCGCCGAGCAAGGCCATGAAATCGCCTGTCTGATCATCGAACCCGTCGCCGGCAACATGAATTGCATCCTTCCCAAGGACGGCTACCTGCAGGGGCTGCGGGGATTGTGCACGCAGTCCGGTGCGCTGCTTGTCTTCGACGAAGTGATGACCGGTTTCCGGGTAGCCTTGGGTGGCGCGCAAGCGCATTACGGCGTCAAGCCCGACCTGACCACCTTCGGCAAGATCATTGGTGGCGGCATGCCTGTCGGCGCCTACGGTGGCCGGCGGGATCTGATGGAGCAAGTCGCGCCAGCCGGTCCGATCTACCAGGCCGGCACCTTGAGTGGCAATCCGGTTGCCATGGCGGCGGGCCTGGCGATGCTGGAGGTGATCCAGGCGCCCGGCTTCCATGAACAACTCGCCGCGCGCACGCGTCTGCTGACCGATGGTCTGCAATCTGCCGCCGATGGTGCGGGTGTGGCCTTCAGCACCAACCGGGTCGGTGGCATGTTCGGACTGTTTTTCGGGGCTGACAGGGTGGATAGCTATGCCAAGGCGGTTGCATGCGACAGCGCCGCGTTCAACCGCTTCTTCCACGCCATGCTCGATCGCGGGGTATATCTGGCGCCGTCGGCCTTCGAGGCCGGCTTCATGTCCAGTGCGCATGACGATGCGGTGATTGCCGAAACCCTTGCGGCGGCGCGCGAGTCGTTCGGGATATTGGCCAGATGAGCGAATCTCTGCAGGTCGAACCGCCAGAGCAGCCGGCAACCAGCTTGTTCGAGCGGGAATTCCAGCCGGCGCGTGAACACGCCTGGCGCAACCTCTGGTATCGGCTTATTTTTCATCACGAAGCCCCGGCCGAGCACAATTTCGACCTGCTACTGATTCTGACCATTCTGGCGAGCGTCGTCGTGGTGATGGTCGACAGCGTGAACGCCATCAAGCTGCGCTGGCATGAAGTGCTGTTCGTCGCCGAATGGGTGTTCACCGCTCTGTTCACGGTGGAATACCTGTTGCGCCTATGGGTGGTGCGCCGGCCGTTGCGCTATGCGACCAGTTTTTTCGGCGTGATTGACCTGCTGGCCATCCCGCCCACCTGTCTGTCGTTGTTGCTGGTCGGCAGCAACTACCTGATCGTGATCCGGGTGCTTCGCCTGTTGCACGTTTTCCGGGTGCTCAAGCTGGTGGAATATTCCAGTGAAGCGGGCCTGCTGATCGGATCGCTGATACGCAGCAGCCGGAAAATTTCCGTTTTCATCCGCGCGGTGATCACCATCGTGATCATCTTCGGCTCGCTCATGTATGTAATCGAGGGCCCTGAGCACGGTTTCACCAGCATCCCGACCAGCATGTACCGGGCGATGGTGACCATGGCCACCGTCGGCTTTGGTGATATCGCGCCAGCCACTCCGCTCGGTCGCCTGATCACCTCGATCCTGATCCTGATCGGCTACAGCATCATCGCCGTGCCTGCCGACATCTGCACCGCTGAACCGGCGAATACCTTGCGCCCCAACCGACGTGCCATCCAGTGCACGCATGTGGCCTGACCGAGCATGAGTCAGACTCACTGCACTGCAGACGCTGCATCCAGCGCCTGCCCGCTACCGAGTGATACGTCGGCGTAGCACGGCTGCCAGGAAGACTGACAGGGCGTTCTGATTCAGCAAAACCACACGAGCAGCGTGGCTCACCACACTCCCGTATTGGGCATTGACGCCCATGGCTCACGCGGCGGCAGGCGACCATCCTGCAGCAGCTCGACGGAAATCAGGTCAGGCGAGCGCACGAAGGCCATGTACCCGTCGCGCGGCGGGCGGTGGATGGTGTAACCCATCGACTGCAACCGCTCGCAGGTGGCATAGATGTCGTCGACGCGAAAGGCAAGATGGCCGAAATTTCTGGCCGAACCGTAGTCCTCCTGCGAACCCCAGTTCCAGGTCAGCTCGACCTCGGCCTCCGGGCTCTCCGGCGCTGACAGGAATACGAGCGTGAATTTGCCCTCGGGCACGTCCGTGCGGCGCACTTCACGCAGACCAAGTCCCTCGCAGAAAAAGCGAAGCGAGGCGTCTAGGTCATGCACGCGCACCATGGTGTGCAGATATTTCACGGGAATACTCCTTGATTTTTCACGCGTTGCAATCTGGCTCATGCTGCCACAAAGTCTCTCAAGGCCATGTGCAGGCGCTCAAGACCAGCAGCCAACTCGTCATCAGCGATCGTCAGCGGCGGCACGAAGCGCAATACGTCAGGGCCAGCCTGCAACAACAGGAGTCCATGGGCAGCGGCGTGATCGAGAATCGCCGCTGCGCGGCCCTTGTATGCATCGCTCAGCACCGCACCAATCATCAACCCCCGCCCACGCACTTCCGCAAACAGGTGCAATTCTTTGTTGATCTGATCCAGTCCGGCTCGCAATGCCTGCGCCTGTCGCGCCACATTGATCTGCACGGCAGGAGAGCCGAGCTTGGCCAGGGCGACACGTGCCACGGCCGCCGCCATCGGGTTGCCTCCAAACGTGGTGCCGTGTGAACCGTATTGCATCACGTCGGCCACCTTTGGACCGGCCAACATGGCGCCGATCGGAAATCCGCATCCAAGCGCCTTGGCCAGCGTCACGATGTCCGGCCGTACCTCGTCGTGGGTATGCGCAAACAGGCTGCCGGTGCGGCCCATGCCGCACTGGATCTCATCCAGCACCAACAACGCGTCGTGTGCATCACACAATTGGCGCACGCGCTTCAAAAACCCCGGTGCGGCCGGCAGCACGCCGCCTTCACCCTGCACCGGTTCGAGCATGACGGCAGCAATGTCGCCCCCGGCGAAGGCCTTTTCCAGCGCATCGGCGTCGTTGAATTCCAGGTAGCGGAAGCCGGCGGGCAGCGGTTCGTAGCCTTCCTGATATTTCGGTTGCGCGGTTGCCGTGACCGTGGCCAGCGTGCGGCCGTGGAACGAACCCGTAAAAGTGATGATGATGCGCTGTTCCGCTGGACGACCCTGGCTCGCCGCCCACTTGCGCACCAGCTTGATCGCCGCCTCGTTTGCCTCGGCACCGGAATTGCACAGAAACACCCGCTCGGCAAAACCCGATGCCTGCACGAGCTCTTCGGCCAACCGCAGCGGCGGCTCGGTATAGAACACGTTGCTGCTGTGCCAGAGCTTGCGCGCCTGGGTGGTCAGCGCCTCCAGCAAGTCCGGGTCCTGGTGTCCCAACGCGTTGACGGCAATGCCCGCACCGAAATCCACATAGTCGCGCCCCCGCGTATCCCACACGCGAGCTCCCTTGCCCTGATCGAGGATGAGGTCTCGTGGCTTGTACACCGGAAGCCAGTAGCGCCTGCCGAGATCAAGAAGCTGGGGGTCGTACACGTTCATGAAAGCAATTCCCCACACGCCGACCCGTTCGCCGACGCGGTGATGATGAGGCCGAGCGGGCCATGCGAGCGCGCATGCTAAAGCGTGCCAGCGACCTTTGCACGATATGGGTCGACAAACTGTAAACCCGGCAAGAGGTGTAACAACTCCGTTACACCTACTCGCTACGCCGCATGGCGCTTGGATATTGAGCGCAAAGTCGCTGGTCAGGGGCCTGTTCGACTGTAAACATCGCAATACTTTGCGACGTGGATCAGGCGGCATGCTTTCTCGCAAGTAGTTGCGCATCAACGCAATCGTGAACATGGCACAGGGCTTGCTCTATCTCCGCTATCGGGAGGAAGGCACTCATGTATTTCTCGCATTTTTTTACGATGCGGCGCCATTGGATTCGCCAAGGTGGACTGGCGATGGCGCTACTGCTTCCCATGGCCGGTGCCATGGCAGCCGACGCCCACAAGGCTGTTCAGGCGAAGCCCGGGGAGATGGTGCTGCTTCGCAACGTATCCACGCGGCCTGCCACTCGCCAGGCGCCCGCGGGCATGGCGCTGATTGCCAATCCGTCGCCGCGGGACAACCTGTCCGCTGCACTGGGGGCCAACGAACTCTCTGATGACGACTACGCCAACCTTGATGCCTCTTCACCAGGCCCCCGCGGCGCGCGCGCAACCACCGCCGAACGCATGGTCGACAGCGCCTTGGACGGCAGCTTGGGAACCTCGCGGAACCAGACCGGAGGGATGACGGGCAATGGCTTCAGCAATCTGATTGCGGGCCCGACGGGAGCCATCGGTCGTACCACGGGCGGGATCGACAACCATATCCAGGGCGCGCTGTCCCAACTCCCCGGCATGACACCCACTGGCGGGCATTGAGGATCGTCATGAGCACACCCCGAACTTTCGCCGCCTTCATCGCAGCAGCTGCTTTTGCCAGCCAGCCCTTGGCGACGGCCCACGCGCAAGATGATCCCTACCAGGCAATCGGCTATCTCACCAACACGCAGATTGATGGCAACGCGATGCGCGGGACCACAGGCGTGAGCGGCGTGAACATGGCCGCCGGCGACTTCAACCAGCAAGCCAACCTGCGTGCATTGGCGGCCGGTGGAGATGTATCCATTCGCAGCCGACAGGTTCGCCAGAACAACCATAGCGACCAGCCGTACGCCGCCAGCGCCAGCATCGGCGGCTCCGCCTACGGCGGTGGCAGCGGTATCGCATCAATCAACCAGGCCAGCGGTAGCGAGAACGCGCAACTGAATGTTGTGGCAGCCGCACTGGCCTCACAAGGCATACGCGAAACAACGGAAGGGTCTCTTTCCGCCGCTGTCTCCGCGTCAGCAGGGGGGCAAGACCCCAACTCCGTGACAAGCCATGGCACTCGCAGCGCAACTGTCGAGTCCTCCGCGATGCAGGGGTACCAAGGGGTATTGCAACTCAATCAGGCCGCGGGCTCAGGCAACGCCACCAGCAACCAGTTGTTGCTGGATCTGTCGCCCTCCCCACCGCGGTGAAACAACCATGGATCAACGAGTGAGGAGAAACACCATGAACGGTAACTTCAAGAAATCAGTGATCGCCGTTGCAATCACCGCGCTGCTCGGCACCGCAACTGCCTACGCCCAGGACAACGTCCAGTTCAACAAGAAATTGAAACTGCAAACCGACGTCAGCCTGACCGGCGACCCGACGGTCAGTGGCAATATCAACATCGATTCGGCAGCGATTGCCATCGTCAGGGACACTCAGACAAATACCTACAACACCGTTGACAACGGCATGGTCACCAACGATGCCTCCGCCGCGGACAATGTTGCCGCAAATATTGCCGGCAATGTCGGCATGAACATCGCCGCAGGTGACAACAACCAGCAGGACAATGCTGCAGCTCTGTCGGCCGCGGATGCCAGCTTTGCCTTCGGCATGGCCGACGCCGAAGTGTTCGTGGATCAAAGCGGCACGCTCAACTATACCGACAACCTCGGCACCACCAATGCCGCATCACTCGGCGGCAGCGCGTTCAGCGCCGCCTCGGGCAATATCGGCGTCAACGTCACCGCCGGTAACAATAACCAGCAGAAGAATTCGATGGCAGCTTCCGTGGCCACCACCAACTACGCCCAGGCCAGTGTCGCGTCGGATCAGTCATCTGGTGGCAACTACACGAACAATCAGCCGTTTGAAGATAGCTACATGACCAGCGTGCAGGTCAGTCTGGCGGGTTCGGGCAGCGGCACCTACGGCGGAACCAGCAGTGGCAGCGCGAGCCTCGGTCTGAGTGGTGCGGTTGATCAGATTGGCGATGTCTATCCCGATACCTGGACAGGTAATACGCACCCCAATGGCTCCCAGACCGGCCACATCGATCTGGATACCGAAACCCAGGGCGGCAGTGATCTCAACGCGGATGGCGGCGCTCTGGCGTTCGGCTATACCGCTGACTCTGCCGCATCTGGCGATGTTTCTCTGGAAGAGCGCGGCTCGATCGATCTGGCCAACATCAACCTGTCTGGCAGCGTCAACTACTCGCAGATCAGCTACCTGCCGACCACCAATACGGCAAGCCTGAGTGGCGATGCTTTCAACGGCGCCTCGGGCAACATCGGTATCAACGTCGCGGCCGGTACCGGCAACCAGCAGGCCAACAGCCTCGCACTTGCTGTTGCACAGCCCAGCGTAGCTGGTGGTGGCGGCACTGGTGGCGAGTAAGCACGGACAACGTGCTGCAAGACGTTGCCAGATAGATCGCACCCGCGATCGACGAGGGCGGTAACCCGGCATCCCTGAAGGCCGGGCACCTGTGGATCCCCCCGACCCGTCCCCTGCGGGCCGGGGGGAATTCCCAGCCATGGAGACCGATTGATCATGCGCCACGCAATTGCCATCACTGCACTCATTCTCACTGGCATGGCCTGGCTGGTGCCAACCCATGCCGGGGAAGTGCGTTTCGACGGCGTACTGCCCAATGGCGCTATGTATACCAGCCATGTCGAGAGCATGCAGGAAGGACGCTTTCGCAACCTGGTGCGTCAACATACCGATTACAGCTGCGGTGCCGCGGCACTGGCCACCATCCTTCGCTATGCCTATCACCTCGATGTCGATGAAACCACGGTGATCGAGGGCATGATGGGAGTGTCTGATGTCGATCTGGTACGACAGCGCGGGTTTTCCCTGCTGGATATCAAGCACTACGTGGAGTCGCTGGGTATGCGTGGCCGCGGCTACCGCGTCGGTGAGGAGCGCCTTCAGACACTGCGCGTTCCCGCACTGGTGCTGATGGATGTTCGTGGCTTCCGTCACTTCGTGGTGTTGAAGCAGGTCAACGACGGCAACGTCGAGTTGGCCGACCCGATCCTGGGCAATCGAAGCATCCCTTATGCCGAGTTTGAGAAGTCCTGGCAGTCGAAGACGGTTTTTGTGGTGATTGGCAACGATTTCGACCGCAACACCGCACTCCTGCAGCCATCCGAGCACCCCAGCGCGCGCAGCCTCTATGCGCGCCAAGGCCCGATCACCGATGCCGAATTGCTCGATTTCGGCTTCACCCATGCCGATCTCTTCTGAGGACGCTCGGTCATGAAATACGCAAGAAACCATCTACTTGCCGCCACCACTCTGGCGCTGGCTCATTGGGGTCTGCCGGCACACGCCGAGGCCACCACTCCCACTGCCAACAGCATGGAGGAAGTCAGCGACGCCGAGCTTGGCGACATGCGTGGCCGCTACACGGTCAGTGGCAATACGGTGGCGTGGTTTGGTGTGAAGATGATTTCCACCTGGCAATCCAACACTGGCCAGGTGCTGGAGAGCACGCTTGCGGTCAACATGAAGTTTGATCCCGGCAAGGTGCAGCCCACGGTCACCTTCCAGCCTACGGTGAGCATTACGCGAGCCGATGCGCCGTTGCCTGCGACGCCATCCGCCACCCCATCGCGCAGTGTTGACGGCTCCGGCTTGGCCAACGTCGGAGGCGTGGTGCAGAGCGTCCAGGTTGCCGGTGATGGCAACGTAGCCAGCAACGTTACCCGCCTTAGCCTGCTGGATGGCGACAGCGCACCCACTCCCACTACATCAGCCACCCCTTTCGCCTCGGCAACTGACGCAGGCGCCAGCGCCGTCGCCAGCTTCGACGGCCAGAGTGCCCATGTCTTGCTGACGATCGAGGGGCAAGGGGCTGTGGCGCAGTGGATCAGGAACGGTAGCGTCGGCCAGAGCGTTCAACTCACCGCTGATAACCAGTGGGTCAGCAACCGCATGGAAATCGAGCTCGTTCAGCAGGCCGTCGCAGGCAATGCCCAGCTTGCGCAAAGCGTGGCCCAAGCCATCACGCTAGCTCGCGGTGTCGGCACTCACTACTGATGCCCAACGCTCCGCGCATCAAAGGGACAGGGGAAAGGATCATGCAAAGGAAACTTCTCGCTAAAGCGGTGATGGGGGCACTGTTGCTCGGTACGCTGGACGTCAATGCCCAGGATATGGCCAGTGAGCAGGATCAGGCCGACGTAAAAACGCTGATGGCCCAGTTGCAGGCGCTGAAGACAAGCTACGGGCAGGAGGTTCGCCGCTTGCGTGAGCTGGACATGCAGGTGCAGGCGCTGCAGGCCCGACTGGCGGGCAAGGCACCTGCGGCCGCACTTCCTGCACAGCCTTCGCCTGACCCTGACACTGCGCCCGGTAACGGTACAAGGCAGGATGTCGGAAACAACGCAGACACCCAGGCAGGTTCGCTCGCGCAAGAACAGAAGGCACGGCATGAGTCGACCACGCGCAGCATTCAAGATGCGCTGCTCCAGGATCATGCCGTCTTCGACCGCAAGCTGACTTTGGAAAACAGCCTCACGTATAGCCGCTACGACAGAAAACAGCTGACGCTCAACGGCTTCCTGGCGCTGGATGCGATCTTCCTGGGCAACATCGCGATCGAAAACGTGCGATCGGATTCCCTTACGTACACGCTCGCGGCCCGTTACGGCGTCAGTCCGCGCTTGACGCTGAACCTCGAGGCGCCGTTTCTCGCACGACAGACGGTTTACCAGAAAGGTGGCGCTGGGGGTTCCGCTGCAGCCATTGCCGAAGAAACCACCAACGGTTCCGGCGTGGGTGACCTGGGCCTCAGCGCAAACTACAAGCTGCTCAACGAGACCGCTTCTGTTCCGGATACCGTGCTTACGTTCGGCGTCACCGCACCGACCGGTCGCGCGCCTTACGGCATCGACTGGAAAGTCCTGGACAAGAGTACTGACGACACCTTGCGCTTCGCCGTCCCGGCCAAGCAACCCACTGGTAACGGCATGTGGCAGGGAACTCTCGGCCTCTCGGCCATCAAGACCCTGGATCCAGCCATCCTGTTCGCGAACGTTGGCTACATCGGCACCGTTTCTCGAGGTTTCAGTGACATCGACACCGACCCCGAAACGCGTACACCAGGCAGGGTGAAGCTCGGCAACTCCTATTACTTTGGTGCCGGGGTCGCATTTGCATTCAATGAACGCACCAGCCTCAGCTTGTCGTTCAGCGACAAGATCACCACCAAGGCCTCCCTTCGTCCTGACAACCAGCCTTGGCAGAAGGTCATTGGCAGCGATGGAAATGCGGGCACATTCAATATGGGCGTGACCTACGCGCTCGACAAGCACACCACCCTGGTATCCCTGCTCGGAGTGGGCCTGACCCCGGACGCTCCCGACTTTACCCTGACGTTGAAGGTCCCCTACATGTTCTGAGGCGAACCCAGCTCCTTGCCCGCCTTGCCTGCTACTCCTCGAGGGAGCTGGCGCCCGCCGCTGAGTCGGGCCTTTCGACGAAGGTCCCCCAGTACCACATTGTGCTTCCTGCACAGGCGATACATGGTCACCCGCGAGACATTCAGTCGACGCGCGCACTCGCTGATATTGAAGCTGCTTTCGTGCAGACAGTTGATTACCGCATCGCGCTCGGCCGACACACGGGCCAGATCGAGACTGGGGGTCGCGGGAGATCCTGGCGAAACGGTCTGGAGGTCCAGGTCCGCCGCACTAATCAAAGTTGACTCTGCGACCACGGCAGCCCGCTGAACGCGATTGAGCAATTCGCGCACGTTTCCGGGCCACGCAAATGCGCGCAGAGCACGCCGGGCATTGCTGCTGAATGCTCGCGCGCGGCAGGGATGCCTCAAACGGAATACGTCAAGGAAGTGCTGAGCCAACACTTCGACATCGTCCTCACGTTCACGCAGGGCCGGCATGTGCAAGCGCAGGACGTTGAGGCGATAGTAAAGATCTTCGCGAAAGCTGCCTTCGGCAACGGCTTTCTCCAGGTTCACGTGAGTCGCCGCGAGAATGCGCACATCAAGCTTTACAGATTTGGTGGAGCCGACACGTACCAGGGTTCCTTCTTGCAGCAGCCGTAGCAAACTGGTCTGGGCATCCAGCGGCAGATCGCCGATCTCATCCAGAAAGACGGTGCCGTCCTCAGCCGCCTCGAAATGACCGACACGCCGGCTGTTGGCGCCGGTAAACGCGCCGCGCTCATGCCCAAACAGCTCGGACTGAACCAGGTTCTGCGGCAGCGCACCGCAATTGATGGCGACAAAAGGAGAACTCCGGCGCGCAGAAAGGCCATGCAGTGCACGAGCCGCAATCTCCTTGCCGCTGCCTGTCTCGCCGGTGATCAGTACCGGCAATTCCACGGGAGCGAACTTGCGCAAGCTGGCCAGGGTCTCCCGCATCACAGAACTCGATGAGCCGACGATGCCGGGAATCTCTTCTTTCTCATTCGCAGGTGACCAATCCGGCCCAATCTGCATCAAGGTATCGGTGAGACGATCCAGATCCATTGGCGCAGTGAAAAAATGGGTGCTCGCCCGGAGAATACGCTCGACCTCCGGGGTGTCTGCCGCGGTCTCCTTCAGCACCAGTGCAAGCCACGGCAACCACGGGTGAGCATCCATCAAACGGCCCATCGCCTGGATTTGTTCCGCACTGCTGTTACGCATGTCGGCCACCGCGACCACGATATCGTCGTGACGCACACCCACACCACCGTTGCGCAGATCGATATCTCCGACGCGCACACGCCAACCCGCTCGCGTCAAGCGGTCACGTTCCTCGCCAGAGGGCTGACCAAACCAAACCACGCAGCGTCTGGATGACTGTTCACTAGACACGGCACTGTCTCCCCTGCTCGACCAAGGTCGCCGACGCATTCCAGAACCGCACACCTGGGCAGGTGAGCCGATCTGTTTGTTTCACCTGCGTAATCCTGCGCCTTGGTTGCTACAAAAGTGTGATGCACGTCACGGAATATACTCTCGCGCGCATGTCTGCATGTGAAGGAAGTGAGCATTCCAGTCAGCGACAACCCCTTTCAAACAGAGACTTGACTGAAATATCACGTAAGAGAAAGACGACAGCCGACGTCAGGGATCGCGCCGCATGGGCTGGATGGTGCGCCACCCGCCGACCAGGCAAGGGCTCAATCCAGAAACAGATCCGGCAACAGGCGGGCTCCCGGCGCCACGGCGTAGTGCCCGAAATCGCTGACTCCTGTCTCGCGCAATACGTCTTCGTCGATCGCGAAATGGCCGCTATAGCTGGCCGCCGGGCGGGTAAGGATCGCGTGGGCCGCATCGGCCACGATATCTGGTTTGCGGCAGTGCTCGGGCGACACACCCTCAATCATCCCGATCGCCGCGGTAGCAATCACCGTGCGCGGCCACAGGGCGTTCACGGCGATGCCCAGCGGCGCGAATTCGGCGCTCATGCCGAGTACGCAAAAACTCATGCCGTATTTGGCAATGGTGTAGGCGGTATGCGGGGCAAACCACTTCGGGTCAAGATTCGGTGGTGGCGAAAGCATCAGTACGTGTGGATTGCCTGACTGCTTCAGATACGGCAGACAGCTCTGGGTGACCAGAAAAGTTCCGCGGGTGTTGACCTGGTGCATCAGGTCATAACGTTTCATTGGGGTATCCATCACCCCGGCCAGCCAGATGGCACTGGCGTTGTTGACCACAATATCGATGCCGCCGAAATGTTCAGCGGCCCGCGCCGCCGCCTCACGCACCTGCTGCTCGTCGCGGATATCCACTTGCAGGGCGAGCGCCTTGCCCCCTGCCTCCTCGACCGCAGCGGCAGCCGTATGGATCGTGCCGGGCAGCTTCGGATTGGGCACGCCGCTTTTGGCGGCGATCACGATATTGGCACCGTCACGAGCGGCGCGCAGGGCGATTGCCAGACCAATGCCGCGCGACGCACCGGTGATGAACAGGGTTTTGCCGGCAAGGTTGCTCATGGCAGTTCTTCCATCTGAAAGCATCAATGTACGCCACGCTGAATCACGACGTCTGGAAGCGCGGCAGGATATCGCGAAGCTCGGCCAGCCGCTGCAATGGATCGTTCAATTCCAGCATGCGTTGCTGCTCGGCACTGTCCAGCGGCAACAGTTCGGCCAGGCGAAAGCCCAGCCAACTGGCATCGTCGTAGGCGCTGCGAGGCGCCAGACGCCAGAGCGGTGCCATGGTTTCGATCAGCCGTTCAAGGATGCTCTGCAGCAAGGCAAATTCGACCGGCACCTCGATCTCAGGCTCAGCGGACCAGACCTCCGCATCGCCTCGCAGCAGGCCGTCAGCGCGCACCCTGCTGCGCGCTACGCGAAAACGCTGATCTCCCTCGGCGACGATACCAAGCAGCCCGTCGTCATCAGTGTGGAAATCGGTGATGCGCGCGATCGTGCCGATGGCCGCCGGCACCGCTGGTTCGCCCGCTTCATTACCCTGCAGGATCAGGCAAACACCAAAGCCGACACCGTGGCGCGTGCATTCGCGTACAAGGTCGATGTAGCGTGGCTCGAAAATCCGCAAGGCCAGCCGGCCACCAGGAAACAACACCGAGGCGAGCGGAAAAAGTGGCATCTCGAGCAGTGGTTTCTGGACGATCATGTATCGAGTGTAACCATCGCCGCGCAGGGTGGCCGCCGTGCAGCGGACCGGTCAGCCGCCCACCAGACTATCTAAAAAACGACGTGGCGCCGCTTCGAAGCCGCCATTGGACATGAAAATCACCTGATCTCCCGTCCGCACTTCGGCACGCAACGCAGCGATCAACGCCTCCACCGTCGCCGCCGTGCGGCCACGGCCTCCCAGGGCTTCCGTGACACGAGCAGCGTCCCACGGCAATTCGGGGCGATGCAGGAATACCACCAGATCGGCATCGGCCAGCGAAGGCGCCAAGGCATCGGCGTGCGCGCCCTGACGCATCGAGTTCGAACGCGGCTCCAGCGCTACCAGGATACGGCTTTCACCCACATTCGCCCGCAAGCCAGCCAGGGTCGTGGCAATCGCCGTGGGATGGTGCGCAAAGTCGTCATAGACGCGCACGCCGTCGACTTCGCCGACCAACTCCATGCGCCGCTTGACGCTCTCGAATGTGGCAAAAGCCGGCAGCAGCTCCTGCGGGCTGGCTCCCGCGGCATGGGCAGCGGCGAGAGCGGCCAGCGCGTTCATCACGCTGTGGTTGCCCAGCAGTGACCAGTGCACCTCACCGATGAGCTGGCCATGATGGCGCACGACGAATGCCGAGCCGTCAGGCTGCATCAAGTCAGCCTGCCAGTCGCCACAGCCAATGCCGAAGGTCTCCACCGGAGTCCAGCAACCCATCGCCAGCACCTCGGCCAAACGCACGTCCATCGCGTTGACGATCAACCGGCCATTTGCCGGCACGATGCGCACCAGATGGTGGAACTGGCGCTGGATCGCGGCCACGTCCGGAAAAATGTCCGCGTGGTCGTACTCGAGGTTGTTGAGGATGGCGATACGCGGCCGGTAGTGCACGAACTTGGAGCGCTTGTCGAAAAACGCCGTATCGTATTCGTCCGCCTCAATCACAAACGGTCGGCCTTCGCCCAGCCGCGCAGAGACACCGAAATTGCCCGGCATACCGCCCACCAGAAAACCCGGCGCGAGGCCTGCGCTTTCAAGCAGATGGGCCAGCAGGCTGGTCGTGGTGGTCTTGCCATGGGTACCGGCCACAGCCAGCACGTCCCGATCGAGCAGCACCGTCTCGCCCAGCCACTGCGGACCGGAGACATAGCGCAAACCTTGATCGAGCATGTATTCGACTGCGGGATTGCCGCGTGTCATGGCGTTGCCCACCACCACTCGATCGGGCGCCGGCTGCAGATGCTCGGCGGCATAGCCACTCATCAGGCTTATGCCCAGCGCCTCCAGCTGCGTGCTCATCGGTGGGTAGACATTGGCATCGGAGCCTTCAACCTGATGGCCCAACTCGCGCGCCAACGCGGCGACGCCGCCCATGAAGGTGCCGCAGATGCCGAGAATGTGCAGACGCATGGGTAACGTATTCCTTGAAGCGCGCGACAACGGAGACGGGCCTGCCTCAGCCGTTCGTTGCCACCGATTCGTTGTGCAATGCCTGCTTGACCCGTGCGGTGACCTCGTTCAGCTCACCGACGCCATCAACCACCTGCAGCTTGCCGCGACCGGCATAAAAATCAGCCACCGGCGCGGTCTGCTCGGCGTAGATCCCGAGCCGCTTGCGAACCGTGTCCGGGTTGTCGTCGGCGCGCCCTTCGGCCTTGAAGCGAATTTCGCAGCGACCGATGATGGCTTCACTAGGCACCTTCAGCTTCACGACCGCATCGAGTGGCTGACCGATTTTCGCCAGCAGCTGGTCCAGCGCATCGGCCTGGGCCAGATTGCGCGGATAGCCGTCAAGGATGAACCCGGTCCTGGCGTCATCCTGGGTCAACCGCTCTTCGAGCATGCCCAGCAGGATGTCATCCGACACCAGTTGGCCAGCATCCATCACCGCCTTGGCCTTGAGCCCCATCGACGTACCCGCAGCAACGGCCGCTCGCAGCATGTCGCCAGTGGAGATGTGTGGCACACCAAGTTCGGCCTTCAACCGCGCAGCCTGCGTGCCTTTGCCCGAGCCGGGCGCACCAAGTAGGACGAGTCGCATAATGCTCCACAAGTTCGGTGGGCTGCCGCACACTGCCGCAACCCGCTCGATTCTCAGAATTGAACGTCAAATTAGCGTCTGCGCCCGATGCCGTCAAACAGCCACTACAGCATGTGCGTGACAAGTGTTAGTGATTCCGTCGGTTTACCCGCCAACATTCCTGCCCAGAACCCGCCTGATCGAGGATCAACATGAGCTCCAGCCGCCGCTCCGCCCCGCTTGCCGGCAACCTGCTATATGCCCAGTCCGGTGGCGTCACCGCCGTCATCAATGCGACCGCCGCCGGCGTGATAGAAGCCGCCCGCGCCCGAGGCGTGAAGGTATACGCGGCTCGCAACGGCATCCTTGGCGCCCTTCGCGAGGACCTGATCGACACCTCGAAAGAGTCCGCCGCGGCGATTGCGGCCTTGCGCAACACCCCCGGAGGTGCGTTCGGCTCATGCCGCTACAAGCTCAAGTCACTGGAGGACAACCGTGCCGAATACGAGCGACTGATCGAGGTGTTCCGCGTACATGACATTCGCTGGTTCCTCTACAACGGCGGCAACGACTCCGCCGACACCGCGCTGAAGATCTCCCAGCTCGGCAAGGCGATGAACTACGACATTCGCTGCATCGGCGTGCCCAAGACAGTCGACAACGACCTGGCCGTCACCGACTGCTGCCCCGGCTTCGGCTCGGTCGCCAAGTACACGGCCATCTCCACGCTGGAAGCCAGCCTCGACGTCGCCTCGATGGCTGAGACTTCGACCAAGGTTTTCATCCTCGAGGTGATGGGCCGCCATGCCGGCTGGATCGCCGCTGCCGCCGGACTGGCCGGAGAGGGGACAGACGCGCCGCCGCATATCATCCTGTTTCCGGAGAACGCGTTCGACGAGGCGGCCTTCCTGGCCAAGGTCAAGGCCACGGTGGAACGCGTCGGCTGGTGCACCGTGGTGGCGTCCGAGGGCGTGCGCAATGCCGCCGGCCAGTTTCTCGCCGAGGCGGGCACACGCGACGCATTTGGGCACGCCCAACTCGGTGGCGTGGCGCCGGTGCTGGCCGCGCTGGTGAGGGAGAAGCTCGGCTACAAATATCACTGGGCGCTGCCCGACTACCTGCAGCGTTCGGCGCGTCATGTTGCGTCGAAGGTCGATGCCGAGCAGGCCTTCGCCGTGGGCAAGGCCGCCGTGGAATACGCGTTGGCCGGCATGAACGCGGTGATGCCGGTGATCGTACGCAGCAGCGACATGCCATATCGATGGAAAATCGAGCCGGCCAAGCTGTCGAAGATCGCCAATCGCGAGAAAAAAATGCCCCGCCACTTCATCACCGGCGACGGCTTCGGCATTACGGCGGCGGCACGTCGTTACCTGTCACCGCTGATACGCGGGGAGGCGCCGCTCACCTACAGAACCGATGGGCTGCCACGCTACGTGAAGCTGAAAAATACCGCCGTCAAGAAGAAACTCCCGGCTTTTTCGCGCTGAAAAGGTCATCGGTGGAAAGGCTTGTTGCTGAGCGTGAGCTGAAATCGAGGGGTGCAGGTCGGGGGTTAGGTTCAGTCGCATGTTTTTACGATGGAACTGGGACAAGTCATCGCCAAACTGTCACGGCGATGACGCCCACCAAGGAGACCCCAGATGAAGCTCATCCACCGACTACTCATCGCACTGGCCCTGTTGGGCACCACCAGCCTGGCGCTCGCTGACCAGGGACCGCGCGACCATGACCGCCGCAGCCAGGGCCATGGTGATCGCCATGACAACCGCGACCGACACGACAACCGCCGGCGTGACAACCGGCGCTACGACAGCCGGCGCCATGGCTACAGCCACGCCAGACCGGTTTATCACCAGGCCCGCTGGGAGCGGGGACATCGCTATTACGGCCCCAACTATGTGGTTCGTGACTATGGCCATTATCGGTTGCGCCCGCCACCGCGTGGTTATCACTGGGTGAGGGCCAACAACGACTATTTGCTGGTCGCCGTCGCGACGGGCGTCATCCTGGACATCGCGCTGCATCATTAGAGATGCGCCAACACGAGTAACTCCGGGCCGTGCGCAGATGCACGGCCCTTTTTTTGTCCGGCATGACAGCGTCGAGGCGCATTGCGGCGCACAACAACCTGTGCAACAACCTCTGCCTATACTGACCCTGTCCGTCCAACCGGACGGTCACATACAACCCATGGGGAGGCTCCGATGCTGCAGCAGTATGGCTGGTGGATCGTTCTGGCGTGTGCCGTCGTGGCGGTTTTGTATGGCGCGATTTCCTCGCGCTGGATCCTGGCGCAGTCGCCAGGCAATGAGCGAATGCAGGAGATAGCGGCAGCCATCCAGGAGGGTGCCCGGGCCTATCTCAACCGGCAATACACCACCATCGGCATGGTTGGCGTGGTACTGCTTCTGCTGATCGGATTCTTCCTCAATTGGCCCACCGCAGTGGGCTTTTTATTGGGTGCCGTTCTGTCTGGCGCCGCCGGTTACATCGGCATGAACGTGTCGGTGCGCGCCAATGTACGAACCGCCGAAGCGGCACGGCGTGGACTCAGCCCGGCCATGGATGTGGCGTTCCGCGGTGGCGCCATCACCGGCATGCTGGTGGTTGGCCTGGCCTTGCTGGGTGTCGCTGGCTACTGGCTGGTGCTCAACCACATGGGCATCACCGGTGAAGCAGGTCTGCATGCGCTGGTTGGCTTTGCCTTCGGCAGCTCGCTGATCTCGATCTTCGCGCGCCTGGGCGGCGGCATCTTCACCAAGGGTGCGGACGTCGGCGCGGATCTGGTGGGCAAGGTCGAGGCAGGTATTCCCGAGGATGACCCGCGCAATCCGGCGGTGATCGCCGACAACGTGGGCGACAACGTCGGCGACTGCGCCGGCATGGCCGCCGATCTGTTCGAGACCTATGCGGTGACCGTGATTGCCACCATGCTGCTGGGCAGCCTCATGGCCAGCGAGGTGGGTCCCAATGCCGTGTTGTATCCGCTGCTGCTGGGCGCGGTGTCGATCATCGCCTCGATCATCGGCACCCTGTTCGTCAAGGTGAAGGAAGGCGGCTCGATCATGGGCGCGCTGTACAAGGGCGTGATCGTTTCGGCCGTGCTGGCCGCTGCCGCGTTCTACCCGATCACCCTGGCCCTGATGCCTGACTTCGGCCACGGCGCGATGAACCTGTGGGGCTGCACCCTGATTGGGCTAGCCCTGACCGGCGCGATCGTATGGATCACCGAGTACTACACCGGCACCCAGTTCAAGCCGGTGCAGCATATTGCAGCGGCCTCCACCACTGGCCATGGCACCAACATCATCGCCGGCCTCGGCGTATCGATGAAGTCCACTGCCTGGCCGGTGATCGCCGTGTGTGCTGCGATCTGGAGCGCGTTTGCCCTGGGTGGCCTGTACGGGATCGCCATCGCGGCAACCGCCATGCTGTCGATGGCCGGCATGATCGTGGCGCTGGATGCGTACGGTCCGATCACCGACAACGCCGGCGGCATCGCCGAAATGGCCGACCTGCCGCCGGAAGTGCGCGGTGTCACCGACCCGCTCGACGCGGTCGGCAACACCACCAAGGCAGTGACCAAGGGTTACGCGATCGGCTCGGCGGCGCTGGCGGCGCTGGTGCTGTTCGCCGACTACACGCACAACCTTGACGTGATGGCGAAAGCCAAGGCCCTCGCCGCGCATGTCGACTACCAGCCGATGACCTTCGACCTCTCCGATCACATGGTGATCATCGGCCTGCTGATTGGCGGTCTGATCCCCTACCTGTTCGGCGCCATGGCGATGGAAGCCGTCGGTCGCGCGGCTGGCGCCGTGGTGGTGGAGGTGCGCCGCCAGTTTCGCGAAATACCCGGGATCATGCTGGGCACTGCCAAACCGGAGTATTCGCGCGCGGTCGACATGCTGACCAAGTCGGCGATCCGCGAGATGATCATCCCATCGCTGCTGCCGGTTGCCGTACCGATCGTGGTTGGCCTGCTGCTGGGGCCCAAAGCCCTGGGCGGCATGCTGATCGGCACCATCGTCACCGGGCTGTTCGTGGCGATCTCGATGACCACCGGCGGCGGCGCGTGGGACAACGCCAAGAAATATATCGAGGACGGCCATCACGGCGGCAAGGGGTCGGAGGCGCACAAGGCCGCCGTGACCGGCGATACCGTGGGTGACCCGTACAAGGACACCGCGGGTCCGGCGGTGAATCCGCTGATCAAGATCATCAACATCGTGGCTTTGCTGCTGATTCCGTTGCTCTAGATTCGCAAGCCCATCGGCATCGGGAGTCCCGCTTCGGCGGGACTCTTTTTCGTTTTGGTGCAGCCGGGTCGCAAGCGCGATGCGCGGCCACGTGGAGGCTCGGCACGGCCCCATCGTTCCATCCAACCGCTGCAAGGGGTTCCCACCGTGAAATCAGCTTGGCTGATCCTGGCGCTCGGCGTCACACTGGCAGGCATGACTGATGCCCATGCCAACGACAAAGCACCCTCCGCCGCCATGTCGGCCACACGCCCCGTCGACGACCCGTTCCTGTGGCTGGAGGACATCCACGGAGCCCGCTCGATGGCGTGGGTAAAGAAGGAAAACGTGCTCACGACGAAGCGATTCGTGGACGATCCCCAGTTTGCTCGGACCCGCGACGGCATCCTGCAGGTACTCGATTCCGACGCCCGCATTCCCTACGTCAACCGCATGGGCGACGAGCTTTACAACTTCTGGCGCGACAAGGCGCACCCGCGCGGCATCTGGCGACGCACCACGCTGGCCGAGTACCGCAAGGCCGAGCCAAAGTGGGAGGTATTGCTGGACATCGACGCGCTCAACAAGGCCGAGGACAAGCGCTGGGTGTTCAAGGGTGCGCAATGTCTCAAGCCCGCGTACGAGCGCTGCCTGATCTCACTCTCGCCGGACGGTGGCGATGCCGTGGCGGTACGCGAGTTCAGCATTGCCCGCAAGGCGTTCGTGAAGGACGGCTTCGAGCTGCCGGTGGCGAAAAGTCAGGTCGACTGGATCGACGAGAACACGCTCTACGTCGGCACCGATTTCGGCCCTGGTTCGATGACCGAATCCGGCTATCCGCGCATCGTCAAGGAATGGAAGCGGGGCACGCCGTTGAATGCGGCAACGACGGTTTACGAAGGCAAGCCGTCGGACCTCGCCGTCAGCGCATCGCATGATCGCACCCCCGGTTTCGAGCGCGATTTTGTCTCCGTGGCGAAGGATTTTTTCCACAGTGAGCTGTATCAGCGCGTCGGCGACAAACTCGTGCGCGTCGAGGTTCCCACCGACGCCAGTGCCGACACGCAGCGCGAATGGCTGCTGGTGCATACCCGTTCGCCGTGGACGATTGGCGGTGCCACCTACCCCTCCGGCGCACTGCTGGCCACCCGCTTCGATGACTTCATGGCCGGCAAGCGTCATTTTGTCGAGCTCTTCAAGCCCGATGCACACACCTCGCTTGAATCGTATGCATGGACCCGTCACCACCTGATCCTCAACCTGATGGATGACGTGAAGAGCCGCCTGGATGTGCTGACGCCACCCGCCAAAGACGCAGCGGCCGCTGAGTGGACGCCGCTGGCCATGCCGGGCGCGCCGGCGATGAGCACGATCCAGGTGGTGGATACCGACCCGGACAACAGTGACGAGTACTGGCTCGACGTCACCAGCTTTCTCACGCCCTCCTCGCTCGAACGCGGCGTGCTGGGTAGCGAGCCCGCCGTGACGATCAAGCAGGCACCGGCGTTTTTCGACGCCGCGAAGTTCACCGTCAGCCAGCACTTCGTGTCATCGCGGGACGGCACCCGGGTGCCCTATTTCGAGATCGCACCGAAAACGCTCAAGCTGGATGGTTCCAACCGCACGCTGCTGTATGGCTATGGCGGTTTCGAAGTGTCGTTGCAGCCTTTCTACAGCGGCAGCATCGGCCGCGCCTGGCTGGACCGCGACGGTGTTTATGTGATTGCCAACATCCGCGGCGGTGGCGAATACGGCCCGGCGTGGCACCAGGCGGCACTGAAAGCCAACCGTCCGCGTGCCTACGAGGATTTTGCCGCCGTCGCCGAGGATCTGGTCAAGCGCGGCGTCACCTCAGCCAGGCACCTGGGTGCCGAGGGCGGCAGCAACGGCGGACTGCTGGTGGGCAACATGCTCTCCACGTATCCGCGGTTGTTCGGCGCGATTGCATGCGAAGTGCCGTTGCTGGACATGAAACGCTATACCCACCTGTCCGCCGGGGCCTCATGGATGGCCGAATATGGCAATCCGGACACGTCCGACTGGAACTTCATCAAGACCTTCTCGCCCTATCAGAACGTGAAAAAGGACACGCACTACCCGCCAGTGCTGTTCTACACCGCTACCAGCGATGACCGGGTCGGCCCGGTGCAGGCGCGCAAGATGGCAGCCAGGATGCAGGCGCAGGGCCATCCGGATGTGTGGTTCTACGAGAACCTGGAAGGTGGCCACGGTGCCGGCGCCGACAACCAGCAGTCGGCGCACATGCATGCCATGGCCTATGACTTTCTGTGGGAGCAGTTGAAGTAGCTGCCTGTGCCGCCACAGCAGCCGGCCGGATGCCGACCGTTGTGGCAAGCCGCAAACCTGGCACAGCTGAAGTAAGCTTTCTCGTCCCGCAATCCACACCACAGCACCATGACCCCACGCACAACGATCAGCCCCGAACTTCGCGAATGGATCCTTGCCACCACCCGCGCAGGGCATGGCGTACCCGACGTACTTCAGTTGATGAAGGACAACGGTTATGACCCGAGGCAGAGCCGCAGCATCGTCGCCGAGGTGCTGAAGCTGTCGCTGGCGGCGCTGAATGCCAGCACCAGCAAGGCCGTTGCACAGGGGTTGCGCAGCATCCATCCCGAGGCACCTGAAGTCAGCGTCGACGGCCATGTGGTGAAGGTCTCGGTCAGTGTGCAGGCACCCGTCGTGCGGGTTCTGGACGGGCTGCTCAGCGACGCGGAATGCGATGAACTGATTGCCCTGGCGCGCCCACGACTGCAGCGTGCACTTACCATCGACGCCGATGGCAAGCAACAGGTGGATCGGCGGCGGACCAGTGAAGGGATGTTCTTCACGCCCAACGAAACACCGCTGGTCGGGCAGGTGGAGAAGCGGCTTGAGCGCTTGCTCGGCGTGCCGGCCACGCACGGTGAAGGCCTGCAAATCCTGCACTATCTGCCCGGGCAGGAGTACGAGCCGCATTTTGACTGGTTCGACCCCGAGCACCCCGGCTTCGGCGCGATCACCGCCATCGGCGGGCAACGTATCGCCAGCGTGGTGATGTATCTCAACACACCGGAACTCGGCGGCGGCACTGCCTTTCCGGAGATCGGCCTGACCGTCACCGCGCAGCGCGGTTCGGCGGTGTATTTTGCCTACGAAACGGGTGACCTGAGCTCGCTCCACGCCGGCCTGCCCGTGCAACGCGGCGAAAAGTGGATTGCCACCAAGTGGCTGCGCGAAAAGCCGTACCGCAGGTCTTGATCAAGCTGAAGTGAGACCGAACACACCAGCCCCGGGCTGCTGCCTGCTGCGGCGCAACAGCGTTTGGCGTATCCTAGGCGGCCAACTTTCCTATCCGCAGCAAGGACATCCCATGGGTCTGAATCTTGTTTCCGCCGGCCGCGATGTGCCGAACGAAATCAACGTCGTCATCGAAATCCCCAAGGATGCCGAACCGGTCAAGTACGAGGTGGAGAAGGAGAGCGGTGCAATCTTCGTCGACCGCATTCTGTCGACGCCGATGCGCTACCCCTGCAACTACGGCTATGTCCCCGGCACCCTGGGGGGCGACGGTGACCCGCTCGACGCGCTGGTGATCCTGCCGCTGTCGCTGATCCCCGGCTCGGTGATCCGCTGCATTCCGGTCGGCATGCTCAAGATGACCGACGAGGCCGGCAGCGACGAGAAGTTGCTGGTTCTGCCTGCGCCGAAGATCTTCCCCGGTTACGCCCACATCACCGACCTGCAGGGCGTCTCGCCGCACTGGCTGGAGCGTATCGGCCACTTCTTCGAGCACTACAAGGACCTGGAGAAGGGCAAGTGGGTGAAGCTTGAGGGTTGGGTGGGCGCCGCCGAGGCGAAGTCCGAGATCATCGACGGCATTGCTCGTTACGGAGCCGCCAAGGCCTGAATCGGAGCAACGAACGGCGCGCGGCCTGCATGGGCCGCGCGCCGTTTTTCATGGGGATGTCAGCACAGCTCAGCCGCGCTTGAGCAACTCGCGCAACTCGATGATCGCCGCATTGGCACGCGACACGTAATTGGCCATCACCAGCGAATGGTTGGCGAAAAACCCGAACGGTGAGCCATTGAGCACGATCGGGCTCTGCAGCGGGCGCTGCGCCTCCTCCAGCTCGCGGATCACCTGCTGCAGGCTGACATCGGCATGCTTGCTGCGCAGGATCGGGCCAAAATCCTGCTGCATCGCCCTGAGCTGTTCCAGCAGCGCCCAGGTGTAGCCGCGTGCCTCGTAGAAATTGTCGTCGATCTTGTTCCATGGCGTTTTCACGATGCGGCCCGCCCCCGGCGCTGCCACGCTGCTGGCAGGCGACAGCGCACCCGTTGGCGTCGTTTCGTTGATGGGAAGCTGACCGACACTGGCTGAAAGCCGCTGCGAGAGCGAGCCCAGCCGCGAGGAAGCAAGTTGCAGGTAGTCGGCGAGGTTGTCGGCACGTGCATAGAAATGCGCCGTGCTTTCATCGCTGTCGCCAAGTCGGTCGAGATAACCCTGCATATGCCCGATCGCCTTGCGGTACTGGCTCTCGGTACTTGGCAGCAGCCAGCGGTCATTCGGGCTGTTGAGCAGCGGATCGGCCTCAGCCAGATCCTTGTCTTCGGTGGACTGTGTCTGCGAGCGGCTGAAGTCGTTGCGCATCGCGCGCACCAGATCGCGCGATGCCGTCAGCGAGCCGAATTCCCAGTTCGGCAGGTTGTCCATCAGCACCCCGGGCGGAAGCTTGTCGTTGCTCAGATAACCGCCTCGCTTGTCGAGCAGGGTGCGCACGGAAGTGATCAGCGCCACTGTGGTGGTCGCGCCGACGCTGACCGGGCGCTTCAGTTCCTGCATTTGCGTCTGGGTGACGGCTACTGGATCGAACTGGGCAGGTTCGCTATCCCACCACCACATCAGACCTGCCACGAACAGCACCACCAGCATGCACGCGGCTGCAATGGCGCGCCGGCCGGCATGCTGGGAAGGTTTCGACGGGTCCTGGGTCTGCATCGGGCGGCTCCTGCGCAATGGGTGTAGGGCGATCCAGCTTACAACGCCATGTCTGATCGGCGGTGGCAGACGGAGCCCCGCTGCTCAACGCTCCCACGGCGGGTCGTTACCCAGCCGCCCAGCCAGAAACTCGACGAATGCGTGTACACGCGGCGGTACCAGTCGACGCTGCGGCATCACCGCATGGATACCGGTGGCTGCCAGCGGATAGTCCGGCAGCACCACCTGCAGGCGCCCCGTACGCAATTCCTCGTGCACGTGCCAGATCGAATGCAGGGCGATGCCCAGCCCGGCCACTACCGCATCGCGAAGCAGTTCGCCCTGGTTGCTTTCGAAGCGCCCAGCCACCCGCTGGGCGATTTCACCACCCTTGCCATCGCCGAGGCGCCACACGTCCTGGCGACCCTGGCTGCCGACCAGCAGCAGGCAATCGTGTTCAGCCAGATCGGCCGGGGTACGTGGCATATCATGCTGGCGCAGGTAGTCTGGCGACGCGCACAACACTCGCCGATTGACCGCCAGCTGACGCGCGACCAGGCCAGAATCACCCAGCGCGCCCACCCGGATGCCGAGATCGAAGCCGGAGCCGACCAGGTCGAGCATCTGGTCGTTGAGGTTGACGCTGAGCCTGACCCGCGGATATCGAGCCAGGAATTCCGGCAGCAACGGCGAGATGTACTGGCGCCCGAATGAGGCCGGCAGGGTGACCCGCAAGGTGCCGGTCACTTCGGTGGCGCCCTGGCGCAGGCCACCGGTCAGTGCCTCCAGATCCTCCACCAGCGCGCGGCCCTCTTCGGCCAGTGTCGCGCCTTCAGGCGTAGCGTGCAGCTGGCGCGTGGTCCGGTGCAGCAGGCGCACGCCCAGATCGCGCTCCAGTCGCTTCAGACGCTGGCTGGCCACCGCCACCGACAGGTCGAGGCTGCGCGCCGCGGCGCTGATCGAGCCGAGGTCGAGCACGCGCAGGAACAGGCTGAGGTCGCCGACGCGATCCATGGGTATCAACCATCGATTGATAATGATTAGCCATAATGATTGTTTTCAATCGAAATGCAACGACCTAAGCTGGCGTCTCTTTTCCACTGGACAGATTCCCATGCGCGCCCCCTCCACCCGATCACGCACCCCACTGGCGTTGTATGCGCTGACCGCGGGGGCGTTCGGCATCGGCACCACCGAATTCGTGATCATGGGCCTGTTGCTGCAAGTATCCGCCGATCTGCACGTCAGCATCGCGGCGGCCGGCCTGCTGATCTCCGGCTATGCACTGGGCGTGTTCGTGGGCGCGCCGCTGCTCACCGCAGCGACCAGCCGGTTGCCGCACAAGACCGCGCTGATCGCCTTGATGATCATCTTCACCATCGGCAACCTGGCCAGCGCGCTGGCGCCGAATTACACGCTACTGATGATTGCGCGGGTGATTACCTCGCTGGCCCACGGCACCTTCTTCGGAGTCGGCGCCGTAGTCGC
Source organism: Rhodanobacter sp. (assembly GCA_041663105.1). Lineage (GTDB taxonomy): Bacteria > Pseudomonadota > Gammaproteobacteria > Xanthomonadales > Rhodanobacteraceae > Rhodanobacter. The sequence continues at coordinate 27,329 of JBAZRB010000002.1, forward strand.
TACCGGGCTGGTGGCGGAGGACCGCAAGGCCTCGGCCATCTCGATCATGTTCACCGGTCTGACCGTGGCGACCCTGCTCGGCGTGCCCGCCGGCGCCTGGCTGGGCCTGCACTTCGGCTGGCGCGCAACCTTCTGGGCGGTCGCCGCGATCGGCGTGCTCGCCACCGTGGTCATCTCCCTGCTGGTGCCGGCCGACCGCGGCGACAACGCCCCGATGAAGTTCGTCGAGGAACTGAAAGGCATCGCGCACCCGCAGGTGCTGCTTGGCCTGCTGATGACCGTGCTCGGCTTTGCCGGCGTATTTGCCGTGTTCACCTATATCCAGCCGATCCTGACCCGGGTGACCGGCTTTTCCGACGGTGCGGTATCCCCGATCCTGCTCGTATTCGGCGGTGGCATGGTGATCGGCAACCTGCTCGGCGGCCGCCTCGCCGACCGCGCGCTGGTACCGACCCTGCTGGGTTCACTGGCCGCGTTGGCGATCGTGCTCGGCGCAATGACGTTCGCTCTGCACAGCAAACCGGCGATGATCGCGTTCAGCGGCCTGCTCGGCATCGTCGCATTTGCCACCGTGGCGCCACTGCAACTGCGCGTGCTGCAGAAGGCCACCGGTGGCCGGGTGCTGGCGTCGAGTTTGAACATCGCCGCGTTCAACCTCGGCAACGCGATCGGCGCCTGGCTGGGCGGCATGGTGATCGTCCACGGCCCGGGTCTGGCCGCGGTGAGCTGGGTGGCCGCCCTGCTGCCGGTACTGGGCCTGGCCGTGGCGCTGTGGAGTGTGCGGCGGGAGGCACGGTCGTCACGGCAGATAACCACCGTGGCCTGTGCAGAAACCGCTGTCTGATTTCCGCGAGGATCACACCCATGGAATATCGCCATCTCGGCAACTCCGGTTTCAAGGTGCCCGCACTCGGCTTTAGCGCCGGCACGTTCGGCGGCAAGGGTCCACTATTCAGTGCCTGGGGCAGTACCGACGTCGAAGAAGCGAAACGACTGGTCGATATCTGCCTCGATGCCGGCGTCAACCTGTTCGACACGGCGGACGTCTATTCGGAAGGCGCCTCGGAATCGATACTCGGCGCGGCGCTGAAGGGCCGGCGTGAGCAGGCGATCATCTCGACCAAGCTCACCCTGCGTGCGGGCGACGGCCCGAACGATGTGGGCGCCTCGCGCCATCATCTGATCGGCGGCGTCGAGCGCGCGCTCAAGCGCCTTGGCACCGATTACATCGACCTGCTGCAGCTGCATCACTTCGACGCGATGACGCCGGTAGAGCAAGTGATATCCACGCTGGACGAGCTGGTGCGCGCAGGCAAGGTTCGCTATCTGGGTGCATCGAACTTCTCCGGCTGGCAGCTGATGAAGTCGCAGGCCGCTGCTGACCGGCATGGCCGTTCGCGCTTCGTGGCTAACCAGACCTATTACTCGCTGGTCGGCCGCGACTACGAATGGGAACTGATGCCGCTCGGGCTCGACCAGGGCATCGGCGCGATCGTGTGGAGTCCGCTCGGCTGGGGCCGGCTCACCGGCAAGATCCGCCGCGGCCAGCCCTTGCCTGCCGGCAGCCGCCTGCACGACACGGCCGGCTTCGCACCGCCGGTGCTCGAGCAGCGGCTGTACCGCGTGGTCGACATGCTGGAGACGATTGCCGCGGAAACCGGCCGGACGATTCCGCAGATCGCCCTGAACTGGCTGCTGCAGCGACCGACCGTGTCCACCGTGCTGATCGGCGCACGCAACGAACAGCAGCTGCGCGACAACCTCGGCGCGGTCGGCTGGGCGCTCGATCCGGCGCAGGTCGCGCGGCTTGACGACGCCAGCGCGGTGATGCCGCCGTATCCTTACTACCCGTACTGGAACGGCATGTTCGCCGAACGCAATCCGCCACCGGTACCGTTCAACACCCCCACGGAGTCTCACGCATGAAAGCCGTCGCACTCACCCGCTACCTGCCGATCGACGATCCACAGTCGCTGGTCGATGTCGAACTGCCGAAACCGGCCCCCGGCGAAAACGACCTGCTGGTGCGCATCGAGGCGGTCTCGGTGAACCCGGTCGACACCAAGGTCCGTTCGCCCAAGCCGCTGATCGAAGCACAACCGAAGGTGCTGGGCTACGACGCGGCCGGCACGGTCGAGGCCATCGGCGCGGCGGTGGCCGGTTTTCAGCCGGGCGATCGCGTGTACTACGCCGGTGATGTCACCCGTTCCGGCAGCAATGCCGAATATCAACTGGTCGACGCACGACTGGTCGGCCATGCGCCACGCTCGATCGACTTGGTCGACGCCGCCGCGCTGCCATTGACCGCGCTCACCGCGTGGGAGCTGCTCTTCCAGCGCATGCCGTTCGACAGCGAAGACGGCGGCAAAGGTCGGTCGCTGCTGATCATCGGCGGCGCCGGCGGGGTCGGCTCGATCGCGATCCAGCTGGCGCGCCGCGCCGGCTTCACGGTGATCGCCACGGCCTCGCGCAGCGAAAGCATCGAATGGTGCCATTCGCTGGGTGCGCAACACGTGATCAACCATCGCCAGCCACTGCGGCCGCAACTGCAGGCGTTGGGCTTCGAGCAGGTCGATGCCGTGCTCAATCTGGCCGACACCGATCGTTACTGGGACGTAGTCGGTGAGATCCTGGCGCCACAAGGCCATGTCGGCCTGATCGTGGAACCGACCGGCGCGCTGAAAATTGGCGACCCGTACAAGGCCAAGGCCATCGGCATCCACTGGGAAATGATGTTTACGCGGCCCCGTTTCAAAACGGCCGACCAGGCCGAGCAGGGCCGCATCCTCGAACGCGTGGCGACGCTGATCGACGCGGGCGCACTGCGCAGCACGCGCACCGGGACACTCGTGCCGATCAATGCAGCGAACCTGCGCGAGGCACATCGCAGGCTGGAATCGGGCAGCACGATCGGCAAGTTGGCGCTCGCCGGCTGGTGAGGCCCCACGGTGCGGGGTGGCGCCATCCCGGTCCCATCCTCGATGCTCAGGCGCGCTTGCGCGCGTCGGATTTGCGGGCTGGCGACGACTTGGCCGGTTCGCCTTTCTTTCCCAGCTGCTCGAGCAGGCTGTTCATGTCATCGGCGTGCTCTTCCTCGACGGCCAGGATGCCTTCCAGCATGCGGCGGGTGGTCGGATCGTCGGTGCCGATGAAGGTGATCATCTCGCGATAGCTGTCGATCGCAATGCGTTCGGCGACCAGATCCTCCTTGATCATGTCGACCAGATCCTCGCCTTCCACGTAGTCGGAATGGCTGCGGCTGAGCAAACCCTCGGGCGAAAGATTCGGCTTTCCGTCGAGCTGGGTGATCCGCTCCGCGATGAGGTCTGCGTGGCCTTGCTCTTCATTGGCATGCTCGAGAAACTCCGCCTTGATCGCCTGCGAGTTGATCCCCGAGGCCCTGTAGTAGTGGTACTTGTAGCGCAGCACGCAAACCAGTTCGGTGGCCAGGGCATGGTTGAGCAGCTTGATCACGGTAGTGCGGTCGGCGGTATAGCCGGCAGTCATCGCGCCCTTGTCGATATCCTGGCGCGCACGCTTGCGGATGTTCTCGATGTCACTGACGAACGGCTTGGTCTTGGCCATGACTTGCTCCTTCAGGGGGACGGATAGCAGCGCCAGTCGACGCCGGCACCACTGATGGTCCTCGCAGGGTAGGAACGCGTGCGAAAAAGCCAGGTGAAGATGCAGCCGCACCAGCAGGCACAGGCCCGTGAACTGCTGCCAGCGTGTTGCGACCAACGGCCTCACCGCTCAGCGCCGCGCGAATCGCTCCGCGCGTTCAATCGTCACCTGCAGCGATGGCAACAGCGGTTCGATCAGGGCCGCATGCCTGCGCCACTTGTCAGCGGCTGGCGTCGATACGGTGAAACGCGAAAGCGGCAGTTCGGCGGCAACCGGACGATCCCATTCAAAACCCAGTGCATGGCCCAGACGAGAAATCTCCAACGCGGGGTTGGCGAGCAAGGCGTCGTAACTCACCACCTGGCAACGATCCGCTGGCAGCGCCTCAAGCTCGTCCAGCAGCAGGCGGGTGGTGACTTCCCACTGTGCGGCGACGATTTCATGCAGCGGCCGCCCCATCAGCTCACGCCAGCCAGGCGTCAGCAGCAGCGACCACGGCGGACCGTTCCAGCCGGGCAATTGGGGGTAGGTGCGAAAACGCCCGGACTGCCATGCATCGAGCATGCTACTCAGCGTCTGCCGGGGATCGCGGTGCAGGTAGACAAAGCAAGCCTCCGGAAAAACCCGCACCAGAAACGGTACGCGAAGCGCATTTTTTGGAGTTTTTTCGAGCAGGCGAACGCGCGCGGCCGCTGGCGGATGGCCTTCACGATCGCGCAACTCGGCGTGAAAGCGCCGACGCAATTCCTCCACCACCGACGCTGTCGCTGCTTCAGCATCAAGCCGGTTCGATCCAAAATCAGTTTGCGCGGGGTGGAGTTCGTGCAGGCCCTCGATAAGTGCGTGGCTCTCGTGGCCAATGGTGAAAAGGTCGGGAGCCTGCGCCAGGGTCTCGAACAACAAGGTTGAGCCCGCACGAGGTGGCGAGATGACGAAGATCGGCCGCTCGAACAAGGGATCCTGCTGCTGCACCTTGGTTGAGGGGTACGCCGCGGCCGAAGCGGAGGGTCTCGGGTGCAACTCAAGGGCGCCAGCGGCCAACTTCCGGTCCGCCAGAGCCGGTCGCAAGATCATTCCACGCAGGGTATTCATGAACATCGCGCCATTGACCAGCTGCAGCGAAACGGCCGACCGTTCCATATGGTCTTCAAACGCGTCGAGTGCCTGGCGATATCCGGGCCAGCCACCCCGATCGCTACCGTACTGCGCCCACAGGGCATGCCAGATATTGAGAAATCGTCCTGCTGCCTGCTGGGCCGTGGCCAATTGCGGATGTGGCTGCACCTCACCAAGGAGGAAGCCGAGGTGTTCCCTGAGCTCCCACGGCGTCATCACCTCGGGCACGTTGACTGCTTCGTAGCGGAGCTCCGGAACACTTCCGGGCATCGGCGTCACACGCTCTGCCTGCCAACCGGCGAAAACGCCATGGCCGGGCGCACGCCCGTGCCTCACCAGGTCAGCAACCAGGTCACTCCCTACGGAGTCAGCCACCAGGTGAATGCGTTCATCGTCGGCCGCATTGATCACATGGTGGATTCGCCAGGTATCGAAGATCCAGCATTCGCCGGGCGCCATGTTGACCTCGGCCTCGCCACACAGGAAGCGAACGGAGGGACGGGTAACTATTGGCACATGCACGCGCATCCGCTCGCGCCAGTAATAGTTGATGTCGGCATGTGGAGTGACCTCAGCCTGACCGATGAGCTTCATCAGCCGCGTGCGCCCCCACACTCCTCCGATCCGGCCCAGTACCTGCATCAGGTACGGACACTTTCCCAGATGACGGGTCGGCCGCATCACGCCATCCACGGCGTCATCGTCAGGGTCACCGTTGGCCGAGATCAGCGGTAGCGCATAGTTGCCAGGCAACTTCCGCGGATGTTCACGCCAGACTTCAGGGCCAAAAGCCGAGATTTCGGCGGCCAGCGTTTCAGCGTCGAACTGGAGCGGGAGCTGGACAAACGGAACCTGCAGCTTCATCGGAAAACCTTTCTCGGCCTCGGTGGGGCTGCTGGGCAGCAGCCCGTGACTCAGCGGAATTCCGCCTGACGTATATGTTACGTCACGCTTGCCGAATGGTCCCCGGCAACCGGCTGAGACCGAAGAGGCAAAGAGCCGGGCTCAGCGCGGCAAATAGGCGCGCAGGAACATCACCACGCCGGCTCGTGCGGTCGCCTCGATTTCCTCGGCGTAGCTGACCGGACATTCGGTGCAACCGAACATCTGTCGCATCATCAGGTTGCCCTTGATCAAGGTGAGGAACTGCACGCTGGCACGCGGTACGTCGTCGATATCCAGCTGTCCGGCTTCCACCGCCTGATTCAGCAGACGCTCCATCAGGCCGTGCGTGCGCGTCGGGCCCTCTTCCCAGATGAGCTTGCCGTAACGCGGGTTGCCCTGGCGACAGTCACTGAGAATGGCGCGAAAGGTGCCCACGGTTTCCGCATTGCAATCGAGATTGGCATGCGTCAGCGCAACCCGCAGCAAGGTTTCGCTGATTGAGGCATCGGGATCGAAAAAATAGGTCTCTTCGGGCAACAGGTCCTGGATTCGCGAACGAATGACTTCCCGAAAAAGATTGTCCTTGTCGCCAAAGTGGCTGTAGACGGTCAGCTTGGAAACGCCTGCATCGGCGGCAATCGCATCCATGCTGGTGCCGGCAAACGCATTGCGTATGAACAATGCCTTTGCCGCTGCGAGAATGGCGGAACGCTTCTCCATGTCTTTCGGGCGGCCGGGTCCCTGGGCTCTGGTTGGCGCGCTGCTGGTCATGCCTCCACCTTCACAAACGTATATAAGAACTTTATTATACGCGTCGGTACAATTATTTTCCAAGGCGGCCGCCAGACTCGGCAGGTCATCGGTTCAGCACAGGCCAAACTGGGCGGGGTGACGCCCGTCAGGCACTTGCGATGACTTCCGGCACTTCGTGAGCCGTCCCGCAACCGGCAGGCTAGTGTCTGCCGGAACCTGTCATTGTAGGAAAGCACTCCAGACCTTATCCTTTTTGACCTTTTAGATCCGCACGGGACACGAGCAAATGGCGATGAATATCGAGCAGGCACGGCTGAACATGGTCGAAAATCAGGTGCGCCCCTGGGAAGTGCTGGATGCGCGCGTGCTGGATGTGATTGCCCGCGTGCACCGCGAGGATTTCGTTGCCGTGGAGCATCGCCAGCTGGCATTCGCCGACATGTGCCTGCCGCTGGGTCACGGCGAAGTGATGATGAAGCCGGTGGTGGAAGGCCGTGTGTTGCAGGCGCTGGAGTTGCAACCTACCGATCACGTGCTGGAAATCGGTACCGGTTCCGGCTTCCTCACGGCCTGCCTGGCCACCTTGTCGGCGCAGGTCACCAGCGTCGATATCCACGCTGATTTCACGGCCGCGGCCGAACGCCGCCTGCAGGCTGCCGGCATCAGCCATACCCGCCTGATCACCGCCGAGGCAGTGCTCCAATGGCAACCGGAAGAGTTGTTCGATGCGTTGGTGGTCACCGGCGCCGTCGCCGAAATTCCGGCGCGCTGGCTGACCTGGCTCAAGCCCGGTGCGCGCGCCTTGGTGGTACAGGGGCAGTCGCCGGTGCAGCACGCCACCTTGCTTACGCATGAGGGCGCTGGCCGTTATCGCGAGGAGACCCTGTTCGAAACCGATCTGCCTTATCTGACCCACGCCGAGCCGCCGCAGCGTTTCGTTTTTTAATTCTGATTCCGACCGATTCCCACGAGGCAACTCATGCGTTTGAAGCTGCTTACCCTTGCACTGACCCTGGCCGCCGTCTCGCTGCCCAGCCACGGCGAGGATCTGCTCGATGCCTATCGCGATGCACGCGCCAATGATCCGGTGCTCTCGCAGGCAGACGCCACCCGCTTGGCTACAGGTGAAGGTGTGCCGCAGGCGCGAGCCCTGCTGCTGCCGCAAATATCGGCAGGATTGACGCTGAGTCAGACCAACGGCGGCAACAGTGGCACGATCCAGGATCCGAACAATCCGGGCCAGTTCATCAGTACCAGCCAGTTCGGCCACACCCGCACGCGCAGCATCGACGGCACCCTGAGCCAGACGATCTTTGACTTCAGCAAGTACGCCAATCTCAAGGCAGCGCATTCGACTGCAAACGCCCAGGATGCCACCTACGAGGCGGCGCTGCAGAACCTTTACGTGCGGGTGACGGCAGCCTACTTCACGGTCCTCAACGACGAGGATCAACTGACGTTTGCCAAGGCCAACGAGGACGCTTACAAGCGCCAATACGACCAGGCGGACCAGCAGTACAAGGTCGGTCTCTCCGCAATCACCAACGTGTACCAGGCCAAGGCCTATTACGAGAACGCCAAGACCCAGAGCATTGCCGCGCAGAACACGCTCGACAACGACAAGGAAGCCTTGCGCGTGATCACCGGCACGCCGGTTGGCGACCTGAAAAAGCTTCGTGACGATCTGCCCATGGATCCGCCTGCGCCGGCCGACCCGCAGACATGGGTCAAGCAGGCGGTGCAGGACAACCCGACCCTGCTGGCTCAGAAGGACAACGTGGAAGCGGCCGAGCACAACATCACCGCAGCGCGTTCCGGCCATCTGCCCACGATCTCGGCCAATGTCAGCTACGGCAAGAACGCCAGCTGGTACCAGAACAGCGGCCTCAGCACCAGCAGCCGCCCATCCACCACGATTGGCCTGACCCTGAGCGTGCCGATCTTCTCCGGCGGCGCCACCCAGTCACGGGTACGGCAGTCGATCTACCAGCGCGACGCCGCCACCGATGCGATGGAGTTGCAACGTCGCCAGGTGGTACAGGACACCCTGAATTACTACCGCTCGGTGATCGCCGGCATATCACAGGTCGAATCGGGCAAGGCCTCCGTGGAGTCCGGGCAGAAGGCGCTGGAAGCGACCCGGGCCGGGTTCGAGGTCGGCACACAGACCTTCACCGATGTGCTGCTGGCGATCCAGACCCTGACCCAGTCGGAAAGCACCTATTCGCAAGCACGCCATCAGTTCATCCTGAACAAGCTGCTGCTGCAACAGGCCGCCGGTGCAGCCGACTTCAAGGATATCCAGCAGATCAACGCGCTACTGCAATAAGTTCCCGGCAGTCACCGCGCCATCGGCCGTCTGGTCGATGGCCGCCGATTCCGGCGCCGCCTCTCTATTCCTGCAGCAGCGAGTCGATCATTTGCATGATCCGCTGCACCGCGCCGCGTTCGCGATCGAATACCCGCTGCGCCGCCACGCCCATCTGTTCGCGTTTGGCAGGGTCGAGCAACAGCCGCAATATCTCCTTGCCGAGATGATCGACATCACCCACGCGCTCGGCGCCACCCTGATCGATCAGGATGCGTGTGATCTCCTCGAAATTGAACGTGTGCGGCCCCACCAGGACAGGAACAGACAAGGCGGCCGGCTCCAGCACGTTGTGGCCGCCGATCGGCACCAGGCTACCGGCGACAAAGGCCACATCGGATGCCGCGAAAAACGGCATCATCTGGCCCATCGCATCAATCACGAACACCTGGTGAGACGCCGAAGGCACGCCATCGGCGCTGTGCGTGGCCACGCTGAAACCCAGGCTGCGTACCGTGTTCTCCACCAGCCGAAAACGTTCCGGATGCCGCGGAGCAATCACCAGCAAGGCATCCGGCAGACGCTTGAGTACGGCCAGATGCGCCTCGAAGACGGCGAGCTCTTCACCTTCATGGGTACTGGCCGCCATCCAAACCGGACGACGCGGCCCCCAGTGCGCGCGCATCGCCGCCCCGGCGTCGACCGCACCCCTCGGTATCGGCATGTCGAACTTCATGTTTCCGGCAACCATGATCTTCTGTGGATCGGCACCAAGCAGACGGTAACGTGCCGCGTCGGCGCGCGATTGCGCCGCAATCAGATCGACGCAGCGCAGGGCCGGCTGCAACAAGCTGCGCATCGGCTTGTAGCCGCGCATCGAACGCTCGGACAACCTTGCGTTGACAATCATCAGCGGAATGCCGCGCCGGCGGCAGGCAAAATAGAGGTTCGGCCAGATTTCCGTTTCCACGATCAGCGCCAGTCGCGGCCGGATTTTCTTCAGGAAGCGGCTGACTGAAAACGGCAGGTCATAAGGCAGGTAGACGTGGAACACGCTGTCGCCGAACAACTGCTGCACGCGCGCCTTGCCGGTTGGCGTGACGGTAGTGACGACCAGCGGCGCATGGGGGTAATCCCGGCGCAGCGCCTTGATCAGTGGCTCCGCTGCATTCACCTCACCCACCGACACCGCGTGGACCCACAGGCTGCCCATGAAACCGGGTGCCTTGAAAAAGCCGAACCGCTCGGGCCAGCGTCGACGGTAAGTATCCGAGCGCACGCTGCGCACAAGCAGCCGCAGCACCAGCAGCGGCGTCACCAGATACATCGCAAGGGTATACAGATAGCGCAACAGTCGATCCCGCAGATAACGCGCGAGTATAGCGAAGCCCGTGGCGCGAGCTCGATTGGGGCTGGCCCGTTACAATAGTGACGATGCCCGGCACACCCCGCCCTCCTTTCAACCGCTCGCTGCTCTCACCACGCCATTGGCCGGCGTGGCTGGGTGTCGCCGTGATCTGGCTGATCGCCCGCCTGCCGCAGGGCGCGTTGCTGTGGCTTGGCCGCCGACTGGGCGGACTGGTGTTGCGGGTTCCCTCGGCGCGCAGGCATGTCGCGCAAGCGAATATCGCCCTGTGCTTCCCCGAGCTCGACACCGCAGAGCGCGGCGCACTGGTGGATGCCAACCTGCGCGACATCGGCCTGATGCTGGTGGAATTTGCCTTGGGCTGGATGGGCAGCGATCGGCGCATGGCTTCGATTCCGACCCGGATCGAGGGCATCGAACACCTTGAGACGGCCCGTGCACAGGGCAAGGGCGTGCTGCTGGTCGGCGGCCATTTTTCGCATCTCGAACTTTGCGCGCGGCTGGTCTCGCAGCGCATCCGCATCGCCGGGATGTACCGGCGGATGGATTCACGCGTGTTCGAATGGGTGGTGCTGCGCGCGCGACTACGCTATGCCGCCGCCATGTTCGACAAGGACGACCTGCGCGGCACCGTGAAATACCTGCGCGCTGGCGGCACCCTCTGGTATGCACCGGACCAGGACATGCGCAGCAAGGACACCGTATTCGTTCCGTTCTTTGGCGTGAGCGCCGCAACCATCACCGCCACCCATCATCTGGCGCGGATGTCCGGCGCCGTCGTGATCCCGTTCTTCCATCGCCGCCTGCCGGGTCAACAAGGTTATGCGCTGCGGCTGGGGGCGCCACTGGAAGACTTTCCCGGCAACGACACGTTGACCGACACCGCGCGTGTCAACACCTGCATCGAGCAGATGGTGCGTGAAGCCCCGGAGCAGTACCTCTGGGTGCACAAACGATTCAAGACCCGGCCAGCGGGCGAGCCGCCGATCTACTGAGTCACCTTGGGTGGCGCCTGCGCGAGGAAAAATCCCGGCTCACCCCATTCGCTGACCGTCGTGGTCAATCGGTACGGATCGCGGCTGTTTGCGCTGATGCCGTTCGTAGAGCTTGGCGTATTTGAGGAACGCGTAGGACGCATGGATCCGCGCGGCGACAAAGCCGGCCCAACCCGACCGATAGTGGCCGCGCAGCAGGTAGTAGCGCAGAAAGGCCACTGCCGGGTAAGCGACCATGCGCAGACGCAGCCAGCTCACCTTGCGCCGGTCCAGGTCCGCTACCTGCATGCTGGAATAGCGGTTGGCCTTGTCGATGCGCCCGGCGATATCCGGCTCGCCGTAGTGATCGATGACCACGTCGAGCACGCCCACCGAGCCATCCACGAGCACTGACTCATGCACCTCGTGGCCACTCATCCTCGCCCGCTCTCGGTCGAACAGTCGCACGTAGTGGTTGAGGCGGGTGCGCGCGGATTGCCAGCGCCAGAACTGCCACTCGCGTCGCCACAACTGATAGCCCGCATGTTTCGGCGCCTGCAGTACCTGCTGCAGCACGCCAGCACTGGTCGGAGGCAGCGACTCGTCCGAGTCGAGCAACAGCACCCAGCGATGCTGCGCCAGGTCGATCGCGGCCTGTTTCTGCGCGCTGTAACCGGCGAACGGCTGCGCATGGATGCGCGCGCCATAGTGCGCCGCGATGGCCAGGGTGGCATCGCTTGAGCCCGAGTCCAGCACCACGATGTCATCGACCCAGGCGACCGAGCGCAAACAGGCATCCAGCGTGTCGGCGTTGTTCAGCGTGGTCACCACCACCGACAGCGACTCACCCGGGCTCATGCTCGCCCTCGACGTAAATTGCCGCACACCACAGGCCCAGCAACCAGGCGAACAGCAGTCCCCACCATGCCGAATAGAAGGCCAGATGGGTATTCAGCGGAAACAGCATCACCGCCAGCGCCAGGCTGGCCGGAAATGCACGGGAGCGGGCGGCGGCTCCGACCCGGCGCCAGGCACGCCATGCCAACCCGACGCCGGCGAGCCAGAGCAACAGGCCGAGCGTGCCGGTTTCAGTGAGTATCTCCAGCACCAGCTGATGCGCGTGGCAGGCGCCCTCGCCGACACCACAGGCTTCGGCGGAAACCACAAAGTGATCATTCGCCGGGGCGTACTGCGGGTAGGCATAACGGAAATCACGCACGCCGACGCCGTTGAACGGATGCGCCTTGATCATCTCGATACTGGTATGCCAGATATCGAGACGACCGCTCAGCGCAGTATCGACAGACTGGTCCGTACCATGCAGCGCCAGCAGGGTCCGCTGCATGCGATCCTGGAAGCGTGGCGAGGTCTGCCACGCCACCATGCCGGCCGCCGCCAGCAGCAGCGCACACGCCGCGCACAGTCCGACGAAGCGCAGCGGCGAGCGGGCTTCGCGCCAGGCGAAGCCGAGCATCACCAGCGCGTAGCAGAGCCAGGCCGCGCGCGACCCGGCCAGCAACACCGGCCCGAGCACCAGCAGCGTGGCCAGCAGCAAGCCAGGCACGCCCCAGCGACGACGTGCCGTCCACAGCGCGAAGGGCGAGAGCACCGCCAGCGTGGGGCCTAGTTTGAGATTGGTGGCGCCGAAGATGCCGGAGACGCGTTCAGCCTCGGCATGCCCGCCCAGGCTCCAGCCGGTGAACGCCTGCAGCCACGCATCGGCGCACCACAAGGCCAGCACCGCGGCTACTGCCATGTACATGGCATCCAGCTTGCGCTCACGGCGGATCGCAAAGCAGGCATAAAGCCCAAGCGGCACGTATCGCAACAACGCCGCCACCGTGCCCCAGCTCTTGCCGGGCATGATCGCGTCGAACGCGGAAAACAACGCCGCCGCCACATAGGCGCCCAGCAACCACAGCAGCAGGCGCGCGCCCGCATGCTCGTCCAGCGCGCGCGCGTTGCGTGCAAACAGCATGATGACGCCAAGCAGACACAGGAAGGTGCCCAGTTCGGCGCTGCGTCCGAAGGGCAACAGGGCAATTACCAGCCAGTACGGCATCAGCGGCGAGCGCAGCGCAGCCTTGATCGAGTTACCAGGGGAATTCATGCATGGACCGGGCTTGTGGCGATCCCGCATTGTAGGCGAGCGACGCCGCCCGATTCGTGGAACCGTCGTTCAGTGACGGGTGATCTCGTCGTAAAGCGACAGGGTCGCTTTCTGCATGTCGGCCAGGCGATAGCTTTGCAAGGGGGAGATCGACGGCGCCACCCGCAGCAATTCTGCTGCGCGCTCCACCAGGCGTTCACGATCACCGGGCGGCACCCGGCCGGCTGGATACAGCTCGGCCAGCAACTCGCCCACGCCGCCGTGCGCGTAGCCCAGCACCGGCCGGCACAGGGCCAGCGCCTCGATGACGGTACGCCCGAATGACTCCGGCTTGTTGGACAACTGCAGCACCAGCGCGGAAACCGCATAGATATCGCGGACATCATGACGCGGCGGCGTAAGCACCACTTCGGAGGTCACCCCGCGCAAACGGATGAGTTCATTCAACTCCGCCACGTAAGCCTCGCGACCGGGCTCGATCACGCCAAGCAGCAGCAGGCGCGCCTCGATCCCGCGACGCTTCAGGTCAGCAAGCAACTCGATCGCATCGCGATGCCCCTTCAAGCGCGTTCCGCGCCCCGGCAGAGTCAGCAGCGGTGCACCGGACAGGGCCGGGAATTCTGCAAAAAAAGCCTTCTGCCAGGCATCATCCGGACGATGCCCATACGGGAACGTCTCTGGATCGATGCCGCGCGGAATCACCCGCACGCGTGACGGTTCAAGCCAGCGGTAGTGACTGAGCACGTAGTCGCGCAAGGTCTGGGATACCGCGATCACACGCTCCCCGCGCAGCAGGATACCGCTGTACCGGCCCGGCGTATTGAGCCCGTGCACGGTGGTGACAAAGTGTGGTCGTGGCCGCATGCCCTTGATCGCCCACCAGCCCATCCACGCCGGCAACCGCGAACGGGCGTGGACGATGTCTGGTTTGATCTCGCGCAGCACCCGGCGCAGAGCAGCGAGCTGGGTCAGCGTGCTCAGTGATTTGCGACCCAGCTCCAGGGTCACGTGCTCACTGCCATCGTCCAGCAACTGTTCGAGCATGCGCCCGCCCGCGGAAATCACCACCGAGCGATGACCTGCCTGCACCAGCGCACGTCCGATCTCCAGCGCCGAACGTTCGGCACCGCCGGCATTCAGCGCGGGGATCAGCTGCACCACAGTCAGCTGCTTGGCAGGCACGGCAAGGCTGGACATGAGCTCGGGACTGGCGGCTTTCATTCCATCAAGACAAGCAAAAACAATGCCGTCGACAACCGGAACGCAGCCAGCCGGTCAATCCCGCAGGATGTAGTGCGCGCCGCAATAGGCGCAGGTTGACTCGCCTCCGTCATCCACAATCGGCAGGTACACCTTCGGATGGGAGTTCCATAGCTCCATGCCGGGCATGGGACACGACAGCGGTAGGTCGCTGCGCGTCACTTCATAACGATTTTCGGCATTGGCCGGCACCAGCGGCACCGTCGCGGAAAGGGGGGGCGACATCAGCAAACTCCGGACTGGACATCAGGCCGCAAATGGTAGCAGGCTGCAGGCTGCTGTCGGGGGACGGCATAGGGGAAACGGGACGCATGGTTCAGCCGCCGGTTGCAGCCGTGCTTGCCACGAAGCGGGTAGACCAACCTTGAAACAGGCGCGTGCCGCCTGTGCCACTGCCACTGACCAAGGAGCAGACCATGGACCCCGGAAAAATCATCGATCGCGCCAGGAATATCCTGAGCTCACCCAAGACCGAATGGCCCATCGCCGCCGCCGAACCGGCGACCGCGGGCGGGCTATACGCCGACTACATCGCCATCATCGCTGCGCTTCCCGTGATCGCCGGCTTCATCAAGGGCAGCCTGATCGGCACCAGCTTCCTTGGCGTGACGGTGCACGCGCCGCTCGGGAGCGGCCTCGTCCGCATGCTGCTGGCGTATCTGTTGTCGCTGGCCATCGTCTACGTGATGGCGTTGATCATCAACGCGCTGGCACCCAGCTTCGGCGGACAGCAGAGCATGCCGCAGGCACTGAAAACCGTCGCCTATGCGTGGACTGCCTCATGGGTCGCCGGCATCGGCATACTGCTGCCGTGGATTGGTTTGCTGATCCTGATCGCTGGCGGTATCTACGGTATCTACCTGCTCTATCTGGGCCTGCCGCACACCATGAAGTGCCCGGCGGACCGGGCAGGCGGGTATACCGCCGTCAGCGTGATCATCGCCATTGTGCTCAGTTGGGTCGTTCATCTGGTGCTCGGCGTGATCTTCTTCAGCGCATTGGGCGGCGCGGCGATGACCGGCATCAACATCAGCCAGACCTCCGACACCGTCAGCGTCGACGGCAACAGTGCACTGGGCAAGCTCGCTGCCATCGGCCAACGTGCCGAACAGGCCGGCAAGGAGCTGGACGCGGCGCAGAAATCCGGCGACAGCAAGGCGCAATCCGCCGCGATGGGCAAGATGATCGGCGCCATCTCCGACAGCAACGGTCCGGTCGAGGCGTTGGCGCCAGAGCAGATCAAGGCGTTCCTGCCTGACAGCATCGGCGGCCTGAAACGCAGCAGCCTTTCGGCCCAACGCAACAATGCGATGGGTATGCAGGTGTCCGAGGCGCAAGCCGAATATGCCGGCGAGCACGACCAGCGCATCACACTGGAGATCACCGACACGGGCGGCGCCAAGGGACTTATCGCGATGGCCGCAGCGATGGCGCCGGAGGAGGAGAAGGAAACCGACCACGGCTATGAGAAGACCTATTCCGCCGACGGCAACATGGTCCATGAGGAATGGGACAGCCAGTCAAAATCGGGCGAGTACGGCATCGTCGTGGGCAAGCGCTTCACGGTGAAGGCGCGCGGCAACGTGGACGGCATCGAACAGCTCAAACAGGCCGTGGCCAGCATCGACCTGGGCAAGCTGGAGTCGTTGAAGGATGCCGGCGTGAAGTCCAACTGACCCTCATCGCAGGCAAAAAAATCGCGCCGTCTCCGGCGCGGTTTTTCCGAGATACGCCAGGCTTACCTGGTCTGGTCGGCCTTGGGCACCGATCCCTCGGTGGTGATGCGGATGGTGATCTTGTCGCTGACGTTCGGCACATAGGCACCGATGCCGAAATCCGAGCGCTTCAGCGTACCGGTGGCATCAAACCCGATCGACTGCGCCTTGGTCATCGGATGCTCACCCACTTTGTTCAAGGTAGCGCTCAGCACCACCGGCTTGGTCACGCCGTGCACGGTGAGGTCGCCGGTCACCTTGAAATGATTGCCGCCCAACGCCTGTACCCGGGTGCTCTTGAAGGTCACGACAGGGTATTTGCCGGCATTGAAGAAATCCGGTTTCTTCAAATGCTCGTCCAGCGCCGGCACGTGCGTATCCAGATCAGCCAGCGGCAGGGTCACCTCGACGCTGGACTTGGCAGGATTCTTCTGGTCGTACACCAGGGTGCCCTCGCCCAGACCGAGGTCGGCGGTGGGATTGGAAAAGCCGAAGTGATTCCAGCTGAACAGCACCATCGTGTGGTTCGGGTCGAGCTTGTAGGTCACCGGCGCCGCCTGCACCGCCACGGCGGAACCCAGCAGACCGGCAAGCAGAAGATATTTCAATGCACGCATGGGAGTGACTCCTTTGACTGAGGTAATAACGGGATTTCAGGCGATCGTGCAGGCGTCATCAAACGCCAGACGCGGGCTGCGCGGAAACAGGTTGCGGCTGGCATCGCCGTAACCGAGGCTGATCAGGAAATTCGACTTGATCGAGGTGCCGGCGAAAAATGCCGCATCCACACCGGCCTGGTCGAAACCGGACATCGGCCCGCAGTCCAGTCCGATCGCGCGCGCCGCCAGCAGCACGTAAGCGCCTTGCAAGGTGGCGTTGCGCAAGGCCGTGCTGTCGATCAACGGCTGATTGCCGACAAACCAGCTACGCGCGTCGGCGTGCGGAAACAGCTCAGGCAGCCGCTCGTAGAACTCGTGATCGGTGCCGATGATGGCCACCACTGGCGCCTCCATCGTCTTGGCGCGATTGCCTTCGGACAGGAACGGCTCCAGCTTCGCCTTGGCCTGCTTTGACTTCACGAACACCGCCCGCATCGGCGAGCCATTGGCGCTGGTCGGGCCAAACTTGGCCAGGTCGTAAAGCTGGTGCAGCTGCGCTTCGCTCACTTCCTTGGGCAGCCAAGCGTTGAAGGTACGGGCGCTGCGGAACAACTGATCGAGGGCGGCCTCGGAAAGCAGCTCAGTCATGGGTATCCTCTGCTGAATGACGCGCCGATGTCGGCGCCGTGATCTGTCAGTGTATAGGCCGACGCGGGTGAACAGGCCTCCGTAGCGGGAACATACTGTGTTCAATGGCGAAACAATCACGCGGCGCCCCAACCCATGTTGAAGCGGCAGGAAGAGTGTTGGGTCATCACCGATGCGGCTGCCGGCAACCAGCGCCAAGCGTTGGCGCTGACCGAACACCTGCAGCATCCGGTGCGTCACTTGGTGCTTGAGCTGCGGGCGCCGTGGTCGTGGCTGTCGCCGCGACTGACTCTCGGCGCAAGCATGGCCCTGCCAGCGCAACAGCGGGCGTGGTTCACACCCCCCTGGCCTGCGGTGGCGGTTGGCTGCGGCCGGGCAGCTGCCTTGTTCACCCGGGTGTTGCGCGAGCTTTCGGCCGGTCACTGCTACACCGTGCAGATCCTCGATCCACGCATCGACCCCGCCCACTGGGATTGCGTGATCGCACCCCGTCATGACGGCGTCTGCGGCGCCAATGTGCTGCAGCCACTGGGCTCGCTGAACCCGGTCGACGAACGCTGGCTGGCCGATGGCCGGGAATCGTGCCCGCAGTTCACCGAACTGCCGCAACCCAGGGTCGGTGTCCTGCTCGGCGGCCCGCGCAAGGGCATCGCGCTGGATGCTGACTATGCCCGCCAACTCGCCGCCGCACTGATCGAGCGCCAGCAAGGCGAAGGTGGCAGCCTGCTCGTTGTTGCCTCACGGCGGACGCCGCCTGCAATGATCGACGTCTTCCGCCACGCGACTCAGGGCCGGCCCGGTCTGGTCTGGGCCGGTCGCAATGACGGCAACAACCCCTACCCTGGTGTACTTGGCTGGGCCGACCGGCTGGTGGTCACTCCTGATTCGGTCAACATGCTCAGCGAGGCCTGCGCCGTCGGCTGCCCCGTGCAGACCTTCACCACCGCACCGCTGCCCGACAGGATCGAGCGATTCCATCAATCCCTGCGCAATGCCGGCTTGCTGGGTCAACTCGGGCATCCATCTGCGGCCCCACGCGCCGCACCTTTGCGCGAGACCGCCGCCCTCGCAGCCATCGTGCGCGAGCGGATCCACGCCAGGCAGACCTCAGACAGCGCCCCGTCGTAACCAGCGCAGTCGCCCCGAAGCGAGCAGATTTTTCAATTGCGGCGCCAACGGCTCCCCCAGAATTTCGCCGGTCAGCGGCTGATTGACCAGCAACCCGACGCAGGTATCACGACCATCCTGTTTGGCGCGATACAAGGCGAGGTCAGCCAGCTCGACCGTCGCGTCAAAAGTCGCCTTGTCAGCATGCGCGGCAAGCGGATGCATGCTGAACCCGATCGAGCAGGTCAGCGCTATCCTGCCACCACGGCCATCCCCGAAATGCCTTGCGGCAACGTCGCAACGCAGGCGCTCGGCAATGCGCTGTACACCGGCTGCGTCAACATTCCGCAAGACCAGCAGGAACTCCTCACCGCCCCAGCGAACGGTGATGTCGCTGTCGCGCCGGGCCTCGGCAAGCAACCGGCCGAGTTCGCGCAATACCGTATCGCCCACGGCGTGACCGTAACGGTCATTGATGTGCTTGAAGTGGTCGATGTCGATCTGCAGTACCCCGATGCGCTCGTCGCTCAGCAGCACGGCGGGCAAGTGCGACAGCAGATAACGGCGATTGTGCAACGCCGTCAACGTGTCGGTCTGACTTTCCTCGGCCAGGGCCAGGTTGGCCACGCGCAGGCGCTCGACTGCGCGCGTCAATTGCTCGGTGCGCTGATTGACCTGTGTCTCCAGCCACGCGTGACGACGACGCTGGCGGCGAATGAACCAAACGACCAGCAAAATGACGCTGATGCACACCAGCAAGGTGGCGAGCGCGCGTACCAGCGCGCGTTCGTACCAAAAGGGCTCGACGCGAATGACCAGGTCGGCCTCGGGCCCGAAACCTTCGGCGCCGGCAAGTTCCGCCGCCACGCGAAACTGGTAGTCACCCGGCGGCAAATGCGTATAGAACGCGGTACGCCGCCCGCCGGCATCCTGCCACTCCTTGTCATAGCCCACCAGTTGATAGCGGAACGCCAGCGTGCCAATGCGCAGGTAAGGCGCGGTGTAGTTGATCGCCAGGTCCCGCTTGCCAGGAGCCAGCACGAACACATGTTGCGAAACCTGGTGGTCGTCATGTTCGACCGACTCGATCACCGCCGGTGGCGAATCGGGAGCGGCGCCAAGTGCACCGGTATCCACACTGAGCGCACCATCGGTGGTGGCGTACCAGATGACCTTGCCGTCGACGAGGCTGCGCGCGCCCGCACCACCATTGCAGCACTTCGCCTTGCGCAGGCTGGTGTCGCGGTCTTCCCCGGCCAGCCTCTGGGGAGTCACTCGCCGAACCGGAGTACCGGGCAGCGGCAGCGTTGCCAATGGCAACCGCCACACGCCGGCAATCGAGCCAACGTAGAGGTCGCCATCGAGCACATCCAGCGTCCAGGCATTGTCACTCGGCAAGCCGTCGGCCTGGCCCGTCATGCGCAACCGGCCGTCACGCATGAAGCCGATGCCGGCATCCGTCGTGGCCAGCGCCAGCACATCCGGTTCCACCATGATCAGGCGGGAGACAAAGTGTCCGGCCAGTGGTTTGGCCCACGCCGGCTGGGTCAGCTTGCCATCCCGCCATTCGCGTACGCCGTCCTCCGTACCCAGGTACAGATGATCTGGCGTCAATGGCAGGATCGCGCGAATGATCGACGACGCCCCTGAGGCACCCACATCCATGCGGGACAGATGACCCTGATGCCAGCGATAGAGGCCGCCCGCGGTACCGATCCAGACATCGTCATCGGCCACCTCGCGAATGACATTGATCTGCCAGCGCGACAATACCGACAGCGCGTCGGGCGTGACGTTTCGATCACCTGCATAAACGGCAACACCCGCTCGGGTACCGACCCATAACTGTCCGCGATGGTCGTAATACAGCTCGTATGCCGACGGATTGGGCAAATCGCCGCCAGGGATGATGACGTGTGCGCGTTCGCCTTCGACCATCTCCACGTCCGAGTTGGTGCCAATCACGAGCTGCCCGGTCGGTGCGCGTGCAACGCTCCACACCAGCGCGTCAGCCAGGCCTTCGGATTTCGATATGCTCCGTGTCCAGCCGTCCCATATGCGGTAAAGGCCATTGATGTGCGTACCCATCCACAGGTTGCCGGCGCCATCCTCAAACAGTGCCTGCACCCAGGGATGATGGGAGATATCTTCGTCGTCAATCCGCTGCAGCCCGGCATGAGGCGTACGCCGATAGAGCGCCTGCACCGTGCCGACCCACAGGTTGCCAGCGCGGTCGGTGAGCAGGCTCTCTATCGAGCTGATATCCAGCTCCGGGCTGAGGCCGGAATCCACGATGCGCTTGCTGTCCAGTCGCAGCAGCCCCGCATGGGTACCCAGCCACAAAGTGCCGCCGGCCCTCGCCAGGTGCGCGACTGGCACGCGCCCCTGCGCCGGCACGTCCTGCTGCACGCAGGTGATCGCGGCAGCATCGCTATTGACGTCCCGCTGGCAGATGCGTCCCAGTCCACCGATCCAGAGCGTCTTGCCATCGCGCAGCAGGCTGTAAGCGGCTCCTTCATAGCCAGCCAGCGTCACGATCTTGTCGTTCTCGACACGGGCCAAACCCTGCGACGTGGCCAGCAGCGGCGTGCCATCACCCGCATCGATGATGGCGTTGATGGCGGGACCGCCCAGTGTCGTGAAGCTCCCATCGCGCTCACGCAGCAGGCCGTGCGCCCCACCGAACCAGACCTGCCCGTGCGGATCGGCCCAGACCGAGGTCAGCATGCTGGTGTCGACGCCGGTATTGCGACGATCGAAGGTGACGAAGCGCTCACCATCGAATCGCGTCACGGCGATCTGCGTGATGACCCAGAGGAATCCGGCCCGATCCTCAGCCATGCCCGACACCGTGATCTGCGGCAAGCCTTGCTCGACACTCCAGTGATCGAGCACAAACGCATGGAACGGGGTGTCCGGATCCAGCGCGCTGGCCGGCCGCACGACAAGCATGCAGACGACCAGCACAAACAGCATTCCGTAAAACCTTCTTGCCATGGTGTTCCCTGCCGGAAGCTGGTGACGGGTCAGCCCGCTTGCCCAGCCAGGTTCCGCGATCGTGCCCATGTGACGTACCCGGCGACAAGCGGGGTCAACACGAGCGCGCGCTTTTCGGCCGAGAGCAAGATTCCCTGATTCAGGCCTGCCACAGCGTCTGCTCGAACAGGCTCGCTGTCGCCAGCATGGGCGCCCCCCGGCGCCAGCGCCACTCAATCCTGTTCCACGACGACATCGAATCGAAAACCCAGGCCATCGGTGACCTGTCGCACGCCGGCACAAAGGTGTTCCAACGCGGGCTCGCGCGGCGCGATGCGCGAGCGCAGGTCCAGCGTGCAGGCCAGCGCCCGGTGCAGCAGGTCGGCATGCGCGCTTGTCAGAAACTCCGCCTGGGCGCTATCGAGCAGGCCCCCGGCACGACACGCCTCGATCAGGCCGGCGTTGGCGGTAACCCCCAGCAGCCCGGGCTGCTGGGCCGCATGGGCCAGCACCAGGCCCTGCAACGCAAATTCGATATCCAGCAGACCACCGTGACCTTGCTTGAGATCGAGCTGCTGCTCATTGGAGCGGTCCCGTTCGGCACGCCAGCGCCGACGCATGCTGCTCACCTCGAGCAACACGGTGACGGGCTCGCGCGGCACCGCAAGTATGCTGCGCCGCACCTCGGCCAGTTCACGGCTCAGCGCTGCATCTCCAGCCACCGGGCGGGCACGCAGCAAGGCCTGATGCTCCCAGGTCCATGCGCGACTCTGCTGATACGCAATGAACGCATCGAGGCTGCAGACCAGCAAGCCCTTGGAGCCATCCGGGCGCAGCCGCGTATCCACCTCGTACATGCGTCCGGCACGGGTCAGTACGGTCAGCCAGTTCATCACGCGCTGGGCCAGCCGCTGGTACCAGCGTGCACCTTCGAGCGGGCGCTGGCCATCGCTCATCGCCTGGGCGCGACGCCCGTCGTAGACAAACACCAGATCCAGGTCGGAGGCAAAGCCCAGTTCCTCGCCACCGAGGCTGCCATAGCCGAGCACGGCGAAGCCCGAACCTTCTCCGGGCAGACGACCATGTTGGGCGACCAGCTCCCGCTCGGACAGCGCCAGCACGGCGCCCACCACCGATTCAGCCAGCGCAGCCAGTCGACGCGCGGTAGCCACCGCGCCCACGCGGCCGTCGTTGAAGGCCAGGCCAAGCCGGAAGGCGGTCGAGGAGCGGAACTCGTTGATACGCTCCAGCTCCGCCTCCGCCTCGCGCTCTTCCAGTGTGCCCAGCACACGAGCAATCTCCGCCGCGATATCGGCCCGCTTGAACGGTAATTGGTCGATGCGTGGATCGAGCACGTCGTCCAGCAACAGCGGCTGCGCGATCACCCGCTCCGCCAGGAAAGCGCTGTCAGCAAACAGCCGCACCAGCCTCCGCCGCGCCGGAGGCTGCTCCTCCAGCAAGGCAAGGTAGGAAGATCGCCGCGCCACCGCCTGCATCAGGCGGCACAAACGCAGCAGGCTGGCCACCGGCGCACCGGTGGCGCGGGCCGCACTGAACAGCTGCGGCAACAGGCGATCGAGCCGTTCGCGTGAGCGCGCCGACATGGCGCGCACCTGCGACGCCTGGGGAAGTTTCAATAGCGCATCGGCCAGCTCGATACCCGGCACGAAACCGGAGACTTCCAGGAGGCCTGCGTCGAGCGTTTCATCGCAAGCCATCTGCCACAACTGCGCATCGGCCGCCGGCACACTGGCCGCCTGGCCACCCTGCGGCATCAGCACCGCGGCGAACTCTTCGCTGACGACCGCGCGATGGGCGGCCAGCGCGCTGTTCAGTGCATCCCAATCCGGATAGTCCAGGCTGAGCGCGATGCGTTCCCTGCTCAGCGCGTCGGCAGGGATGTCATGGGTCTGCGCGTCGCGCAACATCTGCACCCGGTTCTCGACCCGACGCAGCAGCACATAGGCCTCGCGCAGCAGGCGTGCACGGGAGGCGGGAATGTGCCCCCGCGCCTCGCACGCCGTCAGCGCCGGCAGCAGGCCACGTACGCGCAGGCTCGGTTCGCGGCCGCCACGGATCAGCTGCACCAGCTGCACCACGAACTCGATTTCACGAATGCCGCCCGGACCAAGCTTGAGGTTGTCGGCCAGATCCTTGCGCGCCACCTCGGCGTCGATCAGTGCCTTCATCTCGCGCAGGCCGGCGAACGCGGTGTAATCAAGATATTTGCGGTAGACGAAGGGCCGCAGCAATTCCTGCAGCTGCTTGCTGGCGGCCTGGTCACCGACGACCGGACGCGCCTTGATCCAGGCGTAACGTTCCCAGTCGCGGCCTTCGCTCTGGTAGTACTGCTCCATCGCGGCGAAGGACAGCGCCAGCCGCCCGGCGTTGCCAAACGGGCGCAGCCGCATGTCCACGCGGGCGCAGATGCCGTCCATGGTGGTTTCGTGCAACAGCCGCACCAGCTCGCGCCCGAGCCGCACGAAGTACTCGCTGTTGTCCAGCGGGCGCGCGCCATCGGTCTGGCCGGCTTGCGGATAGGCAAACACCAAATCGATATCCGAGGAAAAATTCAACTCGCTGCCACCGAGCTTGCCAAAGCCGATCACCAGCAGATGCTGCAGCTCGCCCTCTTCGCTGCGGCTGTGCCCGTAGCGGACGGCCAGGGCGCGCTCGGACCAGGCCAGCGCCACCGCGAGCAAGGATTCATACAAGGCACTGGTGGCGGAAAGTGTCTCCGGCAGCTCATCCAGCCCGTTCACATCCCGAAACACAAGCCGCAGCGCTTCGGCATGACGAAAACGACGCAGCTGTGCCATGCATTCCGCTTCGTCGTCGGACAACTTCAGCGCCTCAGCCCGGCTGCTGGCGTCGCTGCCGGAACGTAACCGCTCCAACCCTTCCGGTGCCAGCAACTGCGGCTGGCGACACCATACGTCGAAGGCGAAATCGCTGGCCAGCAAGGTGCGCCGGATCCGCTCGGCCACCCCTGCGTCATCGTGCAGCGGCACGCCTGCGGCACGGCAACGCGCCATCAGCTCGCCATAACGTTCGTCGATCAGCGCGCGCAGCGCGGGGGATTCATTCCAGGCCATGCGGCCATTGTGCCGCAGTGACTGCCGGCTGCCGACCCTCGGTGCGAGTAATACCCACCCATGCACCATTCGCGCTACCGCGCGTTGATCATGCACGGCACAAGCCCGAGACTGTCGTTCCGGCGCGTAGTTGCCATTCATCCGGGCCTTATTACAGTGTCCGGTCTGTACCATGACAGCGAGCACAGGACTGCCATGCCCTTGAATTTCCTCAATTCGCGTTCGTCCTGGCGTGACCTGGTGCTGCGCATCCTTCTGCTGCTTTCGCTCGCACTGGCGTTTGTCGTGCTGACCGGCGTGCTGGACGGCGGCATGGGCGTGACTCCGTGGCGGCTGCTCGACCAGGCGCGGTTTCCGCTGGCCAATGCGCTACCCGGCCTGCTGCTGGCGGGCGTGTTGTTGGCGCTCAGCCGGCGCGCGTTGCTGTCATTCGCGATTGCCTTTCTGGCGCAAGGGCTGATCTACGGCGTCAACCTGCTGAAGGTCGCAAACCTGGGCACACCGCTGATGCCCGACGACTTCCGCATGCTCGGCCAGTTGCGCAAGGGCGGCATGCATGTGCTGGTCGGCTACCTGCCGCATAGTCCCTGGCCTTATCTGGGCATGCTCGTCGCGCTGGCTCTGGTGGTCGCGGCGTGGCGGCTGGAGCCCCCGTTGTTCCCGCGCCGCACGGGAGGCAGGCGCCTGCTCGCTGGTGCCGTGATGGGCGCCGCGCTGATCAGCATGCTGGCCGGCCTGTCGGCATGGGGGAATATCTACAACGCACGGATACTGTGGCTGGAGCCATGGTCAGCCGTGATCACCTCCAATCGCTCCGGCCTGATCAGCTCGCTGATCCTGTTTCACCAGCAGTACGGCGGCAAACAGCACAAGCCCGACCACACGGTCGCCGCCCAGCTGATTGCATCGTCCGAACCGGCGCTGCAGCAGTCGATGCAGGTACCCAATACCGGCGGAGAGCCGCCCGATATCGTGGTGGTGCAGAGCGAGTCGCTGTTTGACCCGCGCATCATGCGCGGGCTGGAGGACAGCAACTTCACCCCCAACCTGAACCGGCTGGCAGCGCACGGCATCAGCGGAAAATTGCACGTACCCACCTTTGGCGGGGGTACCATCCGCACCGAATTCGAGGTGCTGACCGGGCTATCGCTGCGTTATTTCGACAATCTGCAATTTCCCTATCTGCAGATGAGCCACCAGGCCATGCGCAGCCTGGTGCGCACCTTGAGCGCACACGGCTATGCCACCACCGCCCTGCACGGCAACGACCCCTCGTTCTGGAACCGCACGACGGCATTCAAGTCGCTGGGTTTCGACCGCTTCGTCTCGCAGTCCTCGTTCCCGCCAAACGCGATGATGGACGGCAAGTACATGGCCGACAGCGCCATGACCGACGAGATCATGATCCAGCTGAAGAACAGCGGCCCGCCGCAGTTCATCTTCGCCATCAGCATCGAGGCCCACGGTCCATACGATGTGGAACCGAGCCAGATCGCCGAACGCGACGCCATCGCCGTGCCCGCCAGCGTAACCGGCCAGGACAAGCTGGAGCTGCAGAATTACCTCTATCACCTTGGTCACGCCGACGCCGAGCTCGGTCGCCTGGTGAAGTGGCTAGGCCAGCGCAAACGCCCCAGCCTCGTGCTGTTCTATGGCGATCACCTGCCCGCGCTCAGCAGCACCTACAGCACTACCGGTTTCGTCGACGGTGGCGACATGCTGAGCCAGCCCGGCACCTGGTTGCTGGTCGATCCACAGCACCTGGGCAAACCGGTTCACCTGGACACTGCCGCATGGCTGCTTCCCGGAAAATTGCTGGCGCAGGCAGGCATCCATGACGACCCCTACTTCGCGCTGACCGAACTGGTGGGACAGCCCTTGGCGGCACTCACCGAAGCGCCCGGCGCACTGCCACCCAAGGAGGGCGGTGACCAGCAGCGGCTGGACCGGGCCATGGCCAGCGTCGACCAGTTACGCATGAGTGGCAAACTGGACAAATTCTTCCCCAGGCCGCA
Source organism: Rhodanobacter sp. (assembly GCA_041663105.1). Lineage (GTDB taxonomy): Bacteria > Pseudomonadota > Gammaproteobacteria > Xanthomonadales > Rhodanobacteraceae > Rhodanobacter. The sequence goes on from JBAZRB010000002.1 coordinate 53,880, forward strand.
ACCAGCCACTGCCGTAGCGCAGGATGTGCCGCCGCATGCACCAGCCCGGGCGACCGCGTTGCCCTGAGGGTCACCGATATCGTCAAGGCACCACTCTCAGAAAGAAAAGAATCCCGCCGAAGCGGGGGGTTTCTGGAGTGCACACGGGGAGAGCAGGCCCCAGGAGTCTGGTGGCGTTGATGTTCGAGGCGATCATTCGGCTGTGCCAAGACAGATTTTCGAGGATTTTTCGCGCGACTGTGGCTCGCCAACAAGCTGCTGGTGTCAGACCCGCTTCTTGAAGGCCTTGGCGCAGTCGCGCAGCCAGTCCATCGCATCGAGCTGGCGCCACAACGCCAATGTCTCTGTGCGATACATCCACGCTTCCTCGTCACCACCCATCTGCACACCCCACTTGCCGTGCGCGGGCTCCTTGGGGTTGGCCTTGAGCAACCAGGTGAGCAGCTTGGGATACGCATCCACGCCCTTGCGCAGCGCAGTCAGGGCAAGACCGGTTTTGCCGGCGGCGAACAGCGCCAGCGCATGGTTGTATTGCATCGCAGCGAAGTCGTCGGGGTAGCTCTCGCACAACGCCACGGCGTCATCGACGCGACCGTGCTGCAGGTAGGCGCGCACGAGTGTATGGCGAAAACCCTGGTTATCGCCGGGGTTGAGCGTAAGCACCAGCCACTCCAGGCGTGCCAGGCCGAACTCGCTCGGTGGCTCGTCCCAGTCGATGGCGACGCGGTTGCCAAGCAGGCTCAACGCGGGCCGGTTCTCGAGCCAGCCCCATTCGAGCCGCAAGCCCTCGGCGTGGTGGAGGCGCAGCACTTCACGCAGCAACTGTTCGGCACGATCGAGTACGGGCAGTACCACGGTATCGATGAGTAGCTCTACTCGCCACGCGCGCATGGTCTCGACGATGGTGTCCAGCACCTCGAAGGCGTTCCACAGGATTGGATGCTGGCGCAGCACTGGCAGCCAGTCGGCCATCGCTGCAGGCCCCAGCGCCGCGTTGTCGAAGAGTGGCGAATGGCCGATCTGCGGCGCCGCGGCATCCCAACTGCGCAGCGCCTTTTTCAGCGCGGGCTTCGGCTTGAGCGGGCCGGCCCCCTCGTCTCCTGGCGACAGCGTGTACTGCGCGACGACCGGTGGCGCCGCCTGCAGCAAGGCCACCAGCTCCTGCAGGTCGGGCTCGCTGTCGAGCATGAATTGGGTCAGCGCCTGCTCACCATGCGCGGCGATCTCGTGCATGAATGCGACGATGCCGTCCAGCGCAGGATCGCGCCGTGCAGTCAGCCGATGTGCCCAGAAACGTGCGCGATCACGCGCCTCCGCCTGGCGTCCCTCGGAAATCAGCAAGGTGATTTCGAGATGCGCCAGCGACGACGATGCGGGGTCGGCACGCTGCGCCTGGCCAAACATCTCCCAGGCGGCGGCGTAATCACCGGCATCGGCGAGCATCGTACTCTGACGCTGCAAGGCAGCTGACTGCATGCGGCGATCGCCGACGGCTAATGCTCGATCGAGCAGCTGCGCTTTCCTGCGCGGCTTGCCCAGCCCGGTGTACGCGTCGAGCAGCATGTCGAACAGGCCTTCGCGCCGTGCGTGGAAGTCCGCATCGTCGACGAACCATGGCTCAAGCAGGGCACAGGTTTCCTTCTCGCGGTGGTCCTGGTTCATCTGCTGGGCGGCATCGAACACCATGTCCGTGGGAACGCGGCTGCCGGCCAACTCGACCCAGCGCCGACGCGGCAGCGTGTCCAACACCATCGGCAGCAAGTTCATCTCGAGTTTGGGCATGTCGTGTTCAATCAGCAGACAGCACTGCTTGTACTTGCGCCCGGAACCGCACGGACACGGCGCATTGCGTTCAGGCGCTGGCAGCGTGCCCAGCGCATAGCGCGACGCTGGGTGCGGCGTTCGCCGCCACACCTCGCGTGCCATGCAAGACGCTATCGGCCAGAACAGCGCCTCCTCGCGCAGCTCGGCAGGAAGCTGGCCGTGTGCGAGCTTCACTGCATCGACATAGTTCGGGTAGGCGGCACCACGCGCGATCAGCACCACGCAATAGCGCCAGAAACCTTCGGCAAAATCAAACAATTCGGGCGACAATTCGTTCGTATTCATCCGGCGATTATCGCAATGAATACCGCCCCTTGATAGATTCGCGGCGCGGCGGATCCCAGCAGGATAGTCACTCCCAAGGGGAAACCAGGATGTCCAGAAACGCCGGCCCAGGCACTTGCACGGTAGCGCACGGAATCTCCGCTGCGATGATCGGGGGGAAGACCAACGGTCAGGCGTGCTGCAGGCCCGACGCGACGCACAAGCCGGCTCGAACCCTCACGCTCGATACTTCCCGACACGTGACGAATATTCGTGGGTCGCAAGAGCGGATGCCTCAAGACTCGTCATAGGTCAGCCCGAATACCGTTTCAGTCAACCAATGGCGAAACGACTCGTTGGTCGGTACGGGCCGCGTATGAGGTCGGCGATCGCGAAAATGAAGCTGCTGAGTTCGGTCTGAATCATGCTTGTCCTTGAGGCATGGCTCCAAACCGCACTATGTCATCGCCGAAAGATTAACGGATTTGAGCGCTTCCAACATCGATGATTGGCCATCTGCGCATAGGAAAAAGCCCCGCGTGGTGGCGGGGCTTTTTCATTGCTGCGAGACAGCTTGGACTTAGAAGTCCATACCACCCATGCCGCCCATGCCACCCATGCCGCCACCGCCGCCGCCATGGCCGTGGCCGTCGTCCTTCTTCGGCAGCTCGGCAACGATCGCCTCGGTGGTGATCGCCAGACCGGCCACCGACGCCGCGTGCTGCAGCGCCGAGCGGGTCACCTTGGTCGGATCCAGGATGCCCATGGCCACCATGTCTCCGTACTCACCGGTGGCCGCGTTGTAGCCGAAATTGCCCTTGCCTTCCTTGACGCGCTGGACGACAACGGACGGCTCTTCGCCAGCGTTGGCGACGATCGCACGCAACGGCGATTCCAGCGCGCGGCGGGTGATCGCGATGCCCAGGTCCTGATCGGTATTGTCACCCTTCAGGCCTTCGACCGCCTTCAATGCGCGGATCAGCGCCACGCCACCACCGGGAACCACGCCTTCTTCAACGGCTGCGCGCGTAGCGTGCAGGGCGTCTTCGACGCGAGCCTTCTTTTCCTTCATCTCGATCTCGGTGCCGGCACCGACCTTGATCACCGCAACACCGCCGGCCAGCTTGGCCACGCGCTCCTGCAGCTTCTCGCGGTCATAGTCGGACGAGGTCTCTTCGATCTGCGCCTTGATCTGGCCGATACGCGACTGGATCTTCTCCGCTTCACCGGCACCGTCGATGATCGTGGTGTTTTCCTTGGTGATGACGATGCGCTTGGCGCGACCCAGATCGGCGATCGTGGTCTTCTCCAGCGACAGGCCCACTTCCTCGGACACGACCTGACCGTTGGTCAGCACCGCGATGTCTTCCAGGATCGCCTTGCGACGATCACCGAAGCCCGGCGCCTTGACGGCGGCGACCTTGACGATGCCGCGGATGGTGTTGACGACCAGCGTGGCCAGCGCCTCGCCCTCGACTTCCTCGGCGACGATCAGCAGCGGCTTGCCGGCCTTGGCAACGGCTTCCAGCACCGGCAGCAGCTCGCGCACGTTCGACACTTTCTTGTCGTGGATCAGGATGTACGGGTCGTCCAGCTCAACCTGCTGCGAAGCCTGGTTGTTGATGAAGTACGGCGACAGGTAGCCGCGATCGAACTGCATGCCTTCGACGACGTCGAGCTCATTCTCGAGACCCGAACCTTCCTCGACCGTGATCACGCCTTCCTTGCCGACTTTCTTCATCGCGGTGGCGATGATGTCGCCGATGTTGGTGTCGGAGTTGGCCGAGATCGTGCCGACCTGGGCGATTTCCTTGTCGTTCGCGGTCGGGTTGGAGAGCTTCTTCAGCTCGCCGACGGCGGCCGCAACAGCCTTGTCGATGCCGCGCTTCAGGTCCATCGGGTTGATGCCGGCGGCAACAGCCTTGAGGCCTTCCTGGATGAACGCCTGTGCCAGCACGGTCGCGGTGGTGGTGCCGTCACCGGCGACGTCGGAGGTCTTGGAAGCGGCTTCCTTGACGATCTGCGCGCCGAGGTTCTCATAGCGGTCGGCCAGTTCGATCTCTTTCGCGACGGACACGCCGTCCTTGGTGATCGTGGGGGCGCCGAAGCTCTTCTCGAGCACGACATTGCGGCCCTTCGGACCGAGGGTGACCTTGACCGCATTGGCCAGGGTGTTCACGCCCTTGAGCATGCGTGCGCGGGCGTCTTCGCCGAAACGTACTTCTTTAGCTGCCATTTTTTTTGCCTCAAAAAAAATAAATAGGAATGGGGTTTGTCGCTACAAAGAGCTGCAAGAAGGAGCCAGAGGCGACTGGCGTGCGCGGTTATTCTTTTCGCGCTCAACCAACCGAAGGCCCCAATCCATCAACCTTCAATCACCGCCACGACGTCGTCTTCCTTCAGGAACACCAGATCTTCGCCGTCGATCTTGATTTCCTGGCCGGCATACTTGCCGAACAACACGGTATCGCCGGCCTTCAGCGACATCGGGCGTACCTTGCCGTCGCTCATGATCAGACCGGTACCAGCGGCAACGACCTTGCCACGGGTGGGCTTTTCGGTGGCGCTGTCGGGGATGACGATGCCGCCGGCGGAAACGCGCTCTTCCTCGAGACGCTTGACGATGACGCGATCATGCAACGGACGCAGTGTGCTCATGGATGACTCCAGTGACGATTGAGGTGGGACAAGGTTTGCAAGACCCGGTTCGGCGGCCTTGTTAGCACTCATGGTAAATGAGTGCCAATTTTAGCGGTACAGCACGCCACTGCAAGAGCTTTCGAACGGGGAACGGGTAGCAAGTTGGGTGGTTCGGCAAGGCTTTCAAGGGGCAGACGCCAATTTGGTTCGCTACGATCAGGCTTGCCGTTTTCCCGTTACGCTGCCGCCATGCCTGTCCCAACGCCCGCTGCCGACACCGTTCTGCTCTGCTACAGCGCCTGCCCCGACGCGGCCAGCGCGCAGAACATCGCGGACACCCTGGTCGGCGAACAGCTCGCCGCCTGCGTCAACCAGCTCCCGGGCGTGCGCTCGACCTACCGCTGGCAGGGCGCCGTGACTCATGACGACGAAGTCCTGCTGCTGATCAAGACCACCAGCACCCGCCTGGAGGCCTTGCGGCAGCGCCTGCTCGAGCTGCACCCGTATGAACTGCCCGAGCTGATCGCCGTGCCGATGGATCAGGGCCACGCCGCGTACCTGGACTGGGTGCGCCAAAGCGTCACGGCGGAGCCCCCGACGACTGGGCCATAATGCCGGCTCGCCGTATCCCTGGAGTCGCAATGCGTCTGTTTGCCACTGGCCGAAGCGCCGCCCGCCTGCTTGTCTGGCTGACCCTGTTGCTGCTGGCATCGCCTGGCTACACACAGGGCGTGGACGATCTGCTGCCCGTCACCCAGGCCTACCGGCTGAGTGCCGACGCCAGCACGCCGGGCGTGCTGAAACTGCACTGGACGATTGCACCGGACTACTACCTCTACCGCGGACGCATGAAGTTCAAGGCGGGCGACGGCGTGAGCCTGGGCGAGGCGCAGCTGCCGGACGGCGAAAAGCACCACGACGAATACCTCGGCGACGTGGAGACCTATCACCACAGCATCGATGCAATCGTGCCCTATACGCTCGTACCGGGCACCACCCGCCTGCGCCTGTCCGTGCAGTACCAGGGCTGCCACGAGGTGGATCCGAAGATCTGTTACCCGCCCCATACCGAGCAACTCGACCTGGCGCTACCCACGGCGACTGGCAGCAGCGCCGCATCCGGCAATTCGCTGGGCAACGCCCTGAGCCAGCTCGGCAGCAACCAGGCCGGCCCCGCCAGCGGAACCGATGCAGCGCCGCTACCCGCCGAGCAGGCGTTTCGGCTGGAGGCGCTGGCGCAGAGTCCGCATCAACTGTTGCTGCGCTGGACGATGCCGCCGGGCTATTACCTGTATCGCGATCAGACCACGCTGAAACTCAAGGACGCGGGCGGCCTCAGCCTGCAGCCCGCGTGGCCCGCCGGCACGGCTCACCACGACGAGCATTACGGCGATGTCACCGTGTATTTCAACCAGATCGAGCTGCCGGTCACGATCCAGGGTGACCTCGCCGGGCGCCGTCGGCTCACGGTCGACGCCAGCTTTCAGGGCTGCCAGCAAGGTGGCCTGTGCTACCCGCTGATGAGCCGCAGCGTCACGGTGGACCTGACCGGCGCCAGCGCGAGCACAGCCGCCATCATCCCGACCGACACCGCACCGCCCGAGCAAGCCCCGTTGCAGGTGAACCTGCTGGCCGCCCTGTTGCTGGCGCTGGGCGGTGGCGTGGTACTGAACCTGATGCCCTGCGTGATGCCGGTGCTGTCGATCAAGGCAGTCAGCGTGCTGGAAAGCGGCGAGAGTCATGCGCACGCGCGCCGCCACGCCCTCTTCTATACCGCCGGTGTGCTGTGCAGCTTCGCCGCGCTGGGCATGGGCATCCTGGCCCTGCGCGCCGCCGGGCTGGCACTGGGCTGGGGTACGCAATTGCAGCAGCCGATGGTGGTGGGCGTGCTTGCCTGCGTGATGCTGGCGGTGGGACTGTCGATGTCCGGCGTGGTGCAGTTCGGGGCGTCGCTGGGCAATACCGGCGCGGGGCTTGCCGCGCGCTCCGGTCCGGCCGGCGACTTCTTCACCGGCGTGCTGGCGGTGGTGGTGGCCAGCCCCTGCACCGCGCCGTTCATGGGCAGCGCGCTGGCGTACGCCTTTGCCGCACCGATGCTTTCCGCCCTGCTGGTATTTCTCGCGCTGGGCGTCGGCCTGGCGCTGCCGTTTCTTCTGATCGGCTTCGTGCCCGGCCTCGCCCGCCTGCTGCCACGGCCGGGCCGCTGGATGGAGACGCTGAAGCAGGTACTGGCCTTCCCGATGTACCTCACCGCGGCATGGCTGGTCTGGGTGCTGGCCAATCAGCGCGGCCCCGATGCGGTTGGCCTGGTGCTGGTGGCGATGGTGTTGCTGGCGATGACCTTGTGGTGGTTCGAGCGCAGCCGTTCGCGCGGCGCGTTGAGCAAGGCGCTGGTGGCCGTGCTGGCACTGGCCGCGCTCGCCCCACTGGTACTGATTGCCCGCGTGCCGCGACCGTCAGGCGTGGCCACGGCCGAAGCAGGCGTGGTGGCCTACAGTCCAAAAAAACTGGCTGAACTGCGCGCCGCCGGCACGCCCGTTTTCGTCGACATGACGGCCGACTGGTGCGTGACCTGCAAGGCCAACGAACATACCGTGCTGGACACCCAGGCCTTTCGCGACCTGCTCCAGCGCACCGGCGCGGTCTACATGAAAGGCGACTGGACCGACGTCAACCCGGGCATCAGCGCCTTCCTGCAGCAATATCATTCGCCCGGGGTCCCCTTGTATGTGGTGTTTCCGAAAAACGGCGGCCCCGGTCACCAGCTCTCCACCGTGCTGACCTCTGCATTGGTCGAACAAGCCCTGACCGAGGCGGCGCGCTGATGTTCAGTCGCACCAATCAGCTGATCCTGGGTCTGGCCGTGCTGGCCGCGATCATCGGCGGCATTGCCGAGCACCGCCAACAGCAACCGGCGCAGACTCCCTCGGCGCTCATTGGGCGGTCATTGCCAGCGATTACCCTGGCTGACCTCGATGGCCAGATGCACGCCTTGAGTGATTACCGCGGACACCGGGTGCTGCTGAATTTGTGGGCAAGCTGGTGCGCGCCGTGCTTGAGGGAGATGCCTGCACTGCAAAAGGCACAGGACAACTTCGGCGAACATGGGGGCATCGTCGTCGGTATTGCTATGGATGAGGCCGTGCGCGTTCGCCGCTTTCTGGCGGTACATCCAGTGAGTTATCCGATCTTGCTGGGGCATCAAGGCGCCGACGACACTTCGATCAAACTGGGAAATAGTCTCCAGGTGTTGCCTTACAGCCTGCTGATCGACGCTGATGGCAGCATTTTGGCGACACATGAAGGCCCACTTTCCGACACGATGCTGAAGCAATGGCTGAATGACCCAGCCGAGCCGCACTGAGATGCCACCGACATACGCCAGCGCACGTATTTTTTGCACTTCTCCGCTTAACATCGCCGAACTGCAGTGAACTGGACAACATTCGCGACTGCGAGCACACTGCGCCGGGTTCCGGGGTGTCCGGACGCTAGCTGGACGGTTTCGTGGCCAAGATCCTGGTTCTGCATGGACCCAATCTCAACCTGCTGGGCGTACGCGAGCCGGATATCTACGGCCGCGAAACACTGGCCGACATCAATTCCCAGCTGGCCTCGCGTGCGCAGGCGTCCGGGCACGAACTGGCCTGGTTCCAGTCCAATGCCGAGCATGAGTTGATCGGCCGCGTACATCAGGCACGCGACGACCAGACGGCGTGGATCCTGTGCAATGCCGGCGGTTTCACCCACACCAGCGTGGCGCTGCGCGATGCATTCGGCGCCGTCGCGATTCCGTTTATCGAGGTGCACCTGTCCAACGTGCACGCCCGCGAACCGTTTCGCCACCACTCGTATTTATCCGACCTCGCGTTCGGCGTGATCTGCGGGTTCGGCAGCGGCAGTTATCGATTGGCGCTGGACGCCGTGATCGAGCGACTGCACGCGCCCGCCACGGTAGCGGCCTGAAGCCCACACGCAGGTCGCAAGGCCTGACTTTTTCCTTCCAGCCACCCCACGGTGGCATGACTGACCAAAGGCTGATCCTATGGATTTGCGCAAAATCAAGAAACTGATCGACCTGCTTGAGGAATCCAACCTCGCCGAACTGGAGATCAAGGAAGGCGAGGAGGTCGTGCGCCTCTCGCGCATACCAAGGAATACCGCCGTGGTCGCGCCTGCCGTTTCGGCAGCGCCCGCCGCCGTCGCGCCCCCGGCGGCCGCTCCGGTAGCAGTCGAAGTGCCGGCCGCCGCCGCACTGCCTGCCGGACATGTGGTCAAGGCGCCGATGGTCGGCACGTTCTACGCCTCGGCCACGCCAGGCACACCGGCCTTCGTCAAGGTCGGCCAGCAGGTAAAGGCCGGTGAGACGCTGGGCATCATCGAGGCGATGAAGATGTTCAACCAGATCGAGGCCGACGTCGACGGCACCGTGCAGGCGATCCTGGTCGAGAACGGCCAGCCGGTGGAATTCGACGAACCCATGTTCGTCATTGCCTGATGCTTGAGCGGGGGCGAGGAACGGGGAACGGGGAACAGGAAGGTCAGAAGCGCGATACCGCAGCTCTTGCCTTGTCTGTTCCCCGTTCCCTGTTCCCCGCTCCCTGCCCTTTGGAGCTCTCATGTTAGAAAAAGTCGTCATTGCCAACCGCGGCGAAATTGCACTGCGCATCCTGCGCGCCTGCCACAGCCTGGGCATCAAGACCGTGGCGGTGCACTCCACCATCGACAGCAACCTCAAGCACGTCGGCCTGGCCGACGAGTCGGTGTGCATCGGCCCGGGCCCGTCAGTGGACAGTTACCTCAATATTCCGCGCATCATCGCCGCGGCGGAAATCACCGACGCCCAGGCCATCCACCCCGGCTACGGCTTCCTCTCCGAGCGCGCTGATTTCGCCGAGCAGGTCGAGCAAAGCGGCTTCATCTTCATCGGCCCAACCGCCGAAGTCATCCGACTGATGGGCGACAAGGTGGAGGCGATTCGCGCGATGAAGGCTGCCGGCGTTCCCTGCGTGCCCGGCTCCGGCGGCCCGCTCGACGATGATGTAGAGGCCAACATAAGGATCGCGCGTGAAATCGGCTACCCGGTCATCATCAAGGCAGCCGGCGGTGGTGGCGGCCGCGGTATGCGGGTAGTGCGCACCGAGGCACATCTTGCCAATGCCGTCACCATGACCAAGGCCGAGGCCAAGGCGGCGTTCGGCAACGAACAGGTGTACATGGAGAAGTTTCTGGAGAATCCACGGCACGTGGAAATCCAGGTACTCGCCGACGGCCAGGGCAACGCGATCCACCTGGGTGAGCGCGACTGCTCGATGCAGCGTCGCCACCAGAAAGTCGTCGAGGAAGCACCCGCGCCCGGCATCACGCCCGAACAGCGCGCGGCGATCGGCAAGGTCTGCGTCGATGCCTGCCTCCGCATCAACTATCGCGGCGCCGGCACGTTCGAGTTCCTGTACGAGGCCGGCCACTTCTATTTCATCGAGATGAATACCCGCATCCAGGTCGAACACCCGGTCACCGAGCTGATCACCGGCATCGACCTGGTGCGCGAACAATTGCTGATTGCCGGTGGTGAGAAGCTTTCGATCACGCAGGAGGACATCGTCATCCGCGGCCATGCGATCGAGTGCCGCATCAACGCCGAGGATCCCGACACCTTCATGCCAAGTCCCGGCACGGTGAAGCGTTTCGAGGCACCGGGCGGCCCCGGCGTGCGCGTCGACACGCACCTGTATGACGGCTACAAGATTCCACCGAACTACGACTCGATGATCGGCAAGCTGATCGTGCACGGCCCCGATCGCGAAACCGCGATCGCGCGCATGCGCCTGGCGCTGGCCGAGACGGTGATCGAAGGCGTGAAGTGCAACATTCCGCTGCAGCAGCGAATCATGGCCGATGTCGGCTTTCAGCATGGCGGCCAGAACATTCACTACCTCGAAAAGCGGATGGCCGAGCAGAAAGAAAAAGCCGCCACCAGCGCCTGACCACCCGCAGGAGCGCACCTTGTACGCGATGGCTCTTCAAGAGCATCGCGCACAAAATGCGCTCCTACAGCTATCGACTACACCCATGCCTTTTCTTGAACTCTCCCTCACCGTGCGCGTCGAGCAGCAACCCGGCGCCGAAGAAGCACTGGACGACCTCGGCGCGCTGTCGATCACCCTGCGCGACGCCGATGCGGAAACCGCCGACGAGCAGGCGATCTTCGAACCGGGCGTGGGCGAGTTGCCGCTGTGGCCCACGATCACGCTGAACGCGCTGTTCGATGAACAGACGGATCGGCGCGGCCTCGCCGCCGCACTCGGCGAACTGCTGCCATGGCTGGAGCCGGATCAACTGAGTTTCACCGATGTCGCTGATCAGGATTGGGAACGTGCCTGGATGGACCAATTCAAGCCGATGCCGTTCGGTCGGCGCTTGTGGATTTATCCATGGAATATCGAACCGCCCGTCGAGGATGAGCTGGTGGTGGTGCGGCTCGACCCCGGTCTCGCCTTCGGCAGCGGCACTCACCCCACCACAGCGCTGTGCCTGGAGTGGCTGGACGGCCTCGACCTCACCGATCACACCGTCACCGATTTTGGCTGCGGCTCGGGCATCCTCGCCATTGCCGCGTTGAAGCTGGGCGCCATCAGTGCCGTCGGCGTGGACAACGACCCGCAGGCCCTGATCGCCTCGGCTGACAATGCCGAGCGCAACGGTGTGGCCGAACGACTCACCCTGTTTTTGCCGCAGGATTTCAGCCGCGCCACGGCCGCAGGGAACGCAGGCGCCGCGGATGTTTTCGTTGCCAACATCCTCGCCGGCCCGCTTGGTGAGCTCGCGCCCACGTTCGCCGCCGCGGCGAAGCCCGGCGCGCCGTTCGCGATTTCCGGCATCCTCCACGGCCAGCAGGATGAGCTGCTTGCGCGTTACGGCGAATGGTTCGATGAGCTGCGCGTCGATACACGCGAAGATTGGGTGCGTATCAGCGGTCGCCGCCTTCGCTGAAGCGGCGACCCGACAGACGTTGCACAGCACGCCGTGAGCCCGCCCGGCAGCGGCGAGCAGCCACGGTCATGCTGCTAAGCTTGATCGATACCGATCAAAACGGCCTGCATGTATACCCAATGCCCCGAATGTCTGTCCGTGTTTTCACTGGAGGTGCAAACCTTCGTGCAATCGCATGGCCATGTGATCTGCGGTCATTGCGGCGCAAGCTTCGACGGCATCCTCACTCTCACTGACCAGCTGCCGCCGGAACCCTTCGTGCAACTGCCGGTGAATGAACCCGCGGCCGCACTGCCGTCGCTGGACCTGGTGGTTTACCGCCCACGGCCGGCGCCGCCTGCCGTCATCGAGACCGTGCAGGCACCCGCCGAGAGCGGGACCGGCGACGACTTCTCGCACTTGATGTTCGCTCCGCGCTTTGCCCGCGAGCCCGCCATGAGCAAATCACGCGGGCCGGCAAAACCGGCGCGGCGAAAGCCCGTTCGTTCATCCGGCGAAAGGAACTGGCCCTGGGTGACTGCCTGCGGCCTGTTGAGCCTGCTCCTGCTGGCACAGCTGGCCTGGGCCGAGCGCGAGCCCTTGTTGCGTGATCCCACGACCGGAAGCTTCCTGCGCAGCAGCTGCGCGGCCCTGGGTTGCGAGCTGCCGCTGGTTTCCGCGCCGCGCCAACTTCGCCTGCTGGCCAGCAACGTGCAGGTGCATCCCAGCGTTCCCGGCGCGCTGATGATCAGCGCCAGCGTGCTCAATACCGCGCCCTTCAGCCAACCCTATCCCGTGCTGACCATCACGCTGTCCAATGCACAGGGGAAACGGGTAGCCATGCGGCGCCTGCAGCCGAGCGAGTATCTGGATGACAACACCATCCTGCGTCGCGGCCTGGCGCCCGGCGCAAGCGCCGTACTGCTGCTGGAAGTGGAGGATCCTGGCGACAAGGCGGTCGCCTTTGAGTTCAGCTTTGAATAGAACTTGTTCGATCGGTACTTAAATTTCTTCGCCCGCAGGGGTAGACTCGACCCCTCGCGCAGGCCGCCAGCCGGCAAGCCGATTCACGCCGCGACGTTGCAACAACAATCATAACCACAGCAGCGGCCAATGCAGCCGCCGCTTAGTCCGTGAGAGAACATGTCCGTGAATGCCGTAAGACTGCCTGCCGCCGAGGCTGCCGTTTCGACCTCGTCGCATGGCGCGAGCTCGCAGAGTGTGCTGAGCGAGTGCGTCAGCCGTACGGTACGCCGCTACCTGGCCGACATCGGCGACACGGAGTGCGCCGAGGGTTTGCACGCGCTGGTGCTGCGTGAAGTGGAAGTACCGTTGCTGCGCGAAGTGCTTGCCTTCCACGACGGCAACCAGAGCCGCGCGGCCACCGCACTCGGCATCAACCGCGCCACCCTGCGCAAGAAGCTGGCCGCGCACGGCCTGCTGTAAGCCACCCGAAGCGGCGCTTCATCCAGACGGCTATAATGAGCGGCTTTCCCCCCTCAGGAAGCCCGCCATGCCCTCCCCTCAGCTCGTTCCGGTTCGTCGCGCCCTGCTCAGCGTCTCCGACAAAACCGGGCTGATCGAGCTGGGTCGGCGCCTCGCGGCGGCGGGTGTGGAATTGCTCTCCACCGGCGGCAGCGCCAAAGCCCTGCGCGATGCAGGCATTGCGGTGACTGACGTCAGCGATCTCACCGGCTTTCCCGAAATCATGGACGGCCGGGTCAAGACCCTGCACCCCAAGGTTCATGGCGGCCTGCTCGGCCGTCGCGGCACCGATGACGCGGTGATGGGCGAACTGGGGATCAGCCCGATCGACCTGCTGGTGCTCAACCTTTATCCGTTCGAGAGTACCGTGGCCAAGGCCGACTGCACGCTGGAGCAGGCGATCGAGAACATCGATATCGGCGGCCCGGCGATGCTGCGTTCGGCGGCGAAGAACTGGAACGACGTCGGCGTACTGACCTCTCCCGAACAGTACGCCGAGGCCCTGGGCGAAATCGAAAACCAGGGCGGGCTCAGCCGCGCCACCCGCTTCAGGCTGGCCGTCGCCGCGTTCAACAACGTGGCCAACTACGACGGCGCGATCAGCGATTACCTGTCCGGCCTCGAACTCAACGACAACCTCGATGCGATCGCCGGCCACGCCACTTTCCCGGCCCAGGTCAACAGCCGCTTCGTGAAGTTGATGGATCTTCGCTACGGTGAAAACCCGCATCAGCAGGCTGCGTTCTACCGCGACCTGCATCCCGCCGCCGGTACGCTGGCCACCTTCCAGCAAGTGCAGGGCAAAGAGCTGTCGTTCAACAACATCGCCGACGCCGATGCCGCGTGGGAATGTGTGCGCAGCTTCAACAAGCCGGCCTGCGTCATCGTCAAGCATGCCAACCCCTGCGGCGTGGCGGTAAGCGTGGAAGGCATCGGCCATGCCTACGACCTCGCCTACCAGACCGATCCCACCTCCGCCTTCGGCGGCATCATCGCGTTCAACCGCGAGGTGGATGGCACCACTGCACGCGCCATCGTGGAGCGTCAATTCGTTGAGGTCGTGCTGGCGCCGGCGTACGCCGAGGACGCACTGAAGGCCTTCCTCAAGAAGGGCAACGTGCGTGTGCTGGTGATTCCGATGCCGAGCGACGGCAGCCTCGCTTCCGCCTACCCCGGCAACCATTCCAAGCGGGTGGGTTCAGGCCTGCTGATCCAGACCGCCGACCTCGGCATGGTCGGCGCGGACGAGCTGAAGGTGGTGACCCGGCGCGCGCCGACGGAAGCGGAAATCCACGACCTGATCTTCGCCTGGAAGGTGGCCAAGTTCGTCAAGAGCAACGCCATCGTCTACGCCCGTGACCGCCAGACCATCGGCATCGGTGCCGGCCAGATGAGCCGCATCTACAGCGCCCGCATCGCCGGCATCAAGGCGGCCGACGAGAAGCTTGAAGTGCGCGGCTCGGTGATGGCTTCCGATGCGTTCTTCCCGTTCCGCGACGGCATCGACGCCGCCGCGGCCGCCGGCATCCGTGCCGTGATCCAGCCGGGCGGATCGATGCGCGACGCCGAGGTGATTGCCGCGGCTGACGAACACGACATGGCGATGGTGTTCACCGGCATGCGTCACTTCCGCCACTGATCCCTTGTCACGGCGTGGGGCTGCGGCTGCCCGCCGAACCTATTCGGGAGTTGCCGCATGCATCCACTTGACCGCCGCCTGACCCACGCCCATCGCAAGCTGTCGCTGGGCGACCGCCTCGCCCACCGCTATGCCACCGACGTCAACCTGTTTGCATCCGCCCGCGACGACAGCGACGAGGCGCTCGCGCAACTGGCCAGGCTGGTCGCGCCGGGTGAACAGGTCTACCTGTTGCAGGTGCCGGCCATCGTCGTGCCCACCGGTCTGGTCGCGCTCAAGCAGGCCCGCGGCGTGCAGATGGTGGCGAGCGGACCGATCACGCCTGATCCCGACACCAGCGACATGGTGCCGCTCGGCGATGCGGATGCCGGCGAGATGCTGGCACTGGCGCAGCTTACCCAGCCCGGACCATTCCTGCCGCGCACCCACCGGATGGGATCATTCACAGGCATTCGCATTGATGGCCAGCTCGCCGCCATGGCCGGGGAACGCTTCCGCTTCGACGGCTGGACGGAGGTCAGCGGCGTATGCACGCATCCGGACTTTCGCGGCCGCGGCCTGGCGCGACGGCTCTCTCGTCAGGTGGCCGCCCGCATCGCCCGGCGCGGCGATACGGCCTTCCTGCATTCGTGGAAGGACAATTCAGCGGCGATACGCCTGTATGAGAGTCTCGGGTTCACCTGGCGGACCGACGTCAACATCGCGGTGCTGACGCGCACCTAAAACAGCGCGATCACCATCGCGCCAGCAACAATCAGCACGCCACCGATCAGCAGCGGCCAGCTCGGCCGCTCGCCGAGAAACACCAAGCCGAGCACGATGGCCAGCGCGACGCTGAGCTTGTCGATCGGCGCCACCTTGCTGACCGGCCCCAACTGCAGCGCGCGGTAGTAGCACAGCCATGACAGGCCAGTGGCGATGCCGGAAAGCACCAGGAACAGCCAGCTGTGCCAGGGCAGTCCGGTGGGCTTGGCCCACTCCTGGCGCAGACTGAGGATGCCGGCAGTGACGATCAGGATCACCACGGTGCGAATGAAGGTCGCGAGATTGGAGTTGATACCGACCACGCCGAGCTTGCCGAACAAGGCCGTCAGTGCTGCGAACAGTGCCGAGCCGAGGGCAAACAGAAGCCAGCTTTCACGCACTTGCATCGGATCACCTTGCGCTGCTGTGACTCATCCATCATGGGGCGCCATCCGGCAAAGGGTGCCGAGGCCGCCCGCTTCAGATCAGTGGCCGCTGTCGGCAGGTGCGGCCGATTCAGCGGCCGGCTTCCTGGGCTTGCCCCATTCGAGCAGTTTGTAGGTGGCCGGCGTCGCGATCTTCTGGCCGTGCTCATCCAGCAATCGACCCTGCGGATCGACCATATAGGTTTGCTGCAGTCCATGCCTGGGCGTCACCACCACCATGAAGACGCGACCATTGCGGCTGTATTCCTGCACGCTGTTATCGCCCTCCTGGTGAATACGCACATCCGGCACCGACGGGTCGCGGCCGAGATGGCTGTCGCCATTCTTCATCGCCGGCAAGGTCAACGGCTGCAGGTTGGGCTTGGCTTGGCCCGCCGTCACGGCCTGACTTGCCGGGGTCGCGGTACGCTCTGCCGTGCTCACGCCCGGATCATGGATCCCCGGCGGCGGCAACGCACTGCTGGCCGGATAGGCCTGGGCGTGCACATTCGGGGTCAGCATCGCGAAGGACAGGGTGCTGGCGGCGGCCAGCAGGACGGCAGTTTTCATGGTGGCAACCTTGATCAGGGATCTCAGCATAACAGCGCCTCGCGCACGGGTTCGTGAAGCGCGCCGTGGTGGCGTGCATGCGAGAATGGCGCACATGCGCTGATGCGTCCGCCATTTGCCACGCCCGCAGGCGGTACTGGCTCCCCCGCCAACACCGACACAGCGTCGTGGAGGCAGGAACGGCAAGGCGATGGATGACGCCATCGTTTCATCCCCGAATGGTGTATCGACATACACTTTCCTACCCTTCATCCATCTCAGCGACACGCTGCTGGTGCGATCCGCTCCGACCCTGGTCTGTCCATCCCATGCCCAAACTCATCCTGATCGATGGCTCTTCCTACCTGTACCGCGCGTTTCATGCGCTGCCGCCACTGACCAACGCACAGGGCGAGCCGACCGGCGCACTGTTTGGCGTGGTCAACATGCTGCGCGCCACGCTGAAGGCGAGGCCGGAGTACCTGGCCTTCGTCAGCGACGCCCCCGGCCCGACCTTCCGGGACACCTTGTACGACCAGTACAAGTCCCATCGCCCGCCGATGCCCGATGACCTTCGCGCCCAGGTGGAGCCGATGCTGGCGATCGTGGCTGCACTCGGCTTTCCGATCCTGCGTGTGCCCGGCGTCGAGGCTGACGACGTGATTGGCACGCTGGCTACGCAGGCGCAGGCTCTGGGGATCGAGGTATTGGTGTCCACCGGCGACAAGGACATGGCGCAACTGGTGAGCCCGCATGTGACTCTGATCAACACCATGAGCAACACGGTGATGGATCGCGCGGGCGTGATCGAGAAATTTGGCGTGACGCCGGAGCAGATCATCGACTTCCTCGCGCTCACCGGCGACACCGTCGACAACGTGCCGGGCGTGCCCAAGTGCGGCCCCAAGACCGCCGCAAAATGGCTGGCCGAATACCCCACGCTGGACGAACTGATCGCCAATGCCGACAAGATCGGCGGCAAGATCGGCGAGAGCCTGCGCAACGCGCTGCCGCAACTGCCGCTGTCGCGCCAGCTGGTGACGATCAAGACCGATGTGCCACTCGACGTCGGTCCCACTGACCTGGCCCAGCGTGAACCGGACACCGAACAGCTGCGCGCGCTCTACGCCCGCTACGAATTCAAGGCTGCCCTGAAGGAACTCGATGCCACCTCGGAGCCTGTAGGAGCGCACCCTGTGCGCGATAGCTCTTCCGTATCCATCCAAGAGCATCGCGCACAGGGTGCGCTCCTGCACATACCCGATGAGACCTTGTCCGCACCCGGTAACTACGAACTGGTCACCACCCAGGCCGCCTTCGACGCGTGGCTGGAAAAACTGCGTGGTGCCGAGCTCATTTCCTTCGATACCGAGACCACCAGCATCGATGCGATGCGCGCGGATATCGTGGGCATCAGCTTCGCGGTGGAAGCAGGCAGGGCTTGCTACATCCCGCTGGGCCACGACTACGCCGGCGTGCCGCCGCAACTGGATCGCGATGCGGTCCTGCGTGCACTGAAACCGATGTTCGAAGACCCTTCGCGGCCCAAGCTGGGCCAGCACGCGAAGTACGACATCAACATCCTGTCGCACTACGACATCGTGCTGCAGGGGCTGAAACACGACTCGATGCTCGAGTCCTACATATGGAACGCCACGGCCACCCGGCACGACATGGACTCGCTGGCGAAGAAATATCTCGGCGTCGATACCATCAAGTACGAGCAGGTGGCCGGCAAGGGCGCCAAGCAGATCTCGTTCTCGCAGGTGGATCTGGACACCGCGTGCGGCTACGCCGCCGAGGACGCCGACATCACCCTGCGCCTGCACCTGGCCTTGTGGCCAAAGCTGCAGAGTGCGCCGGCGCTGCGCAAGGTCTATGAGGAGATCGAAATTCCGCTGGTGCCGGTGCTGGCGCAGATGGAGCAGCGCGGCGTACTGATCGACGTCGACGTGCTGCGGTCGCAAAGCCAGCAACTGGGAAAGCGGATGCTGGAACTGCAGCATCAGTCATATGCCCTGGCCGGCCACGAGTTCAATCTGGATTCGCCCAAACAACTGCAGGCGGTGCTGTTCGACGAGCTGGGTCTGCAGGCGAAGCTGAAAACCCCTACCGGCCAGCCATCCACCAACGAGGAGGCACTGGAGGCGATCGCCGACACGCACGAGTTGCCGCGGCTGATCCTCGACTACCGCGGCCTGGCCAAACTCCGCTCCACCTACACCGACAAGTTGTCCGGCATCGTCAACCCGCGTACCGGCCGGGTACACACCAGTTATCACCAGGGCTCGGTCGCCACCGGGCGCATCTCGTCGTCCGACCCCAACCTGCAGAACATCCCGGTGCGCACCGAGGAGGGCCGGCGCATCCGCCAGGCCTTCATCGCCCCGCCCGGCTGGAAGGTGATGGCGGCGGATTACTCGCAGATCGAGTTGCGCATCATGGCGCACCTGTCCGGTGATGAAGGCCTGCTGCGCGCCTTCCATGCCGGTGGCGACGTGCATCGCGCCACTGCGGCGGAAGTGTTCGGCATACCGCCCGAGGAAGTGAGCACCAACCAGCGCCGCGCTGCCAAGGCGATCAATTTCGGCCTGATGTACGGCATGAGCGCATTTGGGCTGGCGCGCCAGCTGGGCGTCGACCGTGGCGAGGCCAGCGACTACATGGGCCGCTATTTCTCGCGCTATCCCGGCGTGCGCGCCTTCATGGAAGCCACCCGCGAACAGGCCCATCGCGACGGCTACGTGCAGACCATCTTCGGGCGCAGGCTCTACCTGGACAACCTCACTTCACGCAATCAGGGGCTGCGCCAGGGCGCCGAGCGCGCCGCGGTGAACGCCCCCATGCAAGGCAGTGCAGCCGACATCATCAAGCGCGCCATGATCACCGTAGCCGGCTGGCTGAAAGGCCGCGACGACGCCCACATGCTGATGCAGGTGCACGATGAACTGGTGTTCGAGGTACGCGAAGACGCGGTGGACGCAGTACGTGCCGGTGTGATCGAGCGGATGTCCGGCGCGGCGGAACTGGCGGTGCCGCTGCTGGTCGATGTGGGTGTCGGAGCCAACTGGGACGAGGCTCACTGAGCCTGGGTCCTGCCCACATGAACGAGCCATCCTCATGCAAACAAGGGCTTGCAGGTTAAGGTTTCATCACATGAACGCGCAGTAAATTTTTTTTCGCGAAGTCGGCAACTTTTTCCCGGATCGGCACTCGAAGTATTCGGATGCACGCAACGGCATCCACGGCAGGCTCACCTCCCTGAGCCGCCACGAATGCGAACCTCTCCCCTGGGTCTTCGCGTTCACCCCGGCCCCGAAGGTTCCCCCTAACCTTCGGGGCCTTTTTTTGCCTGTGATTCGCGCGACCTGTACGTTTTCTGCACGCTGCCCACCGGCATACTCGAGCCCACATCCATAGAGGGGAGCATTCATGCGTGCAGGACTGATCGTGATTGGCATCATCGTGCTGGCTGCCGGCATCTGGGTAGTGGCGGGTCACGCCTCCTACCAGGACACCGACACCCTGCTCCAGATCGGCTCGGCCAAGGTCACCGCCACCCATGACAAGGGCGTACCGCAATGGGTTGGCATCGGCGGCATCGTTGTCGGGGCCTTGCTGGCACTTGGCGGCTTCATGCAAAAGCGTTGAGCGCTCGCGACGCACCCAGCGAACCGCCGCCTTACGGCGGTTCGCTTTTGTGGGCGATGCACCGCACGCACGCGATCGGCGCGGGCTCATTCAAGGCCGGCCCGTTACAATGCGAGCGATGGATGTCTCCTACCTGATCGACCCGCTCAACGAAGCGCAGCGCGAAGCCGTCTGCGCGCCCCCCGGCCATTACCTGGTTCTGGCCGGTGCCGGCTCGGGCAAGACCCGCGTGCTCACCCACCGCATCGGCTGGCTGACCCAGGCCGAACAGGTGCCGCCGTGGGCAATTCTCGCCGTTACCTTCACCAACAAGGCTGCCGGCGAGATGCGCGCGCGGCTGGACACACTGATCCCCGGCAGCACCCAGGGGCTGACCGTGGGCACCTTCCACGGCATCGCCCATCGCCTGCTGCGCCGGCACTGGCGTGAGGCCGGCCTGCCGGAAGCCTTCCAGATTCTGGATGCCGATGATCAGTTGCGGCTGATCAAGCGCGTGGTCGCCGGGCTGGGTCTGGACGAGGCCAAGTACCCGCCGCGCCAGGCCAGCTGGCAGATCAACCAGTGGAAGGACGAAGGCAAGCGTCCCGGCAGCATCGAGCATCGTGATCACCCGGTCACGCACACCATGCTGCAGATCTACCAGGCCTATGAAGCCGCCTGCCAGCGCGCCGGCCTGGTCGACTTTGCCGAACTGCTGTTGCGCGCGCACGAGTTGTGGCTGAAGAATCCCTCGATACTCGAGCACTATCAACAACGCTGGCGCTATCTGCTGGTGGATGAGTTTCAGGACACCAATACCCTGCAATACGCCTGGATCCGCGTGCTCGCCGGCGCCTCGGGCCAGGTCTTCGTGGTCGGCGACGACGATCAGGCCATCTACGGCTGGCGCGGCGCCAAGGTCGAGAACGTGCAGCAGTTCCTGCGCGATTTTCCCGGCGCGCGGACGATCAAGCTGGAACAGAACTACCGCTCCACCTCGACCATTCTCAAGGCCGCCAACAGCGTGATCCAGCGCAACGGCAGCCGGCTCGGCAAGCAGTTGTGGACCGCCGGCGACGAGGGCGAGCACATCGCGCTGTATGCGGCCTACAACGAGCAGGACGAGGCGCGCTTCGTGATCGAGCGCATCCGCGAATACATCGCCGAACATGGCCAGGCGAAGGACTGCGCGATCCTGTACCGCTCGAACGCGCAGTCGCGCAACTTCGAGGAGCAGCTGGTTCAGCGCAACCTGCCTTATCGCGTCTACGGCGGCCAGCGCTTCTTTGATCGCGCCGAGGTCAAGGACGCGCTGGCCTATCTGCGGCTCTCCGCCAACCGCCACGATGACGCCGCCTTCGAGCGTGCGGTGAACACGCCCACGCGTGGCATCGGTGATCGCACGCTGGATGTGCTGCGCCGGCGCGCCCGCGTCGAGAACACCTCGATGTGGGAATCGACACGGCTCGAACTGGCTGGTGGCAATGAATTGGCCGGGCGCGCGAAGAACGCGGTGAAGGCATTTCTGCTGCTGATCGACGACATGGCCCGCACCTTCGCCGGGAGCGCAGAAGTCGCAGCCGATAGCGAGAACTCCACCCGCGACGCCCTCAATCTCGCCGAGCAGATCGACCATGCGATCACACATACCGGGCTGCGCGATTTCTACGAAAAAGACAGTCGCGGCAACGCCGAGTCGCGGGTGGAGAACCTCGACGAACTGGTCAACGTGGCGAGCCGCTTCGAGCGCAGCGCCGAGGACATCGATGCAGGCCTCAGCGAACTGAGCGCCTTCCTCTCGCATGCCACATTGGAAGCCGGCGAAAACCAGGGTGAGGCATGGGACGACTGCGTCCAGCTGATGACTCTGCACTCGGCCAAGGGACTGGAGTTCCCCGTGGTGTTTCTGGTCGGCATGGAGGAAGGGCTGTTCCCCAGCCAGCGCTCGGTCGATGACGAAGGCCGGCTGGAAGAGGAGCGTCGCCTTGCCTATGTCGGCATCACCCGCGCCCGTGAAAAGCTGATCATCACGCACGCCGAGTCACGCCGCATGCACGGCACCGAGATGCTGGCGCGGCCCTCGCGCTTTCTCGGCGAGGTGCCGGCCGAGCTGGTCGACGAAGTACGCCCGCGCGTGCAGGTCAGCCGGCCGATGTATGCCGGCCGGCCGAGCGAGACCTCGTCATCGCTCGAGGAGACTCTGCCGGTGAAACTCGGCCAGCGCGTCAGCCACCCCAGTTTCGGCGAAGGTGTCGTGCTGAGCGCCGAAGGCAGTGGTGCGCATACGCGGCTGCAGGTGAACTTCGAAGGCGCTGGCAGCAAGTGGCTGGTGGCGGCGTATGCGAACCTGACCGCCTTGTAGCCACCGGCTTCGACCATGCGCAAGTTCGTCATCACACTCGCCATGCTTTGCTTCATCGGCTGTGCGGCGGCAGCAGGTTCGAGGCCGTCGATCGCCTTGATCACCACCGACAACGCCGGCGGCTGGCTGCTCTTCACCGACCAGGCCAACGTGGCCTCGAGTGCGCGGCTATACGTTCTCGCCACCGATCAGATGCCCCGCTTCGTTTGCTGCGCGCAAATCCAGGGTGCGGCCAGGCTGCCCGGCGACAGAAAACATTTCTTCATCGACGTGCTGCATGTCGATCACCCCACCGCCATCCATGTCTTTCGCGTGGCACTTCCCGCAGGCGCCATCCCGCCCGACAACCCGAATGCCATGGCAGTCTGGGGAGTCACAGGCGTCAGCGCGACCGCCGACGGCTATGCGCTGCACACCGCGAATCCTGCAGACCACTACACGGCCGATGCATGTTTCGGCTCGGAAGGCATCAACCTCTACCTGCGTGATGGATCGAATCGAAGCCCGCCCGTGGCGCACTACTACGGCAACTTCGGCTATGACATCGGGCCGGGCGACTGCCCCGAACAGGTGACACTCTCGCCGTAGCGAGGGCTCATCAGCACAACTGCAGCATGAATGAAGAAACCGGAGTTGGAAACTCGTGGCTGCCTGCCGTGTTCGTAGTCAGACACCTGGTCGCCATGAAGCCGCTGCATGAAATCGTTCCTGAGCACCGTGAAACCGCCAGAGCGCACCCGACTGGACGACAATATCTGTGTTCACATCTTCACCGCCTCGGCGGCGATGGTTGGTGTATGCCTCACCGTGATCGGCATCATCCGGGTGGTGATTTCGCTGCACCGGTCCGATCGGGTCGCCGAGGACATGCTGGCGGTGAATGCCCTGCTCTATCTCGGCTCGTGCCTGCTTTCCTACTGGGCCCTGCGCACCCGCCGACCGGCGCGAAATTATCGGCTCGAACGCGTGGCCGACATCCTGTTCCTGCTGGCCCTGACCCTCACCGCCATCAGCGCCAGCTACATGACGTGGGCCATTTCGGCGCATTGAAGGCCGTTCGCCACGCCTGACTTATTCGCGAAGATGCGGCACGCCGTGCTGGTTGCGCTCTTCGACGGCGACCGGGCGCGTGTCGATCTGGCCGGGCATAACAGCCTGGGGCAACGGCACCGTCGCCTCGCCACGGCCGAACGCCAGCGCGTTGCGATAGCAGCGCTGTGCCTGGGTAGCGTCGCCCTGGCTGGCATACGCATCGCCGAGCGCCTCCCAGGTGGCGGCGCTGGGCGACAGTGCCAATGCGCGCTGCAGGTACTGATACGCCTTGCCCCACAGCTTGATCCGCGTGCACATGCGGCCGAGCGTAAGCAGCAGGCAGGCATCGTTGGGGTGTGCGTCGAGCCAGCCCTCGGCACGCCGCAGCCGCGGCTCGATGTCATCGCCGACCAGGCTGCCATAGGTCTCGATCAGCAACGGCGACCATTCCCTGCGCAGCGCAGATTCCAGTTCGTCCATCGCCGGCAGCAGCAAGCCGAAGGAGGCCGCGCGGCGGGCATAGGCATCGACCACCGCAGCTGCGCGCCGCTGGGCCTTGGGCAGTTGCGACCACAGCGTGTTGAGCGCGGCACCATCGGCCGCAGCCTGAAGTGTCGCGCTCAGCACCTGCGCTTCCAGCAAGCCGTACGCGCGGCTGCCGAGCGCGCCACTTTTCTGCAGGGGTTCAAGCCCCTCGCGGGCGCGCCGCAGGTCGTTGCTGGCCAGCGCCGCCAGCACCAGCTCACGCCAGCCGCCCGGGGTCAGCGTGCCTTTTTCGGATTCGGGCAGCAGCAAGGCCAGCGCTTCGGTCGGCTTGCCTTCCCGGCGCAGGACGCGCGCACGCATCACGCGGGCGGCCTGCGGCACCGATTGTGATGCCTGGTTCAGGGCCTCCAGCGCGCGCCCATGCTCGCCACGACGCGAGGCCGCCTCGGCAGCGGCCAGCAGGGCCGGGCCGCGCAGGCTGTCCAGTTGGGCGGCGCGGTTGAGATCGCGCTCGGCATCGCCATGGCGACCCTCGGCGAGGGCGATCAGGCCTTCACTCATGCGCTGCCGACTGAGCCGCCCATGACGACGCGAGAAGGCACCGAACGGCCAGCGCACGAGTCGCCACAGCATGGAGAGCAAAGCCCAGGCCAGCAGCAGGATGACCACTGCGGCGACCACGGTAGTCTCCGCCCGCCATCCGCGCAGACGCACCAACACGTAGCCAGGATCCTCGGCCACCCAGTGCCAGCTGAACGCGGCCAGCGCGGCCACGATCACCAGCAACAGCATCCATCGCCAGAGCTTCATGGCCGCGCCTCACCTTTGTGTGCGGCACTGCCGGCGTGGGCTGGTGGGGTGGCCTCAGGCTGGGGCGCGAGTGCATGCACCGCGCGCAAATTGCGCAACTCGGTCAACGCCGCACCCAGTTCGACCGGGGCGTTCGGCGGCAGTTGCCGGCTGAGCTGATCAAGCGTGCTGCGCGCCTTCTGCACCGCTTCGGCGCTGGTGTCGAACTGGCTGGCGAGACTGGCATTCACCCGCTGCAGCGCCGCCGCGTAACCCTTGCTGTCATAGGCCAGCAGTGCGGCCTGTGCCTGCGCCAGGTCCAGCGCAGCCAGCTCGCGAGCGAAACGGGCATCAGCCACCGCCAGCGGCGCGCCGTTATCGCGTTGCACGGTGATGACTCCGGCCAGCACATGGCGAATACGCGACCAGACGTCACCGGGCTGACCGGCGGCGCCATTGTCCAGCGGCTTCAGCGGCAGGTTGACGAGGTTGTCGCGCAAGGCCTGCAACTGCTGCAAGGCACTGGCCTGACTGGCTGGCTGACTTTTCAGCAAGGCCTCGTGCTCCGCCTCGATACTCAAGCGCACGCCGCTGAAGGCACCGTCGTTGACCGTCGCCAGCGTCTGGTCGGCCAGCGCATAGGCCGCCGCAGCCGCCTGCGGATCGTGGAACAACGCGTAGCGCTGTGCGCCCATGCGCAGCAGCGAGTCGGTTTCGTCCAGCAGCATCGTGTCATGTGCCGACAGGCTTTTTTCAGCCAGTTTGGCCACAGCGTCTTCAAGATTGCGCGTGCGCTCGGCCTGGCCGAGCAGTTCTTCGCGCAAGGAACGATTCACCGCGGCAGCATCGTTCAATCGCTGATCGAGGCTGGAGCGCTGGTCGTTGACGCCGGTAAGCGCCGTTTCCAGCGAACTTACCCGTGTTCGGAGGTCCGCCGTATCAAGCGCGGCCGCACTGACACCCGTCTGCTGCTGCCACTGGCGCCATCCCACATACGAGGCCGCTGCCAGCGCGGCCAGCGCAAGCAACAAGGCCCAGGCCAGCAGACCGCCGCCACGCGTACGCGGGGGCCGCGCAACGGAGCTGCGCGCTGGACGATTCAGCGACGGATCGACCGCCATGGGGTCGGGACGGGCGCCCTCGGGCGCGGCGGGCTCGTTCGGCTTGTCTTCGGGGCTCATGGCAACATGCTAGCAGGCCATACGCCTGCGTTCGAAGCGCGAATGCCTGCACCGCTCAGTCCGCGCAGGCGGCAGCCCGCAGCAAATCGTCGCTCAACGCCGAGGACGCCTGTGTGATGCGCACGAAACCCGCCTGCCGCGCTGCCTCGGCGAGGCGTTCGCTGCTGACGACGGCGGTGGCCGCGCACAGCCGCGTGAGCGCCGGTGCCGGCAGCAGCCGACAAAGATGCTGCAGCGCCTCGGCGCTCGACAGCAGCACCCGCGCCGTCGCCGGCAATCGCAGCAACGGCTCGACGTGGCGCCGGTCCAGCCGTGGCGGCAGTCGCTGATAGACATGCACCTCGCGCAGCCTCGCGCCACGTTCGACCAGTTGCTGACGCAGCAGCCCACGACCGCCGGCCGCGCCGATGAGGGCGACATCCCGCCCGCCCAGATCCCGCAAGGCTGCCACCCGCAGCAAACCTTCGCTGTCCTGCCGCGGCGGCACCAGCGGCTCAGAAATGCCTTGACGGCGCAAGGCCGCCGCCGTGCCCTGCCCGACCGCCAGCACGCTCGCCGTGGTGCGCAGCGGCAGCAGCGCGGCCGCATGGCGGACCGCAGCGGGGCTGCTGAAAATGATCAGATCGGCGCCCAGCGCCAGCCGCAACGCCGCTCGTGTGGCGACAACGTCAGTCACGCCGCGCAAGCTCAGTCCAGGCAACAGCAAGGGCTGACCACCGCGCGCGCGCACGTTTCGGGCCAGCGCCGACGCGGTGCCTGCGGGCCGGGTGATCACCACCATGCGGCCGCGCAGGGTGGCTTGCTCGCTGGCTGATTTTCGCTGCATCCGCGCACCGCACCGGTTCGTAACTATCCCATCAGTGTAGCTGCGCCCGTACACTGGGCAGTCAACCCTTCCCCGACGGACCCCGATCGACGTGACCAGTACCGACGACGCAAACCTGCAAGCGCAGCAGCTGATCGATTTCATTCGCGACGAAATTCCGCTCGCCCACGCGATGGATCTGCAGTTCGCCAGCCTCGACCACGACACCCTCACCCTGCTCGCTCCGCTGGGACCAAATGTCAACGACAAGGGCTGTGCGTTCGGCGGCAGCCTGGTCAGCCTGATGACGCTCAGTGGCTGGGCGCTGGTGGAGCTTGCGCTGCGCCGGCAGGGCCACGATTGCGACGTGTTTGTGGCGGAGTCCAGCGTGGCCTACCTGGCACCGCTGTGGCATGACTTTCGCAGTGAGGCACGCCTGCCAACCGGCACGGGCTGGACCACGTTTTTCAGCACGCTGGCCGCACGCGGCAAGGCGCGCATCAGCGTGAATTGCATGATCCCCGGCGACGGCGACAAACCCGCCGCCACGCTCAAGGCCCGCTTCGTGGCCAAACGGCGCGGCTGAGAGCTGGGCATGCTGGTTTAGGGCAGAATGGCCCGATCATCATCGCGGAGGAACCATCCATGCGACGTATTCCAGGCATCGTATTCATCCTGCTGAGCTTGCTGCTCGCAGCTGGCTGCGCCGACAAGAAGCGCAGCGACGACCTGACCACCACGCTCTCGGCTTACGGCTCCACCCTGCGTTGGGCTGACTTCCGCAGTGCCATCCAGTTCATCGACCCGAAGATTCGCGAAGCCCACCCGCTCAGCGATCTGGACATGGCTCGCTACAAGCAGGTTCGAGTCACCGAATACGATGACGGCGCCGGTCCCGTACCCATCGACGATGACGATGTGCAGCAGACGGCACGCATCAGCGTGGTCAATATCCACACCCAGTCCGAACGCAGCCTGGTCGATCACCAGACCTGGCATTACGACCAAAAGAACAAGCACTGGTGGCTGACCAGCGGGCTGCCGGATATCACCCAGGAATAGCCCCCTGCAGCCTCTGCAGCGGTTCATCTGCCGGCGAACGCCTTGCGCTCGCACGCTGCCCGTATAATCGGCGGTTTACTCAACTCGGCGCGCGCTGCGCGCCTGCGGACTGACGATGAACGAGATTTTGCACAAGCTGCCGGAATTTATCGGCAATCACATGGCCTTGTCGGCCCTGTTCGCGGTGTTGCTGGTGGCCTTGATCGCCACCCACATCGGCACGCTTTTCAGCAAGATCAAGGAGCTCAGCCCGGCCGGGCTGACCGTGCTGATCAACCGCGAATCGCCGTTGCTGATCGACATCTCCCCGCGCGACAACTTCGAGAAGGCACATATCCCTGGCTCGCGGCATGTGGCCATGAGCCAGTTCGATCCGGAAAACAAGAACCTGGCCAAGGCCAGGGAACTGCCCGTCGTACTCATCTGCCGCTCCGGCCAGACCGCGAGCAAGGCGGCACAGCGGCTGGTCAAGGCCGGCTTCAGCAGTGTCTATATCCTCGCTGGCGGCATGGCTGCCTGGCAGCAGGCGCAGTTGCCGGTAGCCAAAGGCAACAAATAACCACCTGCAGGAGCCCGCTCGCGGGCGATGCTTTCAGCTTTGATCTACATCGTGCATCAGAGCAACAGCATCGCCCGCGAGCGGGCTCCTACAGGGCCTGATCGTGGATGCCGGCACGACCGGCCATGATCTGCGCCAGCACGTCGGGCGCGTACTCGAACGAGTCGTAGTACAGGCGCTCCTCCGGCAGGCCGGCATCGAGGAATGCCTGATGGCTCGCGTCGATCATCGCTGGCGGCCCGCTCATGTACAGATCATGGCCGGACAGATCTGGCTGATCGACCAGCACTTCCTGGTGCACCAACCCCGCGCGCAACCCCGCGGCCTGCGCCGGGTCAGACACCACCGCATGGAAGCGCAGATGCGGCAACTCACGCTGCCAGTGTTCGGCCAGCTCGCGCAGGTACAGCTCGTCCGCACGGCGCGCGCCCCAATAAAGGTCAATCGTGCGACGCGTGCCCAGGGCAATGAAATGCTCGACGATGGCCTTGATCGGCGCGAAGCCGGTACCGCCGGCCATGAAGATCATCGGCCGCTCGGAATCCTCGCGTGGCACGAAGGTGCCCAGCGGTCCCTCGATGCGCAATCGATCCCCCACTTGCAGGCTCTCGCTGACCCAGGTGGTGAAGCCACCGCCGGCCACATGCCGCACATGCAGTTCGATCATGCCGTCGGCCTGCGGGTTGTTGGCGATCGAGAACGGGCGCCGCTTGCCATCCTCCAGCAGCACATCGATGTACTGCCCCGGCAGCCGGTTGAGCCGACGCTCGCCGGGCGCGGGGTGCAGGCGTACCCCGATCACGTCGGGGGTCAACAGCCATTTCTCGGCGACCACCACATCCAGCTGGCGACGCGCGATGTCCTCCACCGACGTCACCTCGCGCGCTTCCAGCAACAGGTCGGTGACCGGCACGGCCTGGCACAGCAGTACCGCATGGTGTGCCAGCGCATCGGCATTCAAAGCCAGTGGCGGGTTGCGCGGATACTCGCAACGGCCTTGCAGCAGGATCGCCTTGCAGCTCCCGCAGACGCCGGCACGGCAGGAATACGGCAGGGCCACGCCCGCCCGTTGCGCGGCTTCCAGCACGGATTCGCCAGCCGCCACATCAAACCGGCGGCCAGAGGAATTGAGGGTTACGGTATGCACTGCCAGCGGATGCCCGGACATTGTCGTGGTGATCAGAGCGGACAACAATGCGGGCTGCGCCCACAGGAATCAACGATGAGTATCTGGAAACAACCCACCGACCTGGCCCGCATCAACGGCTGGAATGCGAACACCATGATGGAAACCCTCGGCATCCAGGCAACCGCGATCGGCGACGACTGGCTGCAGGGCACCATGCCGGTCGACCACCGCACGCATCAACCGTACGGCCTGCTGCATGGCGGCGCCTCGGTAGTGCTGGCCGAGACGCTGGGCAGCACGGCGGCGATGCTCACCCTCGACCCCACGCAAGAGCTGGCAGTCGGGCTGGAGATCAACGCCAACCACATTCGTGGCGTGCGCAGCGGCACCGTCACCGGCACCGCAAAAATGCTGCACCTGGGCCGCAGCACCCAGTTGTGGGAGATCCGCATCGAGAACGAGGAGGGCGCACTGGTGTGCATCTCACGCCTCACCATGGCCGTGGTGCCGGCACGCGTGGTCGGACCGCGTTGATGGCGGCTTGCCGGCGGGCACCTGATCCTCTGCGCAGCAAGCGTGCTGGCGAATACCGGAGGAGCGCACCGTGAGCGAGCACGCGCCACCATATGCCGGCCTTACCCCCGACCTGATCCTCGATGCGGTTGGCGCCTGCGGCCTGTGGCCGGACGGACGGTTGCTGGCGCTGAACAGCTACGAGAACCGGGTCTGGCAGATCGGGCTGGAGGACGCCCCGCCGGTCATCGCCAAGTTCTACCGACCCGGCCGCTGGAGCGATGCCGCCATCGTGGAGGAGCACCACTTTACGCGCGAACTGGCCGACGCCGAATTGCCGGTAGTCGCCGCGCTGGCGTTCGACGGCCACAGCTTGCTGCACCACGCCGGATTCCGCTTCGCACTGACCCCGCGCCGCGGCGGTCGCGCGCCTGAGCTGGAAGCCGCCGACCAACTGCAATGGCTGGGCCGGCTGATCGCGCGCATCCACGTGGTCGGCGCCCGCGCGCCCTTCGCGCAGCGCGGTCGACTGGACCGTGAAACGATGGTGCAACAGCCGCTGCAGGCAGTGCTGGCAAGCGCGCTGCTGCCCGCATCCCTGCACACCAACTACCGCGCTGCCGCGACCCGGCTGGACCAGGCCATTGTCGCGCGGCTGCAGGTACTCGAGCCGGTACGAACCTTGCGCCTGCACGGCGACTGCCATCCGGGCAATGTGTTGTGGACCGACGCCGGCCCGCACTTCGTCGACTTCGACGACGCGCGCACCGGCCCGGCCGTGCAGGACCTGTGGATGCTGGCCAATGACGAACCCTCGATGCTCGCCCTGCTCGAGGGCTATCAGCAGTTCCGCGATTTCGACCACGGCGAACTGGCGCTGATCCCGGCGCTGCGCGCGATGCGGCAGATGCACTACGCCGGCTGGATCGCCTCGCGCTGGCACGACCCGGCCTTTCCAGCGGCGTTCCCGTTTGCGGCCGAATCGCGCTGGTGGGAACAGCACGTCGCCGACCTGCACGAACTCGCCGACGAACTGGCCTGAAGCCCGCCGGGGCAAGGCTTCGGCAAGCCGGTCCGCACCGACGCATCCAATTCGTCCGAATCGGCGCATGAGCATATATCCGTGACTCCCGGCTCATCCCGATGTTCGATCCCACCACGCTTGCGCACTCGTCGGCCCGACAGCCTTTCGGCCGGGTCGATCTGCGCGCCGGATCAGCCGCCCGCTGGACCTGCGCATGATGGACCGCATCAGGACTCCCGCCGGGGTGATGCCCTTCGAGACGAACCGCAGCGTGGCCAACGCCACGAACAACGCAGCCGTCAATGCAAGGTACTGGTCCACCCGGATGGCGGCCGTTTCGGTGCAGCACGACCGCACCAGCTTCATGCGGATCTACGATCGCCGCACCGTGCTCGGCCTGGGCGTGCCCGACAACATGGCGGAAGAGCCGCCGCAGGAGGCCTTACCGCGACTGTGGCGCAAGGCCGGCCTGTTCGATCCGCAGCGCGCCAGTCTCTCCACCTGGCTGTTTCGCATCGCCCGCAACCTGCAGCAACCTGCACATCGATCACGTCCGGCGCGAGCCCCACTGGCCGCCGATCCAGGACGGTCTGGACTGGCTCGACCACCAGTTAGCGGATCTGCCGCACTCACCACCCGAAGCACTGATCAACCATGACACCCTCAAGCCATCGACAAACTGCCCGCCGTGGAAGCGCGAGCCCGAACTGGAATCCCCTCTGCCACCGACGCCCTGCTGAAGTTCTCCCCGCACGCTGCAGCCCCTGCTCGGCTTTGAGGCCATCCACCGGACCGTCGAACACGGCGCCGGTCTATTCTGTCAAGCCTGATGCGTGACCATCCGGCTCAGCTAAGCTTGCGTTTTTGCCGCGAGCTCACCCATGCGCAACATCCTTTTTCGCCTGATCGGCATCCTCGAGGTGGCCGGCGGTCTGTATGGCGTGGCGGTGATGTTGCGCCGGCTGTTGCCGCTGGGCTCGACTCACGAAAGCATCGTTGCCCTGCTCGGCCTGGCACTGTTCGGTTTCGTGCTCGCCGCCGGCGTGCAGCTGATCGACGGCAGTGAACACGGCATCCGCATGTCGCTATGGGCGCAGGCGCTGCAGATCCCGCTGATCGCCACGCCGATCTTCAGCTATGCGCTGCACAGCGGCGCCTTCGTCAACGTGTTTGCCACCTTGCAGTCCAGCCCGCGACTGGGCATCGACTGGCGCCTGGGCACCCAAGGCTTCGTACTCGCCGTGGCGGGACCGGGCGTGTCGCGACTGGGCATCAACCTGCTCGCCCTGCTGTCATGGCTGGTGCTCAAACTGCGCTGAGTCGGCGCACCCGCTTCATTCACTCACCCATCCGAGGCAAACCATGGCACGCCCAGGCTTCATCGAACTGCCGGCCAGCGATATCGCCGCATCCAGCGCGTTCTACGCCCGCGCCTTCGGCTGGGATCTGACCAGCTTCGGCCCGAGCTACGCCTGCACGATGACCGGGGATGTCGACGTCGGCCTGCAAGGCGATGCCACCGAAGCCACCCTCGCGCCGCTGCCGGTGATCGCGGTCGATGACCTCGATGCGGCGCTGATCGCCGTCACCGCCGCCGGGGCCAGCATCGTGCGGCCGATTTTTACCTTCCCCGGCGGTCGCCGCTTCCAGTTCCGCGACCCGCACGGCAACGAACTGGCGGTGATGCAGGCGGACTGATCCATGCACTGAGTGTCCGACCGGGCCAGACCTGGCGGGCCGGCAAGCTATCATGTGCGGATGAACTCGACCGATCAGCTGCCAGCAGCACCCAATCTGCCCGTCATCCGCCTGAAATCCGACCGCGCGCCCGGCCACCCCTGGGTGTGGTCGGCGCAGCTGTACAAGCCGGAGTCGAAACTGCCACCGGGCAGCCTGGTCGAAGTGCAGGATGCGAAGGGTGGCTTTGTCGGCCGTGCGTTCTGGAATGGTCACGCGCGCATCGCCTTGCGCCTGCTCAGCCATGACCCAGCCGAGTCGATCGACGCCGACTGGATCGCCTCGCGTATCGCGCGCGCCGTGCAGCTGCGCCGTGACTGGTTGCAACTGGATCAGCTCAGCGACGCCTGGCGCGTGGTGCACAGCGAGGGCGATGGCCTGTCCGGGCTGATCGTCGATCGTTACGCCAACATCCTGGTGATCGAGTATTTCGCCGCCGGCATGTGGCGTTTCCGCGAGGCAATCCACGCTGCCCTGCTCGCCCACTTCCCCGGTACGCGGCTGTACTGGTTCGCTGAAACACATGTGCAGAAGCAGGAGTCCTTCGACTGCCGCAGCCCCGACGCGCCCGAGGCTGTTGAAGTGCATGAGCATGGCCTGCGCTTCCAGGCGGCACCCGGCTCCGGCCACAAGACCGGCTTTTTCGCCGACCAGCGCGACAACCGCAAGCGCTTTGCCGAATTGGCCAAGGGCCGCCGCGTGCTCGACCTGTGCTGCAACGCCGGTGGTTTTGCCGTGCATGCGATGGCTGCCGGTGCGCGTGAAGCCGTGGGCGTGGACCTGGATGCCGGCATCCTCGAGATCGCCCGCGCCAACGCCGCCGCCAACGGCGTCGAGGTGAGCTTCGAGCAGTCCGACATCTTCGACTGGGTGCGCGCCGCGGTGGCCCGCGGCGAGCGCTATGACGCGGTGGTCCTCGATCCGGCCAAGCTCACCCGCGACCGCAGCAAGGTGATGGACGCGCTGAAGAAATACTTCGCGATGAACCGCATGGCGCTGGACATCATCCCGCCCGGCGGTCTGTTGCTGACCTGCTCGTGCACCGGCCTGGTCGGCGAAAGCGAATTCCTGGAGATGCTGCGCCGCGTCGCGCTGAACGCCGGCCGCGAGATCCAGGTGCTGGAAATCAGCGGTGCGGGCGCCGACCACCCGTTCCGCACCGACGTGCCGGAAGGGCGTTACCTGAAGGCGGTGTACTGCAAGGTGCTGTAGTGCAGCGCGGCCGCCCTCACTCCGGGGCGGCGGCTTTCGCCTTCACCGTCGCAGGTAGCAGCCCATCCGCCCGCAGCATCGACTTGATGCCGCGCAGCGCCTGGCGGATGCGGTCGCGGTTCTCGATCAGCGCGAAGCGCACGTGGTCGTCACCGTACTCGCCAAAACCGATGCCGGGCGACACCGACACCTTCGCCTCGGCCAGCAGCTTCTTGGCGAATTCCAGCGAACCGAGCTGTGCATAGGGCGCGGGAATTTTTGCCCACACGTACATCGAAGCCTTCGGCATCTCGACCATCCAGCCAGCCTCGTGCAAGCCCTTGACCAACACGTCGCGCCGCTGCTGGTAGCGTGCCGCGATATCACGCACGCACTGCTGATCACCCTCCAGCGCGGCGATTGCCGCCACCTGCAGCGGCGTGAAGGTGCCGTAGTCGTGATAACTCTTGATGCGCGCCAGCGCATTGACCAGCTCCGCATTGCCGACCATGAAACCGATCCGCCAGCCAGCCATGTTGTAGCTCTTGGACAGCGTGAAGAACTCCACCGCGATGTCCTTGGCACCCGGCACCTGCATGATCGATGGCGCCTTCCAGCCGTCGAAAGTGATGTCGGCATAGGCCAGGTCATGCACCACCAGCACGTCGTACTGCTTGGCCAGCGCGATCACACGCTCGAAGAAATCCAGCTCCACACACTGCGCCGTGGGGTTGGACGGAAAGCCGAGGATCATCATCTTCGGCTTCGGGATGCTCTCGCGGATACCGCGCTCGAGCTCGGCGAAAAAGTCGATACCGGGCGCCATCGGTATCGAGCGGATCTGCGCACCCGCGATCACCGCGCCGTAGATATGAATCGGGTAGCTGGGGTTCGGCACCAGCACGGTGTCGCCGCGATCCAGCGTGGCCAGCATCAGATGCGCCAGGCCTTCCTTGGAGCCGATCGTGACGATCGCCTCGCTGTCCGGATCGATGGCGACGTCGTAGCGCTCCACGTACCAGCGCGCGATCGCGCGGCGCAGGCGCGGAATCCCCTTCGAGGTGGAATAGCCGTGGGTGTCGGGGCGCTGCGCCACCGTGCACAGCTTCTCCACGATATGCGGCGGCGTGGCACCGTCGGGGTTGCCCATCGAGAGGTCGACGATATCCTCGCCACGACGGCGCGCGGCCATCTTCAGCTCGGCGGTGATGTTGAAGACGTAGGGGGGAAGCCGCTCAATGCGCGCGAAACGGCGCGGCGCGGACGCGGGGACAGAACCTGGCTCGGTCATGGAAAGTCTCGTCAACGTAAGCGCCCGGAACCGTCCGAGCGACGCCGGCCGTCAGGCGGCCTGCCCGCACGCTGTATGGCGCGCGGACGTGGTAACCATATCGCGATCATCGACGGCCGTCGAGCGCGCGCCGCGCCCGACGGTGACGGCTCACACTGCGTGAATCGTGCCTGCAGCAGGCCCGCCGTCCCGGCGCATGCGACGACAACGCGTAAACTCGCAGGCTTGAATCCGACGGAGTAACCCCATGCCGACAACCGATCTGCTGCTGATGGCGCTGCTGGCGCTGGCGCTGATCCTGCTGGCCCTGCAGATGGCGATCCTGCTGCGCGGCCGCGGCGATGCCGGCCTGGGCAGCCGCCTGGATGCGCTGAAGGACGACGGCGAACGCCTGCAGCGCGCGCTGCGCGAGGAACAGCGCAGCGGCCGCGAGGAGCTGCAGCAGGGCTTCGACCGTTTTCGCACTCATGTGGGCGAGCAGCTCGGCGCGGTATCCCAGCAGCAGGCCGAACGCATCGACGGCTTCAGCCAGCGCCTGAGCCTGCTGACCGAACGCACCGATGCCGGACTGCAGTCGCTGGCGCAGCGCCTGGCCGAAGACGCGCGCAAGAGCCGCGAGGAGTCCAGCGTCGCGTTGGGCCGGTTCGGCGAACAACTGCAGCAACGGCTCGCCGCACTCACTGCCGATAACGAAAAGCGCATGGGCGAAGTACGCGCCACGCTGGAAAGCAGGCTCGGCGCGATGCAGCAGGACAACGCGACCAAGCTGGAGCAGATGCGCGCCACCGTCGACGAGAAACTGCACGCCACACTGGAAACTCGCCTGGGCGAATCGTTCAAGCTGGTTTCCGAACGGCTGGAGGCAGTACAGCGCGGCCTCGGCGAGATGCAGAACCTCGCCATCGGCGTGGGCGACCTCAAGCGTGTGCTGACCAACGTGAAGAAGCGCGGCATCTTCGGTGAGGTGCAACTGGGCGCCCTGCTGGAGGACATGCTCACCGCCGAGCAGTACGCCTCCAATGTCATCACCGTGCCCGGCAGCAACGATCGGGTGGAGTTCGCCATCCGCATGCCCGGCCAGGAAGAGGGCGAGCACGTCTACCTGCCGATCGACGCCAAGTTTCCGGTGGAGGACTACCAGCGCCTGCTCGACGCGCAGGAAATTGCCGACGTCGACGCCGCCGCCGCGGCCGGCCGCGCACTGGAAACGCGGGTGCGCGAGGAGGCCAGACGCATCCATGGCAAGTACGTGTCGCCACCGCACACCACCGACTTCGCCGTGCTCTACCTGCCGACCGAGGGGCTTTACGCCGAGGTCATCCGCCGCCCCGGCCTGTTCGAGAACCTGCAGCGCGATCACCGCGTCACCGTGGCCGGTCCGACCACGCTCAGCGCCCTGCTCAACAGCCTGCAGATGGGTTTCCGCACGCTGGCCATCGCCAAGCGCTCCAGCGAGGTATGGAAGATTCTCGGCGCGGTGAAGAACGAGTTCGGCAAGTTTGGCGTGGTGCTGGACAAGACCCGCAAGCAGCTCGATGCCGCGCGCAACAGCATCGACAGCGCCGGCGTGCGCACCCGCGCCATCGAACGCACGCTGCGCGAGGTGGAGTCGCTGTCGGGTGAAAGCTCACAGGAATTGCCTGGTGATGCGCTTGCTCTGCCGGATGACAGCGACGACGACAACGACCAGGGCTGAACCAGCTCGCGCCGCCGCGGCGAACGGTCTCGATTTCCCGCGCACGTACACAAACCCCTGCATCCATCCGCCGAATCACGACGTATGAGTGGCGCTGACAGGCCTCCGTTGCCAACGGAGAAGTCACCCACAGCTGGCCGAATCGACCTGTGCAGGTCGCCATCCGGGTAAACTTCCGCCTTGATCTGCCCCAGGATTCCGCATGAGCGAACACGCCAAGCATCCCGACGTCACCCAGGAACAGGCCGAGGAAGCCGTGCGCATCCTGCTGCGCTGGTCCGGCGACGACCCCAGCCGCGAAGGCCTGCTGGACACACCCAAGAGGGTGGCCAAGGCCTATCGCGACTGGTTCTCCGGCTATGAATCCGACCCGGGCGACTACCTGCGCCGCACCTTCAAGGAAGTGGCCGGCTACGACGAGATGGTGGTGCTGCGCGACATCGAGTTCGAGAGCCATTGCGAGCACCACATGGCGCCGATCATCGGCCGTGCCCACGTCGGCTACATGCCGACCAACCGGGTCGTCGGCATCAGCAAGCTGGCGCGCGTGGTCGACGGTTTTGCCCGGCGTTTCCAGGTGCAGGAGAAGCTCACCGCGCAGATCGCCCAGTGCATCCAGGAAACCCTGCAGCCGGCTGGCGTGGCGGTGGTGATCGATGCCAGCCACGAATGCATGACCACCCGCGGCGTGCACAAGCGCGGCGTGTCGATGGTGACCAGCCAGATGCTCGGCACGTTCCGCGATGACGCGCGCACCCGCGCCGAGTTCCTGCAGTTCATCGGCATCCACGGCGGCAGCCGCTGAACATGCGTCTGAGCGGGATCGCACTGACCCTGGCGCTGCTGGCGCCTTCGATCGTGCTCGCGCAGAACACGCGCTCGGATTACCTGAAGCTGTTCGACAGCAATGGCGATGGCCGGGTCAGCGAGGCCGAATATCTGGCGTACATGAGCCGGGGCTTCCACAGCATGGACGGCAACGGCAACGGCATCCTCGAAACCGATGAGTTACCCGGTGGCCGCGGCAAGCCGATCACCTTGAAGGAATACCAGGACAACCTGCGCCGCCAGTTCCACAAGCTCGACCGCCAGCACCACGGCTACCTCAACGCGCAGGAACTGACTGCGCCGCCACGCTGAGCCTTACCCGCGCGGCGCTGGCGATTGCGCCACCGCCGCGATCCCGACGCGCGCATACATGTCTGCCATGCGCGGATCGGCACGAAAGGCATCCATGATCGGATTGACCCCGAGCGTGTCCAGGTGACGCGAGCGATCCTGCTCGGCACGCTCCAGCCACGCGAAAACCTGCTCGACATTACCCAGTCCCGCATGGACCTGGATGATGTCGTAAGGCGGCACGTAGTGATGCCGCGATCGTTCCAGCAGCGCATCGCGTTGTGCCAGCGCCTCGTCGCGCCGGCCGGCCACGGCATGCGTCCAGGCGATCAGCCATGACGCACCGTCGTTGCCGACCAGTTCGTTCGCGCGTTGCGCGCTGATCGCGGCGGCGGCGTGTTCGCCATGCGATCCGAGCACCTGGGCCAGCCAGTAATGCGCCATCCAGAAATGCGGCTCGCGTTCGAGCGTGCCACGCAGATGCGCGATCGCACGCACATACTGGCGATCCCAGTAGTAGAGAAAGCCCTCGGTGGCATCGATCGGCAGCGAGCTTGGGTCCAGCTCGCGCGCGCGCCGGATCTGCGCGAAGGCTTCGTCGGGGCGCCCCGACGTCATCAGCAGGATTGCGTAACGGTGATGCGCATTCGTGCAGTTCAGATCAAGTTCCAGTGCGCGGCGATAGGCCAGTTCGGCACCGGCCCAGTCGCGATCGTATTGCACCAGCGCATGGCCAAGCGCGTAGTGCGCTACCGGCAAACGTTCGTCGATGGCCAGCGCATGCAGCGCCGCCTCGCGCGCCAGCGGACCGACCTCGTGCGGCGGCCGCGCGCCCATCACGCCCTGGATCGTGTAGACATCGGACAGCTCGGCATGCGCCAGTGCATAGCCCGGATCGAGCGCCAGCGCCTGCCTGAAACTGTCGACCGCCCGCTTCAACGCCGACGGCGAACGTTGCTCGACGAAGAACCGCGCCAAGGCGTAACAGCGCCAGGCCTCGGGATTTTCGGTATCGCGCCGGGTCAGCCGGATGCGCTGGTCATAGGTCAGCCGCAACGCCAGTGCGGCAGCCGCCTTCTCCGCCACCGCGTCCTGCAAGGCAAACAGGTCACCGGCCTGCATGTCGAAGATCTCGGCCCATTGCTGCCGACCTTCGGCGACGTTGAGCAGACGCATGCTTACCCGCACCTGCGCCGCCGCCTGCTGGATCGTCCCATCCAGTACCGCGTCCACGCCGAGCCGGCGCCCGATCTCCAGCGGGTCGTGCGGCTGTCCGCTAAAACGGCACACTGCCGACGAGGGCCGCACGACCAACTCGCCCAGAGCGCTGAGCCGGGTGATCAGGGTATCGGCCATGCCGGTCTGCAGTGCTTCGTCCCGTGCCGGTTGCAGCAGCCTGAATGGCAATACCGCCAGCGTGCGCAACGGTTTCGTTGCCGACGCCGGATCCGCCGATGACACGACGTGCACTTCGGCGACGAACCGATAGCCACGTCCCGGCACGGTCAGGACGTAACGATGCTCGCCGCGCGTTTCGCCCAGCGCCCGGCGCAAGGCCGAGATGGCCTGATTGAGGTTGTTCTCCTCGACCACGCGCGACGGCCACACCGCCTGCATCAACTCGTCCTTGTCGACCAGCTCGCCGCTGCGTTCAAGCAGATGCAGCAAGGTGTCGAAGACCCGCGGCGTCAGCGCTACGGGCGCACCACTGCGCGACAGCGCACGCGCGGCCACGTCCAGGCAGAAATCATCGAACGCATAGCGGGTCACGACCTGTCCTTCGGGATGACGACGTCAGCTTTCAGAAATCTTCAGACCGATTCTGAGGACTTATTCGCCCCCGGCGCAGCAATTTACGTCCATGGCGCAATGGATTTCCGCTCCGGGCGCCGTCCAGCAAAGGGCGACCCAGGCCCACCGAGCCACGCCGAGTCAATTTCTGATCCAACGACAGGGCGACTGCCATGAAAACCTCCACCACGTTCGGGCTGTGCATGGTCTTCACCCTGCTGACAGCATGGCCAGCGCACTCCCACGGCCAGGCTGCGGGAACGACCGACGACACACAGGCCCGGGAACTGCACTGGGACTGTGCGCGCCGCGGGCCACCGACGATGCAGGAGATGCGCGAAGAGTTCGACATGCTCAATTTTGACCAGGCCCACCACGCCCGCGAGAGCATGTACTTCCGGCTACGCATTGCATGCCGGCGCGCCCAGGCGATGCGCGATGCGCGCATCGCCAAGCTTGCTCCGAATCGCTGATTCCACCTTGATCGGGCGCGCCATGGTGATGGTGCCGTGGCTGATTCCGCAGCACGCAGGCGCCGCCGGCTTCGCGCCCTCTCGTGACAGCACACGTGGTCACGTCCATGCCGAAATCGCCAAACACCGGACGGGTCACGCCAGTGACATTCACAAGTTCTCAATCCAACCCCCGAGAACCGCTTCGCTTCACTCCGTCGACATTGACGTCCACGGCACGGTGGATTCGCTGCCGGATGCCGTCCAACCAACCACGAGGATTCCGCTCATGAAGATGTGCCCGCGTATCTGCAAGCTGGCCGCTGCCGCGTTGCTGGCGTCAACTGTCGGCATCACTGGCATGGCATCGGCTACCGATGCCTACAACCGTCCCGCATCCTGGTTTCCGCCTGCACTGCGCCTGGTTGGCGTGTGGGACGTCAACGTGACCTTGCTTGATTGCGTGAGTGGCAACGCCGTAGCGACGTTCCCGGCAATGAACCAGTACGCGGCCGATGGCAGCCAGACGGAAGTCGGCATCAACATGTCGCCTGCCGCACGCTACCCGAGCTTCGGCACCTGGCACTTCATCGGCCTGGGCAAGTTCGCCTCGGAGTTCAAGTTCTTCCGCTTCAACCCGGACGGCAGCTATGCCGGCACCCAGGAGGTCCAGCGCACCATCACGCTGAGCCACGATGCCAATCAGTTCGCCACCACCGCCAGCGTGGCGATCTACGATCCGACGCACCACCTCGTGAAGAGCGGCTGCGCCACCGAAGCCGCGGTGCGTCGCTGATCGATCGCCAGCAACGGGGCTGTTTCGCAAGACGCGTAGGAGCGTCCCCTGTCCGCGATGCCCTTCCTGACATTTGGAAAAACATCGCGTACAGGGTGCGCTCCTGCAACAGCACGGGCATCGGCTCAAACCGAGATCGCCAACCGCTCCGAGCAGTACAACCGGATCGTCACCAGCACCGCGATCAGCGCCGCCGCCAGACTGCCGGCCAGGCACAGACCGATCTGTTCGGCGCTGACGCCGTCGCCGCGCAGCAGCTGCATCACGCCCAGGTTTTGCCCCAGCAGGGGCACCGCGTACATCCACGCCTGCGCCTTGATCGGCAGAAACGCCAACACGACGCTGGGAATGAGCGGCACCATCATCAGCAACGACAGATAGGTCTGCGCCTCGCGGTAGCTCTTGGCAAACGCCGCCACCATCGTCTGCAATGCGGACAGCAGCAGCACCAGCGGCAGCATCAGCAGCAAGACGTACGCCGCGAAGTGCACGCCGAGGTCGAG
Source organism: Rhodanobacter sp. (assembly GCA_041663105.1). Classification (GTDB taxonomy): domain Bacteria; phylum Pseudomonadota; class Gammaproteobacteria; order Xanthomonadales; family Rhodanobacteraceae; genus Rhodanobacter. Next base: position 95,570 of record JBAZRB010000002.1, read on the forward strand.
TTCCATGCCGATCTTCCCGGCCGGAATGAACTGCCCGACCAGCGCGAACGCCAGCAGGCTGATCAGCAGGCTGGCACCGGAGAACAGGCTGATCGCCGCCAGTTTGCCGCAGAGGATTTTCCAGCGCGGCACCGGATTGGCAAACAGCGGTTCCAGTGACTGTCGCTCGCGCTCGCCGGCGGTGAGGTCGATGGCCAGATACATGCCGCCCATGAAGATGGTGATCACGAAAAAGTACGGCAGCATCGCGAACAGCAGCACCGCGCGGGACTGCGGCGTGGCCTGATCGCGCCTCGCCACCTGCAACGGCCAGGCCGTGCTGGGCGAGAGCCCGCGCGCCACCAGCCGCATCGCACCCTGCTGGCGCGCGTAGCTTTCGACCAGTTGGGTCACCCGCGCCACCGAGGTACTGGCGTCGCGCTGCGAGGAGTCGTAGAACAATTCCACCTGCACCGGCTCGCCCTTGCGCCAGGCGTCGCCGTAGTTTGAATCGATGCGCAACACCACGTCGGCATCCTGCTCGCTCACCGTGCGCCCCGGATCGGCCACGGCCGCTCCCGGCACCACGCCACCAGCTTTGAGCGCTGCCATCAGATTCGGCGCGTACTCGGCACCGATCACCGGCACCGGCAGCGGTTTGTCGGCCTTGTCCAGCTCGCGGTTGAGGGTGATGTTGATCAGCATCACGAACAGCAGCGGGCCCAGCAGCGGGCCGGTAAGGAAGGCGCTGATCAAGGTGCGCCGGTCGCGCAGGTTCTCCCTCACTTCCTTCAGGAACACGGTGAGCACGGCGCCGCGACGGCGGGTGGTGGATGACAGGTTGCTCATGCGGCAAGGCCCTCTTCGCTGCCGATGATTTTCACGAAGGCATCCTCGAGATTGCTCTCGCCTGTCTGCGCACGCAGCGCGTCGGGCGTTTCGTCCGCCACTACGCGACCGTGCGCGATCACCACGATGCGATCACACAGCGCCGCCACCTCCTGCATGATGTGACTGGAGAACAGCACGCATCGTCCCTCGGCTTTCAACTTCGCCATGAACTGGCGCAGCGCGCGGGTGGCCATCACGTCGAGGCCATTGGTCGGCTCGTCCAGGATCACATTGCGCGGGTCGTGCACCAGCGCCCGCGCAATCGCGGTCTTCACCCGCTGCCCCTGGGAAAAGCCCTCGGTGCGACGGTCGGCGATGTCGCCCATCTCCAGCGCCTCGATCAGCGCCTCGCGCCGACGCTGGATGAGTTCCTCCGGCAGTCCGTGCAGGCGGGCGAAGTAGTCGATGTTCTCGCGGGCGGTAAGTCGCTTGTACAGGCCGCGCGCATCCGGCAGCACACCCAGCTGACGGCGCACGGCCAACGGATCGAGCGCCGCGTCGATGCCGTCGACCAGCACCTGGCCGCGATCGGGCACCATCAGCGTGTAGAGCATGCGCAAGGTGGTGGTCTTGCCCGCGCCGTTGGGGCCGAGCAGCCCGGTGATCTCGCCATCGCGGGCGCGGAAGCTGACCCCGTCGACGGCTTTCACCGCGCCGAAGGCCTTGTGCAGGTCCCTGACCTCGATCATGGCGTGGCTCCGTTGAAGTCGATGAAGAAGGGGGTGGGCTGCAGGCGATCCAGGCAGCTCGCGTCCAGCGTCTTCGGATCGAGCTTCTCGACGAAATGCTGGATCAGCTGGGGCGTGCAACCGGCCGCCATCACGCTGTGCGCCTGACCGTTGAGCAGCAGCACGCGCGCATCCGGCAAGTCCCTGGCCACTTCCTCGGCATAGCGCGGCGGCGTCACCGGATCGTATTGCCCGGCCAGCAGCAGCACCGGTTTGGCGGTTTGCAGCGGCGCGTGGAAATCAGCCGGACGGCTGCCGTGCGGCCAGACCGAACAGATCGCCTTCATCGCGTCGATCATCTGGGTGCCGAGGATCGTGTCGGCATCCTGCTTTCGGGCGTGCAGCAGGTCGACATCCTCGCTGCACATCACCGAATACTGCATGCCGCTGCCGGCCAGCTCGGACAGGTCGCCGGACAGGATCTTGGCCTGGCCCAGCAAGGGGCCGACATCGCCATGCGCGGACGCGTTGATCGACAGCGGCAGCAACGCGGCCGTCAGTGGGGTGTAGGCAAACATCCTCACCACGCTGGCCAAGGTGTTTTCATTGAGCACACGCCTGACTGTCTGGTAGGTCTGCGGATCGCGGAAGCTGACTTGGTGCGGGTTGGCGCGCAGTGCGTCGCGCAGTTGATATAGCGTCTGATCCGGATCGCCGAATTGCTGCTTGCAGGCGGGCTGCGCAGTACAACGCGCGAACTGGGCCTTCAGCGCATCATCGAGGTTGCGCGCAAAGTCCTGCCCGAGCGCCACCGTGTTCGGCACCACGCTGTCGAGCACCATGCTGCGCACGGCTGCCGGGTAATGCATCGCATATTGCTGCGCCAGCCGCGTACCGTACGACACGCCGATCAAATCAAACGGCGGTGCGCCCAGCGCCTTGCGCACATCCTCCAGATCCTGCGCAGCGATGGTGGTGGTGTAGTACCGCGGGTCGGCACGCGGGCCGAGCTGCTTCAGACAGTCGCTGGCGGCCGCACGCAGGCGGTCGGCGTCGAGGCCCTCGTCGTCGGCTGACGCCGCGCTGTCGTCCGGATCCTTGCACTGAAGCGCATTCGAGCCGCCGGTACCACGCTGGTCCAGCAACAGCACGTTGCGATGACTGCGCAGCCCGCTCAGCACGTTGGCAACGGTGGCGGCCGAGTCGGTAGCCGCCTGCCCGGGGCCGCCGGCGAGGAACACCAGCATGTCCTTGCTGGCCAGCTGCGCACTGGAACGCAGCACCGCCAGCTTCAGCGTGATCACCCGGCTGTGCGGGTCGGCGCGGTTCTCCGGCACCGGATATGCGGTACACCAGGCTGCCGTGCTGAGGCCGCTGTTCGGTTGACCCAGCTCGCAGGCAACCAGCGTGAGCGAGCCGATTTTCCACCTGGCGGGTTCGGCGGGCTTCACCTTCAACGCCGCTGCCGGCGACGCGACCGTCGCTGCTGGCGGGTGCTGCGACCCGTGTCCGCGCTGATGGGCAATGTGGTTGCCCGTGTAAATCGCCACGGCGATGGCCACCACGACACCCATGCGGTTTCTGGCTTTCATGCTCACGCGCCGGCCCCTGGCTCAAAAATGGATTCAATCGGTTGACCAAAAAGTCTCGCGATCTTGAACGCCAGCGGCAGGCTGGGATCGTACTTGCTGGTCTCGATCGCATTGACCGTCTGCCGCGACACGTCCAGCCGCTCGGCCAGCTCTGCCTGCGACCAGCTGTGCACGCCGCGGAGTTCACGCAACCGGTTATTCATGAGTTCGATAGCGCCGTGCGATCAGGCACTTGGCTACGCCAAAGCTGCCAAACAGACAGGGCAGCACCCAGATCGCCAGCGCATCCGGCGCCAAGCGCCAGCCGACGTCCGCACTCAGCAGCAGGCCGAGGCTGAAATAGCCAAAACCGGTGAGCATGGCGGCGATCGCAATCGCCTCCAGGTCGATCCGGCGTTCGAGCTCGTCCTGGTCGCGAAGGACCCGGATCATCGCGCGAATCGCCAGCAACACCGGCAGCAGCGGCAGGATGGCCAACACGACACGCCACACCACGCTGTCCGTTCGCGGCACCAGGTAGCCGTAAAGCAGGATCAAGCCGGCGTAGGCCGACATTGCCAGCATGAGTTCCCGCAGATATCGCTTGTGTACGGCACGCATCGGTTTCTCCTTGGCTTGGCACTCGATTCTCGCGTTGTTGGCGCGTCGGCTTGCTCATTCCGGGACAGCATTCGCACCCGCCCAGTCAGGAAGCGTCAAAATTTCGACGTTAACGCCATTTTTTGGCGCATTCCGCGGGGCTCCTCATCTGGTATCGAGGTTCCCCGTCGAGGTCATGTCAAAGGTGCTTGACATGCGCACGGTAGACGGGATTCTTCAGACATGTCAAGCGCACTTGACACGCGAACAAGAGAAACCCAGTTGCCGGAATCCCAGCGTCCCGAATTGACCCGCATTCAGCTGCCGCAGCCAGACTCGCGTGGAGGTTTTGTGATGATCGTGTTAAAAGGTGACGCAGTTCTCAGTTTTAACTGACGCAAATTGTCAGGTAAGCACTACAAATGACGGATTTTAAAGGACTGATGGCGAAGGACAGCACAGCAACAAAACATCGAGCAGGTCACATTAATGATCTGTGCAATGGTTGGCACACGGCTTGCTAAAGGTCCACGGCAAGTCTTCAACAGAGGGGCTGTTGCCGGCGAGGACACACCGGATCTGCCCAGCAACGCGTCAAACACTTTCAACTGTCAGCATCCCAAGCATCCAAGGAAATACGCATGAAAAAGACCCTTCTCTCCGCCGTCATGATCGCCAGCTTCGGTGTTGCAGCGTTTGCCTCCATGGGCGCCCGGGCGGCATCCACCGGCACCATCAACTTCAGCGGCCGGGTGCTGGCCGATACCTGCACGATCGCGGTCAACTCAGGCGCCACGGTCATCCTGCCGCAAGTGTCGACAACGGCCTTTGGTGCGGTAGGGTCCGTAGCCGGCCAGTCGTCGCCGTTCAGCATCGCCCTGACCGGTTGTGACACAAACACCAAGAGTGCACAGATGTCTTTCACTGGCACCCAGATTGATAGCAGCACCGGCAACCTGAAGAACTCAGCCGCCAGCGGCTCGGATGTCGAGGTTCAGCTGCTGAGCGGTGCCGCAGTCATCAACACCAGCACCAACGCCAATGCTCCGACCATCGCCGTTGCCAGCGGCGCGGGCTCCACCTCGCTTACAGCGCGGTACGTCGCCACGTCCGCCGCCACCACGGCTGGCCTGGTGACCTCGTCCGTCGGCTTCACGCTGACCTATCAGTAAGAGTGGGATCGAGAGCCCTGCGGCCAGGCATCCTGGTCGCAGGGCTCTCTTGTGAATGGACACAGCGCATTGATTTCCAACGGGATACCTCGATGAAAAGCCTTCTCTGCGCCGCTCGCGCAGCCTTGATAGCGCTTTCCGTGATCGCCGGTGTCGCCCATGCCAGCGTAGTGATCGGCGGCACGCGGGTGGTGTTTCCTGCGCAGGATGGCGAGGTCACCCTGCGCTTGAGCAATCGAGGCGACCGACCCGCACTGGTTGAAGCCTGGATCGACCGCGGCAACCCCCAGTCCACGCCTGACAAGTCTGACGTGCCGTTCCTGATCACGCCTCCGCTGTTTCGGATGGAGGCACACCGTGATCAGAGTCTGCGCATCATCGCGACGCAGCCGCAGTTGCCGCTGGATCGTGAATCACTGTTCTGGCTGAATGTGCTGGAAGTGCCGCCGAAGCCGAGTGCATCGGAAACTGCGGGAAAGAACCTGCTGCAGTTTGCGGTCCGCTCGCGACTCAAGCTGTTCTATCGCCCCGCCCAGCTGACAGCTGATCCGGTGAAGGCGGCGGGTCAGATGACGTGGAAAGTGGTGCCCGCAAGCCCCGGTTTTGCCCTGGAAGTGCATAACCCTTCGCCGTTTCACATCACGATTTCGGCACTTTCGCTGGATGTCGGTAGCAAACAGTACACCGCGGACACCGGCATGATCGATCCATTCGGCACGCTGAAACTTGCGGTCAAGGCACTTACGCAGGCGCCCGCCGCGGGGACGTTGCTGAGCTATAGCGTGATCAATGACTATGGCGCATCGACAACCTACAAGGGTTCGATCGCGCCATGATCGTTGCGCGCCAGCTTCGTCCGGCGGAAGCCCCGCGCGGGCGAATGGCGCGCCGTTGCCAGGTACTTCTTTACACGGTGATTGCATCCGTCCTGGCGAGCTGGGCTGTTGTCGCGCCGGCAGCGCCTGTATCCGGCGCCGATGCGTCAGCAGCTGCGCTTGACGCCAGCGGCGCCGATGCCAGCTTTGATCGCAGCCTGTTGTCCGGCCAGGGGCAGAACACCACCGACCTTTCGCGCTTCGAGCATGGCAATCCGGTATTGCCCGGCACGTACAACGCCGACCTGTACCTCAACGCCACCTGGGTCGGGCGCGTCGATGTGCGTTTTGCCGCCACCTCGGCTGAGGCGAGCGCGACGCCGTGCGTGGATCGCAAGTTGCTCGATCAGCTTGGTCTGCACCTGCCGAAGCTTTCGCCGGAACTCGCAGCCAGATTGCAGGACCCTGCCAGCTGCGTCAGCTTTGACAGCCTGATTACCGGCGCCACATTGAGCTTCGACATGGCGGCGCTGCGACTGGACGCCAGCGTGCCGCAGGCGTACCTGGGACAAATGCCGCGTGGTTATGTCAGCCCCGAATACTGGGATGCCGGTGTACCGGCCGGGCTGCTCAATTACAACTTCAACAGTTACCGCACAAGCAGCAACGGGATCAGCCAGACCACCAGCTATCTGGGCCTGAATACCGGGTTCAACATCGGTCCCTGGCATTTCCGCAACGACGCCACCGTCAATTGGCAATCAGCCAGCGCCAGTGCGCCGGCTCGACGCCAGTGGCACAACATCGACAGCTACGCGCAGCGCGACCTGCCCTCGCTCGGCGCCCAGTTGACGGTCGGCGACACTTATACGGACGGTCAGGTCTTTGACAGCTACGAACTGCGCGGCGTGCAACTGGCCACCGACGACCGCATGCTGCCGAACTCGATGCGTGGTTACGCGCCGCTGATTCGCGGTGTTGCCAGCACGAATGCCAAGGTAACCATTCGTCAGAACGGGGTGCAGATCTACCAGACCACGGTCGCGCCCGGCCCATTCACGATCAACGATCTGTACCCGACAGGCTACGGCGGAAGTCTGGAGGTAACGGTCACCGAGGCGGATGGCCGTACCCACACGTTCTCGGTTCCGTATGCGTCGGTGGCCCAGCTGCTGCGGCCTGGGACGACACGGTTCGACCTTGCAGCTGGTCAGCTGCTTACCTCGCTGATCTCGTCCCACCCGAATGTCGTTCAAGCCACGCTGCAGCATGGCTTCAGCAACCTGCTCACCGGATATGTCGGTGCGGTTGCGTCGCAGGGCTATGCCGCAGGCCTGATCGGCAGCGCGATCAATACTCGCTATGGCGCCGTTGCCCTCGACGTCACTCAGTCGCGCGCAAACACTCCGGGCTACGGCACGCATTCTGGCCAGAGCATACGACTGAGCTACAGCAAAACCCTTCCAGAGACCAACACGACCTTGTCGGTCGCCGCCTACCGTTATTCAACCAGCGGCTACCTCAGCGTGAGCGATGCCGCCGTTGCTCGTGACTATGCCCACCGCGGGCTTGATGCCTTCAACGTCGCACTGCCCGCGACCACAACGTTGGTTAGTGGTGTCCCCGTGCAAACGGTACTGACGCCGGCGCAACAGGCTGCACTGGCAGGCACGACCTACAATCCGCTCATTGACTCGACCGTTCTGCAACGCCAGCGCAGCAGCTTCACCCTCAGCCTCAGTCAACGCTTCGGCGATCATGGTGGCTCGCTCTATGCCAACGTGACGGCCCGTGACTACTGGAACCGTACGGGCACCGACACGCAGTTCCAGCTGGGCTACAACAACGTGTTTCGCCGGCTGGGCTACAACCTCTCCGCCACGCGCTCGCGCGATCAACTCGGGCGCTATGACAACCAGGTGTTCGCCAATTTCAGTATCCCACTGGGTCACAGCGAGCATGCACCCACCCTCAGCTTGAGTGCCAGCCACGATGATGCCAGTGGTGCGCAGCAGCAGGCCATGCTGAACGGCACGCTTGGCATCGACAATCAGCTCTACTACGGCGCCACCGCGTCACATGGCAATACCAGCGCCGGCAGTTCGGGCAGCGTGAATGGCGGTTATCGCAGCCCTTACGCGGTGTTCAATGCAAGCTACGGCAAAGGCAGCAGCTACTCTCAGTCCTCACTGAGTGCCAGTGGCGCGGTAGTGGCCCATCCTGGCGGCATTACTTTCGGCCAGCCCATGGGCGATACGGTGGGCATCGTCCACGCGCCCGGCGCCGAGGGTGCGCGCCTGACCAGTGCGCCAGGTGTGCGCATTGACGGCTCCGGCTACGCCTTGTTGCCTTACCTCACACCATACAACCTGAATACCGTCACGATCGACCCCAAGGGTCTGCCACTGGATGTCCAGCTAGAGGCTACGAGCACGCAGGTGGCTCCCCATGCAGGAGCTGTGGTGATGCTGAAATTCAAGACCAAACAAGGCCGCGCGATAATCCTTCAAGTCCACCTGAAGAATGGTGATGCTCTGCCCTTCGGCGCGGAGGTATTCGACCAGAAAGGTGTGTCGCTCGGCATGGCCGGACAGTCAGGAAAAATTCTGGCACGTGGCGTCAAGCGAGCGGGTCAGTTGACCGCACGCTGGCAGGACGACCAAGGCTCCTCCCACACATGTTCGTTCTCCTATCAGCTGACAGCACCGGCCAGGGGCAAGGGCATGCCAAGCTATCAAGCAATCAACGCGACTTGCACACCGGCCAGCGCGACCCTGGGAGTAGTGGGTGATGGTTGACATTTTTTTCAATCCTGGCCAGGCGACTAACTCTCATGACGCTCCACCAACGAGCATGATACCTGCGAGAGATTCATTGGCGCCCCAGCAAGTCGAAACACCAACGGCAGCGCCCTGCTGGCACCATACATTTCAGCGCATCGGTGGACTGTTGCTGATCACGCTGCTGCTCGCGCTCCACTCGGCATCGGCGCACGCTGACTGTTCATTCGACTACACATGGTGGGGTGGTCAATACACATCATCGCCAGTCTCTTTCACCCTTCCCGGTACCGTTACGATTCCATTTGATCTTTCCACGAATGCAGTCATCAGCACGCCGGTATCGGCCGCGCCGTCCAATCCGCCCCAAGTCACGTGTTCGAACGGCACAAACTATGGTGTACAAAACCTTTTCGTCGGCGCACCGACTGGCGGATCCAACTACATCTATCCGACTTCAGTATCCGGCCTTGGTTATCAGCTAATCCACGCCAACGACACATCCAGCTTCATGGGGCCGTACCCCAACTACTCCGCCACGGCAGGGGACTCCACCTATAGTGTCGGCACCACATTGCAGTTGGTGCAGACAGGGCCGATTGCCAATGGCAGCGTGCTGCACGCCGGAACCTTCGCCCATTGGCAATGGGGTAGCATCGTTCCCGAATACTTCGTGCTGACCAATTCGATCACCTTTGTTGCTTCGGCCTGTAATGTCAGCAACACGTCTCTCAACGTCACACTTCCCACCGTAAGCACAAGTGCATTTTCCGGCAAGAACAGCACAGCAGGTGCCACACCATTTACGATCGACGCAATATGCCCCGGTGGATCGACTGCCACGCTGGCGATAACTTTCGCGGCGTCGAGCGGTATGCCCAATGGTTACAACAATGTACTCAAGAGCACCGGCAGCGCGACCGGGCTGGGCGTGGAGATGCGTGACGGCAACACCAATACGGTGGTTTTCGGCAACAGGTCAACGGTGGGGGTCGCCCCGTCTGGCGCGCTTTCCATTCCCTACACAGCCCAGTACCACGCCATTTCCAACAGGATCACGGCTGGCAGTGTAGCGGCGGCGGCGACCTTTACCCTCACCTACCAGTAATGCCTGTGGCCATGGCGCTGCGGCATGGCGGTTTTTTTTCGCAGGTTCGCGAGGCTTCAATACCAGGTAGGGTCGCTGCGGTGCTGCACCGCCGTACCGGGGACTCTATCCAGTCACTTCGGCCGCTATGGAACCCTGGATTGCCCGCGGGAGAAGTCTCGCACCTTCGCGGTGACTGCATCTTGGCCGTGTTTTGCAGGCCGCTGGATAGGTGGAGGAATCAAGAACTGGTGGTGGTCGACCGCTCGTCGTCAACCACTGGATCATCAGCCTGTTGGCTCAAGAAAAAACCTGGGTGACCAGCGCGGGCTGGGTATCCGCATTGTCTGCGGCGTTCGCATAGCCGAGAAAGTAAGTCAGCAGCCGATCATTGCCAGCGCTCTTCGTATCGACGCTGCTCACCGTGAGGGAATAGGTGGCGGGTTCGGTTGCCGCACCGGCACCGGCGCCTTGGCAGGCAATCTGGGAACTACCACCAGCGCTATCCTGATGAGTCAGCAAAGCTTCGATTCTCGCCTCACTGGCGACGCAGGTGGGTGCAAGGACTGCACCGGAAAACTGGATACGGCCATCCGCCGCCTGGGTGGCAGACGAGCCAAAGACCATGGCCAACAAGCATCCTGCCAACACTGCGCCAAACCGACCTTTCATGCCGTTCTCCTCATAGCCCCGTTGATAACGGCGGGCTGTAAGGGGGCTTCGGCCTGAATTTCGCAAGCTTGATAGGTGTTTGCCGAAGACGTGGCAAAACTGCGAACCCCATCACACTTGGGGTGCAATGAAGGCCTGACTGGCTCAGTTGGGTGACTCTTCTCCCTGGGTTACTCAGCCCGTCGTATCGGGCTGGCAACGGTTGCAGTGTCTGCTCGGGCCCGCAGACTGCCTGCTGGTTCTTGTATCGGCATTACCGGCGGCAACTTTATCAACGCGATGAAATATATTTCTCGCGGCGGATTTGCGGCACCGGCAAACCGGCCTCTTTCAAGATGTTGAACGCCGCATCGACCATGTTCGGGTTTCCACACAGGTAAGCAATATCACGCTCGGCACTTGGGCCGAACTCGGCCAGCACGTTCTGCACGTGACCACTGCGGTCGGTGGCGCGCGGAATAGCCCGCGCCTGGCGACTGAGGCAGCCGTGATAGATGAAACCCGGGTGGGCCCGGGCAAAGGCCTCGAACTCCTCGCCGTAGAGCAGTTCGCCTTCGGTGCGGGCGCCATACAACAGCACCACTTCGCGATCGCCGGCGGCCAGCAGCTTTTCGATTTGCGGCAGCATGGCGCGGTACGGGGTCACGCCAGTACCGGTAGCCAGGAGCAAATAGCGCGGATGCACGTCTGCAGCCTGCAGGCAGAAGCGGCCATACGGGCCGCTGGCGTCAATCACGCCGCCATGGGCCAGCTCGCCGAGCAACCTGGTGGCGGCGCCGCCCTCGACATAGCTCACCGCGATCTCGATCTGCTGCACCGGCGAGCTGCCATCGCCGACCGTGCCCACGGAATAGCTGCGCTTGGTCGCGGTGCCATCGTCATAGTGGAAATGCACCTGCAGGAACTGACCTGGCTGGAATGCCAGCGGCTGGCCGTCGACCCGCTCAAACACGAGGTGACGCACCGACGGAGCAAGCATGAAGCTGTCGACGAGACGGAGCTGGAAGTGGTCGGCCATGAGGTTTCCGGAACGGTGCGTGCGTCAGGCGGGGCCGAACGGCAGGGATCAGCCACGTATAATAAGCGGCTTGACCCTCCCGGCGCAGCCCATGTCCACTCTACACACCGATTCGCCCCCCGCGCTTGTCGTCAATAATCTTCGCAAGACCTACGGCAATGGCGTCGAGGCGCTCAAGGGCATCAGCCTGACCGTGCAGCAAGGCGACTTTTTCGCCTTGCTCGGCCCCAACGGCGCAGGCAAATCCACTTTGATCGGCATCTTGTCCTCGCTGGTGAACTCCACCGGTGGTGATGCCGAGGTCTTCGGCGTATCGGTCAACAAGAATCGCAACGAGGCCATGCGGCTGATCGGGCTGGTGCCGCAGGAGATCAACTTCAACCAGTTCGAGAAGCCATTCGACATCTGCGTGAACCAGGCCGGTTTCTACGGCATTCCGCGCAAGATCGCCGCCCAGCGGGCCGAGAAATACCTGAAAGAGCTGCGCCTGTGGGACAAGGCGCACCATCAGGCACGCGAGCTTTCCGGCGGCATGAAGCGGCGGCTGATGATTGCCCGCGCGATGATGAACGAGCCGAAGTTGCTGATCCTGGACGAGCCTACCGCGGGCGTCGACATCGAGATCCGCCGTTCGATGTGGCACTTCGTCAGCGGCATCAATGCGGCCGGCACCACGGTGATCCTGACCACGCATTACCTGGAGGAAGCCGAGCAGCTGTGCCGCAACATCGCCATCATCGACCACGGCACCATCATCCAGAACAGCCCGATGAAGAGCCTGCTGGCGACCCTGGACGTGGAGACTTTCATGCTCGATCTGGCCGAGACACCGACCGAATTGCCGACCGTGACGGGGATCACCCTGCGCCGCATCGACGACCACACGCTGGAAGCGGAGATGGCACGCAAGCAGGACCTCAACACGCTGTTCGCCGCACTCACTGATAACGGCATCACGGTGAACTCGATGCGCACCAAGACCAACCGGCTGGAGGAGCTGTTCGTGCGACTGGTGGAAGGTGGCCGGCAAAAACCCGGCCAGGAGAAAACCGCATGAGTACCTCGACCAACCTGGTAGCGCTGTACACGATCACCCGCCGCGAAATCATGCGCGTGGTGCGCATCTGGACGCAGACCCTGATTCCGCCGATGGTCACGATGACGCTGTACTTCGTGATCTTCGGCAAGCTGATCGGCAGCAAGATCGGCACCATCGAGGGCGGCTTCACCTACATGCAGTACATCGTGCCGGGGCTGGTGATGATGAGCATCATCAACAACAGCTACGCCAATATTTCCAGCTCGTTCTTTGGCGCCAAGTTCCAGCGCTCGGTTGAGGAAATGCTGGTGTCGCCGATGCCGAACTGGGTGATCCTGACCGGCTATGTCAGCGGCGCGGTGGCACGCGGGCTGGTGGTCGGCCTGCTGGTGCTGCTGATCGCGCTGTTCTTCACCAGCCTGCAGGTGGTGCATCCGCTGATCACCTTCCTGTCGGTGCTGCTGGGCGCCACCATTTTTGCGCTGGCCGGCTTCGTCAACGCGGTGTACGCGAAGAAGTTCGACGACATCGCGCTGGTGCCCACCTTCATCCTGACCCCGCTGACCTATCTGGGCGGTGTGTTCTATTCGGTCAACATGCTGAGCGAACCGTGGCAGGCGATCTCGCGGATCAACCCGATCCTGTACATGGTCAACGCGTTCCGCTTCGGCGTGCTCGGCATCAGCGATGTCGGCATCGGCACGGCGTTCGCGGTGATGCTGGCCTTCGTGGTCGGCCTGTCGCTGCTGGCACTGCACCTGCTCAAGCGCGGCATCGGGCTGCGCTCCTGACGACGTCGTAGGAGCACACCCTGTGCGCGATGCTCTTAAATAAACTGACGAAGAGCTTCGCGCACAGGGTGCGCTCCTGCATTGAGGTTGGATATGCGCGTAAACAAATACATCAGCGAATCGGGCCTGTGCTCGCGCCGTGAGGCGGACGAGCTGCTGCTCGCCGGGCGCGTCACGATCAATGGCGAAGTGGTCACCACCGGTGCCAAGGCGCTGGACGGGGACGAGGTCTGCGTGGACGGCGAGGTGGTGCGCGTGCGCCAGCTGGCGGCCACGCCGGCAGCAAAGAAGGCGATCTACATCGCGTTGAACAAGCCGGTGGGCGTCACCTGCACCACCGAAAAAAATGTCGCCGACAACATCATCGACTTCGTCGACCACCCGCAACGAATCTTCCCGATCGGCCGGCTGGACAAGGATTCGGAAGGGCTGATCCTGCTGACCAGCAACGGCGACATCGTCAACGAGATCCTGCGTTCGGAGAACCATCACGAGAAGGAATACCTGGTCGGCGTGAACAAGGCCGTGACCGACGAGTTTCTCAACGGCATGGCCCGCGGCGTGCGCATCCACAACCAGATGACCCAGCCCTGCCGCGTGCGCCGGATCGCCAGGTTCGGCTTCTCGATCGTGCTGACGCAGGGGTTGAACCGACAGATTCGGCTGATGGCCGCCGCGTTCGGCTACCGCGTGACCCAGCTGCGCCGCGTACGCATCGACAACGTCAAACTGGCCCACCTGAAAATCGGCCAGTGGCGCAACCTCACCGAGGCCGAACTGAAAGGCCTGCTGCCCGGGCGGACCCAGTGGTAGTCGTTCGCCACCTGTAGGAGCGCACCCTGTGCGCGATGCTTTTTGCTCTTGCCGACATCAAAAGCATCGCGCACAGGGTGCGCTCCTACATGGCTTTCATCAGGCCGCCGGCAGGCTCTGCAGATCCCAGCGCGGATGGACATCCACCGAGTCGCCTTGGTGCTGGCCGCTGGCCAAGCGGATCGCGCCAGCCAGCGCAATCATCGCGCCGTTGTCGGTGCAGAAATCCAGCCGCGGGAAATACACCTGAAACCCGTCCTTCGCGGCCGCGGCGGCCAGTTCGCTGCGCAATCGGCGGTTGGCACCGACGCCGCCGGCAATCACCAGCCGTCGCGCACCGCTGGCCTGCAACGCACGGCGGCACTTGATCAGCAGCGTATCGACAATCGCCTCCTCAAACCCACGGGCGATATCGGCACGGGTCTGCTCGCTCTGGTCCGATTTCAGCCAGGCCAGCAAGACCTGGGTCTTCAGCCCGGAGAAGCTGAAATCCAGCCCAGGCCGGTCGGTCATCGGGCGCGAGAAGCGGAACGCGCCCGGGCGGCCCTGCTCAGCCAGCTTTGCCAGCGCCGGGCCACCGGGGTAAGGCAAGCCCATCATCTTGGCGGTCTTGTCGAACGCCTCGCCCGCCGCGTCATCCAGCGTATCGCCCAGGATCGTGTACTGCCCGATCGCCTTGACCTCGACCAGCATCGAGTGACCACCGGACACCAGCAAGGCCACGAACGGCGGCTCCGGCGGGTTTTCTTCCAGCAACGGCGCCAGCAGATGACCTTCCATATGGTGTACGCCAATGGCCGGCACGCCCAGCGCCCAGGCCAGCGCGCGCCCGGCAGACGCGCCCACCAGCAACGCACCGACCAGACCGGGGCCGGCGGTATAGGCCACCCCGCCAAGGTCGTGCACGGTCATGCCGGCCTCGGCCAGCGCCTCGCGGATCAGCGGCAGCAGCTTGCGCACATGGTCGCGACTGGCCAGTTCCGGCACCACGCCACCGTAGTCGGCATGCAGCTTGATCTGGCTGTAGAGCGTATGCGCCAGCAGGCCCTGGCCCGGCGCCGCGGGCTCCCAGCGCAGCAAGGCCACCCCGGTTTCGTCACACGAGGTTTCGATGCCAAGCACCGGTTTGTTCGCCACCTTTGAAAATTCTGTGATATCCACGGTATAATTCGCGGCTCGCCCTATTTGACAGTCCCGTCTAGACGGGCAGATTACCACTCGGAGTTTCCATGCCCAACGTAAAAGTTCGCGAGAACGAGCCGTTCGAGATTGCACTGCGTCGTTTCAAGCGTACCTGCGAAAAGGCCGGTGTGCTGGCTGAAACGCGCAAGCGTGAGTTCTATGAGAAGCCCACCCAGGAGCGCAAGCGCAAGCGTGCCGCCGCGGTGAAGCGTCACCTGCGTCGCCTGTCGCGTGACGTCTCGCGCAAAGTCCGCCTGTACTGAGTTTCCCCGATCTGCCGCCAGCCGGCGGATCATGTGGCGCCAAGGCGCCACGCATACAGGAAATATGGTCGGCGCGGGTTCTCGCAGCCACCGTACGCTCAGCGGATTCGACCTGGCCGGTGTTGTCCCCAAGGACAACGCCGGCTTTGTCGTTTCCGTAGAATGACTTCCCCGCCCCGCAACACCTCACTTCAAAGGCTATCGCCATGACGCTCAAGCAGCAGCTCACCGAAGACATGAAGGCCAACATGCGCAGCGGCGACAAGCACCGGCTGGGCGTCATCCGGCTGATGCTGGCCGCGATCAAGCAGCGCGAAGTGGATGAACGCATCGAGCTCGACGACGTGCAGGTGCTGGCCACCCTGGAAAAAATGCTCAAACAGCGGCGCGACTCGGTCAGCCAGTTCGATGCGGCCAACCGCGGCGACCTGTCGGCGATCGAACGCGCCGAAATGGTGGTGATCGAGACCTACCTGCCGACCAAGCTGGACGACGCCGAGATGGATGCCCTGGTTACCACCGCCATCGCCGAAACCGGCGCCAGTTCGGCGCGCGACATGGGCAAGGTGGTCGCCGCGGTCAAGGAAAAGGCCGCCGGCCGCGCCGACATGGCCGTGGTCTCCGGCAAGATCAAGACACGCCTCACGACCAGCTGAGCATCATCCGGGCCGAACCACGAACAGCACGGCCAGGCCCAGCAGCACAGCGGCCACGACCACCAGCGCCGTGATCCGACGGCGGCGCTGCAAGCGCTGCCAGTTCGGCAGATCGACGAAATAACGCCCCTCGCCCGGGCAACGCAAGACAGCGTGCGCCACCAGCTGTTGCCAGGCCATGCCTTGGCTCAGTGACATCTGCTGCGCGCTGCGCGCCTGCGCGACGCTGGTCGCGCCCACCTGCTCGAAAGCGCGCACCAGCGCGCGCTGTCGCCGCATCATCAGCGCCGTAATCACCATGTTTGTGCTCCCGTGGCATGGCCGCGCAGCTTGCCGCCACCTGACGCCCATGACAAGTGCAACCATGCATCGCGTTCACACCGCTCTGGTTACAAAGCGTCCACGAATCGCCAGCGTTGCGCCGGGCGAGAGATCAACTCTCGGGAGAAACACATGCTGAAGTGGGCCATCATTTTCGCCATCGTCTCGCTGGTCACCGGCATGCTCGGCTTTCGCGGGGTATCCGGCGCCACCGCCACCATCGCCAAGGTGCTGTTCGCAATCTTCCTGATCCTGTTCCTGATCGCCGTGCTGGCGGTGATTGGCGTGTTCCACATCCTCTGAGACGATGCGGCGCTGACGGCATTGATTGCCGTCAGATGCCTCCCGTTCGGCAAGCACGGGGTACGCCCAGCCACTAAACTGGACGTCCTATGCGCGGCCTTATCCCCGACAGCTTCATCGATGAACTGCTTGCCCGCGTCGACATCGTCGACGTGATCGAGCGGCGCGTGCCGCTGAAGAAAGCCGGGCGCGAGTGGACCGCCTGCTGTCCGTTTCACAACGAACGCTCGCCCTCGTTCTACGTCAGCCCGGCCAAGCAATTCTTCCACTGCTTCGGCTGCGGCGTGCATGGCAGCGCGATCAAGTTCGTGATGGATTACGACCGGCTGGAGTTCCCCGATGCGGTGGAGGAGCTGGCCCAGACGGTCGGCCTGAAGGTGCCGCGCGAAGGCGGTCGCGAGGCGGCCCCGCGCGAGGACAAGACCGACCTGTATGCCCTGCTCGATGCGGCCGCGCTCTGGTACGAGGCCGAGCTGCCGCGCAACGCCGAGGCGCAGGCTTACTGCAGGAAGCGCGGGCTGGATGCGGACACGATCAAGCGCTTTCGCCTCGGCTGGGCGCCGGCCGGCTACGACGGCGTGATGAAGTCGCTGGGCAACAGCGCGCGACGACTGGAGCTGCTCAACGAAGCGGGCATGATCGCCAGCAACGAGAAGGGCAGCAAATACGACCGTTTCCGCGAGCGGCTGATGTTTCCGATCCTGGATCGGCGCGGTCGGGTGATCGCCTTTGGCGGAAGGGTGCTCAGCGCGGAGCAATCGCCCAAATATCTCAATTCCCCCGAAACCCCGCTGTTCCACAAGGGCCGCGAACTGTTTGCGCTGTGGCAGGTGAAGCAGGCCAACGCCAACCTTGTGCGGATCGTGGTGGTCGAGGGCTATATGGATGTGATCGCGCTGCACCAGGCGGGCCTGCCGATCGCGGTGGCCACGCTGGGCACGGCGACCACGCCGGAGCACACCGAGGTGCTCTTCCGCGCCGCGCCGGACGTGGTGTTCTGCTTCGATGGCGACCGCGCCGGCCGCGCTGCGGCCTGGAAGGCGCTGGAATCGGCCCTGCCGCGGCTGCGCGATGGCAGGCAGGCGTATTTCCTGTTTCTGCCCGATGGCGAGGATCCGGACTCGCTGGTGCGCAAGGAAGGCAAGGATGGCTTCGAAAAGCGCATCCGGGAGGCGATGCCGCTATCGGACTACTTCTTCAACGAGCTGTCGCATGATGTCGACATGGCCAGCCTCGACGGCCGCGCCCGGCTGGCCGAACGGGTGCGCCCACTGCTCGCCAAACTGCCTGATGGCGCCTTTCGCGACTTGATGGGACAGGAGCTGGAAAAGCGCAGCGGCGCCCGCGCCATGTTGCAGGCCGACCCCGCCACGCATCGTGCGGTGCAACGTCCGGTGGCGGTCCAGCGCAGCCTGGTGCGAAGCGCCATCTCGCTACTGCTGGCCCAACCCGGGCTGGCCGACCAGGTCGATCCGCCTTACCGTTTCCTGGGTCTGGACAAGCCAGGCGTGGGCTTGCTGGCGGAGTTGCTCGATCTGGCGCGGTCCCGTCCCGGCATCAACTCGGCGATGCTGGTCGAACATTTCGCCGAGCGGCCCGAGTACCCGTCACTGCAGAAGCTGATGGCCACCACCGCGGTCGGCGAGCCCGAGGTGCAGGGCACCGAATTTTTCGACGCGCTGGCACGCATGGAGGACCAAGGGGTCACCCAACGCCGTGACGAACTGACCGCCAAGAGTCGCGAAGGAAGCCTGAGCAGCGCCGAGAAAGCCGAGCTGCGCGCGCTGCTGGCGGCACGCGTGCGGCCCGTAGTCACCCCGGAAAAAACATGACGGATTGCCGCATGCCGCCCGTGCGAGCGCAGCATCATGTCGCACCGCTCCGCCGCCGGCAGCCGACTGTGGGATCATGCCCCGCCGCCGTTCAGGCTGCGCAAGACGCGCAGGGATATTGATGGATTTGTTGCAGCAACTGATCACGATCTTTGCCGAGAACGGCTATGTCGCCGTTTTCATTGCGCTGATGATCTGCGGTGCCGGCCTGCCGCTGCCGGAGGACATCACTCTGGTGGCAGGCGGCGTGATTGCCGGGCTGGGCTACGCGAATGTCCACGCGATGTTCGCGCTGGCGATGGTCGGCGTGCTGCTGGGTGATTCGGCGATCTTCCTGCTTGGCCATCACTACGGTGCGCGCATCATGCAGTGGCGTTTCGTGGCGCGCATCCTTACCCCGTCGCGTTACGCCAAGGTACAGGACAAGTTCCATCGCTACGGCAACCGCATGCTGTTCATCGCCCGCTTCCTGCCCGGCATGCGTACCACCGTTTACCTCACCGCCGGCATGACCCATCGCGTGTCGTTCCTGCGCTTTCTGCTGCTCGATGGCACGGCGGCACTGATCAGCGTGCCGTTCTGGGTTTATCTGGGCTATTTCGGCGCGGACAACCACAAGTGGCTGGTGACCTGGATGCATCGGGGACAGGCCAGCCTGTGGGCACTGGTCGGTATCGTGCTGCTGGTCATCCTGCTTTCGTGGTGGCGGCATCGGCGCCGTGCGCGCCGCGAAAAGGACTGAGCGGCAAGCATGCCACTGCGTCGGTTTCTTCCGGACTCTTTCACCCTCGCCTTGCTCGCCACTGTGGCACTGGCTTCGTTGCTGCCCTGCCATGGCGAGAGTGCGCGGGTATTCGACGTAACCACCGATGCGGCGATCGCGCTGCTGTTCTTCCTGCATGGAGCCAAACTGCCGCGCGCGGCGATCATGCAGGGAATGACCCACTGGCGACTGCATCTGACCGTATTTGCCAGCACCTTCGTGCTGTTTCCGCTGCTGGGGTTGGCGATGCAACCGCTGGGCCACGCCCTGCTCACGCCGCAGCTGTATCTTGGCCTGCTGTTCGTATGCATGCTGCCATCGACGGTGCAGTCGTCGATTGCGTTTACCTCGATCGCTGGCGGCAACGTACCTGCGGCCGTGGTCAGCGCGTCGATGTCGAACCTGATCGGGATCGTGCTGACGCCCTTGCTGGTAAGCCTGTTGCTGGCCGGTCACGGCGCTGGCGGTGCGTCATGGCAGGGGGTGCTGGATATCGGCTTGCAATTGCTGCTGCCGTTCGTGCTGGGTCACGTTGCGCGGCGCTGGATTGGCGGCTTTGTCGACCGCCATCGCCCCCTGCTCGGCTTCACCGACCGCGGCACGATCCTGCTGGTGGTCTACAGCGCGTTCAGCGCCGCGGTGGTCGGCGGCATCTGGCGCGATACGCCGCTGCTGTCGCTGCTTGCCACGGCGGCGATGTGCCTGCTGCTGTTGGGGCTGGTGATGCCGACCCTCACCTGGGCCGCGCGCCGGCTGGGCTTTGATCGCAAGGACGAGATCGCGATCGTGTTCTGCGGCTCCAAGAAGAGCATGGCCAGCGGCATTCCGATGGCCAAGATCCTGTTTGCCGGCCAGCTCGGCGGGCTCGGTGCGCTGGTGTTGCCGCTGATGATGTTTCATCAGCTGCAGTTGATGGTCTGTGCGGTGGTGGCCCGGCGTTATGCCGCACAGGCGCCCACCCGCGTGCTTGAAGCGGATCGACTGGAAGCCGATTGAGCAGCTACAGCCAACTTCCAAATCGCCGTATGTAGATCACCTTGACCAGTTGGGTCAAGGCGCAATAAGCCACGACCGTGAGCGCCAGCCAGCCGAAATACACCGGCGGCATTTCCATCATGCCCAGCTTGCTGCCAAGCCTGGAGAACGGGATCAGCATGCCGATCACGATGATCGCCGTGGTCAGCCCCAGCACCGGCGCGGCGGCAATGCTCTGCAGGAACGGGATCTTGCGGGTGCGGATCATGTGCACCACCAGGGTCTGCGTGAGCAGGCTCTCGATGAACCAGCCTGACTGGAACAGCGACTGGTGCTGCGGCGAATTGGCGCCGAACACGTACCACAGCAAGGCGAAGGTGGTCATGTCGAACACCGAGCTGGCCGGGCCGATCCAGACCATGAAGCGGCCGATGTCGCCGGCGTCCCACTTGCGCGGCTTGCTCAGGTACTCCTCGTCCATGCGGTCGAACGGGATCGACAGCTGCGAGATGTCGTACAGCAGGTTGAGCACCAGGATCTGCAGCGGCAGCATTGGCAGGAACGGCAGAAACGCGCTGGCAATCAGCATGCTGAGCACGTTGCCGAAGTTCGAGCTGGCGGTCATCTTGATGTACTTCATGATGTTGCCGAAGGTGACGCGGCCTTCCAGCACGCCCTCCTCCAGCACCATCAGGTTCTTTTCCAGCAGGATGATGTCGGCCGACTCCTTGGCGATGTCGGTGGCGGTGTCCACCGAGATGCCGACGTCGGCATCATGCAGCGCGGGCGCATCGTTGATGCCGTCGCCGAGGAAGCCCACCGTGTGTCCCAGACGCTGCAGCGAGCGCACCACGCGCGCCTTCTGCATCGGCGACATCTTGGCGAACACGGTGACGCGCGCCACCAGCGCATCGAGCTCGGTATCCTCAAGATGCTCGATATCCTTGCCCTGGACCGAATGAGTCACGTCCAGGCCGACCTCGCGGCAGATCTTGCGGGTCACCGCCTCGTTGTCGCCGGTGATCACCTTCACCTCGACGCCATGCTGGTGCAGCGCGCGGATGGCGGTGGCAGCGGAGTCCTTCGGCGGATCGAGGAAGGCGAGGCAGCCGACTGCGATCAGGTCGTTCTCGTCGGCTGTGCTGTAGGCCTTGTCACGCGAGGGCTGCCGCCTGATCGCCACTACCAGCACGCGCAAGCCATCCTCGTTCAGGCGATGCGTCATCGCCTTGATCTCATGGCGCCGCTCGTCGGTCATCGGCTCGATCACGCCACCGGTGTTGGCGTAACTGCAGATCGACAACATCTCCTCGACCGCGCCCTTGCAGATCAGCAGGTGCTCGCCCTCGCCGTCGGCCACCACCACCGACATGCGCCGGCGCTGGAAATCGAACGGAATCTCGTCGATCACCCGGTAGCGCGTCGCCGCCGCCTCCAGGTCGCGATGCGCCAGCACCGCCTTGTCCATCAGGTTTTTCAGGCCGGTCTGGAAGCGGCTGTTGAGGTAGCCGTATTCCAGCGCCTCGTTGGACTCCTCGCCGTCCAGATCGAGGTGGCGCTCGAGCACGATCTTGTCCAGCGTCAGCGTGCCGGTCTTGTCCGTGCACAGCACGTCCATCGCGCCAAAATTCTGGATCGCGTTGAGCCGCTTCACCACCACCTTGCGCTTGGACATCGCCAGCGCGCCCTTGGCCAGGTTGGCAGTGACGATCAGCGGCAACATTTCGGGGGTCAGGCCGACCGCGACGGACAGCGCAAACAGGAAGGCCTCCAGCCAGTCGTGCTTGTCGAAGCCGTTGATCAGGAACACCACCGGCACCATCACCGCCATGAAGCGGATCAGCAGCCAGCTGACGCTGTTGACGCCACGGTCGAAGCTGGTCTGCACGCGCTGACCGGCCATGCTGTGCGCCAGCGAACCCAGATACGTACGCGCGCCTGTTGCCACGACAACCGCGGTGGCAGTGCCGCTGATCACGTTGGTACCCATGTAGCACACGGTGCCCAGGTCCAGCGGATTGGCCTGCGCCAGCGTCGATGCTTCGCCACCCGCGCGGGAAGGCGCGGCCTTTTCCACCGGCAGCGACTCACCGGTGAGAATTGCCTGGCTGATGAACAGATCCTTGGCGCTGAGCAGGCGTAGGTCGGCGGGCACCATGTCGCCCGCCGCGAGGTGCACGATATCGCCAACCACGAGTTCCACCACCGGCACTTCGATCTGCTCGCTGTGCCCGTCGGAGGCCTGCCGCAGCACGGTGGCGGTATTGCGCACCATCGCCTTGAGCTTCTCGGCCGCATGCGAAGAGCGATATTCCTGGGTAAAGCTCAGCAGCACGCTGACGCTCACCATCACCGCAATGATGATCGGCCCGGACAAGTCATCGGGCGAGGCGAAAATCTCCACCACGGCCAGCACCAGCAACACGATGATGAAGGGGTTCTTGCACGCGCGCAGCAGTTGCAGCGACCAGTGCGGCGGCTTCTCGTGCGATACCTCGTTGGGGCCGTCGCGATGCAGCCGCTCGCTGATGTTTTCTTCGTCCAGGCCATGGCTGCTGCTTTCCAGCGTCACCAGCAATGCTTCGGCATCGCTGAACGCATGCTCGGCCACCGCTGCCGTCACCGACTTGGGCGCGCCGTTCCCCGCCACCCTGGCGGCGGACTCGTTGGATATCTTGCTCATGATTTGCTTCCGACTGCCGCCGTGCTGATTGCGTGTAGCTTCGGCGACCAGCGGCCGCCGCACTCTGTTTGGTATGACCGCGGACGCAGTCCTATGCCAGATCCCGTGCTGGGGGAGGCCAGCCCTTGCGATGGAGGGCGAAAGCGATCATCGACCAGCACCCAGCCGATGATGACGGGGCGCCTTCAGGAACGACGCCGGCTCACGCCGCCGATTCACGGCCGAACGCTGGCGTGGCAGCTCAACCACCACCGCTCTCGGGACGGGCGGTTCGGCCAGCGGCGCGGGCACGGTGACGATATACGCGCGCGGGTTCGCCGCGCGCCGAACGGTAACGGCACGGAAGCCTGAAATGCACAGGCGGGAAAATTCGCGAAGGAGCTTCATCGGCCCATCTCCATCGTAACGACGCCTTTGGCGTCGTCAGGGAGGGCCGTACTTCCCCTAGTTCAGGAAAGCACCAGCCAACCGCAGGCGGTCGCCGCAGGTGGTCAACTTGTTATGCTGCGCCGGCATCCGATGCAAGCGGATGTCGACGTTGCGACTAGGGTAAACGTCCATATGCCTTGTGTTTTCAGGACTGGGAGCCAGCCGACGCGACGCGCCGGGAGGCGCGCGCATTGTCGTGCTGCGCTGCGCAAGTGTCAATCCTGAAAAAGCCTCCGGGCGTACGAAAGTTCTTGCTGGCCGAGGACTTCCTGATGGCCGGCTCTCGACACGGGGCTTGGCCGTCCTTCTCGCATCAGGCGTTTCCCGGACCCGTCGACTCATGGCCCCAGTCCAGTCATGGCCACAGTCCAGGCAGTTTTGTGTCGACAGACGCGTCCTCGTCACCGGCATCGTGACGATGCCAGCGTTCATGCGCATCCACCTCGACCCGGGCTACCGCTTCGATGGCGTCGACGATTGCGCGGCGCTCAGCCAGTGCGGTTTCCCTTGCCAGACGCTGGGCAGCCAGCACCTCCGCCAACCCGCTTTCGCCCAGGGCATAGGCACGTTCGGACTTCGCCGCACTCGCTTCGGCCGCCTTGCTCGCTTCGCTCTGCTGCTGCCAGATGTCGTGCATGGCGCGCGCCATCGCCACCACGCGCCGTGCATCCTGGTCGACGTCACGACGCACCATGGTCAGCTCGGCTTCCGCGCCCATCGCATCAGCACCGGCAGCCGCCGCCTCGGCGCTGCGGTAACTCGTCCCCAGCGCAATCGACAGCGTCAGGCCGAACGCCCGCTCGCGACCACCTCGCTCATTGAGCACGCGAACTCCGATAACCGGATCCGGCATGCGCTCGGCGCGAGCCCGTCTGGCCGTGGCGTCCTGCCGCCGGGCAAGTGCTTCGGCAGCACCAATCTCGTGACTTCGCGCCAGGATCAGCTTGACCCAAGCCTCATCACGACCGCTCAACGCGGCTGGCGTCGACGGCAAATGCACCACTTCGGGTAGCGGCATGCCCGGAAAGGCGCTGCCCAGCGTGAGCCGCGCATTGGTCTGCTCGGCAGCCGCCTGCAGGGCGGTGGCGCGAGCCTGGGCGAGTGCCGCGTCAACAGCCACCAGGTCACGCTGGGCCGCATCGCCGAGCTCCACGCGACGCGCCACCGCCGCATGGTCCCGTTGCCACAACGCCACCTGACGATGCTGCAGTTCCAGCGCGACGCCGGCGCGCTGCCAGTTCGACCACAGTGCCAGCAAGCGACGCGCGCCGGCGTGGTGGGAGTCCTCCAGCATCAGCTGCGCCGCCTCGGTTCCGGCAGCACCAATCTCGCGATCCAGCCGCGCCTTGCCTGGCCAGCGCACACCGCGGGAGAGATCGGCCTCCCACTCGTGATAGCGCTCGCCGCCATCGACACGACGCTGCTGGGGAATCACCGTGAACTGCGTCTCGTGCGAACCCACCCGGCGCATGCGCTCCTCGGCCTCGGCACGAGCGAGTACCGCCTCCGCCGCGCGCACCTCGGGAGTGGCCTCGATCGCCTGCAATACCAATTCCTGCGGTGGCAAGGCGGTAGAGGGCGCCATCTGCTCCGCGCCCGCCATGCCAGACCACAGCAGCAGCATCCAGATCGCCCGCCTCATGCCAACCTCCCCATGGCATCCACCGGCTCGATCCACCACACGATCTGGCTATGAGGCATTTGCCGCCCGATCACTTCAAGCACGCGCTGCACGTCATCCTCCGGCAGCACCAGCCACAACAGCAGGCGGTCGATCCGGCCACGCACGCACTCGTGCACGCTGGCTTTGGCGAAGCCCTCGCCATGACCAGCCACCGGCATCGTGGTGAACCCCGGCAGCGACGGCTGCATTTCCAGCAACGTGGCCACCAGTACATCTTCCTCTTCACGCGGCGCGATCATGGTGAGCCGCTTCAGTGTCGTCGACATGCGACCTCCTCAGGCTTCGCCGTAGCGGCGGAACAGTACGGGCAACAGCAGCAGGGTCAACGCCGTACAGCTGACCAGTCCACCGATCACCACCACGGCAAGCGGACGCTGCACTTCCGAACCCGGGCCGCTGGCAAACAGCAACGGCACCAGACCCAGCGCGGTAATCGAGGCGGTCATCATCACCGGGCGCAAGCGTCGCAAGGCACCCTCGCGCACCGCATCGGCCATCGACAGACCGGCGGCCCGCAGCTGATTGAAGTGGGACACCAGCACCAGACCGTTGAGTACCGCGATGCCCAGCAAGGCAATGAAGCCGACGGATGCCGGCACCGACAGATACTGGCCGGACAACCACAGCGTGACGATGCCGCCGACCAGCGCGAACGGCACGTTGCAGAGAATCAGCAACGCCTGGCGGATCGAGCCAAAGGTGGAGAACAGCACCAGAAAGATCAGCACCAGCGCGGCCGGCACCACGATCGCCAGGCGCGCCGCGGCACGCTGCTGATTCTCGAACTGGCCGCCCCAGGTCACGCTGTAACCGGCCGGCAGATGAATATCCTTGAGTACCGCGGCCTGTGCCTCCTCGACGAAACCGACCAGGTCACGTCCGGCCACATTGGACTGCACCAGGGCGAAGCGCGACCCGTTCTCGCGGCGTACCTGCACCGGGCCGGTGGTGGCCTCGAGCTTGGCCACCTGATCCAGCGGCACTTCGCCGGCATCGCCACGGGCCATGCTGATCCGTTCAAAAAGCGTCGGCGTGTCGGCGATCTGGCGCGAGCCGCGCACGACCACCGGGGTACGCCGCTGCTGCTCGATCACGGTTCCCGCCCGCTGGCCTTCCAGCTGTGCGCGCAGTTCGTCCTGCACCGTGGCCACGTCCAGGCCATAGCGCCCGGCAGCCTGACGGTCGATCCGCACACCGAGGTAGCGCACGCCCTCCTGGGTTTGCGCGATCACGTCCTGGCTGCCGCGGGTGTGCTGCAGGATCGCGGCGATCCGGTTGGCCAGCTGGTTCAACATGGCCAGGTCCGGGCCAAACACCTTCACCGCTATATCGCCGCGGCTGCCGGTGAGCATCTCCGACACGCGCATCTGGATCGGCTGGGTGAAGCCGTACTCGACGCCGGGAAAGTCCTTCATGATCATGCGCAGCTGATCCTCCAGCCACGCATTGCTCGGCTCGCGCCATGCCGACTTGGGCTTGAGCTGAAGGAACATGTCGGTCTCGTTGAGGCCCATCGGATCAAGCCCGAGTTCGTCCGAGCCCAGCCGCGCCACCACATGCGCGACCTCGGGCAGGCGCGACTTGATCGCGCGCTCGATCGCCATGTCCTGGTCACGCGAAGCCTCCAGGCTGACCGACGGCTGCTTGACCAGCTGCACCAGCATGTCGCCCTCGTCCATGGTCGGCATGAAGGTCTTGCCGGTGCCCAGGTAGGCCAGCACGCCCAGCAGCAGCGCAGTGCCTGCCGCCACGCCCATCCAGCGGCCATGCGCCAGCGACCAGTCCAGCAACGGCCGGTAACCGCGATGGAGTACGCGCATCAGCCACGGTTCGCCGTGTGCCCGCTCGCGCAGCAGCATCGAGCAGAGCACCGGGATCATCGTCATCGACAGCAACAGCGACGCGGCCAGCGCGAACACGATGGTCAGTGCCACCGGCGCGAACAGCTTGCCCTCCAGCCCCTGCAGGGTCAGCAGCGGCATGAACACCAGGCAGATGATCACGATGCCCGCCGTCACCGGCGTAGCCACCTCGACCACCGCACGATAGACCCGATGCAGTCGCGGCAACATGGCCGCCTCGCTGCCGGGGGCCAGCCGGCTCACCGTGTTCTCGACCACCACTACCGCCGCATCCACCAGCATGCCGATGGCGATGGCCAGGCCACCCAGGCTCATCAGGTTCGCACTCATGCCGAACAGGTACATCAGCAGGAAGGTGAGCAGCGAGGCCATCGGCAAGGTCAGCGACACCACCAGCGCCGCGCGCACATCGCCGAGGAACAGCAACAGCAGGATCACCACCAGCACGGTGGCCTCGATCAGCGCATCCTTTACCGTGCCGACGGCCCGCTCGATCAGCGAGCTGCGGTCGTAGAACACCTCAAGGCGGGTACCCGGCGGAAAGGAGGATTTCAGCGTATCGAGCTTGGCTCGCACCTGTGCAACGACCTTGGACGCATCCGCACCGCGCAGTCCCACCACCAGCCCTTCCACCGCTTCACCGACACCATCACGGGTGACCGCGCCGTAGCGGGTCAGGCTGCCATAGCGCACATCCGCCACGTCGCCCACCCGCACCGGAATACTATTGCGCGCGGTAACCACCACCTGACGCAGGTCATCGAGGCTGCGGATCGCTCCCTCGGCGCGCACGATCACCGCGTCGTCACCCTGGCGCAGACGACCGGATCCGTCGTTGCGGTTGTTCCGTTCCAGCGCACCGACCACGTCGCGAAAATGCAGGCCGGCGGCCGACAGCCGCGCGCGGTCCGGCACCACCAGGTAACTGCGCACCTCACCGCCCAGCGCGTTGAGATCGGCCACGCCGGGAATCGTGCGCAGCGCCGGGCGGATGGTCCAGTCAAGCAGGGTGCGCCGCTCGGCCAGGCTCAGGCCGCCGCCCTCGATGGTGAACATGAACATGTCCGACAGCGGCGTGGCGATGGGCGCCAGACCACCACTGACGTCTGACGGCAGCGTGCCGGCGGCCGCCGCAAAGCGCTCGGCGACCTGCTGGCGCGCCCAGTAAATATCGGTACCTTCGGCGAAGTCGAGCGTGACATCGGCGATCGCGTACTTCGCCGTCGAGCGCAACATCAGCGATTGCGGAATGCCCAGCAGCTCCATCTCCAGCGGCGTCACCACCCGTGTCTCGACCTCTTCGGGCGTCATGCCTGGCGCCTTCAGGATCAACTTGACCTGGGTCGGGGCGATATTCGGGTAGGCGTCGATAGGCAGGCGCATCAAGGCCCAGGTGCCTGCCCCGGCGATGCCAAGCACGGCCAGCAGCACCAGCAGGCGCTGTGACAGCGCGAACTCAACCAGGCGGCGCATCATCTCAGCCACCTCCCAGCGGCATCGCCTTCAAGGCACCGGCACCGGAAATCACCACCTCGGCGCCGGCAGCGATGGCGCCACTCACCACGCTGTGGCCGTCCGCCGTCTGCACCAGCAGCTCCACCGGCACCGGCGTGAAGCCCTTTGCGGCGGCGACAAACAACACATAGCGCCCATCGCGCTCCACCAGCGCCGAAGACGGCACTGACAAGGCGTGGGGAGGTGCCGGCAACAACAGGGTGGCGGTGGTCTGCTGTCCGGGCAGCAAGCGTTCGGTCACCACTTCGGCCCGAACCAGCACGGTCTGGCTCGCCGCATCGATGGTGCCGGCGGCCTCGGTCACCCTGCCCTCGGTGCCGCCCTCCACATGCACCGGCAAGCCCACCCGCAACGCGTGGGCATAGCGGGCCGGCAGGTGCAACTCCAGCATCACGCGGTCACGGCGGGCAATCACATAGGCCTTGGCCAGCATGTCGATCGGCTCGCCCAGGCGCACGGCGCGCTCCACTACACGCCCATCCAGGGGCGCGCGCAATTCGTAGACACCCGCTGCGCCGCCGGCAGGCGCTGGCGCGGTCGCGCGTGCCGCCTGCAATTCATGCAGACGTGCAGCCGTGGTTTCCCGGCGCGCTTCTGCCATTTGCATGCGACTGGCTGGAATGATGCCTTCGGCGTGCAACTGGCGATCGCGCGAAGCCTGCGCGTCGGCAACGCGGAAGTCGCCGCGCGCCGCCGCCAGATCGGCACCCAGCGTCATCGCCTCGCGACTCTGGATGCGCACCAGCGGCTGGTTTCGCGTCACCGCCTGGCCTTCGCGCGCCAGCACGGCGACCACGACGCCGGCAAATGGCGCGGTGACCACGGCACTGTCTTCGAGCGGGGCGCGCACGGTCGCCGGCAGGCCATCCAGCGGCAAGCTGGTGGCGGCCTCGGCCTTGCCCACCTTGATGTTCAGCGCCTGACGCTGCGCGGCGGTCAGAGCGATCTCCTGTCCGGCGGCACAGACAGGCAACACGGTGGCCATCACCGCCAGTCCCATGAGCAAGCGACGCATGCGATACCTCGGATCCATTCCCATACAGGCCACTAGGATCCGCAGGCCACCTTTGAACGAGCTTAAGAATCCTGCTCGGCTATCGCCGTGATATCCCGCAACGGCTCCAGCGTGGCCCACAACACGCCATGCTCGAGTTCGAAATACAGCCGCAGCCCCAGCACCTCGGCCAGCGTACGCGAGAGCGCCAGGCCCAGTCCGCCGTGGCGACTGCTCTCGCGCGCTGGCGTCTTGCGCCAGAAGCGTTCACCCATCCGCAGCAGATCCTCCGTGCCGAGATCGGGGGCATCGTTGCCGATGCGCAGGCGTGAGCTGCCGTCGGCGTGTTGCAGTGACAACTGCACGCGGCTGTGCGGCGGTGCGTATTCGACGGCGTTCAACAACAGGTTGTCCACGATCCGTTCGAGCAGCGCGGGATCCGAACTTACCCAGTATTCAGTGGGCAGCCCGGCCTCCACCAACACCTCCCGCTCTGCGGCCGGCGCGGCGGCGAGTGCCAGCGCACGACGCAGCAGATCGACCACATCCAGTGGCTCCACCTGCGCCTGATCCATGCCCGCCTCATAGCGCGACAACGACAGCAGGCCATCGATGCAGCGGCGCATGCGCTCGATCGATTCGATGGCACCCTGCAAGGGCGCGGCATCCACCGCATCCCGCTGTGCCAGCTCGACCGCCATGCGCATCTCGGCCAGTGGCGTGCGCAGCTCATGCGCCACATCACGCGCAAATCGGCGCTCGCGGCCCAAGGCGTCCTGCAATCGCTGAAAGGCCGTATGGAGCGCAGCGCCAAAGGGCCTCAGCTCGCGTGGCATGCGCGCGGCCGGCAAGGCTTCCGCCGGCATCAATTCCTCGTCCCCTGCATGCGCACCAAAGGCAATCAACGGGCGCAAGCCGCCGCGAACTGCAAGAAACGACAGCAACGCGGCGATCAGGGCCGTCCCGAGAACACCAAAGATCAGCGCCAGGTGCACTCTTCGCTCGAGCAGGTCGACCTGCTCGCGCTCCTCAGCCACCACCAGCAAGGCATCGCCTGCGCTTCCGGAAAAAGCCAGTCGCATGGCCACGCCGCGACCGCGATGACCATCGGGCAGACGCATGTCGTAGAAATAGGGAGCGTTGGCCGGAACAACGTCGGTGGGCGGCTGAAGATTGGCCGCGGCGTTGCTGGCCGAAGCCAGCAGGGTGTGGCCACGATCGTCCCAGATCTGCAGGAAATCGGTATGGCCACCGCCGGCGTATTCGGGGATGAATGCCTGCAACTCGGACAGCGCCTCGCCACTGGGATGCGACTCAAGCAGCACGGCGATACCGCGTGCACGCGCCAGCAAGGTATCGTCGAGCCGGCCAGAGATCTGCCGGTCGATGCTGTAGTCCAGCAGCACGAACAGGCTGATCATCAGCACGCTCAGGCCACCGAACAGGAACAGCAACAGCCGGCGGGCAATCGATCCGAGCGCCCACTCACGCAGCCACGACATAACCAAACCCCCGTCGCGTCTCGATCAGGTCGGGGATGCCAGCGTGTGCCAGCTTGGTGCGCAACGTACTGACCAGCACCTCGATCACCTTGTCCGATGCCTCGCTGCGCGCATCGTAGAGGCTTTCGAACAGGGCCGAGCGGGACAGTACGCGACCGCGCTGCCCCATCAGCGTCTCCAGCAATCCATATTCCTTCGGTGACAAGGCGAGCACGACACCGTTCACCCGCGCCAGCCGGGCGCGTGGATCGACTTCCAGCGAACCTGCCTGCAACACCGGCGCAGCCCCCTCGTTGCGGCGCCCCAGCGCATGCAGCCGCGCCAGCAATTCAGCGTAGGCAAATGGCTTGATCATGTAGTCGTCGGCACCGAGATTGAGTGCCTCGACGCGATCACCCACCTGGTCACGCGCCGACAACACCAGCACGCGCGGGCTGCCACCGCGCCCCTGCAGTCGCTGCAACACGGACCAGCCGTCGAGCTTGGGCATCATCAAATCCAGCGTCACCACGTCATAGTGATAGCTGGCCAGAAAATGCAGCGCCTGCTCGCCATCGACGGCGAGATCCACCACATGGCCATCGCGCACCAGGGCAGCACTCAGATCACGTCCCAGAGTGGGTGAGTCTTCGACGATCAACAGACGCACGACAAGCGCTCCCTACCCGCTCACGCCGACATGTGGGATGACGGCAACAGCACCAAGACATGCTGGCAACACCATCGCCACGGCCAGCCAGCATAAACCCGAGCGGACTCCCCCAGTCGGTTCGACGACGCCCGCATTCCGGCAAATTGCCCGCTGCGTCGCCGCGGGCCGATGCTCAGCCCGCGGCCTGCTTCAGCATCAACCCATGCTGCACCACCGGGTGCACCAGCCAGTGATCGAGCAGCAGAAACGCGAACAGCGCCATCAGATACACGATCGAGTATTTGAAAACCTTCATCGGGAACATCTCGTCCGGCGGATTCAGCAGCCGCACGGCGTAGTAGAGAAAGCCCGCATCCAGCACCAGCGCGCCGCCCAGGTAGATCAGTCCGCTCATCCCGGTCAGTGCGGGCAGCAGGGTCACCAGCACCAGCAGGATGGTGTAGAACAGCACCTGCCAGCGCGTGTACACGATGCCGTGGGTCACCGGCAGCATCGGCACGCCGGCGCGCGCGTAGTCGTCGCGACGGAAAATCGCCAGCGCCCAGAAGTGGGGTGGCGTCCACACGAAAATGATCAGACACAGTTGCAGCGCGAAGGCGTGCAACTCGCCGGTGACCGCGGTCCAGCCCAGCACCGGCGGAATCGCGCCGGCGAGGCCGCCAATCACGATGTTCTGTGGCGTGGCGCGCTTCAGGTAAGCGGTGTAAACCAGCGCGTAGCCAATCAGCCCGCCAAAGGTCAGCACCGCGGTGAGCGTGTTCACCAGCAGCGCCAGCGCCAGCATCGAGGCAGCCCCGAGCAGCAGTGCAAACACCAGCACCTGGCGCGCGGTCAGCGAGCCGGTGGCCAGCGGACGCCGTGCAGTGCGGACCATCAGCTTGTCGATGCGCTCATCAATCAGATGATTGAATGCGGCCGCCGACCCGGAAGCCATCCAGATGCCCAGCGTACCGAATACCAGCGCACGCCAGGGCGGAATGCCGGGCACCGCCAGGAACATGCCGATCACCGCACAGAACACCAGCAAGGCCACCACACGTGGCTTGGTCAGCTCCAGAAACGAATGGAAGGATGTGAGCAGCGAGGAAGGATGCCCCGACGCAAGCGCGCTTTTACTCATGCCTCTTCCCTCTCACTTGCCTGTGCCTGCTGCGTGCGAGCCAGGGCGGCCAACAAAGTAAACAGCAGCAAGGCAGCCATGCCATTGTGCGCGGTCGCCACCGCCAGCGGCAGCCCGAAATAGACGTTGCTGATGCCCAGCAGCACCTGGCACACCAGGGCAACCGCCATCGCCACGCCGTAACCGCGCAAGCCGCGGCGCGCCACCTTGAGCGCCAGCCAGCCGAGATAGCAGAACACCAGCAGCGCACCGATCCGGTGGGCGATCTGGATCGCGCTGCGCGCCGCCATGTCGAGCACACCGCCCTCGTAGTTGACGCCGATGCCACGCCACAATACGAAGCCCTGATGGAAGTCGGTCGGCGGCGCCCATTGACCCAGGCATTGCGGGAACGAGCCCGGGCCGTAGCCGCAGGCCAGCGCCGCATAGTTCGACGAGGTCCAGCCACCGAGGGCAATCTGGCACAGCAGCAGCACGATGCCGAGCACCACCCAGCGACGCAGATCGGCCAGGCGTTCATCCGTGGCTGCCAAGCCGGCAAAACGCAGGGCTGCCCAGGCCAGCAGCGCAAAGGTGGTCATGCCACCGAGCAGGTGACCCATGACCACGATGGGCTTGAGCAGCAGGGTCACGGTCCACATGCCGAGCATCGCCTGGAAGATGATCACCCCCAGGGCAAGCACGCTGATCCGCCATGCGCCTGGCCGGGGCAAGCGAATCGCCGCAAACAGCGGTAGCGCGATCGCGCAGGCGGCCAGCACGGACGACCACCGATGTTCGCCCTGCATGTACATGGCCACGCCGACCGCGGCAAACACCGAGCCGCCGATCACCGGCAGCAGCGCACTGCGCCTGCGCCAGCTGGCCAGCACCGCCAGCGCCAGCACCATCATCCCCAGCGTACCGGCGAGAAAGCGGTGCACCTGCTCGCGCCAGGCCTTGTGTGCTTCGTAGGGACGATCGGGGAACGCTGCATCGGCGTGTGCCACCGCCTGCGCATGCTGCGGCCAGGTCACCTGGCCGTAACAGGTGGGCCAGTCAGGGCAGGAAAGACCAGCGTTGGACAGCCGCACGAACGCGCCGAACATCACCAGCCCCAAAGCAAACAACGCGGCAAGCAGGGACAGCCCACGCAGGATATTCCTGATACGCGAAGACATCACTTGATCACCTTGCGCAAGTCGCGCAGCAACCCGGCGGAGTCGAAACCGGCCGGATAGAAGGCCAGCGCCGTGCCGTTGGATTCGACCACCACGGCACTGACACTGTCCGGCGCATCAGGCCGGAAACCGGACAGCTTCCCATCCGGGTCCTGGCCGAGCTGCCAGTAGTTGGTCATGGCGGCGAGCACGGCCGGGTCGGCTGGTGGCGTGCCGAGGTAAAGCAGGCGCAGGCGCGACTGGTTCTGGTTGAGCATGACGTGCGCCTTGGCCATGCCGGTCAACGCCTGCAGGCAACGCTGGGCACAGCCGGGACCGGCCAGTGCCACCAGGGTCATCCGCGGCTGGCTGTCGCGCCAGGGATAGGCCTGGCCATCGGCCAGTGTCACCCGCAGCTTTTCGTCGACGAAATTGCGCGAAGGCGTGATCTTTTGACCGTAGCCCGCGGCGCTGGGTTGCCAGCCACTCACGGTAAGCAGGCCAGCGACGATCATCGGCGCCGCAAACACCAGCGCGATCAGCAGCAGGAAGCGGCGACTCTTGCGCAACGCTTGGGGGTCAGCAGATGTTTTCATCAATCTTCATCGGGCAGGGTAGACAGGTGTGGATCAAGGCCGGCGCCGGTCGCGCTTTCGGTGCAACACCAGCAGGATCACCACCACGGCAAGCGCAAAGGAGAACCACTGGAACGCGTAGGCTCGATGCCGCGCGGGTGGCATCGAGGAGAAATCGAGCGCGTGTACCCGCGTGTAGATCGAGGCCGGGTCCGCGTCCAGCGCCAGCACGCGCGGATACAGCGACCGGCCCAGGTCTCGCGAGACTTCGTCCAGCCGCAGGAAAATGCCGCTTTTCGGCCAGTGTGTCTGCCTGGCCAGCGCATCGCCGCCCATCTGGAAACCGGTGGGCGGCGGCGGCACATACATACCCTGCAGATTGACCTCGGCTTGTGGCAGCGGCGGCAGATCCGGGACTTTGTCGTCACCCATGCCGGGCAGAAACCCCAGGTCGACCAGCAGCAGCGAACGCTGATCGCGCAACTGGAAGGGTACGAACACCTCCACGCCGCCGCGCTCGTCGTGCTTGGGGTTGTCCAGCAAATAGATGCGATCGACCAGATAGCGCCCGCTCACACGCACTCGCGGGAAGCTGTCAGCCGGCGGCGTGGCTGCCACCCTGGCAAAGTCCTGCACCGGTGCCGAGGATGATGCGGCATAGCGACGCAGCAGCGCGTCCTTGAAGTCGGCCCGGTGCAACTGCCACACCCCCAAACGCATGAAAAGCAGGGCAGCTGCCGCAGTCAACAGCAACGCCCACCACGCCGGACGACGAAACCCGCTCATGCCAGCGCACCGGCTTCGATGGCTATACTGAGGACGTCGAAATGGATGGGGTCGGTCACGTGATAGCCATTTACAAAATTGCACTCGTGGTAGTGCTGCTGGTGGTGATCTTCAGCCTCGGCCAGGCGTTGTATTTCATGATGACCGACAAGGACGACGACAAGCGCACGGTGTGGGCACTGACCCGTCGCATCGGCCTGTCCCTGCTGTTGATCGCCATGGTGGTGTTCGGCATCTGGATGGGATGGGTCAATCCGCACGGCATCGGCCAGTAAGTGTAGCGGCTGGGCTGGCACGCCGTTTCAGCCGCGACAAATGGCGCACCTCGACCGCGCCTACCGCACCCCGTAATAGTCCCGGTACCAGCGTACGAAATTGGCCACGCCCTCCTCCACCGGCACCTTCGGGCTGTACCCGACAGCGGCAGCCAGCGCCGACATGTCCGCCTCGGTATCCGGCACATCGCCCGCCTGCAGCGGCAGCATCTCCATCGTTGCCTTGCGACCCAGACACCGCTCAAGCACCTCGATATAACGCAGCAATTCCACCGGCTCCTCGTTGCCGATGTTGAAGAGGCGGTAAGGCGCCAGGCTGGAGGCCGGATCCGGGCTTTTCCCGTTCCAGCCGGGATTGCCTGATGGCACATCATCGAGCGCGCGGATCACACCCTCGGCGATGTCGTCGATGTAGGTGAAGCTGCGCTTGTGATGACCGTGGTTGAAGACCTTGATCGGCTCACCGGCCAGGATCGCCTTGGTGAACAGGAACAATGCCATGTCGGGCCGACCCCACGGCCCATAGACGGTGAAAAAGCGCAACCCGGTGCATGGCAATCCATACAGATGCGCATAGCTGTGCGCCATCATTTCGTTCGCTTTCTTGGACGCCGCATAGAGAGTGAGCGGGTGCTCCGTCGGCTGATGCTCGGAAAAAGGCATCTGCGTGTCCGCTCCGTACACCGAACTGGTGGAGGCATACACCAGATGCTCCACATCGTGGTGACGGCAACCTTCGATGACATGGAGAAAGCCGGTGATATTGGTCGACACATAGATATGCGGATTCTCTGCCGCATAGCGGACACCGGCCTGCGCAGCCAGGTTGACCACACGTTGCGGCCGATGCCGTGCAAACGCCAACTCGATCGCCGCACGATCGGAAAGATCCGCCGATAGGTGGGTATAGCGGGGATGCTCGTCGAACCGTGCCAAGCGTGCCTTCTTCAGATTGACATCGTAATAATCGCTGAGGTTGTCGATGCCGATCACCTCGTCACCGCGTTCGAGCAGGCGCAGCGCGACGTGCGAGCCGATGAATCCAGCGGTGCCGGTTACCATGATCTTCATTGCTTGCCTGTCCTGGATTTGATCACTGCTGCCACCAGCATGACGAAGACGACTTTTGTCAAAGCCGGCCGTCGACCGCTTCGCGAGGCAACACATACTTGACGTCATACAACACCGAGGCTGGCTTGCCAAACGCCCGGATGCCGATCGCGCCCAGTTCGGCAAATTGCCGATGACCGACCGCAACGATCACCGCATCGTACTGCCCTTCTTCAGGCAGATCGATCAGCTCAACGCTGTACTCGTGCATTGCCGCTGTCGCATCCACCCAGGGATCATGGATTTCAACTTGCGCGTTGTAGCCGTGAAGCGCCGTCACGATGTCGACCACCCGCGTATTGCGCAGGTCCGGACAGTTTTCCTTGAACGCCAGCCCGAGCACCAGGATGCGCGCCCGCACCGGATTAATGCCCTTGCATACCAGCAGGCGGATGACCTCGCCCGCAATATATTCACCCATGCTGTCGTTGGTGCGCCGCCCGGCGAGGATCACGTCCGGATGATGGCCGACCTCCTGCGCCTTGTGGGTCAGGTAGTACGGATCCACGCTGATGCAATGGCCGCCGACGAGGCCCGGCCGAAAAGGCAGGAAATTCCACTTCGTTCCTGCCGCCTGCAACACCTCGAGCGTATCGATGCCGAGCTTGTTGAACAGCTTGGCCAAGTCGTTCACCAGCGCGATATTGAGGTCCCGCTGGGTGTTCTCGATCACCTTGGCAGCCTCGGCGACCTTGATGCAGCTGGCCTTGTGCGTGCCTGCAGTGATGATCGAGCCATACAGGCGATCGACGAAATCGGCCACTTCGGGAGTGGAACCGGAGGTTACCTTGAGGATATTGGTGACCCGATGCTGTTTGTCGCCCGGGTTTATCCGCTCCGGGCTGTAACCGGCATAGAAGTCGCGATTGAAAACCAGCCCCGAGACCCGCTCGAGGATCGGCACGCAGACCTCCTCGGTGCAACCGGGATACACCGTGGACTCGTACACCACGATATCTCCAGGCCGGAGCACCTCACCAAGCATTTCGCTGGCCTTGATCAGCGGTGTCAGATCCGGGCGCTTGGCTTGATCGATCGGCGTGGGCACGGTCACGATATAAATGTTGCAATCGCTGATATCGTCGCGCTTGGCGCTGAATCGCAAACGCGACGCAGAGGTCAACTCCTCCGCATCGACTTCTAGCGTGGCATCCTTGCCTGACAGCAACTCGTTGACACGACTCACATTTATGTCAAATCCCGTCGTGTCGTAATGCTTTCCGAATTCGACAGCCAGCGGCAATCCGACGTAACCCAGCCCAATGATCGCGATTCTTGTATCTTCAAGAGGTTGCATGCGTTACATCCATGAATGATTCCATCTGCTGATAGGGGGACACGGTTTGAACCTCGCGACAACCGGTCCAAGGTAATCGAAACGCCAGTTGGGGCGAAGCCGTCTGCTCTTTTGGACGTCGACCTTGTCCCTTGATGGCGCTTGATGTCACCATAGTGTGACGTAGATCACAAATTGGAAAGTGGTCCAAAAAGGGGTACTCAAATGAAGATTTTTCTTCGTCTGCTCGCGCTGTGCGTTTTGCCGATGCTCGCTGCCTGTGCCACCACCGCCGGTTCCAGTCTTGCGCCAACCTTCAATCCCGATGCCCAGGCGGTGACGGCTTACCACATTGGTGTCGATGATCAGTTGAGCATTTCGGTCTGGCACAACCCGGACCTCAGCGTCAGCGTGCCAGTAAGGCCGGACGGCATGATCACGGTGCCGCTGGTCGGTGATGTCAAAGCCGGTGGCAAGACGCCCGAAGAAGTCGCTGCTGACATCAAGAGCAAACTGCAGGCCTACGTGCGCGATCCGCAGGTCGCCGTCATCCTCACCGAGTTGCGCAGCCACGAATATCTGTCCCGTGTTCGCGTGACCGGCGCGGTGCGCACACCCGTGTCTATTCCCTACCGTCAGGGCATGACCGTTCTCGACGCCGTACTGGCTGCCGGTGGAACTACCGAGTTTGCCGCACCAGGCAGTACCGAGCTCTACCGCAAGGTTGATGGCCAAGCCAGCGCCTATGCGGTCCACTTGGACAAGATCCTGCAAGACGGCAAACTGTCCACCAATTACCCGCTGCAACCTGGTGATGTGATCATCGTGCCGCAGCGGTCGTTCTGACTGATCATTGATTGAAGAACGAACGCATGAACGTAGAACCGGCAAGCTTTGAATCCATGTTGCCCGTGGTGCTGAACGAGGCACGACGCCGACGCATCGCGCTTGCGCTGGTGTTTGCGGGAGTTGCCCTGGCCGCCTTGGTGCTGGGCCTTCTGTGGCCGCGAAAGTACATGGCCTCGACCACCATCCTGGCCCAGGAAAGCAGCATCATTACCCCGCTGATGGAAGGCGCAGCCACCCCCACCGCCAACGCCACTCGGGCTGGCATGGCGCGTGCCGTGGTATTCAGCCGCAAGGTGCTTGATCAGATCCTGATCACGGGTGGCTGGATGGCTTCTCATCCCAGTCCTGCAGAACAGGATCGCATCATCCAGGGCATTCGCGGACGCACCACCGTGAATTTTTCCCACGACAACCTGATCACGATCAGCTACTACGACTCCGTTCCCAAACGAACCTACGACGTAACGCGTGAATTCGCGCAGCTTTTCATCACCGAGAGCCTGGCCTCCAAGAAGCGAGAGAGCCGCGACGCCTTCGACTTCATCAACAATGAGGTCGAATCGTATCGTGCCAAGCTGACCAGCGCAGAAACGAAGCTGATGGACTACCGCCAGGGCAATGCCGATGCGCGCGTCGGCAGCGTGGTAGACACCAACAACCATATAAGCCAGCTGCGTACGCAGATTGAAAATGCCCGCCTCGATCTCATGGAGAAGCGCTCACAGGCAGCATCACTCTCGGCTCAGCTTGGTGGGCAATCCGAAGTCAACACGGTACAAACCACCGGCGGCGTGTACCAGGTACAACTTGCCAACCTGCAGGCACAGCTGAACAAGCTCTTGCTGACCTATACCGACGAATATCCCGACGTCATTCGCATTCGCCACCAGATCGAGGATCTCCGTCAGCAGCTCGCCCAGGATGAAAAACGCAAAGAGGCCTCTCGCGCAGCAGGTCAGGCGAGCACACTGGACAACAACGCCCAGTTCAATCCGCTGTACCAGCAACTGCAGAGCCAGTTATCCGCAGTTCGAGCGGGTAGTGCGGCCATCGAGGCACGCATAAACGAGAGCAACACCTTGCTGCAATCCGAACTGCAACGCAGCAATCGCATTGCCAGCGCGGATATGGTGACGGCAGAGCTGACCCGTGATTACAACGTCAATCGCGATGTCTATCAGGATCTTCTCAACCGGCGCGAGAAGGCGCGCGTGTCAATGAATCTCGACTCGCAGCACCAGGGCCTGACCTTTCTGGTGCAGAACCCCGCTGTGATGCCGCTCAATCCGAGCGGCCTGCGCTTCATGCATTTCGCGATTGGCGGTGGCCTGCTCGCGCTGGCGATTCCGCTCGGCCTGCTCTTCGGTATCGCCCGCGTCGATCCCAGGGTGCGTTCAACCGAGCAGCTGAAGAGGCTCACGGGTTTGACCGTGCTGGCCACCATACCGTTCTATCCCACACCACAGGATCGCCGACGGGAGCAGCAACGAAACGGCTTGATGGTCATCATTGTCGCGGGCGTGGTCCTCGTCTACGCGATACTGTTCTGGCTCAAGCTGAGGGGACTGGCGTGAACGATCCGGATATCCAAGAATTTCTCGTCGAGTCCGACGATGCGGCAGATGAAGCCTCAACGCGAGTCTCGCCGCACGCCACACCCGGGCAGGCGATTGCACGAATGGCCGAGACCAC
Source organism: Rhodanobacter sp. (assembly GCA_041663105.1). Taxonomy (GTDB): domain Bacteria; phylum Pseudomonadota; class Gammaproteobacteria; order Xanthomonadales; family Rhodanobacteraceae; genus Rhodanobacter. Next base: position 135,904 of record JBAZRB010000002.1, read on the forward strand.
GTCGCTGGCAGTAAAACAACTCGAAGAGCATCGACTGATCCATCGCGAACCGTCGGCACGCCAGCATTCCGACGCCTTTCGCGAAATTCGTACACGCCTGCTCGAGCTTGGCGGCAAGCACAATCTGGTGACCCTCATCGTACCGGTGAGCCCCGGTTCGGGCAGCAGTTTCGTCGCGCGGAACCTGGCTACCGCGTTTGCTTTCGACGAGGCACGGTCCAGCCTGATCATCGACTGCAACCTGCGCTACCCGGCGCAGCACGAAGCCTTTGGCCTTGACCGTGGCAGCGAGGGCCTGATCGATTTTCTCGAGCATCCCTCGATGGGCATCAAGTCCATCATCTATCACACCGGCATCCCCCGCTTGCGGCTGATCCCGGCTGGCGTATCGCGTGAAAACAGCAGTGAATATTTTTCCTCGTTTCGCATGCGTGCCGTCATCGATTCCTTGCGCTGCCGATATCCGGACCGTTACCTGTTTCTCGACGGGCCTGCCATTAAGGGGGCACCGGATGCGCGCATTCTTTCCGATCTGGCCGACCAGGTGATCGTGGTGGCTGGATATGGGCGTGATACGCCGGCAGCCATCAACCAGGCAGCAGCAAGTTTTGACCCGGCAAAGCTTGCTGGTCTGGTATTCAATCACGGGCCTTGAAACATCGGACCGTGCCGGACGATCAAGGATATGCAACAGGGGAGGATGGATACACATGTGCACGCCCAACACGCTCACGCGCGCCATTGGTCTGGCGCTTTTCATCGCCTCAGCCAATGCGGCGGCGGCAGATTTTGACTATTCGTTGCGCGCCGGAATCGACCACAGCGACAACATCAACCTGAGCGACACCCAACCGATCAGCCAGAATGTGCTGGTCCCAGGGGTCAACTTCAGCTTTCAGCAACAGGGTTCCGTGCTGCAGGCCAACGTCGCCGGCAACGTGGAATATCGCGACTATCTGGGCAACGCCTTCGACAGCCAGACGCTGGCCCAACTGGGTGGCCAGGCCAACTGGACGGTACTGCCGCAACGACTGGATTTCACCGTACTCGACTATGCCGGCATACAGCCGTTGTCGACACTGTCCACCAATGTACCCAACAACCAGCAGCAGACCAACGTGCTTGCACTTGGACCGACCCTGCAATTCCGGCTGGGCGATACGCTGCGGGGCGAGGCCGATCTGCGCTATACCAATACCTATGCTGCCAAGACCAAACAGTTTGACTCGTCGCGCGGAACAGCTGCGCTTCGAGTCATCAAGGATCTCTCCCCGACGGCGCACTTGTCGGCCAATATCGATACCGAGCGCGTCACCTTTCAAGACATCAGCGGTGGCCCGTCCTACGCTCGTAGCGAGGTATTTGGTCGTTACGTAAGCCAGCTCAGCCACGTCGACCTTGATGCATCGGCTGGCTGGTCACGGATCAATTTCAGTGGCATGCCCGACAGCACCAGCCCTTTACTTCGATTGCGCCTGGCTTGGCGCGCAACGCCGGAAAATACTTTCGCCATCGCCGCCGCACGCCAGATATCCGATTCAGCGCAAGATCTGATCGATCAGACAGGTCAGGTTGCCGCTATCGGACCGGTGGTTGCGCCGATTCAGCCGAACATTGATGTCGGTAGCGCGGTAATCAGTTCGGGGGTCTACATTGAGCGGCGAATTGAAGCATCCTACTCATTCGCGGGTGCCCGTCTGACCTTTGTGCTGGCGCCGCTTTACAACAAGCTGAGCTACATCAACTATTCGACCCCCAATCAGACCGGTCGGGGCGGTAGAGCGGGTTTGGACTATCGTCTCACCGAGCAGAGTACGTTGTCGGCTTTCGCCAACACGGCGAATGTGCATTACACATCGCTCAATCGAACGGACCGTACAACCAATTATGGTGTCGGTGTCACCAGTCGCCGCACCCAGCACTGGAGCGTAACACTGTCGGTGAGCCATGGACTTCGCAGCAGTACCGAGCCAGGTCAAGGGTACCAGGTGAACGAGATCTATCTGGGCTTTATCTACCGACGATGAACGCCCGGCCGGCACCAACCCAACCTTGCCAGTTCGGCGCCAGCGGCGAATTGTTCGGCATCTACCATGCAACTGCTGGTCGCCCGGCGCGAGCTGTGCTGCTGTGTCCGCCGCTGGGCCAGGAGATGATTCGCAGCCACCGCGTTTATCGACAGCTGGGCGACGCGTTGGCGCAGCAAGGCAGCGCCGTCCTTCGCTTTGACTACTTCGGAAGTGGCGATTCCGCTGGCGCCAGCAACCAGCTCGACTGGACTCGCTGTGTCAAGGACACGGTGGCCGCTGCTACCGAGGTACGCAAGCGCAGTGGCTGTGATCAGGTGGTGGGCTTTGGCGCACGACTGGGCGGCAGCATAGCGCTGGATTCGACAGACGGCGCTGGCTTTTCGGAGCTGCTGCTGTGGGACCTCGTACTCGATGGTAGCGCCCACGTGGCGCGGCTTGATGCCATGCAGGACGCCCTTTGGCGAGATCCGAATCGTTTCAGCCGACCACGAACGGCAAGCGATGCCGCCAACCAGTGGCTGGGCTTTCCGGTCAGCGTCAGCCTGCGTCGACAAATCGAGCAGTGGCGCGCAAGGTCGGTGGCGGTCCCGGTCAGCCTGCTCGATTCGCAACAAGCTCCTGAGAATGACCGGCCGAAACCGATTGGCATCAGCGATGCCGCCGTAAATGGACTGCCGACACCCGTTGCATGGGACGAACTGGAGCGGCTCGAGCATGCCATCCTGTCACCTGAACTGATCCGCGCCGTCGTTGATCATGTGCGGGGGGCAACATGACGACGGAGCGCGCCTGCCGCTTCGGCCGTGCCCAGCACCTGATCGGCTTGATCGGGCTGCCAGACGTGGCGTCAGAAGGGGATCGAGTCGGCGTTGTCGTACTCAACGCCGGCATGGTCCATCGGGTGGGCCCTTTCCGCCTGCATGTGGAGCTGACCCGCCGACTCAATGCTTGTGGCTACCCCTCTCTGCGCTTCGATCTGTCCTCGATTGGCGACAGCGGTGCGAGCAGTGAGTCCCAGTCGCGGGAAGCACAGGTTCGTGCCGACGTAGCCGACGCCATCAACCTGTTGAAGCAGCATGCAGGTTGCGCGCGGGTCGTGCTCATCGGACTGTGTTCCGGCGCGCAAAACGCGCATGTCGCCGCATGCACGGAGGCCCGCGTGGCCGGCGCGGTCTTTCTCGACGGCTATGCTTATCGTACATTCGGCTTCCGCATTCGACATTACCTGCCCCGACTTCTCAAGGCTGCTAGCTGGGGACGCTTTCTCGACCGCCACATGAGTCGCTCAGAGGATGGCGAAAGCGACAGCAATATCAGTTTCGGCGTGCACTATCCGGCGCTGAACCAGGTGCGCGAGGAACTGGCCGGCATGCTCGATCGTGGGCTCAAGCTATTTTTTATCTATAGCGGAGGCATTAGTCGTCAGTACAATCATCCGCGCCAGTTCCTCGAATGCTACGGCCGTCTGACCAGGCGCCCAGGGCTGACTTCACGCCTGCTGAGCCAGACCGACCATACCTATGTCCTCGACACCGATCGCAAGCTGCTCTTCGACATCATCGAGGAGTGGCTCGCCAGCAATTTTCCGATCTCATCCCGGAGTTCGCCATCTTGAAAAGTATCCTGGTCACTGGCGGCGCTGGCTACATCGGCAGCCATGTCGTTCAGCAGTTGACCGTGCGTGGCGAGCGCGTCGTGGTGCTCGACAACTTGTACAGTGGCTTCGTCGAGGCTGTGCAGGGAGCCGAACTGGTGATTGGCAACGTCGGCGACCAGGCTTTGGTGGCGCGCATTCTGGCCGACTACCAGGTGGACGCGGTAATGCACTTCGCCGCTCACACGGTAGTACCTGAGTCGGTACGCGACCCGCTGAAGTACTACGGCAACAACACTTGCAACACGCGTAACCTGCTCGCCTGCTGCGTCGAGGCTGGCGTCAATAAAATCATATTCTCCTCGACCGCTGCGGTCTACGGTGCTCTTGCCACCGGCATCGCCGACGAGGATACGGCGACGCAGCCGATCAACCCGTACGGCATGTCCAAACTCATGTCCGAGACGATGCTGCGTGACCTCAGCGCCGCCAGCGCGCTACGGCACGTTATCCTGCGTTATTTCAATGTCGCCGGCTGCGACCCGCAAGGGCGGATTGGCCAGCGCACACCCAACGCCACCTTGTTGCTCAAGGTCGCCTGCGAGCATGCAGTCGGCAAGCGGCCAAGTCTGTCGATCTTTGGTACCGACTACGACACGCCGGATGGCACCGGCATCCGCGACTACATTCACGTCGAGGATCTCGCCGCGGCCCATCTCCAGGCGCTTGATCATCTGCGGGCGGACGGCGAGTCCATGACGCTCAATGGCGGCTATGGCCACGGATACAGCGTGCGAGAGGTAATCGATGCCGTCCAGCGGGTCAGTGGTCGTACATTGAACGTGATCGAGCAACCGCGTCGCGCTGGCGACCCCCCCATGCTGATCGCGCGGGCGGATCGACTGCGCCAGCGACTCGGCTGGAAGCCACGCCACGATGACTTGGAGTTTATCGTGCGCACCGCGCTGGCATGGGAGCGCCAGCTTGCCGCTGGTGAACAGTCGTCATGAAAAACATCTCCGGCCGCAGCAGTAGCCTGTCTGCCCTGCTGGTGGCGTGCTCTCTTGCCGCTGCCATGCTGGTGCTGTCCCTGTCGGTAGATGGCGCGCCAGCAAAATCGCGCACGTCCGCCGTCGAAGCAAGCTCTCACGCGCCTTCTCATGCAGCTGGCAATTCAGCCGCGCAACCCCCGATCGCACAGATCGCACAGGCGGCAGCAACCGCCACTGCAGGAAGCCATCCGGATTGGCAGATCATCGAGCTGCACCGTAACGGCGCAGTCGGTGAAGATGTTGCCATAACGGTCGGCATCCCGTTTCCGCCCGGCACGCTGAACGATGCGCGGGATGTCCGCATCGAGGACATACAGGGCATCTCGATCGCGGCCCATGTCGAACCTACCTTGTATTGGCATTTTGCTCACGGCGGCATACGCGCAGTTCGTGCCCAGTTCCATGCCAGCCTCAAGGGCGCCCTCGGCGCTGTGCGCTTCAGCATCGGCGTCCCCGCGACCACCCAACAAGCGCCTGTCGCCAAAGGCTGGCCCTATGCGAGTGGACTGGTCATGGGTGCCGAGGGCGTGCGAGTACCAGGTGCACTGGCAACCTTGAGCCCGCAATGGATGTCGGCATCGATGATCGCCGGGCCGCAGCAACCGGCTGCAACCGCCGGCCCATATGATCGCTATTTTGCCACCCAGTTCGCTTGGGCCAGGGCGCTGCCGCGCGACGACGGATCAGCCTGGCTGTTTGATCGCCCGACTACGTTGTTTCAGCAATACGTGCGCACCGGGCGGGTGGACTATCTGGCCGCCGCGGTGGCCAGCTATCGTTTCTACATGGAGCATATCCAGCGCAACGGTGCGCCCGGCTGGCCGCTGTGCGCCGGCGGCTTCCATCTGGATCAAGTCAGTGCGTGCGACCCAAAGTACGTCTATATCGAGGCATCACTGCTCGCGTTGGGGCTGACCGGGGATGACAGCCAAATCGACCCGGCGCTGATCCAGCTCATGGTTGGTTCCTGGGATACCGGCGGCTGGAACATCCCGGCCGGCCCTTACACAGGGCTCAAGCAGCGCTTTTTCACCGAGCGGGAGGCCGGCCTGGGTCTTCTGCAAATCGTCAGTGCCTGGGAAATCACCGGCGATCGTCAATACCTCAAACGAATCGATGATCGCGTAGGCTGGCTGTACCAGCATCAGCAGCACAATCCGGACGGCCTGGGCAACGATGGGTCATGGCGCAACAGCTGGGACATGCATGAGGGAAATGACTACAACGCCGCCACGGATACGGTGGGCAGCTCGCCATGGATGAGCGAGAACATCATTGACGGCTTGTGGCACGCGTGGCTGGTCACCGGTGACACGCGCATCCCGACCATGATTACGGCTTTCGGACGCTACCTGGAGCGCTACGGCTGGATCGATGCAAAGACGCTGCAGTCAGCCGGCAAGAATTGGCGGGATCCGTGCGATGGCCCGAATGGCCAGATCAGCTGGTACTGGTCATCGGCCCATGCAGAATTGAAGCAGCTGGTCTCCATCGAAAACTCGGACGGCTGGTACAGCGATTCGCACAATGTCGAGTTGACCTTGCCAGTGGCGGCCGCGCGCTACTTTGAAACCGACCCGCAATGGCAGCGAGCGCTGGACAAACGCATGGCCCTTCTGGAAGCGTCTTACAGCGAGAGCTGTGCGAAAAACAGCAATACACGGCGACGCTTCAACTGGAACAACCGTGGCACTGGTGGGGTCCAGTGGCTACTGCGGCAACCTGCCGGCAGCGGTGCGACACCAGCAACACCAACCAGCGTCAGCCATTAGGCTGCCAGGGAAATCAGTGGGGGATCCCCGCGAGGGCGACCCTGCGCTCGCGCTTTCGCAAGGCGCGGTGCGCGACGGTGTCGGGGTCACTCCGACGCAATGCCGCCGATACCGCGTCGCTTGCGCAGTGCATGCCACACATAACGCAGCATGCAAAACATCGAGTGCAGCAGACCCAGTTTCTCCACCTCTCGATAGACTGCCCACTGCCAAGTCGCCGCTCGCCACTTGTTGGCCGAGAGCGAGCGTTCACGCACCAGGTACCATGCCAGTGGCTCGTCACTCTCCACCCGTACGGCCCCTCCGGCCCTCCGTATCTGCTCTAGCCAGAACACGTAGTCCTCGTGCCCGATCTTCTGAAACGGGATGTCGCCGAGCTGGCGCGCGTACAAACCGGTCAGGTTACCGATGAAGTTGCTGGCCAGCATGTCATGCCAGTTTATCTTTGCAGGCGGCGTCACCCTGCTCAACACACGGCCATCTTCGGCCACGCGCCAGTATTCTCCGTAGCTGATCAACGCACCATGTGCGTGCAGACTGGCTAGTTGCCGCTCCAGCTTGGCCGGGTGCCACCAGTCATCCGCGTCGAGAAAGGCCATGTACTGGCCTTGCGCCACGGCCATGCCGGCGTTGCGCGCCGCCGCCACACCACCGTTGACCGCCTGTCGCTGCACCCGCACGCGTGCGTCGGTGCGCGCGAATGCATCGAGCAAGGCGAGGGAGTCGTCCGATGAACCATCGTCGATCGCGATCAGCTCCAGGTTGCGATGACTCTGCAGCAACACCGATTCAACCGCACGCTGCAACCACGCCGCCGCGTTGTATACCGGCATGATCACACTGACCAGATCACCCTTCACTATGTCCCCTGACGTCGCGCTGCGGCATGCGCCCCGGCGACGCCGGGCGGCGGTGGCAATTCATGGTCGCGATAGTCGTTTGGATTGCCGCTGCAACCTGCCTCGGCCGCCTTGATGATGTTGTAGACCTCCCGCGAAGTAACGTAATGCAGCACGTACCGGAGACCATCGTTGTAGCGCGTCTCGAGATGCTGATGCATGGCATGCGCACTGGCTCCCAGCAGGGTATCCATGTCACGCTCCTGCGTACCATGGGTGTGCACCTTGACGAACACCCATTCCGGTCGGCCCTGAACGTGAATGCCCGTATTCACCCAGTCGTCCACGCGTTCGGGCGTGGGTGGACAGCTCCGGCGTACATCGGCGCTCTCGATGCGCGGAATGATCCCGAACTTGCGCTCACGCCAGTTCAAACCCAATGGCCCTTGCACAATCATCAGGTCACCACAGGCCTTGCCACCGACGCTAACCAGCTCGCCGGTATCGTGCGATTTCGGCCGCAGCGGATCATCAGTGGCGTAGTAGATTGAATTGATGATTTTCGTCTGGGTGTCGCTCGGCGCCGACGGAAGTGTGAAGTCCGCATAGCAGCCAAGTTCACGCAACAGGATCAGCTCGTTGTTGATGCCGCACCAGCGTCCATCGGCACGGGAATTATCCAGGCTCCAGTTGCCGTGGATGAAGCCGAAGCGCAGCTGGCCGGTGACAGGATCGCGTGGCAGGGCGCCGTGGCGTTCGTGCAGCAGTTCATTGAAACGGCTGATCGTGCGGTTGAAGTTGTCCGCCGTGTCGTCATCGTGGTGCAGGTGGATCTCGATCTCTCCAAAACCGTCCGCGCACAAATCGGCGAGCTTGGTCAGATGCTCCTCAAGATATTCCTCCTCGGGATAGAAGAAGCTGTGCTGCGGCGGACGTCCGTCAGCATCGCGGTGGGCGCTGGCAAGCGCTCGATAGTCGAGGCACCAGCGATCCACGCGCGCGCGCTGGACGGCAAGATCGACCTTGCCCCAGGCCGGCTCGAAATGATCGACGAAGCAAAACATCACGTGGATCGGCCTCTCCACGACTGCCGGTCGGCGGCGACGCAGGTAGCTGCCCAGCCATATCTGCATATTTCGGGCGCGCACGGCCCAGACAAGCAGCAGCAGCGCGGCACACAGCAGCACGCCAGCAGTCATCCAAGCGGCAGCCCACATCAGCGTGGTACTCCTTCCGGCAGCAGGGTCAGCAGTTGCTCGACATTGTTGCGCCATTGGCGTTCGCGCACGATGTAGTCGCGCGCAGCTGCTCCGACGCGGGAGCGCTCATCCTCGCGCACAGCCAGATCCAGTACGCGCTGCACACAGACTGCCAAGTCTCCGCGGGGAAACAGCCAGCCGCTATGGCCGTCACTGACTACCTCGGCAATCGGCGCGTAGTCGGGCGCTACCATGGCAACGCCCATGGCCATGAATTCGAAAAGCTTCATCGGCGAGCCATAGGCGTTGGAGTCGGGCAACACCGCATAGTCCATGCACGCGATCCAGCTGGCGATATCCTCATGCGCGATCCGCCCGGGCATCAGGATGCGATCAGCCAGACCTCGCTCCTGCACCAGCTGGCGAATGGCTGGCAGGGTGATGCCATCGCCGACCAGCACCAGGCTCAACTGGGGCGCTTCATTCAGCCGCCCGGCAATCGCCTCGACGAAGCTGTCCATGCCGTGCCAGTGGGCAAACGCTCCGATGTGACCGCACACTACCCGATGGCTCAGCCCACGTTCGGCGCGCAGTCTCGGGATATCGAAACGAGTGGGGTCGAAGCGCTCCAGATCTGCTGCATTGGGCGAGATCACGGACGGTGCGATCGCTCCATAGGCAGCCTCCGCCTGCTGCCTGAAGTAGCTTGAAATGAAGACCAGTCCAGTGCAACGACGCAGGCACCAGCCTTCGATGCGGCGAGCCAGGCCCTTCAACCATAACGGGCGCACGCGCTCGACCAGGGCTGAATCATTGATTTCGAGAATGATCGGAATACCCCGCCGCCGCGCCAGCCAGACGGTCGCACACAGAAAAAGGGAATAGCGCTCATAGATCAGTTCCGGCCGCAGTTGCCTGATCACCACCCCCATGCGCAGCCAGGTGAACGCGTTGTAGGCAATCTCCAGGAACTCGAACAGCACCCCGGGGAGGCGCGCGACCGCGGCCGCCAGCCGGCCACCACCGCCCGCAGCGGGCGCAGCGGATGCCGCCGGCTCGTGCTCGGGATCGGCGCCAGGAAATGACACCACGGTCACCTGATGACCCAATTCGCGCAAGGCATCGACGATACCGCGTATATGCACCCCTTCGACACGCAATCCGCGCGTGCGATGGTGATACACGACCCTCATGCCTGCTCCTCCGGCAGCGCGAGCAATTCGCGACCGCTCGCCGACCATTCCGGCAGAAGCAGTTCGAGGACGTCGCCGACACAGGCATCATCGTCGTGCATCAACACCACCTCACCGCCACGCGGAGGCCTGTCGCGCAAACGAACCGCCACTTCTCCACTCACGCCCCCCCGATAGTCCTGACTGTCATACGACCAGTAGGTGATGCAGCGACGATGGCGAATGAAATGCATCATCAGCGCCAGGGATATGCTTCCCCGCGGCGGGCGGAAGCGATGCCGTTCCCGACCGTCAAACTGCTGCAGATAACGATCGGCACGATCAATTTCATGCAATTGCTGCTGCAACGGTATCCGCTGAAAGCCCACGGGGTGGCTCCAGGAGTGATTGCCGAGGGCGTGCCCCTCGGCCACGATACGCTCGACCAGCGCCGGGTGCCGTTCGGCCTGCTGACCTATGAGGAAGAACGTTGCCTTGGCCTGATGCGCTGCAAGAAGATCAAGCACCCGGGGCGTATGTTCCGGATGCGGCCCGTCATCAAGTGTCAGGTACAAGGCGCTGCCGCGCCGCGGCCCGAGCGTAAGCACCATCGAGTCCGGCAACAGGCCGAGCAAGTGCTGTTTTTTCAGCTTGAAATTCATGCACGGGGACCAGGCACGGGAGGTAATCCGGCAACTACGCGCTGCATGATAGCTTCCAGCTGGTCAACGTTGTCCTCCCAACTGAATTCCGCGGCATGGGCAACGATTCTCGCCTTGTCCCAAGTCCTCTCGGCAGCCTCTATCAAGGCAGCCGACAGCGCCGCCTGCTGCCTTGCCGGGACAAGAATGCCGGCGTAGTCAGGCAGTACTTCAGGAATCCCGCCGACACGACTGGCCACTACCGGCGTGCCACAGGCCATCGCCTCCAGCACCACATTCGGTACACCCTCGTTATGACTGGGCAGGCACAGCAGATCGGCGGCACAGAACCAGTCCCCCAGCGCGCCATGCGCGACCGCACCCACCAACTGCACCCGGTCGGCACAGCCCAGTGCCGCAGCGCGTGCCAGCAGCCCCTCGCGGCATGGACCCGCACCCACGTAAGCCAGGCGAGCATCGGGGCGCCGCGCCAGCAAGGCTGGAAATGCCTCCAGCAGATCGACACACCCTTTGGCCTGCTTCAAATTGCCGACATACAGCACCAATGGCGCGCCACTTTCGGGTAGTTGCAGGCGCTGGCGCGCTGGCCCCTGCGGCGCTGGTACGAACCGCTCGGCATCGACCCCGTTGTAGATCACATGCACCTGTTCCGGCTCCGCACCGATGGCAACGGCCTTGCCGGCCAGCGCCTTGCTCACCGCCACCACCGCACCCGCATGACGCAATGCCGAGCGAATCTGTGGCCGACGCAACGCCTTTTCGGCAACTACGTTCAAGTCACTGCCATGCACCTTGACCACCACCGGAATGCCGAGCCAACGCGCCATCCACGTAGCAGCGACCGCATCTGGATACGCCCAGCTGGCAAGCACGGCGTCGTATCTTTCGGCACGCAATCGCCTGCCATGCTGAAAGAGCAGCGAAGCGAACCAGCAGCACGCATGCAGGGCGCGAGCGATACCGGGCGGAAACACGAACACGAAATGATCCGTGCGCAAGCCCGGAACTTCGACCGTACCGCGCATGCCGCCAAGCCGTTCGCGAAAATCCACCGCGGTCAGCACATGCACCTCGTGACGTTGCCCAAGACGCTCGAATTGCTGGCGATTGAACGCGCCACGCAGCGGGTCCCACGGCGTGGGAAACAGGTTGGTGAGCACCAGCAGCTTCATGTGCCGGCTACGTCGGCGGCAGTTCGATAGAGTTGGGTATATCTCGCCGCCATTGCTTCCAGAGACCCCTCGGTTTCGACCCACTCGCGAGCCGCGTGGCCCAGTGCCGCAGCCCGCACGGGATCGAGCAGCAGTTCGCTCATCGCTGCAGCCAGCGCCGACGGATCACCCGCGGACACCAGCCGCCCATTGATGCCATCGCGCACGATCTCGCCACTGCCGCCGACCGCCGTGGCCACGATCGGCAGCGCCGTAGCGCAAGCCTCCAGCAGGGCCATCGAATAGCCTTCGCTGAACGACGACAGCGCAAACAGATCCAGCCCCTGCAGCAGTTCATGCACGTCACCGCGGTCGCCAAGAAACCGTACATGCTCGGCCATGCCTTCGGCCAGCGCGCACTGCTCCAGCTCGGCACGCAACTCACCATCGCCGATCAGCACCAGCACGGTCGCCGGCAGCTCCCGTCGAACGATGGCGAAAGCGCGGATCAGGCTGGTCTGATCCTTGGCCCAGTTCAGCCGGCCAACGCTGCCAATGACACGTGTCTGGGCAGACACGCCCAACACCTGCTGCAGCCGTGCACGACCGTCCTGCGATGCGGGCTCGAACGCCTGCACGCGAATACCATTGGGCACAACCGTTGCCTTCGCTTGCGGCACGATGCCTCGCTGCACGGCGTCAACCCTGGCCGCCTCGCACACCGTGACCACCACGTTCGTGCGAGCCAGCGCGCGTCGGTACAACCACTCACGCCGGGCGGCTCGCCGATTCGCGCCCATGCCATGCCGGGTGTTGATCACGCGCGCGATACCGAGACCGGCACTGGCCAGCACAGACTGATAATGTGCTACCGCATTATGTGTATGCAGCACCTCACTAGCATGCCCGCGCAACCACCGTCGAAGTCGCACCAGCGCTCGCAGATCCAGTCCGGGTCGCTTGCCACAGGCATGCACCGCGACCCCGACGGCAGCCAGCTCGGGCGCCAGCGAACCCGCTTCGAACAGACACAGCACCTGACACTGATGACCCTGCCGCTGCTGCAGGGTGACCAGATCAATCACCATCCGCTCCAGGCCGCCGCGATTGAGATTTTCGACGACGTGAGTGATCTTCATGCGGCAGGCGGGACAGGTAATGCATCAGGCAGTTCGCAGACGGTCACGCGCAGTTTTCCGCTAGGCGTCAGCGCGATGTCATCGACAAAACGACAGTGCAGTTCAACGCTGTCGCCAACGACCTTGGCGACCTCACGACGGATATAGGCGAGCGACGACTCCTCGAACCCGGCGCCGCGCACCAAGGCAAGGTCCAGTTGATCCAATCGTCGCTGCACCACCTGGAAACGCAGCACCCCGGGGACGTCCTTGAGCATGTGCGGAAAAAATTCGCCCGGCAGGATGTGCCCGGCCGGGGTACGCAGCGCATCGAGTGATCGCCCCTCCACCCGCTGCAGCAATGGCAAGCCTCGACCACAGCTGCACGGATGAGCGGCAGGCGTCGCCATGTCGCCATTGACGTAGCGTACAAGGGGCATGCCGTAGTTGAACAGATCGGTGATGACCACTTCGCCAGCCTGCGCCGTCCCGGCCCCGGCAGGCTGGCGCAACTCAACCACCAGGTGATCGGAGTTCACATGCAGGCCCTGGCGCTGCTCACACTCGGAGGCAACAAGCATGAATTCACGACAGCCATAGGTGTTGAACGCCTTGCAACCAAAAGCACGTTCGATGATTTCGCGTTGAAATTCGTGCAGCGCCTCGGCTGCGCCAATGATGCTTTCCGGGCGAGCCACCCGCCGACCGGTGGCGATCAACCATTGCGCCAGTCGCACCAGTGGACCGACATAACCGACGATCACCTCTGGCCGGTGGCGATCAATGGCATCGGCGAAGTCGGCCATGTTCGCCTCGCTCATGTTGAAGCTGTTCAATACATGTCGGGCAAACGCAGCGTTGTACAGGCGATCCTTGAGCCGATGCGCTCGCGATGGGTCACCCACAGCCCCTCCCCACAGGAACAGCGTTCGTCGCCCCATGCGTGAACCGGCCCAACCGTAACCGCGCCACATCACCGCCGTGCGTCGGTCGTTGCTCTCCCGCGTGTAGCCGAAGCGCATGGGCTCTCCGGTCGACCCACCCGTGGCCTTGTACAGCAGATCATCGCGACAGGATTCCGCTTTCATCTCATCAAAATGTTGTCGGATGTCTGCCTTGGTCAGCACGGGCAACCTGGCATAGTCATCAAGGTTGTGAATGTCCGCCACCGTGACACCCAGTTCCCGCCAGCGATGCTGGTAGTACGGTACCTCGCGCTCGCAATGCTCCAGCAGCCGCTTCAGACGCTGCCACTGCAAGGCTGCGATCTGTTCCGGCGACAGCCACTGGTCGCGCTGATAATCCTTCAACCACGTCAGCGTGTGACGTCGGCGCAGTCCGGTTTCCCATACGGGATACAGCACGTGGCGGAACGCCGCCTCATACCAGTTCGATCTCATGAGTCGCTTGTCTCCGCCCGGGCACCCGCCCAGTTCAGCAGTCGACCAAACAGCATTGGCCGACCCGCGGCAAAGCGCCGATGCAATCCCTGAAACTGTTCAATGTCCGCGCGTGTCCAGCACTGCATCGACAAGGTCAAGGTCAGGTAGACAACACTCAGTACGATGCCGCCCAGCAGCAAGGTCAGCAGGGGCATCAGTTGCAGTGCATGTACCAGCGAAGCCGCTGCAGCCGCCAGCGCCGCGGCCAGAACGATACGCAACAGCCGCAGCCACTCCAGCTGCACACCGCTGACCCGCATGCCGATGGTCAGGTAAGATGCCGCGATCACCAGCAATTCAATCACGATCGCTGCCACCGATCCGTACAACCCGAAACGGGTGATCAGCAGAATATCCAGCACGATCTTGAGTACTCCCAGCGCCACCGTGAGTATCAAGATGGTGTGCTGCCGGTCCGCACTGACCAGCAAGCTGGTGGCACCCTGGGTCACCGTGCCCAAGCCGCAGGCAAACAGGCACCAGGCAAACACCGGCGCCGAGCTGGCATAGCTGGCGCCATACAACAGGCCGATGATTGCACCGGAGAAGCTGCTGCCGAAAGCCACCACAGGCGCCGCCAGCAGGAGCAGGTAGCTGGTAACTGCCACAAACCGGCGACCGCCCACCGCCCGCCCCTGGCTCTGCGCCTTGGCCATCATCGGCAGCAGCAGTGCGCCAAACACGCCTGGCACCAGCAGCATGACCCCGGTCGCCAGTTGATAGGCAACCTTGAAATAGCCTGCCGCGGTCGCGCTGGCGAACTGGTTGAGGAAGAGAATCTCCAGGTCGCTGGCAATCAGGAAGCTGACAATGATCGTGATCGACACGATACGCAGGTGGCGACGCACCCGGTACTGCAGTTGGTCCGGCACTTCATCTTGAGTCGAGGCCTTGAGTGGCTTCAGCAGTCGCCTGACCTGATAGTGCGAAACGCACAGGAAGATGGCACTGGATATGGTGTACACGACAAGGAACCAGAAGATCGTGGCGCCCAGCAACATCGCCGTGCCGACCAGAATCAGGTTCACCGGCGCGGCTACCAGGCTCACTTTCGCGGTGGCATCGAAGGCTTCAAAACCTTTGGCAATGGCGATGTTGAACATGTATGGCGCACGCATCGCGACAGCAATGGCAAGCAGCACGAACTCCCTGAACTCAAGATCGGCGGCAAGACGCTTGCCCAACAGCAGGAACAGGCCCATTGCGAGGCTCATCACCGCGAGCAGATGCCATGCCTGCATCCGACGCAGGTAGCGCAGCACGGGCATGATCAGCGATTCCTTCTGGGCACCTCGTAGCTCCGCGATGAATTTGATCACACCCGTGGTGATCCCCGAGTTGGTCGTCACCACACCGATGGCGGCAAACCAGATGAACAGGCCATACACGCCGTAGTGCTGTGGCCCAAGATGACGCGCGATGAGGATTGCGGCGAGCATGCCAAGCGAATACTCGATGTAGATACCGATCGAGGAAAACAGCGTATTGCGCAACGCGTGCGCGCGAGTATTCATGCGGCCATCAGCAAGATAGTGGTGGTGATGTAAAGCATCACGATGCCGCCTATGGAAAACAGCAGCCAGCGCGACAGGCTTTCACCCAGCCGGAATCGCCGCAGAGCTGGCCAGCGCCGGCTCGCCCCAACGTAGTAGCCAACCACCACGGCAATGATCAGATACAGGATGATGGTGTAACTGCGGCTGAGAAAGAATGCGCAGGCGAACATCCCGCACAGCGACAGCAGCAGGGTCAGTGCCATCGTGCGCTCGGCCCGCCAGTCGTCTGTCGTCTGTTCAGACATTTCGGGCTGATGCCGCAGCACGGCCAGCATCATCCAGAAGCCGTAGCCGACAAACGCCAACCACAGGGTAAAGCCGACAAAGCCGGTTTCCGCCAGCACCAGCACAAAGGAATTGTGGGCGGTGAGCTGATTGTAGTCGGTAAAGTTTCCGACCCCGACACCCAGCACGGGATTCGACATGAACATGTGCAGCCCTTCGTACCACGCGTCCACCCGGCCCAAAGCGGACGACTCATCCGGATCGAGGTCCTGCATGCGCATCGACAGCATCTTCAACGCAGTCAGCCCGAGCACACCGAGTACGCCAGCAGTCACCAGACCGCGTCGGAACCAGATGTAACCGCCGAACACAACCAGTGCAGCAAGCAGGGCGCCGCGAGAATTGGTGAGGTAGATGCCGTACAGCAGCAGGGCCGCCGCAGCCAGCCAGAACAGGCGTCCCAGGAAACCACCGAACCCCGTGAGAAAGAACGCCATCGGCATGGTCGCGGCAAAGAGCAGACCGAGGTCGTTGGGGTCGTTGAAAATGCCGACGTAGCGGACACGACCGTCCTCGCCGAGTAGCGTGCCGGTCCAACCGATACCGGTGTGGGCCTGTTCCACGCTGTGCAGCGCCAGCACCACCGCACACAGCACAAATACGGCCATGGCGATCGTCACGTTGCGTCGGCTATGGCAACCAGCCGCAAGCACGAAGAAGGCGATCACGATGGGGCCGAAGGTGCGCAATACCTCCAGCGCGCCACCGAGCCAGTGATTGACTACCAGCGAAAGCATCGCCACCACCATGAACATTGGCAGTATCAGAAATTGAGGTGCGTCGAAGGTTTTCGCACGGGAGGCAAGCCAGGCCAGCGAAGCGAGTATCAACACCACGGGAAGCAGCGGAACGCCAGCCAGCGCAGGCATGTAATCCTGCGGCCGAATGATGGTCAACACCACGTACAGAAGGCTTAAGATGAACATTCGGTCTGGGCAATTTTGGTTGAAGAGCGCGATGTGGGGTAACTGACCCATTCGGGCAATGTCAGCATAGCGTCAAACCATCCAAGCCCCATCACGCGCTCGACCGGCAGGCGATACAGCGCATGGAGCCGTGGAGATGCCAGTCGGTTTGTTCCGCAAATATAGCTGCAGCCTACCTGGTAGCCCGCCGTGATGGTGGCGTTGATCACCCGCTCGTCAAAGGCGGACTCACCACCCACTGGATAGGAAATCGTCATCGCCGACGTACCCAACTGGCGCTCAAGCGAGACTTTCGACTCGCAC
The DNA here is from genome assembly GCA_041663105.1 of Rhodanobacter sp. GTDB lineage: Bacteria > Pseudomonadota > Gammaproteobacteria > Xanthomonadales > Rhodanobacteraceae > Rhodanobacter. The sequence continues at coordinate 153,005 of JBAZRB010000002.1, forward strand.
AACTCGAACTCCAGTTCTTCCTGCGACAACTTTGCCAACATCCGGTGGTGAACGCCATGTGAGCCAATTTCGAAGCCTGCGACATGCATCTCGCGCACTTGCTCCCAGCTCATCGGCCGGCAATCGGGATGCCCCGCGTCACGTGGCATGCGCCAGTCGCGCTCAAGTCGTTCGATCAATGCCGTCTGCGCCAAGCCATCGAGCATCTTGATGCGGCTCAACGCCATGCCAGCCAGCTGTCGACGGGCCTCATGAGTGGCACCCTGCGGCAACTCCAGTGCCAGCTCGGGTATGGCGACACGCTCCATTGGCGCCATCAGGATCATGTGCACCAGCCAGTCGTAGTCGTAAGGAAGACCACTATCGATATAGCCGGTGGAAACGAAAAAGGTGGCGGGGACTCCCAGCTCGCGCAGTATGGGATAAGCCACCCGATAGTTGTCGTCGTAGCCGTCATCGAAGGTAACGACCACCGCATCTGGCGGCAGTGGCTGGCCTGCCTGAATGGCGGTTCCCGCTGCTGTCAGGCTGATGGGGGAAAAGTGCTTTTTCAACAGCAGCATCTGCTCGCGAAAGTCCTCTGCGGAGGCACTGACCAGATCCAGGTCAAAATCGAAACGCGGGCTCTCCGCAAGCGTGAGTACGCGATGGTAGGCGAGAATGCGCAAATCCTTGCGCCGCCATCTGCGCAGCTGCTGCAGCAATCGCAGCATGCCACTTCGATGGCACAGCTCGCCCAGACGTCCCCGCACACCTATGCCCTGCCCTCCCTTTTCAGCAGGCATGGTCGACAGCCCCCGCCGTCAGTCGAGGCCATTTTTCTGCCGGGCCAGGGCACGTCGGCGACAAGGCTGAGGCCCGTCCTTCCCGGTTCCAGCTTCGTGAATCGACGAATCGCCGGCCCGACAACGACCACGCGCACGGGCGCGACCGCGTCATTGCGTGATTACTCATACCTGCACTTTCCATGTCACCCCAATCCCAATCGCTGACGCAAGCGTGACAGCATCGACCCTTTCACAGAGCGCGATGCCATCTCAGCCGTCGGATCAGGCAGCTCTGCCGCCAGCGACGCCAAGGTACCGGTAACAACGCTCAATAGCCGCAAAGACACGGCTGTCTCATTCTGCACACGGGTAGCAAATTCGACCGCAAGCATGGAATGCCCGCCGAGGTCGAGGAAATTGTCGCTGCCACGAACATCCTCTACCCCGATCAATTCGCGCCATATTTGCGCCAGATAGAGCTCGCGCGGATCTGTCATGGATTGCTTTGGCGCAACGTCGGCATCCGATGGCACCTCGACCGAACGCGCTTGGGCCAGAGCTGCCGCAGCCAGGGGCATGGGCAATGCCTTGCGGTCGATCTTGCCATTGGGTGTCTTTGGCAGCACGCCAAGCGACTCGATGTGCTGCGGCAACAGGTAGGCCGGCAGCCGTTCGCGCAGATACTCACGCAACTCCCGCGTGACTTCGCTCACGTCTCCTTGGAGCACGACATACAGCACCATGCGCCAGTCGTTGTCGCCAAACTGTCGTGCGACCACCACCGATTCCTGCACGGCAGGATGACTGTCGGCCGCCGCTTCGATGTCACCGGGCTCGATCCGGAACCCGCGAATCTTGATCTGGTTGTCTGCGCGGCCGTGGAAGTAGAGCACCCCATCGCGCAAAGCGCCGAGATCGCCAGTGCGATACATGCGCGCCGCCCCGCCCTCGAAAGGGTTGGCGATGAAACGCTCCGCCGTCAGCTCCGGCTGGAACAGATACCCATCCGCGACGCCGTCTCCGCCGATGAAAATTTCTCCAATCACGCCCGGCGGCTGCGGATGCCCTCGCTTATCGAGCACATAGATCTGGGTGTTGGCGATCGGCCGGCCCAGTGGTATCACGGACAAGCCCGGGTAGATGCGCGACACCGTGGACCAGATCGTCGTCTCGGTGGGTCCGTAGAGATTCCACAACTCCTGGCAACGCCCGGCCATGCCGTTGGCAACCACCAGGGGCAGCGCCTCGCCCCCAACGAACAGACGCAGCTGATTCACTGCGCGATCGCGTCCTGTATCCTGCAATAGCCGAAGCACGGACGGTGTCACCTGGAGCACGTTGCAACCGCTGCGATCGATCAGGTCCCAAAGCAGATTCGGATCGTGCTGCTGCTCGTCCGTGGTAATCACCATGCGACCGCCCACGATGAGCGGCAGATAGAGTTCCAGTCCAGCGATGTCAAACGAAAGCGTGGTGGCGGCACACAGCGTGTCGTCTTCGGTGAAACCTGGCTCCCGCGCCATGCTCTGCAGGAAATTGACCAGGTTGCGGTGCAGGATACCGACACCCTTGGGCTTGCCGGTGGAGCCGGACGTATACAGCACATAGGCCAAATCGCTGCCAACCACGTCGGGCAGCTGCGTGGCGCCACTCGGTTCGTTTGCCAGCGCGTCCACGTTGAGCAGCTCGCGCCCACCGGCCACCAAAGCCGGCAGGAGTTCGGCGTCGGTCACCAGCACGTGGCGCAGACGCGAATGCTCGGCCATGTACTCCAGCCGCTCCGGCGGGAAGGTCGGATCCAGCGGAACGTAAGCCGCGCCGCTGCGCAGCACTCCGAGCACGGCGACCAGCATCGACAAGCTGCGTGGCACGCAGATACCGACAAGATCGCCACGACCGACATGGCGTCGACCGAGCGCCACGGCCAGCGAGCGAGTGGCGAGCTCCAGGCCCGCGTAGTCGAGTCGCTGACCACCACATTCCGCAGCAATGCGGAGCGGCGTCTTCTGCATCTGCGCCGTGATCAACGCAGGCAGCCCTTGCGTGCGGTCGTAATCACTCACCGTCGAATTCCACTCTTCCAGCACCTGCAGACGCTCAACCTCATCCATCAGGGTAAATTCACCCGTGGGTGTATCAGGCGACGCCAGCGCCTGGACCAGAATGTGCTGCAGATAGCTGCTCCAGCGCGACACAGTCGTGGCATCGAAGATATCGGTGTTGTAAGTAAGCCCGCCGACCAGGCCGTGGCCGTGGTCGATGAACCACAGGCCGATGTCGTCCGCTGCACCACGCTGGAACACCGGAATGTTTTCATGTTCAAGATCACCCCAGTGGCTGGGCCGAAGGCGCACGTCCTGGAACGAGAACATCGCCTGGCTGATGGGTGGCCGGCTTTCGTCGCGCGGTACCTTCAGGTCGATCACCAGCTGTTCAAACGGTACGTCCGGGCAGGAAAATGCATCCAGCACCACGCCGCGAACGATTCGCAACACCTCGAGAAATGAAAGTTCAGGATCAATCGACGCCCGCAAGGGCAGCGCGTTGACAAAAAAGCCCATCACCCGCTCGAGCTCGGCGGTTTCACGCCCACGGACTGGTGTATTGACGATCAGATCGCGCTGACCGCCAAGACGATGCAACAACAGGTAATAGGACGTGAGCAGCACCATGAACAGGGTCGACTGCGCCTGCTGCCCAAGAAGTCGCATCGACGCGGCCTGCTCCTCCGACAGGTGAATCCACTCGGTGGCACCCGCACCGGACATCCGTGGTGGCCGCGGATGATCCACCGGGAGTTCCAGCGGCTCAAGCTTGCCGGACAGGTGCTGATGCCAGTAGGCCAACTGATGGGATATTTCTTCGCCGCGTACCCATTCCACCTGCCACGCGGAAAAATCACTGTATTCGACCACCAGCGGCGCCAATGACGGCGACTCTCCCGCGCAGAAGGCTGCGTACAGGCTGGACATTTCCTCGTACATCAGGTCAAACGACCAGCCATCCCAGATCAGGTGATGAGGCATGAAAAAGAACACATGCTCATCCGCCTTGAGCCTGAACAGGCGTGCACGAAACAGCGGCGCCAGCGCCAGGTCAAACGGCACGGCGATCAACTCGTCCAGACGTTGCGCCAGAGCCGATTCGCGCTCGCGCTCGGGCAACATGCTGAGATCCTCCACCGGCAAGAAGCTGGCCTCGCCCTGCTCGTGGATGCGCTGTACCACCGCATTTCCATCAAACTCGATCGACGTGCGCAGCGTCGGCTGACGTCGCACCATCTCGCCCAATGCAAGCTCGAACGCGGCTTCGTTCATGACCCCGCGCAGGCGGTGCGCTGACGGAGCGTGATACACCACCTGGCCGGGATTCAGTCGCTCCAGATACCACACGCGCTGCTGCATCAGCGACAACGGTGCCTTGCTCCGATTCGTCAATCGCGGGATCGCCCTGGCTACACCGCGCAAACTGCGTTCTCCTGTCTTGAGCAACCGAATCGCCGCAGCGAGCTGCGCAGCGGTGGGAGCATCGAACACCGTGCGCAAGGTCAGTGCGAGCTCGAATTCACGATTGAGCCGCGCGATCAGACGAGCAGCAAGCAGCGAATGACCGCCAAGCTCAAAGAAATTGTCATGCACACCGATGTCTGCGACGCCGATCGCGGCGGCCATGGCCATCACCACGCATTGTTCCAGCTCGTCACGCGGGGCCACACCGGACTCATGTCGATTACTGACGAGCTCGGTCGGCGCAGGCAGCAGCATGCGATCAACCTTGCCATTTGACGACAGCGGGAAAGCGTCGAGCACAACGTAATGTTGTGGCAGCATGTACTCGGGCAACGTCATCCGCAGATGCTGCGCCAGCGCCTCACCATGAATGCTGGCGCCGGACCTGGCCACCACATAGGCCACCAGCCGCACATCACCAGGACGATCCTCGCGCGCCAGTACCAGTGCCTGCGCTACCGCGGAATGTGCGGTCAGCCGGCTCTCGATTTCGCCCAGTTCGATGCGGAAACCACGTACTTTTACCTGGAAATCATTGCGGCCGAGATACTCGATATTGCCGTCAGCGCGCCAGCGACCGAGGTCACCGGTCTTGTACATGCGCGCCTTCGCCTCGTGTGCGAACGAATCAGGCAGGAAGCGCTCGGCAGTCAGCGCATCGCGATTCAGATAGCCGCGGCCGACCTGAACGCCACCGATGAAAATCTCCCCGGCCACGCCCACCGGCACCGGCTCCCCGAACTGATCGAGGATATAGATCCGCGTGTTCGCGACCGGGCGCCCGATCGGCACAGTGGTCGCGATATCGCCTGCCACGCAGGTCCATGCGGTGACATCCACTGCTGCCTCGGTAGGGCCATACAGGTTGTGCAGGGCTAGCCGTGGCAACTGTTGATGGAACGCCTCGGTCAACGCGGCAGGCAATGCCTCACCGCTGCAGATCACGCGCACCAGGCTGCCGCAGGCACTGCTGACACCGTGCTCGAGGAAGGCATGCAACATGGATGGCACGAAATGTATCGTCGTGATCATTTCCTGCCGGATCGTGTCAGCCAGATACGCCGGATCCTTGTGCCCGCCAGCACGCGCCATCACCAGTCTTGCTCCGGTCATCAACGGCCAGAAAAGCTCCCATACGGATACATCAAAGCTGTAGGGAGTCTTCTGCAGCACGGCGTCAGCATCGTCGAGCGGGAACATCTGCTGCATCCAGCGCAGCCGATTGACGATACCGCGATGCTCGTTCATCGCACCTTTCGGCCTGCCGGTGGAGCCGGACGTGTAGATCACATAAGCAAGGTGCGAATCAACAAGGTCTGCGCGCGGCAGATTGCTCATCGAATGCGCCGCCCACGCTGGCTCGTGGTCGTCAAGCACAAGGGTGACCGGCAACGACTGCAGGCTGGCCAGGCGGCGGCTCAGCGCCTGCTGGGTCAGCACGGCAACCGGTGAGCAGTCGGCCAGCATATCGTTCAGACGCTCGGCGGGATGTTGCGGATCAAGTGGCACGTATGCACCACCCGACTTCAGGATGGCCAGCAGTCCGATCACCATCTCCAGGCTGCGCTCGGCGAAGATCGCCACGCGATCATCCGGCTTCACCCCCATCTGGCGCAGATGCTGCGCGAGGCGGTTGGCACTGGCGTTCAATTGAGCGTAGCTCAGCGCCATGCCCTCATGGCTGACAGCGACCGCATCCGGTGATCGCTCCACCTGCGTCTCGATCAATTCGTGCAGGCAGCAGTCGGCCGGATAGGCCACGCGAGTGTCATTGAATTTCTCCAGCACCGTGCGCCGTTCGATGTCAGCGAGGAGTGGCAGGCGCCCCACGGCGTCGATATCGCTAGAAGCAACCATTGCCTGCAGCAAGGTCTGCCAGTGGACCAGCCACTGCCGGATCGTCGCGCCGTCGAAAAGATCACGGTTGTACTGGCACTCCAACCGCAATTCACCATGGGTCTGCACGGCATTGATCGCCAGCTCGAAGTTCTCGAAGCTGCGCGGATTGCTGTTGAACTCCAGTTGCAGTTCGTGAAAAGCGGAGTCCTCCTGCTCCAGCGCCTGATCGATGTTGAACATCACGCTGACCAGCGCTGGGCGCGACGGATCGCGCGCGACCCGCAGCTTGCCGAGCAGGGTGCCGAAGGTATACCGCTGATGCTCCAGGGCGTCGAGCAAGGTGGTCTGGGCCTGCTCGATCACCGTTGCGGCAGGTTGAGAAAAATCCAGATCAAACAGCAGCGGCAGCGTGTTGACGCAGTGCCCCACCAGGCGTTCGTGGCCGTCCAGCGATTGCCCGGCCGTCGGTATGCCAATGACCACTTGCGACTGGTTGCTCAGGCGCGCCAGCAACGCAGCAAAACTCCCCAGCAAGCTGGCGAACAAGCTCACCCCGTGGCGTGCACCCATGCTGCGAATCGCTGCTACCAGACCTTTGTCGAGTGTCCAGTCCTCACGAGCAGAAGCAAAACTGCGTCGCGCAGGCCGCGCGCGATCAGTAGGCAGGTCGAGAATCGGAATCTCTCCCGCAAAGCGCGACATCCAGTAATGCTCATCCTCTGCAAAGGCAGTTCCGGTCGGATGGCTGGCCTGGTCCAGCGCATAGTCCGCAAAGTCGTCCGCCGGCGGCAGCGGCTCGACCACCTTGCCGCGGCGCATGGCATAGAGCGCACCCAGCTCCCGCACGAGCAGCCACCATGACCAGCCGTCGCAAACGATGTGATGGGCGGTGAGGAGCAACAGATGATCGTCGTTTGCCAGGCACAGCAGCTCGCAGCGCAGCAGGCGGTCGCTGCCAAGCACAAACGGGGTTTCCACGGCGAGGCGCTGGTGCTCGCGTACCTGCTTGTCGCGCTCCTGCGGACTTGCCACCGATAAATCGATCCGTTCGAGCTCGAGTGAAACGTGTTCCAGCACGCACAGCGTTTCGCCATCAGGGCCGAAGTTCGCACGCAAGGCATTGTGTCGATCCAGCACGCCCTGCAGGGCATCGCGCAAGGCATCCTGATCCAGCGGCCCGGTCAGCTGCAGCGATACCGATTCGTTGTAGGCCAGCGAAGCATCGCGACCCAGTTGATCGGCCAGCCAGATTTCCCGCTGGGGCTCGGTCGTCGGCACTACCCGCGACAGCAGGCCACCAGCGAACGGATCGTAATCAACCGCCATCATTGCATCCTTGCCTGACTTGATACTGCTCATGATTCACCCAGCTTGACGAACTTGCCCGGTTGCTCCGCGCTTGGCATGAACCACGCCGGACGGCCGTCGGGTTGGCGGCCAATACGCGCACCGGGTCGAGGCGGATGTCGTGCATCCATTGCCGTACTTGATCCAGTCGCGCGACGCGGCAGGAACTCGGCCTCCTGCAGCTCGATCACCGAATCCTTGTAGGCCTGGATGATCTGCTGGAAATCGGCCTCGCTATGCGCGGTGGTGAAGAAACACGGGAAGTTGTCCAGGATGTGCACGCCACGACTGCGCATCATGGCGAACAGCAGATCCTGCAGCGGGTGGTCCTCGAGGAACTGGGTCTTCCAGACCGAGGCAAATTGCTTGATCGCGATGGGCGCGCCAACCTCATCGCAGAATGCATTGAGCTCATCCGCCAACGCCTGCGTTCGCGCATTGAGCCGCTCCTGCAGTGCTGCACCGTGTTGCTTGATGTGCTCCAGCACCGCCTTGGCCGCCGCCAGTGCCAGCGGATGACGCACGAAGGTGCCGGCAAAATAGGTGACGCCCACGGTCGGCACCGAGTCGTCGCCGTAGCGCCATGCACCGCCATCGAGCGCATCCATGAACTCGCGCTTGCCTGCAATGACGCCGATCGGATAGCCGCCGCCCACCACCTTGCCGTAGGTGGCGATATCGGCCTTGATGCCGAACAGGGCCTGGGTGCCGCCGGGATGCGCGCGAAAGCCGGTGACGATCTCGTCGAAGATGCACAAGGCGCCCGCCTCGGCGGTAATCGCGCGAACTTCCCTCAGGAACTCGATCGGCTGAAAGTCACAACGCCGACTCTGTACCGGCTCGATCAGGACGGCCGCCAGTTCGTGTGCGCGCTCGCGGATGATCTGCAGCGATTCGGGTGTACCGTAATCGAGCACCAGCACATTCTCGGCCGTGTTGCGCATGATGCCGGGCGCCGCCGGCACCGCACGCAGTTTCTTCGTGCCACGGACAATGACCTCATCGATGATGCCGTGATAGGAGCCGTTGAAAAGCACGACGGTGCTGCGTCCGGTGACCGTGCGGGCAATGCGCAGCGCCCCCAGCACCGCCTCCGAGCCGGTGTTGCACAACGCCGCGCGATCATGTCCGGTGATCTCGCAGACCAGCCGCGCCACCTCGCCCGACAGCGGATGCTGCGGGCCGATCTCGTAACCCAGATCGAGCTGACGACGAACGGCGTCAAGCACGAAATCCGGCTGCCAGCCAAACAGGCTCATACCGAAGCCGTTCAGTGCGTCCACGTATTCGTTGCCATCCAGATCCCACAGATGCGCGCCCCTGGAGCGCTCGATCACCAGCTGGTAGATGATTTCCTTGAGCAGCGGGCGAAAGCCGTTGACCACGCGCGGATCGGCCATGTGCGGACGTTCGGCTTCCGTGTAGGCCTTCGACTTTTGGGTACGCGCGGCATAGCGGTGGATGAAGCGGGTGAGCCGATCGCGTTGATGAGAGGACAACTCCAGCTGCCCATTGTCGATACGCGCAATCGCACCGAACGCCTTCTTGACGTCATAGCGGGTATGCGCTATCGCCGCCTCGTCATCGGGAACCGGGGCCGCCATCGCCGGAGCCAGGACGGCGACCGGCGATGCTGCGGGGGACACGGCACTTGCCGACACCACGCCGGTGCCACCCGAAAGCAAGGCCAGCTGCTGAGCCATCAATTGCATTTGCTGCTCGATCACCTGACGCACATAGTCGTTCCCTGCGCCAGACGACCCTGCCGGCGTGGCCTGGGCAGCAGCGGCAGCGACCGGCGCTGGCGTGACGACCGGCGCTGGCGCTTCATCCGCTGGCATCTGTTCGTCAAGCATGGCGGCCAGCCGATCGAGGCTGGCATAGTCGACCATCAACTGGCGGAAGGTCACCTTGACCGGAAATACTCTGGACAGATGCAGGGCGACCTGGGTCAGCATCAGACTGTCCAGGCCGAGCTCGATGAAATTGGCGGAGGGATCGGCATCATCCAGCTCCGTGCCGGTCACGTCTTCGAACACGGCCTTGAGCTCATTGACCAGGCGCGGACGACGATCCGCAGCGGACGTTGCAAGCATCGACATGGGGTTTTCCTCTGCCGCCGACGGAGCGACGGCAATCAGTGCGGATTCAGGAGCCGACGGCGCGCCGGCTGCGGCTGCGGCTGCCTCCACCCAGTAGCGCTGTCGTTCAAATGGATAGGTGGGCAGGCGCAGGCGCTGCCGGCGTTGGCGGCGATCGAACCGTGTCGGATCGATCGCCACACCATGACACCAGAGTCGGCCGGCGGCACCCAGGAATGCAGCGTGTTCGTTCGTCGCTGCGTCAGCCAGCGAGGCCACCGCGATGATGCCATCGCGCTGCAACTCGGCATGCTGGCGAGCCAGCGTGCTCAGGGTGGCGCGGGGACCCACTTCCAGCAACACGCGTCCAGGCGTATCGAGCAGACTCTTCAGCGCTGTCGAAAAACGCACGGGCTCACGCAAGTGACTGGACCAGTACTCGGCGGAGCAGGCCTTCGCGGCATCCAGCCATCTGCCGGTCGCCGTCGAGACCAGCGGCAGTTGCGGCGCCTTGAAGGCGATCGTCGCCAGCTCAGCACGGAACGGCGCCAGCACCGCATCCATCATGGGCGAATGAAAGGCGTGCGAGGTCTTCAGCGCCCGACAGGCGACACCATCGCTCTCGAGCTGGGCCTGAAAGCTCTCGATGGCTGCATGCGGGCCGGAAACGACGCAGGCATTCGGTGCATTCTCGGCCGCCACGACCAGCTCAGCGGGCAGCCGTTGCTGCAACGCGTCCCATGACAGCCGCACCGAAAGCATGCCGCCCGATGGCTGCGCCTGCATCAGCGCACCGCGTCGGGCCACCAGACGTATCGCATCGGGCAGCGCGAACACGCCGGCCAGCGTGGCCGCCACGAATTCACCCACGCTGTGGCCGATCATCGCTGCCGGCACGACACCGCGGCTGATCCACAGCCGTGCCAGTGCGTATTCGATGGCGAAGGTGGCTGGTTGCATGATCGCCGTCGGCAACAGGGCCGCCGCGTCATCGGAAAATATCCGCTCGCGCAAATCGAAACCGTACTGATCACCCAGTGCCTGGGCGCATTCGTCGAACGCAGCACGGAATGCCGGCTCGCATGCATGCAATGCGCGCCCCATGCCGGCGTACTGGGCGCCCTGACCGGGAAACAGGAACACCACATCGCCCGATTGCGCAGGCCGACTGCGCGCCGCTGCCACAGCGGTGTCCGCGTTGGCCAGTTGCGTACTGGCGCTGCGTACATCCTCTGCAACCACCGCAAGGCGATGCGCGAAGGCCTTGCGCCCGACCATCAGTGTCCACGCCACGTCCGCCAGGTTGAGTTCGGGTTGTGCATCCAGATGGGCCGCAAGCCTCGCCGCCGCCGCCGCCAGGGCGGCCGGGGAACGCGCCGACAGCAGCAGCAGTTGCGGCCCCTGCGCCGGCTCCGATGGCTGCCGCTCCGGCGCCTCTTCCATCACCACATGCGCGTTGGTGCCACCTACGCCGAAGGAGCTGACGCCGGCGCGCCGCGGTGCCCCCGACTCGGCCGGCCACTCGCAGAGTTGGTCATTGACCACGAACGGCGAACCGGCGAAGTCGATGGCGGGATTGGGCGTCCGGTAATGCAGCGTGGGCGGAATCCGGCGCTCGGCCAGGGCCAGCGCGGTCTTGATCACGCCGGCAGCACCCGCGGCGATCACCAGGTGACCGACATTGCTCTTGAGCGAACCGATGCGGCAGAAACCGATGTCGGTGGTATGACCGGAGAAGGCCTTGATCAGTCCCTCGAGTTCGATCGGATCGCCAATTGGTGTTGCCGTGCCGTGCGTTTCGACATAGGAAATGCTGCGGGCATCAACGCCGGCATTGCGGTGGGCCATCGCAATCACGGCGCCCTGGCCAGCGCTGCTGGGTGCCATGAAACTGGCCTTGGTGGCGCCGTCGTTATTGATCGCGCCGCCGAGGATTACCGCATCGATCGGGTCGCCATCCGCCAGCGCGTCGTCCAGCCGCTTGAGCAGCACCACGGCAGCACCATCACTGAATACGGTGCCTCTGGCCTCGGCATCAAAGGCACGAGTGTGCCCATCGGGCGACAACATGGCCCCGTCCTGGTAGAGGTAGCCGCTGCGCGGCGGGCAGGTGATCGAGACACCGCCGGCCAGGGCCATGTCGCACTGGCCGGTGCGCAGGCTCTCCATCGCCTGGCAGATCGCCACCAGCGACGTGGAGCAGGCCGTGTGTATGCTGACCGCCGGTCCGGTGAGGTTGAGCTTGTGCGCGACCCGCGGCGCGATGAAATCCTTTTCGTTGTTGAGCATCACCTGAAACGCGCCAAGCTTTTCGATCAGCTCCGGATGCGCACAGAGGTGTTGCTGGAAATAGCTGGCGTTGTTCATCCCGCCGAAAACACCAACCGGTCCCTCTTGCGCATCCGGCACGTGGCCGGCGCGCTCCATGCATTCCCAGCAGAGTTCGAGAAAGAGCCGCTGTTGCGGATCCATCATCTCTACCTCGCGCGGGCTGATGCCGAAAAACGCCGCGTCGAACCATTCCACGGCATCGATCACGCCACGCGCGGGAACATAGGCCGGGTCGGTGCGCAACGCGGCCGGAATCGATGGATCGAGTTCGCCCGGATCGAAGCGGGTAATCGACTCGCGCCCCGCGCAAAGGTTCTCCCAGAAACCTTCCACGTCACTGGCACCCGGGAAGCGACCACTCATGCCGATGATGGCGATCGGCTCCGGCGATGCTCCTGCCGATGTGGAACGCTGCCTACCCATGCGCGCCGGATCTATCGCCGCCACATCGACGGTGCGAATGCGGTCAGCCAGAGCAATCGGCGTCGGGTCTCGAAAGAAGTCGAGCACGCTCAGTTCGGGGTGGCCGGCACGGCGAAGCTCATTGACCAGACGCACCGCCAGCAACGAACTGCCACCCAGCGCGAAAAAATTGTCGCGTCGACCGACTCGATCCAGCCCGAGAATTGCCGCGAAGGCTTCGCAAAGGCCCTTCTCCGGCGCGGTCGTTGCGGCCTCGTACGCATCGACCAGCTCCGGTCGCGCACTACCGGGTGGCGGCAGCGCATTCCGGTCCAGCTTGCCGTTGGCCGTGACCGGCAAAACATCCATCGGCACATAAGCAGTCGGCACCATGAATTCCGGCAGCGAGGCAGCAAGGTGGGCACGCAGATGAGGCGCCGTCGCGCTGGCGTCCGCGGCAACCACGTAGGCGACCAGCCGCTTTCCGAGCGGCGGATCGTCTCGCAACACCACAGCGCAGGCACGCACACCGGGATGGCGCGCAAGCGCGGCCTCGACCTCCCCTGTCTCGATGCGGTAGCCGCGAATCTTGACCTGGCTGTCACGCCGGCCCACGAAATCAAGCATGCCGGCCGGCAGCCAGCGCACCAGATCGCCTGTGCGGTACATGCGTTCGTCACCGATGGTGAAAGGGTTGCGCACAAACCGCTCAGCGCTCAACTCGGGACGACCGAGATAACCACGCGCCACGCCAGCGCCAGCTACATACAATTCGCCGACTACGCCGATCGGTACCAGTTGCTGCCGCCGGTTGAGCACATACACCTGCGTATCGGCAATCGGGCGGCCGATCGGTATGGAGCGCGCAGCTTCAGGCAGGTCATGCGGAATGCGATAAGTGCAGGTAAACGTGGTGCATTCGGTCGGACCATATCCGTTGATGATCGTCATCTGCGGCAGGGCCGACAACGCACGGCGTACATGGTCCACCGACAGTGCCTCGCCGCCGATCAGCAGTTCGTCCACGCCGCTCAGGTGCCGCGGATCTTCGTCGATGACGGCGTTGAACAATGACGACGTCAGCCACGCGGTGCTGATGTCCTGGCTGACAATGGCGTGGGCGAGGCCTGCGCCGGTGGGCATCGGTTCGTCGTGAACCACCACGCGCCCACCATTCAACAGCGCGCCCCATATCTCGAAGGTCGAGGCATCGAAGCCGAGTGGCGCCGCATGCAACATGCGCGTCTCTGGCCCCAGCGTGACGTAGCCGACACCGCAGACCAGGTGGATCACCGAACGCTGGCGTATCGCCACGCCCTTCGGCGTCCCGGTGGAGCCGGAGGTATACATCACATAGGCCAGCGCATCGCCATCGACCGCGTCCGCTGGCACCGCGATCTCGTCATCAGAAGGCAAGCCCGCGACTTCTTCGTCCGGAGCCATGCGCTGGACCGACGCCGGCAGCGGTGGCTCGCCGTGAGTCGGATCGAGCACGACGACAGCTACCGAGGCATTCTCAAGCGCAAATGCGAGGCGCTCCGGCGGGTGCGCACGATCCAGCGGGAGATAGGCGGCCCCTGCCTTGAGTATGGCGAGGATGGTCACAATGGCGGCGGCTGATCGCTCCAGCATCACTCCGACGACATCACCCTGCGCCACACCTGCACGGCGCAGGCGCGCTGCGAGGCGGCCGGCACGCCGATCAAGCTCGGCATAGCTGAGGCTGCCGGCGGCATCGACCACGGCAATGGCCTGCGCGCGGGTAGCCGCCACCCGGCTGAACACGCCGGATAGGGTATCGGCCTGGTTTCGCGAAACCCGGGTTTGGTTCCAGGTCGTCAGCAGGCACTCGCGCTGCGCCGCGTCGAGCAGGTCGATCGATTGCAGTGACTCGTGCCTGCCGGAAAGCAGCTCCCTCAGCACACGCTGCACGGCACCGACCAGCAACTCCACCGCTTCATGGCCCAGCGGCGCACGGAAACGCACGTCGATCGTGACATCGCCGGTCCCAGTGAGACACCAGACCGACACCTCAGGCGCGGCGTCATCAGCCACCAGCTCTCCATCGAGCACCATCCAGGTACCGGCAACGGTTGCCGCGGATTGCTGCAACAACCGGGAGCACCTCTGCAACCAGGCCTGAGGTGATTCATGTTCAGAGGCCGCCAGCTCGACTTGGCTCTTGCCACCTGCCGCATGCAGGGTGGCCGTCACTGCTGACGCACCCGTCAAGCGCAATTCCGTCAACGCCAGCGCGGCACAAAGTGCCGCACCGCGACTGACGCCATCGCGCGCTTTCAGCTTCTGCAGCTGTAGCTCTGATGCCGAATCCAGCGGGGTGCCGTACTGCCGCCAAACTGCGGCATCCAGGCCAGCCACGCAAGGCAATACCTCAAGCAGCGGCTTGCCGTCGATTCCAGACCCACGATCTTCTTCCGCGCTCACCGCCCCCTCCATGTCGAGGCGGCCGGTGGCGCCGCAACGACAGATTGTGTAGCTCGGCTGACTATTCCCGGGAATCGTGCAAGGACGTTCCCGACGCCAATACCTTCTCCGTTGTTCCCAAGCTCGATCATCGAAGCCCGCGATCGATCTCACGCACCATTGCATTGCAAAGCAAGATCCGGACCACTGTAGACCCAGCGTTCCACTTGATCATGCGCGTTTGGAGCGATCGACATGGCCTCACATCGCCGGATTTTCCACTAGCCCCTCGGTTGACCCGACTGCTGGAACGCGAACAACCATAATATCGCGCCTTGCGCGGGGCTGCCTGTCCAGTCGACCTTGTAGGTGCCGGCACGATCAACCTGTCGGGCAGCCACGGCACACTGGACCCCACTTTCCGGAGGCAAGTCGAGGAAATGATCAATGACGGTGAATCCATTATCCGGCACCGCAGTCATGCGATACACCACGGCATCACCCCACCACAACGCAATCAGTGTCGCCGGCCCGGTGGTGGTGACTTCGCCGCTAGTCAGGGTGACACTGTTGACGGACGGCTCGGACAGCAGTCGCCGCATGCCACGCGTGAGCTTGCCCGTGATGCGCTCCGTCAGTCCGGGCACCGGGTAGTTTTCGGAAAAATCCTGCAATACGTCAGCATTCATGATCTCGATGAACGGGACGGTGATTTCCCCACCGACGTTGCCGTTCTTGCGCAAACTCACCGTGTGGCCGGGACCACCCTTGGCTGATAGCGACACGTACGCTTTGACGTCGAAGCGGCCTTGATAGCCGTGATAAACCGCTCCGGCACCCTGCTGTACCCAGTGGTTCGCGTAGCTGTCCGATGGCGCGCTGGCATTGGAGACATAACCGGCATTGAGAACCAGCAACGAGCTTCCGTTTGCGCGGGTCGTGACCGGCTGTGTGATGGCCGGACTGCTGCCTCGCCCATCAGCCTGCGCAAGCAAGGTATGCGCGCCCAGCGAAGGCCCCGTCTGACGCGGTGGCACGGGCATCTCGACAGCTCCCGCGTTGCAAGCCCAAGCCAGCAAAAGGAAGATCAACATTGCCTGGCGCATGGCGCTCAAGCGAGTGGCGTTGGAGAACATGGTCAGGTATGCCCTGGTATGGCGTAGAGGAGTGAATCTGACGGCATCGACTCGCTAACGCGCAAGCGTCCCACACGCTTCGCCCCTGCATACATACGTGCTGCGGCATACGTGATCACATCCAGCATGGGATATCGCCCCACGGCCGGGGGCGCCATGCCGAATTGGCGCATCATCTCGTGCGTTCGATGCAACTGCGCATCGCGTCGAGTCGCACGGGTGTAGTAAGTAAAACTCATCGTGATCGATGCCTCATCGCCATTCTCGACCATGTGTGGGCTGGTCGAAGGCATGTAGGCGCCCATGCCGGGCGTGAGATCAAACATTTGCGCACGCGGGCGAAACTCCTCGTGCCACTGAACGAGATCTCGGGAATGGCCACGGTGGAAACGGTCACGGGCATGTTCACTGACCACCACGGTGTCGCGTGGGTCCCACACATAAAGTTTCTTGCGTCCGCGCACCTGCAGAATGAAATTGTGCTCTTTGTCCATGTGGAACGGGGTAATCGCGCCCGGCGAACTGACAAAGATCCATCCGGCGCGATAGCACATGCCTGGATCGACGGCATCCACATGGGGCTTCAACGAACCAAGCACCCGCTCGATGAGCTCACGGTATTGCGGATCAGTCTGCACATTGAGCAACGACATCCACGCTTGCGCGTGCTCGATATCAGACAGAGTTGCGGAGGCACCCTGGATATTGGGATGCAACTGAGGGGCGTGATTGAACGCGGTGCCGGCCGTTGCGCTGCTGCTGTGGGTGCGAATTCCGCCACACGGCTCCAACCGCTTGCCCAGTTCAATCAAAGCGGGCAATTGCAGCGCAGGATGCCCAACCAGACGATGTCGAACCGACTGAATCCGCGTGGGGTCGAATCCATGCCAGTCGGCTTCCACATAGATGGACGAATGAGTCACCGTGCATTCTCCCCTGTCAGCCCAGCATGTTCATCGCCAAGGTCAGCGAGGTCACGTTCGCAGTGTGCCTTGGCTCAAGACAGGCTGCAAGAACTGCTCCACGGCAGGCATGCAGGTGCAGTTACCGCATCGAAAACGCCTGCAGGAGCGCACCGCGTGAATGACGCTCTCCGCAAACTCCCCATTCAGTTACGCTGCAAATGGAAACCGTGATAGCAATCGATGGAGTGCGCCGGCTCGAAGGGAATCCGCACATGACGCTCGTGAGACTGCCACTGGTCGACCACCGAGTACCCAGCCGATGCAAGGCCGTCCAGGAACTGCGCGACTGAGGTAATCCGATAGGGGCAATTGGCAATACCCGCGCCGTGGTGGGTAATGCGTTGCAAAGTAACGAACGAATGCTCTGGATGCAGCGGTGTCGTATTGACCAGGATGTGACGCGGCGGATTGCGCAACTCGCGCAGGAGTTCCGCCAGCGTGTAATCCAGATACTGCAGCACACCCCCGCAAAGCAGGATGTCAGAGCCGTCGACATCCTCGCGCCTTCCCGTGAAGTGCAGCTTTCGCTCGGAGTCGTGTTGTTCAGCCCGCATGCGCCCTGCGGCCACCACCGATGGAACGTCGTGGATCAACCAGCGAACACCATCAGGATAGTCAAGGTGATGCCGGAATCCGTAATAGCTGGTCCCCACATTGCCGCCCAAATCGAACACCGTACGACGACCGGCCGCAAAGAGCTGCGAGAGCCAGAACAGGATCGGGTAATCGGTGCTCAAGATGCTGTCGAGGCGATCATTGTAGAGGTCGCCCGACAGCAGGAAGTCGAAGCTGGTGGGAAGTGATTCAGGCGCATTGGCCCGAGCCTCGTCCACGCTCGCGAACACACCGCAATAGCTATTGCCCGGAAGCACGTCACGGGAAAACAATTGGCGATACACCGGCTTGGCGAGCAATCGAATAACCGGCAATTCCGCGACACCGCGAACGACGCGCTGCAGACTCCCAGATGTTCCAGTGGACATGAGCCCCCCCGGCTTGCTTCAGCCGGATGCAACGCTAGCACATTCATGAACAGGTGCGATCATGCCGCCCACGCAAGGTTACATTCCTGATCGCGAGCCACCCGCGCCTCGACGAGCATCCCACCATGCGAACTGGTCGCACCAGCGTCCGCGTCCCCGACCACATTCCCGGGCAATCTTCCGTAGGTGCACTGGATTGACACGATGTCGGGAATGGTCTGGCTCGCCCCTGTCTGCGTTACCGGGCGACAAGGAGCCGCGGCCTCCGTGATCGTGGCGCAGGCGGGGTTGCCCGGCACTGGATACGTACGGCATTACCCTGTGTCGCCAATGACGCATCACGCGAACGGCAGGCATCGGAGGGTCTGCTTCCACTGAGTGGTTGAAGTATCCTGTCAAGCAGACGGTGAATGCGAATCGGGGCCGCAGTCGGCCGCCACGGCGCCAGTCCGCAGACAGAAGGGAGGGTAGCGACACGTGGCAGGTGAGATCGATTTCCTCGTGCTGTACAAGATCCTTGGCTTGAACGCCGACTGCGAACTTGACGAGTTCAAGTTGGCCTATCGACGCCGGGTCGCGGTGCTGCACCCCGATCGTCGCCTCGATGGCACGAACGTCGAGATAGCGGCCGAACGCCTGCAACAACTCATGGCCTTGTACGCCAGCGCCATGGCCTTTCAACGTCAGCATGGCCGTCTGCCGGGGGCCATCGCGCCCTCGCGCGCCGTGGCACCTGACAGCGACGTGGAAGTCCGTCCTTCGGAAATTGCCCCTGCCTGCCAAGAAGATCCACAGCCGGGACTCACCAGGGAAGAACCCAGACGTTCACGTCGATGGCTGATTGTCGCAGCGTGCACCGCGCTTATCTGGGTGCTGTGGCCGGTGGAGCGACCCGCACCCGAGCCGTCAGCATCGACCGATGTGGTTTCCTATAGCCCAGATGACAGTTCTTCGCAGGACACGCTCTCGCCGGCCCCGGCCATCGCCCTTGGCATGGACGCTGCTACCGTCCGTGCCCGCGTGGGGCAACCCGGAAACATCATTGCCGGTGAACGATGGGAATACGGCCCTTCCTGGATCCGTTTCGACAACGACAAGGTCATCGACTGGTACAGCTCGCCGCTGCGGCCTCTCGATGCTCCGACTCATCCAGTCCACGGAAAGGACTGACGGGCCTTTACCGACCTGTATCACCAGCTCCGCATCGATGGCTCTGCCAAAAATTTCTTCGCTTGCCCGGCAACGAGATATTGCGCGTATCGTTTCGTGCAGCAAGATCCAATCAGGGAACCCACACCATGACCCCGCCGCAGTACCGTGTGAGCGATGCCGACCTTTCGCGTGATCGCGATGCGGTAGTGAGCGTCTGGGACGGCAGCATTGGCTGGGCTGGGCGACTTCCGGAAATGTTTGACGCGTTTTATCGCGACTGCCCGCTCGGCCAACCTTTGCTGAAGCTACTTCACCACCAACCGGAGAACACCGTCATCGGCACGATAGGCGCCGGGCCCCGGCGGATACTCTGGCGCGGGCAGGAGATCCGTGCGGGCGTCGTATCCCACCTCGCCGTGCTGCCAGCCCATCGTTCGGTCAAGCCCGGTATTTTCTTGTCCCGATCGTTGGTTGAGATGGCACGGGGACGTTTCGACGTGCTTTACGGCCTACCCAGCAGCAAAGGGGCTGCGCTCGCCAAACTGGCCGGCTTCAAGGTTGGCGGCCAACTGATTCGACAAGTGAAGATCCTTCGTTATCAGAACTACATAGATCGTGTCTTACCCCAGCCAGCTTCAGTCATTGGCGGCGCCTTGATCAACTTCGCCAATCAGACATGGGACCGCATGCGCCGACTGGTGGAAGCAGGCTCAGCACACGCCGAATGGGTCAATCACGTCGATCCGCGCATGGACCGACTGTGGCAGCAATCGCCGCATGGCGAGCGCTGGACCTCGATCCGTGACGCCACCATGCTGCATTGGCGCTTTGACCGACTCCCGTCGGCGAGGCGGCGCTACCTGCTGCTAAGCCCTATCCGCGATGGCGAACTCACGGCCTGGTTTGCCTGTGACACCAATGTGCACGATCCGCATATGCTTTCGGTGAACGATTTCTGGACGATTGACGGGGTGCAGGCGGTTGATCCGGTTTCGATACGAACACTATGCCGCGCCGCATATCGCGAAGGATTCCACTCCATTGAGTTGCGTTTTACCGGCTCTGAAGAAGCCCACGCCAGCTGGAGTGCTGAGGGTTTTGTGGAGCGCAGCCGGCAACCGCTGATCGTCATCTGGCTCAACCAGGAATTAGCCGGCGAAACAGAGGGAATGCTGCACATCACCGATATCGAAAATGACGGCTGATGCTGGCATGGCCTTGCCAACAGCCCTGCTGAGGGCGGATGGATGATTACTTCAGTGAGGGCGAGACGCTCGCGGACTGGAATCAGCGAGCACCGAGATCACGGCCCTGTGTACGGTGCAGGGAATCCCGACACCGGCAGCGAACTCACCGGAACGGTCGGGTAGGAGGGCGGTGGCGCCGCCGGTGGCTCCGGCTGGACCACACCGGCAGCGGTCACATAGAAGGTCAACACTCCCTTGGCACTGCTCATGAGTGTGCCGCCGACGCTGATGGTGATGTTCTGCAGGCTGCCACTTGCGGTCGCCGTGGCGGTATAGCCGACATTCGGAGTCAAGTCGGTAACGACATGGTATGCCGCCGCCAGGGATACCTGATAACCAATCGTGCCAGTCACTACGCTTCCCGCAGCGCCCGTGCTGCTGACCACCACGCTGTTGCCATCACTGGCAAGCAGCTGCACACCCGTCATAGCTCCCTGGCTGACTGTCACCGGACGGGCGGTGGCAATATTCGACGCCGACGAAAGATCAAATACAGTCAGCCAATTCTGGCTGACTGCTGCAGTCGGCGGGCGCACCTGTACCTGCCATACCTTTGTCGGATTACTGGACGGATACAACGGGAGGGTGGTTGTCGTGGTGTTGGCCGGCAACACATTGATCATCGCTCCCATGTATTGGCCGCCATAGGTCAGATCGAGTCTGCTCTGGCCTGTCGGGGCGCTTACCGCTGCCGGACTGGCAGGAAAATGCCAGGCGAGGAACTGATCGTAACCGGAGCTCCCCTCGGTAGTGCGGTCATAGACAACGAAACGGTTCGGCCGCAGATAAACAATTTCGCGCGACCAGGCCGACACACCCGGCCCGGCTGAGAAGGGCCGATACATGTCTTCCAGGTGAGTGGACAGAACGTAGACATAGTTGGTGCCGTCCTCGTACGCCGAGACCTGAGTACGTACCTGATTGTCCTCAGTGGTGTACGCCGCCTGGCCGTAGCGATCAAGAACCTTGCTTCCGCTCATGTTGCGCACGTAAAAGACGTTGTACAACTGGCGATTACCCAAGTAGACGGTGCCATCGAAGGTGCCATAGTTATCGGAATAAACCTTATTCTCATCCGATGTGCCATTGGGCTCGTGCACCATCCAGCCACCAGCATTGACCAGCATGGGTTTCCCACCGTGAACCAGAGCTAGGCTGCCCTGGTCAAAATACTCCTCGCCTTGGGCAGTATTATTGACGTATGGGCCGGCGCGAAACGACATCCAGGAGGCCGCCGTGGTCCAGTCGGAACGAGCAGACACCGCATTCATGCCAGGCGCAAAATAGGATAGCGGCAAGGTGGACAAGGAGGCTGTCGGCGTACTGGAGTCGGCACCCAGAAAGTGCAGCCAGGCATCGGTTGGGCTGAATCCGCTGGTCGCTGTGTTTACCGCATTGAAGTATTGATTGAAGACTCCGACCTCCGGCGAGTCCCAATAGATCAGGTCGCCCAATATCTGCTCGAACATGCCAACCGGAACGGTACCTGGAGGATTGACGGTGTCGCCACTGGAGTGACTGGTGTCCCGATCATCAAAATAGGTAAGCGATGGCCATGTGAAGTGCATGGCGTAGTTGGCACTGTCCAGCGGGAAGGGGTAAGGCGATGTTGCGTGAATAAGATCCAACCCGGTAGCGGTCTTCACTTCTCGCATAGGCAGACTCATGTTGAGTATGCCGAGCGGCGCGTAGTTTCCATACCCCTCAGGCCATCCACCACCAAGCAGATGCTGCTCATAATAAGGCTGAACGCGCGTGTCGAATTGGTTGTTCAACCAATCGGTCCACTGCGCTGGCGCGCCGGGATTTTCATCATACGTAGCGAGCTCAATCACCGCCTTGGCGTGGAAATAGCCAGCGAAATAGTTGCTTTGAGGGTGGGCATATTCGAAATCCGCGCAGCCATTGGGCTGTTCCCATGCGGTAATCCAGGCGTTCGCTGTGGTGTAAACCTGTGTGCGCTGGGTTGACGTCAACAACGGATACACCCAGTCATACCCCAAGCCGTAGCCAACACCAAAAAAGCGAATCCCGTAGCCGTCGTCAGTACACGGATCCTGCCCTTGGTTACCGCTGGCGGTGGTGAATGGAGTGGACATTTTCATGAGAATGTCCACTGCTTTGGCTCCGTATGATGCTGCCGCCGTGGGATTGCTCGACTTCAACACCTGATAACACATGCCTTCAGCCAGCAGGGCGGGCAGGTACGATGAGCCCTGATAGCCTGCGCCGAGATTGGGCAGATCGGGATAGGCATTGTCGGTGGGATATCCCACGCTGCCACCAATATAGGAGTCACACGTGCTTTTCAGCAGCTGCCATGACGCGGTATTCGCTGAGGCGCGCTGCCGCAGAGTCGCAAGCGTGGCAGCATCGAGTATCAGTCTGGGGTGTGCTGCCAGAGTTACGGCCTGTGGACTTGCGTTGAACGGCACCACGGAATACGCGTTGGCAACCGGACTGCCGGAGGCGCTCGCAGATGAAACACCGGCAGAGCTGCCGAGGATCGATGGCTGGACACTTGTCGCCGGCGCCGTGACGGACGAGGTGATCGACGATGCCACTGCCTGCGCAGTCCCACCCGCAGGTGGGAGGCTGTTCGCAGCCCTTGCCACCCTGGTAGTGCCAGGAGAGGAGGCAACCGATTCATGCACGTCCGGTAGAAGATGCTGTACCGACGCCACCCTCTGCTGCGGCTTCAACGGCTCTGTGACTGCCACCGCCGGCACAGCATCGGGGGCGACCGGATCAGCCGCCGATTCCTGCGACAATCGACCAACCGGCATTCCTGCCGACTCGACTACCGAAGAGGTTCCGGCTACATCTGCCGTCGGCACATAGGCAACGACGGCCAGTGAAGGCGAGGCGGATTGCCTCAAGCTGTCGTGTGCCAGCAGCGATGCCGCGGTCAGCAGCAATGCGACAAGCAGCCCGCTCTTCAGCTTGTGTTGCTTCCATCGGGGAGAGGCCGCAACGGTGTCCAAACACTGCGTCGACGACATCCTTGCCTTGCCGACAGCGAGCAGACACGTGGAGTTCGGTCGAATACTGTCGGAGCGAGACATGGGAGCTCCACTGGTGTGGGTCGGGCTGAAATGCGCGACCCCGGTCAATTACCAAGGTCGGCAATAAAATACAGCCTAGCACCAGTCAATTCTATCCGCTTGCGTTCTGGCGGCAATCCATTCGTCTTTAAAAATGCTCGCAGAAGCCAGCTGCTCAACGGGCCCCGCGTGCAAAAAGTACCACTTCCACGGTCTGGATAAGAATCATCAGATCAAACAACAGGTTGTGATTTTTGACGTAGTAAAGGTCGTACTTGAGTTTTTCGATGGCATCTGCCTCAGAAGCGCCATACGGATAGCGCAATTGCGCCCAGCCCGCGAGCCCCGGCTTCATACTGTGGCGAAGACCGTAGTATTCAATTTTCTGTGCCAGTTCAGCCACAAAATGCGGCCGCTCAGGCCGTGGTCCGATGAAGCTCATCTCACCTTTCAGCACGTTCCAGAGTTGCGGCAGTTCGTCCAGTCGTACTTTGCGAATAAAGCGCCCAACCCTGGTTACACGATCGTCATTTACGCTTGCCCAACGAGCCACGCCGTCCATTTCGGCATCGGTGCGCATGCTTCGGAACTTGATCAGGTCAAAGATCCTGCCTCGCTCGCCCACCCTCTGCTGTCGATACAATATGGGCTGACCTCGACCGGACTCGATACGAATCGCCAAGGCCGTCAACAGCATCAGCGGAAAGGTCAGCAGTAGTACCAAGCTGGCAACGCCCAGGTCAAAGCAGCGCTTGCTGAAACGACGTAGCGGGGTAACGTCGAAGCCCTGTGAAAAAATGAGCCAGGAAGGGTTGGTCAGCAGCAGCTGCACTCGTCCCGACTCACGTTCGAAAAACGTCGTCAGATCGGTGATCGAGATACCCAACTGCCTGCATTCAAGCAATTCGCGCATTGGCAGACTGCCGCGGCGATCATCCACGCCCACGACTATCTCGTCGATTTGTTCACGAACTGCCCAGACATGGAGCGGCGTATCCTCCATCAACAGATATTCAGGCGGAACAACCGTGGTTTCGCCCGGCGATGGCACGTACCCGACCACTCGAAAACCCTGCCGGTCAGAACGTCGCCGCATGCCGGTATGAATCTGCGCGGCACGCCGGCCCGCGCCCAACACCAACACGCGGCGACGCAGCACTTCGACATCACGTACGCGGAGGTATGCGGCACGAAACGCGCTTGTCGCCACATATCCCAGCAGCATCGCAATGCCCATGACCCCACGACCAACATACCCCTGAGGCACGACGTAATACGTCACGACCAGACCCAGGCCGCCCAGGACGAAGCCGACCAGTTGATGGGTCAACAGTCCAAACCAGCTATTCCGAATGCGCGATCGATATTGACCGAGCGCCATCAATCCCAGTTGCAGCACCAGGGCGAACAGCAGGGCGCGCTCCGGCATGTGCCGGGAGTACATGGCCAGTTCGCCGGGGCTGCGAAAATAGCGCAGGAACATCGCCAGGTTCAGAGATGCACTGAGCAACAGTAACTCGGCGAGACCGAGCAGCAGCAGCCATCGCATGGTCTGACGGTGAATAAGACGAAACATGTTGCATCCCTCCCCTTTTACATGCAGGCATCCCCGCCGGCGAGGCCGAACGATAGCTGCCCGCAAGAACATAGTCCACGCATTAAAAGTGAATTTCCATCCACGAATCGAGTAGTCTGGCAAGGTGTAGGAAGCACTATTTATGCCAACCAGTTCGCAGAACTGGATCTATAGCCCGGGCCAGCCATTGGTCGTCTCGACCCAGGTCGAGGTTTGACACTGTTTGGGGGACTTCTGACGCTGAGCGTCAGGCCAGCTCGAGCCAATGGAGGCCAGCTAGAGTCGTATCGGCGGGCACCGCAAGCGCGCCGACCAATTCGGCCGGCAAGTCCAGCATGCATGACCAGCATGGCGCGCCACCAGCAGCTGCCGCAGGCGCTGCAACCAGCTCCCCCACCCCCGCATGCAGGGTTGTCATAGCCTGGGCCAGACCTACGCCGAATGCTTTGAGCAAAGCCTCCTTGCGGGTCCACAATGCAAGCAAGGCCGTTTCACGCGCCGTTTCGCCGAGCGCCATCAACTGCACTTCTTCCAGCGGCGTGCAAATCGTCCTGATGAGCTCGCTCAAGCGGGTTCGCGGCGGCACCTTTTCGATATCAATGCCTACGCTTTCGGCGCCACATATGGCTATCGCCACCCAGCTGCCACTGTGACTGAGACTTGTGCTCATCCCGGTGTCGGGCAACTGTGGTTGACCGGAGGGCGCGGTGACAAGCGGAAGATCATCAAGCCCCACTTTGAGACATGCCGCCAATAGAACGCGCCATGTCGCATGCGCCATGATGTACACAAGGCGATCGCGCTCGAATCGAAACTGTGCAGCGCGAACCCTTTCGGCCGCATCCAGCAGGCCGTGGGCACTGGGAGCGTGAGCGGAAAATGGCTGCGTATCAAACAATAGAACGCGAACCTCACCGTCAGCGGGAGGCAAAAGCCCTGACCTCGCCAATGCTGCCTCGACCACGGTCAGGAATGCATTCGCGGATGTGCTTGTGTCGTTCAAGAAAATGGGCTCACTACTTACCGACCCGACGCCACCATTTTTACATGTCGCAACGGCGAAGAACGTCGGACCTGTTGAAAGGTTACGAAGCGCGAAGCGACGCAGGCGATGACATCGGAAGCCTCGAATCCGCGACGAGGCCCTCTGGCAGCGCACTGTGCATGGTCGTCAACAAGAAGCCCGCCATTGGCGGGCTTCTTGTTGACGACTCAAGTCCACAGACTCAAAGAATGTAGACGAACATGAACAGGCCCAGCCAGACCACGTCGACAAAGTGCCAGTACCAGGCAACGGCTTCGAAGCCGAAGTGGTGCTCCTTGCTGAAGTGGCCCTTCAATACGCGGAACCAGATCACCGCCAGCATGATCGTGCCAAGGGTGACGTGCAGGCCGTGAAATCCGGTCAGCAGGAAGAACGTCGAGCCATAGACGCCGCTGTGCAGGGTCAGGTTCAACTCGTGGTAGGCCTCGATGTACTCGTGCGCCTGGAAATTGATGAACAAGGCACCCAGCAATACCGTAACGCCGAGAAACGCGAGAATCTTTCCCCGATGGCCTGCACGCAGCGCGTGATGGGCGATGGTGACGGTGACGCTGGAGCTCAGCAGGATCAAGGTGTTGATCAGTGGCAGGCCCCATGCAGGCACCGTGCTGAACGTACCCCCGATGTGATCGGGGCCATTGCCGCCATTGGCGCCCCAGGAGGCGGCATAGTCACTCCACAGGAACTGGTGGGTGAGAACACCGTGACCCTCACCGCCCAGCCAAGGCACCGAGAACATGCGGATGTAGAACAGCGCGCCGAAGAACGCACCGAAGAACATCACTTCGGAGAAAATAAACCACATCATGCCCATGCGGAACGAGGTATCGACCTGGTGGTTATAGTCACCGGCCAGCGATTCGTTGATCACGGAGCGGAACCAGCCGAAAAACATGCCGAGCACGCCGACCACGCCCACGGTCAGCACGGTGCGTCCGAATCCGGAATCGCCAGGCGCGGCATTGAGCCAATGCGCGGCGCCAAACATGGTGGTAAACATGACCACTGCGGCCACGAACGGCCAGTAGCTCTTGGCCGGGACAAAGTACGCGTCGTGCTGCTGACCCATGGTGAGACCCCGTGGATTTCTCTTGATGACTTTTACCCCGCCGAACCGCTCGGGGAACTGCATGCCGGTCGCGTCGACCCGGGCGATGGAAGGAAAGCGGCTGCTACGGATGGATCGCTACTTCATCAACATGATCTGCACGAATGACAGCGCAAAAAACGCCAGCACCACCGTCACCAGAATGGTAACCGTGCGTCGAACACCGCGGCGACTGTCGGTGAGGCTCTTGTCTGTCATCGGTTGCGTCATGCGTACTGGTTTCCACTGAATGAAGCTGCCCCGTTCACGTGTATGGACGGGGCATCGGGACGGCTCAGTCGTGCACGTTGCCGTGTGCGAGCTCTTCGTCATGGATGATCGGTGGCACGTCGAAGGTGTGATGCGGCGCGGGCGACGGCACCGTCCACTCCAGACCCTTGGCGCCCTCCCAGACACGGTCCGTCGCCTTCTTCTTCGAGAAAAACACGCAATGGATCAACACACCCAGGAAGATCAACTGTGAGGCGCCAAACAGGAAGCCACCGATCGAACTGATCATGTTGAAATTGGCGAAGGCCACGTTGTAGTCAGGGATGCGCCGAGGCATGCCAGCCAGCCCGAGGAAATGCTGCGGGAAGAACAGTACGTTGACCCAGATCACGCTGTTCCAGAAATGCACCTTGCCCCAGAACTCGCTGTACATGTGGCCGGTCCACTTCGGCAACCAGTAGTAGGTGGCCGAGATGATCGCGAACAATGCACCGGTCACCAGCACGTAGTGGAAATGCGCCACCACGAAATAGGTGTCCTGGTACTGGAAGTCGGCGGGCACCAGCGCCAGCATCAGGCCGGAAAAGCCGCCGATGGTGAACAGGATCACGAACGCGATTGCAAACAGCATCGGGGTCTCGAACGTCATCGAGCCGCCCCACATCGTCGAAACCCAGTTGAACACCTTCACCCCGGTCGGCACCGCGATCAGCATGGTCGCGTACATGAAGAAGATATCGGCGCCCAGCGGCAGGCCCACCGCGAACATGTGGTGCGCCCACACGATGAACGAGAGGAACGCGATCGAGGCGATCGCGAACACCATCGCCTTGTAGCCGAAGATCGGCTTGCGCGCGAAGGTCGGGATGACCTCGGAAATGATCCCGAATGCAGGCAGGATCATGATGTAGACCTCGGGGTGGCCGAAGAACCAGAAGATATGTTGATACAAGACGGGGTCGCCACCGCCGCCCGGGTTGAAGAAGCTGGTGCCGAAGTATTTGTCGGTCAGCAGCATGGTCACCGCGCCGGCCAGCACCGGCATCACCGCGATCAGCAGGAACGCCGTGATCAGCCAGCTCCATACGAACACCGGCATCTTCAGCAGATCCATGCCGGGCGCGCGCATGTTGAGGATCGTGGCGATGATATTGATCGCACCCATGATCGAGCTGATGCCCATCAGGTGGATCGCGAACACCACATAGGCCAGCGAGTCACTTTGCAGCGACAGCGGTGGATACATGGTCCAGCCACCGGCCGGGCCGCCGCCGGGCATGAACAAGGTGGACAGCAACAGGGCGAACGCGAACGGCAGGATCCAGAACGACAGGTTGTTCATGCGCGGCAGCGCCATGTCCGGCGCGCCCACCATCAGCGGGATCATCCAGTTACCGAGGCCGACAAAAGCCGGCATGATCGCGCCGAAGATCATCACCAGCGCATGCATGGTGGTCATTTCGTTGAAGAAATACGGCTGCACCAGCTGCAGACCGGGCTTGAACAGCTCGGCGCGGATCACCATCGCAAAGCTGCCACCGATGAAGAACATCGTCAGCGCAAAGATCAGGTACAGCGTGCCGATGTCCTTGTGGTTGGTGGACATGCACCAACGCTGGAAAAAATTCTTTGGCGCGCCGTGGTGATCATCGTGCTGATCATGGGTGGCTGCATGAGACATGGCCTAACACCTCTAACCTGTTATTTGGATGCGACTGCAAGGAACAGCATGAATGGTGTGACTCAACCCTGCGCACGGCTGACCGGTGCACTGACAACCGCCGCCGTCGCCGGCGCGGCGGCAGTCGATGCCGCTGCTGGCGCCGGCACCGTCGCTGGCGCGGCCGAAGCTGCCTCCTGCTGAGCCAGCCATTTGGCGAAATCCTCCTTCGACTTGGCCACCACCACGATGGGCATGAAGCCATGATCCTGGCCGCACAACTCGGCACACTGGCCGCGATACGTGCCTGGCGTCGTGATATTGGTCCAGGCCGCGTTGACGATGCCCGGGATCGCATCGAGCTTCCAGCCCAGCGCCGGCACCCACCAGGAATGGATCACGTCGCCACCGGTGATCACAAATCGAATCTTGGTATCAACCGGTACCACCAGTGGCTTGTCGACGTTCAGCAGATAGGTGTTCTCGTCACCGACCTTGACGGCATAGGGATCCATGCCGGAGCCGAGCTGCCGGGTCTGATCGCTCTGCGTATCGAGCTTGGACATGAAGCCCACCTTCTCGATCGGCTTGCCCAGGTAGCTGACGTAGTCGTAGCGCCACTTCCACTGATAACCGGTGACTTTCACCGTCATCTGCGAGCCGGTGGTATTTGCCCAGGAGGTGAGGCCGCCGGTGGAGAGGTAAGCGAGCACCACCAGAATGATCACCGGTATGGTGGTCCAGACGATTTCCAGCCCGGTGTGGTGCGACCACTTTTCAGCGACCGCGCCACGTGACTTGCGGAAGCGGAACATGGCGATGAACATCGCGCCAAAGACCAGGGTACCGATCACCACGCATAGCCCGAACGAAATGTTGTTCAGGTCGTAGGGCACGTGCGACCAGGTGGAGGCGCCGCGCTGCATGTTCAGTTGCCACGGGCCGGGTGCGGCCTGGACCGCGCTGTCGAATGATGCAAGGGCAAGGGTCGCCGCTGCCATGAATGATCGCCTGATGCCGCCAGATGTCATGTCTTGCACCTTAGATTCGGTTTGCGCGGCTGGCCGTCACATTGGCCAGCAACACCTTGAGTTTCTTCGACAGCTCGACGCGCTCCTGATCCCCCAGAAAAGCGCCGATCTCCAGATTACGGCCATGCGATGTCAGCAGCAGGCGTTGACGACCATTCCCCATGTCAAGCAGCACGCGTACCCAGTGCGACGGGAAACGCACACATTGCCGGCTTGGCAGTAACTGCACCTCCACCGACGTCTCATCGAGGGTAATGCGTTCACCACGATCGCCGGCCCGCCAGGCTACGCTCAACGCGTAGGCCATGGCGGCCGATTCCACCAGCGCGAACAGCGGAGCAAACACATTCCCCTGCCACGCACCCAAGCTTGCCGTTGCCAGCGCCAACCCCACCATTACCATGATCAATTGACGCAGGCCGCGACGGCTGAGCGCACGATTGGGTTTGAGCCACATCGTGACGCACGGCGAGCCTGCGGTAGCTGGTCGAAGCACGATCATGGTGATAGGGCGTGCCTGGAACGGTTCGATAATAGGCTGCGGCGGGGCGGCGGGCAAGATTGTCGCACCCTCTTGACTTGTATCACTGCCACTAGGGAGCTGCGCTGGCCGCGTACGGATGCGTGTGGGCATGGCCACCACGTACAATGCTGCGCTCCCCACCACGCGTAGCAGTGTACCTGCGGACCCTTTTGTGACCCAGCACATACTTAGCCCCGAACTCCCCCCCCAGGTTTCGGCAGCGCGCGCGCGGATTACCGCTGCCTGGCTGCGCGACGAAACCGAGGCAGTCAACGACCTGCTTGACCAGGCCGACCTGCCCCCGGACGAGCGCGAGCAGGTGGTCGACCGCGCCGCCGCCCTGGTCACCCGCGTCCGCGGTCGCGCCCAGGACCAGACCGTGGTCGAGTCCTTCATGCGGCAGTATGACCTGTCCAGCGAGGAAGGCGTGCTGCTGATGTGCGTGGCCGAGGCGCTGCTGCGCATTCCGGACAAGACCACCGCCGACAAGCTGATTCGCGACAAGCTGGGCGATGCCAACTGGCGCAAGCACCTCGGGCGCAGCGAGTCGCTGCTGGTCAACGCCTCGACCTGGGGCCTGCTGTTGACCGGCCAGCTGGTCAATCTGGCTGATGGTACCCGCGACGACTTCAACGGTTCACTGCGCCGGCTGGTCGCCCGGGTCGGCGACCCGGCAATTCGTGCGGCCGTGCGGCAGGCCATGCGCATCATGGGCCATCAGTTCGTGATGGGGCGTGACATCGGCGAAGCACTCGACCGCAGCCTGAAGAAGGAGAACGCCGCATTTCGCTATTCCTTCGACATGCTCGGCGAATCGGCGCTGACCGCCGAAACGGCCGAGCGCTATCAGCAGGATTACCGCAACGCCATCGCCGCCCTGGGTGCACGCGGTCCGTACGCCAACCATACCGATGCGCCGTCGATTTCGGTCAAGCTGTCGGCGTTGTTCCCGCGCTATGAGGTGGCCCAACGCGCCCGCGCCCATCAGGCATTGACCGAAAAGCTGCTCGAACTGTCGCAGCTGGCGATGAAACACGGCATCGCACTTTCGGTGGATGCCGAGGAAGCGGACCGTCTGGAACTCTCGCTGGACATCATCGGCGACGTCTTCAAGCACCCCTCGCTGGAGGGCTGGAATGGTCTGGGCATCGTGGTGCAGGCGTATGCCAAGCGCACGCCCTATGTAATCGACTGGCTGGTCGAAACGGCCCTGGCAGCCGACCGCCGCTGGTACGTGCGCTTGGTCAAGGGCGCCTACTGGGATGCGGAGATCAAGCGCGCGCAGGAGCAAGGCCTGAGCGGCTATCCCGTTTTCACCCGCAAGCCGAACACCGATGTCTCTTATCTTGCCTGTGCGCGGCGACTGTTCAATGCCGGCTCGCACCTGATCTACCCGCAGTTCGCCACCCACAACGCGCATACCATTGCCGCCGTTCATCACCTGGCGCAGGGACGTGCGTTCGAGTTCCAGCGCCTGCACGGCATGGGCGTGGACCTGTACGCCGAGGTGATCGGCAAGAACAGTTTCAACGTGCCCTGCCGCGTCTACGCGCCGGTCGGCACACACGAGGACCTGCTGCCCTATCTGGTGCGGCGCCTGCTCGAAAACGGCGCCAACACCAGCTTCGTCAACCGCGTGGTGGACGAAAGCGTGCCGCCGCGCGAACTGGTGGCCGACCCCTGCGAGACCGTGCGCGCGTTCCACAGAATCACGCATCCGCGCATCCCGCTGCCGACCAATCTCTACGGTGAACTTCGGAAGAATTCCATGGGCGTCAATTTTGCCAACGACAATGAACTGAACGAACTGGCCGCTGCCGTCAACGCGCAGCAGGGTCCGTGGAACGCCGGTCCGCTGGTGCCTGGCGCCAGCAGCAAGGGCGCGACCGTGCAGGTCACCGATCCATCCGACCGCCGTCGCACCATCGGCAGCTATGTCACCGCCGACCAGGCCACGGTCGATCTGGCGATGGCCAATGCGGTGGCCGCGCAGGAACGCTGGAACACCCTGCCGGTCGCCAACCGCGCCGCCATGCTGGAGTTCGCCGCCGACCGTCTGGAAGCACGCCGCGCCGAATTCATCGCCCTGTGCGTGCGCGAGGCCGGCAAGAGCCTGCCCGACGCGATCGCCGAGATCCGTGAGGCCGCCGATTTCCTGCGCTACTACGCGACCATGGCGCGGCGCCTGTTTGCCGAACCCGAGCAACTGCCCGGCCCCACCGGCGAGACCAACCAGTTGTTCCTGGGCGGTCGCGGCGTGTTCGTCGGGATCAGTCCGTGGAACTTCCCGCTGGCGATCTTCGTCGGTCAGGTCAGCGCCGCGCTGGCCGCGGGCAATACCGTATTGGCCAAGCCGGCCGAGCAGACCAGCCTGATCGGCTACCTCGCCACCCAGTTGCTGCATGAGGCAGGCATCCCCAAGGATGTGCTGCAGTATCTGCCCGGCGACGGCCCCACCGTGGGCGCGGCCCTCACCCGCGACCCGCGAGTGGCCGGCGTGGTGTTCACCGGTGCCACCGAGACAGCGTGGGCGATCAATCGCGCGCTGGCGGCGCGCAACGCACAGATTGCGGTACTGGTGGCCGAGACCGGCGGCCAGAACGCCATGATTGCCGACTCATCCGCCCTGCCCGAGCAGATCGTCAAGGACGTGATTGCCTCGGCGTTCCAGTCCGCCGGCCAACGCTGCTCGGCCGCCCGCGTGCTGTACATCCAGGAAGACATCGCGGACAAGGTGATCGAGATGCTCGCCGGCGCCATGGCCGAGCTGAAGGTGGGTGATCCGGGCCTGCTGTCCACCGACGTCGGCCCGGTGATCGACGAGGAGGCGAAGGCGATCCTGGTCGCCCATGCCGAGCGCATGGACCGCGAGGCGAAGAAGATAGCCGAGGTGCCGATGGACCCTGCATTCACGGCTCACGGCACCTTTTTTGCCCCACGTGCCTACGAGATCGCCTCGCTGTCGGTGCTGCAACGCGAGGTATTCGGGCCGGTGCTGCACCTGATCCGCTTCAAGGCCAGCGAACTGAAGCAGGTCGTCGACGAAATCAACGGCACCGGCTACGGCCTCACTTTGGGCGTGCACAGCCGCATCGATGCCACCGTCGACTACATCAGCCGACATGCCCGCGTCGGCAACTGCTACGTCAATCGCAACCAGATCGGCGCGGTGGTCGGGGTGCAGCCGTTTGGCGGCGAAGGCCTCTCCGGCACCGGCCCCAAGGCCGGCGGCCCGCACTACCTGCTGCGGTTTGCGGGCGAGCGCACGCTCACCATCAACACCACCGCCTCCGGTGGCAACGCCTCGTTGCTGACCATCGGCGAGTAGTGCACCTGGCCGGTAGCGACCCGCGTTCCGGCCAGGCAGCACGCCGTTCCGTTGAGATACTCGCTGGCTGTGCAGGTCGCCCGGCGACCTGCCGGAAAGCCTGCGCGTGGGTTTATGCTGAAGCCTTTCACCGGTTGAGCGCGAAAGCCCATCATGAACGATCCCACCAGCGCTGATCTCTCCCTTCGGCTGCAGCAGATGCGCACCGCACAGCGGCAGCAGCCGATGCCGGACTGGGCCACCCGCGCCCGCCGGTTGCGCGCGCTGGAGACCATGCTGCGCAGCAATCGCGAGCGCATCATCGAAGCCCTCAATAGCGATTTTGGCTGCCGCCCACGCCAGGAAACCGAGCTGCTGGAGTTCTTCCCCAGCCTGTCGGCAATCCGCCACGCGCTGGCGAAAGGCCGTCGCTGGATGAAGCCACGCCGGCGACTGGCCGGCCTGCTGTTCCTGCCCGGACGCACCGAACTGCGCCCGCAGCCACTGGGCGTGATCGGCATCATCGTGCCGTGGAACTACCCGCTGTATCTCGCCGCCGGCCCGCTGGTCGACGCCCTCGTCGCCGGCAACCGCACGATGGTGAAGATGAGCGAGTTCACCCCGCGCTTTTCCGCACTTTTCGCCGAGCTGGTTGAACAGCACTTCAAGCCGGACGAGGTCGCCATAGTCAATGGCGACGCCGAGGTTGCCCAGGCGTTCTCGGCGTTGCCGTTCGACCACCTGCTGTTCACCGGATCCACCGCCGTCGGCCATCACGTGATGCGCGCGGCAGCCGCCAACCTCACCCCGGTGACGCTGGAGCTGGGCGGCAAGTCGCCGGCGATCATCGGCCCCGGCGCGCGCTTCGAGCATGCGGTCGAGCGGATCATCTTCGGCAAATTGGTCAATGCCGGGCAAACCTGCATCGCTCCGGACTATGTCTTGCTGCCGCGCGCCCAGGTGCAGGAGTTCGTCGATACGGCCACGCGCAAGGTGGCTGAGATGTATCCGGACATGCAACACAGCGTCCAGTACGCGAGCATTGTCTCTGATCGTCAGTACCAGCGACTGGTCGGCCTGCGCGACGCCGCACGGGCCGCCGGCGCAAAAGTCCACACCCTCGGCGACGCTGTCGAAACGACTGGCAGCCGCCTGCTGCCCCCGCAGTTGATCAGCGAGGTCAACGACGACATGCGCGTGATGCAGGAGGAAATCTTTGGCCCGCTGCTGCCGCTGGTGCCGTATGACTCGCTGGAGCAGGCCATTGCCTATGTCGCAGCGCACCCGCACCCGCTGGCGCTGTATCTGTTCGAGCAGGATCGCAGCCTGATCGATCACGTGCTGGGCCAGACCACGGCCGGCGGTGTCAGCGTCAACGACACGCTGTATCACATCGCGCAGCACAACCTGCCGTTCGGCGGCGTCGGCGCCTCCGGCATGGGTGGCTACCACGGCGAAGCCGGTTTCCACACTTTCAGCCACCTGAAGCCGGTATTCCGGCAAGCCCGCTTCAATGGCGTCGGCCTGCTCAACCCGCCGTATGGTGCGCTGTTCAAACGCATGCTGGAGTTGATGCTGAAACGCGGTTGAATGCACTGACCTGAACCAACGGGCGCCGATCGTCTGGGTGAAGCAGCCCACTGCTGCTACCCTCACGAATGCTGCGGGGAGGCGTCCCGCCCTGTCCTCCCTGCGGGTGTTGCCATGCCTTGTTTTGTCTATGCCAGCCTGCGCAAGATCGACAGCTATCTGTGGCTGGCGCGGCGCGATGGGTTTGATGTGCTGCCCGAGTCGCTGGTACTGCTGCTCGGTGAGTTGCGCTTCGTGATGGAGGTAAAGCTGGATGAATCGCGCAAGCTGCCTTTCGAAGACACCACACAGGTGCTGGAGCATCTGCGCAACCAGGGCTGGCACCTGCAGTTGCCGCCACAGGAAAGCCTCGCCAGCGCCAACCATCCTGCCTATACGCACTCGCCGCAAGCCAACCGCGACCACTGAGGCGC
Source organism: Rhodanobacter sp. (assembly GCA_041663105.1). Taxonomy (GTDB): domain Bacteria; phylum Pseudomonadota; class Gammaproteobacteria; order Xanthomonadales; family Rhodanobacteraceae; genus Rhodanobacter. The sequence goes on from JBAZRB010000002.1 coordinate 188,695, forward strand.
ACCATCAATGCGCCATGTCATCGGTGTTAACGCCTGGTTACCGCCTGCTGATCCAACGATTTCCATACTGAAACCATGAGCCCACCCAAATCACGTCGTCGCCCCCCGTTCCTGCAGGCGCTTGCCTGGTTCATTCCCGGCTTGCTGGCCGTGGCTCTGGCCGGTGTGGCGACGCATCCGCTGACCCTGATTCCGCTGCTGCTGGCCAATGCGCTGACCATGGCGGCGATCTGCCACGCCATCGGTTTCGATCCCGAACCACAATTCGGCCGTACCGCGCTGCGCCGGGGTGCCGCGCATCTGGTGATGTTCAGCGGTTATACGGTGCTGGTCTTTCTGGCCGTGGCCTGGCCGATGCTGCAACTGAGCCACACCCCGAGTCTCAGTGCCGCCCTCCTGCTGGCGGCGGCGCTGGTGCTGGGCCTGGCGGTGCTGTGGCGGCTGTGGCCAGCCTTCGGGCTGGTTTTCCTGTGGGACGACGCCTATCCCTGCCAGCGCGATGGCTCGTGGATTTTCACCGCCACCCTGCGCAGCATGGCGTTCGGCCGGCACCTGTCGCGCGAGGAGCGCTTCTTTACCCATTTCCTGCCCGCAGCACTGTCGTTGCTGGTGCTCGCGTTTGGCGCCATCGCGCTGACTGGCCTGGTCGGCATGCTGCCGGCGGAACTGCGCATCGTGGCACTGACACTCTATGGCGTAGTGCTGCTGCCGCTGGGCTGCCTGATCATCGCCAACCGCACCTTGCGCGCCCTGCTGTGCGAACAGGATCAGCCACGCCGACACAGCGACCTCGATCCACAGGCCGCGGTCACGCCGCGACCCGCACTGACCGCGCAGGAGCGCACCGCCGGCACGCCCGAGCAGGCCCGGGCCCTGCTTGCCGCCACCCGTGAAGGTGACATCGAACGGGCGCTGGCCCTGGTCGAGGTCGGCGCCGACCCGGATACCGCGCCCGACCCCGACGACCGCGACCAGCGTCCGGCGCTGATGCTGGCCGCGTTGATGCCTGATACCCGCCTGCTGCGCGCGCTGATCGTCAAGGGTGCCGACGTCAACCGCGCCAGCGGCGGTATCAGCCCTTTGCTCGCAGCCACCCGCGACAGCTGGCATGGCCGGGCCGAGGCGGTGATGACCTTGCTCGCCAATGGCGCCAGCCCGACGGCCAGCGATCTCGATGGCAACACGCCACTGCACGGTGCCGTGCTCAGCGAGGAACCGGGCGTTGCCGCGATGCTGCTGGATGCCGCCGCGCCGATCAACGCGCTGAACCAGGCCGGACTCAGCCCGCTGGCGTGTGCCTGCCGGGCAGCCAACTGGCCGCTGGCAAAATTCCTGCTCGACCATGGCGCCAAGCCGGTACCTGCCGGCGGCGAGCCGGCGCTGGTGGCCGCCGCAGGCATCGCCGAGGACGACGTCACCGGGGTCAAGTTGCTGCTCAAGCATCGGACGCCGGTCAACGCACTCGATGCGCGCCACCGCCACGCCCTGCTCAGCGCCGCTGCCGAAGGCCACGAGCAGATCGCCCGCGTGCTTTGCAGCGCCGGCAGCGACATCAATCTGGCCGACCAGCACGGCAGCACCGCCCTGATGGAGGCTGCGCGTGCCGGCGCTGGCATCCTCGTGCAGTTGCTGGCCGATGCCCACGCCGAGGTGGACGCGCGCGACCAGTACGGTCGTGATGCGCTGACCCTGGCCTGTCAATCGCCGCATGCCCGCCCGGAAACCGTGCAGACACTGCTGGCACTGGGCGCCAATCCCCGCACCCCCGGCAGCGATGGCCGCAGCGCGCTCGACCATGCCGCCGCCACCGGGCGCTGGGATCTGGTCGCCCTGCTCGATCCCGACACACCACTGCCCGCCAGCCACAGCCACGACGTACTGTCCGAAGGCAGTGACACCCCGGCCAACTTGCTGGAGGTCTTGCGTCTGGGCCACTGGGCCACGGTTTCCAGCTTCAGCGCGCGCGTACGCGAATGGCCTCAGGCCGAGCTGGCGCAGCTGTATCTCGACCTCGCCACTCCCGGGCTGGCCGCCGCCCGGCGCTGGCTGCTCGACCAGGGTCTGGAGCCTGAGGCCCGGCTGGAAGCGCCACGCGTCGACGATGCCGAGACCGTCGATGCGCCGAGCTTGCCGCCGCTGGGTCGGCGTCTGTTCGATGCGCTGCTGGAGCAATTGCCGGCATCCACCGAAGCGGTGGAAGAATTGATGCACGCCGGCGCGAGCCCCGCAGGTAGCGGCCTGCTGGCGCTGGCGCTGTCGTCACTGGCCGGTGCAGCACAGGCGGCCGCGCTTCCAGAGAACCTGCTGGAGCGCGGTGCCGACCCGTTCGGGCCGGACGCGCGCGGGCGCACGCCACTGCACCTTGCTGTGGCGAACGCGCAACTTGGCCTGCTGCAGGCACTGCTCGCGCGCGGCTGCGATCCCAACACGCGCGACCGCGACAACCGCACGCCGTTGTTCGCCGCGCTGGAACATGGTGCCGAGGCGTTGCCGCTGGTGCGCGAGCTGATCGCCCACGGAGCCAACCCCGAAGCCGCCGACGCCAATGGTGAAACCCCGCTGGGGCTGGCGCTGGAGCATCCGGCGGTAGAGCGCTGGCTGAACTGGCGCGACTGGTCCCGGCCGCAGCGCCCGTTGCGCGCCACCGATCTGCCTGCCGCCGCGGCCGCTGGCGCCCTGGCCACCGTCCAGCGTCTGCTCGAACTCGGCTTCACCGTCGACACCCAGGACGAGCAAGGCGCCTCGGCCCTGGTGCATGCCTGCGGCGCCGGTCACCGCGACGTGGCCGCCGCCCTGCTTGAAGCCGGCGCCGACGCCACCCTGGCCGCGCGCAGCGGCGTGACCCCGTTGGCCGCCGCAGTAGCGGCACGACGCGAGGCGCTGGTCGCCCTGCTGCTGCAACACCATGTGGCGGTTGACCAGCGCCTGCCGCACGACGCCACCGCGCTGATGGTGGCCGCCGCGATGGGCTACCCGGACATCGCCGAGCTGTTGCTCGATGGCGGTGCCGATGTCAACGCGGTCGATGACAGCGGCCGCAGCGCGCTGCATGCCGCCGCGCAATTCGGCTTCGAAAACAACGACAGCCTGCGCGCGCGGCGCCAGTTCGATGGTTTGCTCAAACGCGGCGCCAACATCAACCAGGCCGATCGCGAAGGCAAGACACCCCTGCTGCTGCTGCTCGGCGCGCATCTGCCACCAGGCAGCGGCGGCGATGCCACCCATATCGGTGCGCTGGTTCCGCTGCTGCTCGATGCCGGCGCCAACGTCGGCCACGCCGATCAGCGTGGCGTCACCGCCATGCACGCCTGCGCCATGCATGCCCTGCTGCCACCGGCGCGGGTGTTGTTGTCGCGCGGAGCTGATCGCCATGCCGCCGATGCATTCGGTCGCACCGCCGCCGACGTGGCAAGGCAGCTGGGCTTCGTCGATATTGCGCACGAACTGGCCGCACGCAGCAGCGCGATTCCGAGCGTGCGCCAGACCCTGCGCCAGCCGTCCCAGCCTGCGGAATAAACGCTACGCGCTATGCCCCGACCACAGGTTGCGGCATAGCGCGTAGCGGCAAGGCACGCCACGCCTCGATCACGGACCCACGGTCCAATTCGTCGACCCGGTGCACCTTGGGCAAGCCACCCAGCAAGGCCACGGTACTGCCGCTGGCGCTCCGCGGCTTCCACATCTGCGGTGACCTGGCGCCCATCAGCACCACCAGCGGACAACCGACCGCCGCGGCCAGATGCGCCGGACCGGTATCCACCGACACCATGCTGTGAGCACGCGCCAGCAGGGCTTTCAGACGGCCAAGCGGCATCGCCGCCGCGGCAATACGCGGCGACGCCCCGGCGGTAGCCGCCAAGATCGTCTCGAGGTAGCGCGCCTCCGCCGCCGCGCCACAGAACAATACGTGCGCCTGTGGCAAATCCGCGGCAATCGCCCGCGCCACGGCCGCCCAGTGCTCGACGGGCCACGACTTGTCGTCGTCATCCGCCTTGCGTATGCCATTCCAGCGCATGGTGCGCTTGTTGGCCGGTTGCAGCAGTACCAGCGGGCGATCGGTGATGCCCTGCGCCTGCAGCCAGGCCACCGCATCCGCCTGCTCGGCTGGACTCACCCGCAGGCGCGGGGCGGGCAGGCCGGTACTCGGCGGTGCCGCCGGCATGCCGGCAAAGGCCGCCGGCGTTACATCCGCAAAGCGCCCCAGCCAGTCGACCCAGTGCTCATCGTCGATCGACTCGATGTCCTCGATAAAGCTGCAATGCTCCGGCGATACGCCCGCCAGCGCCAGCATGGGTCGGATCTTGGTGCGCGCCCGATACTCGGGTTCGCAGATGTAGAACGGGGCCTCACGACGCGCCCGCAGGGCAAGCGTCGCCCGCAGGCGCCGTGGCTGCAGCCACAGGGCGCCATTCTGATGCTTCAGGGGAATGAAGGCCGCCACCTCCGGCTGCGCCGAAAACAGCAAGGGTGGCCAATCGCCCAACGCCAGGAGGTCGCAGGGCCGGCCATATCGCCGATGCAATTTCTCGAGAAATGGCTGCAGCAGAACCGTGTCGCCGACACGGCCAAAACGAATCACTACCGGATTATGCGTGGAAACCATGATGGCAACGGACGCCTTGCAGACGAAGTGATCAACCGCGTTTTGTGATCCTGTTTCCTTTCACCAGGATTGCCGATTGACGCGCCATCTTGCCTGTCCCCGCAGGGCGTCGTACGGCCTGGCGTCAGGATCGCACGCCTAGTCCATCCCCGACAACGGCACCTCCACGTCACGCTTGCGTGCACGTTCGGCCCCCGGCTCCGCGTCCGCATCGAATAATTGTTGCAGGTCGAGCAACGCGTCACGGGTACTCTGGATCAGCTTGGTTTCGTCGTCGTAGACCAGCGCCTGCTTTTGCAGCAGATCCTCGTCGTGACGGCGGAAACGCTCCACCCGGTCGACCGCCAGCTCATGTGACAGGCCAAGCGCCTCCAGTGTCTTGCGCGTCATCTTCAAACTGGAATGGAACGTCTCGCGCACCGGGTCATCGACACCCAGATCCATCAGCCGGAAGACATGCTGGCGATTGCGGGCGCGAGCGATGATCTTCAGGTGCGGATATTGCCGCTTCACCAGCCGTGCCGTGCGCAGGTTGGCTTCCGGATCGTCGGTGGCAAGCACGAACACCTCGGCCGTGGCGGCCTGCGCCGCACGCAGCAATTCCGGCCGCGCCGGGTCGCCGAAAAACAGGTTGACCGTACCGAAGCGGCGCGAAGCGTCCACCTGGTCGGCCGAGTGCTCCAGCGCCACGAACGGAATCCCCTGCGCACGCAGTACCCGCGCAATGATCTGCCCGACCCGGCCAAAGCCGGCGATGATCACCCGCGGCGCATCGGCGTCGATGCTGTCGAATTCGCGTACTGGCTTGCGCGGGTGCACGTTCAGTGCCTTGGCCGCCAACACCACCAGCAGCGGGGTCAGCGCCATGGTCAGAGTGATCGCCAGCACCAGCGCATCGCGCTGGCCCATGCTGATCAATTGCTGCTCAGCGGCCTGCCGCAACACGACGAAGGCGAACTCGCCACCGCAGGCCAGCAACACCACCAGACGTAGTGTGTCGGAACGATTGAGCCCGCCCAGCAGGCGACCCAGCGGCCACAGCAACAGGCTCTTCAGCAGCAGCAGCGCGCCTACCAGGCCGAAGATCAACAACGGCTGGTTCAGCAGCAGCGAGACATCCATCGACATGCCCACACTGATGAAGAACAGCCCCAGCAGCAGTCCCTTGAATGGCTCGATATTCGATTCCAGCTCGTGCCGGTATTCCGAATCGGCCAGCAGCATGCCGGCGAGGAACGCACCCAGGGTGGCCGATACCCCGGCCAGCTCCATCAACCATGCCACCCCGGTCACCACCAGCAGGGCCGTGGCAGTGAACACTTCAGTCGAGTCCGCCTTGGCCACGAAGCGAAATACAGGTCGCAGCAGATAACGACCACCGATCACCACGGCCAGGATCACCGCCACCGTGCGCAGCACACCGAACAGGTCAAAGTGCTTGGCCGTCGACGAAGCCAGCAGCGGCACCGCGGCAATCAATGGAATGGCCGCCAGATCCTGGAACAGCAGGATCGAGAACACCTGCCGTCCGTAAGCCGAGCCGGCCTCCTTGCGCTCGGCCAGTATCTGCAGGCCGAACGCGGTCGAGGACAGCGCCAGGCTACCGCCCACGATGGCCGCCGCCTTGCCGGTCAACCCGAACAGGAAATAGGCCGCCGCCGCGATCGCCAGCGTACTGGCCAGCACCTGCAGCAAGCCGGTGCCGAACACCGAGCGGCGCATCACCCACAATCGCTGTGGTGAGAGCTCCAGGCCGATCACGAACAGCATCAGCACCACGCCGAACTCGGAGATCGTGGCCACGCCCTCGGTGTCGCTGATCAGGCCCAGCAATTGCGGCCCGATCACCACCCCGGCCAGCAGATAGCCAAGCACGGCACCCAGCCGGAATCGCTTGGACAACGGCACCGCAATGACCGTGGCGAGCAGGAAGACCACCGCGGTCTGCAAGAAATGATGGCTATCCACGCGCACTGCGCTCCCGTCGACAAGCGAGGATTATTCCACGCCAGCGATACCAGCACCGACTCTGCCGAACATTCCTCGCGCCCCAGACAACAGAAGGCCCGCACAAGGCGGGCCTTCTGTTCACTTCATCGTACGGTCGAACCGAACGACTTATTTCTTCGGCGCTTCCTTCAGCCCGCGATTCTCCAGCATCGGCTCGATGCTCGGATCCTTGCCACGCCAGTCCTTGTACATCTTGGCGAGCACTTCGGTGTTGCCACGCGACAGGATCATGCTGCGGAAGCGATCGCCGTTCGCGCGGGTCAGACCGCCGTGTTCCTTGAACCCGACGAACGCGTCATCAGCCAGCATCTCGGTCCACAGGTAGGCGTAATAACCGGCCGCGTAGCCGTTGCCCCAGATGTGCTGGAAGTAGCTGGAGCGATAGCGTGGCGGTACATAGCTGAGATCCACACCATCCTTCTTCAGTGACGCCGCCTCGAAGGTGTCGGCATCCTGCAGCGGGGCATCGGCACCGAGCATGTGCCAGTTCATGTCGAGCATGGCGGCACCGACCAGCTCGGTCATGTCGTAGCCCTTGTTGAACATGCTGGCCTTCTTCATCTTGTCGACCAGGGCCTTCGGCATCGGCTCGCCCTTGGCGTTCTTTGCGTAGTTGGCGAATACCTTCGGATCGCTCGCCCAGTGCTCGTTGAACTGCGACGGGAACTCGACGAAGTCGCGCGCCGTATTGGTGCCGGACAGGGTCGGATATTGCTCGTCGGCGAACATGCCGTGCAGCGCATGGCCGAACTCGTGGAACATGGTAATCACGTCGTCGAACGACAACAGCGCCGGCTGGCCCGCGGCGGGCTTGCTGAAATTGGCCACGTTGTAGATCACCGGCTTGGTGCCAAGCAGCCTGGACTGGCCGACGAAGTTGTCCATCCAGGCGCCACCGCCCTTGTTGTCACGCTTGAAGTAGTCGCAATAGAACAGCGCCAGCGACTTGCCGTCCTTGTCGAACACTTCGAACACGCGCACGTCCGGCTGGTACACCGGGATGTCCTTGCGCTCCTTGAAGGTGAGCCCGTACAGCTGGTTGGCGGCATAGAACACACCGTTCTGCAGCACGTTGTCGAGCTCGAAGTACGGCTTGATCTGGCTCTCATCGAGGTCGTATTTGGCCTTGCGCACCTGCTCGGCGTAGTAGTTCCAGTCCCACGGCTGCAGCTTGAAGCTGGGCTGCTTGAGCGCCTTCTGGTCCTTGTCGATCTGCGCCTGGATGTCGGCCGCCTCGCGCTTGGCGCGGGCCACCGCCGCGGGAGCGAGCTTGTCCATGAAATTCATCGCCGTTTCCGGCGTCTTGGCCATCTGATCGTCCAGCTTCCACGCCGCATAGTTCGGGAAGCCGAGCAGCTTGGCCTGTTCGGCGCGGATCTGCGCCAGTTGCTCGATGGTCTTGCGGGTGTCGTTGGCATCACCCCGTTCGGCGCGGTTCCATGACGCTTCGAACAGTTTCTGGCGGGTGTCGCGATCGCTCAGGTCCTGCAGCTCGGGCTGCTGGGAGGTGTTCTGCAGGGTCAGCACGTACTTGCCGTCGAGCTTGCGATCCTTGCCGGCCTGAGCCGCGGCGGCGAGCTCGGCATCGCTCAGCCCGGCCAGCTTGCTCTTGTCATCGAACACCGGCGCGGCGGCCTTGGTCGCCGCCAGCAGCGTGTTGGTGAACGCGGTGCTGAGGGTGGATTCCTGCTTGTTCAGATCCTTCAGCCTGGCCTTGTCGGCATCCGACAGCTTGGCGCCGGCATGCACGAAATTCTTGTAGACCACCTCGACCAGACGCTCCGACTCCGGATCGAGCTTGAGCGTGTCGCGCTGGTTGTAGACGGCCTCGACGCGCTGGAACAGCTTGCTGTTGAGATAGATCGCGTCGCGGTGCGCGGCCAGTTTCGGCGCCTCTTCTTCCTGCACCTTCTGCAGCGCGTCGTCGGTGTTGGCGGCGGTGACGGCACCGAACACCATCATCACCCGGTTGAGCATGACACCGGATTTCTCCATCGCCACGTAGGTGTTGTCGAAGGTCGGCGCTTCCGCGCTATCGGCGATCTTCTCGATCTCCACCATCTGCTGCTTCATGCCCTCATCGATCGCCGGCTGGTAGTCCGCATCGGTGATCTTGTCGAACGGCGGCGCCTGGAACGGCAGCGTGCTGGGCTGGAAGAACGGGTTGCTGGTCATGGGAGTAGCGGTCATGGCGGCGGTGCTGGCGGTGGCCACCGAAGCGGTCTTGGCCGGGGAAGAGGAGGCGCCTTGCGGCGGTTGCGAACAGGCGGCAAGGGCCACCGAGGTGGCGATCACGATCAAACGAAGACGGAGCATTCGGGTTTCCCAAGGTAGTGCGGTCCGTTGCCGGACACGGAGAGTCTTGGGCGCCGACTGTACTGACACCGCGGGCAGTTTCCAAACACCGGTCACATGCTGCAAAGCAGCGAACTCAAGGCAGCGATGAGGAACACGCTTGCTCAAGCGGCGCGCATGTCGCGCAGTTGCCAGGCTGCTCCTATCAGCAGATACAGCCGGTGCCGCACCACGCTCATCGGCAGGCTGGTGGCGAGTTCCACGTCGGTGTGCAGATCGGCGACCCGTGCCAACACCTGCGCGTCCGGATCGACCGCGGCCAGCGTATCGTCGACTGCATCGGGATCAGGCTGCGCCGCGCGCCAGCGCTGAAACAGGCCCTCATCGCGAAGTGCCCCCTGCAATACCGCGGCAAAATCGTCGGGGGCAACGCCTTCCCAGGCGAAGCGTGGATCCTCGCCACGGGCATGAGCCAGATCGGCAATGGAAAGGTAGTAGCGATGGCGAGTCATGCGGCCTCCTGGGTCGGGGTTTGACGCCTATGGCAACACGTCCGATGTGAAACTCATCCGAATGCGCTGACCGCCGCCGCCAACCGCGCGGCCGCCTGCATCGGCGGCTCGCCATGCGGCAACAGGCCCAGGCACGGTGCCGGCAGCAGTTCGCGCAGAGTGGCAATGTTCTCGTCCACGGCCAGCATCGCCGGATCGATGTGGTTGCCGATCCAGCCCAGCAACGGGCAGCCGTCGGCGATGATCGCGCGCGCGCTGAGCAAGGCGTGGTTGATGCAGCCCAGCCGCAGCCCGACCACCAAGATCACCGGCAACTGCCATTGCCGCGCCAGGTCAGCCGCCAGCAGTCCCGGTGCCAGCGGCACCATCCAGCCGCCCACGCCTTCCACCACGACCCATTGGTACCGCGCGCCCAATTGCTCAAAGGCCGCCCGCAGCGGCGGCAGGCTGATGGTGACGCCGGCCTGTGCCGCAGCCAGATGTGGAGAAAGCGGCTCGCTCAAGGCCACGGGATTGACCCATGCATACGGCGATGGCGCACTGCTGGCCGCCTGCAGGGCCAACGCATCGTCGTTGCGCAGTCCCTCGGCAGTAGCGACGCAGCCGCTGGCTACCGGCTTCATGCCGCCTGCGTGGTAGCCGGCCGCGCGCAGGGCGTGCAGCAGGGTGCAGGCGGCATGGGTTTTACCGATGCCGGTATCGGTTCCAGTGATGAACACGGCGCGAGCGGGCTGAGACAAGGCGGGATTCCGATGGGTGGCTTTTCAGCAGACTCGACACCGCACGGCAAGCCCTCGATCGGGGCAGCCGTGGCGCGGGCTGGGCGCATAATAGGTTCTTTTGTGCCGGGACCATCCATGTTCGACCTTCAGCCCCAGACCTACGCCAGCAAACGCGAACACTACGCCGAGCTGGAACAACAGGCGCGCGGCCTGCTCGCCGGCGAGCGCGACCTGATCGCCAATGCGGCCAACTTCAGCGCACTGGTCTATCACAGCCTGGCGGAAGTGAACTGGGCGGGGTTTTATCTGTTCGACGGCACCGAGCTGGTGGTCGGCCCGTTTCAGGGCAAACCCGCCTGCATCCGCATCGCGCTCGGCCGCGGCGTCTGCGGTACCGCCGCGCAAAGCCGTGAAACCCAACTGGTGCGCGACGTGCACGCGTTCGCCGGCCACATCGCCTGCGACGCCGCTTCGCAGTCGGAAATCGTGGTGCCACTGATCAAGGCCGACGGTTCGCTGCTTGGCGTATGGGATGTCGACAGCCCGGTCACCGACCGCTTCGACGAAGAAGATCGTGCGGGCATGCAGGCGCTGTGCGCCGTGTTCATGTCATTGGTGAACGGCTGACTGCTACGGCAGCCGCTTCAAGGTACCGGATGGCAACGCCCGCTGGCGGGCGATGCCTTCAATGAAAGAAACAGCATCGCCCGCCAGTGGGTTCCTGCAGTTGTGCCGTGATCAGCGCTCGCGGGTTTGGTGCGAACCCTCACGCGGCTGCTGCATCAGGGTCATCACCGCCGCACGACCCTCGTCCACGCCGGTGCCGGCGGAGGAGGAAAACACCTGCGCAGTGGCATGCAGCCCCTCGGCAGCGAACTGCCTGCGCAGCGTGGCCAGTGCCTGGGTCGCCTGGCCGCGAGACAACTTGTCGGCCTTGGTCAGCAGCAGATGGCAAGGCAGCTGCGTGGCGAAGCAGAACTCCAGCATCTGGCGATCGAATTCCTTCAGCGGATGACGGATATCGACAATCAACACCAGCCCGCGCAAGCTGCGGCGCTGGTTGAGGTAGGCGTCAATTTCCAGCTTCCAGTGCTCGCGCATCTCCAGCGGCACCTTGGCATAGCCATAACCGGGCAGGTCGATCAGCCGCTGGAGTGACCCTGCTTGCGCCTCGGCGGCAGCGGTCGGCAGGCTGAAGGCGACCATCTGCTGAGTGCGGCCGGGGGTCTTGGAGGTACGCGCCAGACCCTTGTGATTGGTCAACGCGTTCAGGGCACTGGATTTGCCGGCATTGGAACGGCCGGCAAAAGCTACTTCGGCGCCCTGATCGGCGGGAAGCTGGCTGATGCGATGGGCGGCGAGCATGAACTGCGCGCCTTGCAATGGGTTTGACATGGGAATGGTTTGACCAAGGTAGGATGGCACGGGATAATTCTTCGGTTTCTGCCCACCGCAGGCATCGTGGCTGCGATCAGGGCAGTTGTTGCAAGTCACTCGGGAGTCAAGTGTATGAGTTTTCGCTCCGCTGGTTTTCGGCCTGCTGTTTTCGGCACCGCCTTGACCCTCGTGTTTGCACTGTCTGCCGGCGCGGTGATGGCCCAGAACAGCCCGCCGGCAGTTGCCACTCCCGCAACGGCCAGCACGGCAAACCCGCCGGCTGCTGCGGCGGTCGCCGCCGCACCAGCCGCCACCGCCGAAGCAGCTCTCAAGCCCGGTGACGCCACTGCCGGCCAGGCCAAGGCGGCCGCCTGCGGCGCCTGTCATGGCGTGGATGGCAATTCCGTCGCTCCACAGTTTCCGAAGCTTGCTGGCCAGAGCGCGCAATACATCGTTCGCCAGCTGACCAATTTCAAATCGGGCAAGCGGCAGAACCCGATCATGCTGGGCATGGCCACACCGTTGTCCACCCAGGACATGCGCGACGTCGCCGCGTACTTCGCAAGCAAGACGCCGTTGCCGGGCGTGGCCGACCAGGCACTGGTCGAGCGCGGCCAGACGCTGTTCCGCCAGGGCGACCCTACCCAAGGCGTGCCGGCCTGCATGGCCTGCCACAGTATCGACGGCCGAGGCAACCCCGGCGCCATGTACCCGCAGCTGACCAGTCAGCACGCGCAATACGTCGAAGCGACCCTGAAAGCCTGGCACGATGGCACCACTTGGGGTGACGATGCGCACTCGCAGATCATGCCGGCGATCGCCAGGAAGCTCGATGCCGACGATATCGCTGCCGTCGCCAGCTATATCGAGGGCCTGCACAGCGCCGAGCCGCAGGCCGCCGCCACCCCCTGATCAACCACGCGCCGACCACCGGGTCGGCGCCGTCGGTTCCATGTCCCACCGATTCGAGGTTTGCCATGTTGAAGCGTTTGCCGTTCCTGTGCGCCGCCCTGCTCGCCCTTGCCGGCTGCAGTCATGACAGCAACAGTGGCGAAGCTGTCCAGCTGCCCGCAGCAGCAACGACCAGCGCCACCGCCCCGGCAACCAGCAGCACGGTCCCGGCCAGTGCCAGCACGGCAGCCTCCAGCGCCCCGGCCAGCACGGCCGCCGCACCGGCTCAGAACGCCGCAGCACCTGCGGCGCCGTTCGTTGACACCGGCAAGTGGGTTGCCGGCAAGAACTACTTCATCATCGATCCGGCGCAGCCGACCAGCCACCCGGGCAAGATCGAGGTGACCGAGGTGTTCTCCTACGGTTGCCCGGCCTGCAACGCGTTCCACGCCACCGTCGACCAGATCGCCAGGAGCCTGCCTGCCGGCGCCGTGATGAACTATCTGCCGGCCGCGTTCCGTCCCGACGAAAACTGGCCGGTATACCAGCGCGCGTTCTACACCGCGCAGGTGCTGGGCCTGGTCGACAAGACCCAGGACGCGGTGTTCGACGCCACCTGGAAAACCGGCGAACTGGCTACCTACAACCTCAAGGGCAACGGCCTCAAGCCGAAGGAAGCCTGGCCGACGATCGACGACTTTGCCACGTTCTACGCCAAGTACGGCGCCGACCCGAAGGAATTCGTCGGCATCGCCAATTCGTTTGCGGTCAACACCCAGATGAAACGTGCGGACGACCTGGTCAAGGCCTATGGCGTGGAAGGCACCCCATCCATGGTCGTCAACGGCAAATACCGCTTTGACCCGACCTCGGCCGGCGGCTACGCGCAGGCAATCGAACTGACCCAGTGGCTGGTGGCGAAGGAAGCCGCCGGCAAGTAAGCCGGTTCGGTTGACCCGACCCTCCGCTGTCCCCGCGCCCGCCCTGCCAAGAGAACAGCACCATGCTCAAGCGATACATCCGCCTGCCATTCCTCGTCCTTGTTGGTAGCCTGCTGCTGGCCAGCGCATGCACGGCCCAGCCCAGCCCAGCGGCGCCCTATACCGATGGCGTCGAGTATGTGACGTTGCCCGCGCCCTACCAGCGCTACAGCAGCAGCGGCAAGGTGGAAATCGTCGAGGTGTTCTCCTACGGCTGCATCCACTGCGCGCAGTTCGCGCCCGAAGCCGAGAAATTGCGCAAGGAGCTTCCGCCCGGCGTGGAGTTCAAGTTGATGCCGGCGCCGTTCAGCGAGGAATGGCTGCCGTTCGCCCGCGCCTACTACGCCGCCAAGCAGCTTGGCGCAGTGGACAAAACGCACCTGGCCCTGTTCGCCGCCAAGTTTGCCGATCACTATCCGATCAATACGCTGAATGAGTTGGGCGATTTCTACGCCCGCGAGGGCGTTGACCGCGCCCAGTTCATGAGCATCGCCAGCTCGAAGAAAACCACCGACAAGATGAAGCGCGACCTGGACCTGATCCGCAAGTGGCAGGTCGACGGCACCCCCACCCTGGTGGTCGACGGCAAATACCGCGTGGCAACCGTTCACTCGCACGAGGAAATGGTGGCCGTGGCACTGTGGCTGGCCAAGCGCGAGCTCACCGGCAAGTAGGTCATCGCCAGTCGCGGCGGATTGGCGTCGCGACTGGCGCAGCATTCACATCTGCTGGATCATGCTTGGCGCCCTGACCGACGCCAGCAAGCAGGCGCCGACAATCCCCTCTCCTGCAGTGTCTTGCGATGAACCGCGCCGCGCCCCTTTCTCCAACACCCGCCCCTGCCGAGCGCCGGCTGCGCCTGCTTAGCTGCAACATCCTGGCCGGCGGCAGCGTGCAGCGCTACAGCGAATACGTTACCCGCAGCCTCAGCGCCGTGCTGCCCGGGCGCAGCAAGATGGACAACCTCGACCGGCTGGCCGAGGTACTGCCGCAGTTTGACGTGATCGGGCTGCAGGAAGCCGATGCCGGCAGCCTGCGCTCGGGTTTTCTAAACCAGACCCGCTACCTCGCCGAAACGGCGCGAATGCCTTTCTGGAGCCATCAACCGAACCGTCCGATGGCCAAACTGGCGCATTCGGCGAACGGGCTGATCAGCCGCCTGGAGCCCCATTCGGTGGTGGACTATCCGCTGCCCAGCCGAATCCCCGGCCGCGGCGCCCTGCTGGCCCAGTTCGGCGAAGGCGACAGCGCGCTGGCCGTGATGATCGCGCACCTGTCGCTGAGCGCCCCGGCGCGTGCGCGCCAGCTCGGCTTCATCGCCGAGTTGCTGCAGGATTTCCCCCATGCCGTGTTGATGGGCGACCTCAATACCGAGCCGGACAGCGTCGAGATGCGCCAGCTTTTCGGCAAGTGCAGCCTGCAGCCGCCGGCGCAATCCACGCTGACCTTTCCCAGCTGGAAGCCGCGGCGAGCGCTGGATCACATCCTCACCTCGCCTGCCGTGCAGCTGGACAAGGTGTGGGCGCTGCCGCAGGCGTTCTCCGACCACCTGCCACTGGCGGCCGAGATCCGCCTGCCTGCGCACGTCGGCGGCAAGCCTTCCGGGCAGCGGCAGCGATGACGCGCACGTGGCGACTGGCACTGCCGTGGTTGCTGCTGCTGGCGGTGGGCCTGGTCACGCTGGCGTTGCGCTTCGGGCTGATCGAATCCAGCGCGATCGGCGAGCTGTGCAGCGAGCGCCTGGCACCATGGTGGTGCCAGTGGCGCGCATGGCTGGTGTTCGGCTTTCTGCATCAGATCTACGGCGTCGTTGCGCTGCTGGCGGCCGCCGCCGCGATGCTTTCGCGACGGCAGGCACTAGCCTGGCTCGGCACCGCCCTGGGGGCGTTCGCCCTGCAATTGTATTGCGTCGAGCCCGGTGCGCTGGCCCTGCTACTGAGTTGCCTGCGCCTGCTGCGACTGCAGGCCGATGCGCGCCGCGTGCCAGCGGAGCAGCACCGGCAGCGCCAGCAACAGGTTCAGGCCCAGCCATAGCCACGCCACCGGCGTCAGCCACGCTTCCTGCATCAACACGACCAGCCCCAGCAGCGGCAACCACGCCGCCAGAAAGCGCTCTTCCAGTCGCGGCATCAGCACGGCGCGCGCATCGGATAACCACGCCAGCAGGGCGAAGCCGGCGCAGGGCAGCCAGAACAAACCCAGCGGAAAGTCGCGATAGCGGCCATCAAACACCAGCAGCAAGCCGTAGTACATCAAGCCGAACAGCCAGCCCATCCGCCACCCTGCCGCCGGCGCGGAAGGCATCGTCTGACCGGCGAGGCGCGCCGCGATCCAGTGCGCCAGCCGCAGCGCGGTGATCAGCGCCAGCACGCAGGCGCCCAGCGATATCGTC
This sequence comes from Rhodanobacter sp., assembly GCA_041663105.1. Classification (GTDB taxonomy): domain Bacteria; phylum Pseudomonadota; class Gammaproteobacteria; order Xanthomonadales; family Rhodanobacteraceae; genus Rhodanobacter. The sequence goes on from JBAZRB010000002.1 coordinate 204,477, forward strand.
CACTCCCACGTATCGCGACAGGCGAACAGCATCTGCCGGTATTGCCAGGCCAGCGCACATCCGCTGGCGATACCGGCCAGCCCCAGCGCGGCCCAGCCACGCCACCCGCGCCAGCGACGGCGCCACGCGCCGACCAGCAGAAACAGCCCTCCCGCCGCCGCGCCGGCCAGCCAGCCAATCCACCAGCGAGGATCCTCGACCACCGGCCCCTGCATCGGAAACTTCGGCCGCGCATGTGCATCGAAGATGCCCCAGTAACCGCCGGCAGTGCCTTCCTGCGCGCGTTTCCACGGCTGATCGAACGCCTCGATCACGTTGTAGGGCATATTGACCCTGGCAGCGTAAGCGAGAAACTCCCGCAGGTAGCGTGCCTCGTTGACGATGCTGGCGCTGGCGGCCTGGCGCGGTCGCCCGGCACTGGGCCAGCCGGTTTCGCCGATCATCACCCGCCGTCCCGGAAACGCGCGCTGCACCTTGGCGTACACCTTGGCCACATGCTGCACGGCGCGCTCGGGCGACACCGGCGTGTCTTCCCAGTACGGCAGGATATGGATGGTGAGGTAATCGACCGAGTCGGCCAGCTCGGGATGACGCAGCCAGAACTCCCACACATCGGCATAGGTCACCGGCTCGGTCACCGCCGCGCGCACCTGACGCAGATAGCCGATCAATTGCGCCGGGGACTGATCGCCGCGCAGCAGCACCTCGTTGCCGACGATCACGCCGCGCACCACTTGCGGATAACGTTGCGCCGTGGCGATGCCCAGTTTTACCTGCTCGGCATTGACCTTGCGATCGCCACCCAGCCAGATGCCGAGCAAGACCTTCATGCCGTGGCGGGCGGCGATCTGCGGCACGGCGCTCAGGCCCTGTCCCTGCGAATAGGTGCGCACGCAATCGAAACGCTGCGACAGCGAGCTCAAATCTTCGTCGATGCGTTCGGGGCTGATGAAGGCGTTCGGATCCAGTGGCGTTTCGCCAGCTTTGCGGAATGGCGCATACGACACGCAGGCAATCCGCGCCGACGGTGCATCCGGCATGCTCACCGGCCGGCCAATCGCCCACCACCAACTCGCCCCTGCCACGGCGAGCAATACAAGCACCAGCCACGCCAACTCCTCTCGGCAAGGAACAGGCGTGTGGGCTGACGACATGCGGGTACCGTGGATGCGTGGGAATCAGCGTGCCAGCTTAACAGGGCTGCGCCGACACTCATCCCATCTCGACAAGCTGCAGCGAGCCATCCACTACACTGCGCGCAGACACAACGCAGGAGTTCACATGTTCGTTTCCGCCCCACTGCGGCGCGTCCGCTTGAGCTGGCTGGCGCTGGCCATGACCTGTCTGGCCGGCGTCGCCCACGCCCAGGGCCCAGAGCCATCCGCCAACCAGCGCGAAGCATTCAAGCAGGCTTATGCCGCCGCCCAGCAAGGTGGTGATGGCTGGCGTGCGCTGGCCAGCGGACTGCACGACTATCCGTTGTATCCGTACCTGCAAGAGGCTGCGCTGGAACACGACATCCAGCAAACCGACCTCGCCTCGGTGACCTCATACATCAAGCAATACCCCGACTGGATTCCCGCTGCCGACCTGCGCCGCGCCTTCCTGCTGGAGCTCGCCCGCCGGCAGGACTGGGCCGGTTTCATGTCGCTGTATCAACCCGGCTTGGGCGACGCCCTGAGCTGTGATGCGCTGCAGGCAAAACTGGCGAGCGGCGGCGGCCTTGATTTCGACAGCGATCTGGCCACCTTGTGGACCCGGGCCAACCTGCCCGGCGCGTGCGACCCGGTGCTCAGTGCGGCGCACGACCAGGGTTTGCTGACCAGCGCGCGGCTGTGGACCCGCATCGACCGCGCCGCCGACGCGGGCCAGGCCGGCACCATCACCAGCCTCGCCGGCTGGCTGCCGGGCATCGACCAGGCAACTGCGCTTCAGCTGGCGCAGGCACTGAGCGATCCCGCCGGTGCACTGGCCGCGGCCGCCAACTGGCCCGACACGGTGCGCAACCGACAGGCGGTCACGCTGGCGTTGACCCGTTTGGCGCGGCGTCAGTCCAGCAGCGCCGATGCCGCGTGGGCGCAATTGCAGTCGCGCTTCAATCTCAGTCAGTCGCAACGTGACCAGATCCTGCATGCGCTGGCCCTGTTCCATGCCACTGATTTCGAGGATGACTCGCTGGCGCGACTGATCGCGCTGCCGCCCGGGGCGCAGAGCGACAGCACGCGCGAGTGGCGCGCGCGCGTCGCGCTGGCGCGACAGGACTGGCCGGCCGTGCTGGACGCGATCGACGCCATGTCCGCCGATCAGCAGCACGATGAAGAGTGGCAATACTTCCGCGCCCGTGGCTTGGCAGAAACCGGCCATGCCGAGCAGGCGCGGCAGCTGTTCGCCAGCCAGGCGAGCAAGGCCACCTTCTTCGGCTTCCTCGCCGCCGACCAGGTCCATCAGCCCTATGCCATCTGTCCGTTGAGCCTGAGCGACGACAGCCAGCGCGAACAGGAACTGCTCACGCGGGCCGGCTTGCTGCGTGCATTCGAGCTGTACGCCGTCGACCTGCCGCGACTGGCGCGGCGTGAATGGGCGCGGGCGCTGCAAGGCTCCGATCACGCCACCATGGAGGTCGCGGCCCAACTCGCCAACCAGCGCGGCTGGTATGACCGCGCCGTCTTTGCGCTGAGCAGTGGCGATGCGCTGCGGCTGTATGACCTTCGTTTTCCACTGGCCAGTCAGGACGGGCTGGTGCCGCAAGCCGAACAGGCTGGCATCGAGCCGGCCTGGGCCTACGGCATCCTGCGCGCCGAAAGCGCCTGGATGAGCGACGCCCACTCCGGTGCCGATGCACGGGGACTGATGCAACTGGTGCCAGCCACCGCCGCCCTGGTCGCCCGGCGCAACGGCCTCAACTGGGGCGGCGGCGACACCTTGTACGACCCCTCCGTCAACATTGCCCTGGGCACCCGCTACCTGGCGCAGATGGCGCAGCGGTTCAGCGGCTCGCCGTGGCTGGCCAGCGCTGCCTACAACGCCGGCCCGAACCGGGTCGACCAGTGGCTGGCCGCTCGCGGCACGCTCGCCCCGGACCTGTTCGTGGCCACCATCCCGTTCAAGGAAACCCGCGAATACGTGGCACGGGTGATGGCTTTCAGCGTGATCTACGACTGGCGCCTGCATGGCTCAGTGGTGCCGCTCGACGTGCGCATGGGCCCGATCAATCAGCCATATACGCTGCCGAGCGACAGCACCACGCGTCGCGTGATCAGCTGTCCCGCCACCACATCGCCCAAACCGGCACCAGCCAGCTCCACACTCGGCAGCGCCTCGCCGTGACCACGGATTTCTTCGGGGAGCACTCCACATGACCGTCAGGCAGCTCGTGATACTCGGCGGCACCGGATTCGTCGGCAGTCACCTGGTACCACGCCTGGTCCGGGACGGTCATCGCATCGTGCTGCTCAGCCGCAATCGTGAACAGCATCGCGAGTTGGGTGTGCTGCCAGGCGTAAGCGTGCGCAGCGCCGACGTCTACAACGACGACGCCCTGCAAAAGCACCTGGCCGGTGCCGACGCGGTCATCAATCTGGTCGGCATCCTCAACGCGACCGGTCGACATACCTTCGAAGGCGCGCATGTGGAACTGACCCGCCGATTGCTTGCCGCTTGTGCGGCGACGGGTGTCGATCGCCTGCACCAGATGAGTTCGCTGAAGGCTGGCCAGGGCCTGTCGCAGTACCTGAAGACCCGCGGCGAGGCGGAGGCACTGGTGAAGGCGTCCGCGCTGAGCTGGACGATCTACCAGCCCAGCGTCATTTTCGGTGCGGGGGATGGACTGGTCAGTCGCTTCGCCAGCCTGCTGCGAGCCATGCCGGCGCTGCCGCTCGCTCGCGCCAGCTCAAGGATGGCGCCGACCTGGGTCGGCGATGTGGTCGAGGCCATGGCCCGCTGCATTGCCAGCGATTCGCTGGGCCAGCGCCAAACCTTCGAACTTTATGGCCCCGAAGTGCTGAGCCTGGGCGACATCGTGCGCAAGATTCGCGATGCCGCCGATTTGAAGACACCGGTCATTCCGTTGCCCGACAGCCTCGGCCGTCTGCAGGCGCAGGTCGCCGGGTGGCTGCCTGGCAAGCCGTTCTCGCTCGACAATTTTCGCTCGCTGCGCACCGACTCGGTCGGCAAGGCCGATGGTTATGCCTTGCTCGGTATCGTGCCGCAGCCGTTCACGGCATGGTTGCCGGCCCTGCTCATGGGCTCGGTGCGGCAACGGCGTCTGGACGCGGCACGCTCGCTGCGCAGTTGATGGCTGAATCAGCCGGCTGACCTGGCATAAGCCAGCAGCCCGCGCAGGCGATCCAGGCGATCGCCGTAGAGAACGCTGCGCTCGCTGTCCCTGCGCAGCAACCGGGCCGGCACGACGCCCTGCTGGCTGGCACTGCTGATGCGCTCCACATCAAGGCAGGCCGGGTGGGCTGCAAGCCCGCAGAAGTCGAGCAACTCGCTTGCGCGTGCCTGCGGGTCGGCCTGCCACGCCTCGTAGCTGTGCTCGATGAATCGATCGGGAAACAACCGCCGCCAGTGCCGGCTGAGACGATCGTAATCGCGCCAGTAACTGACCATGTGATCGAGGTCATAGCTGAATTCATGGCCGCTGGCGAACAGCTGCCGATAGCAGGCGAAGCAGTTCTCGAACGCATCGCGTCGACTGTTCACCACCCGCGCGCCAGGCAACATCGCCAACGCCGCGCCCACCAGCTGCCAGTTGGACAGGTTGCGGTCGATGAAGCATGGCTCGCGCCGACGCCAGCGCTCGGTGCGGGCGAGGTAATCCCGACCCAGCCGCGCCCAGTCGGCAGGGCTGGCCGCCCGCACCCACAACGGAAACCGCTGGCCGCGGCGCGTCGACTCGTCGTTCAGCACCTGCTTCAGGTCACCCAACTCATCCGTGCCGGCCACCAGCGGATGTGCGGCCAGCACTTGCTCGGTCATCACCGAACCAGCCTGCGGCAACGCTGCAATGAAGATCACCTGCTCCCCTTGCACATTGTTGGGAGCCCCTTGCAGGGGCCGGGCAAACATGTCAATCAGCGCATCGACGTCGGCACTGGCCAGCGCCGGGTTCCAGTTCAACTGGCGGTACTGCAGGCCGTTGGCCTTGTGCAGCGCGCGGTAAGCGGCGGTGTAGTCGCCCTGGTCCTCCAGCGCACGCACCAGGGCGAAATTCAGCAATATGCGCGCGCTCACGTTGTGCTGGGGCTGCTGCAGTGCATCTCGCAGCTGCGCAATGTCCTGCTTGCTGAAATGCTCCGCGTCGATATCGCTCAGGCCAATCCAGGCGGTTGCCTGGCTCGGCTCGGCGCGCAGCACGTCGCGATAGTTCGCCGCCGCCTGGGCAGCCATCCCCAGGCCCGTTTGTGCCTGCGCCAGCACCAGCCGTGCCGGGCCATGCGTCGGGTCGATATCGAGCGTGCGGTGCAATGCCGTGACCGCCCCGGCAGGGCGCCGCTGCAACATGTACATCTTGCCCAGATTGAACCACGCCGGCACGAAATCCGGGGCCTTGGCGCAGGCCTGACGCAAATTCAGCAGAGCATCCTCAACCTGGCCGGCGGCATACAGAGAGGTCGCCAGGTTCATCTGGATCAGGGCATCGTGCGGACGCGACTCGTGCGCCTGGCGCAGCAGCTTCACCGACTGGTCGTAATCGCCGCGCAGGTGCAACACCAGACCCTGCATGCGCAGGGCCTCTGCACAGTCCGGCGACAACGCCAGCGCATCGGCCAGGGCCAGCTCGGCCGCGCGTGGATTCTGGGCATCCAGTGCGGCGCCCGCCCGCTCGAGCATCTCGGCCACGGTCGGCGATACGCCGGCGGCACGATTTTGCATCAGCGGATGAGCCAACATCGCCGTCATCGTCGGTGTGTCCTTCGCCTGCCCCGGGCCCCGTGGTGAGCTTACGTGAGCGCGACGATCGCATAAAGGGCGCACTGACATGAAAAACGCCCAGCCACAGCTGATCCGGCCCGCATGGCAGAATCACGCCATGCGTATCTATCTGGTGGGCGGCGCGGTCCGCGACAAATTGCTGGGACGGCCGCTGGTTGACCGTGATTACGTGGTGGTCGGCGCACTGCCTGAGGAATTGTTGACGCTGGGCTACAGACCGGTGGGCAAGGATTTTCCAGTGTTCCTGCATCCGACCAGTGGCGAGGAATACGCGCTGGCGCGTACCGAGCGCAAGAACGGCCGTGGCTACCACGGCTTCGTCTTCCAGGCCGATGCGACGGTGACGCTGGAGCAGGATCTGGCCCGCCGCGACCTGACCATCAACGCGATTGCCGAAGACGAGCTCGGCGTGCTGACTGATCCGTATCACGGCTTGCGCGATATCGAGGCGCGGGTGCTGCGGCACGTGTCGCCGGCGTTTGTGGAAGACCCGGTGCGGGTATTGCGGGTCGCGCGGTTTGCCGCGCGCTTCGCGCCGCTCGGGTTCACCGTGGCCAGCGAAACGCTGACGCTGATGCGACAAATGGTCGGCGACGGCGAGGTGAATCATCTGGTGCCGGAACGGGTATGGGCCGAGACGCGCAAGGCACTCACCGAAGCGCAGCCTTCGGCGTTCCTGCGGGTGCTGCGCGATTGCGGCGCCCTGGCCGTGCTGTTCCCCGAGATCGACGCCCTCTATGGCGTGCCGCAGCGTGCCGAATTTCATCCGGAGATCGACACCGGCGTGCACCTGGAAATGGTGCTGGACGCTGCAGCCAGGCTCGCGCCCGGCGACGACCTGGTCGGCTTCTGCGCCCTGCTGCACGATCTGGGCAAGGCGCTCACGCCCGAGGGCGAACTACCCCGGCATATTGGCCATGAGCATCGTGGCGTGGCGCCTGTGCGCGCGCTGTGCGCGCGACTCAAGGTGCCGACCGATCATGCGACGCTGGCCGAACTGGTGTGTCGCGAACACCTCAACGCACATCGCGCGTTCGAACTGAAGCCGACGACGATCCTGAAACTGCTCGGTGCACTTGATGCCTTGCGCCGCCCGGCGCGACTGGACAGCTTTCTGCTGACGTGCGAAGCGGACAAGCTGGGCCGGCTGGGCCACGAGCAGGATGCCTACCCGCAGGCCGACTATCTGCGTGGGGCCCGCAGCGCCGCGGCGGCCGTCGACGCCGCCCGCTTCGTGGCGCAGGGATTGGCCGGACCGGCGATCGGCAAGGCGATGGAACAGGCGCGCATTGAGGTCATCGCCGCCCTGAAAACTAAACATTCGCCAAGCCAATCCGCGGTATAAAGGAACGTTGTACTGCTCGACTCGGGCAGCCATTGAATCCACGTCGTTGCTGGAGTTGCCCGTGCCGAGCGCATTCACCCCGCCATCACCCCTGCGTCAACGCTTCCGCCCCCTGCTGTGGCTGGGCGTGACCTATCTGGCGATCACCTTCGTCACCAGGATCGTGCTGCTGATCATGTCCGGCAAGCAGGTGAATCACACACCACTTAACCTGTTGTATGCCTTCGGCGTCGGCCTGGGCTACGACCTGATCACCTTCGTCTACGTGGCGTGGCCGATGGTGCTGTTCCTGTGGCTGGTGCCGACCCGATCGGGCGCACTGTCGCCGCTGCTGCGCTGGCTGGTGTACGCGTCCGGCGTGGTGCTGGCCTGCGTGCTGTGTGTCGGCGCACTGCATCTGAAGTACCACGCCAGCCTCAAGGTCACCTGGCCGGCGATCCTGCCTTTCCTGTTCGTGCTGCCGATGGCCGCATTCACCTATACCTCGCGGGCCGGTCAGTGGGTGCTTTACGGCTTCGGCCTGCTGCTGATCTACGGCCTGCTGTTCGTGGCGGCATCCGAACTGGTGTTCTGGAACGAATTCAGCGTGCGCTTCAATTTCATCGCGGTGGACTATCTGGTCTACACCACCGAGGTGATCGGCAACATACGGGAGTCCTACCCCATCGGCCGCTGGCTGGCCCTGCTGGTGCTTGCCGCACTGGTGGTGTTTGTCGTGGGCAAACGTGGCCTGCGTGTGCGCGACGACGGCAGCCGTCTGTGGCAGCGCGGCAAGGTCGTACTGCTGTGGCTGGTGCTGACCGTGATTTCGGTGGCCGCGGTCAACGGCAGCATGAAGGACCGCACCGGCAACAACTATGTCAACGAGCTGGCCGGCAACGGCATCTACCAGTTCTTCGCCGCGTTCCGCAGCTCGCATCTCGACTATGCGAAGTTCTATCGCACCCTGCCCGACGATCGGGTCTACACGCGCCTGCGCAAGCTGCTGAAAACTCCTGACTCCACCTTCATCAGCAATGATCCGCGCGACCTCACCCGCGAGATCCGTCACAGCGGCCCCGAGAAGCACCTCAACGTGGTGCTGATCAGCGTCGAGAGCCTGTCCGGCGACTATCTGGGCACCTTCGGCAACAAGGAAAACCTCACCCCTTACCTCGATTCACTGGTCAGCCAGAGCGTGTTCTTCGACAACCTTTACGCCAATGGCACACGCACTGTGCGCGGGCTGGAAGCGTTGGCGCTCTCGGTGCCGCCGACGCCAGGCGACTCGCTGATCCGCGAGCATCACAACGAGAACCTGTTCTCGCTGGCCGACATTTTCAACGACCGCGGCTACCAGTCGGACTTCGTCTACGGCGGTTACGGCCAGTTCGACAACATGAACTATTTCTTCGCCAACAACGGTTACCGCGCGGTCGATCGGCGCGATATCCCCAAGACCGCCACCATCCATGGTGAAAACGTATGGGGCGTGGCCGACGAGGATCTGTACACGCTGGCGCTCGGTCAGATGGATCAGATCCACGCCGAGGGCAAGCCATTCTTCCTGCACATCATGACCACGTCCAACCACCGGCCCTACACCTTCCCCGACAACCGCGTGAAGTTTCCCAATCATTCGCGTGCCGGCGCCGTGGCCTACACCGACTGGTCGATCCAGGATTTCATCAAGCGCGCGCGCACGAAGCCCTATTTCGACAACACCGTGTTCGTGATCACCGCCGACCACTGCGCCTCCAGCGCGGGCAAGACCAGCCTGCCGATGAACAAATATCACATCCCGTTGTGGATCTACTCGCCGGCCAACTTCCCGCCGCAGCGCGTGCGTCGCCTGATGGGACAGCTGGATATCCCGCCGACCCTGCTGGGCATGCTCAATTTCAGCTATCGCACGCGCTTCTTCGGACACGACTTGTTCCAGTTGCAGGAAGGACGGGAGCACGCCTTCCCCGGCACCTACGAAAAACTCGGCTACCTGCAGAACGACGTGCTCAGCATCCTCGAACCGCAGCGCAAGCTGGAGCAGGTCAGGCCGAACTACGAAACCGGTGACGCCACGCCGGTCACCCCGGTGAACGAGAGCCTGATCGACGATGCCGTGTCCTATTACCAGGTAGCCAGCGAGCTGTTCAAGCACGGCCAGCTGGCGCATCGACCGGAGGACTCCACCAAGGTCGAACCGCTGCCGGCAGCTGCCTCCTCGGCGCCCGCGCCGGCCGGCCCCACCGCCGTACCAGCGGCGGCAAGCACCGTGCAAGGCGCGTACTGAAAGGCCAGCGCTGATCGAAACCATGCCGGCGACGCCATCCGCGGCGCCGGCATGGATTCGATTTACAGCCGACCGCGCTGGTCAGCCGTGAGCAGGTCGGGCGGCAATACCAAGGTGTCGAGCCCACGCACCAGCAACATCGCCTGGAACCGCTCGCCCATCTGGTCTGGCAGCATCAGCTTCTTCACCTGCTGGGCCAGACCATAGCTGCCGTGCTCATCGGTCACCTGTGTCTGTGCCTCGGCGAACACTTCCTGCAGGCCCGCGCCGATCAGGAACTGTGCCTGCGGAAGATAGGCGGCCACCTCGAAGCCGGCACTGTTGCCTGCCTCGGCCAGGGCGGTGAAATCGACCGAGGCGGTAAGGTCGTTCAAGCCGGGCAGGTAGAGCGGATCGTTGTGCGCGTGATGGCGGTAATGCGCCATCAAGGTACCGTCATCGCGTTCTGGCAGGTAGAACTCGCGGCGCACATAGCCGTAATCGATGAACAGCATGACGCCCGCGGTGAGCGAACCGGCCACGGCCTGAATCCAGTAGGGCAATTGCGGCAGGATCTCCGAGCGGTAGCCATCGGCGAACTCGGCGGCCAGATCGCGCTCTACATGTCGAACGGCGCTGCCCACCAGGGCATCGGCGGGGCGATCCAGCAACCTCAGTCGACCTTCGCCATCCAGCGCCACGTATTGCTCGTAGACCTCGCCGCCGCTCACGCTGAAGCGGGTGGCCGGCAGCGCGTCGATCACTTCGTTGGCGAACAGCACGCCTTGCCAATCCTCCTCGGGCGGGCGGTCCAGCCAGTGCACGCGTGCGTTGATGTCCGCGCCTAGATTGGCCTGCAGCCGTTCGCGCTGACGCTCGCGCAGGTCGGCGCTGGGCTCGAGAATCAGGTAACGCCGCGGCAAGCTGCCACTGGCATCAAGCGCACGCAGCGCGGATTCGGCAAAGGCGCCGCTGCCACCACCCAGCTCCAGGAAATCGGCGTGCTCGCCCAGCGATGCCAGCGTTGGCTGCAGCGCGTTGACGACACAGCGTGCGAACAGATCGCCGAGCTCAGGTGCAGTGACAAAGTCGCCGGCCGCACCAAACTTGGTGCGGCCGGCGCTGTAATAGCCCAGACCCGGCGCATACAGGCAACGCTCCATGTATTGCGAGAAGGGCAACGGTCCGTGCGATGCAATCAGCTCACGCAGCAACTGCAGCAGGTGATCGGAATGTGCGCGCTCGTCGGCGCTGGGTTCGGGTAGGCGGGATCGCATGGTGCTTGCCGGTAATGAAGAGCGCGGCAAGCATAACGGATGGCCAGTATGGCCCGGATATCCCGGGATCGACTGCAGGAGCGCAGGCTGTGCGCGATGCTCTCCGTCGCGCAGCGAGTAGAGCATCGCGCACAGCCTGCGCTCCTGCGACAGCTGAGGTCAGAAGTCCTTCTGCAGGCTCAGGTACAGCCCGCGACGTGGACCAAACTGCGGCGCGCCCACGCCGATGCCGGTGCCGTCACGCAGCTCGTAGGTGCGGTCCAGCGCGTTGATCACCGCCAGCTGGGTGTGCAACGTGCCGAACTGGTCGAACTTGAAATCATGCGAGACATTGAGGTTGAGCTGGAAATAAGCTGGCATTGATGCCCCGTTGGGGACCACGCCGTCCTTGCGCAGGCCACTGCCGAACAGGTAATCGGCGCCCAGCCTGGTGCTGTCGTTCACGGCATAGCTCACGCCGCCGGATGAGGTCAGCTTCTGGTCGTGGTCGAGGAAGATGTAGTGATTCTGGATGTAGGCCAGATCTTCTGGCGAGAAGTTGTACTGACTGGTGACGATGCGCTCGCCGATAGCCTTGCTGAGCGATGCGTTGAAATACGCGGACAGCGGCCCCTGCTCATAGTTGGCGGTGAACTCAAGGCCTTTCACCCGACCCTGCGCATAGTTGAACGTGGAATAGACCAGAGCCGAACCAAACTGACCTTCGTCCTGAAGTCGCTGCACCTTGCGGTAATAGGCGTCCAGGCCCAGCGTCCAGGCCGAACCGATATTCTGCTGGATGCCCGCGTCGAAATAGTCCGAACGCTCGGCCAGCGGCGTGTTGTTGCCGCTGTCGGCAACGGCATTGGTGGTCCCGTCGAACTTGGCGATGTTCGAGCTAGTGATCGCCTCGGTGGCCGGGGGCGTGAAATAGCGCGAGAAACCGCCGTGCACGACGGTGCTGCCTGTCGCCTGCCACACCAGTCCCAGGCGCGGGCTGAGCTGGCTTTCGGTGCGAACCAGCTGGTACTGGTCACCACGCAGGCCATAGTTGACGGTCCAGTTCTCGCCGATGCTCCATTCGTCCTGCACATACGCCGACCAGGTCTTGGCGGTGAGATTGCTGTTGTCGAGAATATTGAGCGGCGTGGTGCTGGTCTGGTTGCCGGCGGCATCGGCGGGGAATACCCAGGCATTGTTGGTGCTGGCCGCCCGCTCGAAGCTGCCGTAGACGCCATAGCGCAGGGTATGCTTCTGACCCATCGGCATGGCGAAATCCGCCTGCAAGGTGCTGGCCCGGTTGCTTCGGTTGATCGCCGAAGCCACGCCGTTGAACATCAATTCGCCGATCTGATCCGGCATGTAGTCCAGGCTGCTGTAGCGCTGACCGACCGACACCTGGTAGTCGGTGCTGCCGACCTTGCCCTGCAGCGCCAGCACGCCAAAGCGGGTCTGTTCACTCTGCCGTTCGTTCAGATCGGCCGAGTTGAAGTCCACCGTATCCAGATAGCCGAACTGTGGAGCCTGACCGGGATTGTTCGGGATCTGAAAGCGGTTGTTGGCCACCCCGAACAACAGGCTCAGCCGGGTATCGTCATTGATCAGGTAGCTGATGTCACCGAAGCCCTTGACCTGGTTGGTGTGATCATGGATCGGTTTCTTGCTGGCGGTGGGGTTCTCGATGCCGACATCATTTTCCATGTAGTTGACGGTCAGGAAATAGCTCCAGCGATCATCACTGCCCCACACCGATGCGTTCGGGTTGAAGGTGCCGTTCGAGCCCGCGGTAACCCCCACGCTGCCACCGTTGCCCAGGTCATGGCCAGTTTTGGTGGTGATATCGACCACCGCTGCCGTACGCAATCCGTACTGCGCGGGCAAGGCGCCATCAAGTAGTTTCACGTTCTGGATCGTGCGCGCATCCAGGCTCTGGCCAAAGCCACCGATGGACTCCGGGATGATGACGCCATTGATCCGGTACTGCAGGTTGGCGTGGTCGCCGCGGACATGCAGGCCGCCATAGGAGTCCTGCACCACCCCCGGCGCCTGCAACAACACCTGGTTCATCGGCGTCGCCGCGCCCAGCGGCAGTTGGGTGATCGCCTTCTGGTCGATCACGTACTGGCTGCTGCCGGTCTGCGGCGACAGCGCGTTGCGTGCCTGATCGAGTTTGGCCGAAACCGATACGCCGCCAAGTTGCTGCACCTTCGCCGGGTGCTTGTTGCGGCTGCCCCCGTCGATTTCCTGATCGCCATTGGCGCTGACAGCAGACGCGTTGGCGCCCGTGACCGCAGCAGCAATATCAGTGGCGTGGACAGAGGCGGTGCCCAGGGCGAGCGCAAGGCTCAGGGTTAGCAGGGAAAGTTTCATCAGGGATCTCAGCAAGGGAACGGGTGATTGTTATGTTATAACATTACCTCAAATATCATCCCGCTGACTAGGCCGGAAGTCATGACTCCGGGCGATTTGGACGAATTCCAGATTCACGCCAGCGGCAGCGAAACATCGGCTCCATCGACGACCGCAGTTTCACGCTGACTGTCTAAACTGCACGCAGACAGGCCGCGCGCAGCGCATGGCTTGCCTCACGGAGCCCGGCATGAGCAAACAGAGCACGCAATTACCCGCCGTGATCGCACCGGTGGAGCACAGCCACATCAACGCAGCGATCCTCGACTTTGTCAGCGAGGTCCCGGCCAGCAAGGTTGACGGCAGCAGGGACCCCGCCACCGAGGCGCGCAAGCTGGCAAGTCGCGCGGCCCAGCGCGCCGCACTGACCGCCGGCTCACTGGCGCTGCCGCCGGGTCCGCTGGGCTGGCTGACGTTGCTGCCGGAGCTGATCGCGATCTGGAAGATCCAGGGCCAGATGGTCAGCGACATCGCCGCGGCCTACGGCCGCAATCACAGCCTCGGCCGCGAACAGATGCTGTGGTGCCTGTTCCGGCATACCGCAGCACAGGCGTTCCGCGACCTGGTGGTGCAGGTCGGTGATCGCCTGGTATTTCGCCGCATGTCGTATACCGTGGCCGAACGGGTCGCCAAGCAGATCGGTATCAAATTGACCCAGCGCACGGTAAGCAAGGGCCTCTCGCGCTGGTTGCCCGTGATCGGCGCATTGGGCGTGGGTGCCTACGCGTATTACGACACCGGGCAGGTGGCAAGCACCGCCATCGCCCTGTTTGAAAGTGACATCGCGATGGAGGAGACCGCCGCCGAGACGGTCGAGCAAAAGCCCGGGCCGAAAGCAAAACCCAAGGCCCGGCCGGCGGCGAAGGCAGTGAAAAAGTCGATCAACCAGACAGTGGGCGCCGCCGCGCGCACGATCGCCAGTGGCGCGCGCAAGGCCACGGGCAAGAAACCGCGCAAGCCTGACCAGGAATAATAGTCGAGCGGATGACGCAAGCCCGGCTTTGCGGCAAGCTGCCCGCTGGATCGCCGCAGGAAGTCACCCATGAATCCACAGCATGATCGACCCGTCGCCCTGATCACCGGTGCCGGTCGACGCGTCGGCGCCGTGATCGCGCGAACCCTGCATGGCGCCGGCTACGATCTGGCCCTGCACTATCGCCACTCGGCAGACGAGGCGCGTGCGCTGGCCGACGAACTGGAACAACAGCGTGCCGGCAGCACCTTGCTGCTGCAGGCCGAGCTGGCTGACCTGGCTGCGCCGCCGCTGATGATCGAGCAATTGCTGGCGCATTACGGACGTCTGGACGCGCTGGTCAACAATGCCTCCGCGTTTTACCCCACTCCGCTGGGCACGGTCACCCCGACGCAGTGGAACGAGTTGTTTGCCTCGAACGCCATGGCGCCATTCTTCCTCAGCCAGGCGGCGATACCGGCACTGCGCGAGACACGCGGCGCCATCGTCAACCTGCTCGATATCTATGCCGAACGCCCGCTGGCGAACCACACCGTGTATTGCATGGCCAAGGCCTCGCTGGGCGCGATGACACGCTCGCTGGCACTGGATCTGGGCCCCGACGTGCGCGTCAACGGCGTCGCACCGGGTGCGGTGATGTGGCCCAGCGAAGGCAAGCCGTACGACGATCAGCGAGCGATGCTGGCGCGCACTCCGCTGGCGCGGGCTGGTGCACCAGAGGATGTCGCCGGCGCGGTGTTGTGGCTGCTGCGCGATGCGCCCTTCGTCACCGGCCAGACCATTCGCGTGGACGGCGGCCGCAGCTTGTCGGTCTGACGGGCAGCCGGCCAGCACGGCCACCCGCATCGACTATTTTTTCGACTTGAAAGCCTGCTCCAGCAAGCCCTGGTCAAAGCCCACACTGGCCTCGCCCGCCTCGGCATAGCGGTACAACGCCGCCGAATAAATTCCTTGCAGCGACGACTGCACCAGCGCCAGCAGGATGAAACCCAGCACCACCACGACCGCAGCCAACACGATCGCCAGCACCGACTGGGTCGCCACCGCGCCACCGATCAGCAGCGCTCCCACCAGTACCGCGCCGAACATCAGCAGACCGAACACCACGCCCAGGCCACCGTTGCCGATCAGGTTTTCGCCCCAGCTGCGCTTGAGCAGCTCGACGCTTTCCTTCACCGCATCGATCGGGCCCACGTCCTTGCTGGCCAGCACCGGCACCACCAGAAAGGTCGCTACCGTCCAGGCCAGTCCGATGAAACCGAGCACCAGCCGTCCGATCAGTCCCAGGCGCTCCTGCACCATGCGCAACACGACGCCAACCGTGGCGGCGATCAGCGCGTAACCGAGAATCTGCGGCAACCTGGCGCGTGCCAGTGCGAAGCCGGCACCGACGCTGGTCGGCTCGCCGCGCAGATGCATCAGGGCCACGCCGGTCAGCGCGGTCTGGAAAAAGATGATGACGAAGTACTGCACCAGGTAAAAACCGAACATCAGCAGATAGGTTCCGGCTGTCATGCCGTGATCCGCTGCCCCGCCAGCATGTTCACCGCCCGTCACCAGCACGGCGACCGGAATCAGGAAACTGGCCGCCACCAGCAAGGTGCAAAGCCCCGACAGCAGCGGAAAGATCAACAGCGACTTGTCCGAGCGCAGCACCGCGGCACTGGCCTTCATCAAGGCCCAGCTACGTGAAAATTTCCCAGCCATGTGATCCCCCCTCCCCAGATGGATTGTCCCCGCTCGATATTACCCTTACTTACGCCTGCCACAGCTCACGTTGCAGCGGCTCCAGGTCCGCCGGGAAGGCGGCCCACAGCGCCGCCATGCTCTGGCCACTGAGCGGGTGCAGCACGTCCGCCGCGATATCGGCGATCGGCTTGAGCACGAAAGCGTGCTTCAGCTCGCCTCGCGGAATCTGCAGATGGGCCGCCCCCGAAGTCACCAGATCGTCGTACAACACGATATCCACGTCGAGGGTGCGATCGGCATAGCGCGGTACGTCGCGACGTCGACCGTGACGGTCCTCCAGCGCATGCAGCCAGTCATTCAGCGCTTGCGGCGAGAGTTCGGTATCCAGCCCCACCGCGAGATTGACGAAATCCGCCCCGTCGAAACCCACCGAGCGACTGCGATACACCGGCGACACCGTGATCGCGCCGAAGCGCTGGCGCAGCTCGGCGACTGCCGCCTGCAGGTAGCGCTGCGGCTCGAGGTTGGAGCCCAGGCTGAGATAGACGCGCGCCATCGGTTCAATCTCCGGCGGATGCAGCGGGGCCGCTGCCTTGAACGGCCGCGCCGGCGAGCGCCGCCATGCCGGCACGCAGGTCATGACCCGACGGATGCTGAAACAACGCCAGCCCGAACTCTGGCAACAGCGCGATCAGGTGATCGAAAATATCGGCCTGGATGTTTTCGTACTCCGCCCACGCGGTGGTGGCGGTAAAACAGTACAGCTCCAGGGGCACGCCCTGCGGCGAGCTGGCCAACTGGCGAACCATGCAGGTCATCTCGCGATGGATCCGCGGATGTTGCTGCAGATAGGCACTGACGTAGGCGCGGAAGGTACCCAGATTGGTCAGCCGGCGGCGATTGAAGGGTTGCTCGGCCGCCTCGCCCAGCTGCCGGTTCCAGCTCTCCAGCTCACTCTGCTTGGCCTTCAGGTAGTCGCCCAGCAGGCGAAACCGCGATAGCCCGGTCAGCTCCTCTGCGCTGAGAAAGTGCACGCTGGATGCATCCAGATTCAGCGTCCGCTTGATCCGCCGCCCGCCCGACTCGGCCATGCCACGCCAGTTCTGGTAGCTCTCCGACATCAGCTTCCAGGTCGGCACGGTGACGATGGTCTGGTCGAAATTTCGCACCTTGACCGTGTACAGCGTGATGTCGACCACGTCGCCATCGGCGCCCGCGCCGGGCACGGTGATCCAGTCACCCACCCGCAGCATGTCGTTGGAGGACAACTGCACGCCGGCGACAAAACCCAGGATGGTGTCCTTGAAGATCAGGATCAGCACCGCCGACATCGCGCCCAGGCCCGACAGCAGCAACCCCATCTGCTTGTCGGTGACGATACCGATCACCAGCAAGGCGGCGATGATGAACAGCAGCAGCTTGCTCAGTTGCAGCAGACCCTTCAGCGGGCGCAGGGCGCCGGCCGGCGTCTGCTGATAGAGCGACTCCATGGCGGTCAGCGCCCGACTGATCGCCATCACCACGAAAAACACCATGAAAGCCTGCGCCAGATCGCCGACGATGCGCGCCGCCCGCTCGGGCAGGCCAGCTACCAGGCCAAGGCCGAACTGGATCACCACCATCGGTACCAGCCGAGCCAGCCAGCGGAACACACCGTGCTGGAACAGCGCGTCATCCCAGGTCCAGGCGGTATGCGCGGCGATCTGGTGCATTACCCGCAACAGCACCAACCGGGTCAGCACACCGGCCAGCCACGCCACTACCAGCAATACCAGCAGCCCGGTCGCCACCGTCATCCACGGTTGTCGCCATAGCTCGTGCATCAACTCCATGCGCCTGCCTTCTTTTGCGCGCTCACTGCGGCCGCACGCCGCGCTCGATGCGCACGCCCACCGACTTCGCCCCTCGCACGGCGCCAGGCTTGGACACCTTCAGCCGCACCCAGACCACGCCGAACTCCTCGCGAATGATCGCCGCGCAGCGCTCGGCCAGGGTCTCGACCAGACCAAAATCCGAGCCAGCCACGTAGTCGATCAGCCGCTTGGACACGTCCTTGTAGTTCAGCGTCAGCGCAATATCGTCGCTGGCCGCGGGAATCGTGTTGTCGAACGCCATCTCGATATCGAACGCCAGCGTCTGCCGCACGCGGCGCTCCCAGTCATAGATGCCAATGACGGTATCGATGCGCAGGTCTTCGATGAAAACAATATCCATGGCGGTGTTCACTGGGACGGTAGCCCTACAGGGTCGGTGAGGAGGGTTTCAGATGCAAGCTGCCGCCGCATGGTCGACAGGCGCTCATGCGATCATGTACGCATGACTTCCTTCAACACGCTTCCGCTCAAACCCGCCCTGCTCGCCAGCCTTGAAACGCTCGGTTACGCCGAGATGACCCCGGTGCAGGAGCAGAGCCTGCCGCCGATGCTGGCTGGCCGCGATGTGATCGCGCAGGCACAGACCGGCAGCGGCAAGACGGCTGCGTTCGGACTCAGCCTGCTGCAGGCTCTGGATGCCGACACGATCCGGCTGCAGGTGCTGGTGCTGTGTCCGACCCGCGAGCTGGCCGACCAGGTCAGCAAGGCGATCCGCAAGCTGGCGGCGAACATCCCCAACGTGAAGCTGCTGACCCTGTGCGGCGGCATGCCGCTGGGGCCGCAGCTGGCGTCGCTGACCCACGACCCGCATATCGTGGTCGGCACCCCGGGCCGGGTGCAGGAACACCTGAAGCGTGAAAGCCTGCACGGCGGCGGCATCAAGGTGCTGGTGCTGGACGAGGCGGACCGCATGCTCGACATGGGCTTCACCGAAGCCATCGACGACATCCTCGGACGCATCGCCAAGCATCATCAGACCCTGCTGTTTTCGGCCACCTACCCGGAGGAAATCCGCGGTGTCAGCAAGCGCGTGCAGAAGGACCCGGTGGTGGTCACCGTGGACGCGCCAGCCGAGGAGCGGCCTGCGATCGAGCAGCAGTTCATCGAGCTGGAACAAACCAGCAAGCCGGACGCACTGGCGCAATTGCTCAGCGGCGAAAAGGGCCAGCACGCGCTGGTGTTCTGCAACATGCGCCGCGAAGTGGATGCGGTGGCGCAGGAGCTCGACCGCCGCGGCTTCTCGGCACTGGCCCTGCATGGCGACATGGATCAGCGTGACCGCGACGAGGTGCTGGTGCGCTTCGCCAACCGCAGTTGCGCGGTGCTGGTGGCCACCGACGTGGCCGCGCGCGGGCTGGATATCGTTGCGCTGCCGCTGGTGATCAGCTACGACATTGCGCATGACCCGGATACGCATACCCACCGCATCGGACGCACCGGCCGCGCCGGCGAATCGGGGTTGGCGATCACCTTGTGCACGCCGCGCGAGCGCCCCAAGGCCGGCAATATTGAAGAGATGCTCGGCGTACCGCTGGCCTGGCGGCCGCTGAAGATTGCACCGTCGCGTGGCAAGACGCTGAACCTGGCGCCGATGAAAACCCTGGTGATCGATGCCGGCCGGCAGGACAAGCTGCGCCCCGGCGACATCCTCGGCGCGCTCACCGGCGACGCCGGCCTGGCGGCCACCGACATCGGCAAGATCGACGTGTTCGCCACCCGCGCCTATGTCGCGATCAGCCGCGCGCTGGCGAACAAGGCGCTGGAACGTTTGCGCGCCGGCAAGATCAAAGGCCGCAACTTCCGCGTGCGTCCGCTCAGCTGAGCAGCCGACGCACGCCCCTTCCCTGCAAGCCGCCACCGGGTATCCCCATGCGCCGCCTGATCATCGCCCTCGCATTGCTGCTCGCCACTACAGCCTGCTCAGCCGCCATTCCCATCTACGGCTACAAGATCGTGCACGTCTATCCGCACGACACCTCGGCCTATACCGAAGGCCTGTTCTACAGGGACGGCTACCTGTACGAGAGCACCGGCGAGCAGGGCGAGTCGACCGTGCGCAAGGTGCAACTAGAAACCGGCAAGGTGCTTCAGACACACGACGTCCCATCGCAGTATTTCGGCGAAGGCATCGTGGACTGGAAGGGCAAGCTGGTGCAGCTGACCTGGAAGAGCGAGACCGGTTTCGTCTATGACCTCGACGGTTTCAAGCTGCAGCACACCTTCAGCTACCCTGGCGAAGGCTGGGCACTGACCCGCGACAGCAAGCACCTGTACATGAGCGACGGCTCGTCCGTGCTGCGTATCCTGGATCCGGACACGCTCAAGGCCACCGGCAGCATCACGGTCATGGCCAACGGTGTGCCGGTGACCAACCTCAACGAGCTGGAATGGGTCAAGGGCGAGATCTACGCCAACATCTGGCTGACCAACCGGATCGCCCGCATCGACCCGGCCACCGGCCAGGTGGTCGGATGGATCGACCTGACCGGCCTGTTCGACGTCAACCGCCTGCCCGAACCCGGCAACGACGTACTCAACGGCATCGCCTACGACGCCAGGCACGACCGCCTGTTCGTCACCGGCAAGTGCTGGCCCAAGCTGTTCGAGATCAAGCTGGTGAAAAAGCCGTAAGGCGGCACCGGTCACAAATTGACCACCCACGGGCGTTGACGCCTACGCGGTGTCGCGCGCTAGACTCGGGGCACTGCACAGGGAGTGCTATGTCATGCGACATCGGATCAAGGTCTTCGCGGTCCTGCTACTGCTCGTCATCGCGCTCGGCGCCGGTTTTTTCCTTTCCGGCTTTCTCACCCTGCTCCTGCTCGGTCTGCGCGACGCGCCACTGCGCTGGAACAGCTACTGGGAATACGCTCGTGCGCTGAACCTGCCACAGCTCGCGCCCTACGCCTTCAGGATAAAAGTGTCGGGTGCGATCGGCTTCGGTCTGCCCATCGTGCTCTGGCTGCTTGCACTGATCCCGCTGCTGAAACGCAAGGCGCGCTCGATCCATGGGGACGCGCGGTTTGCACGCCGCGCCGACCTGGCCAGAGCTGGCCTGTTCAAGGACGACCCCTACGCGCTGATCCTGGGCAAATTCGGCAACGAACTGATCCGGCTCAGCGGCCAGCAGCATGTGCTGTTGTGCGCACCCACGCGCAGCGGCAAGACGGTCGGCATCGCCATCCCCAACCTGTTGTACTACCAGGGCTCGGTGGTGGCGCTGGACATCTAAGGGCGAGCTGCACGACAAGACCAGCGCGTGGCGCCGGCAGCAAGGCCAGGAGATCTTCGTGTTCGCCCCGCTAGCCGAGGATGGCCGCACGCATCGCTTCAACCCGTTGCAGTGCATCTCACCCAACCCCGGGCTGCGCGTGAACCAGCTGCAGTCGGTAGCCGCGATCCTGTTTCCCGACGACCCGCACAAGGATCCGTTCTGGACCCACGCCGCCCGCTCGGCATTTTTCGGCTTCGCCATGTTCATGTTCGACGCATGGGACGACCTGGCCAGCAAGGGCATGCGACTGGACCCCAATGCCTCGCCGCAATTTCCCAGCTTCGAGCGGATTTACCGGTTGTCCTCCAGCGACGGCCGCGACATGAAGGCCTACCTGCAGGAGCTGATCAAGGCGCCGTTCCTTAGCAGCGAGGCCAGGACCGCGCTCGCCAATCTCGGCAGCCAGGCCGAGCAGACCCTGTCCTCGATCATGGCGTCGATGCATGAGCCGCTGCACGCGTTTCTCAATCCCGGCCTGGCGGCGGCCACCAACGCCAGCGACTTCGACGTGACCTGGCTGCGCAAGAAGAAGGTGTCCATCTACGTGGTCATCTCACCGGACAAACTGGGTGAGGCGCGCAAGATCCTCAACATTTTCTTCTCGATGGTGATCGGCCAGAACGTGAAGGAGCTGCCCAGCGAGAACAAGGCGATCCGGCATCCATGCCTGCTGCTGATGGACGAGTTCACCTCGATCGGGCGCATCGACATCCTGGCCTCGTCCATCTCGCATACCGCCGGCTACTGGATGCGCTCGTTGCCGATCATCCAGAGCCAGTCCCAACTCGATGCCACCTATGGCGCCGAGGTGGCGCAAACCTTCAAAGCCAACCATGCCGGCAGCATCGTATTTGCGCCGCGCGAGCAGCGTGACGCCGAGGACTACGCCAAGCTGCTCGGCGACACCACGGTGCACCGGAAAAACCGCACGCTCTCCAGGGGTGGCGGTGCCGGGTCGAGCGTGTCGTATGCCGAAGTGCAGGAGCGCCGGCCACTGATGCTGCCGCAGGAGCTGAAGGCCCTGGGCAATGATTTGCAGCTCGTATTTTTCGAGGGCGTGCCGCACGCCATCAAGTGCCGGAAGATCGTCTACTACAAGGATGCGTTCTTCAAACGCCGCCTGCTGGGCAAGGTGGCGATTCCGCAGCTGAAGCTCGACAGCGAGCGGGCACGTGCGATCAAGGTCACCCTGTCAGATAACGAAGCTGCACTGCGGGCATTGGCCGAGGGATAGAGATCGGCAATGTGCCGGCAACGATATACGACCACGAAGTCGCACTGGCTATTCGAAAACTACTTGATCCACTGCACGACATTCAGAGTCCTTCCCTGCGGCCGCTGCATCGTCCTGAGTATCCATGTCATGTCTCGAACCATCAACAACCCCAAGCAGCAACCGTTGCCCTTTCGGCAACAGGTAGCTGGCAACCGCCGCCCACCGCACGTTGTGGAACGCCGGCAGTCGTTTTGTCATCGTGAGGTTCTCGCTGGCGGCGTTGGGAATGTGCGGGAAACGCCAAAAAGCCGGCATGAGCTTGCGACGTGCGGAGCACTGTGATGCGCACGCCATGGTTCGCCTCGCTATTCAGCCTTGCCTTGATTCTCTCTGGTTGCGATGCGCCCTCGCCTTCGGCCAGCGCTGGCGGCGGCTCGCTCTACGCGGTGGATCGGGTATTCAAGGATCCCAAGGCGCAGGCACTCGCCATCGCGGCCGAGCATGGCAATACGGCCGAGATCCAGCGGTTGATGAAGCAGGAGCACGTCAACCCGGATGTGATCTTCAGCGAGGACGACAGCGGCATGCCGCTGGTGGCGTGGCCGGTGTTTACCCTCAACCCCGACGGCCTGAAGGCGATGCTGGACAACGGCGCCAACCCGAACGCGCGCAAGCCGGGCACGCACTCCAAGCATTACACCGATGGCAGCGGCGGCACCTATTTCGACCACGACAATGCGATGGTCTGGGCAGCCAAGCAGGAAGATCCGCTCTACTTGAAGCTGCTGCTGGATCACGGCGGCGATCCTAATACACGCAACGGTAACGATGAGACGCTGCTTTTTCAGGCCTTTATCTGGCACAACCAGTGGAAAAATGTGCAGCTGCTGGTGGAACGAGGTGCCGATATCAACGCTAAGAGTGCGGGCTCTTCGAGCCTCTCCAACTACGCGTTCAGTGGTCAGTTCGAAAGAACGTATTGGCTGCTGCAACATGGTGCAGATCCCACCGAGGGTCAGGGGCCGCCGCCAGCATCACCCGAGCCCTATCAGTATCCGATCATCGAGGGCATTTTCTGGGGGCCGGGCAACCCGGACTGGCAACGCAAGTGTCAGCAATGGCTATTGGAACATGGCTATCGACGCCTGCCGATCACTCCCAACCTTCGGGATACGCGCAAGGCTTTTGGCCTGCCATACAAAGATGAAGACCTTCCCAACATCTAATTCTGGCCATCAAGGAGCGATGCCATGCCGAGTGCTATCGACCATCAGCAACAGCAAGCGCTGATCGAGCAATTGAGAGCCAGCGGCGATACAGCCGCATTGGGTGAAGCGGCAAGCCTGCAGACGCTTTATCACGACCGCGAAATGGCCGGTCTCTCCGAAGATGTCTACGCATCAGCCCAGCACGCCGGACGCGCTCCGGTGGGCTGGACACGAATCAGCGAACACTCGCCGTTGTTGGACGAATACGCCTCCAAGCTCCACATGACGGCGAAGGAGTTGATGGATCGACTACAGCCGGATATTTCCGGGTTTCGAGCGGAGATCTATATCCCCAATCCCGAGATTCTCGGTCCTGGCTATAAGCCGACGCTGGCGATGAAGGGATCCTCGGGCCAGGTTATGACCTCACAAGGCCTGCGCGATACCACCAAGGAGGACTTTCTCGCCAACAACTTCCCGCAATCGATCGGACTGGAGACGGACTACTACAATCGCGCCATGAGCCTGGCATTGGAGTTGAAGAGGCGAGGCTCTGCTTTCGAAATGACCGGCCACAGCCTCTCCGGCGGCATGGTCGCGGCCGCGTCTGCCGTCACCGGCAATACCGCCACCACGTTCAACGCCGCGGGCCTGAATCCGGAAACCGTCCGCCGCTTTGGCGCGCAGAACGGCGTGCCCGTGCTCCACCCGCACCAGTTGGAAACGAACGTCACCTCGTACCAGGTGCAAGGCGAACTGCTCACCGATGGCGTGCAGGGCAATGTCCATCGCATGGATGTGCTGCAGCGTTTCGAGCTTGGCGGTGTGCTGAAGGAAGCTGGCCAGCTGCTCACCTCGCTGCCACAGGGCCAGGAACTGCTGACGCGCCAGCTCGCCGATGGCATTCCGATGGAGCAGCAGGCAACCGTGCGCGCCTTTGTCGAACGGCTTGCGAACGGCCACACCGATCAGATGCTGCGCGAGCTGCCACTGTCCGCAGGTCGTGTGCAGACCTTGACGCCGATGACCCGGAAAAATCCGGATGATCCAACCAGCGCTCTGGTGGCCCGCGAGGCCACGCTCTCACTGTCGCAGGTCACCGTGCTGGCAGCACCGGTGCTCGAAGCGGCACGGGTCGCGGCGCTGGGTGCACAACTGGGCGAGCGCGGGGGCCAGGTGGTTGCTGGCGGTGGTCGGCTTGCGCATCAGACCCTGCATGCCTATGGCGAAGGTTGGCGCGTCACCACCGCTATCGCCGGACGCGGGTCGCGCGCCGCCACGCAGGCTGAAGCGGCCGTCGGGCAGGCGGTCATGCATGTCGTGGGCAATGTGGCGGCCGGGTCGGTCGAAATCTCGTCTGAAGTTCAGGCGCGACTTGCGCACGGCGTGGGCCGCAGCCAAGAGCTTGGCGCCTCGCTGGATGCCGGCCTGCTGCGTGGCGCTGGTCGCGTCCTTCCCGCGGCTGCCGAGGCATGGCTGAATGCGCAAGCCGAGCAGTTTGAGCGCGCCGGCGCTGCAGCCGACCATTGGGGCGAGGTTGTCGCGGCATCCGCGCGCCAGCAGGGGCACGGCGATGCGGCGGCTATCCGTGCCGTCAGTTCAGCCATGCAGCACGCGACCGAAAACACCGCACGACAGGCCGGCGCATTTCAGTATCAAGCACTCACCATCACCGGGCAGATCGTGGGTGGCGCATTCGGTGCCACTGGCCACTATGTGTACGACGCAACACGTGGTGCACCTGCACTTGGCGCGGCTGGAGGCGCTGTGGTCGGAACCATGATGGGTGCCGGACTGGAGTTGAACGCCGCCAACTATCCGCGGCTTGTCGGTGCGGTGGTGGGCGCGGGTCATGTCAGTGCTGCCAGCGCTGAAGCACTTGATCGTCACCTGATGCATGCGACGGTCATACCGAGCATGGACAGCCGCGTTGAGCAGGCTGAGCAACGCGCGCGTCAGACCCTGCAGCATCTCCTTCCCAACCCCGGATCACGCGGGAAAAACGAGCATGAACTCAGTCTGGCGCCTGACCTGAGCCAGGCGCCGTCGTCCGCAGCACCGGCTCGCGCCTCTTACCGGGATTCAGGCCATCCACAACATGCACTCTACGAAAAGCTGAAGGAGGTCATGCCGCCACAGACCAGCGCGGCACGCCTGACCCAGTCAACCGCAGCCTGCCACATGGCGGGACTGGACCACCCCGGCCAGCTGGAGCAGATCCATGTCAGCGGCAAGGCCGTGGTGATCCTCGGAAATGCGCCCGGAGGCCACGTGAGCGTCGACCTCACCAGCAGGCCACCGAGCGTTGAGCAGACGATGCAGCAGGTGCAGGCGTTTGACCTCCAGCAGGCGTCGCCCCATGCCCAGATCCATCAACAGCAGCATGCCCCGATGCTCGGAGGTTCGCCCGCCGCCGGGCGATAATGGCGCGAGCCGCGCGGCGTGGAGCCAGGGCCTGGCGAATCCGACGCAGGCGTCAGGCGATCCGTCCCTGCAAAGCCCAGGCGCCGTCGGAACCATGCATCGTCCAGCCCGAGCTGGAAATGAGCCACCCGCGCAATCATCTCAACGGGATGCTGAGCTTCCGCGTCATGTCGTCAACCAGTGCGCCGCCGCGCGACCGGCCAGCAGGCCGCTGGCAAAACTGGCGGTCAGCAGGTAGCCACCAGTCGGCGCCTCCCAGTCCAGCATCTCGCCCGCACAGAAAATACCGGGGTGTTCGCGCAGCATCAGGTGCTGATCCAGCCCCTCGAGCCGTACGCCGCCAGCCGTGCTGATCGCTTCGGCGACCGGGCGCGGCGCGCGCAAGGTCAGCGGCAAGGCTTTCAGCTGCGCCGCCAGCGCGGCCGGATCAGCCAGCGTGGCCTTGTCGGTGAGCTCGAACACCAGCGCACACTTGGCATGATCCAGGCCCGCGCGGCGACGCAGCCAGTCGCCGATACTGTGCTTGCCACGTGGCACAGCCAGTCGCTCGGCGAGCACCGACTGGGCGTAGCCAGGGACCAGATCGAGCCTCAGCATGGCTTTTCCGGTCTCACTGATTTGCTCTCGCAGCTCGGCACCGATCGCGTAGATCAGGCTGCCCTCGATACCGTACTCGCTGAGCACGAACTCGCCCTGCCGCGCATGCATCACACCATGGCTATCGATCCAGTGCGCGACTACCGGTTTCAATGGAGCCCCGGCAAAGCGGCTGCGCAGGTGCTCGCTCCATGCCAGCTCGAAGCCGCAGTTGGCCGGTTGCAACGGTGCGATGTCGATGCCACGCTGTTGCAGCGGTGCCACCCAGCTGCCATCCGAGCCCAGTCGCGGCCAGCTGGCGCCGCCCAGCGCGAGAATTACCGCCCGCGCAGCCACCACGCGCTGGCCTTGCGGCGTGGCGAAATGCAGGGCGTCGTGAGCTTGCCAGCCGAGCCAGCGGTGATGCATGTGGAAGCGCACACCGGCCTCGCGTAGTCGGTGCAACCAGCGACGCAGCAACGGCGCGGCCTTCAGGTCAGCCGGAAAGACGCGCCCGGAGCTACCAGTGAACGTCTCCACCCCGAGCCCAGCCGCCCACGCGCGCAAGGCCTCGGCATCGAACGCCTGCAGCCAGCCCGCAACCTCGTTGCGCCGCGCGCCATAGCGCTCGACAAACTGTGCAGACGGCTCGCTATGGGTGAGGTTGAGCCCACCCTTGCCGGCGAGCAGAAATTTCCGCCCGACCGAGCCCATGGCATCGTAGAGATCGACGGCCACGCCGGCCGCGCTGGCAGCCTCGGCCGCCATCAGGCCGGCCGGGCCGCCGCCAATGACGACGAGTTTGGGAGGATCGCTGGAAATCATTCGTGCATGGTCGCACCGGGCCGATTTGAAATGCACGCACTAAAGATCAGTCAAGCCCCGCGCCAGCACCGATTTTGTGTTCATGGCTACCGGCCATGCGCGTCGCCATGCCCTAGCATGCGTGACCCAGTTGGCGATTGCCGCGCCACCCCGACGAGCCGGATGAGCATGACGCGCGCGAAGTGATACCGCTGCTCAGCATCGGGCTGGTGCGGCTCAACGCTGACGGCAGCGCGAAGCTCGACAGCAAAGGCGAGCAGATCTGCATCTACTCGGCAGGTTCATGTCACCGCATCTGCGGCCACGCTTACCGGCTGGAATTTCGACCTCGCCAGCCGGTCGGGGACAACCCAGGCGACCGACCCGGCGTTCACCGTGCGGCCGATGGTCAACACTCCCACGTATTTCAGCACCGGCGACGTACTGAGCACGGTCATCCTTGCCGGCGCCGGCCGCCCGGCGGCGCTGGGTCTTGTGCTGTGCAACCATCCCAGCACCGGGCCGCCGTTCATCGGCCGGCAACTGATCCAGCACCTGGTTGCTCCAACCCCAACCCGTCCTGCGTCGCACGCATCAGCGCCGCGTTCGACAACAACGGCACGGGAGTGCGCGGCTGCATACGCGCGGTGATCAACGCCCTCCTGCTGGATCCCGAGCAAGGACGCCGCCAGCCGGAGCCTGCCAACGGCAAATTGCGCGAGCCGATCGTTCACTTCGTACCGTGGACACATACGTTCCATCTGACCGCGCCCCGGGCAAGTGGAATATTCCGGACCCGTCCGATCCCGCCGGCCGGCGTGGACAAAGTCCGTTGCACGCGCCATCGGTATTCAACTTCTTCGCGCCAAACATCGTGCCGTCAATTGGACTCTGGGCGACAACGGCGTCAGCGCGCCAGAGTTTCACATCTGCAACGAAACCACGGTCGGGGGATTATCTCAGTATACGGCTGGCATTTGTTTTCGACCGCTCCGTCAATACGCATGAAATTACGCATTCATGATCATCCGCCGGCGCCACTCGCCGTGTGGATCGACCACCTCCATCGCACCAGAAATATTTTGTATATCCCGTCACCCTCGATTTGAAATATTCCTATAGACGCAAGGAATCCGCTCAAACTAACGTCTATCCATCTGCAAACCGGAGGTTTTGCGGATGGTTCCGAAAGTCTTCATGGTCACGCCTGGCAAACGTGCAAGGCAGCGGCGAGTTCGCACGACGGACCAGTGCAGGGTGGCCGCTGCGTTTCATCGGGATCGCCGAGAGCTTTGAAATCATTCCCTGTCGCCGCTTGAAACACGGCATCTCTCGCATGAGGTCATCCGACCGCATCGGGTTCTCTTACCTAAAATTTCTAGTGGAGAGTCGAACCATGTTCAGATTTTTGAAGGGTAGTTTGCTGAATGCCCTGGCGGTTACTGCCTTGGTCGGAATGAGCGCCGGGGCAGCGCTGGCCCAGTCCACCGATGGCATGAGCACCAATCCGTATGCACCGTCCTACGGTCACTCGTATCGCCACGGCGCGGTACCGACGCGGGAAGCCAAGGATCGGATGCGTCAATACGAGAACCTGCATGCCGCCGGCAGGACAGCTACGGGTTCCAAGACGCTGAGCTACGGCGGCGGCGTGGATGGCATCGGTGTTACCAGCGGCACCCCCAAGGTCTATGTGGTGGTCTACGGCAGCCAGTGGGGAACGTCGGGCACGGATGCCAATGGCAACATGGTCCTGTCTGCCGATGCCTATGGCGAAGTGCCCCTGCTGCAGAAACTGTTCAAGGGTCTGGGCACGGGTGGGGAACTGTGGTCGGGCACGATGACGCAGTACTGCGACGGCAGCGGCGTGGCATCGGGCGCCAAGTCCTGCACCTCCAGCGCTGGCCATATCGGTTATCCGACCACCAGCGGCGTACTGGCCGGCGTCTGGTATGACAACTCGGCCGCCTCGCCGTCCAGCGCCACCGGCACCCAGCTGGCCCAGGAAGCACTGAAGGCAGCAGCGCATTTCGGCAACACCACGGCGGCATCGAACCGCTATGTGCAGTACGTGATCCTGTCGCCGACCGGCACGCACCCCGATGGCTTCAATACCTCCAGCGGTCAGTTTTGCGCTTGGCATGACTGGCAGGGCGACGGCTACGGCGTAACCTCGACGGTCGGCGACGTGGCATTCACCAACATGCCATACGTTCACGACATGGGGTCCAGCTGCGGCCAGAACTTCGTCAACAGCGGCACCACCGGCACGCTGGATGGCGTCACCATCGTCGAGGGTCATGAGTATGCCGAGACGCTCACTGATCAGAACCCGGCCGGCGGCTGGACCAACCACGTCAAAGGCTCAGCCAGCAAAGGACAGGAAAATGGCGACGAATGTGCCTGGATCAGCTCCGGCACGGGCGCGTCGGCGAACGTCGTGATGAACAGCGGCACCTTCGCCATGCAGAGCACCTGGTCGAACGACACCAACAATTGCGCCATTTCGCACCCGGTCGTTCTGTAGAGGGCAGCGGTCGACCTGCAGTGTCTGGTCGACCTGCTGGTTTGCCCGCTGCCTGCAACAGGATCTGCTGAACAGACGTAAACCTCGATGGTCCGATCGGCAACGATCGGGCCATTTTTATTTGGCGTTTGCCCATGTACGCGGGAAGGAAGCCCAGGCGGCAGGCGGCACTCGACTCGATCACGCGTTGCGCTCGTCGGCGCGAACAGTCGCCAGACTCGTGGCACGACAATCCGGCGAGGCCAGCGGGACGCCAGCATCAATGCGCAAGTTGCTGCGATACCGAGGCCGGCGATTGATCTCGAAAACACATCAACTGGCCAATTCGCAATTTATTGCGCGTGTTGCGTTTAGCATGATGTACACACGCTGTTGATTGCTCGATAGTTCATTTCAACAAGGCAGCAATCACAGACATCTGCCAGAATGAAAACGCATCGATCGCAATATATTGCGATTACTGAAAGAAAGGGCATTTGCTCGCGACACTTTGTGATTTTCATCACCTCGCATTACAAATTTTCCTATTGACGATAATCGCGAAACGCACCTAATGTCGAATATTCGCCAGAGGGAGATTTTGGCGAATAATCCCCTTGCACCGTCAGAAATGTCGTCATGACTTTGTCTTTCGGTAATCCGCGTATGCGCCTTTGGGAGAAGGCGCGCAGATGCGCGGCGCGCAGGGGGCGCACGGCAACCCAGTAAATAATCAATAGTGCCGCGCGCTTTGGCGGCACTCCATCATGGGGTCAATACGACCGCATCGGGTTTTTTTGACCCTGAAAAACTATGGGGAGTCATAATGTCCATTCATTCAAGAAGCAGTTTGTTCAAGGTAGCCGCCGCTTCAGCTCTGCTGGCTCTGTCGGTAGGCGCAGCGGCCACAAACAGCAGTGCAGGAAATTCCGGTGGCAACACGCCATTGACTGACAATCCCTACGCGCCTGCCTACGGCCACCCCTATCGTCATGGCGCGGTTCCCACCCGGGAAGCCCACGGCCGGATGAAGCAGTACCAGTCACTGCACGCGACCTCGACCGCCGCAGCTACCGGCTCGAAGACGCTCAGCTACGGTGGCGGCGTGGACAGCATCGGCGTCACCAGCGGTACCCCGAAGGTCTACCTCGTGGTCTACGGCAGCCAGTGGGGCACCGCTGGGACCGACGGTAGCGGCAACACCACCATGTCCAGTGACCCGGTCGGCGCCGTGCCGTATATGCAGAAGTTGTTCAAGAACCTGGGTACCGGCGGCGAGCTGTGGTCGGGTGTGTTGACCCAGTACTG
The DNA here is from genome assembly GCA_041663105.1 of Rhodanobacter sp. Lineage (GTDB taxonomy): Bacteria > Pseudomonadota > Gammaproteobacteria > Xanthomonadales > Rhodanobacteraceae > Rhodanobacter. Next base: position 235,524 of record JBAZRB010000002.1, read on the forward strand.
CGACGGCCCACTGGTCTCCAGCGGCGCCACCTTCTGCCCATCCGGTGCACCTCACGTGGGCTACCCCACGGGCGGCGCCTACGCCGGCATCTGGTACGACAATTCGGTGGCATCCCCCTCGAATGCGACCGGCGCACAGCTCGCCCAGGAAGCGCTCAAGGCGGCGGCGCATTTCGGCAACACCACCGCGGCATCCAACCGCTACGTGCAGTATGTGATCCTGTCGCCGAGCGGGACCCATCCAGACGGCTTCAACACGTCCAGCGGGCAGTTCTGCGCATGGCACGACTGGCAGGGTGACGGCTATGGCGTCACCTCCACCGTCGGCGATGTCGCCTTCACCAACATGCCCTATGTCTACGACATGGGCGCCAGCTGCGGCATGGGCTCGGTCAATGGCAGCGGCGCCCAGGGCAATCTGGACGGCTTCTCCATCGTCGAAGGCCACGAGTATGCCGAGACGGTCAGCGACCAGAATCCGGCTGGCGGCTGGACCAACCACGTCAGTGGTTCGGCCAGCAGTGGTCAGGAGAACGGTGATGAATGCGCCTGGATCAGTTCCGGCCAGGGCGCGACGGCAAACGTGACGATGGGTGGCGGCACCTTCCCGATGCAGAGCACCTGGTCCAACGACACCAACGAGTGCGATATCACGCACCCGATTGTCAGCGGCGGTACCGGCGGCAATGTGCCACCGGTGGCAAACTTCAGCGGCACGATCAGCGGGCTCACGGTGAACTTTACCGACAGCTCCACCGACAGCGACGGCACCATCGTTTCACGCTCATGGAACTTCGGTGACAGCAGCACGTCAACCGCCACCAACCCGAGCCATACCTACAGCGCGGCCGGCACTTACAGCGTGGCGCTGACGGTGACCGACAACAGCGGCGCGACCAACACCAAGACGCAGTCGGTGACGGTTGCCAGCAGTGGCGGCGGCGGCAATGTGTTGCAGAACGGCGTGGCCCTGACCGGCCAGGCCGCTGCGACCGGTGCCCAACTGTTCTACACCGTGGTCATCCCGGCCGGTGCCAGCAATCTGGTGATCTCCACCTCCGGCGGTACCGGGGATGCTGACCTCTATACCAAGTTCGGCTCCGCCCCGACCCTGTCCAGCTATGACTGCCGTCCGTACATCACCGGCAACAACGAGAGCTGCACCGTGGCGTCGCCGCAGGCAGGTACCTACTACATCATGCTGAACAGCTATGCCGCGTTCTCCGGCGTCAGCATCCAGGCGACCTGGAGCACCAGCAGTGGCGGTGGTGGCGGCAACGTGCTGCAAAACGGCGTGGCAGCAACAGGGCTTAGCGCAACCACGGGTAATTCCGTGGCCTACACCATGGTCGTGCCCGCCGGTGCGACCAACCTGAGCTTCACCATCGCCGGCAGCACCGGTGACGCCGATCTGTACGTCAAGTTCGGCGCCGCGCCGACCACCTCGAGCTACGACTGCCGGCCGTATCTCACCGGCGACAACGAGACCTGCACGATCTCGAATGTGCAGGCCGGCACTTACTACGTGATGGTCAGAGCCTATGCGACCTATTCGGGCGTAAGCCTGACAGGTAACTACACGCCGTAATCTGCACTACCCCGGTGCGCAAGGATGCGCGCCTTCCATCGACACCGGCTGGATCGTAAACAGCCAGTCCGCGAAACGAGAGCCCGATCGGCAACGATCGGGCTTTCTCTTTTGCCCCGTGACCTGTGGCAAGCCACGCCATTGACTCGTCATCGGGACAGGTTGGCAGCGCTGGCCTGGCCGCCAAGACTCCCATTGCACGCGCCCGTCACACGTTGGGGTATTAAATAATCGTTGTGGTCTCGACGAGTTTCCCCCGCAGCACGTCGATATTCGGTGCCACACCCTCTCCTGCAAAATAGACCCTTGATGCAACCGACTGACAGAGGCCCTGAGCCGCTGCGCCGGGCGGTGGATGAAGGGTGGGCAACTTCTGCCCGGACCTCATCGACCATGAGTTCGGAAAACACGTTGGTGGCGTCATGAAGATGCCAGCCAGCAGGCCGCGGACAGCGGCCTCACCTTGTCAAATACGTTTACCTCGGGGTGTTACGCCAAACGGGGATCGACGGGTATCGCATGTCCCTGCTGACCCAGCAGGCAACGCACCAGCGCGAACCCGCTCACCATCCCCACCTGAGGCACCCCATGAAAAAATTATTGATACTTCCCCTGTTCGGTACAGCTCTTGTAGCCTGGCTGCCGCTGTCGGTGGCGCGCGAAGTGGTCGTGCTGCCTGGCGTGGTTGGCACGGTCGGCGTCACCAGTGGTGTCGATACCCAAGGGCCGGGAACCTTGCTGGTTGGCAACCAGGACATCAACACTGGCAATGACCCGGGCGGCGCGATCACCACGGATGCTGCCAACACCGCGAGCATCCAGTTCAACAACAGCTCGACGGTGACCGGATTCGTCGGCGCGACCGGCACGACCTTCCTCAATATTTCGGCCGGCACCAATGCCAGCACGGTGACCTTCAACGGCCCGGTCTACGCGACGACGTTCTCGGTCGCCGGCACGGGCACGGTCAATTTCAACGGCGGCTTCACCAGCAACACCGGATCGACGATGGATTTCGCCGGCGACGGCTTCATCAATGTGGCTGCCGGGCAAACGGTGAAAGCCGCCATCACCAATACGGCGGGTGCCGATACGGGCACGTTGACGCTCAACAACAACAGCATCCTCGATGGCGCGGTCGGTGCCGCGAGCGGACTGAAGCAGATCAACGTGGTCGGCGGCAATGCACTGATTACTGGCCAGGCCAATGCGGCCAGCTATACGCTGGACACCAACACCCTGAACGTCGCCGGCGCTTTCGCGATCCCGGTAGCGGGCACCATCAACACCACGATCTTCAGCACCTCGCTGTACGGCAAGATCGTGCCGGTCGGCGCCGCCACCATTGGCAATGCGTTGCAGGTCAACGTGAATGTCACCGGGCCGATTCCGGTCGGCAGCATCTTCAACATCGTCGACGCGACCAGCGGCACCAATGGCAGCACCGTCACCGCCACCAGCAACACCACGCGCTATCTGTTTTCAGCGGCGCCGACCACCAACGGTCAGGTGCAGATCATCGCGACCCAGATCCCGCTGGCGACCGTCGTTGCCCCGGTGGCCAATCCGACCGCCCCCGCCGTCGCCCCGATCATCGATGTGCTGCCGTTGACGCCCGCCACAACGCCCCTGTTGACTGCGGTCACGCTGCTGCCCAATGCACAGGAAGTTGCCGCCGCGCTGGCACAACTCACTCCGGGCGCGGCCAGCCTCGCTTCGCCACAGGCCAGCTACCGCGTCACCCAGCAGTTCCAGGGGCTGTTGAACTCGCACCTGGAAGGTGCTGCCTGGCCGTGCAGCCAGAATGACCCGTCCAATGACAGGAACGTGCCGTACAACAACGATTCCACCCTCTGCCAACCCGGGAACAGGCGCCCACAGCTGTGGGCGGCGGCGTTCGGCTATGCCGGCACCCAGGACAGCGCCAACGGCTACGAGGGATATACCGACAACAGCGCCGGCGCGATGCTGGCGTTCGACATTCCGCTCGGCAAGGCGACCACGGCGGGTGTCGGCGTTCGCTACGCCAATACGTCGCTGGACGGCAGCAGCGCCATGAGCAAGGCCAATATCAAGTCCAATCAGGTGATTGCCTATCTTGGCTATGCACCGGGCCGTTCCTGGTTCGCCAATGGATCGCTGGTCTATGGCACGGATGACTATTCCAGTTCGCGTACGGTCGCCTTTCCCGGTTTCAGCGCTCGCTCCAGTGCCGACTACAGCGGTCACCAATACACCGCGGCGCTCGCCACCGGCTATCACTTTTACGTGGGCGACGGACGCACCAGCATCACCCCGATGGCCACCCTGCAATACACCGAGCTGGACCTGCCCGGTTACACCGAAGCGGGCAGCAATGCGAGCAATCTCCGCGTCAACGCGCAGAACCATTACTTCGCGCAGTCCGGCCTGGGTGTGAAATTCGCGCGTGACATCGGCATGTCCAACAGCCAGATCCTGCGCCCGGAGCTGCATGTCAACTGGCTGCATTCGTTCAGCGGCAACACGACCGACAATACCGCCGCGTTCACCAGCGGCGGCCCGGCCTTCACCACAAACGGGGTGACGCCGGAACGCGATCTGTTTGATGTGGGCGCCGGCCTGCTGCTGGCCAGCAACACCACCTGGTCGGTCGAAGGGGTCTACGACTACCAGTGGAACCGCAGCTACAAGGCAGGCCAGGCGATGGTCAAGTTCACCCTGTATATTTGAAGCGCCTCGCCGGTTGGCGCGCAGGCAATGAGTGAAGCAAAAGCCCGAACGGCGACGTTCGGGCTTTTGCTTGCGGCAGATTCAAGCGTGGCCCTTCCTTCGTCCGTCACCCTGCACACATGCAGGCCCTCTGGCAGGGTTGCCCTGCACAAGTGGAGATTCAGAGGCCCCACTCTTCATGATCACGCTGAGCCGGATTCGACCCTCGTCGTCAGGCTCGTTGTATCGTAACGATCCACTGCCGAGGAAGATCAAGCGATGAATCGAGCCATGCCATTCCTGTCTCTCGCGCTGCTGGCCGCAGCCGGTGCCGCTCAAGCAGCGCCAGCCGTGCCACGCGAGCAGCCCACGTTGCACCAGTTGGCCAGCGCGCCCAGCGAAGCGGAATTGCGCGCCACGATCACCCGGCTGGTTGGTTTCGGAACCCGTCAGACGCTGTCGGATACCAAGTCCGATACGCGTGGCATCGGCGCGGCGCGACGCTGGGTGAAATCGCGCTTCGAGGCGATCTCGAAAGATTGCGGCGGTTGCATCGAGGTGGTTACGCCATCGCAGATGGTCAGCGGCAGCCGCATCCCGACACCGGTCGAGGTGATGGACGTGATCGGGATCAAGCGCGGCAAGGGCGATCCGAAACGGGTGATCGTGATCAGCGGGCATCTAGATTCGCGCGTGACCGACGTGATGAACAACCACAGCGACGCGCCCGGCGCCGACGACGACGGCTCCGGCGTGGCGGCGGTGATGGAGGCGGCGCGCCTGCTGTCGAAGCAGGACAACGATGCCACCGTGGTGTTTGCCGTGTTGTCCGGCGAGGAACAGGGGCTGTATGGCGGCAAGGTGCTGGCCGACTATGCCGTGGCCCAGGGCTGGCAGGTCGAGGCCGATCTCAACAACGACATCGTTGGCAACAGCCGCGGCCAGAATGGCGTCTTCGACAGCAGCACGGTGCGGATTTTCTCCGAAGGCACCAAGAGCAACGAGACCACGGTGCAAGCGAACTATCGCCGCTATCACGGCGGCGAGGTGGATTCGCCGTCGCGCAATCTGGCCCGCTACATGTCCACGCTCGCCGACAGCTACATGCCGGACCTGCGCGTGCGGATGATCTACCGCACCGACCGTTTCGGTCGCGGTGGTGATCAGGTCGAGATGCTCAAGGCCGGCTTCCCTGCCGTGCGCGTCACCGAGTCGCACGAGGACTACACCCATCAGCACCAGGATCTGCGTACCGAGAACGGCGTGGTCTATGGAGATACCATCGCCGGCATCGATTTCCGCTATCTGGCACGGGTTACCGCACTGAACACCATCACCATGGCCGCGCTGAGCCGCGCGCCAGCGCCCCCCACCGGCGTCACCGTCGAGGGCGCGGTAAGCACCGACACCACGCTGCACTGGAACAAGGTGCCCGACGCCGCCGGCTACCGTGTGCACTGGCGCGACACCACCGCACCGCAATGGCAGTTCGAACGCGCCGTGGGCGATGTCAGCCAGGCGGTGTTGAAGGACGTGGTGGTCGATGACTGGTTCTTCGGCGTGTCATCGGTGTCCGCCGATGGCTACGAAAGCCCGGTGGTATTCCCCGGCTTCGCCGGCAGTTTCGAGCGCTCGCCGGCGCCGGTCAACGGCAACGCCAAGTAAGGCTGATGCGGGGTAGCAACCGCTGCCCCGCATCAGGCACGCCAGCAAACAATCAACCGGCGCTGGACGCTGCCGGGGCCGGTGCATCCACCGCCGGTGCCACCGCGTGGCCACGCGTATAGACGATCTTCTTGCTGCCCTCGCACTGACCAACTTCCTTGCCCTTGTCCGCCGCCTGATCGGCCGGCACCACGTCGAGCGTGTAACCCGACAGACCCTTGGCCTTCAGCTTGGCGTCGATGCTGGACTTCACGCTGTCACAGGAGGCGTGTGCCAGCAACGGCAACGCCAGCAACAGCAACGCGGCTACTCCGAAACGCTTGTTCATGAGCTTGCTCCTTCAGGCTAGGACTTCCAGGATGGAAACGGCGGGCTGATACGCGGCGGAACCGATGGTCGCGCCAGCAGGACCCCGCCTTGCGCATGCTGTCACCAACTCGCCGCGGCGAGAAGTGCTGCGATGCCGTCATTCAGCGAGTGCGCGGCTTGGCCCGATGGGTCGGGGTAGCGGTCCACGGATCGTCCGGCCACGGGTGGCGCGGGTAGCGGCCCTTCAGCTCTTTTTTCACTTCGGGATAGGTGCGTTCCCAGAAGCCCTTGAGGTCCTGGGTGACCTGGATCGGTCGACCGGCCGGCGACAACAGGTGCAGGGTCACCGGCATGCGGCCGCTGCCGACGCGGGGTGTCTCGGCCAGGCCAAACAGCTCCTGCAACTTGACCGCCAGTACCGGTGGTTCACCGGGCATGTATTCGATCCGCCGTTGCTGCCCACTCGGTACGGTGAGGCTTTCCGGCACGTGCGCATCGAGCAGGCGCTGCTGCTCGTGATCGAACAACGACGCCAGCGCCTGCGACAAGGTCTCGCCGGCCAGCGCATCGAGCCGGTGCTTGCCGTCGAGCCACGGCGCCAGCCAGTGATCGAGGCTGTCCAGCAGGGCCGCGTCGGAGACATCGGGCAGACCCAGCTCCGGCATCCATGCGCGCAAGGCCTGCATGCGCGTGCGCAAACGGCGCGCCGACTCGCTCCACGGCAGCGCCTCGATACCACGCGAGCGCACCGCGGCCAGCAGTGCCGGCAGCGCATCCTGCGGACGCACCGGCACGCTGTGCCGCGCCAGCACGATGGCGCCGAAGCGCTGCTGCTCGAAGGCTTCGACCGCGCCGCGCTCCTCGTTCCAGCCGAGGGTGCGTTCGCGCACGAACTGCTCGGGGTGTTCGCGCTCCAGCACGCGCGGGTCCAGCGGCGCGGCGGAAAGCACCAGGCTGTCGCGTGCTTCGTGGCGCAGGTCCAGCACCACCAGCCAGGGCTCGCCGAGCAGGGCGGTATTTTCGTGCAGGCGCGCGCCACGGCCGTTGGCCAGTGTGTAACGCAGCGGATTGGCCTCGTCCCGGCGCGCCACCCGGTCGGGAAACGCATGCAGCAGCAGGTCGCCGACGCTGTGGCTGTCGGGCATGCCGCTGGCAGCCGTCTGGACGTCCAGACGGCGACGCCAGCCGCGGCTCGCCTGCTCGATCACCACCAGCGCGCCGGTGTCCACCTCACCGCGCGGCGCCGTGCCACGACGGTCGCGCCAGGCATGCAGGGCGGCCACGCGCACGCGGAAATCATCGTTTCGTGACTGCAGGCCACGCAACGGTGAACGTGCTTCCATCAAGGCCAGCAGGTCGGCGATCAGCGCACGCAACCTGACCGGCGCGCGCAACGCCGCAGCCGCCAGACGCGGGCTGGCGCCCAGACTCAGCATCTGCCGACCCAGCGCGGTGATTCGCCCATCGCCAGCCAGCGCACCGAGTCGGCCCAGCAGATCAGCAGCCTGGGCCAGCGCACCGGGCGGCGGCGGGTCCAGCCAGTGCAGGCTGGAGGCGTTGCTGCACGACACGCCCCAGGCGGCGAGTTCGAGTGCCAGCGAGGACAACTCGGCCTGGCTGATTTCCGCCGTGCGCGCCGACTCCAGCCGCCGGCTTTGCGGCCACAGCCGATAGGCAGTGCCGGGCGCCACCCGGCCCGCGCGGCCGGCGCGCTGGTCGGCCGACGCCTGCGAAATATTGACCGTCTCCAGCCGGGAGAAACCGGTGTTGGGGTCGAAACGCGGCTCGCGCGCCAGCCCCGCGTCGATCACCGCGCGGATGCCGGGCAAGGTGATGCTGGACTCGGCCACATTGGTCGCCAGCACGATGCGACGCAGCCCCGGCGACGCCGGCGCCAGTGCAGCCTGCTGCTCGGCCAGCGACAGTTCGCCATGCAGGGCGAGCACCTCGACGTCATCACGATCCAGCGTCTGCTCCAGCACGGCCTGTACGCGGGCGATCTCGCGCCGGCCGGGCAGGAAAGCCAGCAGATCGCCGTCGCTTTCGGCCAGCGCCTGCCTGGCCACGCGGGCGAGATGATGCTCGACGCTCTCCTGGCTGCGCGCCGGCGGATGCTCGATGCGCACCGGAAAACTGCGCCCGGGGCTGGACAGCCGTGGCGCGTCCAGCCATGCCGCGATGCGTTCGCCATCCAGCGTGGCCGACATCAGCAGCAGGCGCAGCTCGGGCCGCAGGGTGGCCTGCACGTCCAGCGCCAGCACCGCCCCCAGATCACCGGCGAGATGACGTTCGTGGAACTCATCGAAGATGATCGCGCCGACGCCGGTGAGCTCGGGATCGTCCTGGATCAAGCGGGTCAGGATGCCTTCGGTGACCACTTCGATCCGCGTTGCCGCACTGATCCTGGACTCGAAGCGGATGCGGTAACCGACAGTCTGGCCAACCTCTTCGCCGAGCTGCTGCGCCATGAACTGGGCCGCGGCGCGCGCCGCGATACGGCGTGGTTCGAGCATCACGATTTTCTGCCCGGCCAGCCACGGTGCATCGAGCAGGGCCAGCGGCACCTGAGTGGTCTTGCCGGCACCCGGCGGCGCCTCCAGCACCAGTCGCGAATGCTCGGCAAGCGAATCGCTGACCTGCGCCAGCAGCGGGGTGATCGGAAAGTCAGGCGTAGACGAAGTCATCCGCGCGAATGATAACGCCCGGTGCGACCCCGGCCATGCCGTGGGGTCGCGCCGGGCGTGCGCGCTCGCTCACCTCAGGAGCTGGGCACCGTTCGACTGCACGCGGCCAGCTGCTTGCGCGCTGCCGCCACGCCGGGCGCATCCTTGCCGTGGTCGCGTGCCAGGATGATCACCTGCCAGTTGCGCTCGCATAGCTGGCCGCGGCGCGTGCCCTGTTTCCACGACTGCATCGCCAGATCCTGCGCGGTGGCGTAGTCGGCCTGCTGCAGCGCTGCTTCGGCATGCTGCTGCAACTGCTCCGGCCAACCCGGTGCCGGGCTCACTGGCGCCAGCGGCGCGGCAACGGTCGGCACGCTGCTCACCTTGTTGGCGGCTTTGTCGCGCAGGGGTGCGAGGGATTCGAAGCGGCTCTGGTAGTCGTCGGTGACCTGCTTGGCGTCCTCGCTGCCGCGGATGACCCGCGGTGTGATCAGCACGATCAGCTCGGTGCGGTCGCGTTTGCGATCCGTGCTGCCGAACAGGCGGCCGAGCCAGGGAATGCGGTTGAGCCCGGGAATGCCAGTGTCGTTCGCACTCTGGTCGGACTGGATCAAGCCGCCGAGCAGTACCGTCTGTCCGCTCTGCACCGCCACCTGGGTGGCGACGTCGCGTTGCGCAATGGTGAAGTTGCCCTGCTGATTGGCCGGGCCCAGGGTCGAGCTGACCTGCTGATGGACATTGAGGTAAACCAGGCCACCGGGATTCACCCGCGGCTGCACGTCGAGAATCACGCCGGTCGGCAGGTAGGTGACCGTGCTGGCGGTGGTATTGGTGGACGTGGTGCCGCCCAGGCCGATGATCGACGTCTGGTTGACCGGTATCTGGTTGCCGACCTGGATATGCGCGGTCTGGTTGTTCAGCACCACCATCGACGGTGCGGACAGGGTCTTGGTATTGCCGTTGGTCTCCAGCGCGCTGATCGCGACCTGCATGTTGTGGTTGAGGAAGGAGTAGAAAAACGGCTGCCCGCCGAACGCCGGACCGCCCTGGCCGAGCGCGCCATACTGGCTGGCCGTGGTCGAGCCCGGCACGAAGGTGCCGCTGCTGTTGACGGTGCTGCCGATCAGCCCCTTCAGATACCACTGCACGCCGAACTGAAAGTCGCCGGTGAGCGTCACCTCCATGATGCGGGTCTCGATCTGCACCTGCAGCGGCACGTTGTCCAGCTTGCTGATTGCGCCCTTGATCTCCTCCCACTGCGACGGTCGCGCACGCACCAGCAGCTGGTTGCTGCCATCCACCGAACCGATCCGCACGCTGCCGTCGCTGGAGCTGTATTGCTGGTCGCTCGATGCCCCCTCGCTGCCGCTGTCGCCGGCCAGGCCACCTGCGGCCGAACCGCCATCGCGGCCCTGCGAGTTGCTGCCGAAGCCGCTGCTGCCGGTTGCGCCGGTGTTGCCCATGCTGCCGAAGCCGCTCGAACCGGTCGAACCGGCGAGGCCGCCCTGACCCGTCGTACCGGCCGATGAGCCGAAGCTTCCGGCCGTGCTGCCCATGCTGGTATTGCCGGCATTGTTCGCGCTGCCCAGCGTGGTGCTGCTGAGTCCGGGCCCGACCTTGCCGCCATTGTCAGCACCGCCACCGCTGCCGTTGGTATAGATCTGCGCCAGGTACTTGGCCAGATCCGAGGCCTTGATGTTGCGCACGTCATAGACGAACAACTGCGGCTCGTTGCCGCCACCGCGATCGATGCGGGTGATCCAGTCGCCCACTTCCTGCAGGTACGCGGGCTGCGTGCTGATCACCACCAGCGCATTGGTGCGTTCGATCGGGATGAAGCGCAGCATGCCCGCCAGCGGCGTGTCGCCGTGCACGCCGAACATGCCATCGAGCTTGGGCATCAGCTCGTTGACGTTGGCGTATTGCAGGTTGAAAACGCCCACCGACATGCCCCGCAGCCAGTCCACGTCGAACGTGCGCACCATGCTCTGGTAGTTCGCCAGCTCATCGGGCGTGCCGGACATCACCAGCAGGTTGCGCGCCGGATCGACCAGCAACACGGCATCCTTGCGCGCGAACGGCTTGATCAGCTTCTGCATTTCGGTAGCCGAGATATAGCGCAGCGGAAACAGCCGCGCCTGCAAACCGTCGGCCGGCGCGCTCGCGCCGAGGCTGGGCACCAGGTTGCCGGCTACGGCGTCCTTGTCAGGCACCACCACATAGCCGCCCGCACGCTTGATCAGGGCGTTGTTGGTCCATGACAGCAGCGTCTCCAGGATTGGCAGCGCCTGATCGGCATCGACCGGCTCGGAAGTGGAGAACGAGATATTGCCGTCCACGCCCGGCACGATCGTGTAGTTCTGCTTGAGCAGGTCGCCGAGGATCGCCTTGACCACCGCCTGCACCGGCTGGTTCTCGAAATTGAAGGTCACTGCATTGGAGCCCGTGGCGGCGGGTCGCGGCCTGGCCAGCGCGGTGGGTTTGATGAACTGGCCAGTGCCACGGCTGATTTCCGGCTGCACCGCGGCGCTGTCCACCGCATTGAGGCCGGTATTCAGCGGTAGCGGTGCCGGTACCGGGCTCTGCGTGCCAGCCATCGCCTCGCGCTGCAGCGCGCCGTCGTCATGCGGCTTCGGCAGGCTGGCACAGCCGGCAAGCCAGACCACAGCGGCAACCGTCGCCGTACGCAGGACATGCTTGGTGTATGTGCGGTACATGGATCGACGTACTCCTTAATGGGACTCGGCAGCGCGCTTGGCGCGGCGCTTCTCGACATTGTCTCTGAGCTGCTTGAGGCGGTTGGCAAACGATGTCGGCGAATGGTCTTGCGCCGGCTGGGCGTTTGCCGGCGGCTGATCCTGTGCCGGCACGGGACCGACGCGCCTCACGCTGTCGGCACCGGCAGGCGGCGGGGGCGGCCCGGCGTGCGGCGGCGCACCGGGTTTGGCCGCATCGATCGGCGCGCCGGCTGGCAGCTTCAATTCTGTGCGACCGGCGGACGAATCAAACACGGCCGCGCGCGGCAACACCTCGACCAGGCTGATGCTGCCATCGGGCGTGGCCTCACCCTGACGCAGGCGAACCTCACGATTGCCTTTCTTGTCGTGCAGCAGGGCGATGCGCAAGGTCGGCGTGATAATTACTCCGGTCAGCTCCAGATCACCCAGACTGCTGGCGCCGGCGGCGACCGGTTTGCGATCCGGCGCAAACAGCGGCTTCTGCCACACCACGGCGAACTCCTGCAGCGGTACCGGCGTGGGCAGGTTGGCCGGGTTGCCCGGCGCCGGCAGCGGCGGCAATGGTCGCGGTGCACCCCAGTGCACCTTGCCACCTGCCCCGGCAAAGAGCAGCAGCAACGCGGCGCCGAGCAGCACCACGCAACCCACCAGAAACGGGGTCAGTCGACGTTGGTCGGCGGCATTCACGGCGTGCCTCCCGCATCCGGTACCAGAGCGCTCGCCACAGCAGCATGCGCCGGGCGCACATAGCCGGACAGGGTGAACTGCACTTCCAGTGGCGCTGCGCCGCCCTGTTGCGACACCACCGGGTTGCGGTAGATGCTGAGGTCGTCGATGAACAGATACGGTGTGCCCTGCTCCAGCGCCTGCAGCACGGCAGCCAGCGGCTCGATGTCGCAACTGAGGCTGATGCTCACGGCGGCCTTGCGATACGGCTCGCCAGCGGGCGCCGGCGCGGCGGGTACCGGCATCTTCTGGCTGACCACGCAGCGGCCGCCATGGGTTTTGGCGGCCACCACGTCCACCACCCGCTGCATCAGGTCCGCGGCGGCGGTGTTGACGTCGTCGTCATCCAGAAAGGCGCGGCTGGACGCCTGCCCCTCACCGAGTTGGGCGAGGCGCTTCTCCAGCGCCGGCTTTTCGGCAATCGCGGCGGCATAACGACTGTGGGTGTCGCGCAGATCGACCATCTCGCTGCGAATCTGCTGCAACGGCGCCACGAACCACCAGTGCAGCAAGACGAAGTAGGCGATCACCAGGGTCAGCAGCAGCAGGCCGATGGCCGCCAGGCGACGGTCGCGGCGATTGAGCGAGAGCAACTTCATGGCGCGCCCTCGCTTGACGTCGAGGTAGCGCTGGCAGGCTTCGCCGCAGTCGCCTTCGGTTCCGGCATCTGCGCATTGAGGTAAAAACGCTCCTTGCCCGTGGTGGGATCGGGCTGGATGCTGCCCTGGAAACTGGCGTGGGTGATCAACGGCGAGTCCTTCAACGCGTCCAGCAGTTTTGCCGCCTGCGTCGCCTGCCCCTGCAACCCCATCTGGCCGGTGTTGTCGACACTTAGACGCTCCAGCCACGCGCTGTCGGGCAGCCGCTGGGTCGCCTCGCGCAGCACGCTGAGCATCGACACGCTGTTCTTCTTGCGTTGTGCCAGAAACCCGGCGGCGCCGGCGTTGTCCTGCAGCTGGGTGCGCAGCGAAGCCACCTGCTGCGCGTCGCCACGCATGCTTTCGACCTCGGCCTGCATCTGGGCCAGCGCCGTCTCCCGGTTGTGCAACCACTGCGCCAGCACCAGAAACAGCAGGGCCACGCTGGCCAGGGCCAGAATCAGATTCAGGCGCAGCCGCGGCCGCGCGTGCCGCGGCCTTTGCTCGGACGGCAACAGGTTGACGCCCAGACGTCCGGCCCCCTGGGCGAGATCCACCGCATCGATCGCGATGCCCGCAGCGCGCAGGCTGGCCAGCAGTGGATCCAACGCGCTGCGAGTGACCGCGACAAGCTCCACCGGCAACCGCCCCGCCGGTGCCGGCACGGCCAACTCCCGCACACCGTAATAAACCTGCGCTAGCTGGAACGGCGTCTGCCGATCCATCTCGAAACCGACCACCTGCTCCAGATTGACGCGGGCCGCCAGCGGCAGCGACAGGGTTCGCCGCAGCGCACTGACGCCGGGCAGCAACAACGCCACGCGCAGGTCTTCGCGGTCCACTTGCTGCAGCGCCGCCGCAAAGGCAATCTGCTGTTCACGCGCATCGTCCTGCTCGCTCCAGCGGGCCAGCGGTTCGATCTGTCCGGTGCGGCGCAGGCTCCAGTGAGCGTCGACATGCTCGAGTACATGCCAATCCGCGCCGCGACCGAACCAACCGCGCCAGCGTGATGGCAACAGATCACGCAACTCGCCACCCCACCAGCCGAAAAAGGCCGGCAACGGCGAAGCCCGCCACTGGCGGCGCAGACGATCCATCAGCGGCCGCAGTGACTGCGTTGCCGTACTCATTCCGCTTTACCCTCCTGCCAGCGCAGCACCGCATAGGGCTGCGCACCGGCTTGTCCTGGCTGCGCACGAATCGTCGCACGCACGGTGGCGCTGGTGCCGTCGGCCAAGGTGGCCTCGGACTCGATACTATGCGTGGTTCCGTTGTTGAGAACCAGACTCGGGTCACTGGCATGGATCAGCCGCGCAGCCTGTATCGCATTTTGCTGCTGCGGTGTCATGCCCGGAATCGCGGCCAGCGCCAGCGGCGGCGCATCGTTGGGGTCTGGTGTCTGGTTGCCGGACCACACCGTGACCACCGGCGCCACCTTCTGGTAAATCGCCGGCGTCATGCCGAGCACCATCCGCAGCTCCTCGATGCTGGCGAATGGCCCGTGCCGTGGACCGTAATCGCGCCCCGCAGCCCGATAGGCCGAGTTGGCCCCGGCGGTTCCGCTGGCGGGGTCCGCCGCGCTGCGCCAGTCCACCACGCTGCTGGCCAGTGCCTGCGCCTGCAAGCCATCCATGCCGGCGGCCTTGAACAGGCCCAGCAACACCTCGGGCGTGGCCGCGTTCAGATCCACCTTGCCGCCTTCGTTGACAGCGGACACCTTCACCGTGGCATCGTCATAGTGAAAGGTATGGACCTGCCCGTCGCCAACCCATCGGTTGCGCGGCTGCGGGTCCTGCAGCTTGTAGAGCGCGAGCATGAGGCCGGCCTCGGCCGCGTAGTGCGCATGCGTCTCGGCAAACTGGTAGCGCGCCTGCAACCCTTCGGTGCGGGCCAGCGCGGCGTAACCGCCGAGCAGGATCGCCAGCAGGGTGCAGGCCCACAGCACCAGCAGCAGGGCCACGCCACGTTGCCGGGTCGGCCAGCTCGGCAGCCGCTTCATCGCAAGCCACCAATATTGAGACCCATGCCCGGCCCGGCCTGGGCCCGACCCATCGCGGCAGACGCATTGGCACGCAGCGGCACGACCAGCTCGGGCCATCCGATGGTGCCCTGCGGCTGCAGCTTGATGCTCACCAGTTGCGGCAGCGAGCGGCCATCGGGCCAGCTCGCCGACCACGGCGTGAGCTGCTCCTTCGCGCCCATGCCGCTGTAGCTGAATTTGCCTTGCTTGAGATGATCGATCAGTACCTGGGAATCGCCCAGCGGCTTCGGCGGGCTGCCATCGGGCGGCAGCAGGGCCAGACTCAGCACCAGCCGCATGCCGCCGTGGCCATCATCCTGCAGATCCAGTTGCTGCAATTGCGGCCCGAGCCGGCCCAGGTAACCCGGCAGCGGCGCGACGTAACGCATCTGATGCTCGGTACCCTCGAAGAACAGCGGCTCGCCCATCTTGGTATGCCCGATCGGCTGGGCCATGCTTTGCACCAGTTCGCGGCGCAGGAACTGCTGGGCAGAACGTACCTGGTCGATCCGCTCGATCGTCGCCGTGCCGGAACGCACGCTGTGGGCGGCGGTGCGCACGCCCGAATAGACACCCACCAGCAACATCGCCAGCAGCACCAGCACGGCGAGCACCTCGAGCAGGGTGAAGCCGGCTGCGCGCTTCATGGTCCGGCCCGCGCCAGGCCGGGGTTGCCGCCGCCCGCCATCGGCCCGCCCACGCGCAGGGTGCGGAAGTGACTGGTGTACGGGTGAACGGCGGCGCCCCACATCACCTCCAGATCCAGCTGGTACAACTGCATCGGCGTGTTCGGCGCAGCGGTCTGGTTCCACGGCGTGACCTTGAGCTGCCAGCTGAACCTGCGGTCGAACCGGCCCGACGTGGTGCCAGCCGTGATCGGCTCGCCGACGAAGGCGCTGTCGAGCATGCTGCGTGCCCACATCGCCGCCTCGCTGTGATCGGTCGCGTTCTGGGTCAGCCGGATCGAGGCGCCGGCCACCTTCATCAAGGCAGTGAAGGCAATCGCCAGCAACATGATCGCCGCGATCACCTCGAGCAGGCTGAAGCCCTGCTGCGCGCGCGAGCGGATCATCGCTGCGCCACCGTATCGACCACGCGTACTTCACCGGTCAGCCAGGACACATTGACATGCCACTCGCGCTTGCCGCTTTGCAGGGTAATGCGCCCCCCGGTCGAACTGCCATCAGGGAAGAATCGGATTCTTCCGGTGTGGTCGTTGGGCTGGTCTTCCTTCGCGCTGGTGATGCTCACGCGCAGACCCTTGGGCAGAAATATGTCCTTCTGCTTTACGTTGCGGTAACTGTTGGCGCGGGTGTCCACGTCGAATACCTGCTCCTGCGCGCGCACGATCGCCTGCGCGCGGGTAGCCCGCAAGGCACCGGCCAGCTCGCTGCTGGCCGCACGCACACGCGCACTGGCCAGGCCCTGGGTCACCGAGACCGACACCGCCGCCGCCGCGATGCCGATCAACAGGATCACCGCCAGCATTTCCAGCAGGGTGAAACCGCGGGCGCGCGCAGCCTTCATGCTTACTGCCAGTTACCCACGTCCTTGCTGTAGCCGTCGCCACCGGGCTTGCCGTCCTGGCCGTAGAAAATCAGATCGAAGCTGCCGTGCTGGCCCGGATACTGGTAGCCGAAGGCATGACGCCACGGATCTTTCAGCTCGGATTCCTTGGCGTACGGCCCTTGCCAGTTCGTTGCATTGGCGGGCTTTACCAGCAAGTCCTGCAGTTGCGGCGGCGGGGTGCCGTTGTCGAGCGCGTAGTTCTCGATCTTCTGGCTCAGCGTCGTCAACTGTGCCTTGCCCGCGCCATACTTTCCCTTGTCGACGTTCTTGCCGACCTGGGTCACCACCACCGTACCGATGATGCCGATCAGCACGATCACGGCCAGCATTTCCAGCAGGGTGAAGCCGGCATTCAAACCGATACGTCGTGGTTGCTTGTATTGCATGTGGATCACCTCGGACTTTCGAAAATTCGTGGGCTACTGGATGTTGCTGGTCAGGCTGAGCAGCGGCAGCAGGATCGCCGCCATGATGATCGCCACCATCACCGTCATCACGATGGTCAGGGCCGGCACCAGCGCGGCCAGTAGACGATCGATCGCGCGTTTGGACTCAAGTTCAAACGTGTCGGCGACTTTCAGCAACATGCCGTCGAGCTGGCCGGCCTCCTCGCCGACCTGCACCATCTGCATCGCCAGTCGTGGAAAAAGTTTCGACTGGCCCAAAGCCAGGCTCAGCCCGGCGCCACCCTTGACCTGTTCATGTGCGACGCTCAGCGCCGTGTCCAGGGCCAGGTTGCTGGTGACCTGACGGGCAATGCTCAGTGCGCTGAGCAGAGGCACGCCGTTCTTCAGCAGCGTGCCCAGGGTGCGCGCGATGCGCGCGGTTTCCACCTTCAGCAGCAGCGGGCCGACCAGGCGCAGCTGCAGCTGGCGCGTATGCCAGGCCAGCCGCGTCGCCGGATCGCGCAGCCGCACGCGCCAATAGAAGAGCCCGCCTCCGAGCAACAACAGGATCAGCCACCACCAGGCCTGCAACGTATTGCCGACCAGCAGCACCGCCTCGGTGATCCACGGAATCGGCACCTGCATGTCCTCGAAGATCGGCACGAACTGCGGCACCACATAAGCCAGCAGCAGGATCAGCGAGCCGAGCACGCCCACCATCAGGAATGCCGGATAGATCAGCGCGTTGACGATGGTGCCGCGCAAGGCCTGCGCCCGCTCGAGGTAGTCGGCCAGCCGGCGCAGGGTTTCCTCCAGCGAACCGCCGGCCTCGCCCGCGCGCACCAGGCTGACATACAGCTTGGGAAACACGCCGTTTTCCTCGTCCAGCGCCGAGGACAAGGTGTTGCCGCCGCGCACCCGGTCGCGCACGCGCTCGATCAGCTTTTTCGCGGTTTCGCCCTCGGGCATATCCAGCAGGATGCCGAGCGCGCGATCGAGTGGCTGGCCGGCACCGAGCAAGGTGGCCAGCTGGTGGGTGAACTGGGCCAGCTGATCCCCGGCGAACGGGTCGCGCCTGAACAACGCCGCCAGCCCGCTGCTACCCACCGCACCGTGGGCCAGGCTGGCTTCCAGCGGCGTGTGGCCCTGATCCTGCAGCCGGCCGATCACCTCCTCGACGCTGGCAGCCTCCATCTGTCCCTGCAGCATCTCGCCGGCCTCGTTGACGGCCTTGTACTGGAATTGGCTCATGGCTTGGGAACGGGGAACAGGGAACGGGGAACGGGGGACACCAACCGCGACGCAACCATGCGCACATGCGCTACGCCCAGTCCATCTGGAAACGCCGCGAAAGAATCAAGGCGAGGACTGCACGTTCCCCGTTCCCCGTTCCCCGTTCCCCGCTGCTCAGCCTTCCTGCGTAACACGCAGCACCTCCTCCAGCGTGGTCACGCCGGCAACCGCCTTGGCGATACCGTCCTCGTACATCGTACGCATGCCTTCGGCCCGCGCCTGCTTCTCGATCTCGCCTGCGTCGGCGCGCTGCATCACCAGCCGGCGCAGCGGATCGCTCATGGTCAGAAATTCCATGATCGCGCGCCGGCCGCGATAGCCGGTGGGATTGGCGGTGCTGCTGCCCGGCTTCCACAGCTTGATCGGCCGCTCGTCGGTGTATTTCTCCAGCTCGAACTGGGTGATCACCTCGGGCAAGGCCTCGTACTGGATCGCGGTTTCCGGATCGAGCCGTCGCACCAGCCGCTGCGCCAGGATGCCGTTGATGGTGGAGCCGAGCAGGTAATCCTCCACGCCCATGTCGAGCAGGCGGGTGATGCCGCCAGCGGCGCTGTTGGTGTGCAGGGTGGACAGCACCAGGTGGCCGGTGAGCGCGGACTGGATCGCGATGCGGCAGGTCTCCAGGTCGCGCATCTCGCCGATCATGATCACGTCCGGGTCCTGGCGCATGATCGAGCGCAACGCACCGGAGAAATCCAGCCCGATCTGCGGCTTCACCTGGATCTGGTTGATGCCTTCGAGCTGGTATTCGACCGGATCCTCGACCGTGATGATCTTCACGTCGGGGGTATTGATCTGCGACAGCGCGGTGTACAGCGTGGTGGTCTTGCCCGAGCCGGTCGGACCGGTCACCAGCAGGATGCCGTGCGGCTTTTGCAGCACGTCGACGAAGCGTTGCTTGAAGTTGTCGGTGAAGCCCAGTGATTCGAAGTCGAACACCACCGACTCGCGATCCAGGATGCGCATCACCACCGATTCGCCGAAGCTGGTCGGCACGCTGGAGACGCGCAGGTCCAGCTCCTTGCCCTGCACACGCAGCTGGATGCGGCCATCCTGCGGCAAGCGGCGCTCGGCGATGTTGAGCTTGGCCATGATCTTCACGCGCGAGATCACCGCGGCGGTGGAACTGGACGGCGGCGCTTCCACTTCATGCAGCACGCCGTCGATGCGGTAGCGCACCTTCAACCGGTTCTCGAACGGCTCGATATGCACGTCCGAGGCGCGCTGCTCGACCGCACGCTGCAGGATCAGGTTGACCAGTCGAATAACCGGCGCCTCGGAGGCGAGATCGCGCAGGTGCTCGACATCGTCCTCTTCGGCGGCGCTGCCATCGAGGTTCTCCACGATGGTGCCCATCGCCGAGCGGCCGGTGCCGTAATAACGTTCGATCAGGCCGTCGATTTCCGAACGCAGGCCCACCCGCAGCGCCACCGGGCGGCCGGCGGCCAGCTCGACCGCCTGCAAGGGATACGGATCGGCCGGATCGGCCACGATCAGAGCCAGGCCATGCTCGCCGTCCTGTACCGGCACCACATGCTGCTGCTTGAGGAAACGCAGCGAGACATCGAGATCCGCAGGCGGCAGCTCGGGCGCGTCGCGCGCAGCCAGCAACGGCACCTGCAGCAATTCGGCCCACGCCTCGGCCAGGTCGCGCTCGGAGACCAGGCCCAGGCGCGCCATCAAGGTGGTCAAGGTGCCTTCGGTGGATTCTTCGTGCAAACGCCGCGCACGACCCAGATCACCGTCCTTCAAACGACCGCGTGCCACCAGCAGCGCACAGACGTCCGCTTCGCGATCGCCCGTCACCGTGCCAGCTCCGCTCGTCGCCGGCTCAATCGCTGCCGACATCCTGCACCCCGCTGAAATTGAGCCACGCCGTCCACGCCCCCTTCCAGCGAAACGGCAAAGGCCATAATTAGCACATCCGGGTGACGGCAAGCGAATACTGCAACGGCTAAAGCTGATGCGTCCCTCACATTGGCGGAGCCCGCTCACATCAGCCCGCGGGGTTAATGGTCGGAGGGCTGGCTTTCGTCTGTGCCGACTGCCGCTGAGAGCCGACTGCCAGCGCTCCCGAGACAGGTTGAGCCTCGACCTTCGCCTCGACTGCAAGCATGCTTGCGTGTTGCTGTTACCTTCCGCCGCAACTCACACATACTGGTTGCGTTGCTGAAGGCGACCCACTCCTTCCCCCTGCCACTCAAGAAAGCCATGCCCTTGCTCGATATCGGTGCCAACCTTAGCCACGAGTCATTCCATGTCGACCTGGATGCTGTACTTCAGCGTGCTCACGCCCACGGCGTCAAGCAGATGGTCGTCACCGGCGCCTCCCGCCAGGGCAGCGTCGATGCCCTGACGCTGGCGCGGGCCCACCCGGGCACGCTGTTCGCCACGGCAGGCGTGCATCCGCACCACGCCATCGACTACGACGACGCCACCGATGCGCTGCTGCGCGACCTGCTGCAATCCCCGGAAGTACGTGCGGTCGGCGAAACCGGGCTGGACTACAACCGCAACTATTCGCCACGCGAGGTGCAACTGCAGGTCTTCGAACGCCAGCTGCAGATGGCGGTGGATATGCAAAAGCCCTTGTTCCTGCATCAGCGCGATGCGCACGTGGATTTTCTCGCGCTGCTGCGACGCTATCGCGAGCGCGTGCCGGGCGCCGTGGTGCACTGCTTTACCGATACCGGCGAAGCGCTGCGCGATTATCTGGCGCTGGATTGCCACATTGGCATCACCGGCTGGATCTGCGACGAGCGCCGCGGCACGCACCTGCGCGAACTGGTGCGGGAGATTCCCGCCAACCGCCTGATGATCGAGACCGACGCGCCCTACCTGCTGCCACGCACGGTGCGGCCGGCACCCGCGCATCGACGCAACGAGCCGATGTACCTGAAGCATATCTGCGAGGAGATTGCCCGCGATCGTGGCGAACCGGCTGAAGTTACCGCGGCGAACAGCACCGCCACCGCCGAAGCGTTCTTCAGCCTGCCACCATCAGCATAGGAGGCTGCTTGCGGGCTCCTGGGGAATGACCCGGGATTGCCCGGGCAGGAGTCCATCGAGCGCGTGCCCGCCGATGCGCACGCGGATCAGACGCAAGGTGGGAAAGCCGACCGCAGCCGTCATTCGCCGCACCTGGCGATTGCGCCCCTCGCTCAAGCTGAGGCTGAGCCAGCTGGTGGGAATTGCCTTGCGGTAGCGCACCGGTGGATCACGCGGCCACAGCCACTCAGGCTCGACCGCAAGCTCGGCCTTCGCCGGCAGGGTCGGGCCATCGTTCAACGAAACGCCGCGACACAGGGCGCGTATGGCGGCATCGTCAATCGCGCCATCGACCTGGACAAGATAGGTCTTCGGCTGCTTGTGACGCGGGTCCGTCAACCGGTGCGCCAACGGACCATCATCGGTCAGCAGCAGCAGACCCTCACTGTCATGGTCCAGCCGTCCAGCCGCATAGACGTCCTTTTGCGAGATGAAATCCGCCAACGTCGGGCGCCCGTTCGGATCGGTGAACTGGCACAGCACGCCATACGGTTTGTTCAACGCAATCAGCATGCGCAGTCGCCAACGAGATTCAGGACCGGCGGCTCAATGCGAGCCGGCCGATGCCGGCATCGGTGGCTTGATGAAGCGCAGGGTCATCCGGTCCGATTCGCCGATCGCCAGGTATTTCGCCCGGTCCTTTTCGCCAAGGGTCAGCGTCGGCGGCAGTGTCCAGACGCCCTTGGGGTAGTTCCGGGTGTCCTTCGGATTGGCGTTGATCTCGCTGCTGTCGTCCAGCGTAAAGCCTGCATTGGTGGCCAGCTTCACCACCGCGGCTGTGGTCAGGTATCCACTTTGCCTGATCGCCGCCAGCGATGCGCCATCGGCGGCGCGGTGGTCCACCACGCCGAGCACACCACCGGGTCGCAGCACCGTGAAAAACGCCTTGAACATCGCCGGCGCGGTATCCGCCATGACCCAGTTGTGCACGTTGCGGAAGGTCAGCACCATGTCGGCCGAACCTGGCGCGCCAAACACAGGTGCCTGCGCATCAAACTCGACGATTCTTGCATTGCCATAGTGGGCGGCATCGGCGGCAAACTTGCGATGCAGTGCGCTGTCATCGCGCCCGTCTTCGCTGTCGGCCTTGGGCGAAGCCTTTACCGCGGCCACGTAGTGACCGTTGTCCTGCAGCAGGGGCGCGAGAATCTCGCTGTACCAGCCGCCACCGGGGGTGATCTCGATGACCGTCTCGTCCGGCTGCACGCCGAAGAACTGCAAGGTCGCCTTGGGGTGGCGATAGATGTCGCGCGCGCGATGGGTTTCTGAGCGCCAGCTACCGGCCAGCACGCTGTCAAGCTGGGTCGCTGTGAAATCGCTGGCGCTGGTCGGCGGCACCAGCGCTTCGGCCGGTTGGTCCGGTTCGACCGAAGCGGCATGTACCTGTTGCGCCACCGCGCGACACGGCAACGTCAGGCCGCCAGCCAACAGCAACAATGATGCCAACGCAACGGCAAGACGGCTGGATTCGATCGTCGCTGATTCTGTTCCGTGATTCATGGGTGACTCGCTCATGGTGGGCCGGGGCGGGTGGCTTCGAGCGATGACTGCTCTACGCCCTGGCTCTCCCTCCTGGTTCAAGCCGCAAGTTAATGCCCCTGCCCCTGCGGCGCAACGCTCACAAGTCACCCATCACCGCCGCAAGCGCGCCAAGACCAACGTCTTGGAGCCTGCGCAGGTCCGCCTCCATCGCAGCTTCACCGCTGCCAAGCACCTCAAAGTCGGTCGACCAGATGACAATGCACTGGTCACCATCGGCCTGTACCTCCAGACGGGAACGGCACCCGTGCAGGGGTAGCGAGCCATCCACCAGCACGTAGACCAAGCGGCAAGCCAGATCGTTGCGGGCCTCCAGTCGCTCCACGGCGCGGCTCCCATCGGTGTAGTGCAGGGTACGGATCCGGCCCTCCCACGACAGATCAAGCCGGCTCACCTGCGGATGCCAGCGATGCAGTCCGCCGAAGTCGCCGATCAAGGCCCAGACCGCTTCGGCGGGGACCGGGAGCCTCTGGGTGACCTGGATGTTCGTCATGTCCACCTTCCGGGTTGACCGCGCACAACCTCGCAAGAATTGCATGCAATACATGCGCCAGCGACCGTTCAACCGCAAGCCCCGGTGCGACTAGGTGCGAGGATGCATGATGCGATCCACTGTTGCGTTTTTGACGCAGTAAGGCCATGACAGAGCGTATCAAATGCCACGCGGAACAAGGATACGCATGACGATGGCGCACACAGTGGGGGCGTGCGTACCCGCTACCCGGTCTTCTCTGGATACTGCATGGCAGGTACCTTTCCGCCCGCGGACATGACGTGCGCATGGATCGCGCGCAGCGCCGCAACATCCATATGTTCACTGCTCGCGCCCGATAGCCGGACTGGGGCGTCCAGGTTGTCGCAGACCCATGCCGCACCGGTAAACTCGGCGTCTCCGAAATAGCTGCTGCGGGTGATCAGGCACGCCACGCCGGCGGCCCGTGCGGCGGCCAGGCCGGCGGGGGAATCTTCCATCGCAAGCACCTCGCCGGAGGCATGCCCCAGACGTGCGAGGGCGAGCTGATAAACCAGCGGATCAGGCTTCTTGCGCGGTGCATCCTCGGCACAGACCACGGCGCGAAACAGTTCACGCCAGCGTGTACCGAACAGATGGGGGAACAGCGCCTCGACATTGCCACGGCTGGTGGTCGTTGCGACGGCCAGCACAATGCGCTCACTCAGGCATTGCTCAATCAGCCGACGCACGCCTGGCCGCGGTTCGAGACCGCCTTGCCCGACCAGCAGACCGTAATGCCGGTTCTTGCAGGCATGAATGGATCGCGCCAGTCGCTCACGTAGCGCCGACTCCAGCGGAACATCATCGCGTTCGGTCATGTAGGCCAGCAGACGCTCGAAGCCGCCAGCGACACGCAGAAGGCGGCCGTACTCCGGCACGTCCCAGCGCCATGACAGTCCACACTCGACAAATGCCCGGTTGAACGCGACCCGATGTCCGTCGCGTTCGGTTTCGGCCAGGGTGCCGTCCACGTCCCAGATCAGCGCCTTCAGCATCGCTCAGGAGTAACGCCTGGCCATCGCCTCGATCGCCACCGGCTTGATCCGGGGCGCCTGGCCGGCCGATCCGAAAGCCTCGAAACGCGCCTTGCAGATATCGCGCGCAGCGTCTCGGGCCGCGATCAGCGCCTTGCGCGGATCGAACTCGCCGGGCTGTTCGGCCAGCAGCTTGCGCATCGCCCCGGTCATCGACAGCCGAATGTCGGTATCGATGTTGACCTTGCGCACCCCACTGCGAATACCACGCACGATCTCCTCCACCGGCACGCCATAGGTTTGCTTGATCTCGCCGCCGTACTGGCGAATGATCGCCAGCCACTCCTGCGGCACGCTCGACGAGCCGTGCATCACCAGATGCGTATTCGGCACGGCGGCGTGGATCGCGGCAATGCGTTCGATCGCCAGAATGTCGCCAGTCGGCTGGCGGGTGAACTTGTAGGCGCCATGGCTGGTGCCGATCGCGATCGCCAGCGCGTCGACGCCGGTGCGGGCGACAAAGTCCCGGGCCTGCGCGGGATCGGTCAGCATCATTTCATGGGTGAGCGTGCCGACCGCCCCGACTCCGTCCTCCTCGCCGGCTTCGCCGGTTTCGAGTGAACCGAGGCAGCCCAGTTCCCCTTCGACCGATACGCCGACCCAGTGCGCCATGTCGCAGACCTTGCGGGTGACTTCGAGGTTGTAGTCGTAGGACGCCGGGGTCTTGGCGTCCTCCAGCAGCGAGCCGTCCATCATCACGCTGCTGAAGCCCGAGCGGATCGACTGCTGGCATACCGCAGGGGAGGCGCCGTGATCCTGGTGCAACACGATCGGGATCTGCAGGTGCGACTCGATCGCTGCCAGCACCATGTGCCGGAGATAGGCTTCACCGGCGTATTTGCGCGCCCCGGCCGAGGCCTGCAGGATCACCGGCGACTGGGTTTCCTCGGCCGCCTCCATGATGGCCTGGATCTGCTCGAGGTTGTTGACGTTGAATGCGGGCACGCCGTAATCATGTTCGGCGGCGTGGTCCAGCACCTGGCGTAGCGAAACGAGGGCCATGCGGTTCTCCGGGTCAGGATGACAATGCGGGGGTGGCACGCAGCGTGCGCACCCGTTGGGCGATCTCGAACATGCTCTGAAAAAGGTGGTCAGGCGCAGCCTCTGCCACCGGGCGACCGGCGTTGTAGCCCCAGGGCACCGCCCAGGCAGCCACCCCGGCATTGCGCGCAGCGGCAACGTCGGTATCTGAATCACCCACATGGGCGACCTCGCCCGGTGCGCTGTCGAACGCGGCCATGACATGACGCAGCACGCTGGCATCGGGCTTTTTGCAAGGCAGCGAATCGCCGCCGATCACCAGCTCGAAGTAGTCGGCGAGCTGATTCACCTCAAGCACGCGACGGGCATGCCGCAGCTCCTTGTTGGTGACGCAGGCCAAGCGCACGCCGGCATCGCGCAACGATTGCAAGGTTTCGCGGCAACCCGGGTAAGGCTGTCCCAGCGTGCCGGCCGTGTCCGCATAGTGCTGATCAAATCCGGCCAGCACCTGCGTCACATCAAGTGCTCCGTCGGCATCAATCTGCTGCAACAGCCGGCGCATCAGCTCGTGCGCGCCGGCACCGATCAATTGTTCGATCGCCGCCCGCGGATGGGGCACGCGACCGAAGTTCACCAGCGTTCGGTTGACTGCCAGGGCAATCTCGGCAGCGGTATCAACCAGGGTGCCATCGAGGTCGAAGCTGACCACGTTGATCGTCATGCGAGCGTCTCGCGCACCAGCTCGGCCAGGCGCACTGCGGTCAGTCCGAAATGCTCGAACAGCGCCGCCGCGGGCGCGGATTCGCCGAAGCTGTCGACGCCCAACGCCGCCGCACAGCCGTATTGGCCCCACCAGCAGCTGACGCCTGCCTCCACACCGATGCGCGGCAAGGTGCCCAGCACGGACTCACGATAGGAGCGTGACTGTCGATCGAAGCGGGTTGAGCTGGGGATCGAGACCACCCGCACCGCAATACCTTCATCGTGGAGGATTTGCTGCGCCTGCATCGCCATGCCGACCTCGGAACCGGTCGCCAGCAGCGTCGCGCGTGCCCCGTCCGATTCACTCAGCACATAACCGCCGCAGCCGATCATCGCGCGCTGTTTCGTTTTTCGCTGCTGCACCGGCAGATTCTGCCGTGAGAGCAGCAAGGCGCTGGGACGATCCTTCGCGGCCAGCGCCTCGATCCAGGCGACCGCTGTTTCAGCGGCATCACACGGGCGCCATACCTCGAGGTTGGGAATCAGGCGCAGGCTGGCGGCATGCTCGACCGACTGGTGGGTGGGCCCGTCCTCGCCCAGACCGATCGAGTCGTGGGTGAACACATGCACGACCCGCAGCTTCATCAGCGCGGCCATGCGGATCGCATTGCGGCTGTAGTCGCTGAAGGTCAGGAAGGTGCCGCCGTAGGGAATCAGTCCGCCGTGCAGGGCCACGCCATTCATCACCGCCGCCATGCCGAATTCGCGCACGCCGTAGCTGATGTGACGCGGCCCCGCATCGGGAAAGTCGGTGAGGTTGGAACCGGTCAGGTCGGCACTGCCGCCCAGCAACTCGGGCACGCGTGGCGCCAGCAGCGCCAGCACCTGCTGCGATGCCTTGCGCGTGGCAATGCTGTCGCCGTCCTGGTTGAACGCCGCCAGCGTGCTTGCGGCTATCGCACTCCAGTCGGCTGGCAGTTCTCCGGCCATGCGCCGGGTCAACTCGGCGGCGTCCTCGGGAAAGGCGGTGCGGTAGGCGTCGAAATGCTGCTGCCAGGCGGCCTCGAAGCGTGCGCCTTCGGCACGTGCGTCCCACTCGGCGTAGATCGAGGCGGGTATCTCGAAGGGTGCGTGTGGCCAGCTGATCGCCTCGCGCGTGGCTGCTATTTCGTCCGCACCCAATGGCTCGCCGTGCGCCTTGGCGGTACCAGCACGACCGGGCGAGCCGGCACCAATGGTGGTGCGGCAGACGATCAGGGTGGGACGCCCGGCGCCGATCCTGGCCCGTTCGATGGCTGCCGTCACGGCATCCGTGTCGTGGCCGTCCAGCGGGCCAATCACGTTCCAGCCACAGGCGCGAAAACGTGCCGGGGTGTCGTCGCGGAACCAGCCTTCGACCGGCCCGTCGATGCTGATCCCGTTGTCGTCGTACAGCGCGACCAGCTTGTCGAGCTGCCACACACCGGCCAGCGAGATCGCCTCGTGGCTGATCCCTTCCATCAGGCAGCCATCGCCCAGGAACACATACGTGTGGTGATCCACGATGTCGTGGCCGGGTCGATTGAACTCGCGAGCGAGGAGTTTTTCCGCCAGTGCCATGCCCACCGCATTGGTCAGGCCCTGCCCCAGCGGCCCGGTGGTTGTCTCCACTCCGGGCGTGATGCCGCGCTCCGGATGACCCGGCGTACGGCTGTGCAGCTGGCGAAAATTCTTCAGTTCGTCGATCGGCAGGTCATAGCCGGTCAGATGCAGCAGCGCATACAGCAGCATCGAGGCGTGACCGTTGCTGAGTACAAAGCGGTCACGATTGATCCATTGCGGGTTGCCGGGATTGTGGCGCAGGTGCCGGCCCCACAAGGCCACGGCCATCTCGGCCATGCCCATCGGCGCACCGGGGTGTCCCGACCGGGCCTGCTGCACCGCATCCATCGCCAGCGCGCGCAATGCACTCGCGCGCTGATCTCGCGATGCCTCGCCGCGCAGCACGCGAACGCTCGAATGTGCTGCCATCACAGCGCCCCGATGGCGCGCTTGCGGCGCTCCATCATGCGCCAGATGAAAGGGGTGAAGATCATCTGCATGGCCAGCTCCATTTTTCCGCCCGGCACCACGATGGTGTTGGCGCGGGACATCGACGAGTTGTGGATCATGTTCAGCAGGTAGGGG
The DNA here is from genome assembly GCA_041663105.1 of Rhodanobacter sp. Taxonomy (GTDB): domain Bacteria; phylum Pseudomonadota; class Gammaproteobacteria; order Xanthomonadales; family Rhodanobacteraceae; genus Rhodanobacter. The sequence goes on from JBAZRB010000002.1 coordinate 263,794, forward strand.
AAATCGATACCCTTCGGATTGCGAAAGCGGATCACGCAAATGCTCTCGTCGGCGCTTGGTATGTCGCGCGAGATGAATGGATTGGAGGTATCCACCACCGGCACACGCTGGAAATTGACATCGGTGCGCGAGAACTGCGGGCAAATGTAATTCACGTAATCGGGCATGCGACGCAGGATGGTGTCGGTCACCGCTTCGGCGGTGTAGCCACGCATGTTCTTGTCGCGCCAGAGCTTCTGGATCCATTCCAGGTTGATCACCGGCACCACACCGATCAGCAGGTCGGGATGCTGTGCGACATTGACCTCCGGCGTGGCTACCGCGCCATGCAGGCCCTCATAGAACAGCAGGTCGGTTTCTGCCGGAAGATCTTCCCACGGCGTGAAGGTGCCGGGCTCCTGCTTGTAAGGCGCAGCCTCTTCGGCATCATGCAGGTATTTCCTGCAACGGCCGTTGCCTGTTTCCGCATAGCTGCGAAACATCTCCTCGAGTTCGATGAACAGGTTGTTGTCGGGTCCGAAGTGGCTGAAGTGCTTGTCGCCGTCCTGCTCGGCCTCGGCCAGTCGTTGCCGCATCTCCTTGCGGTCGAAACGATGGAAACTGTCGCCTTCGACGACGGCGGCGCTGACATTCTCGCGCCGGAAAATGTTCTGGAAGGTACGCGTGACCGACGTGGTGCCGGCGCCGGAAGAACCAGTGATGGCGATGATCGGGTGACTTTCGGACATGGGTTTTCCTCAGTCGCGGAACAGGCCGCGCTCGGCGAACAACGGGTTGGGCGCCTCGCGCCGGGCGGTGTCGTGGTGGTAGCGCTCGATGCGTTCGACTTCGTTGCTGGAGCCGAACACCAGGCCGATGCGCTGATGCAGCGAACCGGGTGTCACCCCGAGCACCGGCTGGCGCCCCGTGCTGGCGCGGCCACCGGCCTGCTCCATCACCAAACCGATCGGATTGGCTTCGTACAGCAGACGCAGGCGTCCGGTCTTGGCCGGATCCTTGTTGTCGCGCGGGTAAAGAAACACTCCCCCGCGCATCAGGATGCGATGCGCCTCGGCCACCATGCTGGCGATCCAGCGCATGTTGAAATCCTTGCCGCGCGTACCGGTCTTGCCGGCCAGGCATTCGTCCACGTAGCGCGTGACCGGCTGCTCCCAGAAGCGGCTGTTGGAGCTGTTGATGGCGAACTCGTGGGTGTCCTCGGGTACCCGGATATCCGGGTGGGTCAGCTTGAACTCACCGAGATTGGGATCGAGTGTGAAGCCGGCCACACCGTTGCCCACGGTGAGCACCAGCATCGTGGTCGGACCGTAGAGCGCATAGCCTGCGGCTACCTGGGTCGAACCGGGCTGCAGGAAATCGGCCTCGACCACATCGCGGCCCGAATCGATCACGTCCTGGGGTGCACGCAGGATCGAGAAAATGCTGCCGACCGAGACGTTCACGTCGATGTTGCTGGAGCCATCCAGCGGATCGAATACCAGCAGGTACTTGCCGCGCGGATAGCTCTCGGGGATCTGGTACGGCTGCTCCATTTCCTCCGACACCATGCCGGCCAGATGACCGGACCACTCAGCCGTGCGCACGAACATCTCGTTGCTGACCACGTCGAGCTTCTTCTGCACCTCGCCCTGCACGTTGACCGCGCCGCCGTCGGCCACCACACCCATGGTTTCGCCGAGCTCGCCAAATGCAACCGCGCGGGCAATCCCCTTGCAGGCGATGGAGACATCGAGGATCAGCGCATTCAGCTCGCCGCTGGCCTGCGGAAAGCGGCGGCGTTGCTCGATCAGGTACTGGGTCAGGGTCGAACGTCTGGAAAGTGGCATGACGACCTCAGGGGCTGGGGCTGTGGAACACGCGGCTGGCCAGCAGATCGGCCGGAATGAGGGTGGTGAGATCGGCCTCGGTCAGCACGCGATCACGTTCGGTGAAAAGACGGCTGGCCTGGCGCAGGCGCGCGCGATCCAGCGCATTGCGCACACTGCGCGCATTGGCGAAATGCGGCTGCGCGATGCGCAAGCCGAGATAGTCGCGAAACACCTCCGCCGCCCCTTCGCCGAAGCGGTAGTGCTGCTGCGCCAGCATGCGCTGGGCGATCTGGCTCAGCTCGTCGACCGCGTAGTCGGGGAAATCGAGATGGTGGGCGATGCGCGAACTCAGGCCCGGATTGGACTTGAAGAAGGTGTCCATGCGGTCTTTGTAGCCGGCCAGGATCACCACCAGGTCGTCACGCTGGTTCTCCATCACCTGCAGCAGGATCTCGATCGCCTCCTGGCCGTAGTCGCGCTCGTTCTCCGGCCGGTACAGGTAGTACGCCTCGTCGATGAACAGCACGCCGCCCATGGCTTTCTTCAACACTTCGCGGGTCTTCGGCGCGGTATGGCCGATGTACTGGCCGACCAGGTCATCGCGCGTCACGGCAATCAGGTGACCCTTTCGCACATAGCCCAGACGATGCAGGATCTCGGCCATGCGCAGTGCTACCGTGGTCTTGCCGGTGCCGGGATTGCCGGTAAAGCTCATGTGCAGGCTGGGCGCCACGGCCGCGAGACCAAGATTCAGGCGCAGCTTGTCGATCACCAGCAGCGCGGCGATGTCGCGGATGCGCTGCTTGATCGGCGCCAGACCCACCAGATCGTGCTCGAGTTCGTCCAGCACCGACTCGACCTGGCTTTGCGCCAGTACCTCGTTGACGGTACGCGCGGAGGTCACTTCGTTGACCCCGCCGCTCGGCGCTGGCGAGGCCGACGCGCTCCCGGGAATGTGGTAGTTGGGTGCATCCATCTCAGCCGACTCCCGCGAGTTCGGCACGCATGGCATCGATCACGGTGCGGTAGTCCGGCTGGCCGAAGATCGCCGAACCGGCGACGAAGCAATCGGCGCCGGCGCTGGCGACGCGGCGGATATTGTCGACCTTGATGCCACCATCGACCTCGAGCCGGATATCGCGCCCCGCGGCGTCGATCAGCTTGCGCGCCTGCTCGGTCTTGCGCAGCGCGCTGTCGAGGAAGCTCTGTCCGCCGAAACCGGGGTTGACGCTCATGATCAGCACCAGATCGACCTTGTCGATCACCCACTCCAGCACATCCAGTGGCGTCGCCGGATTGAATACCAGCCCGGCCTGGCAGCCCTCGCCGTGGATCAGCTGCAGGGTGCGGTCGACGTGGGCCGAGGCTTCGGGGTGAAAGCTGATGACGTTGGCACCGGCCTTGGCGAAGGCGCTGGCCAGCGCGTCCACCGGCTCGACCATCAGATGCACGTCCAGCGGTATCTCGCTGCCGTCGGCACGCACGCACCAGGGCTTGATCGCCTGCGCCACCATCGGCCCCATGGTCAGGTTGGGTACGTAGTGGTTGTCCATCACATCGAAATGAATCCAGTCGGCACCGGCAGCGATGACGCTGCGCACCTCCTCGCCCAGTCGCGCGAAGTCGGCGGAAAGAATCGATGGAGCAATACGATGCATGGCGCGACCTCATGGGTGGAGTCGACGGGCACAGGTTGGCTCAGTAGCGATTGCCTTCCGGCTTGTCGCTGGCGTAGCCATGCACGGTGTAGCGCATGCTGCGTCCCTGCACTTCCTGCCGGAGCAAGCCGAAGCCGGGTTCGCTTTCGGGTCGGTTGACGATGAAGCTCATCACGATGCTTTCGACGCCGCGGGTCGAGTCGAATGCCATCAGGCGGATGTAGTGACTGGGAAAGGTCTTGCGGCAACTGGCCAACTCCATCAGAACACCCGCGGCGTCCTGCAGGTCGAACATCGGCATGCCGAACATTTCCCAGTAGGTGTTGCGCGGATGCGGATCGTCGGTGTACTCGATGCTCCAGGCGTAGCCCTTGCAAAGGCCATAGTCGACCTGCAGGCGGATTTCGGCGTCGGTCAGTTCGGGCAGGAAGCTGAATTGGCCCTGGGTGATCTTGCCGGTGGGGTTGGTCATCATGCTGGCGCGCTCCTGTCAGGCCACGCTGGGCGTGGTGGCGAAATCGCTGGTGTCGGTGCTGGCGTAGTTGAAGGAGACATCCTTCCAGGTTTCCAGCGCCTGCTTGAGCGGGGTACAGAACTGCGCAGCCTTCTGCAGGATCTCCGGACCTTCGTTCTTGATGTCACGGCCCTCGTTGCGCGCCTTGACGATCGTCTCCAGCGCCACGCGATTTGCCACGGCACCGGCCTGGATGCCGGCCGGATGACCGATCGTGCCGCCGCCGAACTGCAGGATCACGTCGTCGCCGAACAGGTCGATCAGCTGATGCATCTGGCCGGCATGGATACCGCCCGAGGCCACCGGCATCACCTTCTTCATGTCGGCCCAGTCCTGGTCGAAGAACAGGCCACGTGGCAGATCCTGTTTGGTGTAGCTGTCGCGGCAGACGTTGTAGTAACCCTGCACCGTCATCGGATCGCCTTCGAGCTTGCCCACCGCGGTGCCGGTATGCAGGTGATCGACACCGGCCAGGCGCAGCCACTTGGCCATCACGCGAAAGCTCACACCGTGGTTCTTCTGCCGCGTGTAGGTGCCGTGGCCGGCGCGGTGCATGTGCACGATCATGTCGTGCTTGCGCGCCCAGTTGGACATGCTCTGGATCGCCGACCAGCCGATCACCAGGTCGAGCATGATCACTACCGAACCCAACTCCTTGGCAAACTCGGCGCGCTCGTAGATGTCCTCCATGGTCGCGCCGGTGACGTTGAGATAGCTGCCCTTGACCTCGCCGGTGGCGGCGCTGGCCTTGTTGACCGCGTCCATCACGTAGAGGAAGCGGTCGCGCCAGTGCATGAAGGGTTGCGAGTTGATGTTCTCGTCGTCCTTCATGAAATCCAGTCCACCCTTGAGCCCCTCGTAGATTACGCGACCGTAGTTGCGAGCGGACAGACCCAGCTTGGGCTTGGTGGTGGCGCCGAGTAGCGGACGACCGAACTTGTCCAGCCGCTCGCGCTCGACCACCAGCCCGGTGGGCGGCCCCTTGAAGGTCTTGACCAGCGCCACCGGCATGCGGATGTCCTCGAGCCGGGCCGCCTTCAGCGGCTTGAAGCTGAAAACGTTGCCGATCAGGCTGGCTGTTATGTTGGCGATCGAGCCCTCCTCGAACAGGATGATGTCGTAGGCGACCCAGGCGAAGTACTGGCCCGGCGTGCCCGGCACCGGTTCGACCCGGTAGGCCTTGGCGCGATAGCTGTCGCAGGCGGTCAGCCGATCGGTCCAGACCACCGTCCAGGTCGCGGTGGAGGATTCACCCGCCACTGCCGCGGCCGCCTCGACCGGATCCACCCCTTCCTGCGGCGTGATCCGGAACAGGCAGATCGTGTCGGTCTCGACGGGTTGGTAATCGGGCTGCCAGTAGCCCATCTGACGATATTTCAGGACGCCGGCGGTATAGCGCTTCCGGGCATCTCCGGTGAGGTCGGTGACTTCGGTGCTGAAGGTATTGTCGGGCGGATTCATGAGTCTCCCTGGAACCACGTGCTGTGCGGTTGACGCGGACAGGGGTCGACTGTAGGTTGGTCTTCAATTAAGTAATAGTCAGAATAACTTTCTTAATACATAAATAAATACTTAACTATGCACATCACGTTTCGCCAGCTTCAGATATTCGCCGAGGTGGCACGGCAAGGCAGCAGCCAGCGCGCGGCGACGGTGTTGCACATCACGCCACCGGCCGTATCGATGCAGCTCAGGGAACTGGAGACCCAGGTCGGCCTGCCCCTGTTTGATCGCGAAGGCCGCCAGTTGACGCTCTCCACCGCGGGGGAATATTTCCTGGTGCATGCCAAACGCATGCTGGCGGCGCTGAAGGATGCCGAGGGGTTCATGGACAGCTTCCGGCACCTGGATCGGGGACTGCTGACGATCGGCATGGTCAGCACCGCCGAGTACTTCATACCGCAGTTGCTGGCACGCTTCCAGGAAGAACATCCGGGTGTTGAGGTGCGCTTGCGGGTCGCCCCCAATCGCGAACAACTGGTCACGATGATGAAGGATGGCGAGGTCGATCTCTCGGTGATGGGGCGTCCACCTCGGGAGATAGCTACCCGCGCCGAACCGTTTGCCGCGCATCCGCTGGTGTTCGTCTGCCCACCCGCGCACCCGCTGCTCAACATAGGACACCTACCGGTCGAAGCACTGGCGCCGTATTCCTTCCTTGCCCGTGAACAGGGATCCGGGACGCGTGCTGCCCTTGACAGGTTTTTCGCCGAACATCACGTCGAGCCGAACATCAGCATGGAGCTGTCCAGCAACGAGACCATCAAGCAATCGGTGATGGCAGGGCTGGGCTTGAGTCTGCTTTCACTGCATACCATCGGCCTGGAATTGCAACATCAACTGCTGCACGTACTGGATATCGAACACACGCCACTGATGCGCAGCTGGTTTGTAGTGCGCATGCAGTCCCGCCAGCTGTCACCTGCTGCCGAGGCGTTCCGCTACTTCATCATCCAGCATGGGGAATCACACCTGCTGACCCACGATGCACCGCTGCTGGGTATTTCCCGACCAGACCCGCAAGCCTGATCGGGAGCACGTGAGCCCCTCGCGCAGATCGCGAGCGTGTCCGTCAGAAAAACAGGATGCCGCCGATGGCCACGCCGTTCATTTTTGCCGTGTTGCCGGCAAAATCCTTGGAACGGGTCTGGCTCAGCTCAAGATCCAGCGTCACGCTTTTGGTCAGCGCGTAATAGCCTCCCGCCGTCACGTTGCTGTTGGACTTGAAACCCGCATTGCTGGCCAGGTTGTCCTTGTCGCGGCTGACGCCACCACTCAAGCCGAGCTTGAACTTGTCGGTGAGCGCATAGGTGCCTTGCACCAGGTAATTGATACCTTTGGCGTTGCCCTGGTCACCATCGGTCAGGATGCCGATGCCGCGTCCGGTCTGCACGTTGCCGAGCAGGCTGAATTTGCCCGCGGTGAAGGACGCACCCAGCTCTCCGGCGGTCATCGTGAAATCGGCAGGCAATGCCCCGGAACCGGCAATCGCATAGAAACGCTGCGTCTTGGCACCGATCCATACTTTCACACCACCCGCCGTGTAAGACAGCTGGGCCTGCACCTGCGGTGCCGAACGCGAGTCGTAGAGACCGGTGTTGTTGACCGGGCTGAACACACCGCCGGTAAAGCTCAGGCCGCCGCTACCCGGCGTGGTGTAGACAATCTGGCCGTAGTTGTCGAGGTAGGTATAACCGGCGCCAATGTGACCCAGCGCGACGCGTCCGCGCTGGGTTGCCTGGACCGGCGCGCCCACCCCCAGCAACGTCATGTCCGTAAGGATCGCGTTGGAGCCGAAGATGCCGTAGTCACGACCGAGCTTGACCGTGCCAAAGTCCGGCGTGCCGAGCGTGAAGAAGGCCTGGCGCACATCAATGCCACTGTTCGCCGACAATCCCTCGGCGGTGGCCGTGTGCACCATCAAGCCCATCTGCGCGCTGATGTCGATGCCTTCCTGCTGGGTGCTGAACTTGGTGATCAGTGCATCCGGCAGCAGGCCGTTGCCGATGGTTGTCCGATTCTGCTGACCGCCACAGCCAACTGCCGACGAGGCCAATGCCGGCCCGCCAACTGCCGCCCCGTTGCAACTCACCGTGGTGTAGAAGGCGTTGACGAAACCGCTGATGTCGACCTTCCAGTTGTCGCCACTGATTTCGGCGGCGTTGGCTGTCATCGGAGCGGTTGCCAGCCCAAACAGCGCGATGCCGACAGACAGCACCGAATGCGAAACACGTCGGCGCTGTCGCTTGCCGTAATTTCCTGCAATCTTCTTCATGCCCCTCTCCCATGGTTGGCGTACGGCACCGCTGTCATTGCTCGGTGCACCGCCGTTGGTTGTTGGAATCACCTATCGGCGTCTGTGCCAAACGCCACCGACAACGAAGGCTTGGTGCAGCCCCCGCATAGCACCGCTCCTGCATACGCAAGACGCGAGCCAATTGGCTATGCCTGTCAGATCGAGCTACGGAGCGGCGCACGGGGCATATCGCGGCGCGGTGTTGCTTTTATGGCGCAGCACGGCCGTGACAGACCGTGCCAAATGTCGCACGGGTCGCGGAGAGAAATGCTGCAGTGCAGTTTGCAGCCAGCGACGCGGAGCGCAATGCTTCAGTTCGCGTCGCCCGCACCAGGTTGCGAATCCTCGCAACGTCGGCACCTTGATTTCCGCCGTGATGTGTTGGTGACGAGGGAGAATCGCTCATGAGCAATGCCCTGTCGGCCCGACAGCCCTCCTCGCAGGTCACCAGTCTGCTTCGAGCGCGCATGGGAGCGATCCAGGTCGCGTCCCACGTGACCGAGTCCTGGGATCGTTGTTTCAACCGCTACAGCATGGCACCCGACGCCAAGCGCAACACGATCGTGCTTGATGCCGAATCCGTGCGTGGCCGTCAGCAGAAGCTTGGCGAGCTGTTGAATGTGGCGCGCGCAGAGATGGAGAATCTCTATGAGCAGATTGCGGGCTCCGGCTATGCAGTGATCCTCAGCGATGCCGACGCCGTGGTGTTGAGTGCCGTTACCGATCCCAACGTCAAACGCGAATTTCGAAGCGCCGGCCTATGGGTTGGCGCGGTCTGGAGCGAGCAAAACGAAGGGACCAACGGTCTGGGCACGGCGATCGCCGAGCGCAGACCGGTCACGGTGCATTGCGGTGAGCACTTTCGCCACTACAACGTCGGCCTTTCGTGCTGCGGCGCGCCCGTACTCGATGTCAACGGCGACGTGCTGGCAGTGCTGGATGCGTCGGTGGCCAGTTCGGCCGATACCCGGCTGGTACAAAGCCATACGATGGCATTGGTCAACATGTCGGCCAACCTGATTTCGCGCTGTCACTTCCTGAGCCGCTTCCATGATGCATGGATACTGCGTTTCCACAGCCGTGCCGAGTTTGTCGGCCTGCTGCACGAGGCGCTGATGGCGATAGATGGCGAAGGCCACATCATGGCAGTCAACGATAGCGCGCTGGTGCAACTTGGCATGAGCACCCGCGACCAGCTGGTTGGCCGATCGCTGCACGAATTTCTTCCGCTCGACTTTCCTGCGCTCGAACAACGCGCTGCCGGCGAACCCGCCACACTGTGGCCGATGCGGGATCTGGCCTATGGCCGTCGATTCTTCGCCAATGTACGCGCTCCACTGAACCGCCAACGGATGATCAAGGCATCCGCGCCCGCCGCGGCGGCCGAACCGTGGCGGCAGCATGTCGGCGCGGACCCGCGCATGCAGCACAACCTGAACTGCGGACGCCAACTCTTCGTTCGACGAGTTCCACTGCTGCTGCGCGGCGCGACAGGTACCGGCAAGGAGGTCTTTGCCAAGGCGCTGCACGGCGCCAGCAGCTGGGCCGATCGTCCGTTCGTGGCGGTCAACTGCGCAGCGATCCCCGAAGCCCTGATCGAGAGCGAGCTGTTTGGCTATGCACGTGGTGCCTTCACCGATGCCGCCCGCGAAGGGCACGTAGGCAGGATTCGCCACTCCAGCGGAGGCACGCTGTTCCTGGACGAGATCGGCGACATGCCGCTGGCGCTGCAAACACGCCTGCTGCGAGTGCTTGAAGAACACGAGATCGTTCCGCTCGGCGGCGATAGCGCAATACCGGTGGATCTGCACATCATCAGCGCCACCCATCAGGACCTGCTCGAGATGGTGCGGCTTGGCAACTTCCGGGAGGATCTCTACTACCGTCTCAACGGCATCACGCTTGAGCTTCCATCGCTGCGCGAGCGCACCGACAAGCGCGAACTGATCGGTACCCTGCTGCGCGAGGAAACCCCACAGGGTCCGCTGCCAAGCATCGATGACGACGCGATGGATCGTTTGCTGAGCCATTCCTGGCCGGGCAATATCCGCCAGTTGCGCAACGTGCTGCGCACCGCATCGGCGCTGAGTGGAGATACGGGCTGCATCAAGCTGGTACATCTGAACGCGGGGATGACCGGCACCGACAGCAACCCGACAGCGCACGCGATGGCAACGACACGCCCGGATGAGCCCGGCCCCCTGCGCAACGCCGAGCGCGATGCGCTGCTGCGCGAGCTCGAACGGATGCACTGGAACATCAGTCGCACCGCCCAGTTGCTCGATATCAGCCGCAACACGCTCTATCGCAAGATCCGCAAGCACCAGATCGTGTTGCCTGAGTAAAGCATGGTCATGGCGGTGACGCCTCTGCTCACCCGCGCCCGGCGAGTTCGCCGAAGTCGTAACCAAACCCCAGCAGGTAGGCGCGCGGCGCACCAGGCGCCGCGAACAGGGTCGACGTACCCGGACCGGAGACGTCGATCAAACGGCTCGGCGTGTCGAAGACGTTGTCGCTCAACTGACCGTTGACGAAATAGCGCCGGGCGAACAGGTTGTCGACACGTACAAAAAACGAGAGCCGGCGCGTCGCCTGGTAGTGCATGTCCAGCCCGACCACGGCATAGCCCGGAATCGCGCCGTGAGCATCCCGATTGTTCTCGTCGCCCACCGCATACTGGCTGGAATAGGCCTGCACGTTGGCGCCGACCGACCACTGGCTGGTGAGGTGATATTCGCCGCCCAGATTGACCAGATGTCGTGGTACTCCGGGCAAGCGATCGCCGCTGCGTACCTGGATGACACCGTTGGCATCGGCGCTGGAGTTGTCGCCGCTCTGCAGCTCGAATCCCGTGCCGTAGGTGGCGCTCACGTAACTGTAGTTGGCCTGCCATTCAAGCCGGCCCAACTGGCCGCCAAGCCCAAGGTCGACGCCCTTGCGCAGCGTGCGCGGCACGTTGGCGAAGTAACCCTGCGAGCTGCCGCCGGTGTAGATGGTCAGGATATCGTTGCTGACGCGGCTGTAGTACGGCGATACATTCCAGTGCAGTTGGCCGCTATCGAAGCTTCCGCGCAGGCCGCCACTGAGCGTGCGTACCACCACCGGCTTCAGCGGTGGGTCGCCGATGAAATCATTCGGCAGCGAACAGGGTGCTGCCGGATCAGCGCACTCGAACTCGATCGGCGTGGGCGTGCGCATGCCCTCGTCATAATTCACGTAGGCGCCAATCTGTGGCTTGATGGCCCAGGTCGCACCCAGGCTGGGGTTGAGGCGATGAAAGGTTTGCCGGCCATTGATGTTCGGCTCGATGCCGGAGCGGTCGCTGACCGCCAGCTGGCTTGCGTTGTAGCGAGCGCCGGCACTCACATGCACGCTGGAAGTGAGTGCCAGCACATCCATGAAGTAGACCCCGGCGGTGCGGTTGCTGGTGCCTGCATAGGTCAGCGGCTCTGGACCGAATGGCAACAGGCCGATCGCATCCCCTCGCTGGGACACGTTGTCAGGGAAATATGCCGGCTGCGCATATTGGCTGAAGGCGCTGTTGCCTGCATCCAGGCTGATACCCGCGGTGAACTGGTTGTCTCGTCCCAGCACAGCGCTGCTGTTCACCACCTGGATCGAACCGCCGTAACCTCGTGTGTGGACGTTGCCAAGCACATTCGAGGCGGGCACGTTGTTGATCGTCGCCGACGGATTCGCCGGGTCGTACGCCTGGCTCAGCCCCGCATAGAAATACTGGCCGACCGAGCCGGGATCGTAAGGGCCGCTGGCGCTGTAGTCCGGTGCGCCGTCATTTGCCACGCTTTGGTAAGCATTGGTGTTGCTGTTGAAGCTTCGGCTCTGCGAGATGCGCAGATAGGCATCCGCCTGCACCGCCCAATCTGCTCCCAGCTGCCGCGAACCCTGCAGGTTGAACTGGCTGGTGTTGTCGGTGAAGTAGTCCGGCCAGGTGAATCCGGCCTGCGGCGTGCTGGCCCATGCCACCGGAAGCGTCTGGGTACCGAACAGCTTGCCGTGCGAGCCGGCATAGCTGAGCGAAACATGCGTGTCCTGATCCGGCTGCCAGTCACCACGAACAAACGCCTGTTGCACGCGGCTCGACGAATAATCGCGCCAGCCGCTCTCATAGTCACTGCTGGCACCCACATAGATGCCAAAAGTTTGGCTGTGCGCGCCGAAATCGGCATCGTACTGGATGCGCCCCCACGAGCCGCCGGAGACGTTCACCGAGCCACCCGGGTCAGTGAATCCGCTCTTGCTGGTCAGCAGCAGTGCGGCCGCCAGGGTGTTGAGGCCATAAAGGGGGTTGGAACCAGGCACCAGCTCGACGTTGCGGATGGCGAAATCAGGAATGGACTCCCAGTTCATCGTTTCGGCAAACGACTCGTTCTGGCGCACGCCATCCATGTAGACGGAGATGCCTGACGGCGAACCGAGCAGCGGCGACAGCGTGAAGCCGTGAAAATACAGGTTTCCCTGCCACGGGTTGCCCTGCGACTGGGTCACGTTGACACCCTGGAAATTTCGCTGCAGCAGGTCGGTCAGTGACTGGCCGTGAATCTGCTGGACATCGTCGGCCTGCGCGTGCTGCACGTTGAGCGGGATCTGCAGCAGCGGTACGTCGAAACCCGGCAACGGCGCCAGGCCTACTACGGTGATCTCCTGCAGCTGCTGTACGGGCGGGTCAGCCAGAACGGTCCCGATCATGGCGAAATCGAGACACAGCACCACCATGACCACGATACTTGGATGGGGTCGCTGAAGGGAACGGAAACACATCCGGAAAGCTCCTTGCTTGTACACCCCGTTGACTATGACGCAATCATCCACGAGGGCCAAGACAGGCGCCAGAGTGGACCGTGCCGCCTGGTTTGGCGAGCATGCCGGCGTACGGACATTTTGACGATGCCGCCATCGACCGCCGCATCTGGCGACGACTCAGACACAACGGCCGCGCTGGCTCAACGTGGCCGTCGTTGTACATCGCTGTTGCGATGCGGCCGTGGCTCGCATTCGCAGTGACCGCATCGCAACAGCCTCCCGTCAGGCACCGGCGTACAAGGTGCCCCTGGTTTTTGCCACATGCGTGGCGATGGCATCCATCAGGGCTGGCGACAGGCAATCGTAGGGCGGCAAGCCCAGCTCGTTCAGACGTCCGCGGACGGCGCCCATGTTCGCCGGATTGGCACCGGTTTCGATGATCGAGGAGACGAAGGCTCCGAAGATCGGAGCGGACCAACCTTCTTCCGCGGATAGTTCGGTATGCACGAAGTCGAGCCCGTAAAACGCGTGCCCCTTGTCCTCGATGCGGCCATACATATGTACGCCACAAGCCTTGCAGGCATGCCGCTGGATGGTGGCACTGGCATCCACGATGGCCAGCTTGTCGGCATTCTCGGTGACGCTGACCTTGTCACGTGATACCACCGCGACCATGGAAAAAAGTGATCCCTTCGGCTTCCAGCACTTGCTGCAACCACAGACATGGTTGTGTGCAGTCTGGGCCTCGACCTTTACCTTGACTGGTCGGTCGCTGCACTTGCAGGTCAGCGTACCTCCTCCGAATTGCTCCTTGCCCGGCTTGACGCCATTGTCGACCGACGGGTGAATCTGTGTGGTAGCCATGGGTTTCCTCCAACGATTAGTAAGTGACGGTGGCGTGACCGGCATCGTTATGAACTGCCGGGGTCTTCGAATGCGAGACAGAGGCATGTCGCATGTGACACAACCTGTGCTCGGAAAATCGACTTGAGGTGGAACCATGATTCAAGGAGTCATCGTCACGCCCATGGTTCGTTCCAGCATCTGACTGGCTCCGGTCAACCACATGGCATCGGTATCGCCTCGCAGGTCAACCGAACCTCCTGCGATCGCCTTGCGCGGATCAGCGACATCGATCAACGCCATGCTGACCATCAGGATCAATCGGCTCTCTTTCCGCACCCAGCTGACCAGCACAGGCTTGCTGCCCCGCTGGCGCGCCCAGTCGAAAATGCAGGCCTTGCAGTTCAGGTAACGAAAGGGCAGCGTGCGATTGGCCTTGCTGCGGCCAAGCACCCGGTAGTAACCGGACGCGATCACGGCTGCGCGAATGCGTTTGCTCAACATGGCCGCGCGGGCAGCATCCCTGGCCCGTTCGTAGCGCTGGTCGCAGCTTGCATATCAACCAGATCCACGTCGGAGACCAGCGATAACGGGCGCGCGACCGTTGCCTGCCGTGCCGACTTCGCCAGGGGCGTCGCCAGCACGCGGAACAGCGATGCGATGGCTGCACACCGCATCGTCTTCAGTACTTGATCACGGAGCGGATCACCTTGCCGGCATGCAGCAGCTCGAAGGCACGGTTGATGTCCTCCAGCGGCATCACCTCGGTGATCATCTCGTCGATCTTGATCTCTCCGGCCATGTAGCGATCGACGTAGCCCGGCAACTGGCTGCGCCCCTTCACGCCGCCGAAGGCCGAGCCGCGCCACACCCGTCCGGTCACCAGCTGGAACGGTCGTGTGCTGATCTCCTGGCCCGCACCGGCCACGCCGATGATGGTCGACTCACCCCAGCCCTTGTGACAGCACTCCAGTGCCGAACGCATCACGTGGACGTTGCCGATGCACTCGAACGAATAGTCGACACCGCCGTTGGTCATGTCGACGATGACCTGCTGGATCGGCGTATCCGGATAGTCCTTCGGATTGACGAAGTCGGTGGCGCCCAGCGCTTTTGCCATCTCCCATTTGTCGGGGTTGAGGTCGACGCAGAGGATTCGCGAGGCTTTCGCCATCACCGCACCCTGCACCACCGACAGCCCGATGCCGCCCATGCCGAATACCGCCACGGTGGAGCCGGGCTCGACCTTGGCCGTATTGAGTACCGCGCCGATACCGGTGGTGATGCCGCAACCGAGCAGGCAGACCTTGTCCAGCGGCGCGTTCTTGGAGATGTTGGCCAGCGAAATTTCCGGCAGCACGGTGTACTCGCTGAACGTGCTGCAGCCCATGTAGTGCAGGATCGGCTTGCCGTTGATGGAAAAGCGCGAGGTGCCATCCGGCATCAGGCCCTTGCCCTGGGTCACGCGGATCTTCTGGCACAGGTTGGTCTTGCCCGAAAGACAGTACTCACACTCGCCGCATTCCGGCGTGTACAGCGGAATCACGTGGTCGCCCACCTTGACCGACGTGACGCCCTCGCCGATCTCCTCCACGATGCCGCCGCCCTCGTGCCCGAGGATCACCGGGAACAATCCCTCGGGATCCGCGCCGGACAACGTGAATGCATCGGTATGGCAGACGCCGGTGGCGACGATCCTGACCAGCACTTCACCTTTCTTCGGGGCAGCAACGTCGACTTCCTCGATGCTGAGTGGTTTTCCCGCTTCCCACGCAACCGCTGCGCGTGTCTTCATGATCAATCGTTCCTCATAACCGTCAACCCTCCACCAAGGCGAGTCGTCTGGCAGGGACAATGCACATCCGATGCCAGTTTCCGAAGACGGCTTCGAGCTGGTGATTCAGTCACTTGAAGCGATCACATGGCGGCCTGTCCCCCATGCAGCATCAGATTCGTGACAGATGAGTGTGCCGCATGCGGTACAGCCACCACCATTGGAGTCTCGGCACGACTTTCATGACAGGCTTCATGGAAGTCCCCGCCACTGCTGGATGGCAGCGACTGAGAAACAGAAGTTCGGCGACTTGACTGCGGAATCCGGGCGCCTCGCCACAGCACGCCTTTGCCAACCAGGGAGATGCACACGGCCATCGACGCAGGTGCGCAGTGCAGTCGCTCACGACCGCTTTTCAGGAGTTGCTCAGCTGCCTTGGCGCTTGTGCCGCACCACGCCGCGCTGCGGATCGTAGCCCCAGATCGCCAACCCCAGAAAGACGATGAGCGAGCCAGCAACCACGCCACACGCAAGCCAGTTCATCTGCCCGTACATGGCGTAGCGGATCAGATCGATGCCGTAGGTAAACGGATTGATGCGGGCCAACTGGTAGATCACGGTGGCCCCGGATTCCTGCAACTTCCACAATGGGTACAGCGCCGGTGACAGGAAGAACATCGGAAAGATCACGAAGTTCATCGCCCCGGCGAAGTTTTCGATCTGCTTGATATAAACGGACACCAGCAGGCCCATCGCGCCCAGCATCAGACCGGTCAGGAACATGGCCGGCAACGCCAGCAACAGGCCGGGCCACCACGGCAGGTCGAGCTGGAACAGCGCGCAGATCGCGAAAAACGCATACGCCTGCAGGATCGACAGGAAGGTGCCCGCCAGCAGCTTGCACGTCAGCAATACCGAGCGCGGCAGCGGTGCCGTCAGCAGCAGCCGCATCAGGCCCATCTCACGGTCGTAGACCATCGCCAGCGAAGACTGCATGCCATTGAACAACAGCACGATGCCCAACAGCCCTGGCACGACGTAGACCGGGTACTCGATATAGGTTGAGTACGGCGGAATCACGGAGACGCCAAAGACGTCCCGGAAACCGGCCGCAAAAATGAGCAGCCACAGGCTCGGCCTTACCACTGCGGAGAGCATTCGCCCGCGCTGGTGCATGAACTTGAGCGTTTCGCGGGAGGAGAGCGCCAGTAGCGCCTGCAGGGAGTGGCTCACGATCGACGTGGCAGAGCCCCTTGCAAGCTTGCCCGCAGCCAAACCGGCCCGGGGCCCCGGTGGAACGGGAGCGGCCAAGTCGCGTTCCTGCGGCGGACCGCCGCCGGGCGTCCCTCGCTGCGATCCACGCTTCGCGGGCATCAGACTGCCTCCTCCTGCTCTACCGAAGCTTCCCCGGTCAGGTCGAGAAAAGCGTCGCGCAGCGAACGCCGGCCGGTGCGCTCGCGCAATTCCGCCGCGGTGCCGGACGCAATCCAGTGCCCCTTGTGCAGGATGATCACCCGGTCGGCGGATTCGGCCTCGTCCACCAGGTGCGTCGCCCACAGCACACCGACGTCGCGATGCGTGCACAGCGAATGGACATACTCCACGAGTTGCGCACGCGAGGCGGGATCGAGCCCCACCGTAGGTTCGTCCATCAGCAGCACTACCGGGTCATGCAGCAGTGCGCGGGCAAGTTCGACCCTGCGGCGATTGCCGCCAGAAAGCGCCCGTGCCCGATCCGTGGCCCGCGCGGTCAAGCCGATGCGCTCCAGCTCCGCATCGATACGGGCGCGCGCCGCACGCCCCATGCCATGCAGCCGCGCGTGGAAACGCAGGTTGGCAACGACGCTCAAGTCCAGGTCCAGCGTCGGCTGCTGGAATACCACGCCCAGGCACGCGAGTGCCTGCCGCGCCTGATGGCGCATGTCGAAGCCCGCCACCTCGATGCGTCCCGCGTCGGGCACGAACAATCCGGTGAGCAGTTGGAACAGCGTGCTTTTCCCGGCGCCATTCGGCCCGAGCAAGGCCACGAACTCGCCGCGTGCAACGTGCAGGGACACCCGGTCCAGCGCCTTGACCGAGCCGTAGGACTTGCTGACCTCCTCCACCGCGAGTGCGAGTGCGGCCTGTTCCGGTGGCGGCGACGCGGGCATCGATGTTTCGCCGGGCGCGTTCATCGCGGCACGCCATGCCGCGGGCGCGCGGCCCACAGCAGCAAAAACCACAACGAGATACCAGACTTCACAGACCCTCCTTGCCACGCCGGCCTTCGTCCACGTCGGACCCGGCCACTTCGGAAAGCAGGCCTTGATGGTGCGCCAGCAGCCGACGGCTGAGAGCCGCAACCTCAGGACTGTTCAGATCGCGACTATCCGTTGGCTCGACACGATAGTCCAGCAAGACGCGTGCTGGCGTATCACCCAGAAACAATATGCGATCGGCGAGCACCAGTGCCTCATTCAAATTGTGGGTAACGAACAGTACCAGTGGCCGCACCCGCGCGCACAGCCGCCGCAGCAACTCTCGCAGCTGATCGGCTGCCGGCGGGTCAAGCGATACGAACGGTTCATCCATCAGCAGCAACCAAGGCTCGACCACGAACGCCCGCGCCAGCGCGGTGCGACGCTGCATGCCGCCGGAGAGGTGTCCAGGCCAGGCATCTCCGCAGGTGCGCAGTCCGACCTCGTCGAGCAAGCTGTCCGCGCGCGAAACATAGCTGCGATCGCGCGCCAGATGCTCGGCTTCCGCCAGCCGCACGTTGTCGCCGACCGTGAGCCACGGCATCAGCCGTGGGTCCTGGAACACCATGCCCAAGCCCGGGGGTGACTGGCCGGGCTCGGCCAACGGCACTCCATCGTAGCGAATCGCACCCGTGTAGTCGGCGTCCAGACCGGCAACCATGCTCAGCAATGTGGTCTTGCCCACGCCGGAGGGACCGACGATGGCGACAAATTCGCCGCCGCTGATGGTGACGTCGATATCGGCCAGCACCACTACATCGTCAAAGCGTTTTTCGATGACATGGATGTTCAGCCCTTTCATTCGCGCCACCGCATCAAGCGTTTTTCGAGAGGCCGCATCACACCGGCTTCGATGACCATGACAACAGCAGCAAACGCCAGCGTATACGCCAGAATGCTGGTGATGTCGAAAAACTGGAAAAATACGGACAGTTCAAAACCTACGCCATTGCTTCGTCCGAGCAACTCGGCAACCAGTACGATTTTCCAGATCAGCGCCAGGCCATTGCGGGCAGAGGCTATGAGGTACGGATAAAGCTGCGGCAGGATCACCCGGTACAACGTCACTGCGCGCGGAACGCGATACACCTGCACCACCGCCAGCAAGCGCGAGTCGATGGCCCGCGTACCTTCACGCGTTGTCACGACCACGACCGGAATCTTGTTGAGGGCCACGGCAACGATCACGGCGACTTCCGTGAGCCCAAGCCACAGGTAGCACAAAATGACAATGACCAGCGCCGGGATGTTGAGCGCAAGCACCAGCGGGCCATCCAGCAACAGGTTGAGCTTGCGCGAACGGCCCATCATGAAGCCGATCACGGTGCCCACCGTCATGGCTGCAACAAATGCAGCGACCACCCGAGCCATCGTGATCCCCAACTCCAGCGGAAGCTGACCGCTGCGGGTATCGCGATACACCGCGGCGAGCACCGCGGCCGGTGTTGGCAGCATGTTGCTGCCCGCGAGTCGTGCCGCAATTTCCCAAACCGCCAGCAGGCCGATCAGCGACGCGCTCCGCCACAGCCAGTCGCGCCCAAACGGTAGTCGGAACCAGCGCCACCACGTCCGCGCCGCCACGCGTGACTCCGTCCTGCCGATGGTTCGGGGCACGTCGCCCGGGCCAACGCGACGACGGATAGACCTCATGGCCGACGAAATCCGCTCCAGAACACACCCGCTGGCAACTCGCTCTTTCCATCGGTGAGTTCGCCGTGGCTTTCTTCAGCGACCAGATGGAACAGTTGTCCAGCCGCGTGGATTTCGGGCGCGCCGAAGTGGTTGACGATACCGTCCCGGTAACCCTGTCGGATCGCGGCGAAGACCGCTTCGTTTTCTGGTTTGACCTTGCTTCTCAGCGGCTGCCAGGCCGCATCTGAACTAGCCAGCTGCTGCTTGGCATCGTACGTGGCGGCGATGAAGGCCCGCAAGGCATCGCCGTGGGTTTCCGCCCAACGTTGCGAAAACACCCAACCCAGCAGCGGCGGGTCGGTCTTGACGCCCAAGCCCTTGAGCATTTGTTCCACCGTAATCACCGGCTGCATCCCCTGTGCAACGAGGCGTGAGCTGTATTGCCAGAAGTTGATCGCCGCCGGAAGCTCGCCGTCGAGCATCAGGTGATTGATCAACGGCGCGGCGGCAAACTGTGGCTTCGCGGCGGACTTCAGGTCGATCCCGTACTCCTTGCGAGCGTAAGCGCACGCGATCAACCAACTCTTGTCTACCGGGCCGCCGGCGACGCCGAATCGTTTGCCTTTGATGTCGGCGAGCGACCTGATTCCCGCCTTCGGATTGGCGACGACGGCACCGACCGCCTTCGAAAACGGGACAAACTGGTAATTCTGACCGCGGGATCGGAGCGTTGCGACCCAGAACCAGTCCGAAACGACAAGGTCGACGCTGCCGCTCAGCAACGCCACTTTCATGGCGTTCTCCGAAGCCAGTGGCACCACCTCCAACCGGATGCCGTGTCTGCGTGCGAGACCCAGCCTCTGGACGGTATCGATTTCCCAGCCGACCGTGCCGAACTCAAGCACCCCGACCCGCAGTTCGGCGACGTCGTGCGCAACCTCCGCGTGCGCGGAGGCACCTGGCATCATCGTGAGGAGCGCGGCAAAAATCAGCGCAAAAACGCGCGTGATGAAATCAGTCGACACCATGTTCACTCTCGCCTGCCAGCCTTTCATGTAACCACCTTCCCTACCCATCCCGACGAGTCATTCTGGGCTTTCTCGATCCGCAAAGACCTGACCTTCTCGCAGCGTAGCGGACCGTGCTGGGCGAGACGAGAGGGAGAGTCGTCCCGCACAGGTTCCGGGGCAGGCACTCCGTGCCCGGGTGCGTCGGTGGATATCAAGCCGACGAAAATTCGAATCAAGTTCAACGTGGGGCGCCAAGCAGCCACGCGGAGGTGGCGCGGGTAGCAATGGATCACCACCACGCGCCGCAACCGTGCGTCATGGAGATACGCACCCGCACCGGAGTTGGCGGCACCCCGCGAGCTGACAAGCGCAACAACGTCGGACACGGGCGACCTGGTGCAGCTTGAAGATGACCAATGATCGCGATCCCCACCAACGCGCGTCCATCTGCTGCGGATTGGGTACAGCGCGCACCATGACTGCGACATTTCACGGACTGCCGGCTTGGGTACCAGCCCCTCCCGCGTTGCTGCCATGCAAGTGCACCACCAGCGACCGGTCGTATCGCGTCGTACTGCCGAGCCAGCGCCTGCGATCATTCCCGCTCGGCGGGGGCTTTCCCCCACGCGGCGCCGCCGAGGAGCATCCCGAAACCGGATCGGGGCACCGCCCATGCTCGTCTAGTTGCTCTTCTTCGCGTTCATCGATTTGATCCAGGCGATGATTTTCCAAAGGTCGCCGGCTTTTTTCACGTTCGTGCCGCCCATCTGCGGCATCAAGGCGGGGGTCTCCGGGCTTATCCGCGAGTAACCCGACTCCTGCAGCTTCTTGCTTCCCAGTGAAACGAGCCGGAACAAAGTGTCGTCGCTCTGGCCGTAAATCCATACGCCATTGTTGAGTGGCGGACATATACCCCCGCCGCCATTGCCGCCGTGGCAGCCATTGCAACCGTGATTGAGAAATTGCTGGCGACCCTCGGCGGCTACGGTGGTGTTTGCCGGATCGTAGGGATTCTTCAAGGAACCTTTCGGGGCCTTCGTGACCACATCCACCGGGTTGTCATCGTAGCCTTCTATCGTCTTCACGAATTCCTTTTTGGGAACCGCGTTTGTCCAGGTTCCGTCCGCGACTTTGGACTGCAAATCCAGATATTCGACCCGATCCAGCTGACCGTCACCGTTCTCATCGGCGGCTTTGAAGTTCAGGTTCGGCATGGCGGCCAGGGCTTCCTTTTCGGTCACTATTCCGCTGTGACTCGTGTCCATTGACTCGTACGTTGCCGGGACATGAACGCTTTCGGCACTCGCCGGAGCAGCCGCCGAACTGGCCGGGCTATTATTGGCGAGCGCCAGGCCGATACCGGCGACGGCAACGGCGATAACGGTGAAGCCATACACGGTCTTGCGGAACATTTGACTCTCCTTCGCGAATACCAATACGAATCAACCATCTTCTGCCGGTGCTTGCGCACCACCGTCATGCCACGTCGCGAGGCAACCGCTCAGGGCACCACAGCAATACCCCATGGCAAGCGACCGACGTGTACCGAAACCTCGGGTTTGAGCGATTTGACATCGACCACCGTCACATCGTTGGTGAAGCCATTGACGGTGTAGAGCTTCGAGCCGTCGGGGGATAGCGCCATGTGCCACGGCCGTTGTCCCACGACGATGTAATCGCTCACTTTGTATGTCCTGGTGTTGACGACGGCAACGTGGTTCGCGGGTCCTAGCGCGACGAACGCTTCCGAGCCGTCCTTCGACATCGTTATATCGACCGGCTGGATGAACTCGGCACGCATCCCGGGGATCGCAAAGCTGATCGTCTGCATGACCCGGTGCGTGCTCACATCGATCACCGATACCGTGCCGCCAACCTCCGAGGATGCCCAGACATAGCGGCCATCGGGCGTGAACGTGACCACGCGCGGACGCGTACCCACCAGTACGCTGGCGACCAATTTCAGCGTCTTGTTGTCGATGAAATGTACAAGGCTGCTGCCTTCGGCCGTTGCCGCCGTGATCTGGTTGTTCGGGCTGACGCGCATGCCCTCGGGTTCCGAGCCAACGGGAATCTCCGCAAGCAGTTTGCCGGTCTCCGCGTTCAGCACGGTGACCTGCGCGTTGTCCTCGTTGGCAATGTAGACCCGGTTGCCGTTGTTGCCCACGGCCAGCAACTCCGGGTCCGCCCCCGACGGCAGATGACGCGTCACGGCGAGCTTGGACACATCGATGACATCGATTCGGTTGCTGTCACCCACGCACACGTACACCCATTTGCCATGGGGCCCCGCCACGATGCCGCGCGGCCGCTGACCCGTGGGTATGGTCGCGATCGTCTTCAGCGTATTGCTGTCCAGCACCGTCACGGTATTGCCGCGCTCGTTGCTGACGAACAGCATCGCGGACCATGCGGATGGTGCCGCAAGCATCAGTAGCAGCAAACTCATCGCGGCAACCCGCGTGTGCCGTCCATTGTGGTTGACTGTCTTCATTTCGAGAACTTGCACAGGCTTTGCGGTTGGTCGAACCCCAAGGTATCGGTGTTGTACTTGGGGTGCAGAAAACCCGGCTGCGGCGAGATTGACACCAGGGATAGCTGATCCATCAGCAGGATCGGCTGACGCAACTGGTTATCCCACGAGCGGAAATTCATGCCCTCACCCTTGTACCCCGCCAGCTTGAGGTTGTCCGAGCTGATGTACGCCCGGATCGCATCAACATTGCTGGCGTTTCCGTGCTTCACGGCCATCTCCAGCAGATGGGCCGCAAGCCAGCCCTCGTAGTCCCGCACGGTGATCTCGCGATGCGCAAGTTTCAGGAAATCGTCATGCAGCGTCTGCGCCGCGTAGGACTCATATGCCGCGCCCCACGCCGTCGCCTCCAGCCCGTCCGTACCCACGACCGGCCGCGGATCGGTGGTCCGATATTGCAGGTAGAGCCCGAATGAATTGGTCTGGTCGGCCACGAAGGCGACGTCATAATCCGCTACGCCGCGCGTCAGCATCGGCATTTGCGTCTGGATCTCCTGGTAACCGGTATCCACGCGGCGCGCGCCGGTTTGGAGCTCGTACGCACGTTCGGCCACGATCCTGGCACCATAGAGCTTGGCGGAACGCGTGATGTCGTTGGCGTATTCGATGTCGGCCGGGTGCTTGCCACGAACGAGAAACCACCGCGTCCACTTCTTCCACACCAGATACTGCGCCAATGCGTCGGTCAGCATCGCGTCGCTCGGAATCAGGTGGAAAACATCGCGACGACACTGGGTTTGGCGCAACACGTCATCCCGCGCGCGAATGTTCAGAATGATCGCGTCTTTTGCTTGCGGCAAATCGGCGACCGCGAGCAAATCCGGAGCTTTCAGGTCAGCGATGATGAGGCGCTGACCGGAGGCCAGCAAATTTTTGGCCACCGCGACCACGTCGCCATCTTCCGGCACCATCGTCTCATCCAGCACAAACTTCAGGCCCAGGAATTTTCCCGCCAGGTTGTTGTAGTTGGTTCCGAGGCGCACACCTGCCAGCCCTTCGTCAGGAATGACCGCGGGTTTTAGCAGCGACAATGGCGCCGGCTCGCGGTACTGCTTGCCCAGATACGCGTAATGCGTGACGACTTCTTTGCTTTTCGCCGCGCTGCCGCTCGCGCCTTGCGCACCGGCTGGCGTCGCCGAGGCGGGCGCAGCCAGCGTCAATGCAAGCATGGCCGCGACGATGGTGGCGATACCCCGCTTCATCGTGGCGGCTCCACCGCAGCACCGCCCGAACTGTGCACAGGCGCGAAACGGGTCATCACGTTGAGTGTCTGTATCGCCGCATCGCTGCCATTTTCCCTGGCGACATCGAGCGCGGTCTTGCCGTCATCGGCACGAGCGTCGACTTTCGCCCCGGCCTGGATCAGCAAACCGATCAGGGGCGCGTCGTCGTGCCCGGCCGCGACCATCAGGGCCGTAAGTCCGCCCTTGCTCCGGGCGTTCGCGTCAGCACCCTTGCTGACCAGCAACTTGCCAACCTCTTGCGGGGAAACCCCGTCGCTCAGGTACAGGCCGTCGTCGACCGGAACATTGCCGCTCTGCTGCGCCTCGAGATGCCTCGCCACGATCATCAATGGCGTCAAACGATTGGCGCCGCATGGCTCGTTGGGTGAGGCACCGGCCTTGAGCAGCGCCGTGGCGGCCAGGAAGCTGCGGTTATCGAGCGCGATGCAGAGCGGGGTCAATCCTCTGGGATCCTTCATGGTCAGGCTGGCACCGTGTTGCAGCAGCGCCTCCACCGACGGCACGTGATTGCGGTAAGCCGCCTCCATCAGCGGCGTCAAACCATCTCCGTTGGGTGCGTTGGCATTTGCGCCCAGCTCGAGCAGCAGCTTGACGGTCGCGGAATCGCGAGCGCTGGCTGCACTGATCAGCGGCGTCGAGCCCATCGAGTCGCGTGTGTCGAGTTCCGCCCCATGTGCGGCCAGAAACTTGATGCGCGCCGAGTCGGACGCCACCACCGCTTGCGCCAGCTCAGCATTCGAATTGGCGCCCGTCGCAAGCGATTTCTTCACGTCCTGTAGCGTGGCGATCTGGCCTGGAGCCGTTTGAGACGTGTCGATGTGGGTCAGCTCGGGATCCAGCGGCTGCTGGTAGCGCGCGTAGGCGCTGGCGCCCATGGAATAGGAACCGTGCGCGGGCAGGTTGCCCTGGACGACGCATTCACTGCATTGCACCAAAGGAACGCCGAATTCGTCGAGAATGGCCTTGATCTTGCTCGCCGATGCATCCAGGGCGTTGTCCAGCGCATATTTCAGAACCACGTCGTTTTCACGCACGCCGATGGCCATCGCGTATTCCAACTGCACGTCGTTGGACATCAGGTTGACCGGTTGCAGCGCGATTGGCGCGTGCTTCTTCGCCTTGGCGTAACCGGCAAACGGGCCCCACACCCCGACCACGTCGAGTTGGCCGTCCACTACCTGTTCAACTTGCCGCCACTGCTGTAAAGCGCCACCGTTGCTTGCGGTGTCGTAGCTGACCGTAAGGACGTGAACACCGTTCTTGATCCCGTTTTCGGCGAGCGCCTGGCGCAAAGCGGAGGTCTGGTAAACACCGACGCGGAGTTTCCTGAGAGCAGGGTCGGAGAGGCTCTTGATATGGATTCCGCGGTCCTTGCGAGACGCGAAAACGTATGTCGACCGGTAGATCGGCTCAGTCATCAGCACATCCGAGACACTTGCCGGAATGTCGATCACGAGATCGCAGTTTCCCAACGGCTCGGCCGGGGTGCCGAATGCCCGTTTCAGGAACCCATAGTTTACGTACGACATCCAGTAGAACCCCACCGTCGTATGCATGGCCGCGGCCAGCACCTTGACGATCTGGTTGTCGATGCCGTCACCATTGCGGTCCGAAAATGGCATGTTCGCAGGGTCCGCACAGACAGTCAGCGGACGTACCTGCTGATGTAGCGCGGCCTCTTTTGCGGCGTTCCTTTCGGCCGCCGTCATCTCACTGAATTTCAAGTCGAGGTTGTAATAGGTTTTTTCCTGCGCCGAGGCCAATCCAGCCACCATCAGCACGACGCATCCAACAGATATCGCGATACCGAATTTCATATCATGCATTGCACTTTGAAAGGACCTCTCACGTTCGCTGCTGGCACGCGACGTTTCAGTATCGAAGCCGGGGTTGCACCAGGCAACCCCGGCAGACTTCATCATGCAACAGTGGTTTGTACACGTCTGCAACTCAACCGTGCACGCACTGTTGTCACTTCGCGGTATTGGCGTCCGGTCCGCCCAAGCGGAACGTATACAGGGTGCCACCCTGCGGCACGAGGTTCATATTGGTGGTCTTGGCCATGGCGGTGGCACCGATCGCGCCGAACTTGTCGCTGAAGTTCAGACCAGCAGCAACCGGCAGGCCGCTCCAGCCACCAAGCCCGGCGAACACCGACACATACTGCTGGCCGTTGACGGCATAGCTGATCGGGTTGCCGATGATTCCCGAACCCAGCTTGCGCATCCACAGGACCTTGCCGGTCTTGACGTCCACGGCCCGGAAATCACCCACCATGTCGCCATAGAAGGCCACGCCGCCAGCCGTAACCAGCGCACCACCCCAGGTCGGGTACTTGTCGGGGTTCTTCCAGACGATCTTGCCGGTGTCGACATCGAAGGCCTGGAACTGGCCCGCAAGGCCAGGTGTGGGCTCATACATGTACACATTGGCGAACGAGTAACCCGAGCCCTGTTGCGTACTGGTGCGCTTCAGCGGCGTATCTTCCATGCACCATTGGTTGGTCGGCACGAAGAAGACCTGCGGGTTGCTCGGATCCACCGCCACCGGCTGCTGATCCTTGCCACCCATGGCCGACGGGCAAGCCTGCACGGCTTTGTCAACGCTGAACGGCGAGTGCGCCTTGACCTTGATCGGTTGATCGGTCCCGCCGACGTCGATCTTCTCGGCCCAGTTCACAGGAACGTAGTTGTGTGCGCGCAGCAACTGACCGGTTCTGCGGTCCAGCACATATGCAAAGCCGTTGCGGTCGAAATGCACCAGTACGGGACGATTCTTCTGGCCATCGATATCCATGTTGACGAGGACACTTTCGTTGATGGCGTCGTAGTCCCA
The DNA here is from genome assembly GCA_041663105.1 of Rhodanobacter sp. Lineage (GTDB taxonomy): Bacteria > Pseudomonadota > Gammaproteobacteria > Xanthomonadales > Rhodanobacteraceae > Rhodanobacter. The sequence continues at coordinate 290,439 of JBAZRB010000002.1, forward strand.
CTCGTCGAACGGGGTCAGCTGGTACGCCCACACAATGTCACCCGTCGACGCGTTGCGCGCGATGAGCGACAGCGACCACTTGTTGTCCTGGGTACCGTCGTTGCACTTCTCCCACGTGGTGTATTTGCAGCGATACGAGGGGCTCCATGTGCCAGGGTTGCTGGTACCGTAATAGACCAGATTCAGCTTCGGGTCATAGCTCAGCCAGCCCCAGACCGTCGCACCGCCGCGCAGATACTCACCCTCCGGATACTCGTTGATGCCACGATAGGTCTTCAGGGTGCCGTGTTTTGGAACTGCCTTGTTGGTCTCCGCGGTCATGCCGACGTCCTTGGCAGTACCGTTGTTGAAGAAGCCCCAGACCTTTTTCCCGGTAGCGATCGAGTAAGCAGCGATGCTGCCACGCGCCGCAAGCTCAGCACCGCCGTAGCCAATGATCACGTTGTTGCCGGCAATCACGCCCGCACCAGTCATGGTCTGGCCTTTCTCCGTGTGCGCGAGCTTGTCGCTCCAGTCCACCTTGCCCGTCACGGCATCCAGCGCGATCAGGTAGCCGTCCAGGGTATGGAAGATCACCTTGCCATCGGCGTAGTTGAGGCCGCGGTTGACGGTGTCGCAGCACGCGATAGCGACGGCGCTATCGTCACGACCGTCTTTCTTGACGTAATTCCACACAGCCACCGGGTTGTCCGGATTGGACAGATCCAGCGCCTGCACGACATTCGGCCAGCCGCTGACCAGAAACATCATCGGCTTGCCGCCAACTTCCACGACGATCGGCTGGCCTTCCTGGCCACGCAATGAACTGAGCGACTGACTCCAACTGAATTGCATATTGCCCGCGTTGCTGGTGTCGATTTGCTTCAGCGGGCTGAAACGCGTCAGGTCGTTGTTGCGACCCGGCCCGGGCCACATGCTCGGGTTTTCTGCGCTCTTGGCGAGGGCTGCGGACGCGCTCATTTCACTTGTCTGGGCCACCGCCGTTGCACCGACAACCAACCCCAGGCTGGCCAGCATGGTGACGCAAAACCTAAACCGGCGTAAGCGGCTACTGTTTTGAGAACTCATGGTGATTTCCTCTCCTCTGCATGTCACTGAACACTCAATCTGGACATTCATCCAGGGATAGCCACATACCGGCTTTTGATTCCTGTAACGCCCCGACCGCACGGCTACCCAAGCTGGAATGCAAGGGAAGCTCATCACCGTGGCCAGGCTCTGGTCTCGCGTAGACGGGTCCATGGCGGCCTACACAACTTTTCTTGCTGCGTCAACTACACTGATCGAACCCCCCAAATCCAGCGATTACGCGAAGTGGAGCCGCGGGAGCGTAACCGGGTGACCCGTTCTTCCGATGGCGTCCGTACCCCGACGACCCGCGCGCGGCCGCTGCATAAGTCAGGCTGGTAACTGCAGCTTGCATGCCAGATTCCAGTATTGGAATAGCACATAGATTCAATGCATTGCAGATGCAAATCTGTGGTTGCCACCATGGGCGTCACGAATCCGGTACATCGTTGTACCGGCCACATGACACTCGACAGTAGTGCCCCAGCTTGAATGTTGATCCGCAAAACACCCTCGCTCGTCGCCTCGAACACGCCCACCACCGCCGAGGGTGAGCAATGGCACTTGTGAACCGCCGGTGGCCATTCACGTCGCCTGGAGCCAATCCCGAGGCACCCTCGGCGCGCCGGGCACGCAGCAGCCGTTTGATCCGACGACACGAGGTCTCCAAGCACCTCCGCTATCTGCCCTTCGATGTATCCGTCCCCGCCGCCACCTCGGCGAGCCCACGAACCGTTCCACTTCCCGCAGCCATGTGCGGGGCAGACAGAACGGTAAATGGAGGCGCGTCGCTGCCTGCGACGTCGATTGCGCGCAATCAAAGCCGGAGCCTTCCCCACAAACCCGCCGGACTTCGGTCCGTCATCGCAGAAGGCCACGCGCACACAGTCATTGAGACTGCCGGCGGCCATGCCGCTGCCGAAGCAGCCGACATGCGTCGGCTCAACACCGTAGCGAGCAACGTCAAATGCCCGCTCGACGGCCCCTGTCATGCGTTCAAGTTTCCGGCCTGTATTCATCGTTGCTTGCCGAACCCCAGTGATGATTCAACCGCTGCTTCGAACCAAGAATTCTTGTGCCACGATTGCTGGTTGCCGTCGCACGCGGCCAACCTTGGCCGGAGTGGCGTTTGCGGGCCGTTGAGCCCTTTCGATTGGCTCAGCTTCAGCACCCATCAGGAGAAGCTTTGCATGACGGGTTCCCTTGATGCCGTGCAACGTATTGAACCGGCGGCTGACGGTCGTCCGGACTCTTGGTGCTTGACTGATGCAATGCAGGCCGCGTGCCAGCCGAACTACACTGGTTTGTAGGTTTATAAATCAACCTGTTACAAGCCGCCTGCGCGCGACAAGGGGAGGCGGTGGCGCAACGGCTGTGCTCAATACGCAACAGTGGCTGCTGCAGTTTCGGCTCACCCGCAAGATAGTGTGTGCGCCGCCACGGACAGGGCCGTCGACGCGCGCGCCTGCAGATACCGCTGGCGGGCGATGCTTTTGCTCGGGATTCGGGATGGCCAGCCCGTCGGCGGTTGAGAGCGAGGATCGGGGCTTCAGGACTCGTCAGAGCATCGCCCGCGAGCGGGCTCTCTGGCCGAACGGAGTCACTTCTTGGAGACGATCGCAGGAACTCCCTTTTCCGGGGCGATCGCGGGGACCTTGCTCTTCAGACCCAGCGTGCCAGCGGGCTTGAGAACGCTGAAGAACGCCTTGAACTTGGCAGGCGCCGTGTGTGCAGCCACGCTGTTGTGTACGTTGCGGAAGGTCAATACGACATTGGGCGAACCGGGCGGACCCCATACCGGATGCCTGGCATCGAATGTGACGATGCTCGCGTTGACGTACTGCGTCGGAGCAGCCGCAAACTTGCCATGCAGGATCAGGATGCGGTCGCCCTGCCTGACTTCCTTGCCGGTCGAAGGCTTCTGATGGCCACTATGCGATGGCTGCACACCGCATCGTCTTCAGTACTTGATCACGGAGCGGATCACCTTGCCGGCATGCAGCAGCTCGAAGGCACGGTTGATGTCCTCCAGCGGCATCACCTCGGTGATCATCTCGTCGATCTTGATCTCTCCGGCCATGTAGCGATCGACGTAGCCCGGCAACTGGCTGCGCCCCTTCACGCCGCCGAAGGCCGAGCCGCGCCACACCCGTCCGGTCACCAGCTGGAACGGTCGTGTGCTGATCTCCTGGCCCGCACCGGCCACGCCGATGATGGTCGACTCACCCCAGCCCTTGTGACAGCACTCCAGTGCCGAACGCATCACGTGGACGTTGCCGATGCACTCGAACGAATAGTCGACACCGCCGTTGGTCATGTCGACGATGACCTGCTGGATCGGCGTATCCGGATAGTCCTTCGGATTGACGAAGTCGGTGGCGCCCAGCGCTTTTGCCATCTCCCATTTGTCGGGGTTGAGGTCGACGCAGAGGATTCGCGAGGCTTTCGCCATCACCGCACCCTGCACCACCGACAGCCCGATGCCGCCCATGCCGAATACCGCCACGGTGGAGCCGGGCTCGACCTTGGCCGTATTGAGTACCGCGCCGATACCGGTGGTGATGCCGCAACCGAGCAGGCAGACCTTGTCCAGCGGCGCGTTCTTGGAGATGTTGGCCAGCGAAATTTCCGGCAGCACGGTGTACTCGCTGAACGTGCTGCAGCCCATGTAGTGCAGGATCGGCTTGCCGTTGATGGAAAAGCGCGAGGTGCCATCCGGCATCAGGCCCTTGCCCTGGGTCACGCGGATCTTCTGGCACAGGTTGGTCTTGCCCGAAAGACAGTACTCACACTCGCCGCATTCCGGCGTGTACAGCGGAATCACGTGGTCGCCCACCTTGACCGACGTGACGCCCTCGCCGATCTCCTCCACGATGCCGCCGCCCTCGTGCCCGAGGATCACCGGGAACAATCCCTCGGGATCCGCGCCGGACAACGTGAATGCATCGGTATGGCAGACGCCGGTGGCGACGATCCGTACCAGCACTTCACCTTTCTTCGGAGCAGCAACGTCGACTTCCTCGATGCTGAGTGGTTTTCCCGCTTCCCACGCAACCGCTGCGCGTGTCTTCATGGTTCAACTCCTGACAATCGGTGTGCAACGAACCACGATGATGACGTGTCCGCCCGTTTTGCGAAACCGCATCAACCCACTGCCGTGTCATCGGGCCGAAACGCCGACATCTGTCGGCGATAGTCGTCCGCCTCGGCGAGCAGCCAGTCGCGGAACACCTGCAGGCCACGATGTTCCTGCGAACGCGATGGATACACCAGCCAGTACGCCTCCTTCACCGCCAGGTAGTTTTCGCCCAGCACCTGCAGCCGCCCGGCATCGATCAGCGACTTCGACGTCACCATCCGCCCCAGCCCCACGCCGAGGCCTTCCAGCGCCGCATGGCGCAGCGCATCCAGGCTGTCGAATTGCGCCACGTAGCGCGTCGGTGGCGTGCCGCCGACGCGGGCGAACCAGTCTTTCCAGCGTGTGGAGGGCGCCGGCTCGCCAAGCAGCGGCCAGCGCGCGAGATCGCGCGGATCGGCATCGCCCATCTTCGCGATCAGTTCGGGCGCGGCCACCGGCGCGATCCATTCGCCGAAAAGCCGTTCGCTGTGCAGCCCGGGCCAGTGCCCGCCACCGTAACGCAAACCGACATCGACTGGCTCGCGCTCGAAGTTCACCACTGCCGAACTCGACTGCAGGCTAAGCTCCAGATCCGGATGCACCGCGACCAATCGCGGCAAGCGCGGCACCAGCCAGCTCGACATGATGCCCGGGCTGGCGCTGAGTGTGAGCGCGTCATGACGACGCTGGTGATAGCGCGACAGGGCGTGCTCAATGCCGTCGAAATGCTGGCCCACCGCGTCAAGCAGGCTGCAGCCATCGACAGTCAGCGTCACTCCGCGCGGCCCGCGTTCGAACAGCCGACGACCAAGCCGTTCTTCCAGCTGGCGCACCTGATGACTGAGTGCACTGACCGTCAGGTTCGCCTGCGCCGCAGCACGCGAAAGATTGCCCTCGCGGGCAACCAGCACGAACTGCTGCAACAGTCCCAACGGCAGCTTTCCCATCTTGAATATTCCTCAAGCCTGACTTGCGAATATATCGCTTTTGGGCGAGTTGGAGCCCGCGTACCTTGAGCACACCCCAAACCGCGGGCCTCACCAAGGAGGCGCTCCCATGACATCGCTCTGGACCGATCTGCTCTTTCTGCATGGCCATCTCGTACGCAAGGAGGACCTGGTCTGGCGTCGCGATGCTGCGCCTGAGTCCGCCGATGCCGATGCCGATGCCGATGCTGCCAGATCATCGCCACCGGTACCGTCGTCGGTCACGTCGCGTGAAGTGGACACCGCTGCCTGTGCTTGATTCTCCAACGGAACGCAACCACCTCGGATGGGTAGTCATTGACCTTCCGGGATATCGCCATGCAGTCACGTCCACTCGGCAATTCACCGCTTTCGATCGCCCCGCTCGCGTTTGGCGGCAACGTGTTCGGTTGGAGTGTCGACGAGAAGCGCTCGTTCGAGCTGCTTGATGCGTTCGTCGAAGCCGGTGGCAACCTGATCGATACCGCCGACGTGTACTCGGCATGGGTGCCTGGCAACCGTGGCGGCGAGTCGGAGACCATCATCGGCAAGTGGCTGCAAAAAAGCGGCAAACGCCAGCAGGTGCTGCTTGCGACCAAGGTCGCCAAATGGGTCGAGCAGCCAGGGCTGTCGCCGGCCAACATCCGCCAGGCGGTCGACGGATCGCTGCGACGACTGCAGGTCGACTGCATCGACCTGTATCAAGCGCATGAGGACGATGCCAGCGTGCCGCTGGCCGAGACGCTGGGCGAATTCGGCCGATTGATCGAGGAGGGCAAGATTCGTGCGATCGGCGCCTCCAACTACAGCGCCGCGCGCCTGGCCGATGCACTGGCGGTTTCCCGGCAGCATGGCCTGCCACGCTACGAGTGCGTGCAGCCGGAATACAACCTGGTCAGTCGCCCGGGCTATGAAAAGGAGCTGGAACCGCTGGTGTTGCGCGAAAAGCTCGGCGTAATCAGCTACTACGCGCTGGCCAGCGGCTTTCTCAGCGGCAAGTACCGCAACCTCGACGACCTGGCCAAGAGTCGTGCCCGCAGCGGTTCAGTCAAGAAGTACCTCAACCGGCAAGGTCGGCAGGTGCTGGCTGCACTGGACTCGGTCGCCGCGGCGCATCAGGCAAGCCCCGCGCAGGTGGCACTGGCCTGGCTGATGGCGCGGCCCGGAATTACCGCACCGATCGCCAGCGCCACCAGCGTGGAGCAGCTGCACGAACTGCTCGCCGCGACCGAGCTCAGCTTGACCCACAACGAAATCGCGCAGCTGGACCTGGCCAGCGCAAGCTGATCGCTACGTACCCGTACTCAAGGTCACGGCCGGCAATGCGGTACTCGCATCCGCCGCTGGCGCGTCCTCCTGCTCGCCCGGCGATTCCACGACATAACCCTGCTCCCGCAGCTTCGCGAGATAGCCATCGGGCGAGAGCAGATTCTCGATCGGCAACAGTGCAAACGTAACGCGATTTTCCGCCAGCGCGCGGGTCGCAGCCGCCAGCCAGGTCTGCTCGAACCTTACCCCGAGATCCCGCAGGCCCAGCTTGCGGACAACGTCTGCACCTGCCAGCGCATGCCCGCAGGTTCGGCGATTGGCTACATGTGGAAGCAGGCGCAGGGCGGCCAGATCACCGGTAGCCCATGCGTTGGCGCGCGCCTGCATGTGGGTCAGATCATTGTCGACGCGACCGAGCGTCTCCGCAAAGCAGCCCAGATCGTCCAGATGTCCGTTGCGGAATCCGGTCAACGCCGCCTTCGGGTTTGTCACCGTCACCTTTATGCTGGTGGAGGAAACCTTGATTCCGTGCTTCTTCGCCGTTTTCAGCAGCACCGATTTCACTACATCCCGATCGCTCAGTCCGGCCTTGTCGATCGCGGCGTCGTACAGCTTGAAACCGGCAAACATCGGCCGGAATCTTTCCACGCCATGATCATGTCCGAGGTATTTCGCTTTCAGTACTCGCCACCGCGCATAGATTGCAGGAGGGATGACATCGACCAACCTGGCTCCGCCCGGATTATTGCGAATGCCGATCAGCCGCGGTAGCAGCAGCAGGTTGCCAAAAAATCCCGACTTCGAGTCCAGCTCAAGAGCTGGGGGCAGCAGCATTTCCTGCGAAGCGAGTTCGGCATCGATGACATCGCGCGACCGCCATTGCATCTTCTTCGGCAACGGCTCGAGCGTTCCCAGTATCCACAGGACGTGCTCGCCCCTGGATACCCTCCACATACCCGGTCCCGGCTGGACGCCGTTGACCACCACCGCACCCAGGTTCGCTACGGATGATGCCGATGCGGGCGCAAGCTGTGCCGCCCCACTCTGCAGCGAGATCAGCAACATCAACATGCCAGCCAGACCATTGCTACGCATCCCTGTCGCTCCATCGGTCCGTCGAATACGGGGACCACACCCCATGGCTCCCGACAATGATCTGAGTTGATGTTGCCGGGAAAAGTTCAGCAGCGAAACCCCGCGACACAATTCATGGCGGGATGTCGACGGGGTTTTACCGCGTTGCGCTACTGCCAGCTGCAGGCTCGACATCATCCGGATCGTCAGGTGCCTGCACGGAGTAACCGTCTGCTTTGAGCGCGGCGAGATAGCCATCCGCCTTGAGCAACTCGTTCATCGGCAGGATCGCGAAGGTCTCGCTGTTGGTTTGCAGCGCCGTCCTCGCCGCCGCCAGCCAGGTCGCGCGCAACTTGGCGGAGAGATCGTCCAGACCCAGGGTGTGCGCGAAGCCTGCATCGGCCAGTGCGGCAGTACACGCGTCACGGCGTTCGCTGTCCGGCAGCGCCTGCAAGGTCTGCAGATCACCCGTCGCCCAGGCATTGGCCCGCGCCTTCATCGCCGGGAGGTCCTGCTCGACACTGTCCAGCGTGCGGATGAAGCAGGTGATATCGCGCGGGCCGGCCGCCTTGAACGCCTTCAGTGCCGCGCGCGGATTCTCGATCACCACCTGGTAGCTGGTCGATACCGGCTTGACCCCATCGCGCTTGAGCAGCGCATCGATGGTGTTCTGCACGCCGCCGGTGCGGCTCAGCCCATTGGCCTTCAACGCCTTTTTATACAGCTCCTGACCGGCAAAAATGGGCCGCCAGCGCTCGATGCCGCGATCGCGGCCGATGTATTTCTGCTTGAGCACCTCCCAGCGGACATACACCGGTGGCGGCAGTATTTGCTGCAGGGTGGCGCCGTTGTCGTTCTTGCGCGCGCTGTAAGCGGACGGCAGCAGGAACAGCTTGCCGAAAAAACCCACATCGGCCTTGAACTTGAGCGACGGCTGCAGCAACACTTGCTGTGACTCGCCGATCACCTGCTCCAGTTCCTGCGAGCGCCACTGCATGCCCTGTGGCAGCGGCGACAGTGTGCCGAGTACCCACATCACGTGCTCGCCCTTGCTCACACGCCACAAGCCGGGACCGGGCTGCACGCCAGTAACCACCACCGCGGCGAGATTGGAGACGCTGCCGGGCGCGGCAGCCGGTGCGGAAGTCGCCGTCGGCGCAGGCACGGTAGCGACGCTTTGCGCGAGCACAGGAACCAGGCTGGCGCAGGCGAACAGCACCACGATGGCGGACAACAGGCGCATGAACTCACTCCGTACGTCGAGAGCGACGATTGTGGCAGAGCGATGCTGAGCGGCAGTCGGCTGGCGATCGCCGCGCGCCACATTGCTGAAACAGAAACGGGGTGCCATCAGGCACCCCGTTTTGTTGGTCGACTGGCTTGACCGGATCAGGGCGTCAACAACGCCAGCGCCGCATTGAAGGTCGCGCTCGGACGCATCGCCGCGCCGACCCACTTCAGGTCGGGATGGTAGTAACCACCGATGTCGACCGGCTTGCCCTGCACGCTGTTGAGCTCGTCGACGATCTTTGCCTCGCCCTGCTCCAGCGCGCGGGCCAGCGGGGTGAAGCGGGCCTTCAGCGCCGCGTTCACGTCCTGCGCCGCCAGCGCCTGGGCCCAGTACAGCGCCAGGTAGAAATGACTGCCGCGGTTGTCCAGCTCACCGGTCTTGCGCGAGGGCGATTTGTTGGTATCGAGGAACTTGCTGTTGGCCTGGTCCAGCGTGTGCGCCAGCAGATTGACCTCGACATTGCCGTAACGGCTGCCCAGATGCTCCAGCGAGGCCGCCAGGGCGAGGAACTCCCCCAGCGAATCCCAGCGCAGGTGGTTCTCCTCGAGGAACTGCTGCACATGCTTGGGTGCGGAGCCGCCTGCGCCCGTCTCGAACAGACCGCCGCCGGCCATCAGCGGCACGATCGACAGCATCTTGGCGCTGGTGCCCAGCTCCATGATCGGGAACAGGTCGGTGAGGTAATCGCGCAGCACGTTGCCGGTGACCGAGATGGTATCCAGGCCCTGGCGGATGCGCTCGAGCGAGAAGCGCGTGGCGGCGACCGGATCCATGATGCGGATGTCGAGCCCACCCAGATCATGATCCTTGAGGTAGCGCTCGACCTTCTTGATCATCTGCGCATCGTGCGCACGTTCCGGGTCCAGCCAGAACACGGTCGGGGTATGCCGCGCACGGCTCACCGCCAGCTTGACCCAGTCCTGGATCGGCGCATCCTTGGCCTGGCACATGCGCCAGATGTCACCGGCCTCGACATCGTGCTGCAACAGCACCATGCCAGCCTCATCGATGACCTTGACCACGCCGTCGCCGGCGATCTGGAAGGTCTTGTCATGCGAGCCGTATTCTTCCGCCGCCTGCGCCATCAGGCCGATGTTGGGGACGCTGCCCATCGTCGCCGGGTCAAACGCGCCATGCGCCTTGCAGTCCTCGATCGTCGCCTGGTACACGCCGGCATAGCTGCGATCCGGGATCACCGCCTTGATGTCCTGCAGCTTGCCCTGCGCGTCCCACATCTTGCCGGAGTCGCGGATCATCGCCGGCATCGAGGCGTCGACGATCACGTCACTGGGTACATGCAGGTTGGTGATGCCCTTGTCCGAATTGACCATCGCCAGACCCGGGCGCTGCGCGTACTCGGCCGCCATGTCGGCATTGATGTCGGCCTGCGTCGCTGCGGGCAGCGCCGACAGGCGCGCATACATGTCACCGATGCCGTTGTTCGGATTGAAACCCACCTGCTTCAACGCATCGGCATGCTTGAGCAGCACGTCGCGATAGAACTCGGACACCACCACGCCAAACATGATCGGGTCGGAGACCTTCATCATGGTCGCCTTCAGATGCACCGAGAACAGCACGCCGCGCTGTTTCGCATCGGCAATCTGTGCGTCGATGAAACTGGCCAGCGCGCGGCGGCTCATCACCGAGGCGTCGATCAGCTCGCCGGCCAGCAACGCGGTCTTCGGCTTGAGCACGCTGTGGCTGCCGTCCTTGCCGAACCATTCGATGCTGACGTTGCCCGCCTGCTCGATCAGGGCAGACTGTTCGCTGCCGTAGAAGTCGCCGGTCTCCATGTGCGAGACATGGCTTTTCGAATCGGCGCTCCAGGCGCCCATCCGATGCGGGTGCTTGCGTGCATAGTTCTTCACCGACACCGGTGCGCGGCGATCGGAGTTGCCCTCGCGCAGCACCGGGTTCACCGCACTGCCCTTGACCCGGTCATAGCGCGTCCGGATTTCCTTCCCGGCCGCATCGGTGGGTTCATCCGGATAATCCGGCAGCGCATACCCCTGATCCTGCAGCTCCTTGATCACCGCTTTCAGCTGCGGCATCGACGCACTGATATTGGGTAACTTGATGATGTTGGCTTCCGGCGTGGTCGCCAACTGGCCCAGCTCGGCCAGGTCATCGGGGATCCGCTGGCCCTCCTTCAGAGCCTCGGGGAACAGCGCAATGATGCGGCCAGCCAGCGAGATATCACGCGTCTCGACCTGGATCCCGATGGTGCCGGTGAAGGCGGAAATGATCGGCAGCAATGACTGCGTGGCCAGGTACGGGGCTTCGTCGGTCAGTGTGTAGATGATCTTGGGCGTGCTGGACATGGTCGGTATGAGCCTCTCTGCTACCGCATTTCAGGGAAGGGGTGTTGCCAGCGGGACGCCGCCTGGACGTCCCGCGACAACTGGCGGCTGGATCACTCCATGCGGCCTGGGTCGAGCTTGATTCGTGGATTGTCAAAGCCCGTCATTGTCGCGTTTTAGCCAGGATGGGGGAAGCATGTGCAGCTCTTTTCGCCCGGCGACGGGCACTGGCGCTTGCTGCCGCGGCAACATACAGTCGAAGATTGTGGCCCAGCGCAAACCTGCCGCCGCGCATCCAATCTATGCTGCAAGGCCAAAAACCGCCCGTATCAACCGACTGAGGTAACGTGGAATGAGCACACTGAGCCAGTCGATTGTCGATTTCATCGCCCAGTTGCATCCTCTGTACACCAGCCAGTTTGCGGATGGCCGCGAGTGCGCACTGTCGCTGCTGGACGGTACCTTGATCCTGCCGGTGGACGAGTCCTCCAGCGAAAAGGAAGAGGGCTGGGTCACGGTGTTCTGGCAGGGCGACAGCAACCGCTCCTCCGAGGTGCCGGGCATGCAACTGGCCAGTGTGTCGATCTGGCGCCACCTGCTGGCCAGTGGCTACGGCCGCTCGGACGAGGAAACCGCCGCACGGCGCAAGCAGATGCTCGACCAGTTCCAGCGCCGCACCGGTGTGCCACTCATGCGCGAGATCACCGTGCTGGCCTGAGCGGCGACGTTCGATCTGTTGCGAATGAAAAGGGCGCGGCTTGCCGCGCCCTTTTCATGACCCGTACAACCTGCCCTACCTGACCGAGAAATCCTTGCGGTCGACCGGATTCCCGTTCATGGATATCTTCAGGGTGTAGTCGCCGGCAGTGAGGCCGCCCGGCTTGACCAGGGTGAACTCCGTCGTCCGTGGCCCGGTCGCCTTGATGCTCCTGCTTTCCTGCTGCACCACACTGCCGTCCTGGTAGGTCCAGGCCACCGACAGCATCGCCTCCCCGCTACCCATCGTTTCAACCGCGGCATGGATCGTGTCCGTCGGCGCAAAGTTGCTGACGGCGATGCGGATCCGGTGGTTGGCATCTGCCGTCAACCCCAGTTCCAGTTCCACCGCGCTGAAGCTGAGCCCGCTGGCAGGGCTGCTCAGCGCCATTGCTGACGGCACCGCGCCAACGGCGATCGGCAACACGACCGTGGCACTTGGCGGTGGCGTCGCCGGAATCGGCGAAGCGGTCTCGTCATGGCTACGGCAACCGCTCAATACCATGGCGAAAAGCAGGGCGCTCGGCAGCAGAAATCGGCGGGAACCGAACCTGCCGGGGTCGCCTGCGTAACCATCGGCTCGGAATGTCTGTAGCTGCCACTTGTTGGTTTCATGGCTCATCGAGCCTCCTGCATGGCTAAGCTAGGGCGAATGTCAGCCACTCGCCGGTCAAGGGTCCGTGAGCACCCGCAAGCTTCGTTAAGCTTGAACTTCGCCGCCCCACTGTACCCCGTTACAGCCTGACTCAGGCCCGGCTCGCTTCAACCCGCGCCAACCTGAGCTGCCGCCGCCGCGCCACCCACGCCTTGCGACGTGCCGCCAGGCAGGAAAACACCACGTACAACGCGGGGGTGCTGAGCAGTGTCAGGCTTTGTGATATCAGCAGGCCGCCGATCAGGGCGATGCCCAGCGGACGACGCAGTTCGGAACCTTCGCCGAGCCCGATCGCAATCGGCAGCGCGGCGAGGATCGCCACCATGGTCGTCATCATGATCGGGCGGAAGCGCACCAGGCAGGCCTCGCGCGCCGCTTCCAGCGGGCTCTTGCCATGCTCGCGCTCGGCCACCAGGGCAAAGTCGATCATCATGATCGCGTTCTTCTTGACGATACCGATCAAGAGCACCAGGGCGATCTGCGCCACCACCGAGAGCTCGGTATGGGTAAGCCAAAGCGCCAGCAAGGCACCCGCACCGGCCGCCGGCAAGGTGGACAGGATCGTGATCGGATGAATCAGGTTTTCGTACAGCATGCCCAGCACGATGTAGACGGTCAGCACCGCGGCCAGCACCAGCCACAGCATGCCGCTCTGCGATTGCTGGAAGCGGCGGAAATCGGCGCCGACATTGAGCTTGATATCACCGGGCATGCGCATGCCGCTGGCGGTGGACTGGATGATCTGCAGCGCCTGGCCCATGCTTACCCCCGGCGCGAGGTTGAAGCTGAGATCCATCGTGGTGTACTGGTTCTCGTGGGTAACCTCCGAGGGCGCCAGAGTCGACTCCTGATGAGTGAATGCGGCGATCGGAACCATCTGACCGCTGCTGGATTTCACGTAGATCCGATTGAGTGCATCCGGTGTGGCGGTCTGCGAGGGCAGTGCGTTGACCACCACCTTGTACTGGTTGATGTCCGAGTAGATGGTCGACACCTGGCGCTGGCCGAAGGCGTCATACAGCGCGCCGTCGATCGTACCGACGGAGATCCCGAGCCGTGCGGCCTTGTCGCGGTCGATCACGATGTTCTGGCGCAGCCCGCCTTCATCGATGTCGCTGCCCACGTCGCGCAGCATGTGGTTCTTCTTCAGTTCGGCAACCAGTCTGGGCAGCCACAGCTGCAGCCCGGCCAGGTCGTTGCCCTGCAACGAGATCTGGTATTGCGCGCCCTGGCTGGTGCCGCCACCGCCACCACTGGGCAGATCCTGCACCGGGCGCAGGCGCAGGTTGAGATCGGGGTACTTGGCCGCTTTGGCGCTCAGCCGCGCCAGTACCGCGAAGGTATCGTCCTTGCGACCCTCGGCACGGGTTTTCAGATCAATGTTGAAGGAGCCACTGGTGCCCTGGCGGCTGCTGCCCAGACGCGAACCTACCGTCGCCACGTCGGGATCGGCCATCAGCATTGCCGTGAGCCGCTCGAGACGCTGCTTGCTCTCGGCGAACGACACCGTGGCACTGGACGTGGCACGACCCCAGATCAGACCGGTGTCCTGCTGCGGGAACAGGCCGGCCTTGACCACGGTAAACAGGTAGAAGGTCACCACGATCAGGACCAGGGGAGTCAGTGCAAACAGCAGGGCGTGACGCAGCGAAAAGTCGAGCGCCTTGCGGTAGATGCGCAGCATGCCGGCATGGAATCGGTCCAGTGCATGGCTTTTCGCCGGCTGCTCCGCCGCGTTCGCGCGTACAACATGGCCGCTGAGGAAACGTGCGCACAGCGCCGGCGTGAGGGTCAGCGATACCGCCGCCGACACGACGATGGCGGCCACCAGGGTGATCGCAAATTCATGCATGAACATGCCGGTGATCCCGCCGGCGAACAGCAGCGGAATGAATACCGCGATCAGCGAGGCGGTGATCGAGACGATGGTGAAACCGATCTCCCTGGCCCCGGCCAGCGTCGCCTCCATCCGGGTCATGCCGTCATCAATGTGACGGATGATGTTCTCGATCACCACGATCGCATCGTCCACCACGAAGCCGATCGCGATCACCAGCGCCAGCAGGGTCAGGTTGTTCAGCGTGTAGTCCAGCAGGTACATCACCACGAACGCCCCGGCCAGCGACAGCGGCACCGCCACCGCGGCGATCAGGGTCGGCGCCAGCCGGCGCAGGAACAGCGCCATGGTGAGGATCACCATCGCCAGCGAGATCAGCAGCGTGGCCTGCACCTCGTGCAGCGAGGCGCGAATCGTTGGCGTGCCATCGAAGAACGGGGTCAGCTCGGTACCCGGCTGCAGGAAGCCGCGCAACTCGGGCAACTCTGCCCTGACCCGATCGACGGTAGCGATGACGTTGGCATCAGCCTTCTTGTACACGTACATCAGCACAGCCGGCTTGCCACGAAACCAGGCCGCCTGGTAGGCATCCTCGGTGCCGGCGTAGACATGCGCCACATCGGACAGGCGCACCGGTGTGCCATTGTGGCTGGCGATCACCAGCTGGGCGAATTGGTCCGCCGTGTGCAGCGAGGTGGTGGCATCGACCGACATCCGGGTCTTGCCGTCAGTGAGGAAGCCTCCCGGCGACGTGACATTCGCTGCCGTGAGCGCATTGCGCAGTTCGTCCGGCGAGAGGCCCATCGCACTGAGACTGCGCAGATTCACGTCGACCCGGATCGCCGGGGTCGCCGCACCGGCGATATCCACCGAGGACACACCCGGCAGCTGGCGCAGTCGTTGCGCCAGCAACGAATCGGACACGTTGTAGAGGTCGGCCGCCGACTGCGTGTCGGAGGTGAGCGCGAACGCGATGATCGGATCGTCGTTCGGGTTCGCCTTCTCGTAGCTTGGCGCGCCGTTGAGACCACTGGGCAGATCAGGCACCGCGGCGTTGATCGCCGCCTGTACATCGCGCGCGGAGGCACTCAGGTTGGTGCCGGTGTCGAACAGCATGAAGACGAAGGTACGCCCCTCGGAACTGTGCGAACGCATCATGGTGATGCCGGGCACCTGGCCCAGGTGCCGCTCCAGCGGCGCGGCCACGGTGGACGCCATGGTGCTGGCGTCAGCGCCGGCCTGACTGGCCTGCACGAAAATCGCCGGAAACTGCATGTTGGGAAGGGCCGCAACGCCGAGCAGGAAATAGCAGATCGCACCGGCCACGAACAGGCCCATCGCGAGCAGCGAGGTGCCGATCGGGCGGCGGATGAAGGAACCGGAGATATTCATCGATCGGGGGTAACCGCAATGCAGGCACGCGTGCGACGCGCTGGGGATGGGTGGATCATCCCACCCTCAACGCGCCAGCTGCAAAATGGTTGATCGGGCCAGCGCAGCAAGCTGCCGGCCCGATCGCGAAGTACCCGTCATCACGCCGAGTGCTTGCTGGCCGCGAGCAGCTCCCGGTGCTCGCGACGTGCGGCCAGCCAGGCAGAGAAACGCTCCATGTACAGGTAGATCACCGGCGTGGTGTACAGCGTCACCAGCTGTGAAAGCAGCAGGCCACCAACGATCGACACGCCCAGCGGACGGCGCAGTTCGGAGCCGATGCCGGAGCCCAATGCCAGCGGCAAGGCACCGAGCATGGCCGCGGCGGTGGTCATCATGATCGGGCGAAAACGCAGCAGGCAGGCGCGGCGAATCGCGTCGCGTGCATTCAGCCCGGTGCGTCGTGCCTCGATCGCGAAATCGATCATCATGATCGCGTTTTTCTTCACGATACCGATCAGCAGCACGATGCCGACGATACCGTCCACCGACAGGCTCATGCCGCAGATGATCAGCGCCAGCAGCGCACCCACGCCCGCCGGTGGCAGGGTCGAGATGATCGTCAGCGGATGGATGTAACTCTCGTACAGCACGCCGAGCACGATGTAGATCACCACGATTGCCGCCAGCAACAGCAACACCTCGTCACCGAGTGATGAGGTGAACTCGGCGGCCTTGCCGACGAACTGGCCACGCACCTGCGGCGGGAATTTCAGCTCGGCCTTGATCTGGTTGATCGCCGACACCGCATCGGACAGCGAGTAACCCGGCGCCACGTTGAACGACAGCGTCACCGCCGGCAATTGCTGCTGGTGGCTGACCACCAGCGGCGCACTGGTGACCTCGGCACTGGCCAGCGAGGACAGCGGGATGGTGCCGCCGCCGCCCAGCGAGATGCCCACATTGCCGGTACTGCCGATGCCGGTAGGCGTGGCCGAGTTGCTCGACTGCACCTGGCCGAAACTGGTGGCGTTGCTGCCGGTGAGCGCACCGGAACCGTTGCCGCGCACGGTCAGTTTGTTCAGCAGGTCATCGCTGGAACGGAACTCCGGCGCCACCTCCAGCACCACGCGGTACTGGTTGAGCTGGGTGAAGATGGTCGAAATCTGGCGCTGGCCGAAGGCGTCGTAGAGCGTGTCGTCGATGGTCTGCACCGGCACGCCCATGCGGCTGGCCTTTTCGCGATCGATGGTCAGCTTCAACGCGTTGCCGTTGTTGGCGAGATTGTTGTCCACGTCGGCCAGCTCGGGCCGCTGGCGCATGGCCTGGGTCATCTGCTCGGCGTACTTCGACAACTCGACCGAATTCACCTCGGACATCGCATACTGGTATTCGGTGGCGGATACCGTGCTGTCCAGCGTCACGTCCTGCACCGGCTTGAGGTACAACGCCACGCCGGGGATATTGGCCACCGTGCGCTGCAGGCGCGGCAACAGCTTGTCCAGCCCGTCGCGCTTGCTGCGATCTTTCAGCACGATGCTGAGCTGGCCCTGGTTGAGCGTGGGGTTGATGGTGCCGGCACCGATGAAGGCGGCTACCCCGGCCACCGCCGGGTCGGCGCGCAGCGCCTCGGCCACCGCGCGGGTGCGCTGCTCCATCTGCGGGAACGCGATGTTGTCGTCCGCCTGCACCACGCCGGTGATCAGGCCGGTGTCCTGTTCGGGCAGCAGGCCCTTGGGGATGGCGATGTAGAGGAACACGGTCAGCACGACGGCCGCGGCGGCCACCAGCAGGGTCAGGCGCTGGTGATCAAGCACCACATCCAGCGTGCGCGCATAAAGGTCGACCGTGCGCGACCAGACCGTGCGCTTGCCGTCGGCATGGCGCTCGTGCGCGTCGTCGCCCCGGCTCTGATCCGTGCTGGGCAGCTGGTCGGGCTTGAGCAGGTAGGCGCACATCATCGGGGTCAGCGTCAGCGAGACCAGCATCGAGATGGTCACCGCGATCGTCAGCACCCAGGCGAACTCGTGGAACAGCCGCCCGGTAACGCCCGGCATCAACAGCAGCGGCAGGAATACCGCCACCAGCGACACGGTCAGCGACAGCACGGTGAAGCCGATTTCCTTCGCGCCGATCTCGGCCGCCTCGGGCCCGCTCTTGCCTTGCTCGATGTAGCGCACGATGTTCTCGATCATCACGATCGCATCGTCGACCACGAAGCCGGTGGCCACCGTCAGCGCCATCAGTGAGAGGTTATCCAGCGACATGCCGGTGAACGACATCACCCCGAACGTGCCCAGCAGCGACAGCGGCACCGCCACCGAGGGGATCACCGTCGCCCACAGCCGGCGCAGGAACACGAAGATCACGCCGACCACCAGGAACACGGTGAGAATCAGGGTGAACTCGACGTCGTGTACCGAGGCGCGGATGGTCACCGTGCGATCGGCGAACACGTCCAGATGGACGTCGGCCGGCAGCGCGCTGCGCAATTCCGGCAGCACGTTGCGAATCTGCTCCACCGTCTGCACGATGTTGGCGCCGGGCTGGCGGCGGATGTCGAGCAGCACGGCCGGCTTGCCATTGGCCCACGCGGCGAGCTGGTCGTTTTCGACGCCATCGACCACCTTGGCCACGTCGGACAGTCGCACCGGCGCGTTGTTCTTGTAGCTGATGATGGTGTTCTTGTATTGGGCTGCATCCGACAGCTGGTCGTTGGTGCCGATCGAGTAACTCTGCGTCTTGCCGTTGAGCGTGCCCTTGGGCGCGTTGACGTTGGCCTGGGTCAGCGCCGAACGCACGTCCTCCATGGTCAGGCCGAGGTTGGCCAGCTGCGCGGGATTCACCTGCACGCGCACCGCGGGGCGCACGTTGCCGGCAATCGAGACCAGGCCCACGCCCTGCACCTGCGACAGCTTCTGCGCCAGGATCGAATCGGCCAGGTCGTTCACGTCGCGCAGTGGCCGGCTGTCCGATTGCAGCGCCAGGGTCAGGATCGGTGCGTCGGCCGGATTCACCCGGTTGTACACCGGCGGATACGGCAGGTTGCCGGGCAAGGTGCCCTTGGCCTGGTTGATCGCCGCCTGCACGTCCTGCGCCGCGATGTCGATGTCGCGCCCCATCGAAAACTGCAGCACGATGGTGGACAGCCCGGCCGAGGAGTCCGAACTCATCATGCTGAGGCCGGAAATCTGACCGAGGTTGCGCTCCAGCGGCGTTGTTACCAGGGTAGCCATGGTCGCCGCACTGGCGCCTGGATACTGGGTGGTGACGACCAGGCTGGGCGCCTCGATTTCGGGCAAGGCCGATACCGGCAATTCGCGGAAGCCGAGAATACCGAGCAGCAAGACCGCCACCATCAGCAGGGAGGTGGCGATCGGTCGGCGGATGAAGAGGGTCGAGAATCCCATGGCTACCTGCACAAGCTGGATTGGAGCGGCCGTGAACGGATCGGCCTGGTATGGATCGGCCCGGATCGGGTAGGCGTGCGCTGGCCTGGCAAAGTCCTCATGACAGGCACGGCGCGCGTGTCAGCGGTGGACGACGGCACGCCCGCAAGGGACGCCCCGCCACCCGGCAGATCAGTGACCGCGGCGACCGCCACCCTTCGCCGCGTTTTTCTTGGTCTTCTCCAGCTCGGCCGCGGTCGGTGCCGCCGGCACTTCGCCTGGCTTGAGCGGGTTGACCTTGCTGCCCGGCTTGAGCCGGAACTGGCCTTCGGTCACCACGCTCTCACCCACCTTGAGGCCGCTGCCGATCATCACGTGGCTGTCGCCCACCTCGCCCGCGACCACCACCGGCTGCATCTTGACCGTGTTGTCGCCCTGCACCAGGTACACATAGTCGCCATCCGGACCGCGCTGTACCGCCTGCGCCGGGACCACCAGGCCACCATCGACCGTGTTCACCAGCAACTGCACGTTCACGAACTGGCCAGGCCACAGCACGTTGGCGTCATTGCTGAATTCGGACTTGAGGCGGAACGTGCCGGTGCTGGTGTCGATCTGGTTGTCGATCACCCGCAGCACGCCGCCACTGGCGATCGGATGCGCGTCGACACGGTCCAGCGCGGTCACCTGCAACGGCGTGGCGCTCTGCGCGGCACGGCGCACCATGTCCAGGTTCTGCTCGGGCAGGGTGAACATCACATTGATCGGATGCAGCTGGGTCAGCGTGACGATCGAGGTCGAGGTGTTGACCACGTTGCCCGGATCCACTGCGCGGATGCCGGCCAGGCCGTCGATCGGTGCGCGGATCTGGGTGTAGTCGAGCTGCACCTTGGCATCGCGGATCGCCGCGTCATCGGCGGCCACCGCAGCCTGGTACTGCGCCACGGTGTTCTTCAGCGTATCCAGGTTGACCTTGGCCACGTACTGGCTGTACTTGGGATCCTGCGAACGCTGATAGTTGCTGTGCGCAGTCGCCAGCAGCGACTGATCCTGGCTGCGCTTGCTCACCGCCTGGTCATAGCTGGCCTGGAACGTGCGCGGGTCGATCTGCGCCAGCACCTGGCCCTTCTTTACCGGACCGCCTTCGGTGAAGTTGATGCTCATCAGCTGGCCGGCGACCTGCGGGTTCACGGTCACGGTGTTGAGCGCCTGCACGGTACCCAGCGCGGTCAGATAGACCGGCACGTTCTGCTTGACCACCGGTACCACGGTGACCGGCACTGGTGGCGTGGCATCAGCGCCATCCTTGCCTTTGCCTGCGGTCTGTGACGAGGCGTCGCCCGAGGGCTTGTGCAGCAGCCGAAACCCCACCAGCGCCACCACGATCACCGCGATCACCACCAACGCGATCTTCCAAAAACGCGACATGTAGAACTCCTGAACTGAACGGTGCGGTCAACCGGCAATGAAACGACACAGCATACGTCGGTCATGTGTCCGTATTTGTCGGCCCGGTACCGCGCTCGCGACGGCTCCGACAAAGGTCTCTCGGGATCAAAGCATAGGGGTAGTCGAACGAATTTGAACAATGCCGGTTGACATGGGTCGGCCATGACCGATGGCAGGGTGGGGCCACGTTCGCCGGCGCGACGAGGATGCCGCATGGGCGGCACCAGCCATTCGCTATTGAACAGGCTTGCCCGCGCAGCCTGAAACTTGTCGCACGCTTCGTCTATAATCGCGCACTGGCCCGGCTGGGCTTGTCGGATATCAGCGAGGGCCGAGGTAGCGCGGCAGGGCAGCTCGGCAAGACAGGGGCGACAACGTGGGGCTGCGTCCGATACGCTCGGCCAGACAGAGCAGGCAAATTCCAGGCAGTCGGGACAGCCATCGGGGCGGTCTGACCTGCCCACTGACAGGAGTACGTGCGTGAGCGGTTCCGTGAACAAGTCCGATCAGAGCGTGCTGCGCCAGTTTTCCATGATGATCGGCGGGCTGGTGATTCTCACGCTGGTGCTGATTTTTTCGGCGCTGGCGATCTACTCGCACGAACCGAAGGAAACCGACCCGAACCAGCCGGCGCAGGTGGCCGAACGGATCGCACCGGCCGGCGGCGTCTATGCGGGCAATACCGGCCGAGCCGCGATGCAGGCCGCTGCCGACGCCGCTACCAAGGCGGCCGCCTCGCAGGTGGCCTATGGCGGAACCACCGACGGCAAGGCGATCTACGATCACCTGTGCACCAGTTGTCACACGGCCGGCATCGCCGGGGCGCCGAAGCTGGGCAACAAAGACATGTGGGCACCGCGCATCGCCCAAGGCATCGATACCCTGATCAAGCATGCCACCGAGGGCTACCACGGCCCGGACGGCAACTTCATGCCGCCCAAGGGCGGCAACCCGGCACTCACTGACGAACAAGTGAAGAACGCCGTGCACTGGATCGTCGACCAGGCCAAGTAAAAACGACCCGGGCCGCCCTCGCAGGGCGGCTTTTCGTCGGGTTGGCAAAACATGCCGGCTCAGCCCGTGTGTTCGCTGATCCAGTCCTGCGCGAATGCCTGCAACTGCGGGTAGAACAATTCGAAGTGCTCCTGCAGCAGCGCCTGCCGGTCAAGCAGTAGCGGCAGCGCGCTATCCAGCGGACTGGCGCGGCGCAGGCGTCGACCGATGCCCGCCAGCGCCCGTTCGAGCACCGTCAGGTCAGCGTACCCCGCCGGCAGGTCATTCGCCTCCATGTAGACCATGAAGCGCCGCAAGGCGGGCGGCAGCAATGGCTCGTTCCGGCGTAGCTGGCTGCGCAGCGCGAGCGAGTACGGCTCCAGCGGCAGCCCATGCCAACGCGAAAAATCCCGCGCCAGGCAATGATCGAACCACATGTCGAGCAGGATCCCGGCATAGCGCCGGTACGGCGACGGCAGTTGTGCCTTGGCCGCCAGCATGACCGGGTGCGCGTCGGTGTAGGTGTCGATGGCACGATGCAGACGGATGCCGGTGATCACCTGCGCCGGAAATATCGCCGTATCGGGTTGACCATGCACGAAATCCCCCAACATGCCGCCCAGGCGCAGCGCCTCGTCATCGCCGGCCAGCAGGGCGTGTGCAAGGTGGTTCAAGCGTGTGGGCCGCGCCGGGCCCGCGGGCAGCCAAACCTCGCGGCGGTTATCATTCTGCGCATGAATGCCATTGAGCTCTCCGCCGCACCGGCCAGTTTTCCCGATACCGCCGCCAGTTTCATGCTGGACGGTCCGGTCGGCAAGCTGGAGACTATC
Organism: Rhodanobacter sp.; assembly: GCA_041663105.1. GTDB lineage: Bacteria > Pseudomonadota > Gammaproteobacteria > Xanthomonadales > Rhodanobacteraceae > Rhodanobacter. Next base: position 312,807 of record JBAZRB010000002.1, read on the forward strand.
ACCGATATTGCCGAAGCCGCCTGCGCGCGACGCGGCGTAGCGGTGATCTGCCATCCGCTGACCACCGAAGGCGGCACCATGCACAACAAGGTGGTGACCATGGTCGAACGCGCGCTGCGCGAGTCCGGGCTGGACACCGTGCGCTTCAATTTCCGCCAGGCCGGCAACTCGCAGGGCGACTACGACAAGGGCAACGGTGAGCGCGAGGATCTGGCCGCCGTCGTGGCGTGGGTCCGCCAGGTGCGCCCCGATGATGTCGTGTGGCTGGCCGGCTTCTCGTTTGGCAGCTACGTCAGCATCGCGCAGGCGGTGCCATTGGGCGCCGATGCGCTGATCAGCATCGCGCCACCGGTGGGACGCTGGGATTTTTCATCGATCACACTACCGACCTGCCCCTGGTTGATCGTGCAGGGCGAGGCCGACGAGGTGGTCGATCCGCAGAAGGTCTTTGACTGGGTCGCGGCGCTGGAGCAGCCGCCCGAGCTGGTGCGCATGCCCGATACCAGCCACTTCTTCCACCGCCGTCTGATGGATCTGCGCGGCGCAGTGAAGCATGCCGTACGCGGCTGGTTGCCGCCGACCCGCCAGGCCTGATTCTCTCCATGACCGATGCTGCAAATCTCGCGCCGAGCGCGCGCTATCTCGACGGTGTCACCGCGCACCGCTGGGAATCCGACCCGACCCAGCTCGCCCTGCTGCCCGAGTTCGACCGCATGCATGCCGCGCTGTGCGCCCAGCCGGCAGCGGGCGACAAAGGGTTGTTTGGCCGTCTCAAATCGCTGCTCGGCAACGAGCCGGCCGCCGCGGTTCCGGGACTTTACCTGTGGGGCACGGTCGGTCGCGGCAAGACCTTCCTGATGGATCTGTTTGTCGCCAGCCTGCCCCACGGCGTGGCGTTGCGCCGGCATTTCCACCGGTTCATGGGCGAAGTGCACGAAAGCCTGCGCGAGCTGGGTGACCGGCAGAGCCCGTTGAACGATGTGGCTGCCGGACTGGCCTCGCGCTGCCGGGTGCTATGCCTGGACGAGTTCCTGGTCAATGACATCGGCGACGCGATGATCCTGGCCAACCTGATCGACGCCCTGTTCGAACGCGGGGTCAGCCTGGTCACCACCTCCAACACCGCGCCTGAAAATCTGTACAAGGGCGGCCTGCAACGCGCGCGCTTCCTGCCGGCCATCGCGCTGATCAAGAAGCGCTGCCACGTGGTGGAGATGGCCTCCTCGCACGATTGGCGCCTGCGCGCACTGACCCTTGCCCCGGTCTATCTCACCCCGCCCGGGGCGGAGACCATGCGCGCGCTGGAGCGCATCTTCTGCGACCAGGCCGACGGCGCCATCGAGCATCACGGCGCCCTTCAAGTCAACGGGCGCGACATACCTTTTCACAAACGCGCCGAGGATATTCTGTGGTTCGAATTCGCCGCGCTTTGCGAAGGTCCGCGCGCGGTAGCCGACTACATCGCGCTGGCCAAGGCCGGGCCGACCATCATCATCGCCAACGTGCCGCAATTCACGATTTACAGCGAAGACGCCGCCAAGCGCTTCGTGCAGCTGGTCGATGAGTTCTACGACCGCCACGTCAAACTGGTGTTGTCCGCCGCCGCACCGATCACCGAGTTGTACGACGGCGAACGGCTGCGCGCCGAATTCGGGCGTACCGAGTCACGCCTGATCGAGATGCAAAGCGAGGAATACCTCGCCCTGCCGCATCGCGCGGATTGACTGCCGCCGGTTTCTGGCATGGCGGCTCAACCTGCTATGTTTCGGTCTCGGAAACTAGCCCGGCGATGGCAGAAGCCTGCTACCACGCTTGCGTTGAGGCCAACTTGCAGGACGACCAGCCAGACGATCACCGACTGCTCACCCGGCCCGTCGTCGGCCCAATGGCGATGACGCCAGAGGCCTGGATGAAACGTCGCGCGGTCAACCCCATCCTGTGGTCACTGGGTCTGCTGTTGCTGAGCGGTGCCGGCGCGATCTATTTCGCCGTGCACGCCCACGCCAGCAACAAGCAACAGGTGCAGTCCCGGCTGGAAGCCCTGGCCCATCAGGTCGCCGACCAGCTGCAGCAGCGCTTTCGCCTGTACGAATATGGCTTGCGCGGGGCTCGCGGCGCCGTGATCGCGGCGGACCACGAAGACATTTCGAACGACGTGTTTGCACGCTACATGGAATCCCGCGACACCGAGCACGAATTCCCGGGCTCGAGAGGCTTCGGCTTCGTTGCCCGGGTCGCGCCGGCCAAGATCGACAGCTTCCTCGCCCGGGTTCGCAAGGAGGGGCGCAGGAACTTCACCCTTCACGAACTTGGCCCGAATGCGGGCGATCGTTTCATCATCAAATTTATCGAACCACTCGTGCCCAATGCCGAAGCGGTCGGTCTGGATATCGCCTCAGAAAAGGTACGGCGTGATGCAGCCGTGGCCGCGATGAAAAGCGGCAAGGCCACGCTGACCGGACCGATCACGCTGGTGCAGGCCAGCGGCGGCAAGAAGCAGAGCATGCTGCTGCTGTTGCCGGTCTACCAGGGTGCGCAGAACCGCGAGCCCGGCACGCGGGGTGGCGCCCTCCTCGGCTGGGTCTACACGCCACTGGTGACCGACGATATCCTGAGCAGCTTCGACCAGTCGCAGACGCAATTCGGCTTCGCCCTGAGTGACGTCACCGATGACGCCAACCCGGTGCCGTTCTTCAGCTCGCGCATGCACAAGACCGGAGCAGCTGACGGACTGAGCAGCTCAGAGCGCTTCAGCGTCTATGGCCGGATGTGGCGCGTGGTCATTCAGGCCCAGCCGAGTTTTCTGCAGTCGCTGGGGTTGACCGATCCGCTGCTGGGTGCTGTCTGGATCACCGGCTCCGGCGCGCTGCTGGCAATCATGCTGTTCGTGTTGTTGACGGCACGCCAGCGGCGCCAGCGCAATCTCGCGCAGAAGGCGCGCCTGGCCACGATCGTGGAGGATTCCCACGACGCCATCATCGGCACGTCGCTCGACGGCACGGTCACCGAATGGAATCGGGCCGCGTCGGATTACTTCGGTTATTCCGCTGCCGAAGCCATCGGCCACACCGTTGCCGACCTGATCGTTCCTGCCCGACTGATCAAGGAGGACATGGAAATCATGCGCCGTGCATATGCCGGCGAAAGCCTGGCAACGAGCGAGTCGGTGCGCCGCCATCGCGACGGTTCCAGCCTCTACGTCGAAATTTCCGCGTCGCCGATCCGGGACGGCCGTGGCCGCGTCGTCGGTGCCGCCAAGACGATCCGCGACATCACCGAACGCAAGCAGGCGCAGCGCCGCATCCTCGAACTCAACGCCACGCTGGAAGATCAGGTGCAGCGGCGGACCGCGGAATTGCAGTCGTTCTCGGCGCTGCAACGCGCGATTCTGAACAACGCCGGTTACGCCATCATCGCCACCGACCCCAAGGGCATCATCACCCTGTTCAACCCGGCGGCTGAGGGCATGCTCGGCTATGCAGCCAGTGAGCTGGTTGGGCATCGGGTCTCCCGGCCTGTTCCATGATCCGATCGAGGTGGTTGCCCGCGCCGGCGAGCTGGAGGCCGAACTGGGGCACTATGTGGAACCCGGCTTCGACGTGTTCATTGCCAAGGCACAACACCAGCCTGATGCGCACGAATGGAGTTACCTCGCCAAGGACGGAAATCGCATTCCCGTACTGCTCAACATCAGCACCTTGCGACGGGACGACGGCGAGCTGCAGGGCTATCTCGGCATTGCCGTCAACCTGACCGAACGCAAGCGACGCGAGGCAGCGCTGGAGATCAACGAGCGCAAGCTGCGTGGCCTGTTCGAACTGTCGCCGCTGGGCATCGCGCTGACCAACGAGCGCGGGCAGCTGGTCGAATTCAATGAATCATTCCGCGCGCTCACCGGCTATTCCAAGCAGGAATTGCACGCGCTCGATTACTGGACGCTGACCCCGCCCGAATACATGGAAGAGGAACGCAACCTGCTGCAGACCATCGAGGAGACCGGCCGCTATGGTCCCTATGACAAGCACTACGTGCAGAAGGGCGGCCGCCATGTACCGATCCGGCTCAACGGTGTGTCGCTGCTGATCGGCAACGAGCCCCACGTCTGGTCGATCGTCGAGGACACCACCACCCAGCGCGAGGCAGAGGAGGCGATGATCGATGCGGTCGCCGCGGCGGAAGCGGCCAGCAAGGCGAAGAGCGAGTTTCTGGCCAACATGAGCCATGAAATCCGCACGCCGATGAACGCCATACTCGGCATGTTGCAACTGCTGCAGCGAACCGGCCTGGACACCAAGCAGCGCGACTACGCCAGCAAGACCGAGACGGCCGCCACCACCTTGCTCGCCATCCTCAACGATATCCTCGATTTCTCCAAGATCGAAGCGGGGTGGCAGACCCTCGAGCCGCACGATTTCGAACTGGATCGCCTGCTGCGCGATATCGGCGTGATCCTCAGCGCCAATGTCGGCGACAAGGACGTGGAAGTCGTATTCGATGTCGACAAGAGCATCCCGAAATGGCTGGTCGGTGACGCGCTGCGGCTGCAACAGGTGCTGATCAACCTGGCCGGCAATGCGGTCAAGTTCACTCATTTCGGCGAAGTGGTGCTGGCGGTTCGGGCGGTCGAGCAGTCGATGGACCATATCACGCTGACATTCGAGATTCGCGATACCGGCATCGGCATTGCCGGTGACAAGTTGACCTCGATTTTCGAGGGCTTTTCCCAGGCCGAGGCCTCCACCACGCGCCGCTTCGGCGGCAGCGGCCTTGGCCTGGCCATCAGCCAGCGGCTGGTCACGCTGATGGGTGGCACCCTGCAGGTGGAAAGTGAACTCGGGCATGGCAGCCGCTTCTTCTTCACCATCGAGCTGGAGCTTGCGATCACCCGCCCGGTGGTGGCCCTGCCAGCCAACGTGCAACTTATGCATGGGCTGCGCACCCTGGTGGTGGACGACAATGACAGCGCGCGCGAGATGGTCGGCGAAATCGTCAGCTCGCTCGACTGGACCTGCGACAACGCCTCCAGCGGCGAACAGGCGCTGGAGAAGATCATCGCGGCCAGCGCCAAGGGTCAGCCCTATGACGCAATCTTCATGGACTGGAGCATGCCCGGCATGGACGGCTGGCAGACCAGCCAGCGCATCAGGGAACTGAGTGACTCCGCCCGCATGCCGCTGATCGTGATGGTCACCATGCACGACCGCGAGAAGGTGGCCGAGCGCGCCGCGCACGAACCGGCCTGCGTCGACGGTTTCCTGATCAAGCCGGTCACCGGCTCGATGGTGCTCGACGCCGTCGCCGATGCGCGCGCCGGCCGTGGTGCCGAAGTCCATACCGGAGCACCGGCAAGGTCACCAAGCCATCATCTCGGCTGCCTCAACGGCATGCTGTTGCTGGTGGTCGAAGACAACCAGATCAACCAGCAGGTTGCCCGCGAGCTGCTGGAAGACGAAGGTGCACGGGTCGAGGTCGCCGGCGGCGGCGACGCCATTCGCCGGCTGGTTGAAAACGGCGGTGCATACGACGCGATCCTGATGGACATCCAGATGCCCGACATGGACGGCTATACAGCGACCCGGCGCATTCGCGCTTCGCTTGGCTTCCGTAGCCTGCCGATCATCGCCATGACCGCCAACGTGCTCGCCTCGGATCGCGAAGCCTGCCTGTCGGCTGGCATGAACGATCACATCGGCAAGCCTTTTGATCTGGATCTGGTGGTCGAGCGGCTGCTTTACTGGACCGGGCGCAGCCGCGCGGCCGCCGCAGCAGTACGCGACGCCAGCGCCACGACACCGGCGCAGACGATTACATCGACACTGGACTGGCAAGCTGCGCTGGCGCGTTTCGGCGGCAAGCAACGCGCCTACCTCGCCGCGCTGGATCGCTTTCCGGAGAGCGCCGCCGAGTTGATGCAGGGTATCTCTGCTGCCGTGACAGCGGATCATCGTGACAAGGTCGCCGCCCTCGCACACACGCTCAAGGGCATCGCCGGTACCGTCGGCGCCAATCAGGTGGCTGAGCTGGTGGCCTCGCTCGAACAGCAACTGCGCGGTACCGGTGAGGCCCGGCTCGAACAGCTGCCGCTGGACGAGCTGCGCTCGCGTATCGACCAGACGGTGCGGGCGGTGCGGGCGATACCCATCCGTCTTGCCGCTACGCCTGCCCCCGACCCGGCCGTGATACCGCTGGATCGGACTAGACTGCAAAAACTGGCCACCTTGCTGCAAGCATCGAATTTGCGCTCGATCGAATGGTTCGAGAGCATGCGGGAATCGTTCGTCGCCTTCCCCGAGGCACATCATCGGATCGAGGAGGCGCTGGCCCGGCTCGACATGCCGATGGCATTGATTGTTTGTCAGCAACTGCTGCGCGCGCAACAGGGAGACAGCCCGGCCATGACCATCTCCGACCATGGTGACGACGCCAGCCGGTGGAAACTGGCGCGCAGTACCTCGCCGCGCGCACAAGTGCTGATCGTCGATGATCAGCCAATCAATATCCGGCTGCTGTACCAGGTATTCGCCGAAGAACACGACGTCTTCATGGCCAGCAGTGGTGAACAGGCACTGGCGCACTGTCGCAGCAACCCGCCCGACCTGATCCTGCTCGATGTGGTGATGCACGGGATGAGTGGACTGGAGGTCTGCCGCACGCTCAAGGACAACCCGGAGACCGCGATGATCCCGGTGATCTTCGTGACCAGCCGGGACACTGCAGAGGAAGAAGAGGCCTGCTGGAACGCCGGTTGCGTGGATTTCATCACCAAGCCGATCAATGCACAGACGACGCGCAACCGGGTCAGGGGCGCACCTCACGCTGAAGCAGCAATCCGACGTGCTGCGCCGGCTGGCCTGGATCGATGGACTCACCGGTATCGCCAACAAGCGCCAGTTCGACGAGCGACTGCTACAGGAGTGGCGCCGCTGCCGACGCTCGCAACTGCCGTTGTCACTGGCCGCCGTCGATATCGATCACTTCAAGGCCTACAACGATACCTACGGTCACCTGGCGGGCGACGACTGCCTGCGCAGCGTGGTCAAGGCGATCGATGGCTGCATGTCGCGCCCGGGAGATTTCGTCGCACGCACGGGTGGCGAGGAGTTTGTCTGTGTGTTGCCCTCGGCAAGCCCACAGGGCGCACTGGCGATCGCCGAGCGGATCGGCCAGAGTGTGCGCCAGCTGCACATTCCGCATGCGGGCAGTGCGCTGGAAGTCATCACGGTCTCGACCGGGGTTGCCACCATGGAGCCCGCCAACGAAGAGAGCCACGAGCAGCTCTTTGCACGGGCCGACCGGGCGCTGTATCAAGCCAAGCGCGCCGGTCGCGCCCGCGTGATGGTTGACGACAGCAGCTCTGTCATCGGGGCCTAGGCCGCACGCCATGGCGCGGATTCCGGTAACATTTCCGCGGCGCGATTTCGATCCCTCCGACGTAGCGATCAGCTAGCAACGCCTGCAGGGTTATGAGTACGACATGGTGTTTGCTACCCCGGCCGGTCGCCGCGCGCAGGTCCGGCGAGATACATCGCTTCGGGCGCGAGTTTTCAGGCATGTTTGGTGGCCGTTAGAGGGCTGTGGCGCCTTGCTGCAGGCGCTGGAAACGCCGGTGATGGATCAGCAGGCCGCTGAAAAAGACGATGTAGTAGCCGACCAGCAGACCGATCACCAGCATGGTCAACGGGCTGGAGGTGTAGCCCATCGGTGGCATGTCCGGAGTCGCTGCTGACTGCTGCATCAAGGGCCACAACTCCATCAGGCGCCAGGCCAGCCGCCCCAGCAGCAACACCGTGAGCAGCGCGCCGATCCACGGATTGGGTACGTAGCAGTCGCCCTTCACCGGGTCGACCTCGAAGCGGGTCAGGCGCAGGCCGATCATGCCGATCGAGCCACCGATCAGCGCGCCACCCAGCAGCCCTTCGGCCAGTGCGACGTGGTGGAAGCCACTCAGCGCGAGCAGCGCACCGATGACCGCGAACATGGCGATGCGCGCGATCATCCGCTTGCGCCGGATCGGCTGGCGGCCGAAGGTGCGGCTGACCCGCCGCCATACGATCAGTGCGAGCAACGGCAGCATGATCAGGTACTGGTTCAGATGGACCGGCATGGCTTGGGCTCGCGTGGCGGGATGCTGCCCAGCATAGCCGCGTCACCAGCGCCCGACGATTGACGCTTGTCACCCGTTCGGCCGCCGCGCACGCCGATCAGCCGAGCCCCAACTGCTGCGCGATCGAGCGCGTCCGCTCGGTAATCAGGTTGCCGGTATGCAAGGTGGATTTGCGCTCGATCAGCAGGATCAGACACTCGGCCTGCGCCACCGGGTTGTGCCGCACGCCCTTCGGCACCACGAACAGCTCGCCCTCGGCCAGCTCCACCGCGCCGGTCTCCAGCTCGATGCGCAGCTGGCCGGCCAGGATCAGGAACAACTCGTCCTCGTCGTCATGGCTGTGCCAGCCGAACGTACCGAGCACCTTGGCGACCTTGAGGTAACTGTCATCCAGTTCGCCCACCACGCGCGGCGACCAGTATTCAGTCAGGGCCGTCGCCGCCTGCCGGGGTGAGATCGCTGCCGGCATGACCTACTTCGCCTTGCCCTGGTTGGCCACCGCGGCCATCTTCGCCGCGATGGCGTCCGCATCACCCAGGTAATAGTGGCGCATCGGCTTCAGCGCCTCGTCGAATTCGTAGACCAGCGGCACCCCGTTGGGGATGTTCAGTTCGACAATGTCCGCGTCGGAAATATCGTCGAGGTACTTCACCAGTGCGCGCAGCGAATTGCCGTGCGCCGCCACCACCACGCGCCGGCCGGCCCTGATCGCCGGTGCCAGCACCTCGTGCCAGTACGGCAGCACGCGGGCCACGGTGTCCTTCAGGCACTCGGTATCGGGAATGTCCTGCGCAGCCAGCGCGGCGTAGCGCGGGTCATGCACCGACTCGTTGGCGGCGCGATCGAGCGGCGGCGGCGGGATGTCGTAGCTGCGGCGCCAGATCTTGACCTGGTCCTCGCCGTACTTCGCGGCCGTCTCGGCCTTGTTGAGTCCGGTGAGCGCGCCGTAATGGCGCTCGTTGAGGCGCCAGTCGGTGTGCACCGGCAGCCACATCAGCTCCATCTCGTCCTGCACGCCCCACAGCGTGCGCACCGCGCGCTTGAGCACCGAGGTGTGCGCCACGTCAAAGCTGAAACCCTCGGCCCGAAGCAGGCGGCCGGCTTCGCGTGCCTCGGCCATGCCCTGTTCGGTGAGGTCGACATCGGCCCAGCCGCTGAAGCGGTTGTCGAGGTTCCACTGGGACTGGCCGTGGCGGATCAATACGAGCTTGTGCATGGGCAGGTTCATCGGCATGGGACAAGCCGGGAATGGTGAAGGCCGGCCCCGCCAGCGTCAAATGCCGCCCCTGCCACAGGTCACGCTAAACCGAACGCGCTGGCGCTGCATCCTAGCTTTATCGGTCACTACAACTCACCAACCAAGGAGCTTGCCATGCGTCGACTCACGACGATTCTCATCCTCGCCACGCTGGCGCTGGGCCTGCCGCTGCTGGCCAACGCCCGCGACATCGACAAGGTCAACGGCTCAGTGCATGTCGAGACCGGGCAGCAGGCCGGCGATGTCAGCACGGTCAACGGCGCCGTGCATATCGACGCTGGCGCCATCGTGCACAAGGCCAGCACCGTCAACGGTGCGGTCGAGCTCGGCGACAAGGCCCAGGCGAGCTCGCTGGGTACGGTCAACGGCGCGGTCACCCTCGGCAAGGCCAGCAAGGTCAGTGGTGAAGTGAGTGCCGTCAACGGCAGCATCCGGCTCGGCGAGGGTGCCGAGGTGCAAGGCAAGCTGGGCAACGTCAACGGCTCCATCACGCTGGAAAGCGCCCACGTCGGCGGCGGCATCGAGACCGTCGGCGGCGACATCAACATCGGCGCCAACTCCCACGTCGAGGGCGGCATCCTGGTCGACAAGCCCGGCGGCTGGTTCCATTTCAACAGCCGCACGCCGGAAGTGGTGATCGGCCCGCACGCCGTGGTGCAGGGCACGCTGGAGTTCAAGCGCGAGGTGGTGCTGAAGGTCAGCGACAGCGCGCAGATCGGCCCGGTCAAGGGCGCCACGGTGGTGCGGTTCAGCGGCGCGAATCCGTAATCGCTTCTCTGTAGGAGCCCGCTGGCGGGCGATGCTTTTTGCTTTGAATGCGTACCAGAGCAAAGGCATCGCCCGCCAGCGGGCTCCTGCGAGTGGTTGTCAGATCCAGTCACGCGGCTGCAGGTAATCGGCCAGCTTCGCCTCGGCCGAGCCGGGTTCAGGCGTGTAGGCGTATTCGAAGCGCACGCGCGGCGGCAGGCTCATCAGGATCGACTCGGTGCGCCCGCCGGACTGCAGGCCGAACAGCGTGCCACGGTCGTAGACCAGGTTAAATTCGACGTAGCGACCGCGCCGGTACAGCTGGAACTCGCGCTCGCGTTCGCCATACGCATCGCCCTTGCGGCGCTCGACGATGGGCAGGTAGGCGTCCAGAAAACCCTGGCCGACGGCACGGGTGAAGTCGAGGCAGCGCTCGAAGCCGCCCTCGTTGAGGTCGTCGTAGAACAGGCCGCCGACACCGCGGGTCTCCTCGCGATGCTTGAGGTAGAAATAGTCATCGCACCAGCGCTTGTATTGCGGATAGACCTGCTCGCCGAAGGGCGCGCACAGGTCGCGGGCCACGCTGTGCCAGTGACGCACATCGTCATCGACCGGGTAGAACGGGGTCAGGTCGAAACCGCCACCGAACCACCACACCGGCTCCACCCCTTCCTTGCTGGCCTCGAAATAGCGCACGTTGGCATGCGTGGTGGGCACGTGCGGATTCTTCGGGTGCAGCACCAGCGAGACGCCGGTGGCGATGAAGCTGCCACCGACCAGTTCCGGCCGATGGGCAGTGGCGCTGGGCGGCAGCTGGTTGCCGCTGACCCGCGAAAAGTTGACTCCGGCCTGCTCGAACACCGCGCCATCGCGCAGCACGCGGGTGCGCCCGCCGCCGGCTGCGCGCTGCCAGGCGTCCTCCTCGAAAAGCGCGCCGCCGTCGACCTGTTCGATCGCGGCGCAGATGCGGTCCTGCAGCTCGCGCAGGAAGTTTTCGGCACGGTCGGCTTGCTGGCTCATGGTGAAACCCGTCGATTCAATGCCGCGAGCTTAGCAAGCTCTCTCCACCGAGGAATGCGGTGGGCCGCCGCAACGTATCCGCTTCAGCTGACGCGTGCCGCCATGCGCCGATGCCCGATCAGATCCGCCCAGCGCAAGCCAAGGTCGATCCACATCAGGTAAGTGGCCTCCATCAACAGCAAGGCGAGGTAGCGCGGCTGTCGGGGCAACGTCGGTTCGGCCGCTATCGGCAGCGCGCGCAGGCCCAGCCTGCGGGCCAGCAGCAGGCAGCGCGCCAGATGATAGCGACTGGTTACCAGCGCTACCGGCGGCAGGGCCGCCTCCGCGCCGAGCCCCTGCAGCAGCTGGCGCGCGTGACGCAGGTTCTCCAGCGAGTCGACGGACTCCTGCTCAAGCTGCACGCTCACTTCACCCGGCAAGCCGTGTTGCCGCAGCCATGCGTATCCGGCCGACGCTTCGCTTACCTGGCCATCGCTGGTCCCACCCAGCAACAGCAGATGATCCGTGTGTTGCGACTGCGCCAGAGCCAGGGCACGTCGCAGTCGCTGGCGGTAATCATGCTCGGGAACATCGCGTTCCAACCGGCGACCGAACACCAGGGTGATCATCCGTCGGGGCGGCGCCAGCGGGCTGCGGGCCGCGACGCGGCAGACGTGGACCAGATAGGCCAGCCACACCGTGCCGGCACTGAGCACCACCACCAGCACGCTCACCGCGGCGGCATGCAGCACGTCGCGGTCACCCAGGTAGCGCCGGTGGCGGGGAGCAGCGGATGGTTTCAACGGCACGTCGCTATGATCCCTGAAGCAGGCGTCCAGCTTAACGGGACCGGAGCTCGTTCGCGGCATCTTCATGCGCTGCTGGAGAGGATCAGGTGTTGCACCGATGCCCGCGGCCCGACGGGCTGCTAGGCTTTCCCGATGCCCCCATTGATGACACCTCTCGCGATCACCGCGTACACCACCACCTCGGCGCTCGGCCACGGCGTTGCCGCGCAGCTGGACGCACTCCGGCAAGGGCGCAGTGGCCTTCGTTCGAACGACATCAGCAGCACCCCGCTGAACTGCTGGATCGGCCGGGTCGAAGGCGTCGAGTCCTCCGCGCTGCCAGCGTCGATGGCCGCGTGGGAATGCCGCAACAACCGGCTGGCCTGGCTGGGCCTGAATCAGGATGGGTTTCTCGAACGCGTGCAGGCCGCGCGCACGCGCTACGGTCGCGGGCGCATCGCCTTGCTGCTGGGCACCTCGACCGCCAGCATAGGCGCCACCGAAGAGGCGTATCACCGGCTCGACCCCGATGGCGGCCTGCCCGATGACATGCTGCGCACGGCTATCCACGCACCGCATTCGCTGACCGCCTTTGTGGCTGCCGCACTGGAGCTGGAGGGCCCAAGCCTGACCATCTCCACCGCCTGCTCCTCGAGCGCCAAGGCATTCGCCAGCGCCGAACGAATGATCAGGCTCGGCCTGATCGACGCGGCGGTGGTCGGTGGTGTGGATACCTTGTGCGACAGCGTACTGTTCGGCTTCAACGCACTGGAACTGGTGTCCAGCTCGCCCTGCCGGCCGTTCGATGCAGCCCGCGACGGTATCTCGATCGGTGAAGCGGCCGGCTTCGCCCTGCTCGAGCGCGCCGCGCTGGCACCCGATGCGCCCCAACTGCTGGGCTACGGCGAAGCCACCGATGCCCACCACATGTCCACCCCGCACCCGCTGGGCCTCGGCGCCGAGCTGGCCTTGAACGACGCGCTGGCGCGCGCCGGATTGCAGGCAGCGCAGGTCGACTACATCAACCTGCACGGAACTGCCAGCCAGAAGAACGACGAGGTCGAGGCGGCCCTGGTCAGTCGCCGCTTTGGTGCCTCGACCCGCGCCAGCTCGACCAAGGGCTATACCGGCCACACCCTGGGCGCGGCCGGCATCGTCGAGGCGGTGGTGGCACTGCAGGCGATCGAGCACGGACTGATTCCCGGCAACCTCGGCGGCGACTCGCCCGACCCCGCCTGCAACGCCTCGTTTGCCTGGCGCAGCGAGCAGCAACCGGTCGACGTGGCGCTCAGCAACTCGTTCGGCTTCGGCGGCAACAACGCCTGCCTGGCCTTTGCCCGCGCGGGGTTCCGCGCATGACCAGCCTGCATGTTTATGTGGAAGGCGTGGGCCTGTGGTCGCCCCAGCTGGCCAGCTTTGCGAGCTTGCAGAGCCTGCTGGCCGGCGGCACGCCGCGGCCGCCCTCGCCACGACCGGCCGCGGCCATGCTGCCGTCGAACGAACGCCGACGCGCGCCGCAGAGCGTGTTGCTGGCGGTCGAGGTGGCCAGTCAGGCGGTGACGATGAGCGGCCGTGACGCCAGCACCCTGGCCTGCGTCTTCGCCTCGTCGCACGGCGACCAGGCGATCACCGACTACATGTGCGCCACCCTGGCGCAGGCACCGGCCGAGCTGTCACCGATCCGCTTCCACAACTCGGTGCACAACGCGCCCGTCGGTTACTGGACCATCGCCAGCGGCTGTCATGCACCATCCACTGCGGTGGCCGCCCAGCGCGCCACCTTCGGCGCCGGCCTGCTGGAAGCGATCACCCAGGTGCTCACCGAGCAACGACCGGTGCTGCTGGTGTGCAGCGATACCGACGGCTGCGGTCCCTTGCGCGAGGTCACCGGATGCACCCAGTCGTTCGGCTGCGCCCTGGTCTTTTCGCCCAGCGCCAGCCCGGGAACACTGGCGCGGCTGGATATGCAACTCACACCGTCGCGCGCGGTGAGCCCGCTGAGCGAACCGCTCACCAGCTGGTCCACGGCCAATCCCTCGGCCGCCAGCCTGCCCCTGCTCGCCCTGCTTGCCACGGCGGATGGCCACTGCCATCTGGCCGCCGCGGCCGGGCTGGGCCTGCGGATCGACCTGAAAGGAATCAACCTGGTGGAGGCCGTCGCTTGAATACCGTCAGCGCACGCTGGTGCGTGCTGATTCCCTGCCTGAATGAAGCGGCCGCCATCCAGGCGGTGGTGGAGTCGGTGCTTGCACTCGGCGCCCTGGTGATCGTGATTGACGATGGCTCGGACGACCGCACGCCGGAAATCGTCGCCGGCTTGCCGGTGACCTTGCTGCGCCATGCCAAGCGACTCGGCAAGGGCGAGGCCTTGCGCCGCGGCTTTCGCGAAGCGCTGCGCCAGGGCTACGACGCCGTGCTGACCATGGATGGCGACGGCCAGCACCTGGCCAGCGATATCCCGCGCATCGTGGCGGCGGCCACGCAATACCCCGATCACATCGTGATTGGCGCACGCCTGCTCGATCAGGCGCAGCAGCCGAAGGGCCGGCGACGCGCCAACGCGGTCGCCGACTGGGGCATCTCGTGGGCTTGCGCGCAACCCATCGCCGACACCCAGAGTGGGCAACGCTGGTACCCACGCGCGGCGCTCGATCTGGTCGACCTGCCGGCGGAGAATTTCGTGTTCGAGGCGGCGATCCTGATCGCCGCCTCGCGCGAAAAGCACCTGGGCGTGGTTTCCGTGCCGATCGCCTCGCGCTATCACGGCAACTTCCGGCTGAGCCACTTCAAACCTGTCGGCGACGTCACCCGCATCACTACGTATACGATTGGCCGGGTCATCCACTACGGCCGCGTCATCGCCAGCTATCGACGTTCGCGCGCCGCACCGGTGATCGTCGGGAGTACGCTCACCGGGACCTCATGAGCAGCGACTTCCTCGCGCCCGAGGTGACGGCGGCGAGATCTTGGGCCGTGCTCCGGCACCACACCATCGTGCACCACGGCCGAGCCAACCAGGGCCAGCGCGACTCAAAGCGAGTGACCTCGGCCGCAGGAACTACTGCAGGTCGCCGAGCATGCCATCTTTCCCCGGCTGGGCCAGCCAATCGCCAATGTCTTCACCAAGTGCCTTGACGGTACGCCCGAGCACCGAGCAATTGCCCTTGAAACCGCCGAACGCGCCGCCCATCGAATTTCGCCGCCCGATGAAATTGCCGACCTCAACGCCGTCCTGGTAGAGCTTGCCCTTCACCGTCGTGTGAGTATGGTGGCCGATGAACGCGTTGCCGTCAGAGACCGAATCGGTGATCTCCAGCACCAGCGAACGACCGCTCGAGCCAGCACTGGTTTGCGCCACCTGCGTTACCGTCACGCCCTTTTTCTGACCGTATTCCACGATGAAGCCCGACAGCTTTTCACCCAGCTGACACTCGCGCCTGACCGCGCCAGCGATCACCGCATCCTGCGCAAAGGGCACCACCGCCGGCATGTTCACGGCACCGGGTACAGCGGCGTTGTCGGCGGCATGGGCAACAGAAACCGCACCGCACAGCAGGGCGGCCGCAACAAAAGCAATCTGACGCATTGAATATCCTCCGTGATGGAGTCTCCATGACTCCGTTCCACAGTGTGCCCGCTCGAATCCAGTCAGCCCATGCCGCCGTTGACGCCAATTACCTGGCCGTTGATGTAGCCCGCGGCATCCGAACACAGGAACGCGACCAGCGCGGCCACTTCCTCGGGCCTGCCCGCGCGCTGCGCCGGCACCACCTCGCGAATGCGCTCGGGCGGAAACGCCGCCTCGGTCATGCGCCCGGCGATTACGCCAGGGGCCACCACGTTGACGGTAATGCCGCGCGAGGCCATCTCGCGCGCCAGCGATTTGCTGGCACCATGCAGCGCCGCCTTGGCCGCGGCGTAATTGGTCTGGCCGCGATTGCCCAGTTGCGCCGCCACCGAACTGATCGAGACGATGCGGCCGAAACGTGCGCGCGCCATCGGCAGCAGCAATGGCTGGATGACGTGGAAAAAGCCGTGCAGCGAGACGTCGATCACGCGATGCCACTGCTCGACCGACATCCCGGCCATCGGCGCGTCGTCATGCACGCCGGCGTTGCTGACCACCGCGTGGATCGGGCCATCGCGCAACAGCGCTTCGAGCGCGGCCTGTGCGGCCGGCGCATCGGTCACGTCGAAGCTCACCGCCTGCGCGCTGCCGCCGGTCGCGTGAATCGCCGCGGCCACTGCTTCGGCGCGGTCGAGTCCGCCGTTCGCATGCACCACGATGTGATAGCCGGCCTCCGCCAGCGCCCGGCAGATCGCCCCGCCCAGATCGCCGCTGCCACCGGTGACCAGAGCTCGGCGCGCGTTTGCAGGTTCATTCATCGCAGTGGGTCCGGCCAAAAGCGCGAGTCTAGCGCAGCGCCGCCGGCCTCCCGCGGATCGTCGTCTGCGTCAACCGCGCGATGGTCCTTGCGCTGCCGGCCGGCACGGCATGCATCGACTCAGAAGCCGCTGGACACCTGCATCCAGGGCCGCGCAGCGCTGCGCTTCCCGGTGAGTTGCGTATGGCGCGCCCAGCGGCACCGCGATCTGCACGTGCGCCGGGGGCGGTGGCGTCCAGGAACCCAATTGATGAGGCTTTCAGGCGGCTCCCAAGCGCAAGTGGGCCAATTTCTGGATCGCGCGACCACCAAAGCCCGACGGGCTTTCCTGGCCTGCGCGATGCCCCGGCGGAAGGCATAGAACGAACCAGACTATCCGACGCAAGAAGAACACCATATCGACCAGCGAACGTCGGGAAATGCAACGCGCCGATAGCACCGTTCGTGCCCTGGTGCAGCTCGGGCGATTCGCGCTGATCGCGGGGCAATCCTTATTGACCGGGAGACTTCTTTGGGTAGTAAAGATCGTAAAACCAGGCACAGGCATTTTCGATCTGCGCCTGGATACGCGGCGGGATGTCGTGCTTTTTGGGCGTCACGATCCGCCCGGATTGGCGATGCAGGTATTTCATGCGGTAGTGGCTATCACTCTCCTGAATTCCGATTTCCAGTTTGTCCGGGTCGACCGCGAACGGCGACAGGCCCAGCCACGCATGGAGGTGAGTCATGCATGCCACCGGCTGTTCCATCAAATCCTCGAAGCGCAGGAAGTAAAGACGTTTTTGCACCACCGCCGGCAAGTCCTGCACGGCGCTCAATGAAATCAATGGCGCGCCGATCGCCTTGTCCTTGGCAAACAGCATGTCGGCCCGCCCGAAACGGTCGAAATCGGCCAGGTGATCGATGAAATCGATCAGTATCGTGCGTTGATGCTGCGCCTCGATCGAACCGTAAATCTGACCCAGCTCCCGGAGGCAGACAATCAACCTGGCTTCGGGTGCTAGTTGCAGCAGCAGTTCGATTGCATGCAGCCAGGCGCGGTTCTTGTCTACCACAGCCCTTTTTTCACAGTCGTGATGCCAGCCGCGCAGGAATCCCTGCATGGCTGACGCCAGGTGGGCGTAGCTGGGCTGGAAGCTGTTGTCGAGTTGGGAAAGAAAGAACTGGTCGTCGCTGACCATGCGGCGAATGCCCAGCAAGGTGTTGCACAACGGCGAGCTATGCCCCTCACAATGGAGCTCGGGGTGTTGCGCCAGCAGTTGGCACAACAAGGTGGAACCGGCCCGCGGCAGTCCGGTCACGCCGATAAAATCAGGAGTCATCGCTCGATGCCTTCAGCAGTTGGTAATCGTTGCTTATATCGCCTGGCTGCACGCCGGACGGCAGCCTTGCGCCATTGTCCCCAATGGAACGGTTCAATGCAGCACGCGTTTCGAGGCATGATCGCCATGCGCGACCCCGACCCGCGCGACAAAATGCGGAAGTGTCTGCGCGGTACGGTGATGGCCTCACCCGGCACCTCGGGTCGAAGCCGGCCGCGCGCCGGGTCACCCGCAAGCAGGGCCTCGGGGTGCGCATGGAGCCAGACGCCACGGGTCGGAACGTTGCGTCCAGGCTCCCTGCCCGCGTCATCCTGCTTGCCGATGGCGGCATCGGCCCGGTGATTCCGGCACGATGCCCAGGCCACTCGGCTCAGAAGCCCCTGGATACCTGCACCCAGAGCTGTGCGGCATTGCGCTTGCCGGTGAGTTGCGGCGTGGCGTCCAGCGGCACCGCGATCTGCACTTGCGCCTGCCACAGACGCGTACCGATCCAGCTGAAGCCGATGCCGGCGCTGCTGAGGCGGGTGTGGTTGCGCCCGGCCGTCCAAGGATCGGCGTTGACGGTCAGCGCGCCATGATCGACGAACACGCTGCCCTCGCAATGGCCGGCGCAGCGCCAGTCGAGGTCGTGACGCAGCTCGACGGTACCGAGCCAGCCGCTGGCGCCGGCCACGCTGGCGATGTCGTAGCCACGCACGCTGTCGGGGCCGCCCAGCAAATACTGCTCGGAGGAATCGAGGTTGCGGCCGCTGTGCTGAGCGCTGACCCGGGCGTACAGGCGCGTGCTGGCGGCGAGGTTCTGCAGGCGCGCCAGACTGGCGTTCCAGTACGTGTAACTACCTTGCGTACGTGCGGTCGCCGCATCCGCGTCCGCAGCCGCGGCCTGGTCGAAGTGCAGCGCGCCGTGACTGACGTTGAGGCTGGCGCTGGTCAGACCGCCGCCGGCCCAGTCGTCGCCGTGCTGTCCCAGCACACTCGCGCTCATGGTGTGGGTATGCCGGTCGTTGCCCAACGCGATGCGGTCGATGCGGTCGCGCAGTCGTTTGTGATCGAACTGCAGACGCAGGTCCACACTGCTGCTGCGCGTGCGCAGCAGCGGCTGCGTCAGCCACGCGCTGCCCACTTGCGCGGTGCCGTGCGCATCCAGTGCGCGCAGGGGGCCGCCCAGGGCATACGCCAAGGTCGAGTATGCCGCGCCCACACGGGTGCCCTGCCCATTCAGCGTGTACTGATAACTCATTCGACCGTAACGCAGGCCGTGACCGGAGCTCAGCGCGCTCAGGCTGAGTTGGTCGCCGTGGTGCAGCGGATTGTTGATGGCTAGGTTGCCGCCTACTCGCATGCGGCCGGTATATCGCGTGCCGGCATCATCGAGCAGCAGATTGCCTTGCACGATCGGTGCGGCGTCCGTGACCACACCCAGGGTCGAGGTGCCCTCGGTCGCCCCGGGGCTGAGCGTGGCGTGCGGCGACACGCCGGGCAGTTCGGCGAGCAACGCCAGGCTGCGATCGAGCGCGGATTGCCTGACCATGTCGCCCGGTCGCAGCGGCGCCAGGGTGGCGCGCAGCAGGCTGTCGCTGACGCGGCTGTGGTTCTCCAACCGGGTCTGGTCGTACCGCGCTTCGACCACGGTGATGTGCACGATGCCGCCGCTCAGTGTCTGCGCCGGGACCAGGGCACGCGCCAGCGGATAGCCATGGGTGTGGTAGTAGTCGGTGAGGCGTTGCGCCAGCGTGTTGAGCCGGGTCAGGGTCTGGGTATGGCCTTCGCCATCAGCCACCAGCGCATGCAAGGTGGCTGTGTCGAACACGGTGTTGCCGTCGATCTGCAACTGCGTCACCGCAAACGGTGTGCGGTCGTTCGCCGCAGCGGCGGGGTTTGGCTCGATGGCCAGGTGCGGCTTGGACTTGGGCGTCGACGTCGGCGGTGGCGCGACCTGCTGCAGGAGTTGGCCGCTGTTGGGGATCGTCTGAGCCGGCGTGGTCAACGGCAAGGCGAGCAGGGCCAGGGCCAACGGGGAAAGTCGCAAAAGGGAAACCAGGGTCACCGAGCGGTCCTTGCAGAGGGCAATGCTGAAACGTTGTTCATAACTCACGGCAGGTGTACCCCGCCATCGACGATGCGGATATCCGGCGTGGCAAGGCCGTGCTGTCTCGTTAAGCGGCGTCGCGTTATCTCGCCCTGCTGCACCGGGTTGTCCTGCTGCAGTTCGGCGAGGACGGCGCTGACAGCCGCCGGCGCGCTGCCCGCGCTGCCGTTATCCACGTGCAGCGCGCCGGCATTGCCGGGTGCCTGCACAAACACATAGTTGCTTGCCGCCAGGCCGCTGCCGTCGATGGCATATTGCCCGGCCGGGCTGGCGGACGTGGCCGGTGTTGCCCATGCCAGCGTGCCCGTGATGGCGTCGCTCAGCGTGTCCCCACCAACCAGACCCTGCACCTCGCCGCCCAACCCGGTCGGCGTATGGCCGGCCGGGAATGAAGCAGGTGCCGCAAGGTAGGTGAGCGTGGCGGGGGTGATGTCCGCCGTGGTCGCGGCGGTGCTGGCGAAGCTGTAGTTGCCCGCATCCATGCCACTGGCGACGATGCCGCTGACGGCCACCGTCTTGCCGGTGCCCACGTTCTTGTCGGCAAATGCACCGGTGCCGCTGAAGCTGACCGTGTCGCCGGCCAGGATGCCGCTGCTGGCCAGGCTCACCGCGTCGGCGGTGCTACCGTCGTAGACGCGGTTGCTGCCGGTGGCCGCGACGGTGACGCCGAGCGCGGTGATGTTCGCCGTGGTCGCGGCGGTGCTGGCGAAGCTGTAGTTGCCCGCATCCATGCCACTGGCGGCGATGCCGCTGACGGCCACCGTCTTGCCGGTGCCCACGTTCTTGTCGGCAAATGCACCGGTGCCGCTGAAGCTGACCGTGTCGCCGGCCAGGATGCCGCTGCTGGCCAGGCTCACCGCGTCGGCGGTGCTACCGTCGTAGACGCGGTTGCTGCCGGTGGCCGCGACGGTGACGCCGAGCGCGGTGATGTTCGCCGTGGTCGCGGCGGTGCTGGCGAAGCTGTAGTTGCCCGCATCCATGCCACTGGCGGCGATGCCGCTGACGGCCACCGTCTTGCCGGTGCCCACGTTCTTGTCGGCAAATGCACCGGTGCCGCTGAAGCTGACCGTGTCGCCGGCCAGGATGCCGCTGCTGGCCAGGCTCACCGCGTCGGCGGTGCTACCGTCGTAGACGCGGTTGCTGCCGGTGGCCGCGACGGTGACGCCGAGCGCGGTGATGTTCGCCGTGGTCGCGGCGGTGCTGGCGAAGCTGTAGTTGCCCGCATCCATGCCACTGGCGGCGATGCCGCTGACGGCCACCGTCTTGCCGGTGCCCACGTTCTTGTCGGCAAATGCACCGGTGCCGCTGAAGCTGACCGTGTCGCCGGCCAGGATGCCGCTGCTGGCCAGGCTCACCGCGTCGGCGGTGCTACCGTCGTAGACGCGGTTGCTGCCGGTGGCCGCGACGGTGACGCCGAGCGCGGTGATGTTCGCCGTGGTCGCGGCGGTGCTGGCGAAGCTGTAGTTGCCCGCATCCATGCCACTGGCGGCGATGCCGCTGACGGCCACCGTCTTGCCGGTGCCCACGTTCTTGTCGGCAAATGCACCGGTGCCGCTGAAGCTGACCGTGTCGCCGGCCAGGATGCCGCTGCTGGCCAGGCTCACCGCGTCGGCGGTGCTACCGTCGTAGACGCGGTTGCTGCCGGTGGCCGCGACGGTGACGCCGAGCGCGGTGATGTCGCTGGCGGTGTTGTCCGCGTAGGTGACGGCATAGTTATTACCGCCGTTGCCGTCGGCAACTGTCACGCCGCTAGTGGTGACGGTCTTGTTACTGCCGGCATTCTTGTCGGTGAACGCGAAGCTGCCGCCGCTGAGCGCATCGGTGCCGAACAGCGTGCCGCTGATGACAACGGCCGTGCCGGCTGCCGTCAAGCCGCCGTCATAGGTCTTCGTCACATCGCTGGTGCCCAGAGCCAGGGCGGCCTTGGTCACACTGACGGCACTGCTTGCCGTACTCAATACATTGTAGTTGCCGGAGAGTCCGCCATTGCCGCTGGTGCCCAACGTCAGACCGGCGATGCTGGCCAGCGTGTTGCCTGTCTGGACGTTCTTGCTGGACAGGTTGGTCGTATCGCCGGTACCGGTGACGGTGAAGGTTTCGCCGGCCACACCCGTCGCTGTCAGGATGCTGCCCGCGACGGCGCTGCTGCCGTCATAGCTGCGCGTACCGCTCAGCGCCAAGTCTGCCTTGGTCACACTGACGGCACTGCTTGCCGTACTCAATACATTGTAGTTGCCAGACAGGCCGCCGTTGCCGCTGGCACCCAACGTCAGACCGGTGACGCTGGCCAGCGTGCTGCCTATCTGCACGTTCTTGCTGGCTAGATTGCTGGTGTTGCCGGTACCGGTGACGGCGAAGGTTTCGCCGACCACGCCGGTCGCTGTCAGGATGCTGCCCGCGACGGCGCTGCTGCCGTCATAGGTGCGCGTACCGCTCAGCGTCAGGTTGGCTTTGGTAATGCTCACCGAACTGCCTGTCGTGCTCAACGCGTTGTAGTTGCCGGAGAGTCCGCCATTGCCGCTGGTGCCCAGGGCCAGACCGTTGACGCTGGCCAGCGTGCTGCCTGTCTGGACGTTCTTGCTGGCCAGATTGCTGGTGTTGCCTGCTCCGGTAACGGCAAAGGTTTCGCCGTGCACGCCGGTCGCCGTCAGCACACTGCCCGCGACGGCGTTGCTGCCGTCATAGGTGCGCGTACCGCTCAGCGCCAGGTCGGCTTTATTCACCGTCAATGCGCCATCGCCGTAGCTGATGAGGTAACCCTGCTGGTTGGAATACAGGCCGCTTCCGGTAATGGCGTAACTGCCCGCATTGGTGGCACTCTGCGACGTACCGCCGTAGCTCAGCGTGCCGAGCAGGTTGCCATTGGGCGTAGTGGAATACGTCGCGCCATTGCCGCCGCTGTACGCCAGTCCATCGTATGTCTTGGTGTCGTTGCTGGCGGTCACCGTCAGCGCGGTCATGAACGAACGCAGCAACGGCGATGTGTGGCCGTCGTACACGGTCCAGGTGTTTGCCAAATCCCAGGCCGGGTTCACATTGCCGTTGGCAGCAGTGGCCGAGGTGAAGTTGGCCTGGGTCTGCATGTCTGCCGTCGTCATGCCGACCCCGCCGGCGGATGTGGCCTGCCCGGAAGTCGTGGTGTCCCAGAAGCTGGCGGTCACCGTGCCATTGTTAAAGCCGGCCAATCCGCCGACCGAGCTGCCGCCGCTCACGGCGCCGGTGGCGTAGCTGTTGCTGATCGTGGAGGCGTTATACCCGATCAGTCCGCCGACCGAGCTACCCGTGCTGCTCACCGCGCCGCTGGCGTAGCTGTTGCTGACCGTGCCGTTGCTGCGCCCGGCCAGTCCGCCGGTGGAGCTGGAACCGCTCACCGTGCCGCTGGCATAGCTGTTGCTGATCGTGCTGCCGCCATAGTTGTTGTTGCCGACCAGCCCGCC
This sequence comes from Rhodanobacter sp., assembly GCA_041663105.1. Classification (GTDB taxonomy): domain Bacteria; phylum Pseudomonadota; class Gammaproteobacteria; order Xanthomonadales; family Rhodanobacteraceae; genus Rhodanobacter. Next base: position 335,936 of record JBAZRB010000002.1, read on the forward strand.
GGTATAGCTGCCACCGCTCACCGCACCGGTGGCGTAGCTGTTGCTGATCGCGCCGCCGTAGTTGTTGCCGACCAGTCCGCCGGTATAACTGCTGCCGTGCACCGTGCCGGTGGTGTAGCTGTTGCTGATCGTGCCATAGGCGTTTTCTCCGACCAGCCCGCCCACCATGCTGTTGCCGGTGATGCTGCCGCCCACCAGGCCCACATTCCGCACCACGCCGCCGTTGCCGATTTTCTCGAACAGACCGACGCGGGAAACCAACGGACGGTTGATCGTCAAGTTGCTGATGATGTGGCCCAGCCCGTCAAACGTGCCGGTGAAATTGGGGAAATTGGGAGCGTCCGGCAAGAATCCTGCGCCCGCATTCCAGCCGGATGTGGCGCTGGCATCAATGTCGGCGCCAAGAGCAAAATTCTGGGTCGATACGCCGCTTCCTATGCCCTGCAAATCGGTCCCCGTGGTACTGCCCGCCGCGCCCAGACTGGTGATCACGGTATAGGCTTTGACCGTGCCATCCGAGCCCTGCTTGGTGGTGAAGTTCGTGGTGCCGGCAGGCAGATTGACGGATGCGCCGTTGTGGGTAATGACATTGCTGGCGTTACCCGCTGCCACAGCGCCCTGGCCGAACTCCAGCGCCAGACTGGCCGTGCTTGACGCGTTCAGGTTGGCGTTGATGTTGATGTTGTTTTGCGCATTCAGGGTCAGCTTGTGGGCGCTCCAGCTCACCGCGTCATTGACATTGACATCGCCTGCCGAACCGCTGCCGCCGCTGGTGCTTTGAATGGTGATGTCGGTGCCGGCCAGATTGGTGGACAACTGGGCGCCGGTGATGTCGCCGCCTGCCGCTGCGATCGTGAAGTCAACCGGATCGATCAGCCAGCTGCCGGTCAGCCCCATGCCGGCTGCGGTCGCGACTCTTGCGTCGTCGCCGACCTTCACGTGCGCCGCCGAGGTCTCGATGAAACCGCCGTTGCCGCCGTTCGGCGCACTGGCATCCAGCCTGCCGGCCACGATGGTGGTGCCAGCCGCCATGCCGCCCAGCAACACGATCTTGCCGCCACGGTTTGCCACCGTCTGCGCCTGGATGGTGCCGCTGTTGTTGACCACGCTGGCCAGCAGCGAGTCCCTGGCGCCCGCGCTCATCAGGACCTGGCCGCCGTCGGCGACGATCAACTGCCGGTTGTCGGCCAGCGCGTTCAGCGTGCTCTTGTCCACCTGCAGGCTGAGCAGGCGGTTGCCATCGAAACTCAGCGTGACCGCGGTGCCGCCGGCCAGGGCCACGCTGCCGCCGGTGGCGCGCAGGATGCCGGCGTTGGTCACCTGCGGACCCAGCAAAGCGACGTAGCCGTGGTCCGCATCAATGCTGCCGCGGTTGACCACGCGGCCGGTGCCGCTGCCGCTGAAATGCAAGCTGCCGCTGCCCAGTTCGCTGTCGCTGACGTCCAGGGTGGAGGCGACCAGGCCGCCCACATTCACCTGCGCGCCCTGCCCGAACAACACCCCGTTCGGGTTGATCAGAAACACTTGGCCGTTGGCGTTGAGGTGGCCCAGGATCACGCTCCCGTTGGGATCGCCGATGCGGTTGACCGCGATCGACTGCGCGTTGGGCTGCAGGAAGTCGACCGTACCGTCCGCGCCGATGTTGAAACTCTGCCAGTTCAGCGAGAGGTTCTGGCTCTGCTGGGTGACGGTGAGCGTGCCGCCATCCTGCGTGATGCTGCCGCTGCCGGCGGTAACCGTGCCGCCGGTGGGCAGCGCGCGGGGCGCCACGGTGACGATCGTCGGGCCTGGGTCGAGCGTGGCAACCCTCGGTGCGGTGATCATCGGTGTGGCGGCCAATGCCATCATCGGGAGGGCCAACGGCACACCGGCCAGCCAGGCCAGGCGCTGTGCGCGGCCGCGGCCGGCGGCTCGCCCGCCCTTGGTGCGGCCACGGGCGAATTCGGAGGCTACCTGGAGCACGCCCAGCGTGCGGTTCCAGACCAGTCGGTAGATGCGATTCAAGTATTGTCCCTCTAGACGGGTGCGCGATGCAGGCCGCGGCTCAATTGTGCGCAAAGCAAATGTCTCTGGCCCGTTCGCCCGGGTCAGAGGTGTTTGATATCCAGGGTTTGTACGAATGTGCGACTAGCTCGCCGACGACAGGTATGCGTTTCCGCGCGCCCCCTTGAGCACTAAACCTACACGAAACCCTCGAGAAGGGATACGCCGACATCTGGGTCCGATGGGTGCTGGCCGAGCAGACAGCCCGCGCTTCAGGGCGCGCCCCGCGGGTGGATCACCGCGGCGCGTCCGCTGGCGAGCAGCCGGCCGCGGTGTTCGATGCGGAACGCATACTGGCCGCCGCCCTCGTCGGCGTGGATGCAATCGGCATGGACGTCCAGATGGCCGGCCAGGGTGTCCACGTATTCGTCAGTCAGCTGCACATCGCGCAGACTGACCAGCATGCCCGGCCGGGCCGTCTCGACGCCCCGCTGGCGCGCGAGCAGGGCACCGTGCACGGCCATCGCCTGTGCGCCGTATTCGGCCAGGTGCACGGCGTGCAGGCCGTGTTCGCCGCGCAAGGGGTTGTCCGCTCGCGCATGTCCGGCGCTGATCGCGTGGATGCAGCGTTGGTCCCACGCGAGCACCGCATCAAGCAGGCACATCGTGCCCGCATGCGGAATCAGCTGCTCCCAGTCACTCTTCGGAAGCATGGGCATGCGGTGCCATCAGGATCGACAGACAGAAGTGGAAGGCCACGCCGAGACTCACGGTGAGGCCGATCGCGCGCAACACCGGAATCGTGGCCCAGGCCAGCATGCCGAACACCAGCAGGGCAGACAGCACGCACACGATGGTGGCATGCAGGGTGCGCCGTTGCTCGGCCGGATCACCGGTATCGCGTTCGAAGAACAGCGCGTAATGCAGACCCAGGCCGCCGGCGAGGATCAGCGCCACCAGGTGAAACAGCGAGATCTCGATACCGGCGACGCGCTCGACCGCCAGCACCAGAAAGGTGGCCAGCGTCATCGGCGCCAGCACGTGGAACGCGCGGCGCACGCTGCGCAAGGCGAGGGTGATGGTCAGCACCAGCAGCAGGCTGGCGACCAGCAGCGCCTGCAGGATGCGCGTGCGGTACGCCGCCACCAGCGACTCGGAGGCCGCCTTCAGGTCGAGCAGGCGTACGTCACCGCCACTGTCCGCGCCCAGCGCCTGTACCGCGGCCACATCGTGCACGCCACTGACCGTGCCCAGGCCCAGCCAGTGCCCGTCACGCTTGACCAGCATGGCCGCCAGGCGCTGACCCAGCGGCGTCTGCGCGTAACGCTCAGGCGTCAGTGGCGGCAAAGTACGTGCGGCGGCCACATCATCGAGGAATGGCTGGAACAGCCCGGGGCGGAATGGCTGGCCTTGCAGCGCCTCGTTCAACGCCTGCTGCAGGGTGGCCCGATCGGGCAGCTTGTGCTGACGCGCCAGCTGCAGGGCCAGCGGTGGCAGGTAACGCGAGGGCAACTCCAGCGCGTCGACGGCATGGCTGGCCACCAGCGCATCGACTTTCGGCTGCAGTTTTTCGGACAGTGCCAGCACACCTTGTTCGGTGGGCGCCTGCAGCACCAGCAGATAGCGCACATCCGGCGCGCCCAGCGCCTCGCGCAGGCGCGCGTCGTGCTGCAGCATGGCCTGCGGAACCGGGGTCAGTGCGGCGAGGTTGTTCTGCCAGAACGGGCCGGGCGCCAGCATCAGCATCAGTACGATCGCCAGCGTGACCAGCACGGGAATCCAGCGCGGCCGCGGCAAGCGGTCCACCAGCGCACGCGCCTTGATCAGCCAGCGCATGTCGGCCACATCGCGCACCCGTCGCGGCAGCAGATGCGGCAGGAGATAGCGGGTACTGAAACCGGCCACCAGCAAGCCGACGATGGTGAATAGCGCCAGCTGCCTCAACCCGTTGACGCCGGACGCATAGAAGGCCAGATAGGCGATGCAGGTCGAGGCGATCGCGATCAGCAGCAGCGGCCACAACGCCCGCACGCTTTGCACCGCGTCCTCACCGGCACGGCGATGGCTGAGCACGCGAATCGGGTACTCCTGCGCCACGCCGAGCAAGGTGAAGCCGAAGGCCAGGGTAATGCCGTGCACCTCGGGGAATGCCAGGGTCAACGCCGCGATGCCGGCCAGCGCCGCGCTGGCGATCGGCAACGCGGACAGCAGCAGCGAGCTGAGGCTGCGATAGGCCAGCAGCAGCAGCGTAATGAAGCCGATGGTGGAGATGCGCCCGATCCAGTCGGCCTGATGGCGTGTCTGCGCACCGATCACCACGCTGAAGTAACCCGGCCCACTCAGGTCAAGCGTGGCGCCCGCACTGCCCGGCAGCGCGTGAAATGCCTGCTGGATGCCATCGATCGCCCCTTGCTGCGCGCCCGGATCGAAGCCGGCCGCCACGGTCTGCACCAGCAACAGCGCTTCGTGCCGGGGCGTGAACCAGACCCCGTCGCGCAACTCGGGCGACTTCGCCGGCGCCCAGCGCTGCGCCAGCTTCAGCATTTCCAGCGTCGGGTCCCGCGGCAGCAAGCCTTTCAGCAGGCTGGCCGCGGGTGAGGAAAGATCATCCAGCCGCTGCTGCAGTTGATCACTGAGATACGACTCGTCCAGCGGCTGCGTATCCAGCGTGGGCGACAACAGATAGCGGTACGGCAACAGGGTGGGATCAAGCGCGCCAAGATCGAAACTGCCGTTGAAGACCTGGCTGTAGCGCGCATCATGCTGCAAGGCCCTGGCCAAGCCCTGGCTCAGCGTCGCCAGTGGCGCATCGGGCTGGCCAGAGATCGACAACAGCAGCAGGCGCGAGCCGGGGCCGTCGCCGACCTGCTCCATCAGCAGGCGCTGGTCGGGTGTCGTCGGCGCGGGCATGAAACTGCGCAGGTCGGTGCTGATCTTAAGCCGCTGGCAGACCATCCAGCCCAGCCCGGCCAGTGCCAGCAACCAGGCGATCAACAGCGTCGCTCGTGCCCCCCGGCGCATGCTCAGGGTTTTTCCTGGCACAGCGCCTGCAGCGCTTCGCGGGTGGGTTGCGCCGGCATCTTCGCGGCCAGTGGGCCGAGCAGGTCGACCGCGAGGTCACCGTCGGCCTCCTGCATGTGCATGCAGCGCGACTGGTGCTTGAAACCGTCGATGCGAATGCTCGCCACGGTATGGGCCACGACGGGGTCGCGTGGCACCAGGGCCAGCACCCACGCACCATTGCCATTGCCGATCTGGTGGATATCGAAGGCCTGCTGTAAGCGCTGCGCATCGCCGCTGAGCAGGGCCACGAAGCTGTCCAGCAACACTTGCAGCTGCGGCGCACGCTTCAACGAAAAATGACGCGCCGGCTTGCCATCGCGTTGCTCGGTCACTTCACCATCGGCAATCGTGGCGGTCTCCGCCTGCGGATGATCGACGCGCCGCTGCAGGCGGTCACCGCCCAGCCACGACAGTTCGCCGGAAACCACCAGCGGGCGATCCAGCACCTGCAGGAAACGCGCTTCGGCAAACGCGGTATGTGCCGGCGCGGGCTGTCCCAGCGCAGCAATCAGGCCTTCCGCGGAAGACGCTGCCGGTGGCGCCGGCTCAGACGCGAACGCGCTCGCCCAGAGCGGCAACAGCAGGCTCAGCAACAGCAGGCGTGTCTTGCCAGAAATCATAGAAATTGAACCAGTTGTAGGGAGCGACATGAATGTAGTGCTCCAGCCGCCGGGCATAGCTCGCAATCAGCGCGTCCAGCGCGGGGCCGCGATTGTGTCGCGGCACCTCGACCCGGTCGCATAGCGGCTCGAAGATCAGACGATAGCGGTTGCCGCCCAGATACAAGCCGAAGCACAGCACCACCGGCACCTTCAGGGTATGCGCCAGCAGCCAGGGGCTGATCGGAAACGGCGCCGGCGAGCCGAGCAGCTCGGCGTGGCGCAAGGTCTCATGGCCGCGGCCGCGATCGGCCAGCATCGCCACCACGGAGCCCTTGTGGCAGGCCTCGGCCATGGCCAGCGCGATGCTGGTGCCATCCTGCGCGGCATCGATCACGCACGCGCCGACTTCCGGGGCGAGGGCCTCAAGCAGTTCGGTCATCGCCGGCGTTTTCTGCTTGTCCAGCACCACCCGCAGCGGCATGTTCGGTCGCCGTGCACCGACAGCACGCAAGGCCTCGAAACTGCCCTGGTGCGAACCGAACAGCAACACGCCCTTGCCCATGGCAATGCGCTGGTCGAGCAGCTCCAGCCCTTCGGTTTCGATGGCAAATGGCTGCTCGCCATGCGCCAGCAGAAACACCCGATCGAGAATCGTCGCGGCGAAAGCGTGGATATGTCTAAGCACTTGCCAGGTCGTGGCCGGACGACCGAAAACGCGCTGCAGGTAGTGCGCGGAGGCGCGCCGTTCCGGCCCGCGCCGCAGGTAGAAATACAGTGTGATCGGATACAGGCAGACCCGCGCCAATGGACGGCCGCCATGCAGGGCGATCGCGCGGATCAACCAGATCGCGAAGCGGCCACCGCCCTCCGGGCGGCTCTGCCAGTGTTCGTGTCTACTCATGCCGCTCCCTCGACCAGGCCGCGTGCCAGCAAGCTGCCGTCACGCTCAATCTTGAACCGGATGCGCGCACCATCGACATCGCTCAGATGGATCTGCGCCGCCTCACCCGGCCGCAGCGGCGCCATGAACTTGGCCTCCAGCACACGCGACATCCGCTGCTGACGCCAGACGCGCAACGCCAGCGCCACCTGTTCCAGCAGGACCACGCCGGGCACCAGCGGATCGCCGGGGAAGTGTCCGGGCAACGCCGGGTGTCCGGCGTCGATGCACAGCCTGTGGGCAAACTCGCTCATGCGCTTCGCGCCCCCGTGCCGCGTATCAGCTCCGGCCAGTGCAGCACCAGTTGCAACAGCATGCTGTGCAGGCCGGGATGGCTCAGATGTCGCAGGCGCCAGCGGCGGTAGGCATATTCCAGCGCAAAGGCCAGCCCGATCACCATGAAGCAGCCCAGCCGCAGCCACGCTGCCGCCCATGGCTCGGGTACCCGCAAAGGCGAGGCGATGCCCAGCCGGGCGAGCAAACCGCTGTGACTGGCACACAGCAGCAGCACGCTGAGCAAGAACGCCTGCCCTGCCAGCAACAGCGTCCAGAACCAGGTGACCTGACGTGCATAACGGCGCACGCCTGGCTGTTGCAGGCGTGCTTCACCTTCGAGCACCAGGATGAAACGTGCCACCAGCGGCTCGGGGTCAGCCAGCGTACGGCCAAACCAGTAGGCCAGCAGGGCATGGATCAGGATCGGCAAGGTTTCCAGCAACAAGCCGACCAGATGGTAATGCGACAGCAGCAGCAAACCGCCCTGCATGCCCAACCATGCCAGCCACGGCAGCAGGCGGAATGCGCGCAGTCGCGGCAGCAGCAAGACCGTCAACAACAGGGCCAGCGCCAACAGCGGAAAGATCTGCCGATGCGTGACGGCACCGGCAATGGCCAGCACGGGGTAAGTCGCCAGCAGCAGCAATGCAGGGCGCCGCGACACCGTCTCGGTCGAATGAGGGGAAGCGCTCATGCCGGATTCCGCAACCCCGCCGCCAAAAGCACGAGCTTGCCACCGCCGCCGCAACGTGGCGTGACGGGCGAGCGCTTGGAAGCCTGACCGGCCTTCACGCTCAGCGGGCGCGATGCTGCTCGATATGGGCAGACAAATTGCGCAAGCTGATGAATATCTGCCGGTTGTCCGGGTTGTCCGAGCGCAGCTGGAACCCGTAGTGTTTGGACACGGCCAGGGCAATTTCCAGCGCGTCGATCGAATCCAGCCCAAGGTCCCCGCCGAACAGCGTTGCGTCGGGATCGATCTGCTCCGGCGTGACCGTCTCGAGATTCAGGCATTCCACGATCAGGGTGGCCAGTTCGTGTTGTGCTGCGGTCTGCTCTGACATGCTCGATTCCGTACGCTTGATACATTGCCTCCCCCCGGTGGCAGTGGCCGCGGAGTGTAACATAGCGGCCTCGACGTCCCCGGTTGCGAACGATGATCCACGGATGTGAAAACCCCAAATTTGATGCCCTGCAGCGCCGCGCGCTGCGGGTCACCTACCGTATGGCGGATCCAGCGGCGGCATTGAAGGACACTGGCACCCTGGCCGTGTTCGGATTCGGCGCAGGCAGCGAACGGGTCGACGACCCGCGTTTCGTCAGGGTCAACCTGGAGAGCTTCGATGCCCCCACCCCGATCGAGCTGTGGCAGGTCGATGCCGCCGTGAACCACGGCACGGAGGGTTCGCTCCAGTGGTCCACCGGCGGCGGCTGGCTTTTTGCCGCCATCGAGCTGGACGAACGCGAACACGGCGGGCCCGCCGCCACTGCGAAACTGGCCTATGAGCGACTGCATCGATTCCTGGCGGCCCGCAGCGACCAGCACGTATTGCGGGTCTGGAATTACCTGGGCGCGATCAATCAGGGCGAAGGCGACGCCGAGCGCTACAAGCATTTCTGTGACGGACGTGCCGCCGGCATAGGTGATTTCTTCGCCGAAGGTTTCCCCGCCGCCACCGCCATCGGCCATCTAGGTCATGCGCACCTGTTGCAGGTCTACCTGCTTGCTTGTGACCAGCCTGGCAACCGGGTGGAGAACCCTCGCCAGGTGAGCGCCTGGCGCTACCCGCGCCAGTACGGCCGCACGCCGCCGAGCTTTGCCCGCGCCATGACGCTGCCGGCACAGGATGCGCTGGCGATCTCCGGCACCGCCGCCGTGGTCGGCCACGCCTCGGCGCATCAGGACGACCTGGATGCCCAACTCGCTGAAACGCTGACCAACCTTGAAGCGCTGCTGGCCAGTGCCGGCATGGCGGCGGGATTCGACACCCAGTCGCCGCTGAAAATCTACGTACGCCACGGCGCCGATGCAGCGCGCGTGCGCGCATTCGCACAGCAACGCCTGCCGGGTGTACCTGTGCTGCTGCTGCACGGCGACATCTGTCGCAGCGAACTGCTGGTGGAAATCGACGGCTGGCGCTACGTTTGATCCAGCTCCTGCTGTCGATCGGGTTGCGCAGCAGGGTATCGATGCGGGGTCAAATTTGACAGCTCCATCGACGCTCAGCGAAAGCGATAACGCGGATCCAGGTTACCGATGACGTCGGCGAGCTCGGCGCGCAAGTAGACATTGGCGTCAGTCTTGAACTTCGCAACGTCCTCGTCGTGAAATGGAATTTCGCGCAGCTGCATGCCGTTCGCCACGTCGAACACGTAAAGGGTGGCCCGATACCCGACCTTCGGCGGCGTGTAACCACCCTGGAAGTCGTCACCCTTGATGGAAACCTTGTTGTAGCTCGAGACCACCAGCGGGGCGATTTCAATGGCCAGCCGGTACGGCGCGCTCGACGCGGGCTTGGCATCACGACGATCCGTGTGTCCGCTGATCGCATCGGCTGGAACCATCTGCATGTCGATGCCTCGCGCACTCGCCCAGCGCTCGAACGCGTGCTGAGTGGTATTGCAGGCTACAAATTCCCCGTTGCAGGCAAGCTCCAGACTGAAACGCGGACTGCCATCCTTGCGGAACAGCGGCAGCGATTGCAGCGACTGCTGCTGCGCCACACTGATGATCTGGGCTGTACCAGCACAACCCTGCAGCGTTGTCGCCGCCAGCAGACCAGCAAGCATGCCCGCAAAAGTCTTCATTCGCATCAACGTGACTCCCTTCGTTGTTTCGGATTGAAATCCGCTCTCGTTCCAGCAGTCGATCACGTTGACGGAAGAGCGCTCCGGCGCCGCGACAAATCATTCTCACTCATGGCTGACTTTTCACGGGCCGCTTCCAGCCAACGAAACTTTGCTGACGCCCCCGCGCCACCGTGAGCTCGCCGGCGGGCGCATCGTGGGTGATGACCGAGCCGGCGCCGATCGTCGCCCGCTCGCCGACGGTAACCGGCGCCACCAGCGCGCTGTTGGAACCGATGAAGGCACCATCTTCGATGCGGGTAACGAACTTGTTCACGCCGTCGTAATTGCAGGTGATGGTGCCGGCGCCGATGTTGACGCCGCGTCCGATCACGCTGTCACCGAGGTAGCTCAGGTGGTTGGCCTTGCTGCCCTCGCCGAGCCGACTTTTCTTGATCTCGACGAAGTTGCCGACATGCACGCCGGCATCCAGTTCGGTACCGGGGCGCAGGCGGGCGAACGGGCCAATCGTGCAGGGGCCGTGGGTAACCACCCCCTCGAGGTCGCAATGCGATTGCACCACGGTGCCCGTTGCCAGTTGGACATTTTTCAATCGGGTGAACGCGCCGATGCGCACGTCGTCACCGAGCCTCACGCTTCCTTCCAGGATCACGTCGATATCGAGCTCGACATCGCGCCCCACCTCGACTGCGCCGCGCACGTCGATGCGTGACGGATCGGACAGGCGCACGCCGTCGCTCAGCAGCGAGCGGGCGGCGCGCTGCCGGTAGGCCCTCTCAAGGCCGGCCAGCTGCAGCGCATCGTTGGCGCCAGCCACTTCCACCGGGTCGGCACCTTCGACACTCAACGCGGCCCCACCTTCCTCGTCGGCCATCCGGAAGATATCGGTGAGGTAGTACTCACCCTGGGCATTGTTGCGATCGAGCCGCCGGATCCAGCGACGCAGTGCCTCGGCATCGGCCACCAGAATGCCGGTATTGACCAGATGCACGGCGCGCTGAACGGCGTCCGCATCCTTCTCCTCGACCACCGCCCGCACGCGGCCGTTGCCGTCGCAAAGTACGCGCCCGTAGCCGTGCGGATCATCGAGTCGCGTGGCCAGCAGGCTGAAACTGTGCTCGGCATCGAGCAGCGCCTGCAGGGTCGCCGCGCGGATCAGGGGCACGTCGCCATACAGCACCAGCACGCGCACCCCGTCGGGAATGGTGGCCAGCGCCCGCTCAACTGCATGGCCGGTGCCCAGGCGCTCGGCCTGCAGCACCCAGCGCAGATCGTCCTGCTCGGCAAACGCCGCCTGCACCTGCTCGCCGCCGTGGCCGTATACGACATGGATGGCGAGCGGGTGCAAGCGACGGGCGGTGGCAATCACGTGACCGAGCAAGGGCCTGCCGGCCAGCGGCATCAAGACTTTCGGTCGACTGGATCGCATCCGTGTGCCGGCCCCGGCAGCCAGAATGATGACGTGCAGTGCTGGAATATCCATATCAGTATCCGGGCGTTTCAGTCAGTGTGATCGGTGGAGAGTATCAGCCTGTCCGCAGGCCAGGCACGCGCGGCGCCACGGTGTGGTGCGATGGCGCTGATGCGACGGGTGCGCGACTGGCGGTACGCACCTACATGTCGTCCGGGCCAGCGGCTGGCAACGCTGGGCAGCGCGCTTTTTCGGTCATCACGGTGGGACCGCCGGCGAGGTCGTGACGGCCGGCTTGCCGGCATGGCAGGCGAAATGGAACTGATATGTCAGGCTGAACGGCCGCGCTCCACTGTCGACCTGATGGCTGTTGCCGTCGGCGTCGGCGGCCCAGTGGGTGACCTGCAACGGGACGAATTGCCAACGCAGCGCCGCCACTCGCACGGCGCCAATGAACCGGCCTCGCGTCGCATCGGCGGTGTTCTCTCCCGCCACCCTTACCTCGGTGACCGCGCCTGACGTGCCCACGATCACCAACGCCTGCAGCTGTACCGGCGCGGGGCAACTGGCTAGCAGATCCGGCGGGTAGGTCGGCGCCACCATCTGCTCCAGAGTCGCCCCGCTGGAGACGTCACCGAGGGCCAGCTGGTAGTGCCTGGTCCCAGGCGGCGTCACCGCCAGCCAGGTGGCTTCGCCAGTCGCCGGTGGCGGCAGGTTCGTCGACGGCGTGGAGGCACAGCCCGCCAGCACCAACAGCACCAACAGCATGTCCGACGCAGCAAGAAGCCGCGCACATGGACAGATTGCCGTCGCAAGTTGTTGTGCTTCCATGCCAGCCTCCCAAGCTTGCCAAAGAGCATACAAGGGTTCTACAACCGTGCTGTCAGACTGACAGCCGGCACCATGAATCCACCGAGGTAGATCATGAAAACGATGAGCACGATAAGGCGTTTGGGGTTTGCTGTACTGGCGGCTACAGCCATCGGCACGGTCGCCCTGTCACCAGTCGCGGCGGCCGCCGCGCCGCATGCGGAGCCCGCTGATGCGCGCGTCCAGGTGACATTCCGGAATCCGCAGAACTTCTCTGAGGAGCGCGAATTCGGCATGCAGGATCGCTCGCTGCACAAGACCTATCTTGAAACCCTGAAAACCTATCTGGTCAAGCGCGCCACTGCGATGCTGGCACCCGACCAACGATTGCAGGTCACCATCACGGACATCAAGCTGGCCGGTGCCTACGAGCCGTGGCGCGGCCCGCAGTGGGGCTACGTGCGCATGATGCGCGACATGTACCCGCCGCGTATCGACCTCGACTTCATCCTGACCGACGGCAATGGCAAGGTACTGCGGCAAGGCTCGCGAAAGTTGCGCAATCTCGGCTACCTCAGCAGCGGAGTCAGCACGCCAGGAGATACCGATTCATTGCGCTACGACAAAGCTTTGTTCGATCGCTGGTTGCGTCGTGGCCCGCTGCAACTTTGAGGCGGGTGGCCGGGTCGCTCGACCCGGCCCGGTTCGAGCGGCTTAGTGCTTGAGCGTCTTGCGCAGGCGCTCCAGCGCCTGCAGCTGGGCTATCGCCTCGGCCAGCTTGGTCTGCGCTTCGGCGATCTCCATCGCATCGCTGCGGTTGGCCAGCGCCTCCTCCGCTTCCTTCTTGGCACGCTGAGCCGAAGACTCATCCAGGTCAGCAGCGCGGGCAGCCGTATCGGCAAGCACCGTCACCACCTGCGGCTGCACCTCGAGAATGCCGCCGGAAACATAGAACTGCTGCCGCTCGCCACTGGTCAGCACCACGTCGACGTGGCCGGGCTTGAGGCGGGTGATCAGCGGTGCGTGGCGAGGCGTGACGCCAAGCTCACCCAGCTCGCCGGTGGCAATGACCATCGTCGCGTCGCCGGAGAAAATCTCGGCTTCGGCACTGACGATGTCGACGCGAATGGTTTGGCTCATGGTGCTTGTCTCGCTTTGCTCGACGGGAACGGGGAACGGGGAACAGGGAACGGCTGGATCAAGAGCGTGGGCGCCGGGGCATCCTTGCTTCTGTTCCCCGTTCCCTGTTCCCTGTTCCCGCTTCTACAGACTCAGGCCGCCTTCTTGGCGCCCATATCCTCGGCCTTCTTGATCGCATCATCGATCGTGCCGACCATGTAGAACGCCTGCTCCGGCAAATGATCCACGTCACCGTCGACGATCATCTTGAAGCCGCGAATGGTTTCCTTCAGCGGCACGTACTTGCCCGGCGAGCCGGTGAAGACCTCGGCCACGTGGAATGGCTGCGAGAAGAAGCGCTCGATCTTGCGTGCGCGCGACACGGCCTGCTTGTCTTCTTCCGACAGCTCGTCCATGCCCAGGATCGCGATGATGTCCTTCAATTCCTTGTAGCGCTGCAGCGTGCCCTGCACGCGACGGGCCACGTCGTAGTGCTCCTGGCCAATCACCAGCGGATCGAGCTGACGGCTGGTCGATGCCAGCGGATCCACCGCCGGGTAAATACCCAGGCTGGCGATATCACGCGACAGCGCCACGGTCGAATCCAGATGCACGAAGGTCGTGGCCGGCGACGGATCGGTATAGTCATCCGCCGGCACGTATACCGCCTGGATCGAGGTGATCGAGCCGGTCTTGGTCGAGGTGATGCGCTCCTGCAGCACGCCCATTTCCTCGGCCAGCGTCGGCTGGTAGCCCACCGCCGACGGCATGCGACCCAGCAGCGCGGACACTTCGGTACCGGCCAGCGTGTAGCGGTAGATGTTGTCGACGAAGAACAGCACGTCACGACCCTTGCCGTGCTCGTCTTTCTCGTCACGGAAGTATTCGGCCATGGTCAGACCGGTCAGCGCCACGCGCAGGCGGTTGCCCGGCGGCTCGTTCATCTGGCCGTACACCATCGCGACCTTGTCCAGCACGTTGGAGTCTTTCATCTCGTGGTAGAAGTCATTGCCCTCGCGGGTACGCTCACCCACACCGGCGAACACCGACAGGCCTTCGTGCGCCTTGGCGATGTTGTTGATCAGCTCCATCATGTTGACCGTCTTGCCGACGCCGGCACCGCCGAACAGGCCGACCTTGCCGCCCTTGGCGAACGGGCAGATCAGGTCGATGACCTTGATGCCGGTTTCCAGCAGATCGTTCGCGGCAGCCTGCTCGTCGTAGCTGGGCGCCTCGCGATGGATGACCCACTGCTCCTTCTCGCCGATCGGGCCGGCTTCGTCGATCGGTCGGCCCAGCACGTCCATGATGCGGCCCAGCGTCTGCTTGCCAACCGGCACCTTGATGCCTTCGCCGGTGTTGCGGGCGATCAGACCCCGCTTGAGGCCGTCAGTCGAACCCAGCGCGATAGTACGCACGACGCCGTCGCCGAGCTCCTGCTGGACTTCCAGCGTGATCTCGGTACCGTCGATTTTCAGTGCGTTGTAGACCAACGGTACCTGATCGCGCGGGAACTCGACGTCGATGACCGCGCCGATGATCTGAACAACTTTGCCCTGGCTCATGCTGATAGCTCCGGATGGATCTTTATGATTTGTTGCAGCGCCGCTATGCGTCGCCAAGAATGGTGTGATCGAGCGATTTTTCAGACTGCCGCGGCGCCCGCGACAATCTCCGAAATTTCCTGGGTAATCGCGGCCTGACGTGCCTTGTTGTAGATCAGCGTCAATTCGTCGATCACCTTGTTCGCGTTGTCCGACGCGCTCTTCATGGCCACCATGCGGGCCGCGTGCTCACTGGCAAGGTTCTCCAATGCCGCCTGGTACACCACTGATTCGACATAGCGACCCAGTACGTGCTCCAGCACCGTCTCCGCGTCGGGCTCGTAGATGTAGTCCCAGTCGTGGCTCGCTTCCAGTTTCACGCCAGCGTAGGCCGACTCGCCGGCTGCCTGATGGGCTTCCATTTCTGCGGCGACCATCGGCAGCGGCAGAAGCGCATCGACCGTCGGCTTCTGCACCATCGTGTTGACGAAATCGTTGTAGGCGAGGAACACCCGATCAAGGCCGTTGGACGTATAGGCGTCCATCATCACCTTGATGACGCCCACCAGCTGTTCAAGCTTCGGCTTCTCGCCCAGATGGCTCACGCTGCCGATCAGGTTGACGCCCTTGATCCGGCGGAAGAACGAGATCGCCTTCTGGCCAACCGCCACCACGTCGACTTCAACGCCCTGCTTCTGCCATTCGGCAATCGCCGGGAGCAATCGACGAAACAGGTTGGAGTTGAGGCCGCCGCACAGTCCGCGATCGGTAGACACCACGATGTAACCGACCCGCGCCACATTGTCGCGCTGGGTCAGGAACGGATGGCTGAAATCGGTGCTGGCCTGGGCCACATGGGCAATGACCTTGCGCATCGAACGCGCATACGGACGCGAGGCCTTCATCAGGTCCTGCGCACGGCGGATCTTCGCCGCGGAGACCATTTCGAGCGCGCGCGTGACCTTGCGCATGTTCTGCGTGCTCTTGATCTTGGTTTTGATTTCGCGGCCGCTTGCCATGCTATTCGCTCGCTTTGCTCACTTCGGGGAACGGGGAACGGGGAACGGGGAACGGGGAACGGGGGCGGAAGCCGCGCACAGGTCCGTATTCCCTGATCCCTGCTTTACCAGCTACCGGTCTTCTTGTATTCATCCAGCGAGGCCTTGAAGGTGGCTTCGATGTCGTTGTTCCAGTCGCCCGTCGCCACGATCTTGTTCATCAGTTCGGCGTGGTTCTGGTGCATGAACGCATGCAGACCCTTCTCGAACGCCAGCACCTTGTTTACCGGCAGGTCGTCGAGGTAGCCCTTTTCAGCGGCGTACACCGACAACGCCAGCTCGGCGATAGAAAGCGGCGAATACTGCGACTGCTTCATCAACTCCACGACGCGCTGACCTCGATCGAGCTGGGCGCGGGTGGCCGGGTCGAGATCCGAGGCAAACTGCGCAAACGCGGCAAGTTCGCGGTACTGCGCCAGCGCCAGCTTCACGCCGCCGGACAGCTTCTTCACGATCTTGGTCTGCGCCGCGCCACCGACGCGGGACACCGAGATACCGGCGTTCACGGCAGGACGGATACCGGCGTTGAACAGGTCGGTCTCAAGGAAGATCTGGCCGTCGGTGATCGAGATCACGTTGGTCGGCACGAACGCTGATACGTCGCCACCCTGGGTCTCGATGATCGGCAGCGCAGTCAGCGAACCGGTCTTGCCCTTCACCGCACCGTTGGTGAACTTCTCGACATACTCCTCGGACACGCGCGAAGCGCGCTCGAGCAGACGCGAGTGGAGATAGAACACGTCGCCCGGATAGGCTTCGCGGCCCGGCGGGCGCTTCAACAGCAGGGAGATCTGGCGGTAGGCCACGGCCTGCTTGGACAGATCGTCATACACAATCAACGCGTCTTCACCGCGATCGCGGAAGTACTCACCCATCGTGCAGCCGGAATACGGCGCCACATACTGCAGTGCGGCTGACTCGGAGGCCGAGGCCACCACCACAATCGTGTGCGCCAGGGCGCCGTGCGCCTCCAACTTGCGTACCACGTTGGCCACCGACGAACGCTTCTGACCGATTGCGACGTAGATGCACTTAATGCCCGAATCTTTCTGCGCGATGATCGCGTCGATCGCCAGCGCGGTCTTGCCGGTCTGGCGGTCACCAATGATCAGCTCGCGCTGACCGCGGCCCACCGGAATCATCGCATCGACCGATTTGTAGCCGGTCTGCAGCGGCTGGTCGACCGATTTACGCCAGATCACGCCCGGCGCGACCTTCTCGATCGCCGAGCTCAGCTTGGCTTCGATCGGGCCCTTGCCGTCAATCGGCTTGCCCAGCGCGTCGACCACGCGGCCCAGCAGCTCGGGGCCCACCGGCACTTCGAGGATGCGGCCGGTGGTCTTGGCGGTATCGCCTTCGCGCAGATGCTGATACTCGCCCAGCACCACCGCGCCGACCGAGTCGCGCTCGAGGTTCAACGCCAGTGCAAACGAGTTGCCCGGCAGCTCGATCATTTCGCCCTGCATCACATCGGCCAGGCCGTGGATGCGCACGATGCCGTCGGAGACACTGATGATCGTGCCTTCGTTGCGTGCTTCGGCACCGAGCTTGAACTGCTCGATGCGGCTCTTGATCAGCTCGCTGATCTCGGAGGGATTCAGTGTGGTGCTGGACATGGCGTTTATCCCAAAATCGAAAGCTTATGTTGAAGAGTCCGGCCATGGATGGCCGGTTTTGCCCTTCGCGAAACGGACTTCGCGTTTAATCAATTTGTCCGGCCCGGACGGCCGGTTTTGCTCTTCGCGAAATGGACTTCGCGTAAAACCAACTTGTGCGTGGTGAGCAAGAGCGGTGGCGTGGTCGTCAACGTTCCACTCGGCTCTCACTACTCTCCACTCGTCCTCTGCTACTAATTCGCCAGGGCGCCGGCCATCTTGGCCAGGCGGCCGCGGGCGGAGCCATCAATCACTTCACTACCGGTATCGATGACGGCCCCTGCAAGCAGCGCTGGATCAACCTGGGTTTCCAGCTCGATCTCGCGCTTGAAGCGGCGCTTCAATGATGCCTTGAGCTGCTCGACCTGCGCCGCATCCATTGCCATCGCACTGGTCACCTTGACCAGCAACTGCGACTCCGATTCGCGCTTGAACGCCTCATACAACTCAGCCACTTCCGGCAGCAATGCCAGACGACGCTGCTCGGCCATTTCGGCAAGGAAATGAGCGAACGGCGACTGCGCCGGCATGCCGGCGGGCAGATGGAGCGCCACCAGCTGTGCGGGCAGCACCCGCGGGTCGGTACCGAAACCAGCCACCAGCGGATCGATGGCGACTGCGGCGGCAAACGCCAGCGAATTCGACCATGCGTCCATCGAGCCGGCCGCGTGTCCCACCTCGAAAGCGGCGCGGGCGTAAGGTCGGGCGAGGGTGATTGCCTGGGCCATCGATCAGATCTCTGCGGCGAGTTGGTCGAGCAGCGCCTTGTGCGTCGAGGCATCGACCTCGCGCTGCACGATCCTGCTGGCGCCCTGCACGACCAACGCACCCACCTGCTCGCGCAGCTGGTCGCGCGCGCGCTGCGCCATTGAGGCGATGTCGTCCTGCGCGCTGGCCTTCAGCCGGTTGATCTCATTGACCGCTTCGCCACGGGCCTTGTCGATGATCTGATTGGCCTGCTGCTGCGCCCGATCGATGATCTCGGTGGCCTGCTGACGGGCTACCTTGATCTCGGCGGCCACTTTCACGTCGGCGCTCTTCAGCTCCGCGTGCGCGCGTTCGGCGGCATTCAGACCTTCGGCTATCTTGATCTGACGATCTTCAATGGCCTTGTTGAGATGCGGCCAGATGAAGTGGACACAGAACCAGATCAGGATGGCGAACGAAATCATTTCGCCAATCAAGGTCGCGTTGAAATCCATCGCTGCGTTACCTGTAGATACGGGATGAAACGGACTCGGACATCAGAACATCCGTGCCGGAGAGTTGGTGGCGCGCGAGCGCCACCAGCGGTTTTAGCCTGCGACCAGCTTCGACAGCAGCGGGTTCGCCACGGCGAAGTACATTGCCAGCGCCACGCCGATCAGGAACGCTGCGTCGATCAGACCGGCGAGCAGGAACATGCGGCCCTGCAGCAGCGGCACCAGCTCCGGCTGGCGAGCAGCGGCTTCAAGAAACTTCGAACCCATGACGCCGATACCGATACAGGCACCGAGCGCGCCCAGACCGATGATCAGACCCAGCGCGATGGCGGTGAAGGACTGTACTTGAGCAATGTGAGCGATGAGTTCCACGATGGTCTCCTGAGAAATGAAGCTGGATAGTTGAATGGGTTGAAACAGATGGTGCAAAAACGAGGTCAGTGGTGATCGTGCGCCATCGAGATGTACACGATCGTCAGCACCATGAAGATGAAGGCCTGGATCGAGATGATCAGGATATGGAACAAGCCCCACACCGTGTAGCCGATGATGCCGGCGCCATACAGCGCCCAGCCCGCAAACCCGGCGCCAGCGCTGAACAAGCCGGCGATCAGCATGAACACCAGCTCGCCAGCGTACATGTTGCCGAACAATCGCATCGCCAGGCTGACCGGCTTGGACAGCAGCTCGACCAGGTTCAGCAGGAAATTCGGGATCCACAGCAGCGGGTGCTTGCCGAACGGCGCGGTGAACAGCTCATGCATGTAGCCCGCGGCGCCCTTCGCCTTGAAGCTGTAGAAAATGATCAGCACGAACACCGTCAGCGACATCGCGAACGTCATGTTGATGTCAGCCGTCGGCACGGCGCGAAAATGGCCCACGCCGAACTTCTCGGTAATCCACGGCAACAGGTCGACCGGCAGCAGATCCATCGCGTTCATCAGGAACACCCAGACGAACACGGTCAGCGCCAGCGGACCCAGCACACGACGATCGCCATGGAACACGTCCTTGACCTGGCCATCGACGAACTCGAGCACGATCTCGACAAAAGCCTGGCCACGTCCGGGCACGCCCGCCGTCGCCTTGCGTGCCTTCAACCAGAACCACAGGCTGAACATCACGCCGAGCGCCAAGGAGATGGTGACCGAATCGATATGCACGGCCCAGAACCCACCCTTGCTCGCATGCGGAGTCAGGTGGGTCAAGTGATGCTGGATGTATTCGGTCAGTCCGCCCGACTCGCTTGCCATGTCTCAACCCTTGAATCTGAACGCAAACAGGTAAACCGCGTAAGCCGCCACCAACCCCGTGACGGCGGCCAGTGGAGGCAGCTTGTATTGAAACAGGATCACAAACAGCCCTCCGACGATCACGACCCACTTCAGGATGATTCCCGTCAGCAGCCGACTCAGCGCCAGACCCGCACCCCCGAGGCCACTGAAGAACCGCGCGGACAACACCGCGGTACCCAGCGCCACGATGACCGCCGCCCCTGCAGCAGCCACCGCCTCCCGGCGTCCCACCGCCAGAAAAACGAGACCAGCCACCAGCGCCACAGCAAGCTGCAGCAACATGATGCGCAAGGCAAGGCGCCGACCAGAAGCAAGGCTGTTGAGCAATTAACGTCTCCGCGCGGCCTGCATCAGGCGGCACCGATACAATCAGGGCCACGATCCAATCCGAAAAAGTATATCAGCGCGTGCATTGCAGCGACAAGCCGCCGGGGGCGCAAAAATGCCGCACCCACGCGTATCGATCAGCCGTCAGCCCTGTAGCGACGGGGCTTGCCGTCATCGCATTATTTTGCGCTCGCCCACACAAAGTGGGGCCAGGCACGCATGCCGGCCCCACTCGCAAACCGCGACAACTCGCCGCATGCCGCCTTATTACTTTGAAGCAGCCTTCTTGGCCGCAGCCACCGGCGCCACGATGGCGTCATTGGCAGCCTGACGCTGCTCCTGCACCAGCGCATTCATCGACTCGGCGGTCTTCTGGGTGATCGCAATGACTTCCTGCGAAACCGCCACAGCGCGCTCGGCATTTTCGCGGCTCAGGGCGCTGCCCTTCTCCCACAGGTTGCGCAGACCGCTGGCGTCGCGCGTCTCCATCGCCTCGGCGATGAAACCGACAGAGACCTTGCTCTGCTCCTCGAGCGCCTTGAGCTGCAATTCGGCGACCGTCTCCAAGCCCTTCAAGGCAAGCGAATGTGCCTTGAAGGCGCTGTCCGTGAACTGCTTGGTGAAAGCGAAAAGCTGGTTGTTGATCTGCTGATTCATGGCGTTGTCCTCGTTGAGGATTGGGGTAGTGGAGCCATGCTAACCCCGCCTCTGTTGCATTGCAACATTTATTTTCAGCAAAAAAGGAACCAGTAAAAAAATGTTCATTTGAAACGCTTGTTTATGACAAGTCCACTCAGCGCGGCGCCGCGTCAAAAACTCGCCCGGCTACAACTTGCCCCCGAGGTGCAGGTCTCATGCACCACCACCTTGTCCAGCAGCGGCAGGCCAGGCTGCAGCCTGCGCCATATCCAGCGCGCCAACACTTCACTGGTCGGGTTCTCCAGCCCCTCGATGTCATTGAGGTAGTGATGATCCAGCTGCTCGTAGATCGGCGCGAACGCCGCCTTCAGATCGGCAAAATCCATCACCCAGCCCATCTGCGCATCAGGCTCGCCCTCGACATGGATCTCGATGCGAAACGAATGCCCGTGCAGCCGCGCGCATTTGTGACCCGCAGGGACATTGGGCAGGCGGTGGGCCGCCTCGAGTTGAAACACTTTGAAAATCTGCATGGCGGTCGCCTGCTTGCCGTCGTGGATCGGCCGAGGCGGACATGACACGCCTGCGGGTTGGGGCGCATCCGCAGGGATGTCGCCCATCATTGTGGATACCGGAGTTCAACCGCAGCTCGACGAAACCCACTGCCCCCTCTTGCTCGGGCAATGCCTGCTGTCGCTGCGGGCGCTGATTGTACCCGACCGCCCCAAGCCGCCGCCGCCAACCTGGCGATCCGGGCCGCAGGATCGGCACGTCGCGGCAGATGGCGCCGCTGCGCCGAGTGTGCTGGCCCGCCAGCCGCTATCCTCTTGCAACGCCCATACCGGCACCACTGCGTGGACTCCACCTTTGTTCGACCAACCCATCGTGATGCTCGATTTCGAGACGACCGGCCTGAGCGCCGCTGGCGGCGACCGCATCACCGAGGTGGCGGCCCTGCGCATCGTCGATGACGTGGTAGTCGACCGTTACGTGACACTGATCAACTGCGGTGTGCGCATCCCGTCCTTCGTCACCGCGCTCACCGGCATCTCGCAACGGATGGTCGACGGTGCACCACCGGTGGCGCAGGTACTGCCGCAGCTGCTGGCCTTCATCGGCAACGATGTGCTGGCCGCGCACAACGCCCGCTTCGACAACAACTTCCTGCTTGCCGAAAGCCAGCGGCAAGGCCTGACACCAGGCCACCGCGGCCTGATCTGCTCGCTGAAGCTGGCGCGAAGAATGCTGCCCGGCCAGCGAAGCTACAAACTCGGCGGCCTGGCGCACGCGCTGAACATCAGCTACCGCGGCAACGCCCACCGCGCCGAAGCCGACGCCGAGGTATCCACCCGCCTGCTGCTGCACATCGGCGACTCGCTCCGCCAGCAGTTCCGCTGCCAATCCATCGCGCCGAGTCTGCTTGAGGCGATCAACCGGCAAAGCGCGGCCAAGGTGCCGGCGTTTCTGAGTCGCAGCTTTGAGGTTGGATCATAGGGACGTGCGCCTTGTGCGATCGACCCTGCGCTCTTGCCGGGTTCTGCCCCATCAACGCGGACACTTTGAAGAAAAAGATCATCGCCACAACGCAGCTTGCAAGGCCTCCGGTCGCTCATTGACTCAAACCGGACGGCCAGAGCATTCGTTGCTGAGATCGTCGCCGCAATGCTGAGCGCCGTCACATCTGCCTGACGTCCAAACCGAAATAGCGGAGCACCTTGGTCGTGCGGCCATTGATGACTGGGAAGTCTTCCTTGTTGTCCCAGCCCACCAGCTCTTGCACATTTGCCGTACCGAATTGTTCCAACTTGTTGAAATGTTGGTCGAAGTATCTCGGCCATCGAACCCGTTTTTTGGGCAATGAGGACTCATTTCGGATCATTGATGTTTTGAAAGTCGCGAACGTTGGTAAACAGGAACGGCATGCTCTGTTGGATGTCTAAGCGCCTGCTGGGGCAAGGGCCATCGTCTCCATAACAACAGGACACCTGCTCTTTCTGAGCAGGTGTCTCTTCATGCTCCAAGCGCACCCTCAGCACTCCAGCGAAGCCCCGGGTTTCAGTAGAGGCGAGTAGCACTACCTCCATCGACGGCGAGCACGGCTCCGTTGACATAGCTGGCATGGTCAGAACACAACCAGACGATTGCGTTCGCCGTTTCCTCAGCATGTCCCAGACGATTCATGCCCGAATGTCGAGCAGTCAGCGCCTTGTACCGCTCGCCCGCGCCCGGTCGATCGGGGTCAACCATTTCCGTCACGGTGAACCCAGGAGCGACCGCGTTGATACGAATGGATAATTGGCCGTAGTCGACCGCAGCTGACTTGGTAAGGCCCACGACACCAAACTTGCTGGTTGCGTAGGGGGCATGACCAATATCGCTCGGTTTGTCGCCATAGATCGACGCTACATTCACGATTGAGCCGCTTCCATGGGCGAGCATAGCGTGCAACTCATGCTTCATGCACAGCCATACGCCTTTCAAGTTCACTGTCATGACTTCGTCCCACTGTGCTTCGGTGACGTCCCCCACTGGGGTGAGCCTTGGGCCGGCGATGCCCGCATTGTTTACCGCACAGTCCAGATGGCCGAACCTTTCCACGGCCTGATTGACCATTCGCTCAACGTCTTCGGCACGGCTGACGTCGGTTGGAACGAAGTGAGCTTCACCTCCAAGGGCGATGATTCGTTGCACGACGCGAGCGCTTTGCTCGCACCGCCGGGCAGCGATGACAACCTTGGCACCCTCCTGTGCAAACCTGATGGCGGTGGCTTCACCAAGACCGGCGCTCCCACCAGTAACCAATGCAACCTTGCCCATAAACATGTTCATAGGAGTCTCCGTCAGTTACGCCGACCTGATGGTTCAAGGCAGTGGTTGGTCAGTGGCGCGTTGCGGGAGGCGTCGGCTCTTTGTAACAGCCTGCTCTGACCACTGATCACTCAAAGATCCATCCCCTTCCGGGTCTGTTTAAAAAATCTCGAACAAGGCCGCCCCGCCCATGCCGCCACCCATGCACATGCTCACCACGCCGTAGCGAATGCCACGCCGGCGGCCTTCGTGAAGGAGGTGGCCGGCCATCCGGGCGCCGGACATGCCATAGGGATGCCCGATGGAGATGGCACCGCCGGACACATTGAGGCGCTCGTTGGGAATGCCCAGATGATCCCGGCAATAAAGCACCTGGCTGGCGAAGGCCTCGTTTAGCTCCCACAAATCGATGTCGTCGACGGTTAGGCCGTGCTTGGCCAGCAATTTGGGAATGGCGAAAACCGGACCAATCCCCATTTCGTCGGGCGCGCAACCCGCAACGGCCACGCCACGATAAGCGCCCAAAGGCTGCAGCCCACGCTGCTCGGCGCGCTCGCGTGACATCAGCACCAAGGCGGCGGCGCCGTCAGAAAGCTGCGAGGCATTACCTGCGGTGATGTACTGACCCTGCTTGATCTGCTGTCCGTTCGCGAACACCGGCTCGAGCCTGGTCAGATCCGCGAGACGGGTCTGTGGCCGATTGCCCTCATCCTGACTGATGGTGACCTGGCGAGTGCTGATCTCGCCCGTCGCCTTGTCGGTGACCTTCATGTTGGTGGTGATGGCCATCATTTCATCCTTGTAGCGACCGGCCACCTGCGCTTCGGCAGTGCGCTGTTGCGATTGCAGCGCGTATTCATCCTGGGACTCGCGGTTGATCTTGTAACGTGCCGCCACGATTTCTGCCGTTTCTATCATTGCCATATAGAGGGACGGTACCTGTGCTTCAAGCCAGGGATCGTTGGTCCGATAGCGATTCATCTGCTCGTTCTGAACCAGCGAGATCGACTCCACGCCGCCGGCCACCGCTACGTCCAGCTCATCATTCATGATGCCCTTGGCCGCGATCGCAATCGCCATCAACCCGGATCCGCACTGACGGTCGACGGTCATGCCAGGCACGCTGGTGGGCAGGCCCGCCCACAGGGCGGCCTGCCGCGCCACATTGAAGCCGGTGGAACCCTGCTGCAGTGCGCAGCCCATGACAACGTCGTCCACCTCCGCCGGCGCTATCCCGGCGCGGCGAACAGCCTCTGCCATGGCATACCCGGCAAGCGCCTGCCCCTGGGTATCGTTGAACGAGCCACGGTAGGCTTTGCCAATCGGCGTACGCGCAGTGGCAACGATGACGGCTTCGGACATGCTGGGATCCCCACTCTTTGGCTGCGCTATCGGCAGCGCGAACGAAACAACGAATCCGAATGACTATTCGGGCGAATTTTCCCTGCGACAGGCTTTGAGTGGTCCGTGAAGCAAGGCTTCTGCAGTGACCGTGCTGCATCTATCTCTAGACCACGGCGCCGTTTGCGCATCAATGACCACAGACCAGTCGTCAACTCGCGAAGGTCAACGACGCCACCATCATGAAACCGACCAATCGTCTGACAACGTCGCAGGGGACGGCGATGGCGGTCTGCTTCAGAAAACCAGAATCAGCGCGCACCCGTCAGGCCTCAGTCGCCTCCGGGAGGACGTAACCGGCCTTATGTAGTTCGTGGACGCTTTGATCGAAGCCCTGCGTCGGCACGAGCTCCCCCGTCCTGTCTGCCACCTGCGCCCACTGAGCAAGCAGACTCTCAGCAGAGGGCGTTGCACCAGCAAGGTGGATTCCTTGAGTCAAGGTGATGTTCGCCAGCTCGAAGCCGCCGGCACCGGCGCAGACGATGGCGCGCGTCGGTGCGGATTCCGATACCAGCGCAAGCACCGCCGGACTGACCAGTTCGGGCCGCAGCAACGCCAGCTGTTCGTCGGGAAGAATCCCTTCCATCATCTGCGTGGCCGCGGTGGGTGCGATGCAATTGACACGGATGTCATGCTTCTTGCCTTCCAGCGCAAGGGTCTGCATCAGCCCAACCAGTCCCATCTTTGCAGCGGCGTAGTTCGCTTGCCCGAAATTGCCGTAAAGCCCCGAGGAAGAGGTCGTCATGACGATGCGCCCGTAGCCCTGGGTCCGCATCGTCTCCCAGACCGCCTTGGTGCAATTGGCGGCACCCATCAGGTGAACGTCAATCACCAAACGAAAATCGTCGAGTGCCATCTTTGCGAACGACTTGTCCCGCAGGATCCCTGCGTTGTTGACCAGAATGTCGACGCGGCCCCAGGTGGCCAGAGTCGTATCCACCATATGCTGAATAAAGGCGACATCGGTGACCGAACCCTGGGCTGGACGTGCTTCCCCGCCTGCATCGTTGATCTCCCTGGCCATCGCCTCGGCACCCACGCCCAGATCGTTAACCACTACCCGCGCACCGTGCTTGGCGAGCAGCAGGGCATGTGCGCGGCCCAAGCCGCCACCTGCACCGGTCACAATCGCGACACGACCTTTCAAATCGATCATTGGAGGCTCCAGATGCTTTAACGCCGGGCGCCCCGGCAAAAAATTACGGTCAGTGACACTCGCCGAACGAGCGCACGGGACGTAAACCCTAGCAGTCTGGGAAGTCCTGGTAAAGATCTTCACTATAAACTTAGTGAATGTTGACTCCGGATCGAAAACAGGGCCAAATTGCGGCCGGGGATGGGTCGAACCATAACGGCACCGCCAATCAAACCGACTCATCATGCAAGTCGATCTATTGGAGGGGACACATGAAAATCATATTCACGAATAGCCGCGCACGGTGGTTGGGGCTCACGCTTCTGACGTTGCCGTGGTTCGGCGCCATACAAGCGCAGACCACAGCGCCACAGTCCAGTGCGGACTCCGATCAGGCTGTACAGAAGTCCAAGACCTCGAACGGTGTCACTACTCTCAAGGTGGTCACCGTCTCGGCGGAACGTCGAGACGAGGCGCTGCAGACAACGCCGATTGCAGCGACAGTCCTGACCGGTGACGATCTGCTGAACCGAGGCATCAACGTTGTTGACCAGCTACAGTTCACCACGCCTTCGGCCACCGTGAACAACTTCGGCCAGGGTATTGATTTCGATATCCGCGGTATCGGCAAGGCTGAGCACAACTCGCAGACGGGCACGGGCGTCGTCGTCTATCGTGATGGCGTGCCGACGTTTCCCGGCTACTTCACCGAGGAGCCGTATTACGACATCGCTTCGGTCCAGATCCTGCGCGGTCCGCAGGGTACGTTTGGTGGCCAGAACGCCGTCGGCGGCGCGGTTCTGGTCAACTCGAACGATCCGATCATCAATGGCGGCTATCAAGGCTATGTGTCAGGCCAGGCCGGCAATTACAGCGACGTGGGCCTGCAGGGTGCGATCAACCTGCCGATCAGTAACACCTTCGCCGCACGCGTCGCGGTCAACAGCGAAAACCGAGACAGTTTCTGGAATATCTCGGGCCCCTATACCGGCTCCAACGCCCGGCTGCGCTCGCGTAGTGCTCGCATCGGCCTGCTCTGGCAGCCCAGTGACAACCTTACCGTACTGCTCAAGACCGACTACAACCATATCGACATGGGCGCCTATCCGGCCGATCCGGTCAACTCGCCAAAAGATCCCTTCAACATCACGGCGAACGCCCCGCTGAAAGCGCTAGATCAATTCACGCGCACCGTGCTCAAGATCGATTACAAATTCGCCAACGGTGTCAAATTCCAGGCGATCTCCGGCTATCAGCACGGCAACACCGCCTATCAGGCGGATCTGGATGGCACTCAACTGGGTAACTACACCTTCCGGGATTCGGTAGACGAGACCATCTACTCCCAGGAGCTCAATCTGATCTCGCCCGATGGCGGTCCGTTCACCTGGATCCTGGGCGCCTACGGACAGAAAGACACCTACACGTTCCCCCCCGGTCAATTTCTGATCGGCGTGCCTGCGGGCAATCCGGCGAGCGAATACGTGCTGCAAGGAACCAATCCGAAAAAGAATACCGCGTTGTTCGCGCAGGTCGGCTACCAGCTTTCCGACGGGCTCAAGCTCACCGTTGGCGGCCGCTACTCCAAAGACCGCACGTCCAACAACGTCACCGTCACCCAATACGGGCTGCCACTGATAGACGATCAATCGGCCAAATATTCGAACTTCTCCGGCAAGGTGTCCCTCGACTGGAAGGTGAGCGAGAGCAACTTCCTGTATGCCTTCGCCGCCAGCGGTTATCGCCCCGGTGGCTTGAATGTGCCAGTAGGCCTTGGACAGCCCACCCCATTTAAGGGAGAGAAGGTGACGAGTCTGGAAGCTGGCTGGAAGGCAACCTGGTTTGACGATCATCTGCGTACGCAGGTCGATGCCTTCCACAACAACTACCAGAACTTCCAGGTAACCATTGGCTACCCGAACTATCCTACATTTGGCATCGAGCTCAACACGCCCAATCCCACGAAGATCTACGGGTTTGAAGCACAGGCTCAAGCGGTATTCGGCGAGTGGTCGATTTATGGCAACCTCGGCTGGTTGCACAGCGACATAGGACAATTCTACGCCACCGATCCCAGACTTCCCTCACTCGCCCCTTGCGACCCGGCGACCGGGCCGGAGAGCGCTACTTGCCCCAACCTCGGCGGGCGCGAGCAAACCTATGCGCCGAAACTGACGTTCAATACCGGCCTGCAACGCACCTTCCACGTCGGCAGCGACACCATTACTCCGCGCATCAACTACGCGCACATTTCGGGGCAATGGGCCACCCTGTTCGAAAACGCGGCGCTCGGCGACCGCATCGGAAGCCGCAACCTTCTCGGCGCCCAAATCGACTGGGCTCACGGCAGTTGGCTGACAACACTGTACGGCACGAACCTGACCAACCAGCACTACATCGGGGCGATCAATTCGGGGCTCCGGTTCGCAGGTGCGCCACGCCAATACGGCATACGCGCCACCCTATTTTTCCAATGATTGAAGTAGGCGTCCCCGTGTCGCCGTCCGGCGACACGGGGACGCCGCGACAGGCGCCTTTTCTTCATGCAATCCTATTCTCTGACCGTCGACAAATTTCTGGAGCACGCCGCCAAGTGGTGGGGGCGGCGTGAAGTCGTTTCTGTGCATGCGGGAGCCAAGGA
This sequence comes from Rhodanobacter sp., assembly GCA_041663105.1. Classification (GTDB taxonomy): domain Bacteria; phylum Pseudomonadota; class Gammaproteobacteria; order Xanthomonadales; family Rhodanobacteraceae; genus Rhodanobacter. The sequence continues at coordinate 364,653 of JBAZRB010000002.1, forward strand.
TCACGTCAGTTATGCCAGCCTGAGGGACCGCAGCAATAGCCTTTCGGGCGCGCTGCGATCACTGGGCCTCCGCTTGGGCGATCGCGTAGGCACGCTTGGCTGGAATACCAAGCATCACCTCGAGATGTACTACGCGACCATGGGCGCCGGACTGGTCTGCCATACGCTCAACCCGCGCTATACCGTCGAACATCTGGCCACGATCATCAACGAGGCAGAAGATCGAGTGCTCGCCGTGACGTCGAGCCTGTCCTCCATGTTGGATGAACTGCTGCCGCTTTGTCCCACGATCGAACATGTCGTGATCATGGACGGGGCTCTGCCCAGTGAGTTCCATTCCGGGAAATGGACGGCCAGACTGTGGTTCCTCGACACACTGCTCGACCAACACGGGCTGGCGGTTGCGTGGGGCGACTTCGAGGAGGAGGCGCCTGCCGGGCTCTGCTATACCTCAGGTACGACGGGGCCGCCCAAGGGCGTGCTCTACACCCATCGCGCCAACTATCTGCATACGCTGCGGGTGTTGCAGGCCGATGCCCTGGCACTGACGGACCGCGACGTGGTGCTGGTCGCCGTACCCATGTTTCACGCCAATGGTTGGGGCCTGCCTTTCGCTGTGCCCGCCGTGGGCGCCACGCTTGTCCTTCCCGGCCGCCACGCCGATGGTGCCAGTCTCGCCGCACTCTTGCGCGATGAGAAGGTTACGGTCGCTGCCGGCGTGCACACGCTTTGGCTGGGGGTCATCGATCATCTGGATGCCGTAGGGGGCGAACTGCCGGAGTTGGAACGCATCCTCATCGGCGGCTCAAAATGTCCGGAGACGCTGATCCGTCGGATGGAAGAACGGCTGGGGGTCCGAGTACAGACCAGTTGGGGCATGACGGAACTCTGCCCAACGGGCACCATCGCTTCACCCGCCACTCCTTCACCCGGCAATCAGACCTCCGGCCGTCCCAGCCTTGGCATCGATCTCAAGCTGACCGATGCTGACGGAAAAGTGCTGCCGCACCAACGTGGCGTGACCGGATACCTCAAGGTCAAGGGTGCCACCGTCATCGATCGCTACTACAAAACAGACATCGATGTGCTGGACGATGAGGGCTATTTCGATACCGGTGATCTGGCGAGCATCGATGACGAAGGCAATCTCTCCATTCGCGGGCGGTCGAAGGACCTGATCAAGTCTGGAGGTGAATGGATCAACCCTTCTGAAATCGAGGATATTGTGGGCCATCACTCCGCGGTCAGTCAGGTTGCCGTAATAGGCCGGGCCGACGCCAAATGGGGCGAACGCCCGGTGCTCGTGGTTGAGCCACGTGCTGGAACGACACTCCAAGCCGAGGAGTTGCTGGCCTGTCTGAAGGGCAAGGTGGCCGACTGGTGGATCCCGGATCAAGTCGAGCTGGTCGATACCATGCCACTGGCGGCCACCGGCAAAATCGACAAGCTGCAGCTGCGTGCGACATTCGGCGGGATCGACGTCGCCGGCGAATGCACCGATTGTTGACGCACCGCAACAGCGGTGCATAGACTGACCCGTCATCCGTCAATGTGGTTGCCGTATCGCGATGCCAAAGGAAACGAAAAAGCGCGCCCCTCGCCGGAAGGCCGAGCAGCGCGCTGAGAGCATGGAGCAGATCCTCGACGCTGCCGAATTCCTGTTTTCAAGAAATGGTCTTTACGGAGTCACCCTGGGCGATGTGGCCAAGCGCGTAGGAATCCATACGACGCTCGTCCACTATTACTTCCAGGACAAGCGGACCTTGTTCGAAGCCGTCTTTGCCCGGCGCGCGGGCGTGACCAGCAGCCGCCGCATGGAAGCACTGGAACAATATGAAGCGCAGGCGGGTGACTCGCCCACGGTCGAAGGGGCGCTGCATGCGTTCCTGGACACTGACCTCGACCTCTACTACGAAGGCGGCGAGCACTGGATGAACTACGGTGCTTTCGGTGCGCGTGTGAGCAATACACCCGAAGGCGCAGCGCTGATGGATGTGTATTTCGATCCGGTCGTGCTCAAACTGGTAGGCATTCTGAAGCGTGCGCTACCCGACTATCCGGCAGAGGACATCTTCTGGGGCTACCACTTTGTAACCGGTGCCTTGATGAATACGCTTGCCCGTACCGGCCGCATCGATCGCCTGTCAGGCGGTATCTGCCACTCCGATGACTTTCCGGCCATCAAGCAACGGATCACCCGGTTCATGGCGGCCGGCTTTCTGGCCCTGAAGCACTAAACGTTCGCGAAACATTTCCTCCTGAACCAGCAAGAGGCTCTCTGACCGAATATGCCAGTGGGACACGATCAAGGTACGGCCTGGCCAGGGAGTGAACGGCATATGCAACTCCCGCGCACGCGCGCTTTGCCGCGGCAACCACTGACGTGACGACTCGCCCTGGGCAACTGACCCAAAAGCCAGGGCCAGCACGCGGGAGCGGCGACGCCCCCGCGGTGCCTCAGGGATCTCGCGTCGCACACTTCGTGGCAGGAAGCTGCGGTGCCACGATGCCGACATTCCATGTCCACGGCTGGGTTCCGCTTTGCCTGCGGCGACAGACAACTTCGTTGACGAGCTTGTACATCCCCGGCAATAGATCATGTGAGGGCTGCGGGGTATCGTCAAACGCCATGTATGCCATGTCCGACCCGAATACCGGCCAATCGGGCTGGCCCTCGGCGACGGGTTTGCCTGATCGGGCAAAGCTGGTCCAGTAATCGATCATGGCATCGGAGAGCTGCCTCTCCCGCGACGTTTCGGGAACCTTCGGCCACAGCGGCGGCGTACCTTCGAAGGTGCCAAACACATAAGGCAGCTCACTGGCGTGGAAGCCATGCAGATCGGCGGCGTTGGCGGCTGGATAGCCATGATCGAAGAAATAAAGGTAGGCGGGCTGACCTATCGCCGTCTGCTTGCGCACCAATTCCTGCGCGGTCCAGCCATAGAGGGCGTCCCGCGTGGTGGCGAGGATGCTTTGCTCAAGGTTGCTACTGGGGTAAAGATGCAGGAAGTCTTCCGCGAGGTCGCCATAGCGATCGCGAATGATGCTCTCGTACTCGGCCGCGCTCGCGGGCGGTTGCGGCGCCAGGATCCGGAGCGAACGAATTTCTCCGCTGTTGAATCCGGCCAGCAAGGGGACCGGCGCCTGCTCACCCTTCTCGAAAGTATCGACAAGTTGGTGCGGTACGAGATGACCGTCAACGGTCACCCAGGGCGCAAATCCGTCCGCCGCCGCCGCTTCGGTCAACCTGCCTGCGTCCATGGCGCGCAACGCCGCCAGATCCGGCGCATGCAATGCCTCAGCTAGCTTCAAGCCGCTTTCCTCTGCGGACGGCGTACCGTATTTGCTTTGCTTTAATGCGGGCATGGAGATCATGTACGCACTCTCAGCGATCGCCTTCGCGAACAGCCCACGCGCCTGGGGCGAGGCCATAAGATACATGACGCTCAGGCCGCCCGCGGATTCGCCCGCGATGGTGACGTTCGCCGGAGCACCGCCAAAGGCGGCAATGTTGTCCTTGACCCAGCGCAATGCGGCGATCTGATCCAGAAGACCGTAGTTGCCCGAAATGCCGTCCGGCGACTCGGCGCTGAGCGCCGGAAGGGCGAGCCAGCCGAGTGGACCAAGCCGGTAATTGATCGACACCACCACGATACCCTGCTCGGCCAGGCGCGCACCGTCATAAAGCGGATCGCGATTCGCACCACCCCACAGGGCGCCGCCATAGATCCAGAAAAACACCGGTGCGTTGCGCGCATCCTTGGGAGCCCAGATATTCAGCGTCAGGCAGTCCTCGCCCATCGGCATGGGCTTGCCCGCGTAGATGTTGGATAGCCTCGGCCTGGGCTGAAAGCAGGCAAGCCCGAACTGCGTGGCTTTCCTGATCCCCGACCAGGCAGGCATTGGCGCAGGCGGTCTCCAGCGCAATGCGCCGACAGGCGGCGCGGCGTAAGGAATGCCTTTGAACACATTGAGAGAACCTATGCGCCGACCTTCCACTTGACCGACGGACGTGCTCACGACGAGAGAGGTTTCGGCCTTTGTTGAGGATGACATGAAGGGACCTGCGATCGAGGCGAACGGGAACAGACTGGCCGAACAGATGATCAGGGCGCACAGGACGCCGTTGCGAAGCGAAATCACGATTTGTCTCCTCCACTCTTGGTGATCTGCTCTTCCCGCCAAAGCACCCGTGCCAGAAGCAGAAACAGAAAAATGGCCACGAAGTAAAACGGCACGAGGGTATATAGCGCGATCTGCAGGGAATGTTCGGGATGACTGACCCGGAAATGGTCGCTGGCGATGCCAACGAAGGTCGGGCCAAAGCCCAGACCAATGAAGTTCATGATCAGCAGCAACAAGGCACCCGACATGACTCGCTGGTCTGGTCGCACCGCCTGCTGAACCAGCGTCACCGACGAGGTCAGATAGAAATAGTTGAGAAACATCGGCCCGAGTAGAAATAGCAGTGCCAGCGGCCACGTCGGTGCCCAAACGAAACCGACATAGAGCGGTACCGCGAGCGCGAGTGTCACGGCAGGTAGCCAGCCATAAGCCGACCTCGAACGTCGGGTGAAATGATCCACCATGCGCCCGGACACAAAAATCCCTGCTCCCATCCCGACGGCCACGGTCAAGGCGAAGTACACCGCAACCTCGTCCAGAGTCATGCCTTTTTCGCGCATCAGAAATAGCGCTGTGAAGTTGCCCATGCCATACGTGATCATCTGCGTCGCGCCGCTGCCCAGCGCGGTAAGCAGTAACGCGGGACTGGTAAAGAACATCTTTAGCGTTTCGCGGAAACTCGCTGGCGGTGCATCAACGCTGATGGCGTGCGTCCTGGCGACATTGTCGAGACCGCCGCGCTTTGGCTCACGCACGATCAGCCTGAAAGCGAGGGCTGTGAGCAGACCGGCTCCGCCAAGAATGATGAATGCATATCGCCAACCAAGGATGCCCGCAATGGAGGCGCCAAAGGCGATGCCAAGCGCCGCGCCGATCGGCGGTCCGAGGTTGTAAATGCCCAGCGCCGTACCTCGACGGTGCGGTGGAAAGTAGTCCGAGATAATGGCGTAAGACGGCGGGACGCCGCCGGCTTCACCGAAGCCCACGGTCATGCGGGCAATGACCAGCTGGGGATAGCTGCTCGACAGGCCACAGGCCATGGTGGCAGCACTCCAGATCGTGCAGGCCAACGTCAGTACTCTTACCCGGTTGGTCTTGTCGGCAAGCCAGCCCACCGGGATCGAGATGAAGCAGTAGAACAGTGCGAAGTACAGACCACCGATCAGGCCCAACTGGCTGTCGGACAAGTGCAGACTGTCCTGTATGGGCTTGGCGAGGATCGCCAGGAGCTGGCGGTCCAGAAAATTCAGCACGTAAACGAAGCCCAGCATGCCGAGCGCGACCCATGCATGAACACCGGGGATCATCGGATCAACGTTTGCCGGCGTCTTGGACATACTGCTGTGCAAGATCGTCACGGGCGTAGGGATTCGCAGGCATCAGCGGCCGCTGGATACGACTCGAGCAGCAGTGCATACCGGCATAAATGCAACGAGATGCGCCAGACACGAAGTTTTGTTTGCACCGGAATCCACCCCCACTCATGAACTTCCAATTTCGCAGAATCTGCAGCACGGCGCTCGTTCTTGCATGACTCTAATCGTGCCTCTGCCCCAGACACCGTCTCCCCTTCAGCTCGTGCAACAAACAGCCTTACAACTGGCTGAAAGCAGGAGCCCTTGCTGCCGCATCATGCAGACAAATCGAATTTGCGTCAATGTTCACTATCATGAGTGTGAAGATATTTTTTACTGATTTTGGATCCGCATGAAATCGCGAGGGCAACTTCATCCGATGGCACCGTTTCTTCAGCCCTCAACCAAGCCTATAAAGACTCGACTCAACTGTCCGCGAAATCGGGGTAAACCCCAGTCAGATAGGTTTGGGGTGACTAAGGCGGCCGCTATTTGTCTCCTCCGAAGCGATTGCCAATCGTTGGGGTGAAATCGCGGACGGGTCCAGTCCCAACGCGAGTACATCAGCTGGTATGGGTGCCCGCAACACCAGCGCAGCAGCCACACGACCCATGGCGGGCGCCGTTTGGATGCCATAGCCTCCCAAAGCAGCGAGCCAGAAAAATCCGGGGATCTCCGGATCGTAACCGACCACCGGGCTACGGTCGGGAACAAAGCTTCGCAAGCCCGCCCACCTCTGGTGTACATGAGTAATGGAGAGCGTGGTCGCCTGCTCGATTCGATCTACGGCGATCGCAATATTCATATCGTCAGGCCATGCATCGCATGGCACGCTCAGTGTCTCGTCCGCCGGCGACAGCAGCAAGCGGCCCGCGTCGGGTTTGAGGTAGAACTTTTCGCCGATGTCGATGGTCATCGGCCAGTGGTCCGAATCGCTGCCGTCCGGTGCATCGACGATGAACGCCGTACGCCTGAGCGGTTGAATGCCGATGGGGGCGGCGCCGGCCAACCAGGCGATCTCGTCGACCCAGGCGCCCGCGGCGTTTATGAGGATTTTCGCGTGGAAGATGCCCGCGTCGGTGGTGATCATCCAGGCGTCATCCTGCCGCTGCACTGCGGTGACCCCCGCATGGTTCACCAACCTTCCACCTCGTTCGCGCAGCAGGCGAAGATAGCCCTGATGCAGAGCATGCACGTCAAGGTCCTGCGCATCCGGCTCGAACAGAGCGGCGGCAACATGGTCCGGGCGCAGACACGGAGAGATAGCCTGCGCTTCGCTCGCGCTGACCCGCCGGGTACCGGTGACAACGTCAGGGAGGGATGCGAAATCGTCCAGCTCGTCCAATTGGTCGGCACGGGCGACGTAAAGGGCACCGCGCGGCGAAATCAACGCATTCTCGGTAAACCCCACCGGGGGCGTGCAGAAAAACGCGCGGCTGGCACGGGTTAGCGCGCGAATCGACGCGTTGCCGTAGATCGCCGAAAACAATGCCGCCGACCGGCCTGTCGCGTGATAGCCCGGCAGGCTCTCGCGCTCCAGCACCAGTACCCGTGCATGCGGCGCAAGGTTGGCCGCAGCGGCGGCGCCGGCCATGCCTCCACCGATGACCGCTATATCGAAAACCGTGTCCTGCATGAACTCAACCCTCCGGAAAGATTCCAAAACGCCTTACTCGCCAGTCACATCAGAAATATGCCAGCGCGAGCAAACTCGCCGGCAAAGCGACAAGAGTCATCGACGTATCGATGGCCAATGGATCGTCATGGAGGTGACGGGCTCAACTGTGAAGTGCTGCGCGATGGCAAACGCGTGACCACGGGCATATCCGGGTGCAACCACACAGCTGATATTTTGTCGCCAAATGCCTTAACGATTGCCGCCCTCACGGGCTCTGTAGCGCGAAGTTCCGTGGAATCTCGCCCTGCCTACGGTATTCCAGCAACAGGGGTGAACCGCAGATCCTGATAGTCCCAACTGAAGTCGGCCAACGGCGAAATGGCCCTCATCTTTATCTGGTCGATCTTCCCGTCGGGCTTGAGACTGAAGGTGACGAAAGCATCTTCGTAGCCGGGCGTCGTGAAGCGGGTGCGGAAAGTGTCGTACTGCTCATGTTCGAGCGAACCGGCGAGGCCGGGCGAGCGGTCAAAACTAATCCTCAGGCCGGCCCCCACTTTGCTGATCGTAATGGTGCCGTACCACGGATCCCTGTACACACCGACGTAATCTCCCAGCGGTAGCGAAGGGCCGCGATCCGGATGACGCACCGTTTTGCTGGTCGCCAGAACCTGCAAGGCCTCTGTGTCTTCCTGCTGCTGCACCTTCTTTTGGTAACAGGCGATCCAGTCCGGGGACGACAGGCCCAGATAGGTGTCCAGGAGCTCCTCGCGCATGGCAAACAGCGTGCCCACGTCCTCCGAATTGATCATCACGGCAAATGCGACATGCTTGTCCGGAATGATCACCACCGCCGAGATGCCACCGAGCACGCCACCGAGATGGGTGATGATCTTGTGGCCGCGATAGGTGCTTACCTCAAAACCGAACGCATAGGCCTGAAAATCCGGTGTGGCCAAGGTCAACGGTGGCGGCTCCGGCGTGATCGGAATCAGGGTACGTGGGGTCCAAAGTGCCTGGGATGCCGCTGCGCTGAAGAGGCGTTTGCCATCGGGCATGACGCCGTGATCGAGCTGCACCTTCAGCCACTTGCCCATATCGCTCGCGCTGGTCATGAGCGCGCCAGCCGGTGCAAAGGTGTCCCCCGTCATGACATGGGTGAGGACGGATTGCCTGCCAAAACCACGCACCGGCCCGGAGATCTTGGCGTGCAGCGACGCCTGATCCGGCACCTTGGTGTCAATACTCACTTGGGTGTCATGCATTCCCAGCGGGCCGAGGATACGCTGCTGCACAAAATCCTCCCAACGCTGGCCACTGACCGCTTGCAGCAACTGCCCCGCCACAACGTAGAGCACGTTGTCATAGTCATACTGGGCCCGGAACGAGTGCGCGGGCTTCAGATAGCGGATCGCATGCACCAGCTCGGCGCGCGAACGATTCGTGTCGGGCACGAGCATCAGATCGCCCTCGCCCAACCCCAGACCACTGCGATGCACCAGAAGGTCGGTGATGGTCATCTCACTGGAGGCGTATGCGTCGTACATGCGAAAGCCGGGCAGCTCGTCCTCGACCTTGTCGTTCCAGTGCAGCTTGCCCTCATCCACCAACATGGCCAGAGCGGTGCTGGTGAACGCCTTGGTGTTGGAGCCCAATGGAAAGATGGTGTGCGCGTCCACCCGGGCCGGCGCGCCGAGCTTGCGCACGCCATAAGCATGGGTCGAGATGTGTTCGCCGTCGACGATGACTACCGCCATGCCCGGGGTATCGAAAGTTTTCATGGCTTTGGCGGCATACGCGTCGAGAGGCAGACGGGCATCCGCGGATGGTGTGGTGGTCAGCGCCGCGAGCGGCCACAGCAGGGTCGTGACCACAAACAGCACCATGCGCCAGCGTCCGCCCTTCGACCGATGGTGCCGGAGCCCAGCGCCGCTCCTCATGATCGCCAAGGTGTCCTGTATCGATGCTTCCAACGTGTTTCTCCAGAGCCGTGACATGGTCGAACGAGCCGTCAGGGCTTGACCTTGGGACGACGCTTGCGGGGCACCGGAGTCACCGTACCCGCAGGCCCCTTGCTGCGAACCGTCGCCTTCGACGCACGGTTACCGGTGAGCGGCGCCTCGACATAGCCCACAAGTTCCTGGCGCAGCTGCGTGATGTTTCCAATGCGTTCGAATCGGTCGTCCATTTGGTTGCTCACGGCGCCGATCAGCAGGCTGAAAAGGCTGTTGGCCGCGCTGAAGTTGTGCCACGCCCGATGCTCATCGATCGGCAGCATGAGCACGTTTTTGGTCAGCCGGCGGGCCCAATAGCACTGCGCGTCGGTGATGATCACGAGCGGAATGCCTCGCTGGGCCACTTCTTCAGCCAGTAGACGGAAGTGGCGCGAGTAACGACGAAAGTCGATCAGGACGACGCAGCTATTTTTTGTTGAATCAAGCAATACATCGGCATACGCACCATCGAGCCCGTCGGCAAACGAGGTGCGTGGTTTGACGTGCTGCAACAGGCTCGCAAAGCCGATCCCAAGGAAGCGGCCATGGTGAAAGCTGGCCACCGATACCCGATCGGCACCCACCAGCATATCCACGATAGACGTCCATTCAGGGGCATGACTCAGCGCATGGACCGCGGTAAGCCCGCGAATCTCTGACTGCAATCCCTCCGAGAGGGACGCATCGGCGCCGGCGCCAGGCGTGCCATAAAGCTGCATCCATGATGCACCGCCGCGCAGCTCCTTCTTCAACGCGCCCAGACCGGCATAGCCGAGATTGCGCAGGAATCGGCTTACGGTCATCGCGCTGACACCAACCCGCTTGCCGATGGATGCGGCTGTCTCAAAGGGTATGCCGTCGATGTTCTGCAGCAAGTGCGCGGCGATTTTTTGTTCGGCGGTGGTAAACGTTTCCCACCTGCTTTTCAGCTTCTTCTGGATATCCTTGGTCATCATTTTTGTGCTCACCGGGTCATTGCCAAGGCCGGCTCCACCGCTCCATGGCTTTCCACACCACCGAGCCGACGACCAAGCAGATACAGGAGCAACGCGGAGAGACCGGCTACGGCGCCGATCAGAGCAAAGAACCATGCATGGGTCAACACACTCCAGCGGGTACCCAATGCGCCAGCGAGCAGGTTTCCGAAGAAACCGGCAAAGAACCAGGTCGCGATGCTGGTGGCGCGGAACCCTTCCGGCGCCAGGCGACCGAACAGCGCCAAGCCTACGGGCAGAATGTAGAGTTCGCCAACCGTCATCAGCACGAACCAGCCAGCGAGCCAGCCCCAGTTGGCGCGCGTACCATGGGCTTCGGACCACGCGGCAACAAGGCCGAGCAGCACGTAGGATGCCCCCACAATCGCTGCGCCAAAGGCCATCTTCCCCAGCAAGGGCGTCTCGATGCCGCGCTGGGCCAGTCGTGCCCAGCGCGCCACCAGAAAAGGCGTGAGGGCGAATACCGCCAGTGAATTGATCGACTGGAACCACGTCATGGGGATCGTCCAGCCGTTCGCCAGTTGACGGTCAACACCCGTGTCAGCCCATAGCGCGATCGTGTTTCCATTTTGCTCGTACGCACCCCGGAAGATCACGACAATGGCCGCAATCACGATCAATACGGCAAATCGATCGCGTACGGCTCGGTCCATGGGTGGCCGTGACGGCCTCGCGCCCCCCACGCGTTTCGGCTCGACGGGCAAATAGCGTGCTCCAGCCAGATAGATCACCAGCGACAACAGCATGCCGAATCCGGCAGCGGCAAAGCCCCAGTGCCAGCCATAGCTCTCGCCCAGCGTGCCGCACACCAACGGAGCGAGGAAGGCGCCCAGATTGATCCCCACGTAGTAAATGTTGTAAGCGCTCTTGCTGCGCGGATCGTCAGAGCGGTAGAGATCCTCGATCTGACTGGAGAGAGTTGGCAGGAACAAGCCGTTACCCAACGCGATCGTGGCCAGTGCCGGATAGAACAACGGCTCGGACGCCATCATGAAATGACCCAGCGCCATGGTCGTGCCACCGATGATCACCGCATTGCGCTTACCCAGCCAGCGGTCGGCAACCATGCCACCGAACACAGGTGTGAAATACACAAATGCCGCATAGGACCCGTAGATCAGCGAGGCGTATTCCTGGCCAAAATGCAGGTGCAACGTCATGTAGTAGACGAGCAGCGCCCGCATGCCGAAGAAGGAGAACATCTCCCACATCTCGGTCAGGAAGAGCACGGTCAACCCGCGGGGGTGCCCGAACCAGTTGCCGCCTGTTGCTGGAATTAATCGGTTCGACATGGTTGCTCACTGATCCCACCTTGAACATTCAACGCTTACTACGCCATCACCGTCAGCGGGCTACCCCAGAGCGCTTCAGGACACCAGATCTTGCCTCCCTCGTAGGTTGCCGAAGGCGTGCGGTCGGTGGTCAGAAATACCGGACCGTCCAGATCCACCACGTCGCACAACTGACCCACGACGAAAGCAGGCGCCATCGCCAGCGAGGAGCCAGACATGTTGCCGACCATCAGGTCGAAGCCCAATTTTCGCGCCTCCTGGGCTAGGGCCAACGCCTCGGTCAGGCCGCCGCACTTGTCCAACTTGATATTGATGATCTGAACTCGCCCCAGTAGGTTTTTCAGGTCGCTGCGATCCTGCACGCTTTCATCCGCCGCCATGCGGATCGGGCAATTCAGACCGTCAAGCCAGGCCTCGTTGCCGATCGGAAAGGGCTGCTCCACCACATCCACCCGCGCCTCCATCAGCGTCGGCAACAGGCGCGCGAAGGAGTCGCGGGTAAAACCCTGGTTCGCATCGACCATGAGCCATACGTCCGGTCGCGCTGCACGCACCGCCAGCAGCCGTTCGGCGTTGAGTTCGTCGTCGGTGAGCTTGAGTTTGATCGCACGGGCGTCAGCATAGGCCGTCGCGCGCTCAGCCATGACATCAGGATCCTCAGCACCGACGGTGAAAGTGGTCAGCAACGGCTGAGGTGCAGGCTGCGCCGCAAGTTCCCATACGGACCTGCCGCTACGTTTGGCTTCCAGATCCCAGAGTGCGCAGTCGAGCGCGTTGCGGGCACCGCCGGCGGGCAGCATCTGCTGCAGTTCCTGTCGCGTAACGCCGGCTTCGATCCTGGGCCGAAGCGCCTCGATCTGCGCCAGCATCGAGGTCGGTGTGTCGTTCTTGTAGTAAACACCAAGACCCTCACCACGGCCGACCATGTCACCGTCGCGAAGGGTTACTACCAAAGCCTCGAAGGCGTTGAAGGTATAGCCCGTGATGCGAAAGGGTGCCTTGGTCGGCCACTTTTCGATATTCACCTGCAACTGCAGGCGAGGATGTGCGTTACCGTTCATGAATACTCCGGATCTTTCGACATTCGTTCAAATACTTGAAAGGAATACATGGCCACCGACAGAGCCTGGAATCACCGACTCATGAAGGAGACCTTTCGCGGTCCAGGATCAATCGCTCTGCACCACACGTCTCGAGACCACAACAAAGGAGCGAAAGCCGCCAGGGGTATCGACTGCCTCAATGGTCTAACTCCGCGAGTCCCCCAGCGAGGCTGGGGGTCCCTCGCAGCGTTCAATATCGGGCGCTGAAGCTCACCAGGCCAAACGCCAGGATGAACCAGGCCAGGTAGATGGCCGCCAGCGCAAGCAAGGTTTCACCGCAGAGCACCCACCGGCTGCGCCGAGGGAAGATCCAGGTCCGCACCGCGTGGACGACCACGGCCAAGGCGCCGATCAGTCCCAGCACGCCGAGCACGTAAAGCACGTAAAGCCAGGGCGTAATCGTGCCGTGCACCAGCGGAATCGCATCGGTCGCGGTGAGCACCATCAGCAACACCAGCCAACCAAGCACGACGATGAACAGTGTCAGCGTGCCCAGGCGAGACAGGCTTCGTGTGCGCTTCTGCGCGAGCGACAGCTCCAGCCTCTGGCGGTAATGCCTACGTACGCCCCAGCCAAGTGGCCAGCTCAACAGCGCGACAAGCACGATCAGGCACGCAAGCGTCATCAGCCAGCGCACCGAACCCAGTGACCTCAGGCCTGATACCGGTTGGAACACGAACACCGGCGGCTCTACATCCGTGGCCCAGTAGCGGATGGCACCCTGCGCATTGGTCACGAACTTCAGCTTCCCGGTGCCGTTGACTTCGCGATAGCTCAGTGGTCCCACCTCATGCCATTGCAGCGGCACGCCAGCGTCGTTGGTCAATCCCGCAACGGTAATGCTGTCGTCCGGCTGTGCCGCCACATTCACCTGACCCAACAGGTAGAGCGGGCGCATCGCGCTGTCATTGCGACGGCTGGCCTCGTACCATCCAGCCACTCGCGCCGCATCGGCCCTCGCGCTGGACACGGTCGGCTGCGATGGTACCTGGTACGGAAAATAGTGATCGAGGAAAGCGCGGAACAAAGCGGCACGGATCACACCGGCACCGCCTTCATTGCCTGCGCTGTTCATCGAAATGAAGAAGCCGACATGCGCACCGAGCATCAGGTGCAGATCGCTGTGGAAGTAGTCCAGGTCGCCGGCATGGCCGATGATGCGCTGACCATGGCTGTCTTCCTGGTAGAAGCCCAGGTCGAATCCGTTGAGTCCCGGCGCGGCGGTGTGCTGTGGACTATGCATCAACGCGACCGTGGCCGGCTCGAGAATCTGCTCGCCGTTGTAGCTGCCGCCCTGCAGCTGCGCAATCATGAAGTGCGCCATGTCAGTCGCGGTGCTGCTCAAACCACCGGCAGGCTCGGGGTTGACCACCTCAAACGGCTGTGGCTGCCCATCAGAGGCGGTGCGGTAGCTCGAGGCCATCAGCGATCCCCAGGACGCCGGCGGTGGCTGCTCGAAGGTGGAGTGCAACATGTCCAGGGGCGCGAAGATATCCTGCTGGATATAGTCGTCGAAACGCTGACCCGATACGCGCTGCACGATATAGCCGGCCAGACCGCAGCCATAGTTGGAATAGGCGACGATTTCGCCCGGCGGGAAAATGCGTGCCGGAAGGTGGGTTTTCAGATATTCGCCCAGCGAAGGTTGTCTGGTCCCACCGGTGATGAGGCCCCTGGCGGTGTCCTCAAAACCCGGCGTGTGCGTCATCACGTCGCGCAAGGTGATCGGTTTGCCGTCGCGTGGCGGAATCTTGAAGTCGAGATAGTCGTTGACGTCGCGATCAAGATTGAGCTTGCCCTGCTCGACCAGCTGCATGACGGCGGTCCATGTGAACAGCTTGGATGTCGAGCCGGGCCGAAACAGCGTGGTTTCCGGCGACGGTCGCGCGCGTGTCTTCAGATCCGCGTACCCATAGCCCCTGGCGAAGATGATCTTGCCGTCCTTGACCACCGAGATCACGGCACCCGCCACGTCGCCTCGCTGAAGCGCGAAGGGCACCAGTCCGTCGAAGAAAGTCGAGAGATCAGCATTCGTCAACGTAGGCGGCGTCTCGTTCTGATTCGAGGCTGTGGTCGAACTCGCGCCGAACGCTGTCGCTGATGCGGGTAACAGTGCCGATGTGGCGGATGGCGGATTCAGCGGGTGCGTCACCTGCGCCGACGCCAGGCCGATGCCACTGGTGACCGCAACCATCGCAAGGATTTTCATGTAACGGTTCATTCGTCAACACTCCGACGGTAACAGTAAGGGCGACGAGCGGGTCGCTGAAAACAGGTTGTCTACCCATTTTTTGACGCGCCGAGCCCGGCAGTTGCAGAGACTCACTTCCAACAAATTAACCACTGACGTATTCGATTCGCGAACGAACCCCCCGCGGATCCTGTCAGCAGGTTGCTTTTCACCCAGCTGCTAAAAGTCGTAGCGGAGATTGACGCCGACGGTGCGGGGCGGCACATAGGAGGCCGCGAAGGGGCTGCCTTGTGGATCGGTGGTTTCGGATGTAAGCGAGGTGATCCCCCGCTGGTTGGTCACGTTCTTGACATAGGCCTGGAGCGTCCAGGCGTCATAATAGGCACCCGCATGCAGATCAATTCCGTGATAGCCCGGCGCCGTCAAACGCGGACCGGGAACGGGAAGGAAATCTGTTTCGCGCTGGCCCACATAGTTGTAGCTGGCACCAGCAAAGCCCGACCAATTGCCACCCAGCTGAAAGTTGTAGTCCACCCCTACCGTGGCGTTCCACTTTGGTACCCAGGGCAGTGGGTCTCCCTTGTAGCCGTAGAGGCCCGGCGGCGTATCCGCGGTCAAAGCGGCGTCGGTATAGCTTGCGTTGGCCGACAGCACGAGGCCACCGACGGGCGTGTACTTCCAGCTGGCTTCCACGCCCTGGCTCTTGGCCTTGCCGCCATTGCCGAGAAAGCTGAATCCGCCGGCCGTGGAGGTGAGTTGGATTTGATTCCAATTGATATAGAACACGTCGGCGTCGAAGCTCATGCGCCGGTCGAGCAAGCTTGATTTGACGCCAAACTCATAGCTGGTCAACTTGTCCGGCTGAAAGCTTACTGGTGCCCCCAGGCCTGGCGGAACACCGACATTGGGGCCACCGGGACGGAACCCGGAAGCCACGCGGATGTAGGTCATCAGATCGTCACCGAACTTGAAGCTGGGATTGAACAAAAAGGTAGTGGGATGGTCCGTGCTCCGCGTGGTGAAGATGACAGGGCCGACCAGCAGGCCGGAGCCGGTCTCAGTGAATGTGGTTTCGTCTTTGCTGTAACGCGCGCCTACCAGTACGCTGAATTGCGAAGTCGCATGCCATGTCAAATCCCCGTAACCGGCCCATTCCTTGAAGATGCCGGGGCCCACGTTGATGGTTCCCAGGGCTGGCAAGTCGAGCGGTGCGCCCGTACTGGCATCGAAGGCCTCAACGTTTTGCCGATTGGTAGTGTTTTCACGCGTGTAGAACATGCCGACACGCCACTCCAGCATCTGGTCCGCGGGCGACTGCAGACGAAGCTCCTGGGTGAATTTTCCCAGGGTGATCGGATCGGTGATCGAATAGCCCCCGTTGGCCAGTCCAAACGCCGGGTTGAGGATTGGTCCGTAGGCTGCGGTCACATCCTGGTCCGAGTTGACCCGTTGCGTACCGTAGCTGGTCGAGGACACCAGTTTCGCCCAGCCGAAATCGGCATTGACGGCGGCGTCATACAGGCGGTACTGGATCTTGAAGAGACCCGTCCCGGCTGCCCTGCTCTGCTTCTGATACCCATAAAGCGGCAGCAAAGTGGCTGGATCCACTTCGACGCCCGAGTTTGCGAGCCCGTCGCTGCTGAGGTTCTGAGCGAGAGCGGACAAGCTCACTGACACCTTGTCCGATGGCCTCCACAGCAGTTGCGCGCGACCGCCGCTGACCTTGGCCTCATTGACCTCTGACTTGCCGGTGGCGATGTTGTCGATGTAGCCCGGGTCGGTGCGGTTGTAAGCGTTAACGCGCAGTGCCAACTTGTTTTCAATCAGTGGCACGTTGAACATGGCGCGTTCACTGAACCCACTGCCGCCGCCCGCCACGCTGCTGTATCCCGTCGAGACGTAGCCATTGGTGCTTGTGGCGTCGGGCGGAACCGTGACGAATTTGACCAGGCCACCCAGCGAGTTGGAGCCATAGAGCGTACCTTGAGGCCCGCGCAGCACTTCGATGCGCTCGAGGTCAGCCGGATCGATGTCAGGAGTGAGCAATCCACCACCGGCGTAGACCGTACTCGATCCGTAGGGTGCGTCATCGATGTACGTGCTTACCGCGGAGTTCGCCTGCCCGCTGCCGGAGGTGATGCCTCGCAGGACCAGCTGGGTCTGACCTTCCGCGGTGGAGATGACATTCAGGCCGGGTATCTGGGTGGCATAGTCGGCGAAGCTGTTGGCTCCCTCACGCTTGAGATCGTCTGCAGAAATTGACGATACCGCCATGGGAACGTCCTGCAGGTTTTCCGTCCGCTTGTTGGCCGTGACCACGACGGTTGGCAGGTAGGTAGCTCCGGCGCCGTGTGCATTCGCCGATTTCTCCGCCGACACCTTCGAAGCGGTGCCGGCCGCATCGCTTTGTGGCGAGCCTGCCTCGACCGCGACAACCTGAGCCGGACTACTTGCATCGAATGCAGAGGCGGAAGCAGCGGCGCTACTCGAGCCGATCAAGGCGAGGGCAATGGCTGCATAGACGGCGCGCCGCTTGTGCTGACGATAGCGATGCTTCATGACCTTCTCCCCGTGATAAGCGAATGGTTGGCACGAACGCATTGTTATCAAATTATCATTTGTGTGTCAATGATAGTAATATATCTTCGCTCGCAAGCCGAACGACGCGGCGCGTGGCAGCCACAAATGCCAGGCGGCCAAACTGGCATCAGCCGAGGAAATTGCCGGCCGCTTGATCCATTTCTGACCGAATGGGCAAGTCCACGACGAGCGTCTTCGAGAAGCTCAAGTCGTTGTTGCTGGCGAAGGGCGACACACCCATTGCCTAGGACGAGCTGCACGCCCGCATGAAGGATATGTCGTCGACCGAACTGCCCAAGTCAACCACTTGTTCTTTTTCCACCTCGATCTGATGAAGCAGACTCAAGCGATCGAGTTACATGGGCAGTACCATCATTTCCGCGTCGTCAAACGCCCGCATGCCAGCGCTGTGCCGATGGGCGAGGACGCCATTAAGAACGAATACGGCGCGGGCAGAGGAACGAATACGACGTGGCCTGGGAGCGACGGCCACCCACTTTCAGTAGCGTGACCGTTTAGAGTCCAGAACTACACCCGCGCGAGTGCCTTGCCAATCCCCGTCATCCCGTGAAGTGGCTAGGCTCGACAAGGCTTCTGCTTCAGTGTGGGAAAGTGCCTTGGCTCCCTGGGCAATCCGTTGATGCGACATGCACCAATCAGGTCGCTTGGGCGTCAGCAAGCACAAAACCCGCCTTCTTGAGTTCATGCCGGCTTTGATCGAAAGCCTGCTCCGGCACGAAGTCACCCCTTCTATCCGCAACCTGCTTCCAATGGGCAATCAGACTTTCGGCTGCAGTGGTTTCGTCAGGAAGGTGAATACCTTGCGTCAGGGTTATATTCGCCAGTTCGTAACTCCCACCACCAGCACAGACAATGGCACGCGTCGGGGCATGCTCCGACACCAATGCCAGAACTGCCGGACTGACAAGCTCTGTTCGCAGCAAGGCCTGCTGTTTTTGCGGAAGGATGTCCTTCATCATCTGGGTGTACGCCGTAGGTGCAACGCAATTGACACGTATGTCGTATCTAGCACCTTCAAGCGCTAGGGTCTGCATCAGTCCAACTAGTGCCATCTTTGCCGCGGAGTAGTTGGCTTGGCCGAAGTTGCCATAGAGCCCTGAAGATGATGTCGTCATAACGATGCGACCGTAGCCCTGTGTACGCATTTGTTCCCAGACGGCCTTGGTACAATTGGCGGCGCCCATCAGATGGACATCAAGCACCAAGTGGAAATCGGAGAGGTCCATGTTGGCAAAGGACTTGTCACGCAGTATTCCCGCGTTGTTCACCAGAATGTCGACACGACCCCACTCGTTTACTGCGGTACGAACCATCCGCTGCACGAAAGATGCATCGGTTACGGAACCTTGGGACGCGCGCGCGATACCACCGGCATCATTGATCTCTCCTACCACTGATTCAGCGTCATCTCCCAGATCGTTAACGACCACCCGCGCGCCGCGACGGGCAAGCAGCAGCGCATGCGAACGACCTAGGCCTCCCCCTGCGCCAGTAACAATAGCCACACGACCAGTCAGATCTATCACCATCATCTCCTAATTTTTGTGTCTCTGGCGCGCGATCCCATTCCGACCAATCTCCAGTCTTCAAAATGTGGATGGCCCGCTTCATTGCGGCCAGGTCTCTGGACTTGGCATCCTGTTGTGATGCTCGTAACGTTTAACCTCTCATCCAGCAGGAAGTCCACGCCGCGGCACGTCATCCGCAGTGGCTCCACGAGCATTTCAGCGTATTTCAAATAGGCCGGCCGCACCTTGGCCTCCGCCCACGCACATAGTTACCACCACATACCTGGCGCCACGGCGCCTTCCCTCGATCAGCGCATGGCCGACCATGCGCGCACCGCTGACACCGTATGGATGACCCACCGCTATGGCACCGCCATCGACATTGAGTCGATCATGCGGAATGCCAAGCCTGTCCATGCAATAGAGGACCTGTACTGCGAACGCCTCGTTCAATTCCCACAAGCCGATGTCGTCCACCGTCAAACCAGCACGTTTGAGCAGCCTGGGGACAGCGAATACCGGGCCGATGCCCATCTCGTCAGGTTCGCACCCGCTCACCGCAAAGCCACGAAAAATGCCCAGCGCGGCGATCCCGCGTTTTTCGGCCAGCCTTGCGTCCATCACTACGACTGCCGAAGCACCGTCGGAGAACTGACTAGCATTGCCGGCGCTGACGACTCCGCCAGGAAGAGCGGCGCGGATTTTGGATACGCCCTCATAGTGCGTGCCTGGTCGAATGCCCTCGTCGCTCTCAAGTGTCACTTCACGCGTCAGCAGTTGCCCGGTGCCGGGGTCGGCACCGCCGGCCAGCACCGTAATCGGCACAATCTCGGCATCGAAGCGGCCGGCCGCCGCCGCGACCACCGCGCGCCGCTGGCTTTCCACCCCGTACTCATCTTGACGCTGGCGCGGAATCTTGTAGCGCTTGGCAACGTTCTCGGCGGTCTGCAGCATCGACGCATAGATTTCGGGCTTGTGCTCCATCAGCCACGCGTCCGTCAGCAGGTGCTTGTTGATGTACGGTTGCACGCAAGAAATGCTCTCCACGCCCCCTGCGACGTGAATCTGGCCTTCGCCTGCGAGAATCCGCTGTGCGGCCAAGGCGATGCTCTGTAGTCCAGAGGAACAGAAGCGGTTGATGGTGGCACCCGGCACATTTACCGGCAAGCCAGCGCGCAGCGCGATTTGACGTGCGATATTCTCGCCTGTGGCGCCTTCTGGATAGGCGCAGCCCATCGTTACGTCCTCGACCTCCGCCGGGTCGATACCAGCACGTTCAACGGCATGCCTGACGACATGCCCGCCCATGGTCGCACCATGGGTCATGTTCAAGGCTCCCTTCCAGCTCTTGGCCAAGCCCGTACGGGCGGTGGATATAATGACGGCTTCTTTCACTATTGACCCTGCTTTACTGTGTTTAGGGCAGTCACGGCAAGCATCAGCCGTTAAACGATTTACCTGCTTCAGCCAGCCTCAACAGCAAGGGGGCTGGCTCCCATGCTTCGCCGTGGTAGCCCTTGCCGTACTGGCGCACGGCCATCAACACGGTGCAAAGGCCGACGCTATCGGCATAGAACATGGGGCCGCCGCGCCATGCCGGAAAGCCATAACCGGCGAGATAGACGACGTCGATATCCGACGCCTTTCCCGCAATTCCGTCCTCCAGCACGCGCGCCCCTTCGTTCACCAGCGCATACACCAGGCGCTCTATGATCTCCTCATCGCTGATCTGGCGGCGTTTGATTCCCAATGCGGCCGAGTGTCGCTCGACCAACGCATCGACCTCCCCTGACCGAAGCGCGTGGCGATCGGCCGGTTTGTAGTCATACCAGCCCTTGCCGACCTTCTGACCAAAACGACCCAACTCGCAGAGCTCGTCAGAGATGCTGGAGTACGTGATTTCCGGCCGCTCGATCGCTCGCCGCCGACGAATAGCCCAACTGATGTCGTTGCCGGCCAAATCGCTCATCCGGAACGGCCCCATCGCAAACCCGAAGTTTTCAGCAACGCGGTCTACTTGTTCAGGCAGTGCGCCCTCGTCCAACAGAAAGCCGGCCTGACGCACGTACTGTTCGATCATGCGGTTACCAATGAAGCCATCGCAAACACCCGAGACCACCGCGGTCTTGCCGATTCGCTTTGCAAGAGCTAGCACCGTGGACAGCACGTCCATACCAGTGGCGTCTCCACGAACTACCTCAAGCAGCTTCATCACGTTGGCGGGGCTGAAGAAGTGGGTGCCCAACACGCGATGCGGCCGCGAGGTGAATCCCGCTATTGCATTCACATCCAGGGTCGACGTGTTGGTTGCAAGTATTGCGTCGAATTTCGCTACTTCGTCCATGCGCTTGAATACAGCCTCCTTGGCTTCGTATTGCTCGAAAACAGCCTCGACGATAAGGTCCGCATCGCTCAAATCCGCATACGCAAGCGTGGGTCTGATCAGCTCGATGCGCTGCTCGACCTGTTCTTTAGTGAGCTTTCCCTTGGCCGCGCCGCGTTCGTAGCTTCCACGAATCATTACCAATCCCCGGTCGAGCGCGGCCTGAGACATCTCCAGCAAGGTCACTGGAATGCCGGCGTCCAGGAAGGTCATCGTTATGCCGACGCCCATGGTGCCGGCACCAATTACGCCGATCTTGCGAATCAACTGCGGTCGAATCGCCGGAACGAGATCAACAACCGCGGCGGCCGCCTGCTCACTCAGGAACGCATGGCGCAGCGCCTTGGACACCGGCGAGTTGACCAGGATGGAGATAGCCTCCCGCTCGACCTGAACCCCCTCATCGAAGGACCGTTTCACAGCCGCCTCGACGGTATCCAGACACATCAGCCGGATACGACATCGGTCGGGAGACGCCGCGATGCGTGCACGTGCAAAGCAGAGGAATCCTTCCGCGCTCGGATGGTCGATCTTCCAGTCTCGCACCCGAGGAAGCACCTCACCACTGTGTGCCTTCTCGGCAGCCAGTGTCATGGCTGCCTGGAGGACATCACCATCAACCACCTGGTAAAACAGGCGTGTTTTTGCCAGCTCGCTCGCCGTAACCACCGTGCCAGAAAGAATCATATTCAGGGCCGTCTCCAAACCGACGGCTCGCGGAAAGCGCTGGCTGCCTCCGGCACCCGGAAGGATTCCCAACTTTACTCCGGGCAAGCCGACCAGCGCGCCTTTGGCGGCGACGCGGTAGTTCAAACCCAGAGCAAGCTCGAGACCGCCGCCTAGGGCCATGCCTGCGATCGATGCGACCACCAGTTTGGTGCTGCGCTCGAACGCATGGACCACCGCAGCCAATGTTGGCGCTTGTTGAGTCTGCCGCGCGCTGAACTCCTGTATGTCCTCGCCACCAGAGAACGCACTTGCGCCGCCGGTGACGACTATCGCCTTGACCAAGTTATCGTCAACCGCTCTTGCCAGGCACTCAACGAGTCCTCTTCGCATAGCTAGATCCAAGTCATTGACCGGGGGACTGTCCATCGTTAGTACGGCAATGCCGTCGATAACTCCATAGCTGACTGACATCTGCAAGGTCCTGCCTCAAAATGGTGATTTCGCATGCGACAACGCAACGGACGGGTGCGCGCCGTCAACTCAACAACCTCCGGTCAATCGGTCGCCCTCGCCCAAATCTCATCAACTTGTCCCATAACCATCCCAATACGAGGACCCAAGATTATTTTATCTGTGGCGCCCTCAGGCGAGCCCGCCTAGCGGCGCGCATGTCCGGTTGGCGGAGGGCGCGACATCGCGACAATGCCGTGGCTCCAAGATTCCAGCGTGGTTGAGAAAGATCTGTACCCTTTCTCGTCACACGAGTGTGTCCGCAACTATGTGTTGCACGTGATCGAAGTCGGCTCGGGAGGCTGCATTGGCCATCGCCGCTCCAGCGAAGACACGAATCACGTCCACGAGCCGCCTGAGCTACCAATGCGGCTCTGCCTAGCCCGCAGACATCCTGCCGAGAACGTTCACCAGGACTCCGAAACCATGCCGCGTGTCGATTGTGTGCAGATTGATCATCACAGATCCGTTCTCAAAATCCCGATAACTTGCCTCACAGCGACGTTCAGAACCACTGATGAGTGGTGAACGGTCAATCGCGTTCCTGTGATCACGGAAATAACTTCGTCGTCTAGCTGCATTTCACGAAGCGTTCGCGAAGCTCGCGTTTGAGGACCTTCCCGATAGGACTGCGCGGTAACTCCTCCGTCGTGATGACTTGCGCGATACGGTGCGTTTTTCCAAGCCGCTCGTTCGCCCATTTTCGGATCGACTCGGAGGATGTATTGCCGCGAACCGTCGCGTATGCAACGGGAGTTTCGCCCCATTCACGACTCGGCGCCGCAATCACAGCGGCTTCCACGACGTCCGGGTGCTGCATCAGGACATTTTCGAGGTCGATCGCATAAATGTTGAATCCGCCACTGATGATCACGTCCTTCTTGCGATCAAGGAGGTGCAAAAAACCATCCTCATCGAACCAGCCGTTATCACCGCTCCTCTGAAATCGTCGCCCGTTCGCGTCGAACCAACTCGCCTCCGAAGTCTCCTTCTCGCGCCCGTGATAACCGGACATCATCGAAGGCGACCGTCCAACAAGCTCGCCTACATCGCCCGCTGGCAGAACGTTCCCTTCTTCGTCGATTACGAACATCTCGACACCGGGATTAGGCAGACCCACCGTATCGAGCTTATCAGGATGCTCGTGGGCGCGGAGCGTGGTGCCGACGCCACCTTCGGTCATCCCGTACATCTCCGTAAAGCCGCCCGCCGGCCAACGCTTCAGGAGTTCCGCCTTTGTCTCCGCCGGCATCGGCGCACTCGTGCAAAGCTTGTTCCGAAACGAGGAAAGGTCGGTACGATCGAATTGGGGGTGATCGAGTAAGCGCTTGTACTGAACGGGAACCAGCACCACATCCGTTGCCTGCCAGCGTTCGGCGAGATCGAGCCATGTCCCCGCTTCAAACTTTTCCATCAGCATGCATGAGCCGCCGGCCGAGAGCACGGCAGCAAGAAAGAACAGCGTCGTGTTCGAGCAAAGAGGCGTTGCAATGATCGTTCGAGTCTGCGTGCTCAGGCCGCATCTGGATCTCACCCCGCCGGATTCGAACGCCCGATAGCCCCGACTTTGCACAATGCCTTTGGGTATGCCCGTAGTCCCTGAGGAGTAGATCAAGTTGAATCCCTGATCCGGCGAAAAGTCCACCAGCAACGGAGTATCTGGCATCTCCTGCATGAACTCTGCAAGAGCAGCATCATTGAGGGGAAGCACATCCGCGCTTGCAAGCCCCATGTCATCGGCAAGCCCCCGCATCTCCGCCTCATAAAGCGCAGACACAAACAAAATGCGCGACCCGCTGTCCCTTACCATCGCCGCGCGCGTGCTCGCCATGACATAAGACGAAAGTGGAACCGTACAACCGCCAGCGCGAATGGTGGCCAACATCACCTCCACGTAGGCGATCGAGTTCGAACCGAGCGTCGCGACGGTGTCGCCAGGTCCAACGCCGCGGGCAATCAACCCTCTTGCGATCCTGTTGATCCGCTCGTCGAGCTCTCCCCAGGTAATCGATTGCTGCCCGTCCATCAGTGCAAGACTATCGGGAGAGGATTGCGCAATCGCTCGCAAAAGCTCGTCGATATCGATGAATCCCTGATCATCAAGCTCTTTGCTATTCATTCAACACGTTCCTACTTCGCCATTAACTCAGTACATCCCCATTTCGCAAGACGCGTTCTTCGCTATCGCTTGGTGCAGACAAAACTCGACGCCGTATTCACGTCTCCATGCCCTCGATACTTGGGATATGATGTGTATTCGCACAGCGGTCGAGTCCGACCGGGCAAACCAATCGTGTCTGTAACAACTTGCGCGCGTGGCGCGTCACCTTTCTCCACCCATTTGTCCAGGGTGGTCAGGGAGTCCCACGAAGCGTTGAATACGGTGCTCAGCCCATGACCGTAGCCCGGCACTTCGTAGAAGCGAGCGAAGTTGCGGACCGTTGCCGAACCCATGGTCGCCCGCATTCGATTGAAGTACTGCTCTGTTTCGCGAGTACTTACGAGAACATCCGCCGTCCCTTGAGCGATCAGCAGCTTCCCCCCCTTTGAGGCAAAAGCAGAAAAGTCTGCCTTGTTGGTGGTATCAAAGAGCAGAGATAGTCGATTGACGCGTGCCTGAAGTACTCCAAGATTCTGAGGGTCGACAGCGAGCGCGTCGAAGTTACTGTCACGTGCAACGTAATAGCGGATCCATTGATCCCAGAAAATATTGAGTGCCGATGCCTGTGAAGGCAGCGGACTTGTCGGCGCATCGGTTCCCAAAGCCAGAAGGGTGACGATGCTTTGAAATGGCTTCGTGGTTGCACGTCCCAGATCGGCGCCATAAATATTGTAGCCGGGATATTGTGTTGCACCATTGGCTAGCGCGGGATGGAACACGATGGACGTGTCATACTCGTGCAGGGTAGAAATTTGGGCGTCCGATAAACAATCGTCTCCGGTATCCTTGCCGCCCGGACAGCGCAGTGGCCGGCCCATCCATTTTGCTGTAGCCGGATCGAATTTCGCATTGCAGGCGTCGACGTTGCTTACGATCCCATCCGTCAAGCCATCGAGCTTGTCGCACACCGCGAGGCTTGCTTCGTACAAAAGCTCACGCTTCGCCTGATCCAGGTAGCCACCGGGCTGGGCAAGCGCTCTCGCCAAACGCCCTACCTGGAGATCCAGTGCGATCGGGTTCACTGCCGGAAATAGAGCAATTGCGCCATCCCAGTCCCTCGGCCAACGGCGAATAGCTTCCAGCGCCTCTCGGCCACCTGTAGAACCACCCACAAAGTACGCTTTGTCCGGGCGATCGACTCCATAACGCGCCCGAATCAGGTAGAGCGCCGCGTCGCGCGTCCTTTTTATCGCGTTGCCAGCATAATTTTCCAGAGCGTCGGCATTAAGAGCGAACGAACCATCCATTTCCGCAGCCAGCACTCCAGTCTTTTTCGACTGATGTCCCGAGTCGCTGGCGAACACGGCATATCCTCGTGCGAGCGGGGCCGGCTCATTTAGCGGCCCGGCCGGAATATTGCCGGACGTTGGCGGAATTACGCCGTCAGATCCTCCACCCCCGAGCATCAGAATCTTCCGGTTCCAGCTCGTCGGAAGATCTAGCTCAAAATCAATTGAAGATGCGTACCCGCCCACCGGCTTGATAGTGCCCAGAACCTTGCAGTACTCGGGCAGTGATGCCGATGTCGGCACCAAGTCGGCCGCAGTCACGGCAGCACCGTTTGTCGGCAAGCCAATAGCCGATGCAGGGATTATCACCCCTGCGAGTTGCTTACATGTGCGCGGCAATTGCCTCATATCAAAATGGGCCGCGCACGCCGACATGCTGAAGAGCGATAACGTCGCACAGATGACGGCACTCCTCAGCGAGCCGTGAAATGGCATACGAAAGGCCACACGATTCATATCAGATATCCTCATTCACTTGGGCCCACGCGAGTGGCGCTTCTTGGGAGAGCAAATAGGGTCACCAAGCCACCAGCGATCGTAATGGCAGCCACGACGCAAATACCCAAGGTAAATCCTCCGGTTGCATCTTTTGTAAAGCCAAGGATTGTCGGCCCGGCGAAACCGCCGATCACGCCAATGGAGCTGATCAGCGCAATACCCACCGCGGATGCATCAGGACTCAAATAGGTTGGAGGCAGCGCCCAGTATGCGATCGATGCACCCAACACGAAGAAGCCGCAAACGCAGAAGACCGCAAGACCGACCGCTATGGAGGATGGCGTTATCGTCGTCGCCAGAAGCGCAATTGCAGCAATGATGAGAGATCCACCAATATGCCAGCGGCGTTCCCTGAATCTATCAGAGCTTCGAGTGATGAGAATAATACCGACGCCTCCAAAGGCGCTCGGGATTGCCGCATACCAGCCGATCCGGACGATGTCGCCAACGCCAAGATCCTTGATCATTGTCGGCAGCCAGAAGGTGAATACGTAGCTTGCACACGCACATGTGAAATAGATGAACGTCAGCACCCACACCTGGATGTCAGTGAGCGCTTTGCGCAACTGGTCTCTCACACTGCCTCGGGACGGTGCTGCGCCGCCACGATCTGCTATCAACACACTCTCAACCAATTCCTTCTCCGCATCCGTCAGCCACGCTGCTTCGGAGGGCCGGTCCCGCAGGAGCAAGAAGCACACAAGGCCAAACAGAGCGGCCGGCACACCCTCGATGAGAAAGGCCCACTGCCAACCTCCGAGCCCTCCCACCTTGTCCATCGACGACATGATCCAACCGGCCAGCGGACCGCCGATGATTCCGGCGACCGGAACGGCGAACATGAACTGACCGGTAGCCGCAGCGCGACGCGAGCTCGGGTACCAGTAAGTGAGGTAGAGAATTATCCCTGGGAAGAATCCAGCTTCGAAAATGCCCAACATAAATCGCGCAACGTAGAACTGCATGGGGGTCGAAACGAACATGGTGGCCGCCGAAGTCAACCCCCACAGAACCATGATGCGTAATAGGGTGAGACGGGCGCCGATGCGCTCCAACAAGATATTGCTTGGCACCTCAAAAAGCAGATAGCCAAGAAAAAATATACCCGCACCCAAGCCATATGTTGCGTCCGAAAATCCAAGATCCACTTTCATCTGCAACTGCGCGTAGCTGACATTAATCCGATCCAGAAACGCGAAGAGATAGGCGCCGAACAATAGTGGCATGACCCGGCGCGTTATTTTTCTATAGACCTCGTTCTCCGTACCGCAAGGATTATTATTGTCACCGATCATGGTAGTCATGTAACGCAATGGATGGATCATATATTTCTGCTTCGTTGGATACGTCATGGGCACCGTGCCCGGCCGCAGAGAGAGACATTTTATTTGTAACCACCCGCGGTCAGAAGTTGAATCCAACACGGAGTCCGAATGTCCGTGGAGCACCGGGCACCACTGCATTGGGATTTGCGTTAATAACGATGATCTTGTTTTCTAGATTGCGCGCGTACATGCCGACATACCATTCGCCGCGAGGGAACGTGTAAGTCGCGTTGATATCGGTAATGTGGAAATCTGGCTGTCGATACTGCACTGGAACTGCGACGTCGGACAAGATATAGGAGTTCGAGAAATAGGTGTGGACACCCAGGTCCACGCGCCCCCCGGAGCTCGTCGGGTGAGTGTACGTGTAGCCGAGATTCGCCGTGTATTTGGGGGAATCATCAAGCGTTCTACCCTTGTAGTTGATCGGGTAGATCTGGCCAAGCGGAAAGTAGTTTTCGTATTTTGCGTTCAGATAGGTCACGCCCAGCGAAAAGGTGCTGTTGTGATCTGGTCGCCAGGTCCCGTTGAATTCAATGCCGTTCACGGACGCGTTGGCCGCATTGGTCGTGGCCTCGATCAGGAGTCCACTTACGCTCTGCAGTGTCCCTAATTGCAGATTGTCGTACTTGTAACGGAAGCCATCCAGAGTCACGTAAACCGTGTCGTCCGCAAACAGTGATTTTATCCCGACCTCGTAGGATGTCAGCGTTTCCGGCTGGTAAAAGAGAATTGATGCGGGGACGGCCAATGCCCCGGTGCATGCTAATCCGTTGCGAGATGTTCCTTGCAGGCAGCCGGAATTCACGCCGCCAGCCTTATATCCCGTCGAAACCGTCCCGTACAGCATCGTGTGGTCTAAAAGATCGTATTCGATTCCCGTGCGCCAAGTGAGTTTCGAGTCGCTGATGGTGGCGAAGCTCGGAGTCGACACATTGGTGGCAGGGTCCGAATATGGCTGGGCATTTCTTACCGACTGACTAAAGTAGCTCTTCTCATCATGCGACTCACGCAGGCCGGCGGTAAATCGCAGCGACGGCATGAGACTATACGTCGCCTGCGCAAATGCGGCTCGTGACGTGTTCACTTGAGGATCACTGCCAACCGCGAGGTAGCCAAAGTGGAAGACATTTGGAAAGTCGTAAATGCTCCAGTTGTCGTACAAGGCCTCATGGAAATAGTAAAGGCCGAACTGTGCCTGAAGCGAACTCAGCCCTTGTGTCGAGAACCGAAGTTCCTGCGAAGTCGCCTGATCCGACGAAACGTAAAGGTTCGGCATGGCATAGGTAGGTGCCAAAGGAACTGCATATTTGTAGTGCTCACTTAGCGCTCGGAATGAACTGAGGTAGGTCATCTTGAGGGGACCCAGATCCCAGTCGAGTTGCGGGGTGACACCCCAAGTATGGGCGTGGGTTCCGCCCTGCCAGTATTGGCGAAGTCCGTTCAAACTGAGTTGCTCTTTAGTGCCGCCGTCGTAGTAGATCGAATTCATACTGTTGTAGATGGGGTCCGTCGTGGTCGGATGGTGGTAGAAATTGGTGACCGGAACCGACCCGAAGAAGACGTTGTCCACGTTGGCGTAATCAGCCTTAAGATTTAGCGTGATGTCATCATTTATGTTCCACAAGGCGGACACTCTGCCCGCGAGGTCTCCTTTCGCGGGATTCAGGCTGTAGGGATCTCCCGGAGTCTTGTTCAAATAGCTATCGCGACGGTCATAAGAGACCGCGGCTCTTACCGCGAAGTTGTTGGTAACCGGCACGTTGGCCATGAACTGATATTGCGTGGTGCTGTAATTGCCGACGCTCGCCGAGCCGGAGTATGCGGTCGACGTCAGATCCGGTGAATTCGTGATGACGTTGACAACACCCGCCGTGGTGTTGCGGCCCCAGAGGGTACCTTGCGGACCTCGCAGCACTTCGACTCGGTCGATATCGTAGAAGCCTAAATACATCGGTGTGGTCTGACGTGGGATATAGATGCCATCGAGCATGAACGCCACTGCCGGGTCATTGAGGGTACTTCCATTGCCATTCGTTACACCTCGAATGGTGAATTGGACTCCGTTGTAGTTTTCCTGCACATTGAGATTCTGTGCGTAGCCGTTGAGATCGGCGACTGTGACCAAGGCCTGCTTGTTCAGCTGATCACCATCAATAACATCCATCGCAATTGGTGTCTTGGATTCGGTCGACTGTACGTGCTCGGCGGTGACGACAACTTGCCCCAGCTCCGTGGCCCTCCGTTTCATCACCGTGGGTTTCGCCTCTGTGGACTGCGGCGAATCGATGGCGTGGCGATTCGTCTGCATCCCAGAACTTGCTGGGGCCTCGATGGTCGTGCCCGTTTCCAAATCGACGGCAGCGGCGACAGTCGGGATTGCCACCGTGGTGATCAGCAATAGGCTAAGACAACGGCGGCACGAATTTCGGATCAGGGGATTGGGGAAAATCGCTTTTTTCTTCTTCAGTGCCTGCAGACGGTGGATGCTGTCAGTGCAAATGGCCTTGCCAGTAATACCCTTCATGATTCCCATCCCCAATGCCCTTCGCAAGGCCGATATATGAGCTTGCCCACGAACTTCGTACCCCATAACCGTGGTCATGGACTGGCGTAATGGGCCTGAGCGGCAAGCCAGTGTTTCTCGAACTGCATCGGGCTGACATAGTTCAAGGTGGAGTGTAGTCG
>JBAZRB010000003.1:0-309264 GCA_041663105.1 Rhodanobacter sp.
GGCTCATGGCTGTGCTCCTGTCGTGGTCGAGGCTTATGCCTCGATCCACAACATTGCAGCGCTACCACCCGATTTATAGCGGCACTCAACGGTGCCGCGGATCCCTACCGCGATAGCGGTTTAGTCCTTTGGCCGATATCTGCCGGTCAGGTCAGGTGCCGGAATTGGGCACCTCGCTAGCAACAGTGGGCAGTTTGGCTGCTGGCCATGGTCAGTTTCGTTGGCGAAGCTGGTCAATTGCAGTGGCGAAGGTGGGCAGGTCGCTGACGTTTTGCAATCATCAAGCGCCTGAGCCGTAGGCCAGTAGGCGAAGCCCCTTAAAGGCTCTTCAAAAGCGGGTTGGCGTGAGTACGAGCTGGAGCCACAGCCAGAGCGTGGAGCGGTTGGCCGTGCCTACGGCACCAAGCAAAGCCACACCGAGTAAATGAGTATGGTCAAGGAACCTGGCCTGGGATGCGGTGTACCGCTACCGCGGCAAGCCTGATCCCTACTACCGCGACTGGGCCAGTTGCGCCCATGACGAGGCACGCCATTTCGCCATGCTGTCCGAGCGGCTGGCGCAGCTCGGGCATGCCTATGGCGACTTCGATGCGCATGACGGGCTGTGGGCGATGGCGGAGAAAACCGCGTATCACGATACCGCCCGCATGGCACTCGTGCCGCGTGTGCTGGAGGCACGCGGGCTGGACGTGACGCCGGGCATGATCGATCGTCTGCGTCATCTCGGTGACCACGACACGGTGGCTATCCTCGAGGTGATCCTGCGCGAGGAAGTCGCGCATGTCGCCGCCGGCACGCGCTGGTATCGGCATTGCTGCGAACGCGATGGTGTCGAGCCGGTCGAGACGTTTTTTGCCCTGCTGCGCGACTACATGGGCATCAGCCTGCGTGGTCCGTTCAACCGGCCGGCAAGGATCGAGGCCGGCTTCGTCGAGGAGGAACTTGACCGTTTGATCGAGTTGGCCCTGCAGGGAGAATCACCGCGCACCGTGGCCCGCTGAGACCAGGGTGCGCGGAGCGGGCGACACCCCGCGACCGGCTTCAATCGAGCAGGATTGATTCGTGCATGCCGGGCATCTGGCTGGCCACGCCCAGCGCGGCGAGGCGATCGGCCATGGCCTGCATGCCGGCATCGTATTCGCCGTGCACCAGAAACACCTTGCGCCGTGGCGAGGTACCCAGCCAGCTCAGCAGATGGCCCTGGTCCGCATGCGCTGAAAAACCGTTGATGGTCCACACTTGCGCGCGCACGCGGATTTCCTCGTTGAAGATGCGTACGGTGTTGGCGCCATCGACGATGCGTCGGGCCAGGGTGCCCTGGGCGGCATAGCCGACGAAGACGATGCTGCTCTTCTCGCGCCACAGGTTGTGCTTCAGGTGATGGCGTACGCGACCGCCGTTGCACATGCCCGAACCGGCCAGGATCACCGCGCCACTGTCGATATTGTTGATCATCATCGACTCGCTCGATTCGCGCGAGAAGTGCAGGTTCGGCATCGCGAACGGGTCGCCATGGCTCAGCACCTCGCGAAAGGCTTCGTCGAAGCACTCGGGGTGTCGACGGAAGATTTCGGTGGCCGAGATCGCCATGGGTGAATCCAGAAACACCGAAATATTCGCCGGAATCAGGCCGTCGCGGATGCCGCTGTGCAGGTGATAGAGCACCTCCTGCGCCCGCTCCAGCGCAAACGTGGGAATCACCACGTTGCCGCCGCGCGCTACCGTCTCACTGATGGCGCGGTAGAGCTCGTCGACGGAATCAGGCAATGAACGATGCGGACGGTTGCCGTAGGTGGTTTCCATGACCACGTAGTCAGCCGCGGGCGCCGGCACGGGGTCGCGCAGGATCGGCCGGCCCGGGCTGCCGAGGTCGCCGGAGAAAACCATCGTGCGCTTCTCCTCACCCGAGGTGATATCGAGCACGATCGACGCCGAGCCAAGGATGTGGCCCGCGTCCTGGAATCGTGCGGTGACGCCATCGACCACCGCGACAGGCTGGTCGTAAGCCACCGGGTCGGCAAAATAATCCAGCGCATGCAGGGCGTCGTCGATCGTGTACAGCGGCTCGAAAGCGGGTTCGTCCCGACGATGGCCGCGGCGCTGGGCGCGACGGGCATCTTCTTCCTGCAGGCCGGCAGAGTCGAGCATCACCACGCGGGCCAGGTCGCGGGTGGCCGAGGTGGAGAGGATGCGGCCGCGAAAGCCATCGCGCACCAGCTTCGGGATCCGGCCGCAGTGATCGAGGTGGGCATGAGTCAGCAGCAGCACATCGATGCTGGCCGGGTCGAAGCCGAATGGCTCGTAATTCGCCTGTTCCTGCTCATGGCCACCCTGGAACATGCCGCAGTCGATCAGGATGTTGTGGTCGTTGCAGCTGATCAGGTGGCACGAGCCGGTCACCTGTTTGGCGGCGCCGTGGCAGCTGTAGATGATGCGCGTACTCATGGGCGGTTTTCCTTCGTGCTCTCGTGGTTGGACGTGCGAGCCAGCTTGGCGATTACCGCGGCAATGTCTTCGCTGATATCGATCAGCGAGGTGGCGCTGTCGATGGTGTTGCAGGTCACGATGCAGCCGGCGCCAGCGGCGCGCAGCTCTTCCACGGCGCCTGGCGCGAAGATGCCGTGCACGCCAATGCAGACGGGTGCGGGCGAGGTGCCCGGTTCAAGGCTTTGCAGGGCGCCGATCATGGTGCGCCCGCTGGAAATGATGTCGTCCACCAGTACCGGTGTATGCCCCTTCCATCGCGCGATGTTGGCCAGTGTCACCTGGACATCGCGGTCGCCGTGGCGCTCCTTGCTGGCCACCACGAAGGGCGCGCCCAGTCGTGTGGCGACGTCCCGCACCCATTGGTCGCTCTCGCCATCCGGGCCGATGATCAGTGGTGAAACGACCTGCTCGCCGATCCATGCGGCTACCTGCGAAGCCGCGTGGACCACGCGCCCGTCCAGCGGCCAGGCCTGATCCAGCGAGTGGTAGCGATGCAGGTGCGGATCCACCGTGACCAGCCACTCGAAGGCGCTTCCCAGCACGTGGCCGAAGATTCGCGCCGAAACCGCCTCGCCGGGGTGGAAGCGGGTGTCCTGACGCATGTACGCCAGATAGGGCGCGACCAGGCCGACGCGCGAGGCGCCGAGTTCGCGCAGTGTCGTGGCGGCCATCAGCAGCGGCATGACCTTGGCATCCGGGTCATCAAGCGTGCAGACGATCGCGACATCGTCGCCGGCCGGGGGCGGTGTCACCCGAACCAGGCTCTCGCCATCGGGAAAGCGGTGGACCTGCAGTTCGCGTCGGGGCATCCCGGTGTGCCGGGCGAGCCGGTCGGCGAAGGCGTCGTTGCCAGGCATGGCGTACAGCGCGGTCATGCGCAGGCCTCCACGACGACGATATCCAGATGCCTCGATACGTATTCCATGGCATAGGCCAGTTCGCCCGGACTTTGCGCGTGCAGGGTGAAAAGTGGCTGGTCCGGTATCACCTGCTCGCCCAGGTGGGTATCCAGGGTGAGCCCGGCCAGTGGCGAGTTCGGTGCCCCGGCCAGCTTGGCCGCACGCGAGAGGCGGCGGTTGTCGATCGAGGCGACATGGCCCGCCCGCGTCGCGGTCACCGGTTGCTGGTGGGCCGCGACGCCCGGTGTACGCATGCCGCCCTGGGCCGCACAGATGGCCTGGAACTGAGTCCAGGCGCGGCCGGAATCGAGGCACTGCGTGGCCATCTCATGCGCGGTGTCACCCGTGGCTGCGCCACCGAGTTCAAGCACGGCGGCGGCGATCTGCAGCGCACGCTGGCGCAGATCAGCGGGTGCATCGGCCCGGTTTTGCAGCACCGCCAATACGTCGTGGGCCTCCAGCGCCGGGCCAATACCGCACCCGATCGGCTGCTTGCCGTCGCTGAGCAGCACCTTGAGCTTCAGGCCCAGGGTGTCACCGACCTGCATCAGCAGGCGGGCAAGCGACTGCGCCTGGATCGCGTCACGCACCTTGGCGGTTGGACCAATCGGAATATCGATCACCACATGGGTCGAACCCGCGGCGATTTTCTTCGACAGCACCGAGGCCACCATCTGGCCGACGCTGTCGATATCCAGCGCGCGTTCCACCCGGATCAGGATGTCGTCGGCCGGCGCCATGTTCATCGCGCCGCCCCAGACGATGCAGCCGCCGGTGCTTTCCACCGCATGCCGCATCTGCGCCTCGTTCAGGTCGACCGGGGCGAGCATGGCCATGGTGTCGGCGGTGCCTGCGGGCGAGGTGATCGCGCGCGAGGAGGTCTTGGGCATGATCAGGCCCATCGCGGTGGTGATCGCGACCACGATCGGCGTGGTGCGATTGCCCGCCAGGCCGCCGATGCAGTGCTTGTCGACCACGACGGGCTGCGACCAGCGCAGCCGCGTGCCGGTGTCGACCATGGACCGGGTCAGCGCGACGACTTCGTCGAGCCCGAAGTGGTCGGTGCAACCGGCGGTGATGAAGGCAGCCAGTTCGATATTCGAATAGCGGTGAGCCACGATGTCGCGCACGATGTCATGCAGTTCGGCGTCGGTGAGGGTCTTGCCGAAAATCTTGGCGCGTACGCTGGCCAGCGAATCCACGCTCGCCGGATGGGTGAGCATCACCCGCGCGTCGTGGCCGGGATCCAGTGCTCGCCAGGCCGATTCGGACAGGCCGACCTCATCCAGGGCAAGCATGTCGCCCTCCACGGTGTTGAGCGTCGCCAGCGTGCGCCGGGTGCCCAGCCGTAGCTCGATCCGCGAGTGACTGGCGAACCCCTCGCTATGGCATACCGCCGAGTCCGCACGCAGGTAGACCACGTGTTCGACACCGGTGTCGATGCCAAGCCGGCGCATGCGGCTGCCTTCGATGGCCGGGTGGCTGGGCGAACCTGCGCTCGGGATGGCCATACTCATTGCATCAGTACTCCGTCGGCCTGGCGTCATGGCCCGTCGTGGTGGAAGAGAGTGACGTCATCAGCCGGGCGCGCCTGGCGCTTGAGGTCAGTGCTGCATCAGCACGGGAAGATGGGCATGCGCCAGCACATGATGGGTGGCACCACCGAGGATGCGCTCGCGCAGGCGTGAGTGGCTGTATGAACCCATCACCAGCAGGTCGGCATGGAAGCCATGGGCGGCCCTGAGCAGGGCCGCACCGGCTTCGGACGGCTGCGCCTGGATGGGTCGGGCGCTCACGGCGACCTGGTGGCGTTGCAGGTAATCAAGTGGATCGAAGCGGGGCAGGGTATCGGCGTCGCCATCGGCGTCGGCGCTGTGCTTTTCGCCGTCGATCAGCAGCACTTCGCTGGCGGCCTGAAGAAAGGGCAAGGCCCCATGAATCGCACGCGCGGCTTCGATACTGCCGTTCCAGCCCACCACCACGCGGTCGAGTTTCAGTTGGTTGCTCCAGCGTGGCGGCAGCAGCAGGCAGGGCTGGCGGCTGTTCGACATCGCTTCGCTGAGGATATCGAGCCGGTGCGCGCCCTCGACCACGTCGCGTTCGAGCACGGCAAGGTCATGCCATGCGCCGAGGGCGCGCAGGGTCGGTGCCAGACCGGCATGGGTGACTACCCAGTCGGCCTCGGCCACACCGAGGCGATGCGCGTGCGAGGCGAAGGCATCACGTTCGCCGTCGTCTTCACCGCGTGGTTGCATCAGCATGCCGAGCACGCTGGACTCCATGTCGGCATGGGCGGTGCGTCGCAGGGATGGGTCGATGTAGCAGCCGGTGAGCTTGCTGCCCCAGCGCGCTGCCAGCGAAATCGCGACCGTGACTGCGGGACTCCATGGATCGCTCGAGGTGGCGATCGCCAGGATGTCGTCGGGAGCACTCCACAGCGGCAGCCTTTCGACGGCATCGCGGGCAGGTGCGGCAAGTTTCCTTGCAACAGGTGAAGGCATGGGCTGCGGCTCCCGCTGGCTGCTTGCAGTCACAGGTCGAGCGTGTGAATGACCTGACTGGCGTCTTCCGGATCGCGTCGACAATCAAAGTGCAGGTACTTGGCCAGCTCATGCATGGATTCGTTCTGCGCCGAATCGAACGAGATCATCTGCTTGAAGCCGTTCTTGCGCGCCTGGTCGATCAGGTGGCGCATCAACAGCACTGCGAGCCCACGCTGACGCCAGTCGTCGGCAACGGTGACCGCGCTTTCGCATTGCTTGTCACGGTCGGTCGCGCTGTAGCGACTGATGCCTACCTCGCGCAGTTCGCCATTGTCGTGCGCCAGCGCGATGAAGGCCATCTGATTGAAATTGTCCACGTCCATCATCTGGTCGATCAACGTCGGGCTCGCTTTCTTGAAGGTATCCATGAAGCGGTGGCGGCGGGACTCCGGCGAAAGCCGGTTGATGAAGGCCTCCTCACGCTGGCGGTCATCTGCGCGCAGGGGACGCACCAGCACTGCGGTGCCGTCGTTGAGTGTTTCGATCCAGTGGGTTCCTTCCAGCGCGCCGAACGGCGCGTCGGCGGACTTGCCATGCTTGTCTTGCGATGATTGGTTGGCGGACATGCGGTTATCCCCGGTGGTTGGATGATCAGGCGCCGGCTCCGCGTTCAAGCATGCCGAACCAAGCGTTCCTGAAGCATTTTTACGCCGGATCGGCGAATCCTGGCTTGACCTCAATCAAGTTGCGGGTATGCAGTGCGGATGTCGATCACTCGAAAGTTCGCTATCTCCAGCATCGCTTCGGAGATGGCGAATATCCTTGCCGACGGAAGTGATTCGAAGCTCCGGACAGCGGTATCGGATGGCCCGCCGGGTCGGTACCAACCCGGCCACGATCTGAACGCCACCTAGCGCAGGGGTTCTGCTTGCGGGACGGATTCAAGCAGGGAACCATAAGCGGCATGGTCCGTGCTGCCGTAACCGGGCAGGTCGGTGACCAGCACGGTGGTGCCGGGTGTCAGCTGCGCCCGCAGGCTCTGGCCAAAAGCTTCGGGTACCCTCAGCTGCCGAGCCATCTGCGCAGGTTCGGGCACCGGGCCGCTGCCGATGATCCGGTATGCCGACCAGAGATGCATTGCTTGTCCGACCGCAGGCACGTTGCCTGTGGCCGCCGGCTCCCCGCGCATCACATACAGTACGGTGCCCTGAAACAAGGGGTCTTCGCTGAGCCCCAGTGTCGTTGTTGCCACCAGCTGGCCGTCCCGCAGCACATAGACCGCATGGTCGTGCGTGCTGATCACGACGCTGAGTGGAGCGCTGCGATCTGCGGGGACAGCCAGCGGGATGTCGCTGTGCAGCGGCGCCGTCATCGGTTGACCGGTCAGGCCGATCGGGGCCACCGCCGCCGGATGGACGATGGTGGCCGGGTCGACGCGGGCGTCGGCGATCACCACGACGGCGCCGCGCTGGCTGGTTTGGAAGAGCTTTTCTGCGAACGACTGCGGCAGCCGGATGCAGCCATGCGATGCCGGGTGGCCGGGCAGATTGCCGCCGTGCATGGCGATACCGTCCCAGGTCAGGCGCTGCATGAAGGGCATCGGCGCATCGTTGTAGAGATTGGAGCGATGCTCGCGCTCCTTTTGCAGGATCGTGTAGACACCGGTCGGCGTCTCGTAGCCCGGCCGTCCCGAACTGATCGGGCTGGCACCGATCGCCACGCCATTGCGATAGACGTAGAGGTATTGCTCGTTCAGACTCACCACCATCACCAGCGGGCCACTGGGTGCGATCTCCGGATGCCAGAAAAAGCCCGCTTCGGTGGCGGCATGCACCGGCGTCGAGCGGGCTCCCTCGATGGCCATGGAGCGCAGTGGACACGCCATCAGAACAGCGCCGAGCATGGCCAGCGTGAGCGTGCGCACGCAGCTCGGCATGCACCGCCGATGGTGCGGGCTCGCGGAATACGCGGCGATGGGTGCTGCTCGAAGGGTCATCGATGTTCCTGGGTGGCGAGCTCTTCTGGTTGGAGTGTTTTCAGCCTGACGAGTTTCACCCTCGCACGGTTTTACCCGGAGCAGGTAGCCGGGCTCGCTGTCTGGCGCGGCTAACGCTTTTTGTTGAGTGCCTCGAAGCCGGTGATC
Source organism: Rhodanobacter sp. (assembly GCA_041663105.1). Classification (GTDB taxonomy): domain Bacteria; phylum Pseudomonadota; class Gammaproteobacteria; order Xanthomonadales; family Rhodanobacteraceae; genus Rhodanobacter. The sequence continues at coordinate 8,013 of JBAZRB010000003.1, forward strand.
ACATCAAACAGCTCTTCATCGATGCCATTCTGGCGCAGGCGGTGGAAGTTGCCGTTGAGCGTGTCCAGCACGGCCTCGATGTTCTTGTCGGCACGTTGCATCGCGGCCAGGCGACTGGCGTTTTCGCTGGCGAGCGATTCGGCGCAGGCGCGGAAGATCGACACGAACAGGTATTCACGGATCAGCGCCCGCAAGGTGGTGTCGTGGTGGCCGATGACTTCGGGCAGATTGTGGGTCGGCCAGGCCTGGCTGGCCAGCTGGCGCCGCCATGCCTCGTCCAGCGGCAGCAGGCGCTGGCTTACCGGTGCAAAGCCGGTGTGAGCGACCGGCTGGTTGAAGCACAGGTACAGCGTGACCGTGCGACCGGGGCCTTGCGGCTGCTCGCTCTGCACCAGGATGTCCCATACCAGCGGCGTGATCGCCTGTACCGAACCGGGCAGGCTGAACAGCCCCGCGGGCGTGATGCCCGCCTCGGTCAGGCACGCGTGCACTCGTTCGCCGGCAGCCCACACCAGGGTTTCGCCGGATAATTTCGCGATGGTATCCAGCGCATGTGCCGTCACTACATCGTTGAACTGGCCTACCAGCCCCTGATCGGATCCGAACACCACGATGCCGTTGATGCCATGCTCGGTCGTGGCTGGCGGAGCCGTCACGCCGGCGGTGCTGGCGGCTTGCTGGAAACACACCCCAAGCCCCCGCTCCACGGTGCGGTAGTAGTCCGACAAGGCAAGCACGGATTGCTCGTACTGGCCGATACTCGATGCCGCCAGCGCTTTCATGGTGCGCACGACGGACTGCAGGTCGGCAGCACTGTCGATCTTGCGGCGCAGCTTGGCAAGCGAGTCACTCAATGGTTGCTTGCCTCCGCCGAGCTTGCCGGCGTGGCGGCCGGCACAGGAGTCGGTGCGGCATCGTCGACTGCAGCGAAGCCGGCCAGCGCCTCGCGTGCGATCTTGACGACCACCTCGCGATCGGCGTCGCTGAGCGTCTTGCTGGTTTTAAAGCTGGCGCGGAGCGCGGCGGGGATGTTGACGGCGGCCTCGTGCAGCGCGCGCTCGGCCTCGGGCATTCGCGCCAGCGGCACCGGGGCGAACAGTTGGTGGGACAGCGCCAGCAGGATCATCATCTGCGCCGGCACGCTGACCGGCGTCAATTCGGGCTGCTTGAGGCAGGCGCGAATCCGCTCCCCATGTTCGATGATTCCACGGGTTGCGTCATCGAGGTGGGTGCCGAAGCGGGCGAAGTTTTCGAGCTCCTCGAACTGCGCATAGGCGAGCTTCAGGGCGCCGGTGACGGCGCGATAGGAGGGGCGTTGTGCCTTGCTGCCGACGCGCGATACCGACTTGCCCACGTCGATCGCAGGCAGCACGCCGAGCTCGAACAGCGACGGCGAAAGGTAGATCTGCCCATCGGTGATCGAGATCAGGTTGGTCGGGATGTAGGCCGAAATATCCTGGGCCTCGGTCTCGATGATGGGCAGGGCGGTAAGCGAGCCGCCGCCCCGCTCGTCATTGAGGTGAGTGGCCCGTTCCAGCAGCCGCGAGTGGATGTAGAAAATGTCGCCGGGAAACGCCTCGCGACCGGGCGGGCGGCGCAGCAGCAGGCAGAGTTCGCGGTAGGCACGGGCGTGCTGGGTGAGGTCGTCATAGACGATCAGCACGTCGCGACCGGCTTCCATGAAGTGCTCGGCGATGCTGGTCGCCGCATAAGGCGTGATGTAGACCAGCCCGGGGGCATCGTTGCCCTCGGCGACCACCACCACGGTGTATTCCATGGCACCGTGTTCGCGCAGGTTGGCGACCACCCGGGCGACGGCGGAGGCGCGCTGGCCGATCGCGCAATAGATGCACAGCACGTTGCGGCCGCGCTGGTTGACGATCGTATCGATCGCGATCGAGGTCTTGCCGGTGCGGCGATCGCCCACGATCAGTTCGCGCTGGCCGCGTCCGATCGGAATCAACGCATCGACCACCTTCAGCCCGGACTGCAGCGGCACGCTGACCGGCGCGCGATCCATGATCGCTGGCGCAGGCCGTTCGATCGGCAGTCGCTTGCCGGCAGGCAACGCAGCATGGCCATCGAGCGGTCGACCCAGCGGATCGATCACGCGGCCGAGCAGGGCGTCGCCCACCGCGACATCCATCACCCGACCGGTACGTCGCACCTCGTCGCCAGCCTGCAGCGAGGCATGGTCGCCCAGCAGCACCACGCCAATCTCGTCCTCGTCGAGGTTGAACGCCAACCCGAACAGTCCGCCGGGAAATTCCAGCAGCTCGTCATAGCCTGCGCCGGGAAGGCCGCGCACATGGGCAATACCGGTGCCGACCTGGGTGACCACGCCGGTTTCGCGCAGGCCCAGGCTCGGAGTGAATGCTTGCCGGGCCTGGCGCAGGCTGGCAAATGCTTCCTCATAGGCGTCATGCAGGCTGTCGGCCGGTGTGCTCATGCGGCAGCGGCTCCGGCATGCGGGTCGGTGGGCGGTGGCTCGTCCTTCTCTTGCAGCAGCTGGCTGACGTCAGCTTCCAGCGAGCTGAGATAGGCGTCGATGTTCCACCCCACATGCTGTCCGTTCACGCTCAGCTCGATGCCGCCGATCAGTTCGTCGGCGCTGTCGAAGTGCAGCGGAAGATCACTGGCGAAGAGCTCGTGCAAGGCCTGTCGGATCGCCATGCGCTGCGCCTCCGCCAATTCGAACGCGCTGCGCACCCGTACCGGGTCGGTGGCGTCGGCAAGCGCGCGGCCGAGACGGCGCTTGTCGTCGTCGCCGAGCAGCTGCATGCGGCGAATGAACTCCGTCGTGGCGCTGGCCTCCATGCTGACCGAGGCCAGCTCGGCCAGCGTCTTGCGTGCGACGGCAAAGACCTCCTGACGAGTCTGCTTCCGGATCGCCTGGCTGAGGTTGGCCGCTTCGCTGCGCAGCTTCTGCTGGCGGCTGGCGAGCAGGGCATCGGCAGCAGCACGTGCCTCATCGAGCAGTCGCTGGCGCTCGCTGGCTGCCTCGGTGGTGGCCTTGGCGAGCAGCGCTTTGCGCTGCTGATCAAATGCCTCGTTGCGCTGCCGGAAGGCATCGCGTTCCCTGCCAGCCTCGGCCTGCTTTGCCGCAGCGGCAGCGAGCTCGCGGGCAATGCGCTGCTCACGCGCGTCAATCGCGTCGAGCACGGGCTTGTACAGGAAGCGCTTCATCAGCCACACCAGGATGAGGAAGTTCAGTACCTGCGCCGCGACGGTGAACCAGTCGATCAGCATGATGCTATTTTCCCGCGACCTGTGCGATGGCGTGGTTCCAGAACGGGTTGGCGAACAGCAGGATCATCGAGATCACCAGGCAATAGATCGCAATGGACTCGATCATCGCCAGGCCCACGAACAGGGTGCGGGTGATCGTGGCGGCGCTGTCGGGTTGCTGTGCCAGCGAGCTCAGTGCGGTGGCCACGGCGCGCCCCTCGCCGAGGGCGGGGCCAATACTGCCCAGCGCGATCGTGAGCCCGGCGGTGATGATCGAGGTGATGGCGATGAGGGTCATGCTGTCCATGGTGGTGTCCTTTGGTTCATGGCGAATCGGGGGCGGGGCTGGCTGGCACCGTGTCGCGGGTGCGCATGGCGGCGGCGATGTAGACCGCCGCGAGAATGCTGAAGATGTACGCCTGCACCATGCCGGTGAGCAGTCCGAGCACGGTCATCAGCACGGGAAAGACAAAAGGAGTGACGGTGAGCAGGATGCCGATGATCATGACCCCGCTCATCATGTTGCCGAACAGTCGCGCGGCCAATGCCAGCGTTCGCGAGAGTTCGCTGATGATGTTGAACGGCAGCATGATGATGGTCGGCTGCGCATACGACTTCAGATAGTCGGCCACGCCCTGATCACGGATGCCGAACAGCGGCACGGCGACGAACACGCACAGGGCGAGTGCCGTGGTGGTGGACAGCGAACTGGTCGGTGGCTCGTAGCCGGGAATCACGGTGCACAGATTGGCCACGGCGATGAACAGGAACAGCGTGCCGAGAAAACCGAGGTAGCGGGCCGGCTGCGGCAGGCCGACCTCGGCGATCTGCTTCTGGATGCCCAGTACGATGATTTCGAGCACGTTCTGCCAACGCGAGCGATGCTGCCCGACGGAGAGCTTGCGCGTTACCAGTCGCGAGCCAATGACCAGCAGCAGCATCAGCGCCCAGGTGTAAACGATGGTGGCATTGAGCGTGAGCCAGCCGTAGTGCCAGAACACGATTTGATCGGGGCTAAGGTGCATGCGGCATCTCCGCTGCTGGATTGTCGTGTACGTACGCTCGGCTCAGGCGGGTCACCACGAGGCGGCCGATCGCCAGGCCCAGCAGGCACAGCAGCAGGCGCCGCCAATCGCCACCGCTGACCAGCAGGAATCCGCCCACCAGCACGGCCATGCGCAGCAGCAGGCTGCCCATGAACCACAGTGCGGGCTGCCGCGACGCCATGCCCTTGCGCACCGTCCACCACAGGCCACCGAAGAAGATCACCCCCAGCCCGACGCCTGCCAGCGTGGCCAGCACCCACATCAGCACCTCATGCATCGTCATCGTCTTTCTCCTCCTCACGCATGGCACGTTCTTCCTTGGCGATCCAGCGCCAGGCGTTGAAACAACCCATCGCCAGCCCGGCCACCAGCAGGGCCAGGGTCCAGCCGTGCTGGCCGGGGTAGTGCTTGTCCAGCCAGATGCCAATGGCGGCACCGGCCAGGGTCGGTATCGCCACCGACCAGCCGATCAGGCCCATCATGCCCAGTCCGAACCAGACCCCGGCCGGGCCGCGGCGTCTTGCCCGCAGTTTGCGCGTGGCCTTGCTGCCAACCTGCTCGGCCAGCGTCCGGTCCGCCGACGGCGGTTTGCGGATCGGCGGGTCATTCATGTCGACAACCTCGCGTATCGGCGAAGAAAGCCCGCTTCCAGCCGGGCCATGACCCGGCGCACGTTCTGTTCCTGCTCATCACGTGTCAGGAATTCCTGCTCGACGGCCTGACGCAGTTGCTCCGGATCGGTACCGGTCAGTGCGCGGCGCACGGAGACCGAGACATGCGTGCCGACCTTCACCAGCACACCTTCGTCGATGGCGACCCAGTACTCGCCCTCGGCTTCGCTCTCGCAGACCAGGATGCCGGGGGTCAGTGCCGCCACGCAATCGAGTCGATGCGGCAGCAGGCCGAACGAGCCGTTCGCGGTTTCGGCCACGATGCGTGACACCCCCGTCTTGCTGACGAAGACCTTGAACGGCAGCAGGATCTCAAGCTGCATCAGCTGGGCTTGCATGCGGCGCCTCCGCTGCGGCTTGGGGCGGTTTCCCGGCGTGGTTGTCCTTGAGCTTCGCGGTCGCCTCGTCGATGGCGCCGATCATGTACAGCGCGCTCTCCGGGTAGTCCTTGAACTCGTCGGCGAGGATGCGCTCGCAACCGTCCAGCGCATCCTTCAGGCTCACCAGCCGGCCGCTCAGCCCGGTGAACTGCTCGGTGGTGAAGAACGGCTGGGTCAGAAAGCGCTCCAGTCGCCGCGCGCGGGCGACCACCTTGCGATCCTCCGGCGAGAGCTGCTCCAGCCCCAGCATGGCGATGATGTCCTTCAGCTCGTCGTACTGGGCGAAGGTGCGCCGGATCTCCTGCGCAAGCCGGTAGTGGCGCTCGCCGACAATGCCCGGCGTGGCCATCTTGGAATTGGACTGCAGCGGGTCGATCGCTGGATACAGGCCTTCGCTGGCGCGCGTGCGGGAAAGCACGATCGAGGCGGACAGATGCGAGAACGTGTGCACCGCCGCCGGGTCGGTGAAGTCATCTGCCGGCACGTAGACCGCCTGAATCGAGGTGATCGCGCCGTTGTCGGTATTGGCAATGCGTTCCTCCAGCGCCGCCAGCTCGGTACCCATCGTCGGTTGATAGCCCAGCCGTGACGGCATCTGGCCCATCAGTCCGGACACCTCCGAGCCGGCCTGGATGAAACGGAAGATGTTGTCGATCAGCAGCAGCACGTCGCGGTGTTCGTCGTCGCGGAAATATTCCGCCATGGTGAGCGCGGCAAGGCCGACTCGGAAGCGACAGCCCGGCGGCTCGTTCATCTGGCCGAAGATCATCACCATGTTGTCCAGCACGTCGGCCTGCTGCATCTCGTGGTACAGCTCCTCGCCCTCGCGGCAGCGCTCGCCGATGCCGCAGAAGATGCTGACGCCTTGCTGGTGGCCGATCATGTTGTGGATCATCTCGGTCAGCAGCACGGTCTTGCCCACGCCGGCGCCACCGAACAGGCCTGCCTTGCCGCCGCGTTCGAGCGGCATCAGCACGTCGATGGCCTTGATCCCGGTCTGGAAGATCTGCGGGCGGGTCGACCGCTGCGTCAGCGGAGGCGGCGCCTGATGCACCGAACGCCACTGCACCCCGGTCGGCTCCGGCTGCTGGTCGATGGCATGACCGAACACATCGAACATGCGCGAGAGGATGCTCTTGCCCACCGGCGCCATCAGCGGATTGCCGCTGTTCACCACGGGCATGCCACGGGCGAGACCCTGGGTCGCAGTAAGCGCGATGCCGCGGACCCGATGCGCATCCAGCTGCGACTGCACTTCGATCAACACCTGCTGCCCGCTGCCGGTGCGCAGCAGCGCATGGATCGGCGGCAGGTGGTCGTCGAACTGCATGTCGACCACGCTGCCGCGTACCGAGACGATGATGCCGACGGGAAGGCTGTCTGCCGGTTGGTTCATGACTTGCTGCGCCGCTCACTGGCGCCCTGCCATGTCCAGTCGCGCACCTCGGGCATGTCCTGGCCGTGCTTGCAGATGTATTGCCGATGCTCGGTCAACTTGTCGCGCAACTGCTGTTTCAGGTAGACGCCGCGGTCGCCGGTTTGCGGCAGCCGGTCGATCGCATCCATCACCAGATGGAAGCGGTCCAGCTCGTTCAGCACGGTCATGTCGAACGGCGTGGTGACGGTGCCTTCCTCCTTGTAGCCGCGCACGTGGATGTTTTCGTGATTGCTGCGCCGGTAGGTGAGCCGGTGGATCAGCCACGGGTAGGCGTGGAAGGCGAAGATGACCGGCTTGTCGGTGGTGAACAGGGCATCGAAATCGGTGTCGCCCAGGCCGTGCGGATGCTCGGACGGTGGCTGCAGGCGCATCAGGTCGACCACGTTGACCACGCGGATGTTCAGTTCCGGCAGGTGCTCGCGCAGAATCGATACGGCAGCCAGGGTTTCCAGCGTCGGCACGTCACCGCAGCAGGCCATCACCAGGTCCGGTGCCGCAGCATCCTGGTCGTTGCTGGCCCACTGCCAGATGCCGATGCCCTCGCTGCAGTGCTTGACCGCCTCGTCCATGCTCAGCCACTGCGGCGCGGGATGCTTGCCGGCAATCACCACGTTGACGTAATGGCGGCTGCGCAGGCAGTGGTCCATCACCGACAGCAGGCAGTTGGCATCCGGCGGCAGATAGACGCGCACCACGCCGGCCTTCTTGTTGACCACGTGGTCGATGAAACCGGGGTCCTGGTGGGTGAAGCCGTTGTGGTCCTGTCGCCACACATGCGAGGCCAGCAGGTAGTTCAGCGAGGCGATCTTGCGCCGCCATGGCAGGCCGGCGGTGACCTTCAGCCACTTGGCATGCTGGTTGAACATCGAGTCGATGATGTGGATGAAGGCCTCGTAGCAGTTGAACACGCCATGCCGGCCGGTCAGCAGATAGCCTTCCAGCCAGCCTTCGCACTGGTGTTCGCTGAGCATCTCCATCACCCGCCCACTGGGTGCGAGATATTGGTCGTTGGGTAGCGTGCTGGCATCCCACTGCCGGTCGGTGACATCGAACAGCGCCTCCAGTCCGTTGGACAGCGTCTCGTCCGGGCCGAACACGCGGAAGTTGCGCTGGTTTTCGTTGAGCACGGCGACGTCACGCAGGAACGGGCCCAACACATGGGTGTCGCCGATGCCGCGCACGCCCGCTTGCAGCACGTCACAGGCGTAGTCGCGAAAATCCGGCATGCGCAGGTCGCGCAGCAGGCTGCCACCGTTGGCGTGCGGGTTGGCGCCCATGCGCCGGTTGCCCACCGGTGCCAGCTCGGCCAGCTCGGCCCGCAGCCGGCCACTGGCGTCGAACAGCTCCTCCGGACGGTAGCTTTTCAGCCAGTCCTCCAGCTGCCGCAGATGTTCCGGTGGCGCGGAGGCGGAGACGGCGATCGGTATCTGGTGGGCGTGGAACGTACCTTCCACCGGCAGCCCGTCGACCATCTTCGGGCCGGTCCAGCCCTTGGGTGAGCGCAGCACGATCATCGGCCAGCGCGGCCGCTCGCTGTTGCCCTGGTCGCGGGCGTCACGCTGGATCCCCCTGATTTTCTCCACCGCCAGATCCAGGGCACTGGCCATGGCTTCGTGCATCAGTGCCGGGTCGGAGCCCTCGACAAAAATCGGCGACCAGCCATAACCGCGCAGCAGCTGGTCGAGCTCTTCGTGGCTGATGCGGGCGAGCACGGTGGGGTTGGCGATCTTGTAGCCATTGAGGTGCAGGATCGGCAGCACCGCGCCATCGGTGGCGGCATCGAGAAACTTGTTGGAATGCCAGGCCGTGGCCAGCGGCCCGGTTTCGGCCTCGCCATCGCCGACCACGCAGGTAACGATCAAGTCGGGGTTGTCGAACACGGCGCCGAACGAATGGCTCAGCGAATAGCCCAGCTCGCCACCTTCGTGGATCGAGCCCGGGCATTCCGGCGAGGCGTGGCTGGGAATGCCGCCGGGGAAGGAGAACTGCAGGAACAGTTTCTGCAAGCCGGCTTCATCCTGGCTGATATCCGGATAGATCTCGCTGTAGCTGCCTTCCAGATAGGTGTTGCCGACCACCGCCGGACCGCCGTGGCCGGGGCCGGAGACATAGATCATGTCGAGGTCGTATTTCTTGATGATCCGGTTCAGATGCACGTAGATGAAGTTCTGTCCCGGCGTGGTACCCCAGTGACCGAGCAACATGTGCTTCACATCGCTCAGCGTCAGCGGATGTTTCAGCAGCGGATTGCCGCACAGGTAGAGCTGGCCAACGGCCAGGTAATTGGCGGCACGCCAATAGGCGTCCATGCGCCGCAGCAGATCAGGGGTGAGGGCCGGGGATTTCATCGAACGTGACTCCCTTGGTGAAGCGGATTGTGCTGATGTCTCAGTCGGTTCAGGCCACGATGTGGCAGCTGGCATCGACGTACGCGATATTGCCGGTGAGTGCGCTGGCGGCATCGCTGACGAGGAACACGGCCAAGCGTCCCACGTCGGAGATGTCGACCAGGTGATGCTCGGGTGCCCGCTGACGTGCCTTCTCCAGCAGCTCGTCGAAGCGATCCAGTCCGCAGGCTGCACGCGTTTTCAGCGGCCCGGGCGACAGCGCGTGCACGCGGATGCGACGGGTGCCAAGTTCGGCGGCCATGCAGCGCACGCTGCATTCCAGCGCCGCCTTGACCGGGCCCATCAGGTTGTAATCGGCGACGACTTTGTCGGCGCCGTAGAAGGTCATGGTGAGCAGGCCGCCGCCTTCGCGCATCAAAGGCTCGGCCAGGCGGGCAACCCGGATGAAAGAGTGGCAGGACACGTCCATAGCCATGTTGAAGCCTGCCTGCGAGCAGTCGACGACACGCGTGTGAAGATCCTCCCGTGGTGCACAGGCGATGGCGTGCAGCACGAAATCGAGGCGACCCCAGCGCGTGAATCTGCTCGAACACCGCTTCCAGCTGACCCGGCTCGCGCACGTCGCAAGGCAGGATCAGCGGGCTGCCCAGTTGTTCCGCCAGCGGGCGTACGTACGGCTCGGCCTGTTCGTTGAGGAAGCTGATCGCCAGCTCGGCGGCCGCCTGTCGAAAGGCTTCGGCGCAGCCATAGGCGATGCTGTGCTGGTTGGCGATGCCCAGCACCAGACCGACCTTGCCGTGCAGCGTGGTCGGGTCGGTCGTGACGGGTGGAGCGCTTGCGGTTGCGGTCATCATGGCGCACCTCAATGTGCGATGGATTCAAGCTGTCTGAGCAGGTGTGGCCAGCGCCACGGCGCGGGTGTGCGTGGCGATCATCGCTTCCTCGTCCGTGGCAATCACCCGCACCTGCACACGGCTGTCCGGCGTACTGATCAGGTTGGCGTCAGCGGCGTTGGCTGCCTCATCGAGGCGGATGCCCAGCCACGCCAGTCGCCCGCACACGGCCGTGCGAACGGCGGCGGCGTGCTCGCCGATGCCGGCGGAAAATACCAGGCCGTCCAGCCCGCCCAGGCTGCTGATCAGCGCACCAGCCTCGCGTGCGATGCGGAACACGAACAGGTCGACGGCTTCGCGTGCGTGCGGCACCTCGCTGGCCAGCAAGGTGCGCATGTCATTGCTGATGCCGGAGACCCCGAGCAGGCCGCTTTCGTTGTAGAGCAGATGCTCCAGCTCGGGCGCGGTCATGCCATGTTGCTGCTGCAGGTAGAGCAGGGCGCCGGGGTCGATGCTGCCGCAACGGGTGCCCATCACCAGCCCGTCCAGTGCGGTGAACCCCATGGTGGTGTCGATGCTGCGCCCGCCGTGCATGCCACACAGGCTGGCGCCGTTGCCCAGGTGCGCCGCGATGACCCGGCCGGCGGCCAGCGCCGGCGCCTGTTCGCGCAGACGCCCGGCGATGAATTCGTATGACAGGCCGTGAAAACCATAGCGGCGCACGCCTTGGTCGGCGTATGTGCGGGGCAGCGCGAGGCGCGTCGCCGTGGCAGACATGCTGTGGTGAAAGGCGGTATCGAAACAGCCCACTTGCGGCAGGCCGGGGCGCAGTTTGCGCATGGCCTGCACGGCAGCGAGGTTGTGCGGCTGGTGCAGCGGGGCAAGCGGCGTGAGCCTGGCCAGGTCGGCGATGACCGGCTCGGTCAGCCGTACGGGCTGGATGTACTTTTCACCACCGTGGACGATGCGATGACCCACCGCGGCCAGTGACTCCGCGCCGAGGTGACTGGTGATCCAGGTCAGCAACGGTGCCAGCAGATCCTCGTGGGCGAGCGTGCCGCCGGCAGGCCAGCGGTATTCGGTGAGCACATGGCCATCGGCATCCCTGGCCACGAAATGGGGCGCGCTGCCGATGCCTTCGATCTGGCCATGCGAAAGCCGCTGGACGGGGCCGAGCTGGCTGACCACGAACAGTGCGAACTTGATGCTCGATGAGCCCGCATTGAGGGACAGGATGGCGCGGGACATGCTCAGGCCCCTGCCGCGGCCGGGCGCGCCGCGCGCGCGCGCGCGACCAGCACAGCCACCGCGCACGAGGCCACCCGGGTGCGCGGCGAGTCGGCGCGGCTGGTCAGGATGATCGGCACCTTCGCGCCCATGACGATGCCGGCAGCATCGGCGCCGGCGAGAAAGGTGAGCTGCTTGGCCAGCATGTTGCCCGACTCCAGGTCCGGCACCATCAGGATGTCAGCGAGGCCGGCGACCTTCGAGACAATGCCCTTCTCGCGCGCCGCCTCCGGGCTGATCGCGTTGTCGAAGGCGAGCGGGCCATCGACGAGTCCGCCAGTGATCTGGCCGCGCTCGGCCATCTTGCACAGCGCGGCAGCGTCCACCGTCGAGGGGATCGCCGGGTTCACCGTTTCCACGGCGGACAGCACCGCGACGCGGGGTGTGCTGATGCCCATGATCCGCGCCAGGTCGATTGCGTTCTGGATGATGTCGCGCTTGTCGAGCAGGGACGGGGCGATGTTGATCGCCGCATCGGTCACCAGCAGCGGCCGCACATAGTCGGGGACGTCCATCAGATAGACATGGCTGAGTCGGCGCTCGGTGCGCAGGCCGGAATCGGCGGCCACCACCGCGTGCATCAGCTCGTCGGTGTGCAGTGATCCCTTCATCAGCAGGCGTGCCTCGCCATTGCGCACCAGCGCCACTGCGGCGGCAGCGGCGGCGTGGCTGTGCGGTGCATCGACCAGACGCAGGCCACTGATGTCCAACTGCGCCTGTCTGGCGGCGGCCTGGATTTTGGTGCTCGGGCCGACCAGGATCGGGATGATCAACCCGGCCCTGGCCGCCTCCAGCGCGGCACCGAGGGAAACATCGTCGCAGGGATGCACCACGGCGGTAGGCAGCGACGCGCCGAACGCCGCGCGTGCCATCAGCTCGTGGAAGCGGTCGTGGGTTCCCATGCGTACGTCAGGCAGTTCGATCCGCGGGCGGCGGATTTTTTCCAGCGGCGCTTTGACCTCGGCGGTGCCGAGAATCACGTTCTCGCCTTTCTGGTTGCTGCAGCGGCAATCGAAGATGATCCGCTGCTTGTCCGCGATCTTTTCCCTGGCGGTGACCGTGACGGTGATGGTGTCGCCCAGGCCAACCGGTACCTGGAAATGCAGATCCTGAGAGACATAGATCGTGCCCGGCCCGGGCAATTCGGTGCCCAGCACCGTCGACACCAGGGTGCCACCCCACATGCCATGGGCGACCACGCGGTGGAACATGTCGGTGTGGGCGTAGGCGGGGTCCATATGCGCCGGATTGACGTCGCCGGACATCGCCGCGAACAGATCGATATCGCGCTGACTGAGGGTGCGCACGAGACTGGCGTGGTCGCCCACTTCGATTTCATCGAAGGTGCGGTTCTCGATGAAGCTGTCGGTATCGGCGAGGAGTGCGTTCATGCGGTGGGCTCGTTCAGGGTTCGAGGACGTAGTTGCCGGGGGCGTCCGACAACACGGGGTAACCGGCATCCGGGTTGCCCTGGGCTGGTGGGGCAACCGGGCTCTTGCTGCGCTGATCCAGCCACGTCGTCCAACGCGGCCACCACGAGCCGTCATGGACGGCGGCACTGGCGAACCACTGGTCGGGTCCGAGGTAGTTGCCCTCGGCCTTGCGCAGGGTGAACCGGTAGTGGCGATGGGGATGGCCCGGTTCACTGACGATGCCCGCGTTGTGGCCGCCGGAGGTGAGCACGAAGCTGATCTCGCCGTCGTTCAGCAGATGCATCTTGTAGACCGAATGCCAAGGTGCGACGTGATCGGTTTCAGTGCCCACCACGAAGATCGGCTGCTTGATGTCGGCCACCGAGATCGGCCGGCCATCGACCAGGAAGCGGCCGACGGCCAGGCGGTTTTCCAGATACATCCGGCGCAGGTATTCACCATGCATGCGGGCCGGCATGCGGGTGCCGTCGGCATTCCAGGTCATCAGGTCGCTGGTCGGCGTGGGCCGCCCCAGCAGGTAGTTGTTGATCATCTTCGACCAGACCAGGTCGTTGGAGCGAAGCATCTGGAACGCACCGGCCATCTGGCGGCTGTCGAGGTAGCCCTGGCTGGCCATCAGGTCGTCGAGGAAGCTCAGCTGGTCCTCGCTGATGAACAGCTGCAGCTCGCCGGCCTCGGTGAAATCCACCTGCGCTGCAAGCAGGCTGAGGCTGGCCAGGCGATCGTCGCCATCGCGGGCCATCGCGGCGGCGGCAATCGTCAGCAAGGTACCGCCGAGGCAGTAGCCGCAACCGTGGATGCGCCTGGCGCCGGTGATCGACTGCACTGCATCGAGTGCCGCCATCGGTCCCCTGATGCGGTAGTCGTCGAACGAGACATTGCGCATCGAGGCATCCGGGTTGCGCCAGGAGATGGCGAACACCGTGTAACCCTGGCTGACCAGATGGCGGATCAGCGAGTTGTGTGGGGACAGGTCGAGGATGTAGTACTTCATGATCCAGGCCGGAACCACCAGGATCGGTTCCGGATGCACCTTGCCGGTAGCCGGGGTGTACTGGATCAACTCGATCAGTTCGTTGCGGAACACCACCTTGCCTGGGGTGATGGCCAGGTCGCGCCCCACCTGCAGCTCATGGTCAGCGGGCGCGCCGCCTGACTGGCGCTGTACATCCTCGAGAAAAGTCTTCATGCCGGTGAGCAGGTTGCCACCGGACTGTTGCAGGGTGGCGTTGATCACCTGCGGATTGAGCCAGGGGATGTTGGATGGCGAAAGCAGGTCGAGCCACTGGCGCGCGGCGAAGGAGACGATCCGGGCGCTGTGCGGGTTGACCCCTGCGGTCGGTTCGGCGGCACGTGTCCACCAGTCTTCCAGCAGCAGGAAGCTCTGTTGCAGCATGCGAAAGGGTGGCTGCTGCCAGGCCGGATCGTCAAACCGGTGGTCGCGCGGTTTGGCTTCGATGACTTGTCGGCCAGCGAGCGCCTGAGTCCAGCGTGCGAACTGCTCGATCATGGCCTGCATCAGCGCGGCGCGCCGGAACGGTGCGTTGGTCAGGTGGGCGCTCCAGTCCAGGTAGGCCAGCCACATCGCGGTGGGTGAGAGACCCTGGGTAAGCTTGGCTTCGGCGGCGTGAAGAACGCTGTCGGGATCGATGTGGCCCGCGGCGGGCGAATCAGGCTCGTCTTGTGCAACCGGCACGGCTGGCGCCGCGGCGGGCGAGGCGAGCGTCACGAGATGGGCTCCTTTCGGTTTCAGTCGGGCATTCATGTTTCGCTTCCTGTTTGGACGGCCACGCGGTGACTGACGGCGGGATTGACCATACGGCGGCAGCAGTCGACCACCGATGGTCTCGACCAGCCCGTGCCCTCCATTACGGCGCGTGTCGGCCCCTTGCACAAAGGCTGCGGATGGGCCCGGCCGACGCCCCTGGAAGGCGATTGCCGGCATGTGGCCAGCGAGCGGATAGCACCATCAGCAAATCTTCGGGGAGAAGCTGTTCAGGCGACTTGTCTGGACAGACAGGGCGCAAATTTTCGGTACGGTGCAGTCATTCTGAACGGCTCGTCCGGGCATCCCCTTGATTCAAGTCAATGGAAGAAGCTGTTGTCGTGCAATGCCGTTCTCGCTGGCGTGGCATGGCGCCCAGTCACTCGCTTTTCAGGTTTCGCCCGGATGATCGTTCAGGAGAGGCAGGGTGCCGTACCGGCCCCGTTCTTGCCGTCGGTGCCGCCGTGACAGCGGCCGGAATTGATCTGGGTCAACAACCCGTCTTGGACGCGCGCGTACCCTCAACCACCTATCCGTTCATGCACCCGCAGCTTGTTGCCGATGGCGGCGTGGCGCAGCGTCACATCGACGGTGCATGAAAAGTTGCGCGTTGATTTATTGAGGAGATATCCCATGACAACGATGACACGCTGGAATCCGTTCAAGGCATCCACCCCGCTGGATCCGCTGATCAGGTTCGATGACATGTTTCGCGGATTGACCTCACGTCCCATGTGGCGTGATCTCGATCCCACCCCGGACATGCGCATCGATGTCATGGAAGACGACAAGGCCTTCCATATCAAGGCTGACGTACCCGGGGTTGACAAGGACGACATCGAGGTTTCCGTTGATGGCAATCAGGTGACGATCAGCGCCGAGATCAAGCACGAAAGCAACAAGAAGGAGGGCGGGGAATCCATTTACACGGAGCGTTGCTACGGCAAGGTCTATCGCTCCTTCACCTTGCCCGGTGATTTCGACAGCGCCAAGGCGGATGCGCACTACGACAATGGTGTGTTGGCGCTCAGCCTGCCGAAAAGAGCGAATGGAAGCTCGCGCAAGATCAGAGTGAGTTGAGGCACAAGGCTTCCGTTTCGCATCGATGCCCTGGTGCGAAGCGGCTGCTGGTGATCCCCATTGGCCACAGGAAGGTCGTCATCCCATGAACGGTGCGTTTGTCAATCCACTTGAGGCAGTCCGCTCGGTTGCGGTGCGTCTGGATGGTCTGGACCACGACTATGATGCGCTCCTCGAGGCCATCGGGGGGCGTACGTTTGTCCTGCTGGGTGAAGCCACCCACGGCACCCGCGAGTTCTATCGCATGCGGGCGGATATCACACGACGACTGATCGTCGAACAGGGGTTTGATGCTGTTTCGGTAGAGGCTGACTGGCCTGATGCGAATCGGCTGAATCGTTATGTGCGCGGGGAGGGCAGTGATGCCACGGCACGCGAAGCCTTCGGCGATTTCCAGCGATTCCCTCGCTGGATGTGGTGCAACAGCGAAGTGCTGCGCTTCATCGAGTGGCTGCAGAATCACAATGCCTCGTCCCCGGCTGAGGCATGGGTGGGATTCTATGGCCTGGACATGTACAGCCTGTACCGATCGGCTGAGGCAGTGATTTCCTACCTGGAGAGCGTGGACCAAGAGCAGGCCAGTATCGCGCGGCGGCAATATGCGGCGCTGGATCACGTGCGAGATCCGCAAGGCTATGGCTATGAGGTGGTTGCGGGGCTTCGCCCCGATTGTCGGTCAGTGGTACAGGAACGGTTGGCCGAGTTGTTGCGGCGCGCACCGGAATACGTGGCGCTGGATGGACGGCAGGCCTCCGACGAACAATTTTTCGCCGAATGCAATGCGCACGTCGTGATGAGCGCCGAGGCGTATTACCGTGAGATGTTCGGTTCTCGCGCCAGTAGCTGGAATCGACGCGACCAGCATATGACTCAGACTTTGTTCGCACTGCATCGGCATCTGCGCTCGCAAGGCAGGAAGGGTCGCATTGTGGTTTGGGCGCACAATTCCCACCTGGGCGATGCGCGCGCAACGCAAATGTCCGAAGCGGGAGAATGGAATGTCGGACAGCTCGTGCGGCAGAACATGGGCCAGGAGCAAGCGTTTCTGGTGGGATTCACCACCTGTGCCGGAACGGTCACCGCTGCCTTCGAGTGGGAGGGGCCAGCCGAACGGAAGGTAGTCAATCCGGCGCGCGAGGATAGCTATGAGGGTTTGTTCCACCGCACGCGTCTGGACAGATTCTACCTGCCGCTTTCCGAGCCGCCGGTTGCCCATGCCCTGCAAGGGCCCATGCTCGAACGTGCGATCGGCGTGTTGTATCGGCCACAGACAGAACTTGCCAGCCACTATTTCGAGGCGACTCTGCCTCGCCAGTTCGATGCCGTGTTCCATCTGGACGAGACCGAGGCTGTGGAGCCGCTGGACAATGAAGGCTGGCATATGGGTCGTGACACGTCGGACGAACATGCGCGACCGGCCTGAATGGCCCTTCGAGGGTACTGAAAAATGGGAGTTCAGGCTTTTCGCTATCAGACCGGGAGGCTTGCATGCGGTTCGGCAACAGGAATGGCAGTCAGGTTTTGCCATAGCTCGCCGACGACGCATGCTGTCACAGGTGTTCGCCAAGGCAGATTGCTCGCCGCCACATTGGGGGCGCTCGTTTCTGTTTTGGAGAGCAGGGACAACAGCCGATTGACCTTGGTCAATAGTTGATGCTCCGAGACGCTATTGCCGCAAAGGTCGCCAATTGGCGTCTGGTTGACCTGAATCAAACGGGGGGCATCGCTTGCGGTTTAACGTTGGTCGCAGGGCTGCCGTGTGCGCATATCGAGGCAGATGGTCAGCACCGTTCACTCGTTGACAGGAGATTGGCATGAGCAGCTTGGGAAACGAACGACTGAAAGACGACCTGCACCTGATCGCCGAAGATATCGAACGCCTGTTGGAGGATGTGGGTGAGGGCGCAGGTGAAGAAGACGCACGGCTTCGTCGGCGCTTGCATGCGATGCGAGATCGTCTGGCGCGACTCGAAAATGAGGTGGTCTATCGCGTGCGCAAGGCATCTGATCGGGCGGGAAGGTATGTGCATGACAATCCCTGGGGTATCGTCGGCGCGGCGGCGGTCACCTTGTTTTTGGCGGGATTGCTGAGCGCCCGCTCACGTCACGACTAGGGATCGCTTTTTGTGAGGTTGTCCGCCCTTCTGCACCGTCAAGACGGCTGCAACAGGGCGACAACCTCGGCATCCTCGACCTGCTCGAATCTCAGGTAGTGCGCGCCCACGCTGGAGAAATTTGGTGGTGTGGCCAGGCAGACTACCTCATCAGCCAGGTCAGTCATTCGCGTCAGTGCATCGGCCGACGCTACGGGAATCGCACAGATCAAGCGCTTCGGGGCATGCTTGCGCACCCAGGTCAGTGCCGCGGCCATGGTTGCTCCGGTGGCAAGCCCGTCATCGACGACGATGACCACGCGATTGCGCGGATCCCTCGCCGCACGGCCCTTGCCATACAGCAGACGCTGTTGGCGGATACGCAGCAGCTGCCGCTTCGCCTCCTCGCGCAGATAGGCCTCACTCGCGCCGGCACTGACAGCATAGTCAGCAACCTGCACCTCGCCTGCCTCATCAACCGCACCTACCGCAAACTCCGGGTTAAACGGGGCGCCCAGCTTGCGCACCAGCACCACGTCGAGTTCGCCGTCGAGGGTGTCGGCGAGAACCCTGCCGATGGGCACGGCGCCGCGTGGTATTGCCAGGATCAGTGGACGGCTGCCAGCAAAGTTCGCCAGCCGCTGTGCCAGCAGGTGGGCAGCGTCAACTCGATCTGAAAAAGGCAGCATGGACATGGCGTGACGGACTCCTTGCGGCGAACCTTGCCACAGTGTCCATCAAGGTATCGACGCCTCGTCATGACGCAGGTCAAGTGGACCAGAAGTCACGAGGTACCGCTGGACGTGCCGCGACGAAAAAGCGGGAAAACGCGTCGAAGCAGATCGAAGCAGAGCACCGAAAGTAGTGGCAAGAGAAGCGCGATCGCCATCAATCCAGCGGGTAGGGGGGCGAAATGAAACCAGCGAGCCGGCGTGTCTACCCAGATCGCGGTCATCAACAGGCCGAGCGCAGCGCTGGAAACCAGCCAGAACGCGGTATTCGGCCGCTGCAGTGCGCGCACGATGCTGGTTCCCGAACGATTGAGCAGGATCAGGCCCAGATTCCCGGTGACCAGTGCCGCGAACGACATCGATGCCAACTGGCCTTGCGGCAGGCCGATATGGCGGCCAAAGGCATAGATGCCGACGACAGCGGCCAGCACGATCATGCCTTCGGCAAGGCCACTGAGCAGGGTGGCAAGATCCAGCAGATGCCGGGTCGGATGGCGTGGCGGACGGCGCATCACGTTCGCCTCGGGTGGCTCGCGCTCGAACACGATCGAGCAGGCCGGGTCGATGATCATTTCCAGAAACACCACATGCAGCGGCAACAGCACCAGCGGGGCACCGATGAGCAGCGGCAGCAACGCAATACCCGTGATGGGTACATGCACGGCGAGGATGAAACGCACGGCGCGAAGGATATTGTCGTGGATCGTGCGCCCTCGCTCGATCGCTTTCACCACGGTGACGAAATTGTCATCCAGCAACACGATGGATGCTGCCTCGCGCGCCACATCGGTGCCGCGCCCACCCATCGCAATACCCACGTGTGCGGCCATGAGCGCTGGCGCGTCATTCACGCCATCGCCGGTCATGGCCACCACGTCGCCGGCCTGCTTCAGAGCACGCACCAGGCGCAGCTTGTGCTCCGGCCGCACCCGGGCGAATACGTCGATGCCGGCCGCGCGTTGGCTCAGCTCCTCATCGTCCAGTGCGTCCAGCTCGGTGCCGAGCGCGGTGACTCGTGTGCTCAGGCCGGCAGCAGCGGCGATCGCGCATGCCGTCTGCAGGTGATCGCCGGTCAGCATGACCACGCGCACGCCGGCTGCGCGGGCCTCGGCGATGGCCTCGGGTACACCATCGCGCAGCGGGTCGGCCAGTCCGACCAGGCCGCGCCAGCTGAAGTGGAAGCCGTGTGCCGACGCCGGCAGGGCCTTCTCGGCGTCAGGCCAGCTGGCCTCCGCGACGGCGAGCACGCGCAGACCGCGCCGGGCCATGCCATCGACCTGGGCCAGCATCCGGGCGCGCGTCGCCGGTTCAAGTTCACACAGATCGGCAATCGCTTCGGGTGCCCCCTTGCCGGCGATCTCCAGTGAGGAGGCCCCGGATGTGCGCCATACCTCGACCTTGGCCAGCAATTTGTCGGATAGCGGATATTCCCTGACATGCTCCCGCTGCGGCCCCCCGGACACCTCGCTGTCTCGCGCGGCGGTCCGGATCGCCTGTTCCATCGGGTCGGTCGAGCGATCCTGGCTGGCAAGATCCGCACACTCAAGCACACGGCGCAGCGCTGTCGAAAGGTCCGTTCCCGGGGGCGCCGTATCCGAACCGGCGGTCAATTCGGTCACGGCCATATGGTTTTCGGTGAGCGTGCCGGTCTTGTCCGTGCACAACACGGTGATGGCACCCAGCGCCTCGATCGCCGGCGCCCGCCGGATAAGGGCCTGGTGGCGAGCCATGCGCCATGCCCCGAGCGCCAGGAATACCGTCATCACCACCGGCAGCTCTTCGGGCACATTGGATATGGCCAGGGTGATGCCGGCCAGCAGCGCCTCCAGCCAGTTGCCGCGGGTGCTGACATACAGCACGACCACCAGCGCGCAGGAGGCCAGTCCGATCACGGCGAGCGTGGCTACGACCCGCCGCATCTCGCGCTGCATGGGACTGGGTTCGGTGGGGATCGAGCGCAGTGCGGCGCCGATTCGACCCACGGTGGTGTCGGTGCCGGTGGCGATCACTTCAGCGATACCCTGGCCGCCGACCACCAGCGTGCTCGCGCCAAGCAGATCGTTTTCTTCATGCGCCATGGTGGCGCCGCTGCGGTGCCGCACCGGAACCGATTCGCCGGTGAGCATCGATTCGTCAACCTGCAGATTGCTGTCGCCAAAGATTCGGGCGTCAGCGGGTACGCGATCGCCCTCGGCCAGCAGGATCACGTCGCCGGTGACCAGCTCCCGCGCGGCTATCCATCGCGTCGTGCCATCACGAAGTACCCGTGCACGTGGGCTGCTGAGGTCGCGCAAGGCCTGCAGCGCGTGTTCCGACTTCAGTTCCTGATAGGCCGTCACGGTGATCACCAGCAGTACGGAGACACCCAGTACCGCCGCCTCCTGGGGATCGCCCAGCAACCAGTAGATCGCCGCGGCAACAAGCAGAAGCAGCAGCATCGGTTCGCGCAGGATACTGCCGAGCGTACCCAGCCAGCGCATCCTTTGCGCTTGCGGCAACAGGTTGGGACCGTTGCGTCGAAGTCGGGCTGCGGCTTCGCTGCTCGAGAGGCCCGAAGGCATGCCGCCAGGAAAATCCGGCCCCAGCCGGGTGCTTGCGCCATGACGGCCATTGACGGCATCAGCCGAGTTTCGCCGGGTTGCCCTAGGTGCGCGGCGAGTCATCACATGGCCTCTTGCTTCAACGGGTTTTGCCTTCGGATGGCGGGCAGGTTTGCCGCAAATCGGACAGCGTGCCTCAAACTTGTCGAAGAGCGTTGCAGGTCGGTCGCTGAAGCTGACTCACATTGACCGGACGCATTTCGCAAAGTGCGACCGATCTCAAGGAGGAAATGCCGATTCCTGCGTGCTCATGCTTTTTCATCAGGTCAGTTTCGTTGGCAGCAGACTTGATGCAAAGCGCTGCACCGCCTCGTGATAGTTCGCATTCTTTATCTGCTCGGCAGTGATCACCAGCGTCGCCTCGGGCGTGCGGCCACACAGGCTGCTCAGTTCCGCAAATGCCTGCTCCCCACCACGGCCACCTTCCGTACACATAAAGGCAATTCGGCGTGCCTTTGCAGCATGCTGTCGTGCGTAGCTTCGCACCGGGGAAGCCAGGCGTCCGGCCCAGACCGGGCCGCTCAAAACCAGCAGGTCGTAGTCCGACGGATCGCGCCTGATGGATTCGATGGGTGGTTCGCGTCGAGTGAGGGCATCGAACAAGGCTCGCAGGACACCAGAGAGGCCGCGTCGCGGGTGTAGCTCACGGATATCCTCACCATCGGCCTGGAGCGCGATGGTGACCTCGTCGGCGATCCTTCGCGTGTTGCCGGTCATCGAGTAACAGGCCACAAGGTTTGGCTTTGGCATCGGAGTTACTCCACAAAGTGGGGTGTTTCAGGTGCGCGAAGTCATTTCGTGTACCTGCTCGCGTGTCAGTGCCGCATTGAGGTCATGCGTGAGCGTGCCGAGCGCGGAGTAAATGTCGTCGGCGGTGAGCATGCCCACCAGACCGCCTTTCCCATTGAGTACCGGCAGGCGTCGCACGCTGCGGCGGCGCATGGTCTGGATCGCATCAAATACGCCCTCGCTCTCAGTACAGGTGGCCAAGTCCTGGCTCACGATGTCGCCCACCGTGAGCGCCTCGGTGTTGATGCCTGCAGCGACCACCGAAATGACGATATCGCGGTCCGTGAGGAATCCTGTGGGTACGCGCTCGCCATTCGGCGGTTGGGTGATCACCAGTGCGCCAACATGATGCTTGCGCATCATTTCGGCGGCTTGACGGATGGTTATGCCGGCTTCGATGCTGATCACTTGGCGGGTGCAAATATCCGCGATGCGCATGACTGGTCTCCGCGAGGATGGTCTGGCCGACCACGATGGACAGGGTGGCGTGCGTGTGCGGCGGCTGTCTTGACCAGGATCAAATAAACGCCGACCGGCCCAAGAGAACCCCCACTGGATCGACGCGAGACCGGGATCAGGACCTTGTGGTTCCCATCGTTTGAGCTAGCCGAGCACGCAATTGCAACAGCGGAAGCGCATTGAGCACATCGCCGGCTTCAAGCCAGCCGCGTCTGGCTTGATCCACACCCAGCGCTAGCCAGCGCAGGTCGCTGCCGTGATGTGCATCGCTGGAGATCGCTACCATTACGCCCGCATTCTTGGCCTGGCGGCACTGCATGTCGAACAGATCCAGTCGATTTGGCTGTGAATTCAGCTCGAGAAAGCAGCCGCGCTCGCTGGCATGACGGATGATCCGTTCCATGTCCAGCTCGTACGGGCCGCGGGTGTCGAATAGCCGTCCATTGGGATGCGCCAGAATGCTGAAATGTGGATGGTCCATGGCACGTAACAGGCGTGTGGTTTGCTGTGCGCGCGAAAGATTCAGGCTGCTGTGCACGGCAGCGACCACCAGATCCAGGCTGGCCAACACGGCGTCGGGCAGATCCAGCCGGCCATCGGGCAGGATGTCTACCTCAATGCCCTTGAGCAGCACCATGCCATCAAGTTTTTCGTTGAGCCGGTCGATCGCATCGACCTGTGCCCCCAGGCGCCGCGCATCAAGCCCGTTTGCCACTTTCAAGCTGCGGGAGTGGTCAGTGATGGCCAGATAGCTGAGGCCTGCCGCGTGTGCCGCGTGTGCCATCTCTTGCAGACTCTGCCTGCCGTCGCTGGCGTGGGTGTGCGCATGCAGATCGCCGCGAAGGTCGGTGCGCTCGACAAGTTTCGGTAGAGTCTTGCGGCGGGCGGCCTCGATTTCACCGTGGTCCTCGCGCAACTCAGGTGCAATCCATGGCAGATCGATTGCGCTGTAGACCGATGCTTCGGTGTCGCCGGCTACGCGGTTGCCATCGCGATACACACCGTACTCGTTGATCTTCAGCTTGCGGGTCCGGGCAATCCGGCGCAGTGCGAGGTTGTGCGCCTTGGAGCCGGTGAAATAGATCATCGCGGCGCCGAGGCTGGTGGTGCGAACGACGCGAAAGTCCACCTGCAGACCGTCCTTGAGCACCACACTGGCTCGTGTCGTTCCCTGCGAGAGTACGTGATCGACCTCGTCAAAGCGGGTGAGATACTGCGATAGTCGCCTGGTTGGCGTGGCAACGATCAGGATGTCCAGATCGCCCACCGTATCGCGTCGCCGGCGATAACTGCCGGCGACCATCGCATCGGTGACGCTGGGAGCGGCCCGCAAGTAAGCCAGCAGTGCGTCGACATGGGGGGTGACGCGTGCCAGCGGCCAGCGCCTGGCGCGCTCCATATACCCGGCGGCTGCCTCGGCAATCCGCTGTTCACTGGCTGCGCCGAAGCCTGGCACGCTCCGGATGCGACCTTCGCGGGCCGCGCAAAGCAGTTGTGCTGGAGAGCTGATGCCGAGCTCGTGATACAGGGTATGTACGCGCCGTGGGCCGAGTCCGGGGATATTGAGCAGTTCTGCGATGCCGCGAGGAAAGCTGGTACGCAGCCGATCCAGTTGGTCGCAACTGCCACGCGCGAGGATCTCGGCGATCTTGCCTGCCAGATCCTTTCCGATATGCGGCAATTCATCAAACTGCTTGCCTCGTTCCGCCATCTCGCTCATCTGCTCTGGCCACGCGGTGAGGGTGCTCGCCGCCTGGCGGTAGGCGCGCACCCGGAACGGGTTGGCTTGCTGCAGTTCAAGCAGGTCGGCGATCTCCTCGAAGATGGTCGCGATCTCGGCATTTCTGACGCTCATGGCAGCACTCCATCGGCCGGCCTGCCGGGTTGGAAGCGGCTTCGCCAATCGTACCGATCGTGTCGCCGATCCGACGAGCAGGGGCCACCAACCCGCGCCTCAGGTTGCAGGATGCTACCCATGCCGTGTGGCCGGGATGATCTGGGTCAACTGCGGCACAGGCTGGGGATCGGGTTGTTTTGGAAGCACGCTGATAGTTGATCTGGATCAGTAAGGCTGCTGCCGCTTGCGTCATCCTTGCAAGGCACCGCGGTCAAGAGTGGGTTCGCACCGACATAGCAGGTATCTCCATGCACTTGCATCACTTGCCACCTCGCTTCACCGCCGAGCAGGTCCGGCTATTCCCGCCCGGGCTGCCCGGCCTGCTGCGCGTTCCGCCGAATGCCTGCGCCATGGTGGCCTTTGCGCATGGCAGTGGCAGTGGTCGGCTCAGTCCACGAAACAACCAGGTCGCCGAAGCGCTGGGCACCAGCGGCATCGCCACGTTGCTGTTTGATCTGCTGACCAACAAGGAGGCTGCCGATCGGCGCAACGTCTTCGACATTGCCTTGCTGGCGCAGCGGCTCGGCCAGGCGATCGACTGGTTGGGGCGTCGCGAAGATGTCGGACAGCTTCCGTTCGGTCTGTTCGGTGCCAGCACGGGTGCGGCCGCGGCCTTGGTGGCGGCCGCGGCGAGCGATCGCGTGGCCGCCGTAGTCTCCCGTGGAGGCCGTCCGGATCTGGCCGCCGAGGCCTTGCCGCGGGTACGCGCGCCGACCTTGCTGATCGTCGGTGGGCTGGACACCGACGTCCTTGAATTGAACCGTCAGGCGCAGGCCCGCATGCGTTGTGAAACGTCACTCGAGGTGGTCCCCGGCGCGACCCACCTGTTTGAAGAGCCGGGTGCCTTGCAGGCAGTGGTCGAGCTGAGCCGCGACTGGTTCAAGATGCATCTGCGATGAGTGGTATGCAGCATCCAGCCACACGGTCATGGCGACGCCAAGGGCCAGGCACTCAATTGATGGATATGCCATGAGCCGGCATCTGCGGAGGTCTCTGGATGCGAGAGTGGCGCCAGGATGACGGGGTGCATGCAGGAGGAGGCTGTCTATGCCTGAGCGGGTTCCAGCGCAACAACGGGCCAAGGAACCTGGATTGAAGGCGAAGGTTGATTTTCTGCGTCTACCGGCCAGTTATCCAGAAAGTCCCGTGCGAGTCGATGCGCTCGAAACGCATATGTCCTGGCTTTTCTTCACCGAGAATCATGTTTACAAGCTGAAAAAGCCCTTCCAGCACGACATCATCGACTACAGATCGCTGGGCGCACGTCGACGCTACTGCGAGCGCGAGTTTTGCCTCAATCAGCGCCTGGCGGAAGACGTCTATCTTGGCGTGATACCGCTGAGCTGCGATCGTGCAGGCAGGCTGGCCTTTGATCGTCATGGGCGATATGTCGATTGGCTCGTGAAGATGCGGCGTCTCCGTTCGGCATTGACCGTGAAGTGTCGCCTGCAGGACGGATTATTCAATGCTGCCGACGCCCGCTGCGTAATCGAGCGACTTGTACCGTTCTTCGCCGGAGCACCCCACGCGCGCTGGACGCCCGCGGGTTACAGAAAGCGCCTGGCGAGGCTGGTTGACGCCACGGCCAGCGAGCTCGTTCGGCCGGAATTCGGCCTTGATCAGCCGCTGGTCGATGGGATTGCCGCGGGTTTGCGTGAAGGCATCAAGTCGCATGCGGGCCTGCTCGATGCACGCGTGCACGATGGTCGCATCGTGGAAGGTCACGGTGATCTGCGACCTGAGCATATCTACCTGACTCGACCGCCGACGATCATCGATTGCATCGAGTTCGACCGGACGCTGCGTTTGCGCGATCCCATTGACGAATTGTCGTTTCTGGTCATGGAGTGTGAACGTCTGGGCGAGCCTGCATCGGATCGCTGGTTGTTTGATGCCTACCGAGAACTCAGCGATGACGACCCGCCGCGATCATTGATCGAGTTCCACAAGGCTCAAAACGCCTTTGTACGTGCGAAGGTCGCGATCTGGCATCTGGACGATCCGGATACTGGCGCCCGGGGCCCCTGGGTCGCGCGCGCAACCAACTACCTGCAGATTGCCTTGTGCGTGCTGGCGCGAATCAGTGGTTGAGCCGTCGGGAGCCCTTTTGACCTCAGCCTCGCAGAATTCGTCAGCGCAGTGCGTTCTTGCAGAGCGCCTGCCGACGTATATTCAGTCCTCGCTGGTGGTGGAGGTCATTGCAGGCGCAGGCGCTTGATTCCCGCCAAGCGCCTTATCGCGTGAGCGAACAGTGGCGCAGCCCGCAGTATCTCAATGCAAGCTGCTGCCCGGCTCCCCTGCAGGCGAAAAGGCGACACGCTGTCGGTCACGATGATGCGATCCAGCACCGGGTCGGCCAATGCCATGCCGGCGGAGCCGACAAACAGTCCGTGGCTGGTGACGGCGAGTACGGCGCGCGCTCCTGCATTGCGCGCGGCCCTGGCGGCGCTCAACAGGGTGGTTCCTGTGCCGGTGCCGATCAGGTGATCGACGATGACGACGCAGCGCCCGGCAACATCGGCAAACAAGGTGTCTCCGGACACGACGCCAGAGCTGTGCCGCTTCTTCCATCAAACCCAGGTCCGCTGGACGCCGGCGCCACGTCCGCTTTTCAGCGGTAGGGCCTTGTGCTCGCCGTCGTCGAACTCGTGCTCATCGAGCTGTGCGGGCGCGACACCGCGGTCAGCGGCTATCGATTGTGCCTGCGGACGGCAGGACCCCAGCCCGAAAATTTTGATTTTCGAGACGGTTGAACTCCTCAGCCCGCTGATTGCCCCGGATGGGTTGGTCCAGGCAGGATCAAGCGCCGTGGCAGGTCTGCGCATTCCCATAGATGCTAGGCCACTGCGATGGGCGGTTCAGACGCGGATCATCTTGCGACTCAACAAAGGTCGCTTGGACAGTAGTTTCAGCGTTGCCCGTTCAACCGATCGCCAAGCAGGCTTGGATGCTCACCGGGGCAGGGGCGCTGCAAACCTCCGGCACACGCAGCAAGCGGTCAGTGCGACAACAACGCCGGAATCCTGGAACGCAACAACAAGTCATAGGTGACGCCACCCAGTGCCCATTCATGGAGTCGGCTATGGCCGTAAGCGCCGGCTACGATCAGGTCAGCAGCTTCGTTGCTGGCAATGGCGGCGAGCTGCAGTGCGTGGTCACCCGTTTCGGGAGCTGCCATGGCCTCTGCCTCAATGCCGTGTCGTTTCAGCCAGCCGACGACATCAGCGAGACCTTCACGTGCCGCGGCGATGTGGTCGGCGGCGGCGACCTGGACCACCAGTACGCGGCTGGCGGCCCGGAAGAGTGGAAGCCCATCGGCTATCGCGCGGCGCGCTTCGCGTGAATCGCTCCAGGCGACGATCACATTCTGCGCAGGGAAGTTGTCGATACGCGCCGGTACGATCAGCACCGGACGGCCGCTACGCATGACCAGATCGCTGGTGTCGATGTCATGGGTGCTGCCGGGCCTCGACTCGCTGCGATCGGCCCCGACGACAAGCACATCGGCACTGCGCGCCTGACTGGCGAGCTGGCGAACTGGTGGGTCGGTGGTCACGATGGTGCGCCATTGGAGTTGGCACCTGGTGCCCTGGAAGGCTGCACGAAACTCCTGCCCGGCAGCGTCCATGCCGCGATCAATTTCCTGGCGATCCAGTTCGAAGATGTCGCCCGACAAGCCAGTCACGGTGTAGGCGAGCTGCATGAGCCTGCTCGCAGCAACACCGATGACAGTTGCCCCGGAACGCTCGGCGAGATCCCGCGCAACCTTGAGGACATGTGTATTGCCACGGCCTGGTTCGAGATAGACCATCAACGTCGAATACATGGCAGCTTCACTCCTTTCGAGGTGTTTGAATGCCGCTTGACCTGTCGGAAGATTGAATCATCTGCGCAGCAAGCATGTTGACCTGCATCAACTGTCGAACCCGAAGTCGTCGCGGCCCGGTCCTGCCAGCCCTGGTCCGTGGCAATCGTCGGTCGCATTTCCGCACGCGCGCCATCAATGCCGCATGAGTACCGGTATGTCGGCATGGTTGAGAACGTGGTGCGTGGCGCCACCCAGCATCCATTCGCTGAAGCGCGTGCGGCCCCAGGCGCCCATGACCAGCAGGTCGGCGCCATGTTTTGAGGCGGCGTCGAGCAAGGCTCTACCCGCCTCATGTCCGCCCTTGGCCAATGCCTGCAGCTCGAATTCCACGCCGTGCTTCCGCAGGTAGCGGGAAATATCGAATTCAGGCCGCCAGCCAATTTGATTGATGTCGAATTCAGGTCGGAGCTCGCCCTGCAACAGCACCACACGTTTGGCGTGCAAGATCAGCGGCAGAGCTGTATGGATTGCGCGAACCGCCTCCACCGAGCCGTTCCAGGCCAGTACGAGGCAATCCAGCGAGAAGCCTTCTTCATAGTTCGGGGGAAGCGTGATGCACGGTAGTCCGGCAGTCAGCACGATATGGCTGACGGCAGTAGTGCTGCCCGACGACGCGTTGGTTGTGCGTTCGATGACAAGCAGGTCCTGCCAGTTGCCGATGCGTTCGAGTACGCCCGGCAAATAGCCGGTGGCTACTTGCCACGCGGCACGCCGTGCGCCCGACTGGTTCGCCCTGGCGACGAAAGAGTCGCCGGCAGCGAATGCATCGTTCTCCAGCTCACGGATGGTTTCGAGCAGATTCGCCATTACGCCAGGCGCATCGTAGGGTGGCATGCTGGCCATCGGCGACGCGAACACGTAGATACCGGTGAGCATGGCGTCCAGTGTGGCGGCGAGGCCTGCGGCGTAGCTCACGGCGGGCGACCAGTCCTGGAAATTTTCCGTGTAGATCAGAATGTCTTTCATGGCGCGGGCTCCCGTTTCGAGTGAGGATCAGCTGGATGAGGCAGCGTTTTCGACCGGTTTTGGCCGATCAGGTGGCAGGGCCGACGTCAGGTGACCGGGGGTATGGCCGGGCGAGAGGCATCAGTTGAGCTTTTCAACCGTTTCGCAAGCTGCTTGCCGGGCAAGGGCTCCCAGTCGAGAGTTTCGATGACGGCCAGATCGAACCGTGCGTGGTCACTGACGGGGCGCGCCGCTGCACTGACTGCACAACTGCCTGCCGACAACCAGCGACGGACGGGCCATCATTGACCCATGGTCAATGTTTCGGTGTCGAGGGGTATTGATTCAAATCAATCGGAACAGCAGGGACGCGTTCTGAGCTGATCCGTGGGGGCGAAGGGCGGCGTCAGGCTCCCCCCAAAAAAAGGCCAGATCCACCGGTGCCCTGCAGTACAGGCGACTGGCGAGTCTGGCGCTGGGGTAATCGTCAGAAGCGGTAGCCGAAGCTGAAGCCGTAGACCAGCGGGTTGACCTTGGCCTTGCCGACATCGGTGCCATTGACGTGTACGTGACCACCGATGTTGATCCAGCGCACGTCAGCGGTGAACAACCAGTTGGGCGCCAGCTTGACGTCCAGGCCGGCATGCGCGGCAGCGCCCCAGCTGTTGTCGATCTTGACCACCGCGCCCTGCAACGGGCCAGTGCCCTTGGTGGTGAAGAACCGGGTGTAGTTGATTCCGGCGCCGATGAAGGGCGACACCTTCGCATCCGGCATGAAGTGATAGTTGACGCCGATGGTCGGCGGCAGCTGCTTGGTGGTGGCCGCTTTCACGCCATTCAGCCGAACGTCGTGCTGGAACGGAACGGCGGCGAGCAGATCCACGCTCCAGGACGGCGTGAACATGTACTCCAGGCTCACCGTCGGCTTGATATCGCTGCCGATGTCGGCCTTCATGCCTGCCAGCGTGCCATTGTTGGACGCCGGGTCGACCATATGCGCGCCGACGTGGATGATCCAGTTGTCATCGGCATGGGCGGGGCTGGCGGCGCACAGGCCCAGACCGGCGACGACGAGCAGGGGGAGCAGGGCTTTCATGGTGTTTTCCTTGGGTTGGTTGTCTGCGCGTATTCTGCGAAGCACTCGCCCGTGACCTTTTGATCGAGGTCAATTTGCAGGGGCAAAGCCGCAGCTGCGACCGGATGCCACAGGCGCACTTGCCCGGCACGCCGGCAGGGCGACCATGAGCAGTTTTCGCTCGCCCACGCGTGCGTCACAAGCGCACAGTCCAATATCTTGCTTGCCTGATATTGATTAGAGTCAATATGCGGAATCGATTCACCCGACAGACTTCTGCAGGACCGGTTCGAGGCCAAAGCGCGCCGGTCGAGGGCCATGACCTGCGCACGGTGTGTTCGCTGCTGCGCCGACTTTTATCGGAAAAGTACATGTTGAGTTCTGCAATGATCAAACCATCGTTCAGGGGCGATGGTCAGCGCGCACTCCGCCATGCCCGGTTGGCGTGCGCGCGATGCCTCACGTCCCCGTCATTCACACTTCTCCAGTTTCATGGAGCGAACACGCTGATGAGCCTGTGTCCGTCCAAACCACCGTCGGGAAGCTTTCACCATGCATGACATCACTGTCGTCGATCTGTCGCGTTGGCAGTTCGCTGCCACTGCGCTGTACCACTTCCTGTTTGTACCGCTGACGCTTGGACTGTCGTTCATGCTGGCGGCGATGGAGACGGTCTACGTCACCACCGGCAAGCAGATCTACAAGGACATTGTCCAGTTCTGGGGCAAGCTGTTCCTGATCAATTTCGCCCTCGGCGTGGCCACCGGCCTCACCATGGAGTTCGAGTTCGGCACCAACTGGTCGTTCTATTCGAGCTTCGTCGGCGACATCTTCGGCGCGCCGCTGGCGATCGAAGGCCTGATGGCGTTCTTCCTCGAAGCCACCTTCGTCGGCATGATGGTGTTTGGCTGGGATCGCATGCGGCGTGGCCAGCATCTGGCCGTGACCTACATGGTGGCGTTCGGTTCGAACCTGTCGGCGCTGTGGATCCTGATCGCCAACAGCTTCATGCAGGCGCCGGAAGGCGCGCACTTCAATCCCGTCACCATGCGCATGGAGCTGGCGAGCCTGTCCGAGCTGATCTTCAGCCACGACGCGCAGGCCAAGTTCGTGCATACCAGTATTGCCGGTTATGTCACCGGCGCGATCTTCGTGGCCGGTATCAGCGCGTGGTACATGCTCAGGAATCGCCACATGGAGCTGGCACGTCGTTCGTTCCGC
Organism: Rhodanobacter sp.; assembly: GCA_041663105.1. Taxonomy (GTDB): domain Bacteria; phylum Pseudomonadota; class Gammaproteobacteria; order Xanthomonadales; family Rhodanobacteraceae; genus Rhodanobacter. The sequence continues at coordinate 39,200 of JBAZRB010000003.1, forward strand.
ATGGCGGTGCTGTTCGGTGTGCTCTCCACGGCAGGCGTGATCACGCTGGGCGACGCGCTGGGCTTTGTCGGTGGCCAGGCACAACCGACCAAGCTCGCCGCGATGGAAGGGCTGTGGAAGAGCGAGCCGGCGCCGATGCCGTTCAACCTGGTCGCCTTCCCGTCGCAGAAGGATCAGGCAAATCACGGCCAGGTGCAGGTACCTTATGCGCTGTCGCTGCTGGTGACCCATTCCATGGATGGCACCGTGCCCGGCGTGGACCAGCTGGAGCAACAGGCAGCCGAGCGCATCAGGAACGGCATTCCGGCGGTCGAGGCCTTGCAGACGCTGTCGAGCACGCCGGGTGATGCCGATGCGCTGGCCCAGTTCCGCGCGCACGAAAAGGATCTCGGCTTTGGTTTCCTGGTGCAGCGCTATTCGGAGGACGTGAGCAAGGTCACCGATGCGCAGGTCAGCATGGCGGCCAAGGACACCATTCCGCAGGTGGCGCCGATCTTCTGGTCGTTCCGCGCGATGGTGGCGATGGGCCTGGCGATGCTGGCGTACTTCGTGCTCGCGGTGATCTTCAGCATGCGCAACCACATCGAGCGCCAGCGCTGGTTTCTGAAGCTGGCGGTGTGGATGATCCCGGTGCCGTTCCTGGCCTGCGAAACCGGCTGGCTGGTGGCCGAGCTCGGACGTCAGCCATGGACCGTGTATGAGCTGCTGCCGACCTGGATGTCTGCCTCCACCCACAGTGTCGGCTACATGATTTTCTCTCTGGTGGGCTTTGTCGGCCTGTACACCGTGTTCATCATCGCCGAGATGTATCTGATGGTGCGCGCGATCCGCCAGGGTCCAGAGCAGCCGCACAATGATGACGCCGACTGGGATAGCGGTCCCGTTCACGGTAACAGCGCGACTGGCGGCCGGCTGGCCGGCCAGGCGGAGGGTTGAGCGATGGAAATGTATGGCGTGTTTCAGGTGGTCTGGTGGCTGCTGCTCGGCGTGTTGCTGAGCGGACTGGCCGTGATGGTGGGTATGGACATGGGCGTGGGAACCATCCTGCGCTATGTCGGGCGCAATGATCTGGAGCGCCGCGTGGCGCTCAACATCATCGGTCCGCACTGGGAGGGTAATCAGGTGTGGTTCGTGCTTGGCGGTGGTGCCGTGTTCGCGGCGTTTCCGCTGATCTACGCCACCGCGTTCTCGGGCTTTTACGTGGTGATGCTGCTGTTGCTGTGGAGCATGATGGTTCGCCCGCTCGGTTTCGAATACCGCAGCAAGTTGCCGTCGGCCCGCTGGCGCGGCATGTGGGACTGGGCGCTGGTGGTCAGCGGCCTGGTACCGATGGTGGTGTTCGGTGCAGCGTTCGGCAACCTGTTCGAGGGCGTGCCGTTTCACTTCAGCTGGAATATCACCTCGACCTACACCGGCTCGTTCCTGGCCCTGCTCAACCCGTTCGCGATCCTGTGCGGTCTGCTGTCGGCTTCGCTGTCGGTGTTCATGGGTTCGGTGACCCTGATGAATGGCGGCGAAGGCGTGATCTACGAGCGTGGCCGTACGCTGGCGCGCGTGTCGGCGGTGCTGGCGATGGTGCTGTTCGCCGTTGGCGGCTTCTGGGTGCGCGGCATGCAGGGCTATGTGCTGACCAGCGGCCCGGGTGCCGGTGTGCCGCAGACACCGCTGCAGCAGGTGGTGAGTCAGGTTGACGGCGCGTGGTTCGCCAATTTCCACGCCCATGGGGCGCTCTGGCTGCTGCCGGTGCTGGGTTTCGCCGGCATGCTGGTCGGCCTGCTGGCCGCTGGCGCCCGTCGTTCGCACCTTGCCTGGTGGTTCGGCGCGCTGGCATGGATCGGTGTGATCGGCACCGCCGGTGTGGCGCTGTTCCCGTTTCTGCTGCCTTCCAGCAGCGTGCCCGCGCAGAGTCTGACGGTATGGAACTCCAGCTCGAGCCAGCTGACCCTGACCTGGATGTTCGTGTTTGCGCTGGTCTTCGTGCCGCTGATCGTCTGGTACACCAGCTGGGCCTTTTACGTGATGCGTGGCAAGGTCAAGGCCGAGCATGTCGCCGCCGATGAACACAGCTACTGAGAGGCTGTGAAAAATCGCCCACCTACTGCGACCGCCGTCAGACGTCCGTGTCGGCGGCGCACTACCGGCAAATCCGGGTCATTTGGCTCACCAAACTCCCCGGACTTGCCCGCAGTGCACCTTGTCACGAACGCCTGGCGACGCTCTCGCTACGGCGTTCAAATTTTCACAGCCTCTGAGGACTGTCCATGAAAACGTTTCTGCTGTTTGTTCTCTTCATGCTGATCGCGTTGATCGTGATTGTGCTGGCGGTTGTTCTGGGTGATTCCGGGGCGTGGTATTTCGCCTGGCTGGTCGGTACCGGCATGATCGTGCTGGTGACGGCTGCCGGTGGTGCCATGCTCGATGCTCAGGAGGAGCATGCCGTCCTCCTCGCGACAGACGTGCGGGCAAGCACCAAGCGCGCCTGAAGCGGGATGTAAACTGAGGCGCTCAATGGGGCCGGCCTTGTGCCGGCCCCGCATTTTGGAATGTCTGATGACCGTTTCGACATCGTCCTGGTTGCGTGAGCAGGCCCGTCCGGTACGGCGTTTGCTGGCCGCCGGCGTGGTTGTTGGCGGGTCGCAGGCGGTGCTCGTCTGTATCGGTGCATGGCTGGTGGCGCATGTGCTCGCCCGGGCCGTTCTGGCCGGAGCCGGCCTGGCTCAGCTATGGCTTTTCGTGGCTGCGCTGGTGGTGATTGCGCTGGCCCGGTTTGCGCTGGGTCTGTGGCAACGGCGTACCACCTTCGACGCGGGCGCGCAGGTGAGCGACAACGTGCGCAGCGCGCTGGAACAGCGCATGCGACAGCTTGGTCCACGCTGGGCCGTGCAGCAATCCAGCGGCGATATCGTTACCCGTTGCGTGGATGGCGTGCAGGCGCTGGTTCCGTACTATGCCGGCTACCTGCCGCAGGTAGCGCTAACTGCCGTGATCCCGCTGGTGATCCTGCTGGCCGTCTTGCCTGCCGATCCCTGGTCGGCGCTGATCCTGGTTCTGACGGCGCCGTTGATTCCGCTGTTCATGGTGCTGGTCGGCGGCGCTGCCGAACGCGCCAGCCAGCGGCGCTGGTCGCGGCTGCGGCGCATGGGTGCGCGCTTCATGGACGCACTTTCCGGCCTGACCACCTTGCGCCTGTGTCGCGCCAGCGCCCGCGAGGAGGCGCTGCTGGCTGCCAGCGGCGAGGCTTACCGGCAGGAAACCATGGCGGTGCTGCGCATCGCCTTTCTGTCGGCGCTGGTGCTGGAATTCTTTGCCACGGTAAGTATCGCGGTGCTGGCGGTGTTGATCGGCTTTCGACTGATGTGGGGCACGCTGGGTTTCGAGCAGGGACTGTTCGTGCTGTTGCTGGCACCGGAACTGTTCCTGCCGTTGCGCGCGCTGGGTACCCAGCGGCACCGTCGGATGGAGGCCGCGGCAGCGGCCGAGGATCTGGTGACGTTGTTGGCCGTGCCCGACGTCACGACGCAGGTTGACGCGGTGGCGACAGCGCCGGTGATCTTCGCGGCGCGGCAGATTGCGCTGGCCTTCGAGCAGGTGGATTTTGGCTACCAGCCCGAACGCATGGTGTTGCACGACTTCGAGCTCGAAGTTGAAGCGGGCACGGTCCTGACCCTGGTTGGCAGCAGCGGCAGCGGCAAGAGCACGCTGTTCAACCTGTTGATGGGCTTTGCCTCGCCGCAGCGGGGACGCATCCGGGTCAATGGCCAGGAGCTGGCCTCGCTCGACATGAATTCGTGGCGCCAGCACATCGGCTGGGTGTCGCAGCGCGCCCATGTCTTTCACGGCAGCTTGCGCGACAACCTGCTGATCGCCGCACCGACCGCCGACGACACCCGCTTGCAGCGCGCCCTGAAAGCCGCCTCGCTGCGATCGGTGGTGGCGCGCTTGCCGCAAGGGCTGGATACGCCGCTGGGTGAACATGGTCATGGTCTGTCCGGTGGCGAACGCCAGCGTCTGGCACTCGCTCGCGCCTGGTTGCGCGACGCGCCCCTGCTGCTGCTGGACGAGCCTGTGCAGCATCTGGATGCCGCCACGGCGGCGTCCATCGATGCCGCCATTGATACGTTGTCGGAAGGTCGCACGGTCATTCGCATCGCCCACCGACTGGACAACCTCGCTGATGACGCGCGGGTGGCGGTGCTGGCCGATGGGCGGATCGTCGAGCACGGCCTGGTTGGCGAACTGCGCACGGTGCATGGTGCCTTTGCCCGCCTGCTGGCGGCGGACTGCGCCGCATGAGCCGCACGCAAGCTTCCGCCGACAGCAGCTTCGCCGTACTGCGCCGCTTGTCCGGGCTGATGCGCGAACAGCGCGGCTGGATGGTCTTCGGCGCGGCGCTGGCCGTACTCAGCAGCTTGTCCGGCATCGGCCTGCTGGCGACCGCCGGTTACTTCATCACCAGCATGGCCCTGGTTGGTGCCGGTGGTGCAGCGATCAACTACTACACGCCATCGGCGCTGATCCGCCTGTTTGCGATCCTGCGCACCGGTGGGCGCTACGCCGAGCGGCTGGTGACGCATGAGGCCACCTTGCGCATGCTGGCGCGCTTGCGCGTGTGGCTGTTTGGACGGCTGGTGCCGCTGGCGCCAGCGGCTCTGGGTGAGCTGCGCAGCGCCGAACTTTTCTCGCGCCTGCGCGCAGACGTGGATGCGCTGGAGCACGCCTATCTCGGTGTGCTGATCCCGTTGCTGCTCGCCGTCGTGGTGATGCTGGTGGCGGTGCTGGCGAGCGTGATCTACCTGCCGTGGCTCGCCCTGCCACTGTTGCTGCTGTTTCTGTTCGGCGGCGGCTTGTTGCCCGCCTGGGCGCTGCACCAGGGCAGCAAGCCGGGCGCCACCGTGGTGGCGTGCAATGAAACCATGCGGGCGCTGGCTGCGGACGGTCTGCGCGGTCGCGCCGAGCTGGCGCTTTACGGCGCCGAAGAGGCGCATGCCGAGCGCTTCGCCGCCGTGCTGGCGCGTCAGCGCCTGGCGCAGCGCCGCGTCGATCGACTGCAGGCGCTGGGCAGTGCCGGGGTGATGCTGTCGGCCCAATTGGCAGGCGTGTGCACACTGCTGCTCGGGTTGTCGGCGCTGCGCGGCGGCCTGCTGGTCGGGCCGGATCTGGTGATGCTGGCCTTGCTGGTGCCGGCTGCCTTCGAGGCTGTCGCACCCTTGCCCGAGGCCTGGGCGCAACTGGCGTCCACCCTGGTGTCGGCACGGCGAGTGTTTGCGCTGGCTGACACGCCGGTGCCGGTGCCCGAGCCGAACCGGCCGTCGCCGTCGATCGAGCAGCACGACCTGAGCCTGCGCGGCCTGCGCCTGCGTTACGGTGCACAGGGCCCGTGGGTACTCGATGGCGTCGACCTCGATCTGCCGCAGGGTCGCCGCATCGCCCTGGTCGGTGCCTCCGGCGCGGGCAAGAGCAGTCTGATCGGCGCACTGACCCGGCTGTATCCGAGCGAAGGCACGGCAACCCTCGGGGGAACGCCGCTCGATGCCTGGCATGGCGACGACCTGCGTGCACAGATCGCGGTAGTCGAACAGCGGCCGTACCTGTTCGACGCCAGCCTGCGCGACAACCTGCGGCTGGCGCGACCGGAGGCCACCGCGGCGCAGCTCGACCAGGCGATCGAACAGGCGCAATTGAGTGACTACGTGGCTGGCCTGCCGCAGGGCCTGCGCACCTGGGTGGGCGAAGATGGCATCCGCGTGTCCGGCGGTGAGGCGCGGCGCATCGCGATCGCACGTGCCTTGCTGGCCGATCCGCCGATCCTGCTGCTGGACGAGCCCACCGAAGGTCTGGACGCGGGCACCGTGGCCCAGCTTTACACGGCACTGGATGCGGCCATGAGCGGCCGCAGCGTATTGCTGATCACCCACCGGCTGGGTGGTCTGGCCGGCCTTGTCGATGAGGTGGCGACGATGGAGCAGGGTCGCATCATCGAGTGCGTGCCGGTGGCAACCTGGCTCGGTCGACGGCAGGCACATGAACAGCCGGATGCGTTGACCTCCCAGTAGTCGTGACGCGCTTCGCACGCGTCGCCCGATTTGCAGGAGCGGCACGGAGCGTTAACCGCATCGCTCAGCTGTTCGGCGTCTGCGCGATGATCCACGCGGCAATTTCCGGCCATACCTCTTTCAGGTTGTGCCCACCCATGAACAGGCCGACGTGGCCACCGGGAACGGTGCGCTTGCAGACCTTGGCTTTCGGCGTACCCATCAAGCTCTCGGCAGCAAACACCTGCTCGTGCGCGGTGATGTCGTCGCTCTCGCCCGCCAGCAGGTAAAGCGGGCAGGTGATCGCCTTCAGGTCCAGCTTGCGTCCCAGCGCCACGTACTCGCCCTTGGCCAGCAGGTTCTGCTTGAACAACTGGTCGATGACCTGGACGTACCAGCGGCCGGGCAGGTCAAGCGGGTTTTCGTACCAGCGCTCGAACGCTTCGGTCTTGGCCAGCCAGGCAGGATCGTCGACGTGTTCGTACAGGTCGATATGGTCCTGCACGTAGTGCTGTTGCGGGTGCATGTTCTTCCAGCCGGCCAGCATGTACTTGCCCAGCATCAGGCCACCGCCGCTGTCGACCAGATCCTGGTAGAAGCTGACCGGGCTCTTCCTGACCATCTTCACCAGCGGGCCGTTGCCGGCATGGGTATCAATCGGCGCGCCCGCGAGCACCAGGCTGGCGACCTTGTCGGGGTAGCGCGCGGCCAGCATCGCCGACAGCCAGCCGCCCTGGCACAAGCCGACCAGGTGGGCCCGGCCGCCGAGGTCGTCGATGCAGGCAAGCAGTTCGGCCAGGTACTGGTCGACCTCCAGGTCTTTCATGTCCGGCGTGGCCGAGTGCCAGTCGGTCAGGTACAGGTGCCCGATACCGCTGTTGCGCAGGGTCTGCATCAGGCTCTGGCCGTCGTGGTAGTCGGCGATCATCGAGGTGTGGCCCGCATAGGGGGCATCGACCAGGGTAGGGATGCCGCGGGCATGCGGCACCGAGTAGTCGCACAGGTCCAGTGTGCGCAGCTTCAGACGGATGCTGTGGGCGGTGGCGAGCGCGGGCTTGATGCCGCCATGCAGGCGCAGCTCCTCGTCGAGGAACTTGACGTTGTGTGAGACCAGTTTCAGCCCCTGTTGGGCCATGTCCGTCGCGAGAGTGACCGGCCAGAAAAACGGCACGTTGATATTGGGCGCGGCGGGAGCGGTAGCCTTCGGGGACATGCGGGAGTTCCTGTGCGGGATCGGGTTGTCACGTAACTGACACTGTCACACGCCGCTGGCCGGACCGTGCCTGGCCTGGGTGATGGATCGTGAGCCGTTTCAATCTAGCCTCGGCAATCCCGATCCGAATTGATCCAGCTCAATATGGGAAGCTATTTCCGGGGCTATGGTTGACGTGTTCATGGAGTGTTCGGTGAGAGCACGGCGTGGCCAGTCTGTCCATGCTGCGTGCATGGGGGTGACGGCGTTTGCATGCTTCAGCCGGGCGTTGCCCATGCGCCGACAGCTCCCGTCGGGAGTCATGCCGTTTTTCGATCAATCCACCGCGCCCGGAGGCTTTCCATGATTTCCACGACCCAGCTCGATGAACTCAAGATGCTGCACAAGAACCACATTGCCAACACGTTCCTGTTCACCAGCAAGTTGCTCGATCAGCGTCGGCGCATCAGTGACGCCCAGGTCGAGGTGATCCACGGGTTGCTGCATGACCTTGCGGAGGGTGCCACTGGCCAGTCCGGACAGGATCCGGCCGCAATCGCCAAGAAATCCATGCAGACGATCAGCGAGAGTTTCGCCAAGCAGAGTGCCCGCGCGGGCGAGTTGACGAAAGAAACCGCCGCGGCCTACGCGGAAATCCTGCGGCTTGCGATGGCCTACGGTGGCGACACCTTCGCGGGCCTGCAGACCGCCAGTCGTGAAGCCGCGCAACTGGCCGCGCCGCAGCCGACGATAGCGAACCCGTGGATGGACAGCTTCATGAAATCGTTCGAGAGCGCCACCAAACTGATGAATGACGGTTTGAAGCCGGTCATCGCGGCGGTGGAATCGACGACACGCGCCAATGCTGCTGCGGCCAAGTCCGCCGGTGCCGAGCGGGCCGGCAAGCACCACTAGCCGCTGCCGGGGCGGAGCAGAGCAGAGTGAAGAATCAGGTCATGGAGTGTGGCGATGAACGAGTTCACGCGAGTACTGGTGCCAGTGGATGGCAGTCCGGCGTCAGAGCGGGCGTTGCTGAGGGCGATTGCAATCGCTGCTGATCATCGGGCTGAAATTCATTTCGTGCATGTGATTCAGCGCGCGCAGGAGCAAGCGTCATTCGACGATGCCCAGCACGCGATGCATGTGGTGGGAGACAGCTTGCTCGATCATGCGGTCGCGCTGGCCTGCGAGCAGGATCTGCTCGGTACCAGTGCCGTGCTGGTGACGAACGAGCGGCGTCGTTCAATTGCACAGCAGATCCTGTGCGCCGCCGATGCCGTGGCGGCTGATCTCATCGTTTGTGGCGCGCATGGCACCGGATCGAGAACGAGTTTGCCCCACGGCAGCGTGGCCGACGAGCTGGTCGCCTGTTGTCGAGTTTCGTTGATGCTGGAGCACGAGCTGCCATTGACCCAGGCTGAAGCAGTGGCGTAAGGCAACGACCAGCTTCACCAGCCATCCCAACCCCGTGAATCCCGGAGAAAGTCAGATGAGCAAGTTGGCCCTGATCACTGGCGGTACGCGCGGCATCGGCGCCGCCATCGGGTATCGCCTGAAACGTGATGGTTACCGCGTCGCCGTCACCTATCACAGTGATGATGCGGTGGCGCGCTCCTTCATGACCGGCTCCGGCATACCGGTCTACAAGTGGGATGTCGCTGATTTCGATGCCTGCCAGGCGGGCGTGAGGAAGGTCGAGGAAGAAGTTGGTCAGGCAGTGGATATCCTGATCAACAACGCCGGCGTGACCCGTGATGCCACTCTGCACAAGATGACTCTCGAGCAGTGGCGCAGCGTACTCGATGACGACCTTGGCTCCTGCTTCAACATGACTCACGCAGTGATCGACGGCATGCGCGCGCGGGGTTGGGGGCGCATCGTCAATGTGTCTTCGGTCAATGGACAGAAGGGCCAGCTCGGGCAGTCCAACTATGCCGCCGCCAAGGCCGGCATGATCGGCTTCACCAAGTCGTTGGCACTGGAGTCGGCGCGCAAGGGCATTACGGTCAACGCGGTGGCACCCGGCTACACGGCTACCGACATGGTGGCCAAGCTCGATGCCAAGGTACTCGACAGCATCGTGGCGCAGATTCCGGTGGGCCGCCTGGCGAGTGTCGACGAAATTGCCCACTCGGTCGCGTTTCTGGTGCATGACGATTCCGGTTTCATCACCGGTGCCACGCTTTCAGTCAACGGCGGGCAGTACCTCGTTTGAGGCGCTTCATCCTCTGCGCCAGAGGAAGCGACCACCGTGGAACGTGGCGGTGGCGGGTTATTGCCATTGACGCGAATAGAGGCCTCGACCTTTGCCTGTGGTCAGGCCCTGTTGCGATTGCTGGCGGCTAGCGCGCGGGCGGTTTTTTTGCCTTGCGCTTTGCCGGTCCGGCCGCGCACAGCGTGTCGCTGGATGGTGCGCAGTAGATGCCGTAGAGCGTATTGATGATCTGCTCGGTGGGGCCGTGCTCGAGCGTGTACCAGATGGTTTGCGCTTCGCGACGTGTTTGCACCAACCCTTCTTCGCGCAGCTTGGCCAGATGCTGTGACAGTGCCGACTGGCTGAGGTCAGGCAGTTGCTCGTTGATCTGGCCCACCGACATTTCGTGATCGACCAGCAGGCACAGGATGCGCAGGCGCTGGGCGTTGCCGAGTGCCTTGAGCAGCCGCGAGGCATCTTCAGAGCTCGCCTGCATGGCGGCCAGGTCAATCTTGGATGTTGGGGACATCGTGACGACTCCGGAGGCTGTCGTTCCAGCGGATTTTCAGTTGGTTGACTTTACCATCCTCTTCTAAATAAGCTACTGCTAATTTAGAAAAGAGTGTTTCAAGGGCGATTGTTGACCTGAGTCAACGCGCCATCCGGTGCGAATGCGCATCCTGAACGAAATATCTGCGGGGAGAGTGGAGTCATGGCGAAGATCATCATTCTTGGTGCCGGCCTGGGCGGCATGGCGGCGGCCTACGAGATCAAGGCGGTGCTGGGTGACGGCCACAGCGTAAGCGTGGTCGGTGAGGGCACGCGCTTCAACTTCACGCCCTCAAACCCGTGGGTGGCGGTGGGTTGGCGCAAGCCCGAGGAGATCAGCCTCGACGTAGTCGAACCGCTGAAGCGCAAGGGCATCGACTTCATCGACATGGCTGCCGAAGCGGTACTGGCCGAAGAAAACCGGCTGCGCCTCATCGACGGTCGCCTGCTCGACTATGACTATCTGGTGATCACCACCGGACCGCGACTGGCTTTTGACGAAGTGCCGGGCCTCGGCCCCGTCGACGGTCATACCGAGTCGATTTGCACGGCGTCCCACGCGCAGTCGGCATGGGAGCATTACCAGGCCTTTCTCGCCAACCCCGGCCCGATCGTGGTCGGTGCGGTGCAGGGCGCCAGCTGCTTCGGACCGGCCTATGAATTCGCGATGATCCTCGATGCGGACCTGCGCAAGCGCAAGCTGCGCGACCGCGTGCCGATCACCTTCGTGACCTCCGAGCCCTATATCGGCCACATGGGCCTGGGCGGCGTCGGCGACTCCAAGGGCCTGATGGAGTCGGAGATGCGCCAGCGGCACATCAAGTGGATCACCAATGCCAGGGTCACCGGCATCGAGCCGGGCAAGATGAAGGTCGATGAGGTCGATGCGAAGGGCGCCCTGGTGCAGTCGCACGAATTGCCGTTTGTCTATTCGATGCTGTTGCCGGCATTCACCGGCGTGCCGGCCGTGCGCGGCGTGGAAGGTCTGACCAATCCGCGCGGATTCATCCTGATCGACAAGCAACAACGCAATCCGAAGTACCCGAACATTTTCTCCGCGGGCGTCTGCGTGGCGATTCCACCGGTGGAGGTAACCCCGGTACCCACGGGCGCGCCCAAGACCGGGTTCATGATCGAGTCGATGGTGACGGCGATTGCCCACAACCTGCGTGAAGTCATTGAGGGCAGGGAGCCGGTCGAGCAGGCGACCTGGAATGCCATTTGCCTGGCTGACATGGGCGACACTGGCGTGGCGTTCGTGGCTTTGCCGCAGATCCCTCCACGCAACGTCACCTGGGCCAAGGCCGGCAAGTGGGTGCATCTGGCCAAGGTCGCGTTCGAGAAGTACTACCTGCGCAAGATGCGGGTGGGCAACACCGAGCCGGTGTACGAAAAGTATGTGATGAAGGCGCTCGGCATCGTGCGCCTGAAAGACCGTCTCTGATCCCTACACGCTACCGAAGGAGTCCTTCCATGAATATCGATCGTTTTGTCCTCGCGTTCGCTGGCAGCGTGGTGCTGCTCAGCGTGATACTGGCCCACTTCGTGTCGCCATGGTGGTTGTTGCTGACCCTGTTCGTCGGTGCCAATCTGCTGCAGTCGGCGTTTACGGGATTCTGTCCGCTGGCCAAAATCCTCAGCTGGATGGGGATGAAGCCCGGTTGCGCATTCCGATCCTGATCCATCCACGTTCGAAGCGAGTCCATGTCATGAAGTTCAACCTGCGCCTCTTCGCGCTGTCCGTCGCCGTGTCCGCACTCGCGGCATGCGGTGGCAAGCAACCCGCCAGCGGCAGCGCATCGGCGCCGCCGCCCCTGGCGAGCAGCGTGGTGCATGCGCAGCAGGCCGGCAGCGAGCAGGTCTGGGACGGCGTGGTCGAGGCGGTCAACCAGGTCACCATCACCGCGCAGACCAATGCACGGGTCACCGAGTTGCCGTACGAGGTCGGTGCGGTGGTGGCCAAGGGCGCGGTGCTGGTGCGCTTCAGCGACGTGGAGCAGAAGTCCGCGCGCAACGCCGCGCAGGCGCAGATCGCTTCGGCCCAGGCCACCTACAAGGACGCGCAGGCCTCGTTCGAGCGCATCGCGGCGGTGTACGCGAAGGGCTATGTCTCCACCGCACAGATGGATCAGCAGCGCGCCGCGCGTGATGCGGCGAAGGCGGCGCTGGAGGCGGCGCGCGCGCAGTTGAGCGCCGTCGGACAGGCGCTGGATTACACCGTCTTGCGCGCGCCTTTTGCCGGCATCATCACCCGGCGCCTGGTGCGTGTGGGCGAGGCCGTGCAGGCCGGCCCACCTTCGCCACAGCCGCTGATCCAGTTGCAGGCGCTGGATGATCTGCGGGTCAACGTGCAGGTGCCGCAGAGCGTGGTCGATGCGATCCGCAGCCACCATGCCGCTGAAGTACGGTGGGGGGACGGTGCTGCGCACAGCATCGCTGCAACGAGTGTCGAGGTGTTTCCCTATGCCGACCCGGACACGCACTCGTTCAACGTGCGGCTGACCTTGCCCTCCGGCAAGATCGGCCTGTATCCGGGCATGACGGTGAAGGTGGCGTTCGCGACCGGTGAGGCGAAGCGCCTGCTGGTGCCGGCCGCGGCGCTGGTGCAGCGCGGCGAGCTGGTGGGCGTCTACGTGGTCGACGATCACGGCGTGGTCCTGCGTCAGGTGCGCACCGGTAATCGTGACGGCGATCAGGTCGAGGTGCTGGCTGGCCTGGACGATGGCGAGCGCGTGGCAAGCGACCCGCAGGCAGCGCGGGCCTGGCTGGAAAAGCAGCACGCCGAAGGTGCAGCAACCCATGAGTGAGCAGCCGGCCAAGCTGGGTATCTCCGGACGCATCGCGCGCGCGTTTCAGGTGTCGCAGATCACGCCGCTGCTGGCGATCGCCGGGCTGCTGCTCGGTATCGCCGCGGCGATCATCACGCCCAAGGAGGAAGATCCGCAGATCGAAGTGACGATGGCCAACGTGCTGGTGCCGTATCCGGGTGCCAGCGTGAACAGTGTCGAGAACCTGGTGAGTTTTCCGCTGGAGCAGAAGCTGTCCGAAATCAAGGGCGTCAAGCACGTGTACTCGATGAGTCGCGCGGGCATGTCCGTGGTGACGGTGGAGTTCGACGTCGGTGTGCCGCGGCAGGAGGCCCTGGTCAACCTGTACAACAAGATCTATTCCAATGGCGACTGGGTGCCGGCCGGGATGGGTATCGGCCAGCCGCTGGTGAAGCCCTACGGCATCGATGACGTGCCGATGATGGCGGTGACCTTGTGGTCCGACCGCCCCGAGATCGGCCCCGAGCAACTGGCCAAGGTGGCGCACACGCTGGAGACGGACCTCAAGCGGGTGGCGGGCACCCGCGACGTCTACACCATCGGTACGCCCGATCGTGCGGTGATGGTCGAAATCGATCCGGCCAGGCTGGCGACCTACCACCTCAGCGTGGGTGATCTGGCGCAGGCGCTGAAGGCGGCGAACGTGGCCGCCGACGTGGGCAGCGAGATCAAGGACAACCGCGACCAGCCGGTGAAGGCCGGTACGTTGCTGATGAATGCGAGCGAGGTCTCGCATCTGGTGATCGGCCTGGCCAATGGTCACCCGGTCTACCTGTCGGATGTGGCGCGCGTGGTTTCGGGCACGAATTACCCGACGCAGCTGGCGTCCTTCGGCACGCCGCAGGGTCATGCCGGCCCGCTTACCGGGCTGACGCCTGCGGTTACGCTGGCGATTGCCAAGAAGGCGGGCAGCAACGCCCATACCATCGCCACCAGCATTCGCACCCGGCTCGACGCCTTGCGCGGCGTGGACATACCTGACGGCGTCCACGCCACGGTGACCCGCGACTACGGGCAAACCGCCAACGACAAGGCTGACGAGCTGATGCTGCATCTGGGGCTGGCCGCGTTTGCGGTGGTGCTGCTGGTGCTGTTTGCGCTCGGCTGGCGCGAGGCCGTGGTGGTGGGTACTGCCGTGGTGGTGACGCTGGCGGTGACGCTGTTCGCCTCGTGGGCGATCGGTTTCACCATCAACCGGGTGTCGCTGTTCGCGCTGATCTTCTCGATCGGCATCCTGGTCGACGATGCCATCGTGGTGGTGGAGAACATCCACCGGCACATGGCCCGCGGTGACAAGGGTCTGCTCGAGGCGATACCGGCCGCGGTGGACGAAGTGGGCGGGCCGACCATCCTGGCCACCTTTACCGTGATCGCCGCCCTGCTGCCGATGGCCTTCGTCGGCGGTCTGATGGGGCCGTACATGCGGCCGATCCCGATCAATGCCTCGGTCGGCATGGTGATCTCGCTGGCAGTGGCCTTCATCATCACGCCGTGGCTGGCTTATCGGCTGCTGCGCAACCACATGCATCAGCCGGTGGGCGAGGTATCGCAGGCGCGCGTGGCGGAGGAGTCGAAGATCGACGGCTTCCTGCAGCGCCTGTTCACCCGCGTGATGACGCCCTTCCTGGGCAATCCCAAGGCCGCGCGCAACCGTCGGCGCCTGTTTCTCGGCATGGGCATGCTGGTGCTGCTGGCGGCCGGGCTGGCCGGGGTCAAGCTGGTGATCCTGAAGATGCTGCCGTTCGACAACAAATCCGAGTTCCAGGTGGTGCTGAACATGCCCGAGGGCTCGACCCTGGAGCAGACCAACCGCGCCCTGGTCGACATGAGCCGGGTGCTGGACACCGTCCCCGAGGTGAAGAACTTCCAACTGTACGCGGGCACCTCGGCGCCGATGAATTTCAATGGTCTGGTGCGTCAGTACTACCTGCGCAATCAGCCTTATCAAGGTGATATCCAGGTCAACCTGGTCGACAAGAACGAACGCACGCGGCAGAGCCACCAGATTGCGATGGCGGTGCGTCCGGCATTGGCCGCCGTGGCGCATCGTTTCCACGCGCACATGGTGGTGGCCGAGGTGCCCCCTGGCCCGCCGGTGATGGCGCCGATCGTGGCCGAGATCTACGGGCCCGATTACAAGGACCAGCGCGCGGTGGCCTTGTCGCTGGAGAAACTGTTCGACAAGACGCCCGGCATTGCCGACGTCAACCTCAGTGTCGAAAACCCGCAAGCCACCCGCCAGGTGATCGAGGTCGATCGACCCCGTGCTGCGGCGCTGGGTGTGAGTCAGGCCGAGATCGTCGACGCGTTGCGCGCGGGTGCCGGTGGCGACCCGGCCAGCTATGTCGCGGACGACAATGCCAAGTATGCCGTGCCGATCATGCTGCGCCTGCCGCAGGCGGCGCTGGGATCGATGAGCCAGATACTGAGCCTGCGCGTGCGCTCCAGCGCCGGTCAGCTGGTACCGATCTCCGAGGTGGTGAAGGTGGTCCAAAAGCCATGGGCCGACGCGATCTATCACAAGGACTTGCTGCCCTACACCTTCGTGACCGGCGATGACGTGGGCAGCGAGGACAGCCCCGTCTACGGCATGTTCCGGCTGGTCAGCAAGATCAGCGACACGCCTGTCGATGGCCACCACCTGAAGCAGGAATTCACCGCACCACCGACCAGCGATTCCGACTTTTCGATACGCTGGAGCGGCGAGTGGGAGATCACCTACGAGACCTTCCGCGACATGGGCATCGCCTACTCGATGGGCCTGCTGCTGATCTACCTGCTGGTGGTCGGCCAGTTCAAGAGTTACGTGGTGCCGCTGATCATCATGGCGCCGATTCCGCTGACCGTGATCGGGGTGATGCCGGGCCATCTGCTGTTTGGCGCGCAGTTCACTGCCACCTCGATGATCGGCATGATCGCGCTGGCCGGCATCATCGTGCGCAACTCGATCCTGCTGGTGGACTTCATCAATCACTCGCTGGCGTCGGGGTTGAGTCTGGAGGATGCCGTGGTCGAGGCCGGCGCGGTGCGCGCCAAGCCGATCATCCTCACCGCGCTGGCGGCGATGCTGGGTGCGTTCTTCATCCTCAGCGACCCGATCTTCCAGGGCCTGGCGGTGTCGCTGGTGTTCGGCGTGCTGGTGTCGACCGTGCTGACCCTGCTGGTGATTCCGCTGCTTTACTACGCGTGGTTGGCGCGCGATGGCGGCCGGCACATTCCAGGGCGGGAGCAGGCCTGATCGGAAGCCGGCGCCAGGTGTAGTTCGTCCCACCGTCAGAAAAACGGCGACTCACTGGTGAAGTCGCCGTTGCTGTTTCAGTGATACGCGTTGCCGTCAGGCATCCACGATGGACCATGCTATCGACTTGCCGGCACGCATCGGTACGCAAGTGCTTTGCGCCAGCGGAAATTCGCTGGGCACCGTCCATGGCGTGCGTTCGAGAACGAGGCGTTCGCCATTGCGTGGCAGGCGATAGAAGTCGGCACCGTGGAAGCTGGCGAAGGCTTCGAGTTGATCCAGCTTGCCCACCTGCTCGAAGGCTTCGGCATACAGCTCGATCGCGGCATGGGCGGTGTAGACGCCGGCGCAGCCGCAGGCCGATTCCTTCGACTCGCGCACATGCGGCGCGCTGTCGGTGCCGAGGAAAAAGTGCGGATTGCCACTGCTGGCCGCCTGCAACAGCGCGGTGCGGTGGGTTTCGCGCTTGAGGATCGGCGCACAGTAGTAGTGCGGATTCACACCACCCTCGAACAGCGCGTTGCGGTTGAGCAGCAGGTGGTGGACGGTGATCGTGGCAGCCACCTGGGCCGGAGCCTGGCTGACGAATTCCACGGCGTCGCGGGTGGTTATGTGTTCCAGCACCATGCGCAGGCCGGGAAAGCGTGCCTGCAGCGGGATCAGATGACGCTCGATGAAAACGCGTTCGCGGTCGAAAATGTCGACCGCCGGATCGGTGACTTCACCATGCAGCAACAGCGGCAGGTCGTGTTTTTCCATCGCTTCGAGCACGGGGTAAACGCGTGACAGGTCGCGCACGCCATCTTGCGAATTGGTGGTGGCTCCGGCCGGGTAGTACTTGACCGCAAACACGCTGCCGCTCGCTTTGGCGCGCTCTATCTCTTCGGCCGCAGTCGCTTCGGTGAGGTACAGCGTCATCAGCGGTTCGAAGCGCGCGCCCGACGGCAGGCTCGCCACGATGCGTCGCCGGTAGTCTTCGGCCTGCGCCACCGTGGTCACCGGTGGCTTGAGGTTGGGCATCACGATCGCGCGGGCAAACCGGCGCGCGGTGTGGGGAATCACCGAGGCCAGCGCAGCACCATCGCGCAAGTGCAGGTGCCAGTCGTCCGGACGGGTTATGTCAAGGCGTGCAGACGTCATGGGCGGGACACCTTTCCACGCATTCGATGGGGATGTTCACAGGGAAAAGGCATGCAGGATTCCTCGTGGCGTGGCTGGTCGCAGTAGGCGGTGTCGAACGGCGACCGCCGTTCGGTCGGCGCGTTGCCGCGCGGCTGTCGAGGGGCCAATTATCGCCTTGCTGGGGTGAATCTTCCCATCCTTTGATGTTTCTGCCGGTTTTGCCTGCCCGTCGGGAAGGAGTCTGGCCCATGCGTGGCGCCGCGTGCCGTGGTTTGTTCGGCACCACGCCACCAGGGCCAGCCGCGCTCAGTGGGCAAGAAACAACGGCAGCGAGGCGTGCTCCAGCAGCCATCGCGTGGCGCCGCCCAGGATCAGTTCGGTAATGCGGGAGCGTCCCCATGCACCGACCACCAGCAAGTCGGCATCCAGTTGACTGGCTCTGTGCTGCAAATTGCGGCCGGCATCGGGTTCGCCCTGGAAGCTTTCCCACTGGGCATCGACGCCATGACGTTGCAGCCACTCACGAAGCGGTAGCGGTGGCACGCTGATGCCGGGAAGGCCGCTGCGCTCGCCATCGAGTACATGCACGGCCGCCGCCTGCCGCAGCAAGGGGAGGGCGGCTTTAACCGCGCGCGCCGCGGTGCCCGAGCCGTTCCACGCGATCGCAATGCACCGGGCGTTCAGCTCACCTTGCCAGGTGTCGGGAACCAGCAACATGGGCGACGAGGGCGCGAATAGCGCACGGGTGACTTCGTCGAATCCTGCGGGAGCATCGGGGTCGCTGATGTGCAGGCGGCTGATCACGAAATCGGCCAGTTGCGAACGTTTGGCCAGCGCATCGACATGCAGGCCGTGTCGAACTTCCCACTCGCCGGCGACGCCGGCATGGCTGCACTGTTGTATCCACCACTCGCGCCTTGCTCGCGCAGCCATTTGCCTTTCTTCGAGACCTTCCAAAGGGGCGGTCGCTTCCATCAGCGGGGAGTGGTTGGCGACCAACTTCAGGCCGGTAAGGAACGCCTGCTGTCGGTTTGCCAACGCCAACGCGTTCCGGATCAGGGCGGCGTCGGCGTCGACCTCTCCAATATTCACCACAAGGTCCAGCATGATTGCGCTCCATCATCTCTATGCTGGTGATCGTGGCGCAGGTGCGGGCGGGCCTAGTTGATCAGAGTCAATTCGCGCGGAGACGGCTGAATTCAATTCGCGGAGTGACTGCATCTGTTTCGCTCACGAGGCAAGGTGGGCACTTGATCCTGATCAACATGTATCTTGTCGGGGGAGGGCATGCTGGTGCTGCAGTACGCAGCGACGAGATGGACATCGGCATGTTGCCGTGCCGGTGTCCATGGCCCTGTGGCTCCGATAGCGTGGTATTTCCTGTCGGTGGCAAATGGGGCGTCGCTGACAAAATCGCTTTGCCGCCACTTCCCTGCACTGGAGTTCAATCATGTTCCAACACATTCTTCTGCCCACCGATGGTTCCGAACTCTCCCTGCGCGCGGTGGATACCGGCTTGGCCCTGGCAGCGAAGCTGGGCGCGAGCGTGTATGCCTTCCACGTGGTGCCTCCGTTTCCCGCGCTGACCTACTTTGTCGACATCATCCAGGCCAACCAGGAGTTCTACCTGAAGGAGGCGATCGAACGCGGTGAGGGTTATCTGAAGGAGGTCGAACAGCGTGCCAAGGCGGCTGGCGTCGCCTGCAAGAGCGGCCACGAGATCGACGGCCGGCCTTATGCGGCGATTATCGCGGCCGCCACCAAACAGGAGTGCGACCTGATCGTGATGGCCTCGCATGGATGGCGTGGCGTGGATCGTCTGCTGTTGGGCAGCGAGACGCACAAGGTGCTGGTCAATGGCGACGTGCCAGTGCTGGTTTGTCATTGACCGGCATGCAGCGCTGGTTGAATCGCGCGCTGCTTGCCGTTACCACCCTCTCCCTGCTGGCCGGCGCAGCACTCTACGGGTTTGACCGGCACCTGGCGGCAAGCGTGGTGTGGAGTGCCAGCGCGTTGCTGGTGGCGGCTCTGCTGCTGGTAGAGATCGTCAGCCGCTTGCGCCACCGCGAGATGGGTGTGGATCTGATCGCCCTGCTGGCGATTGCCGCCGCGGTGCTTTTTTCGCAGGCGCTGGTGGCGGCGGTGATTGCCATGATGCTCGCTGGCGGGCGGGCACTGGAGGAGTACACCAGCCGCCGCGCAGAGCGGGAACTGCGCCGGCTGGTGGATCGTGCGCCGCGCTCCGCATGGCGCTATCAAGGGACGGCGCTGGAACAGATTCCAGTGGAAAGCGTGAGGCCGGGTGACCGCTTGCTGTTGCGCATGGGTGAGGTGGTTCCGGTCGATGGTCTCGTGCTTGACTCGACGGTGACGCTGGACGAGTCGGCGCTTACCGGCGAGTCACTTCCAGTACGTCGTCGGGCTGGCGAGCAGGTACTGAGCGGCGTGGTGAACGCGGGGGCGCCATTCGACATGAGCGCCAGCCGCCCGGCGGCGCAGAGTACCTATGCGGGCATCGTGCGGATGATCGAGGCGGCGCGCGGGTCGCGTGCGCCCTTCGTGCGGATGGCCGACCGCTACGCGCTGGCCCTGATTCCGCTGACCTTGCTGATCGCCGGCCTGGCGTGGTGGCTCAGCGGAGATCCGATTCGCGCTTTGGCGGTGTTGGTGGTGGCCACGCCGTGTCCGCTGATCCTGGCCGTGCCCGTGGCCATGGTGGCTGGCACCTCGCGTTGCGCTCAGCGCGGCATCCTGGTCAAGAACGGGGCCACGCTGGAGGCGTTGGCGCGGGCCCGCACCCTTTTTCTCGACAAGACCGGCACGCTCACCGCCGGCCAGTTGAGTGTGCTCTCGGTGGAAAGTGCCGGGACCTATAGCTCCGAGCAGTTGCTGCGATTCGCGGCTTCGCTCGCGCAGGCGTCCCCGCATGTAGTGTCACAGGCGCTGGTGCAGTCCGCGCTTGCCCAGGGCGTGCTGCTGCAAGCGCCGGACAAGGTGGCCGAGGTGCCGGGTGCGGGCCTCAGCGGCATGGTCGAAGGCCACGCCGTGATGCTGGGAGGGCACCACTACGTGACCGCCACCACGGCTCCGCTGGAGTGGACCGAAGAGCTGCTGCGACGTATGGCGTATGAGGACATCAGCGGAAGCTTCATCGCGGTGGATGGCGCGGTGGCTGGTGTGGTGCTGTTTGCGGACCGGCTCCGGATCGAGGCGCCGCGAGCGTTGCGAGCGTTCCGTCAGGCTGGCATCCGGCACATCGTGATGCTTACCGGCGATCGCGCCGACGTGGCCGAATCCATTGGCCTGGCTGCCGGTGTGGATGAGGTGCGTGCCGAGCTGACCCCGGATGGGAAGTTGAAAGCGATCGAGCAGGCCCGCGCCGATGGCATCAGCCTGATGGTGGGCGACGGCATCAACGACGCCCCTGCGCTGGCGGCGGCGGGCGTCGGTGTGGCGTTGGGAGCGCGGGGCGCCACGGCGTCGTCGGAGGCGGCGGGCGTGGTGCTGCTGGTCGATCGGCTTGACCGGGTCGCCGAAGCGATGCGAATCGCCTCCCGCACCCGGCGCATAGCATTGCACGGCGTGCAGGCGGGCATGGGTTTGTCCCTGCTGGCGATGTTGCTGGCGGCCATCGGCCTGTTGCCGCCACTGGTCGGAGCCGTCGTGCAGGAAGTGATTGATGTGGCGGTAATCCTCAACGCACTGCGCGCGCTGGGGGCAGGGCGTGGTGCGGGTGCGGTTCGGCCGATGGCGATGGAGCAGGCCGATCGTCTGCGTCGCGAACACGCCGATCTGGAACCCGTGCTGGAGCTCGTGCGTGCGGCTGCCGAGGGGCTGTCGAACCGTTTGCCAGCGGCGGCACGCAAGGAGTTGGCAAGCCTGGTCGAGCTGTTGAACCGCCAGCTGATTCCGCACGAGCAGGCCGATGAAGTGGAGCTGTATCCGGACCTGGCCCTGCGCCTGCATGGCGACGATCCGCTGGCCGCGATGAGCCTCACCCACCGGGAGATTTTTCGACTGACCGCCTTGCTGACCCGGATGGCAGAAGGGGCTTCGGGCAGCACCGGAAAGCCGGCTCCGGTGGCCGACATGCAACGCCTGCTGCAACGGCTGGACACCGTCTTGAGCCTGCACTTTTCACAGGAAAACGAGCTCTACCGGCATCTGGACAACCGCTGATCTCTTCTCTTCACATGCGATACCGTGCGTGCTGTTAGAGTGCCGCGAATAGTTGCCTGTTCCCGTCGCGAATACTTTATACCAATCTCACGGGTGGCCTGGATGACGCTCAAGATGATCGGAACCACGACGAGTCTTCTCGATATAGACGCGCTGCGGCGCAGCTGCGGGTCCTGCGCGCTGCAGGAAGTGTGTCTGCCTGCCGGCATCGGTAGCGGGGATCTCGAGCAGCTGGACGCGACGGTCCGCGACATGCGCATGCTCGATCGTGGCAAGACCTTGTTTCGCCAGGGAGAAGCGTTCACCGCGCTGTTTGTCGTTCGCTCAGGCTCGCTGAAGACTTTCGTGGAAAGCCCGGGCGGGGATATGCAGGTGCTTGGCTTTCACCTGCCGGGTGAACTGGTGGGTCTGGACGGGCTCACCAACGACCACTACCGCTGCAGTACCGAGGCGCTTGAGCGCACCAGCATTTGCGAACTTCCTTACGCAAAGTTGCAAAAGGTCGCCAGCGAAGTGCCTGCCCTGCAGCGCCAGCTGATGCGCGTGATCAGCCGCGAAATGGTCGCCGAGCACGGCCACATGGTGATGATGGGCAAGCAGCAGGCGCAGGAGCGGCTGGCGATCTTCCTGCACAGCCTTTCCGGGCGCTACGCGCGCCTGTCACGTGACTCACATGCGCTGGTGCTGTCGATGTCTCGTTATGACATCGCCAACTACCTGGGGTTGGTGGTGGAGACGGTCAGCCGGCTGTTCAGCCGTATGGAAGCTGCCGGGGTGCTTGCCGTGAGCCGCAAGTCGGTGCGCATTCTGCGGCCCGATCTGCTGGCCGAGATGTGCGGCAGCCATCTGGCGAAAGCCTGTGACGAGAAGGTGGGCTGATCGACCTAGGGCGGAGCCTTGCCCGGTAGTCGTCCAGCGTGTCGATGCTCAGGTTGGTTGCGGGCCCGGATTTCGCCTATTCGCGGCTATCCAGCCGGGAGCACAAAAAAGGCCGCCCGAGAGGCGGCCTTTTTGTCGAATTTTGGTCGGGGAGACAGGATTCGAACCTGCGACTTCTACGTCCCGAACGTAGCGCTCTACCAGGCTGAGCTACACCCCGAGGGAAGCCGCGTATCTTAATCGCCGGGCGGGGGCTTGGCAACAGTTTCGATGCAGATCGCTGGAGCGAAGGTCGGGGGGACAGATGGCATTCTGGTAATCTTGACGGCTGTCGTCGCCCGGCATGCCGTGGCGCGGATTGTTCCCCTTGTCAGTACCAGTAGAGGATTCCATGGCGCTTACCCCGGCCCGCACCATGCCCGGCGTGCTCGAGCTGTTGCCGCTCGACCAGATCGCGTTCCAGCGCATGCTCGACGTGATCCGTCGCAACTACGAGCGTTTCGGCTTCCTGCCGATCGAAACCCCGGTTATCGAGTACTCCGACGTGCTGCTGACCAAGACTGGCGGAGAGACCGAGCGACAGGTCTACTTCGTGCAGTCCACCGGCGCCCTGAACGCGGCCAGCAAGGTTGATGAGGGCATGCCGGAGCTGGCGCTTCGCTTCGACCTCACGGTACCGCTGGCGCGCTACGTCGCCGAGCATGAGCGCGATCTCAGCTTCCCGTTCCGGCGCTATCAGATGCAGCGGGTCTACCGCGGCGAACGCGCGCAGCGTGGTCGCTTCCGCGAGTTCTACCAGTGCGACATCGATGTGATCGGCAAGGATGCGCTGTCCGTGCGCTATGACGCCGAGATACCGGCGGTGATCTATAGCGTGTTCCGTGAGCTGGCGATCGGCCCGTTCACCATCCAGCTCAACAACCGCAAGCTGATGCGCGGTTATTTCGAGAGTCTGGGCATCGTTGACAGCGAGCAGCAGATGCTGGTGCTGCGCGAGGTGGACAAGCTGGACAAGCGTGGCGCCGACTATGTGCGCGACACGTTGACTGGCGAGACGTTCGGGCTCAGCGTCGACGTCGCCGCGAAAATCCTCGCCTTTGTGCAGGTGCGCTCGACCTCGCTGCAGGATGCGCTGGACAAACTCGATGCGCTGGGCGCCGGCCCGGAGGCGATGGAGCAGGGTCGCAACGAGTTGAAGGAAGTGCTCAGGCTGATCCATGCGTTCGGCGTGCCGGAGACGCACTACGTGCTGAACCTGTCGATCGCCCGCGGTCTCGATTACTACACCGGTACGGTCTACGAAACCACGCTCAACGAGCATCCGCAGATAGGCTCGATCTGCTCCGGTGGTCGTTACGAGAACCTGGCCAGCCAGTACACCAAGTCGAAGCTGCCCGGGGTGGGCATCTCGATCGGCCTGACCCGGCTGTATTGGCAATTGCGCGATGCCGGCCTGATCAACACCGCCACCAGCACGGTCGATGTGCTGGTAACCCAGATGGACGAAGCACAACTGCCGGCTTATCTGGCCCTGGCCAGTGAACTGCGTGGCGCGGGCATCGCCACCGAGGTGGTGCTGGAAGGCGGCAAACTGGGCAAACAGTTCAAGTACGCCGACCGCGCCGGTATCCGCTTCGTGATCGTGCTGGGCGAGGACGAGATGGCCAAGGGTGTGGTGACGGTGAAGGATCTGCGCCGCGAAGATCAGTTCGAGGTAGCACGCAGCGAGTTGGTGAAGACCCTGCGGGTGGAGCTGGAACAGGCCGCCGCGATGGGCTGACGCCTGTCAGGTCGTCGGTAGCCGGGTATTCAATTCATCAGTGAGGCAGCAAGTGAGCTCAACCCAAACCATCGTTCTCGACGGCAACAGCCTCACCCGCGCGCAGCTGGTGGCCGTGGCCCGTCTCGGTTGCAAGGTGACCCTGGCCGCTGCGGGCTTGCAGCGCGTGCAGCGCGCGGCCGAATTTCTGGCGGCGAAGGTCAGTTGCGGCGAACCGACCTATGGCGTCACCACCGGCTTCGGCAGCAATGCGGACAAGCTGCTCGGTGCGCATCGGTTGCGCGACGAGTTGCCAGGAGGCAACCCGCACAAGCCCGAAGGCAGCCTGCTGGAAGAGTTGCAGCACAATCTGATCATTACCCACGCCGTTTGCGTGGGTAAGCCATTTGGTGAGGAGGTGGTGCGGGCGATGCTGGTGATCCGCATCAATACCTTGATGCGCGGTCACTCCGGTATCCGGGTGAGCACGCTGGAGGCGTTGACCGCGATGCTCAATGCGGGTGTGGTGCCGGTGGTTCCCGAAAAGGGGTCGGTGGGTGCCAGTGGCGACTTGGCGCCGTTGTCACATCTGGCGATTGTGTTGCTGGGCGGCGGCGAAGCCTTTTATCAGGGCGAGCGGATGACCGGCGCCCAGGCGCTCGAGCGCGCCGGATTGACGCCGATCCGGCTGTCGTTCAAGGAAGGCCTGGCGCTGAACAACGGCACCGCGCAGATGCTGGCTACCGGCGTGCTGGCGCTGGATGCGCTGGAGCATTTGCTGGATACCGCCGACCTCGCCGCGGCGATGACGCTTGACGCGTTTGCCGGGCGCAGTGGTGCCTTGCGCCCGGAAGTGCATGCCCTGCGTCCGCATCCGGGGCAGGTCGAGACGGCCGAGCGCGTGCGCGGCCTGCTTGCTGGCTCCACCCTGCTGGACATCCCGTATCACCTGGTGCCGCGCTTCAAGCCGTGGAGCGCCGAGGCCTGGAGCGAAGCGGATGATCAGGCGCTGAGTTTCGACATCAGTTGGGACTGGGTGCCGGCCAACCAGAGGCATGGCCGCGAGGCCTTCTACAGCCGCTTCCTGCCGTTCAAGGGTGGCAAGAAGCATCAGCCGCAGGACGCCTACAGCCTGCGCTGCATGCCGCAGGTGCATGGCGCGGTGCGCGACGCCTGGGCGCAGGCGTGCCGGGTGTTCGAGATCGAGTTGAACTCGGTCACCGACAACCCGCTGATCTTTCCGGACAACGACGAGTCGCCCTTCATTGAAGATCAGGTGATCTCGGCCGGCCACTTCCATGGCATGCCGCTGGCACTGGCGATGAGCTATGTGAAGGCAGCGATTCCGGTGCTGGCCTCGATCTCGGAGCGGCGCCTGAACAAGCTGGTGGATTCGGCGACGAACGACGGCCTGCCGGCTTTCCTCACCGGCAACGAGGACGGCACCGACTCCGGCTTCATGATCGTGCAGTACACCGCCGCTGCGCTGGTCAACGACCTGGCGACGCGCGCACATCCGGCCAGCGTGTATTCGGTGCCTACCAGCGCCAATGCCGAAGATCACGTGTCGATGGGTGCCAACGAGGCGCGTCATGTGCTGGAGATGACCGAGGACCTCAGCCATGTGTTGGCACTGGAGCTGTACACCGCCGCGCAGGCGCTGGACTATCGCCAGGAGATGCTGAACGCCGCACGCCGGATGGCGACTCGCGGTGGCTGGCAGGCCCTGGCTGGCAAGATCGCCAACGCGCCGCGTGAGGATCATCCACACCACGCGCAGTTTGTTGGCGAGTTGCAGCAGCTTGCCAATAGGCTGGCCGGCACCGGTGATTTCCATGCCGGCGCCAGGGTGCGCGACGCGCATGCGACCCTGCGCAGGCACATCGGTTTCATGCATCGTGATCGGGCCATGGACGGTGATGTCAACAAGGTTTGCGAATTGGTGAAGCAGCGCGTTTTCCAGCCGGCACCCTAATCCCTCAGATACACGGAACCTACAATGAGCCTGATTCAAACCCCGGTGTCCTACGGTGAGCTGATCGACAAGATCACCATTCTCGAAATCAAGTCACGCCGCATCACCGACGAGGCCAAATTGGCCAATGTGCGCAATGAGCTGGACATGCTCAATGCCACCTGGGCGAACGACAGTGCATCGCAAGCCGATATCAACAGCGAACGCGCGCAGTTGTTCGCGGTGAACGAACTGTTGTGGGATATCGAGGATCACATCCGGGTGAAGGAACGTGCGCAGGAGTTCGATCAGGAATTCATCGAGCTGGCCCGCTCCGTGTATTTCCGCAACGACGAACGCGCCGCGTTCAAGCGCAATATCAACCTCAAGCTCGGCTCACAGTTGGTCGAGGAAAAGTCGTACCAGAATTACCGCGCGGTGTGAGGTTCGCGCTGCAGGAGCGCACCCTGTGCGCGATGCTCTTTCTTCAATATGCCGAAGAGCTATCGCGCACAGGGTGCTCCTACATGAGGGACATATCGCGCGCGGCGGCCTCATGGCGTTCGATGACCTCGTCGACGCTGATCAGGTCCATCACGCCGGGTTTCTCGATCTTGCTGCCCCAGGCGATCTCGCTGGCCGGCTTGCCAAGGTATTTTTGCGCGGCCTCGTCATATTTGTTTACACACCAGCGTCGGTCGGAATAGGGGCCGGAGCGGTCCGGATTGCTGGCGGCATGCAGGCCGAGCACTCGCGTGCCCACGGCGTTGGCCATGTGCATCGGGCCAGAGTCCGGGGTCAGCAGCATCTGGGCGCGACCGAGCATGGCGAGGAGTTTCTTGAGGGTGTCCTTGCCGGTCAGATCCATCGGCTGGTGGCGGCAACTGGCCAGCACCGCGTCGGCCATCGCGCGTTCGCCTGCGGAGGGCCCACCGACCAGCGCCACGCGCCAGCCGCGAGCGGCCGCGTGATCGATCACGGCGGCATAGCGTTCCGCGCGCCAGTTGCGCAGTGCATGGCTCGAGGTGGGGCTGACCAGCAGGGTTGGCGTGTCGCCCGGTAATTGCTCGGTCGCCCAGGCCAGCGCCTCGTCGGGGATCGGGATGTTCCAGCGCACCTGGCTCTGTTTCAGGCCCAGCGGTTCGCAGAAGCTGCCGAGGGCATCCAGCACGTGTTCGCCGTTGCGTGCGGGAATGCGCTGGTTGATGACCAGCCCGTGCAGATCCTTCGAGCGTGCCTGGTCGTAGCCGATGCGTTGATCGGCCTTGATGCCCAGGCTGAGCAGATTGGAACGCAGCGCCACCTGCATCTGCAGCAGCGCGTCGAAACGCCGGCCCCGCAGTTCGGCATGTACTGCACGCATGCCTGCCCAGCCGGCCGCCTTGTCGAAGGTGATGAACTCGACGCCGGGCAGGTCACCGACCAGCTTGCGTTCCAGCTTGCCGATAACCCATGTGAGTGACGCCCGCGGCCACGCCTGCTGCAGCGTATGCACCAGCGGCACTACGTGGGTCACGTCACCGATGGCCGAGCTGCGAAGCAGGCAGAGGGAAGAGGGAGTGTGCATCGGGCTTGGGGTCATGGGCCTGGGTTAGAATCGTGGGGAATCACGAGGCATGATGATGCAGGAACAGATGCACGAAGACGCCAAAGGCACGATTCTGTTCGACGCCGAGGTGTCGCCACAAGTCGGGCATGACTGGTTTATGCCGGATTACTGGCGCGAACGCGCGGCGTTGCGCATGCAGGCGGGTGGCCGCGGCGGCGTGGCCATCATCGAAACCCCAGCTGGTGAATGCGTGTTGCGACACTATCGTCGCGGAGGCCTGATCGCCACCTTGATCAACGATCGCTATCTCTGGGTTGGTGCGAAGCGTACGCGCCCCTTCATGGAATTTCGCCTGCTCGCCGAGATCGCCCGGCTGGGTTTGCCTGGTCCCGTCGTGGTTGCGGCGCGTTATGTCCGGCACGGCCTGTTCTACCGGGCCGACCTGATCACCCGACGCATTGCCGGTGCGCAGACGTTGGCCGAGTGTCTGGTGGCGGGGCGGCTGGATGCGGGATTGGCTGCAGCGGTCGGCGAGTTGATCTCCGAATTTCATCGTGCCGGTATCTGGCATGCGGATCTCAATGCCCACAATGTGCTGGTCACGGCGCACGGCCTGTACCTGATCGATCTTGATCGTGGCCGACTCCGTGCGTCGGCGCGGTGCTGGCAGCAGGCCAACCTGCGGCGGCTGCGCCGTTCGCTGCTCAAGCTCGGCGCGGCACACGTTGGCGAAGCGGCATTCGAGGCGGACGTCTGGCAACCCCTGCTGACTGGCTATGGGCGTACCCTGAATCCATGAACTGGCATCTGCATTTTCTCGGCGTGGGCGCGGCGCATGCCACGGCTCTGGGCTCGTCGGCGGTGGTGCTCGAACGCGATGGCGAGCCGCAGTTGCTGATCGATTGCGGCCCCGATACGCTGGATCGCTATCACGCGGCTTACGGCAGCCTGCCGAAGGCCGTGTACATCACCCATACCCACATGGATCATGTGGCCGGGTTGGAGCAGTTGTTCTTCAAGCTGTGGTTCGATCCGGAGCGGCGCGGCAGCACGCGCTTGTTCGCGCATGCGGGCCTGATCCCGTGGTTGCAGGCGCGGGTGGCCGATTACCCCGGTGCGCTGGCCGAGGGCGGGGTCAACTTCTGGGAGGCTTTCCGGCTGGTGCCCTGCACGCGAGGCTTCTGGCTGGATGGCTTGTGGTTTGACGTGTTCGCTACGCGCCACCATGTGCCCGGCACATCCTATGGCCTGGCGCTGGACGGCAGCTTCGTCTACACCGGCGATACCCGTCCGATTCCCGAGTTGCTTGCCCGTTACGCGGTGGGCCACGAGCTGATCGCGCATGACTGCAGTCTGGTCGGCAATCCCTCGCATACCGGCATCGAGGACATCGAGCGGGAATACGACAAAGCCCTGCGCGACCGCTTCGTGCTGTACCACTACGGCAGCGCTGCCGACGGTGCCGCGCTGGTCGCGCGCGGCTGCCGTATGGCGGTCACCGGCGAGCGGGTGGCGCTGCCTGCGCCATCGCCGTCACGGCCCGATGCGGGCTGAGTCAGTGCGACCGTGCTTGCCTGCATGGGTGCGGTCGCTTATGATTCCGCTTCTTTGCCGGGCCTGAGTGTCCGACAAAGAGAAGTTGCAAACGGAGAGGTGTCCGAGTGGTTGAAGGAGCACGCCTGGAAAGTGTGTATACGGTAAAACGTATCGAGGGTTCGAATCCCTCTCTCTCCGCCAACTTTCAAGGCTTCATTCGGGTTCGCCCGTGAAGCACAGGGCTTCCAAGCCCACGTCTATGGTGGCCCCGTCGGTCCCCCCGCGACGATAGTTCGCAAACTCCGCCAGGTCCGGAAGGAAGCAACGGTAGCGAATGATTCGGGTGCCGGGGTGTGGCTGGCGGGGCCGCCACCTTTTCGGTACCCGCAAGGCGTGAAGGCCGTCGCGCAGGTGCTTGATGCTGCGTCAAAGAGCATCGTGGCGACGGACGCTCCTACCGCAATCGCTGCCGACTTGGCACAATCGACCTTTGCCCCCACGTTGGTAGCCATGTCCTATCAGGTACTCGCACGCAAGTGGCGCCCGCGCAAGTTCGCCGAGCTGGTTGGTCAGGAGCACGTGGTACGTGCCCTCACCAATGCGCTGGATACCGGGCGCATGCATCACGCCTATCTGTTCACCGGCACGCGTGGTGTGGGCAAGACCACGATCGCGCGCATTTTCGCCAAGTCGCTCAATTGCGAGCGCGGTCAGTCGGCCGATCCTTGCGGTGAGTGCTCGGTGTGCACGGCAGTGGACGAGGGGCGCTTCGTTGACCTGCTCGAGATCGATGCGGCCAGCAACACCGGCGTGGACGACGTGCGCGAGGTGATCGAGAACGCGCAATACGCGCCCTCACGTGGTCGCTTCAAGGTGTACCTGGTCGATGAGGTGCACATGCTGTCGAAGAACGCGTTCAACGCGTTGCTGAAGACGCTGGAAGAACCGCCGCCGCACGTGAAGTTTCTGCTCGCCACCACCGACCCGCAGAAACTGCCGGTGACGGTGTTGTCGCGTTGCCTGAAGTTCAATCTGAAACGGTTGCTGCCAGATCAGATCTCCGGTCAGATGCGGCACATTCTGGGCGCGGAAAACATTGCCTACGACGACAGCGCGATTGGCGAACTGGCCCGCGCGGCGGATGGCTCATTGCGTGATGGCCTGTCCCTGCTTGATCAGGCGATTGCCTATGGCGGCGGCGCACTGCATGCGGATGATGTCCGTACCATGCTGGGCAGCGTGGCGCGTGGCCAGGTATTGGGCGTGCTCGACGCGCTGGTGGCGGGCGACGGCGAGCGGCTGTTGACCGAGTGTCTGCAGATCGCCTCCTACTCGCCGGATTTCGGCGGCGTGCTGGATGATCTGGCCAGCGTGCTGCACCGCTTGCAGTTGATCCAGCTGATTCCGGGCTATCGGCCTGAAGAAAACGCGGACGACGATCATGCGCTGACGGCCCTGGCCGAGCGAATGACACCAGAAGACGTGCAGTTGTATTACCAGATTGCCACTTCCGGACGGCGCGATCTCGCCATGGCGCCAGATGCGCGCACGGGGTTCGAGATGGCCTTGCTGCGCATGCTCGCGTTTCGGCCGGGCGATGCGGCTCCGGCCGCACGTGCAGAACGGCCCGCTGCGATGAGTCCGCCTGCGACTGCGCGCGCAGCGGCAGCACCCGTTGCACGTGTGGCGCCTGCACCCGAGCGCCCGGCAGCCATGCCGCCAGTCGCGGCACCCCCTTCGCCGCCACCCGCAGCAGCACCTGTCGCTGAAATCCTGCGGGACGCGCATGGCCTGCCTGACTGGGATGCATTGATCGAGCGCGCCGGTTTGCGCGGCCCGTTTGGCCTGCTGGCTCAGAACGCGGTATTGCGCGAGCGCGACGGCCAGACCCTGGTGCTGGCGTTGCCGCCGGCACACATGAGTCTGGCGGTGGAGCCGATGGTCAGCCAGATGGAAGAGCGCATCAGCCAGGCCATGGGCGAGCGCATCCGGCTGCGCTTTGTCGTGCATAGCCAGGGCGCTGCCGCGGAAACCCCGGCGTCGCGTGCCGCGCAGGCACGGGACAACGCGCAGGCCAGCGCCGAGCAGGCGATCGAGGACGACCCCCTGGTGCAGTCGATGAAGCGCGATTTTGGCGCGCGTGTCGTGCCGCAATCGATCAAACCCTTTGACAGTGAATCCGGAGCCATGTGATGAGAGGACAGATTGGTCAACTGATGCAGCAAGCCCAGCGCATGCAGGAAGACATGAAGCGCGCGCAAGAGGAAATCGCCAGGCAGGAAGTTACCGGTAGCGCCGGTGGTGGCCTGGTGAGCGTGGTGATGACCGGTGCGCACGAGGTGCGGCGGGTGCAGATCGACCGGCAGACGTTCGCCGACGACCCCGAGATGGCCGAGGATCTGGTGGCTGCGGCGATCAACGATGCGGTCAACAAGGTGGCGGAACTCAGCAAGGACAAGCTCGGCGGTGTCACCGCCGGGATGAACCTGCCGGCCGGCTTCAAGATGCCGTTCTGAAGCTGTGCTTTTTGAAACCTCGTAGGAGCCCGCTCGCGGGCGATGCTCCTGCTTTGATCTTCATTGTTGCCACAACAGGGCAAAGCATCGCCCGCGAGCGGGCTCCTACGGAATAGTCAAACGACTCATGAGTGGTTCTCCTCTGCTTGCCGAACTGATCGACGCGCTGCGCTGCCTGCCTGGCGTGGGTGGCAAGAGCGCGCAGCGGATGGCCTTCCATCTGCTTGAGCGCGAGCGTCAGCGCGGGTTGAAGCTGGCGGCGGTGCTGGAGCAGGCGATGCAGCGGATTGGACACTGCAGCCAATGCCGCAATTTCAGCGAGCAGCCGCTGTGCACGCTGTGCGCCAACAGCAGTCGTGAGCGGCAGATTCTGTGCGTGGTCGAGTCACCCGCCGATCTGGCGGCGATCGAACAGGCCACCGGTTTTCGCGGTCAGTATTTCGTGTTGATGGGGCGGCTCTCGCCGCTTGACGGCATGGGGCCGGAGGAACTGGGGCTGGCCCAGCTGACCCGGCGTCTGGGCGAGGGCGAGATCGAGGAAATGATCATCGCCACCAACCCCACCGTGGAAGGTGAGGCGACGGCACACTATCTGGCCCAGCTGGCCCGCGCCGGCGGCGTGCGGCCGACCCGGTTGGCGCATGGTGTGCCGCTGGGTGGCGAACTGGAGTACGTCGACCGCAGCACGCTGGCACATGCGTTTGGCGGTCGGCAATTGCTGGACTGAAAACTCACAGGAGTCTGTCATGAGCGACACCATTTTCAGCAAGATCATTCGCCGCGAGATATCGGCCGATATCGTCTACGAGAACGACGACGTGCTGGCCTTTCGCGACCTGAACCCGCAGGCACCGGTGCATGTGTTGTTCATCCCCAAACAGGCCGTGGCCACGCTCAATGATGTGGCTGCCACCGATGCGTTGTTGCTCGGAAAACTGCTGTTGGCCGCGGCGCATTACGCCAGGCAGGAGGGTTTTGCCGAACAGGGCTACCGCACCGTGATCAACTGTAACGAAGATGGCGGGCAGACGGTGTTCCATCTGCATGTGCATCTGCTGGCCGGGCGCCGGCTGCATTGGCCGCCGGGCTGATTGCAGCCATGGAAACATATGCAAACGCCGGCTTGAGGCCGGCGTTTGCACGTTCAATCAGGGCTTCGGCGGCGGTGGCGGTGGCGGGCGCACCACGATCACCCGCGGAGCACCCCAGTAGGGGTAACCCCATGGGCTGTAGTAACCGGGACCGAAGCCGGGGCCCCAGAACGGGTCGTAGTAGCCCGGTGGGTATGCTGCGTAACGCTGACGTTTCGGCCACAGGTAGACGACGCTGGCCTCGACGCGCGGGTAGGCGTAATCGTAATCGCCCACTTTCTCCGTCACCGTGCCATGCAGGGTGCCGGTGACAGTCACTTCACGTCCGCGAACGAAGACTTCAGGGTCGTAGAAGCCGGCGCGGCAGGCGACGAAGCGTCCCTGATTCTCGCCGGCACTGCCGCCCTCCGGGCGAGCCTGGCTGTCCAGCGGTCGCGCCAGCAGGTAGAAGCAGGTCTGCTGCTGGCCGGGTTCGGTCTTGATGATCTCACCACCCCAGCGAACCTGGGTGCCGCCAGCGCCGCCTTGCTGCGCGGCAGCAGTGGAGACATTGGCGTAGTTGCCTTGCAGTGGCTGCGGGATGGTCGCGCACCCGCCCAGCAGGGCGAGGGCAGCGGCCAAGGTGAGTGGGCGGTACAGGGAGTACATGGGGTATCTCTCCTTCAGGGGCGATGGCTGGGCCATCGTGTCAGTTCTTATTTGACCACGTTGCGTACCCGAAAATTCCGCACGGCGCGTTGAAAGGCGCGCAGTGGGTCAGACGGTGGCTCGTGATGGGCATAACGCAGTTCCAGATAGCTCCTCGTCAACATCGCAAGTTCCTTGCGTTGAGCCGGTAAGGCGCGCGCTGCGCGACTCAGGTAGTGCTGTGGGCCTTCGCCAGTGCGACGGACGATGCCCTTGCGTTCCAGTTTTCCTTCCAGCTGATGCAACGATGCCCGCAATGGATCACGTGATCGGTGTCGCCACAGGGCCCAGGCCAGCCCGATGGCAATGAACAGGATACTGCCCAGTGCCAGCAGTATCCCCAGCGTCGCCGTATCGGCATCGGGAATGCCGAACGGCGTCAGCAAGCCACGCTGACGCAACGAGTCGAAACCGATAACGCCCTGGTCCCACCATCGGTTGACAATGTCCCAGTGGTTGCGCGCGCCCTGCAGCCAGTCACTGCGATACCAGTCCAGCTGATTGCCCGCCGCTGCGGCGGCTCCCAGGTTGACGCGCTGAGGGCGCACCGCACCAGTGGGGTCGACCCGCACCCAGCCACGACCGCTGAGCCAGACTTCGCTCCATGCGTGTGCGTCGGAATTGCGCACCAGCAGATAGCCTCCGAGCTTGTTCCAGTAACCGCCCTGATAGCCGGTAACCACACGTGCAGGGATACCTGCATCACGCATCAGCACCGTGAAGGCGGAAGCATAGTGCTCGCAGAAACCCTCGCGAGTATTGAACAGGAAGTCGTCGACCGCATCGCGGCCCAGCGGTGCCGGTGCCAGGGTGTAGCTGAAGCCGCCGTCATGGAACAGGTTCAACGCTGCCCGCACGATCGCTGCATCATCCTTGCCGAAGTGCTGGCGCCACTGTGTGGCCAGCGCCCGCGTGCGTGGATTGAGGTTGGCCGGCAGGCGCAAGCCGAGGCGTTGCGCGCGCGCGTCCAGCGTCGGTTGCAGGCGGTAGCGTAGTGCCGAGGTCAGTTGATAGGTGAGCTGGTCGTTGACCGGCTTGTTCGCCAGCACTTCGCGGTCGCGCAAGAGCACAGCCTGCGGCGGAGCGGCCAGCGGCACGTCCAGGGTCGGCAGGATGCGCTGGTGGCTGGGCAGCAGGCTGATCTGGTAGCTGATCGAGCTGGCTGCATCGATCGGTGTTGGGTTGCCGAAACCTTCATGGTTGTCATGTCGCCAGCTGCGGCCGTCGTAGTCCCACATGACATAGGCGCGGAAATAGCGCTGGTCCGGTGGTGGTGGCGCCGCGTCAAAACTCACGCGCATTGCCGGATGATCGTCGGTGAGCAGTTCGGTGAAATCGCCCGGACTCATGCTGTCACTGAGTCCGCTGCGTGCCTGGTCCGCTGAGGGCGCGCCCCATAGTGGCGAGCTCAACCGTGGTACCAGCAGGAAGCCCAGCAGCGCCAACGGCAGTGCTGCGCCAGCAAGCGCTACGGATGGAAGCAGGGTGCGCGGGAGGCTGGTGGTCCGCTGTGCCGGTTGCATCGCGCGCAGGGTGGCCAGGGCTGGCAGCAGGCCGAGCGCCACGACGATGGTGGATACCAGCCCTTGATCGAACAGCAGCGCGTCCATCAAGGCGAAACAGGCGAAGCCGACGCCTACGCGCACATCGCGAACGGTTTCTGTTTCGAGCAACTTGAGGATCAACAGCCCCACGGCAAGTGCGGTGCCGGGCGCCCGGCCGAAAACACTGCCGTATTGCGCGATCACGGCGAGGGTCAGCAAGACCAGCAGTGGAAGCTTCAGCCATGCCGGCACCCTGCCGGATTGCCTGCGCCGCTGCCACCAGCGCCAGCCGAGGATCAGGGCGAGTACAGCGCTGAGCGGGAGGGGCAGATGCGGCGTGTGCAGCACCAGCACCAGCGCACAGGTAAGGCTCAGCAAATCGAAGGTACGGGTGTCGATCGCCGTCTTGATTGTGGTCTTGCCGGGCGATGCGCTCATGGCAGTTGTGCCAGCGCGTCCATGCAGCGCACGTGGTGCACCGGACCGCTGCCGCTGGCGATCTCTTCGGTGGGTAGCCACAGGCTGACCTGGCGTTGCTGGGCGTGAGCTTCGTTCAACCAGCGGGCGAGCCGGGAAATTCGGGATTCGTCATCCATGCCGCGCAGCTGGCGCCAGTCCAGTTGCCACTGCGGGCGTGACTGCGGTTGTTCGAAGTCCTTCACCATCAGGTGGTCATGGCGGGCACTGGCTTTCCACGCGATGTGTCGCTGTGGATCGCCGGCGCGATAGTCGCGCAGCGCGGCCAGTTCGTCACCCCGGTGCAGACGCATGTGTTGCGCATCGTCGGCAGGCGCCTGCGGCGAAGGCCCGACGGCTTCGGGTCGCGGCCAGACCAGCAGGGACTGCTCGGGATGGATCCAGCTCCAGGCACGGAACAGTCCCAGTGGCCAGGTGCTCCACAGACGCAGTCGCGGCAGTACCTGCCAGCCACGGATCTCGGTGTTCAGCATCAGCCGGACTGCAGCGGGCTGGTCGCCATCGAGCATGAAGGCAACTTCATTGTCTTCCAGGTCGACACGAATCGCCTGGCGCAGCCGCTCTGAATGGAAGCTCAGGGTCAGCACCATGGGCTCGCCAGCGACCGCATGGCCTGCACCGACATGACTGAGTCGCAAGCCATCAAGGCTGCGAAAAGTCACCAGCATGCTGGCGGCGCTCGCTGCACCGAGCAGGCAGGTAAGCAGCAGGGCCGCGTTGTTGGAGTAATTCAGCGCGCCGACCAGCATCACCAGCAGCAACACTGAAAAGCCCAGGCCGAAGGCGGTCGGCACGATGTAGATGCGGCGTCGGTGCAGTTCGATGGGTAGCGGCTCAGGGCGGCGATAACGGGTGAGCGCGGGTAGCCGGCGCTCGGCCCAGGGTTGCAGGCGCTGCAGCATCTGGCGCATCAATCCACCGCCACCTCGGTCAGCAATAGTCGCGCCAGCGTGTCGCTGTTCGCGCCTCGCGCCGGCAACAGGCGGTGTGCGGCCAACGGCACGAACAGTGCCTGGATGTCTTCCGGCAGCACGTGGCTGCGACCACTGATCAGTGCCCAGCTGCGCGCTGCCGCGAGGAGGGCGAGGCCGGCACGCGGCGACAGGCCGACACGAATGCCCGCGTGTCGGCGGCTGGCGGTCAGCAGGGCCTGCAGATAGTCGAGCAGGGCGCTGCTGGCGGTGATGCCCTGGGCCTGGTGGTTCAGGGCAATCAGTGAGGCGCCGTCGAGTTGCGGAGCAAGCTCGGCCAGCATGTCGCGGCGATCGGCGCCGCTGAGCAGGGCGCGTTCGGCGCTTGCGTCGGGATAGTCCAGTGACAGGCGCAGCATGAAGCGATCCAGTTGCGAATCGGGCAGCGGGAAGGTGCCATTGAGATCGAGCGGATTTTGTGTGGCAACGACGAAGAAGGGCTGGCTCAGTGGATGGGTCTGGCCATCCACGGTGACCTGGTTTTCGGCCATGGCTTCGAGCAGGGCACTCTGTGTCTTGGGGCTGGCGCGGTTGATCTCGTCAGCCAGCAGCAAGCCGGTGAAAATCGGGCCGGGATGAAAGCGGAACTGCCCCGTCTCGCGCTCGTACACGCTGACACCAATGATGTCCGATGGCAGCAGGTCACTGGTGAACTGGACGCGCTGGAAGTCGAGCGAGAACGTGGCGGCCAGCGCATGCGCCAGGGTGGTCTTGCCCACGCCAGGTACGTCCTCGAGCAGAAGATGCCCACCGGCGACAAGACAGGTGAAAGCAAGTTTGACCTGGCGAGGTTTTCCCAGCAGCACGCGGTTGACCTGGGCGATGGCGGCATCCAGTCGCTGGCGCAGAGGCGCATCGTGTGGCTGGGTCATGGCGGACATCGGTTCTCCGGGACGCGAGGATGATCGTGAAGTGATGGCGCGTGATCAGTGGCCAGTGTAGCGGTCGCCGACGGCGAGCTTTGCTCAAGGCAATTCGAGGCCTGCTTCACGCAGTAGCCGGGCCAGCGCGATCAGCGGCAAACCGACCAGCGCGGTGGGATCGTGGCTGTCGATCGACTCGAACAGGCTGATGCCAAGGCCTTCGCATTTGAAGCTGCCTGCGCAGTCGAGCGGCTGTTCCCGTTCTATGTAGCGTTCGATTTCCCCGGCGCCCAGTGACCGAAAGCGCACTCGGGTGTGGTCTACATGAGTTCGTTGCCGGCCGTGACGGGTATCAACCAGGCATAGCGCCGTATGAAAATGCACCTCGCGTCCCGAGCAGGCAGCCAGTTGCGCCTGCGCGCGGGCGACATCGCCGGGCTTGTCGAGAAGTCGTCCGTCGAGCTCCGCCACCTGGTCCGAGCCAATGACCAGCGCGTCGGGCCAGTCGCGTGCCACCGCCGCGGCCTTGGCGATGGCCAAGCGCAGGGCACGGTCCGCCGGCAACTCATGCGGGAGTGCGGCTTCATCCGTACCCGGAGCCGATTGTTCGAAACCGACAACCAGCCGGTGCAGCAGCTCGGCGCGATAGCGGGAAGTCGAGCCGAGCACGATCCGGGCTGGAGGCATGGAAGGGCGACTCATTGGTCCGGGTCGCGGCGGATCTGTTCGCGCATGGCGCTGTTCAGGTCGCTGTGGGCCTGGGTGAGGGCCTTCAGCAGGGGCTGCAGGCGATCGCGCGTGTCATGCATGGACGCCGTCGCTTCATCCAGCTCGCTCTGGCTGGCATGGGGCGCGCGGTCGCGGATCCACAGTCGCTGCGCCAGCAACGCGCGCAGGCCGGCATCAATCGCGTGGCGGGCCTCCTGCTCGCTGGCGGCGGGCAGGTCGGGGTTGAGCGACATCACGGCATGGGCTTGCTGCAGGCCGGAACGACAGGTCTTGAGGTCCGCTTCCAGGCGGTCAGCCAGATCCAGCATGCGGTTCAGGCTGCTGCCGCGCTGAGCCAGACGCCGGCGCTGCAGCAACGCGACGCCGACCACCACGACCATCAGTGAGAAAAACAGTGCTACGCCAAGAGACAGGGTCGAATTCAAGGGCGACAGATCAGGTAGATAGGGCGTCCAGTCTGCCGCATCGGGGTCGAATCAGGCAAAATAGGCGGGTTGCCGGGTTAATTTCGGTGTTGCAGACACCATACCGGTTGACTTCAGGCCTCTTCAAACCTAATATTTCGCGATTATGTCCGTGACACTGCCAGAGTCCGTGGACGCTTGGCGCATGGTGTCCGCGCGGCGTTCGTTCGAGGGAACGCTACCCATTGCGACCATGCGACGCCTGTGCGAGGCGTTGGCTGGCACGGATGGCGAGGTAAACTACGAACTGGATTTCGGGCGGGACAGCCTCGGCGTCAGTTACGTCGATGTGCGCGCCCAGGCTTCGCTGGCGTTGTTGTGTCAGCGCACGCTGGAGCCGTTTGTCATGCCGATCACGCTGGATACCCGGCTCGGCCTGATCAGGCAGGAGCGCGATGAGGCTGGTTTGCCGCCTGATTGTGAGCCGTTGCTGGTGGCCGAGAATGGCCGCCTGAATCCGGCGGATGTGATTGAAGACGAATTGTTGTTGGCGCTGCCGCTGGTTCCGGTCAACCCGGACAGCAGTTTGCCTGACGAAGTGACAGGCCATGAGCTGGAGGAAGATTCCGCTGGCGAAGGGCGCTCCGAGAATCCGTTTGCGGTGTTGCGCGAACTGAAGAAGTAACCCTCGACCCGGATCAAAGTCCTGGTCATCCCGATTTCAGATCATTCCGTTTCAGTTGGAGAAATGCCATGGCAGTTGCCAAGAGCCGCCGTACCCCATCCACCCGCGGCATGCGTCGTTCACACGACGCTTTGAAGACCGTGCAGCTGTCCACCGATCCGACCAGCGGTGAGGTGCATCTGCGCCACCATGTCACCAAGGATGGCTTCTATCGCGGCAAGAAAGTGATCGAGACCAAGGGTGCGGTGTCGATCGAGGATTGATTGTTCCGGCCAGTCCCTCGTGGGCTTCGCCAGGCGATCTTGCAAAACGGCGCGGCGACGCGCCGTTTTGCGTTCCGGGAAGTCCGGGCTTAACGTTGCGCTTCCAGTTGACGCCTTGATGGTGTCCGATCCTCCTGCTTTCGTTGATGGATAGTTGAATGGCCCAGATCTACTCACGCATCATCGCCACCGGCAGCGCGCTGCCTGAACGCGTTGTCACCAATGCCGATCTCGAAAAGATCGTCGAAACCAGTGATGAGTGGATTCGGACTCGCACCGGTATTCGTCAGCGCCACATCGCGGCGGACGGCGAGACCACGGGGGATCTTGCTTTCAAGGCGGCACAGAATGCGCTGGACGCGGCCGGGGTCAAGGCGTCGGAGCTGGACCTGATCATCCTGGGCACGACCACCCCGGACATCATCTTTCCGTCAACTGCTTGCCTGGTGCAGCATCGCCTGGGTGCAAATGGCTGCGCTGCATTCGACGTCAATGCGGCCTGTTCCGGGTTTGTCTACGCGCTTGGCATTGCGGACAAGTTCATTCGCAGCGGACAGTCGAAGAAGGTGCTGGTGATCGGCGCGGAGACGCTGACCCGCATGGTTGACTGGACTGACCGGGAGACCTGCGTGCTGTTTGGCGATGGTGCTGGAGCCGTTGTGCTGGAGCCCTCCAGTGAGCCGGGCATCTATGCTACCTGCCTGCATGCCGATGGCGGTCACAAGGATCTCTTGTACAACCCGGTAGGTGTCTCGGCCGGTTTCAAGGACGAACCCAACCATGGTGTGCGCATCAAGATGTCAGGCCGCGAGGTTTTCAAGGTCGCCGTGAAGACGCTCGACTCCCTCGTGGGTGAGACCTTGCTGGCGGCTGGCATGGAGGAGTCGGACATCGATTGGCTGATTCCGCATCAGGCCAACCTGCGCATCATTGAGGCGACGGCGAAGCGGCTGAAGATGTCGATGGATCGCGTCATCGTGACCGTCGATCAGCACGCGAATACCTCGTCCGGCTCGGTGCCTCTGGCGCTCGACTATGCCGTGCGCTCGGGCAAGGTGCAGCGCGGACAGAATCTGCTGTTGGAAGCCTTTGGTGGTGGCTTTACCTGGGCTTCGGCACTGTTGCGCTATTGATTTCGCCTGGATTGCTCGCCCTGATGCCGCCCTTGGGCGGCATCATGCTTTCCAGTGGACGCTGTGCCAATACAGCTGCGTATTGCGGCCGATGCATGGCACCATGCTGGTTTGATTCGACGGGATCCGTGTCTCCATGAGTTCAACTGACGCCTCGCTGGCATTCGTATTCCCTGGTCAGGGCTCGCAATCAGTGGGCATGCTCGCTCAACTCGCCGCGGCGCATGCCGAGGTCTCGTCGACGTTTGACGAGGCTTCGCAAGGTGCGGGCTTCGACCTGTGGGCGCTGAGCTCGCAGGGGCCGGAGGATCAGCTCAATCGCACGGAAAATACCCAGCCGGCGCTGCTCGCGGCGAGTGTCGCGGTATGGCGGGTGTGGCAAAAGCTGGGCGGTGCCCGGCCGGCCCTGCTCTCCGGCCACAGCCTCGGAGAATACAGTGCGCTGGTGTGTGCGGGCGCATTGTCACTGCACGATGCAGCAGCCCTGGTGGCCGAGCGTGGTCGCCTGATGCAGGCAGCGGTGCCGGCCGGTGTGGGCGCGATGGCGGCGATCCTTGGCGGTGACGATGCCCAGATCGCGGCTGTCTGTGAGGAAGTGGCGCAAGGTCAGGTGGTTTCACCGGCCAATTTCAATTCGCCCGGTCAGTTGGTGATCGCAGGTCATGCCGAGGCGGTTGATCGTGCGCTGGCGCGACTTGCCGAGCTGGGCGTAAAGAAGGCCATCAAGCTGGCGGTGTCGGCGCCATCGCATTGTGCCTTGATGCGCGACGCTGCTGATCGGCTGGGAGAGCGGATGGTCGGGATCAACTGGCAACAGCCATCGATTCCGGTGATTCAAAATGCCGAAGCACGCAGCCATGACAGCATCGAGCAGATTCGAGGTGCGCTCCAGCGCCAGTTGTATCTGCCGGTACGCTGGATCGAATGTGTGCAGGCGCTGGCTACCGGTGGCGCCATTCGCATGGGCGAGTGTGGCCCGGGCAAGGTGCTCAGTGGCTTGATCAAACGGATCGACAAAAGCGTCGAGGCTCGTCCGCTCGGCTCGCCGGTGGACATGGATGCGGCGCACGCCGAGTGGGCGTGATTCGCTGCTCCGTACTTGAATCTTCAATCTTGAATGGCAGGAATCTTTACCGATGAGCAATCCACTGCATGGAGAAATAGCCCTGGTCACCGGCGCAAGCCGCGGCATCGGTGCGGCGATTGCCGATGAGCTGGCGGCGATGGGCGCCACCGTGATCGGTACCGCAACCAGCGAGGCCGGTGCCACTGCGATCGGCGAGCGTCTGTCAGGCCAGGGTGGTCATGGCCGTGTGCTGGACGTGACCGACAGTGGCGCTGTCGATACCTTGATCGGCGATATCACCAAGGAGTTCGGCGCGGTCTCGATCCTGGTCAACAACGCCGGAATTACCCGCGATCAGTTGCTGATGCGCATGCGCGAGGAAGACTGGAACATCATTCTGGATACCAATCTCAGCTCGGTCTACCGCACCTCCAAGGCGGTCATGCGCGGCATGATGAAAGCGCGCAAGGGCCGGATCATCTCGATCGCCTCGGTGATCGGCTTGACCGGCAACCCGGGACAGGCGAACTATGCGGCTGCCAAGGCTGGTGTCATCGCGTTCTCGAAGTCGCTTGCCCGCGAGATCGGTACGCGCGGCATTACCGTCAACGTCGTTGCGCCGGGCTTCATCGACACCGACATGACGCGAGCGCTGCCCGAGGATGCCAAGCAGGCACTGCTGGGGCAGATCGCCCTGGGGCGCTTGGGTGAGGTCGGGGATATCGCCAAGGCGGTCGGCTTTCTGGCCTCACCGGCGGCAGCCTACATCACCGGTGAGACCTTGCACGTCAACGGTGGCATGTACATGCCATGAGATTTGCGCAGGTAGTTGTCGCCAGCGGCCTCGTTTTAGGCGACAATTGCGCTTTCGCGTCGGTTGACCGGGAAGAACCCCGGTCTCACTGGCGAGTCGTGGCGGCCTTGCGGTTTAGCCACTACAATGCGGCTGGTCTTTTGCAGGCATTGCGCCGGCACTGAATGAACATTTACTCCTTGAGAGGTATGGGCAACATGAGCACCATCGAAGAGCGCGTCAAGAAAATCGTCATCGAACAGCTGGGCGTGAAAGAGGATGAAGTCACGGCGAACGCGTCGTTCGTGGACGATCTGGGCGCAGATTCGCTGGACACGGTAGAGCTGGTAATGGCTCTCGAGGAAGAGTTCGAGACCGAGATTCCCGACGAAGACGCCGAGAAGATCACGACCGTGCAGCAGGCTGTTGATTACATCAAGGCTCATTCCAAGGATTGATCGATCCGGGATTTTTGCCGTGAATTGAACGGCCAGGCTTCGGCTCTGGCTGGTTTGACCGACACGGTAGTATCGAACGCTGCGCCTGTTTGGCGCAGTTTTCGTTTCTGCATTTTGTAACGTCCGACGCCGTATGGTGCACGGGATGCGTCCCTGCTCGAGGGGACGACGTATCTGCTACCCGTCGTGCGGAATTTTCGCTGCGACGGGTTTACGGAATCACGAAGGAATACAGCATGAGCAAGCGTCGAGTAGTAGTGACTGGCATGGGCATCATCTCGCCGGTCGGCAACGACATCGCCACCGCCTGGCAGCGTGTCCTCAAGGGCGTCAGCGGTATCGGTCCGGTCACCCATTTCGATACGTCCGCTTATTCCACGCGCATCGCGGGCCAGGTCAGCGACTTCGACCCCGCGCAATGGATGGCGGCCAAAGACGTCAAGAAAATGGATCCGTTCATCCACTACGGTGTCGCTGCCGGCACCCAGGCGCTGCGCGATTCCGGGCTGGAAGTGACCGATGCCAACGCGCCGCGCATTGGCGTGGCAGTGGGCGCCGGCATTGGCGGTCTGTACACGATCGAGGCCACCACGCTGGAGCTGGCGGCGAAGGGCCCGCGGCGCGTGTCGCCGTTCTATGTACCCAGCTCGATCATCAACATGGTCTCCGGCCAGCTGTCGATCATGTTTGGTTTGAAGGGCCCGAACATCGCCTGCGTCACGGCATGCACTACAGCGACTCACAACATCGGCCTCGCGGCACGCATGATCCAGTACGGCGATGCCGACGCGATGATTGCCGGCGGCACCGAATTCGCGACTACCGGCACGGCGATGGCCGGCTTCTGCTCGGCCAAGGCGATGTCCACCCGCAACGACGATCCGACGAAGGCAAGCCGCCCGTGGGACAAGGATCGTGATGGCTTCGTGCTGTCCGACGGTGCTGGCGTGCTGATGCTGGAGGAATACGAACACGCCAAGGCGCGCGGCGCCCGTATCTACGCCGAACTGGCGGGTTTCGGCATGAGCGGTGATGCATTCCACATGACCGCGCCGAGCGAGGGCGGCGAGGGCGCGGCGCGCTGCATGCAGAGCACTCTCGACGATGCCCGTATCAACCCCTCCGAGGTGGCATACGTCAA
Organism: Rhodanobacter sp.; assembly: GCA_041663105.1. Taxonomy (GTDB): domain Bacteria; phylum Pseudomonadota; class Gammaproteobacteria; order Xanthomonadales; family Rhodanobacteraceae; genus Rhodanobacter. The sequence continues at coordinate 83,032 of JBAZRB010000003.1, forward strand.
TGCTCATGGCACGTCCACGCCACTGGGCGATCTGGGTGAGGTCTCGGCGGCCAAGAAGGTGTTCGGGGACCATGCCTACAAGCTGGCCATGAGCTCGACCAAGTCGACAACCGGGCATCTGCTTGGGGCAGCCGGCGGCGTCGAGGCGATCTTCACGATTCTTGCCTTGCGTGACCAGGTGCTGCCACCCACGATCAACCTCGATGAGGCCAGCGAAGGCTGTGATCTGGATTTCGTGCCCCACACCGCACGTGATGCCAAGTTCAACGTGGCGATCTCCAACTCGTTCGGCTTTGGCGGCACCAATGGCACGCTGGCGTTCCGTCGCGTCTGAGCGTGACTTGCCACCAACGTGTCCTTGCCGGCCGGCGCGACTTGCTCGCGCCGGCCGCTGCATTTCCGGAGCGCTATCCGTGTCTTCTTGAAAGCGTTGTGCGCGGCACGGCGCAGTCGCGTTACGACATCCTGTTCGCGTTTCCGCGCGGTCGTCTCTCGCTGCGGGCCGATGGCCAGTTGAGCGACGACGCGGGCCAGCAGGTCGGCGGGCGCTTCCTCGATGCGCTGGATGCCGCCTGGCGAAAGGAGCGGCTGCCACCCACTGACGATGAACTGCCGTTCCATGGCGGCTGGGTATTGTTGCTGGCCTATGAGCTGGCGGGCGAAGTCGAGTCAAGCCTGAGGCTAACGGCGCCGGCGGTATTGCCGGTGGCGATGGCGCTGCGTTGCCCCGCGGCGATCATCATCGACCACGCTCGCGATTGCACGATCCTGATCGCCGAGGCCGGCGAGGAAGGCTTGCTCGATACGCTAGAGAGGGATCTCGCCGTCGTGCCGGAACTTGCTCCGCTGGCGGACCCTGTGAGTTGGGACGAGGATGCGCCGGAGAAGTTTCTTGCCGGGGTGGAGCGTATCCACCAGCACCTCTACGACGGTGATATTTTCCAGGTCAATCTTTCCCGCGCATGGCGCGCGCGCTATGCGCATGTGCCCGCGCCCGCCGCGCTGTATTCCGTGTTGCGCAAGGCCAACCCGGCACCTTTTGCAGGATTGCTGCAGCAAGCGGGCTGGTCGGTGGTGAGTTCCTCGCCGGAGCGGCTGGTGGAAGTGCGCCGGGGCGTGGCGCAGACCCGGCCGATCGCCGGCACACGCCCACGCTTGCCCGGCGATGACGAGTTGGCTCGCATCCGGGAGCTGAGTGCGCATCCCAAGGAACGTGCCGAGCACGTGATGCTGATCGATCTTGAGCGCAATGACCTGGGGCGCGTCTGCGTACCGGGGACGGTGGTGGTCGATGAGTTGATGGTGGTGGAGAGCTACGCCCATGTGCATCACATCGTCTCCAATGTCAGCGGGTGCCTGCGTGAGGGTGTTACACCGGGTCAGGTCATCGCGGCCACGTTCCCGGGCGGAACCATCACCGGTTGCCCGAAAGTGCGTTGCATGGAAATCATCGCGGCGCTTGAACAGTCACCAAGAGGGACCTATACCGGCGCGCTCGGCTATCTGGATCGCAATGGGGATCTCGATTTGAACATCCTGATCCGTACCCTGACCCAGGTCGGCGCCGAGGTGAGCTTGCGCGCCGGCGCCGGGATCGTCGCCGACTCGATGGCGGCCAGCGAGCTCGACGAGACGCGGGTCAAGGCGCGAGGTTTGCTGCGCGCGCTGGGAGTGCCGGGCTGATGAACGGACGCGTGCTGGTGAACGGCGCCGCGAGCGAGCAGATTTCCGCGCTGGATCGCGGGTTGGCGTACGGCGACGGCCTGTTCGAAAGCGTCCGCCTGGTCGGCGCGGTGGCGCCGCTGTGGCCCCGCCACATGCTGCGCCTGAGCGAAGGCTGCCGTCGCCTGCGTATGCCTGCGCCTGACGTCGAGCTGCTGTGGCGCGAGGTTGTTCAGGTCATCCATGAGATGCCGCAATCGGTAGTGCGCATCACCGTGACGCGAGGGATCGGTCGGCGTGGTTACGCGCCACCGGCCGTGGTCCAGCCAACTCGCGTCGTTGCCGCGTTTGCGCCGCCGCCGGCGAGTGGTGATGCCTACGTGCGTGGCGTGCGCATGCGACTGTGCCGCCTGCGTCTGGCCGAGCAGCCGATGCTGGCAGGCATCAAGCACCTCAACCGGCTGGAGCAGGTGCTGGCGCGTGCCGAGTGGGAGGATCCGGCGATCGCCGAGGGCGTGTTGTGCGATGGTCACAACCGGGTGATTTCGGCGACCATGGCCAACCTGTTTGCGGTGGTCGACGGGCAACTGCTGACGCCTGCGCTGGATCGCTGCGGTGTGGCTGGGGTGGCTCGCGCCGAAGTACTTTCCGTCTTCCCGCAGGCGCGCGTGGGTGAATTGACTCTGGACGCCTTGCTGGGTGCCACCGAAGTTTTTCTCAGTTCGAGCGTACGCGGTATCTTGCCGGTACAGTCACTGGCTGAACGGGTTTACGGGCCGGGTGCGCTGAGCCGTCAGTTGCAGCAACACTGGCGCAATCTGGGATTTTCGATGGAGCAGGACGGATGATTGACGAGCGGATGCGCGGCCGAGCTTTGCCGCGCGTGTTGTTGCTGTTGGTGATGGTGGCGATGGTGGCCGCGCTTTTTTATGGCTGGCAGGAGTTCAATCGCTTCAGCCGGGTGCCATTGAACGTGAATGCCCAGGGCGACAGCATCGATATCGGTCGCGGCAGCAGCTTCAAGAACATCGTCGGCGAGTTGCGCCAACGCAAGTTGACGGATGCGAACCCGCTCTACTGGCGGCTGCTGGCCGAGCAGATGCGTGTGGCTGACCGGCTGCATGCCGGCGAATATGCGCTCAATCAGGGCATCACCCCGCGTCAGCTGCTGGCCAACATGGCTGCAGGCAAGGTAATGCAGCGCAATTTCACCATCGTCGATGGCTGGACCTTCAAGGAGCTGCGCGAGGCGCTGGCCCACGCGGAGAAGTTGAAGCACGATACGGCCGGGCTCGATGATGCCGCGATCATGCAGAAAATCGGCGCTGCCGGAGAGGTCCCGGAGGGACGCTTTCTGCCGGAGACCTACGCTTACGTGAAGGGTGACAGTGACCTGGACATCCTTCGTCGCTCACACGAAGCCATGGTCAGGATGCTGGCCGCGTTGTGGCCCGGGCGCGACAAGGATCTGCCGCTGGCCACGCCTTACGACGCGCTGATCCTGGCATCGATTGTGGAAAAAGAGACCGGTCGTGCGGACGAGCGCGCGCAGATCGCCGGTGTGTTCGTGCGCCGCCTGCAGGACCACATGCTGCTGCAGACCGATCCCAGTGTGATCTACGGCATGGGCGCGAGCTATACCGGCAATATCCACAAGAGCGATCTCACCACTGATACGCCCTACAACACCTATACGCGGGCCGGTTTGCCGCCGACACCGATCGCGCTTCCGGGCAAGCCGGCGCTGGAGGCTGCGTTGCATCCGGCAGCAGGCGATGCACTCTATTTTGTCGCTCGTGGCGATGGACACCATGTGTTTTCCAACACTCTGGAAGAGCACAATCGCAATGTCGACTGCTACCAGCGGAAGCATTGCCGATGACGATTCAGCGCGGCAAGTTCATCAGTCTCGAAGGTGGTGAAGGCGCCGGCAAGAGCACCTTGCTGGCAGGCCTGCGCGACTACCTCGAGAGCAACCATGTCGTGCTGACCCAGGCACGTGAGCCCGGCGGCACTCGGGTTGGTGAAGCGGTGCGCGCGATCGTGCTCGATCCTCAGCAGCGCGAACTGGCCGCCGAGACCGAGCTGCTGCTGATGTTTGCGTCGCGTGCGCAACTGGTGCGTGAAGTCATCGAGCCGGCGCTGAGCGCGGGTCGATGGGTCTTGTGCGACCGCTACGCGGATGCAAGCCATGCCTACCAGGGTGGTGGTCGCGGTCAGCCAGAGGAGCGCATCGCCGAACTGGAGCGCTGGGCTTGCGCCGGGCTGAAGCCGGATCTCACCCTGCTGCTCGATCTGCCTGTCGCGACCGGCCGCGCGCGCGCCGCCGGTCGCGGTGAGGCGGATCGTATCGAGGTCGAGGCCGATGCGTTTTTCGAACGGGTGCGCGCCACCTATCGGCAACGCGCGGCGGCCGAGCCGGAGCGCTTTCGTGTGATCGATGCCAGCCAGCCCGCCGCTGCCGTATTGCATGCAGCCACCGGGGCGTTGTCTGCGCTGGTGGCGGAGAGCCGGAAATGAACATTCTTCCCTGGCACGCCGAACATTGGGCGCGCCTGCAAGCGCGCCGACAACGCGATGCCCTGCCGCATGCCCTGTTGCTGGTGGGGCCGGCGGGGCTCGGCAAGCGCGCATTTGCGCAACGCTTCGTGCAGAGCCTGTTGTGCAACGCGCCTGCCGCGGGTGAGGCCTGCGGTCATTGCCGCAGTTGTCTGCTGATGGCGGCGGGAAGCCACCCGGACCTGATCCACCTCAGCTATGGCCTGCGCAAGGACGGCGTGCAGCGCAGTGAGATCGTGGTCGACCAGATCCGTGAGTTGTCGTCGCGGTTGGCCATGAGCAGCCAGTTCGGTGGTTGGCAGGTGGTCACCATCGACCCGGCCGACGCGATGAATACGGCGGCTGCCAACGCGCTGCTGAAAACGCTGGAGGAGCCTGCGGCGCAGACCATGCTGATCCTGGTCGCCGATGCGCCAGGGCGCTTGCCGCAAACGATCCGCAGCCGCTGCCAGCGTATCGAGTTTCACTTGCCGCCGGCAGAGCAGGCGCTGGCCTGGCTGCAGGCCGAAGCAGTGGCGGATGCCGGGGTGGCACTGGTCGCGGCAGGTGGCAATCCGGGATTGGCGAAACTGTGGGCGGAGCAGGGTGCGCTGGGGCAGCGGCAGGAAGTACGCAAGGATCTGGCCGCGCTGGCGGCCGGTCGCGGGCAACCGACCGAGGTGGTCAAGCGCTGGCTGGACAACGAACCGGCGCAGCGACTCTGGTTTGCCGCCCAGGCGACCGCGGACGAGATCCGTGCGCGAGCCACGGGCAGTACCGGGCCACTGGCGAGTGCAATGGACGTCGAGGCGCTGGGGCACTGGTTCAGTGCGATCAATCGCGCACGTGAAAGTCTGCGTGGTCCCTTGCGGGCGGACCTGCTCTTGCTGGAGTTGCTGGCGAGTTGGCGTTGAAAGCGGCGATGCCCGACCGGGACTTTGCCGCCATTTCCGAGCGGACCCGGCTGCTGGTCGTGGCGCCACATCCGGATGATGAAACCATCGCGACCGGACTGCTGATTCAGCAGGTGCGGGCCTGCGGAGGCGAAGTGCGAATCCTGTTGCTCACCGGCGGTGACAACAACCCCTGGCCGCAACGCTGGCTGGAGCGACGTCTGTGGATCGGAGCAGCGGCGCGCCAGCGCTGGGGTCAGCGTCGCCATGCCGAGATGCTGCAGGCGCTGGCTTGTCTCGAGCTGTCCGAACAGGCCCTGCATCCGATGGGTTGGTCGGATATGGGGATCACCGACGCTTTGCTGTCCCGCACCGCCCAGGCGGTGGCATCCGTGGCTGAGGTGATTGAGGCGTTTCAGCCCAACCTGATCGTGATCCCGTCGCTCAATGACCGACATCCTGATCACGGCTCAGCCCATGTGCTGCTGCGGCTGGCTCTTGCCGGTCGACCGGTGCAGACCCCATGGCTTGCTTATCTGGTGCATGGACAAGCGCTGCACGACGTCATGCTGGTGTTGCCTGGCAGCGTTGATCAGCTGGCGAAAAAAAACGAGGCGCTGGAGGCTCATCGCAGTCAGATGGCGCTCAGCGGCAAACGCATGCGCCGCTTTGCGGCAAGGCCGGAGCGCTTTGAAGGTGGGTCGTCAACATCGACACGGCCGTCGGCGGCGTTGCCCTGGCAACCGGCAGTCTGGCTGCGTCCCTGGTTGCGTCTGAGTGTGGTGGGTCCGCAGGGAGCGCATACCTGGCCATGGCGTGATGCACCCCTGAAGCGTGATGAGGCGGGCAGGTTTTACCTCTGCTTCGCGCCAGAGTCCGCGGCAACTCCTTGTTTCGCGCGGCTGGCTCTGAGTTTCCCCACCTTCTGGATTTTTGATCGGTGGGGCTGGTGCGAGCTCCTTCCACCACTCGCCGGGTATTGACGCAGGCGCTTGCATAGGTGGGGCGACCGGGCTAGCTTGGGAATTGGGGGAAAGACGATTCAGGTGGCGCCGTGCATCCATGATGCATGTACCTGCATTCGACTGGATGAGGGTTCCAGCTGATCCCGCAAACCCCGGATTGTGAGTTGCCGCTGGTCCCATCCATCTGGTTGGTACGTGAATGCATAGCCCGGATCAGAATTCGACCGACTTCAACGCTGATCAAGTGGCTCACTCGAGTGAGAGCTTCTACGCGGCGCTGTCCGAAATCGGGCAATTGCTGGTTCGCGCACTGGACCCGCAGGTGCTTTACGAGGCGGTGATCGAGGTACTCGAGCGCAGGCTTGGCGCCATGCTGGTGATGCTTGGCGAGGTTGATCATGCCAGCGGAATGTTTCGCCGGGTCGCTCCGGCGTGCGTTCCGGCGGGCAAGGAGGATATCTACCCGGACTGCCTGCCGCTTTCGGTCGCCCAGTTGCCCTTCTGGCAAGGCACGCCGCAGTTGGAGGTGGACATCCGTCAATTGCCCGGCCTGGATGGATTTCGACTGGCCTACGCCCGGCATGGCGTCGTGTCGGTGGTTGCCGTGCCGGTGATGAAGTTCGGCAAGGTGTGTGCAGGCCTGGTCATCCGGGCTGGCCATGCAGGCTTTTTTTCTCCGCGGATGATCGAGTTGCTGCAACAGGCCGCCGCAAGTATCGGTCTGGACATGGAGGCACGCGAGCAACGCCTGTTGCTATTGCGTGCGGCGCGCAAGGAGGCCCGCCAGCGGCGCGTCTTGCGTCTGCTCAGCGAGATGATCAAGGTGGTTACGCACAGCCGCAGCGAGCCGGCGTTGCTGGCCGATACCTGCGACGTGGCCCATCGCGTGGGCGGCTACCGATATGCCTGGATCGGCATGCTTGACCAGGGTGATCCGGGTGTCTTGCGGCTGCGCGCCAGTGCCGGCATGGCGGCGGCGCGGCTGGACGAACGGTTCAACCTGTCCGACCCGGCGCGTGCCAGCGATGCGGTGGTGAACGCGCTTTCGACGGGGCAGCCCAGTATCTGCCACCTGCGGTCAGGTGCACTCGGGGACTGGCCGCTGCAGGATACCGAGCTCGATCTGGACGCCGTTCTCGCGCTGCCCTTGCGGGTGGACGGTGTGATCGTGGGTGCGTTGGTGCTCGGTGCGACCCAGCCTGATGCATTTACATCCGTTGAGACCCAGGTGTTCCAGGAGATCGGGGTCGAACTCGGGCTGGGCATGCAGGTTCAGCGGGCCCAGGCTGCCAGGCTGATGGCCGAAGATGAGCTGCGCTTCAATCTGGAGCACTTTCGCACCATCCTTTCCAATCAGTACGCCGGTTTGCTGGTGGTCTCCGAGAATGACACCGTGCGCTTTGCCAATGACGCGTTTTGCGAGCTCTATGGATTCAGCGAGACGCCCGCCGAGTTGGAGGCGCGTCCGACAAAAGTGATCCATGCGCGGGTCATGCAGGTGTACCGCGACCCGGAAAGGGAGCTGGCCAGACTGAAGGAGATAGTGGCCAGGAATGAGCCGGTCCGTGGCGATGAAGTCACCATGAAGGACGGTCGAATTTTCCTGCGGGATTTCACGCCGATCCGGATCGACGGTGTCATGCACGGCAGGATCTGGCAGCAGCGTGACATCACCGAACAGAAGATGCATGAGGCCAGGGTCGAACACCTGGCCTTCTACGACGTCGTTACCGGCCTGCCCAATCGGCGGCTGCTTTTCAACCTGCTGGAGCCGGCTCGGACTGAAGCGGGTGAATGCGGATCACTGCTGGCCGTTGGCGTGCTCGATCTTGATCGCTTCAAGAGCGTCAACGATACCATCGGGCACGAGGGTGGTGACCAGGTGCTGGTCGAGGCATCGTCGCGGATTCTCGGCATATTGCGCGAAGCCGACGTGCTGGCTCGTTTCGGCGGTGACGAGTTCGCCCTGCTCATTCCCGGACTTGACAGCCGCGAACAACTCGATGTCATCAGCCGTTGCGTGCTGCAGGCCTTGCGTGCGCCCTTCAACCTGATGGGCGAACAACTCTATCTGTCGGCCAGCATCGGCTGGACCTTGTGTCCGCTGGACAACTCCGATGCCGAGGGCCTGGTCCGGCACGCCGACATGGCCATGTACGCAGCCAAGGAGGAGGGCAAGGATCGTGGCTTGTTGTACGAGCCGGCCATGGAGGCAGAGTTGCAACACCTCCAGGCCATGCGGGAGCGGATAGCCCAGGCCTTGCTGAGTTCCCATTTGCAGCTGGTGTTTCAGCCCATTGTGTACATCGACGGTCTGCCCGGTGTGCAGGGTGTTGCGGGCATGGAAGCGCTGCTGCGATTGAATGACAGTGGCCTGGAACTGGTCGGCCCGGCCAATTTCATGCACGTGCTGGATGATCCGCAGCTGGCCCGCCCGATCGGTCGATTCGTGCTCGGCGAGGCGCTGCGCTATTGTCAGGCGTGGTTGCGGGTGGGCGTCTCCATTCCTGTTTCCGTCAACATCAGCACCCGTCACCTCTTGCACCCGGCATTTTTCAGCGATATCGATGCCGAGTTCGAAAATTATCCTGACGTGATGGATTTGGGGTTCGGCATCGAAGTCACCGAGACCGGGCCGAGCATGGATAGTGCACGCGCCAAGATCGTCATCGAGGAATGCCGTCACCGCGGTATTCGAGTGGGTCTGGACGATTTTGGCACCGGATCGGCGTCGCTGAGCCACATCCAGCAACTTGATATCGAGCACATCAAGCTCGATCAGAGCTTTGTGCGTGACATTCTCAGCGACGAGCGCAACATGGCGATCGCGGCGGGGGTGATCACCACCGCCCGCATGCTGGCCAAGATGGTGATTGCCGAAGGCGTCGAGACGGCGGAGCAGGGAGACCTGCTGGCCTCGCTGGGCTGTCACCAGCTGCAGGGATTTTCGATTTCGCGGCCCATGTCCGGGGAGCTGGTACCGGAATGGGTTGCGCACTGGGCGCCGCCGAGTTCATGGAGCAGCCTGGTCAACGAGCGCCAGTCGTTGCTGGCCAGCCATGTCGAAGGGGCATGAGTCTCCACGTTGTACGCCTGCAAACGCAGCAGTGGTACAGATTCAGCGCAACATCTAAGATCGGTGTCATGAATCGGGCGGCGTGAACGTCCGGCAGGAGCTCAGCATGAAACCGATGGCTGCCCGTCAGGGCATCATTTCTCTGAAAATCAAGGACGCGGCCTCGCTGTTCAATGCGTACATGCCTTTCCTCAAGCATGGTGGGCTTTTTGCGGCAACTGCCCAGACCTATTCGCTCGGTGATGAGGTGGTTCTGCTGGTGAGTCTGGCGGAGGAGACCGAGCGCTTGTCGGTGGTCGGCAAGGTGGTCTGGATCAGCCCGGTCGGTGCCCAGGGCAACCGCATCGCCGGCATCGGCATCCACTTCAACGAGTCAGGTGATGCGGAGGCGGCGCGCAGCCGCATCGAAAATATCCTGGCCGGTACACTGAACTCCGATCGTCCCACGCATACCATGTGATGGCGTGCCGCCACTTGATGGCTTCAGGCGAAAAAATCGACATTCAGTCGGCCATCAAGGCTTGTTGTACCTCTTTGCACTGATACAATGGCGGGATTCGCGAATTCATCTCGCGGAACATCGGGCGCTTGCGGACTAAGCCTTGCGAGCGTGGCTGCGCAGCCCTGGCTGCGTTGGCTTGCCGAATCGAAATCGCCAGATCGTGAATTGCCGGGATCACCGTCCCCACGGTCACTGATGCGCCTGTTGGTGCGGAGGTAAGTTGCATCGTGCTTGCCGAATATTGGCCTGTCCTGTTGTTCATCGGCGTCGCCACCGGCCTCGGTCTGGTGCTGCTCGCGCTCGGCCTGCTGGCCGGTCCACGTCGTCCTGGTGCGGAAAAACTTTCGCCTTACGAGTGCGGTTTTGAGGCCTTCGAAGACGCGCGCATGCGCTTCGATGTTCGCTACTACCTGCTCGCCATCCTGTTCATCATCTTCGATCTGGAAATCGCCTTCCTGTTTCCGTGGGCGGTGGTATTCCAGCAGATCGGCTTGATCGCGCTGATCGAGATGGGCCTGTTCCTGCTGTTGCTGGTCATCGGCTTTGCCTACGTGTGGAAGAAGGGAGCGCTGGAATGGGAGTGATCGATTCCGTCAGCCGGGTGATGCACAACCCGGAGCCATTGAACGTGGTCGACGACATCCTGCGCCCGGCCGGGGACAACCCGATGGTGCAGCGCGGTTTCGCTACCGCACGTCTGGACGAGTTGATGAACTGGGCGCGTACCGGCTCGATGTGGCCGATGACCTTTGGCCTGGCCTGTTGCGCGGTGGAGATGATGCATGCCGGTGCGGCGCGTCTGGATCTTGATCGTTACGGGGTGATCTTTCGTCCCAGCCCGCGCCAGTCCGATGTGATGATCGTGGCCGGTACCCTGGTCAACAAGATGGCCCCGGCCCTGCGCAAGGTCTACGACCAGATGCCCGAGCCGAAGTGGGTCATCTCGATGGGCAGCTGCGCCAACGGCGGCGGCTATTACCACTACTCCTATTCGGTGGTGCGCGGTTGTGATCGCATTGTGCCGGTCGATATCTATGTGCCGGGCTGCCCGCCCACGGCCGAGGCGTTGATCCACGGCATTCTGCAGTTGCAGAAGAAAATCCGTCGCACCAGTACCATCGCGCGTTCGTGAGGCCCTGATATGTCAGATACATCCACGACCTCGTTGGCTGAGCAACTCGTTGCGCGATTTGGTGGCACGCTTAAGGTCAGTTCGGTTCGGCAGGAGATCACCGCCGAGGTGGCTGCCAGCGACTTGATCGCGGTGGCCACGGCCTTGCGCGACGAGCCGGTATTTCGTTTCAGCGAACTGATCGATCTGTGCGGCATCGACTATCTCGGCTATGGCCAGGTTGAGTGGGATACTGAAACCATCTCCAGTACCGGTTTCTCGCGTGGTGTCGAGGGCCAGGCGCAGGGGCGTTTCAGCTGGGCCGAGCGCCCTGTTGGCAACCATCAGTCGCGCCGCTTTGCCGCTGTCATTCACCTGCTTTCGATCGAGCACAATCGGCGCGTTCGACTGCGCGTGTTCTGCGAAGATGACAGCCTGCCGATGGCACCCTCGCTGACCCAGGTGTGGCCGGGCGTGAACTGGTTCGAGCGCGAGGCGTTCGACCTGTACGGCATCATCTTCGATGGTCATCCGGATCTGCGCCGCATCCTTACCGATTACGGTTTCGTCGGCCACCCCTTCCGCAAGGACTTCCCTCTGATCGGCAATGTCGAAGTCCGCTACGACCCCGAACAGAAGCGCGTGATCTACGAACCGGTGTCGATCGAGCCACGCGTACTGGTGCCGCGCACCATCCGCAACGACGCCGACCTGATGCAGGCAAAGGCCGAAGCCGCCGACCACTGGCGGGAGAATTGAGCATGCAGGAAATCCGCAATTACACGATGAACTTCGGCCCGCAGCATCCGGCCGCACACGGCGTGCTGCGCCTGGTGATGGAGATGGACGGCGAGACCATCGTCCGCGTCGATCCCCATGTGGGCCTGCTGCATCGTGGCACCGAAAAGTTGTGTGAGTCCAAGCCGTTCAATCAGTCCATTGGCTATATGGACCGGCTCGACTACGTGTCGATGATGTGCAATGAGCACGCCTACGTGAAGGCGATCGAGAACCTGCTGGGGATCGAGGCGCCGGAGCGCGCCCAGTACATCCGCACGATGTTCGACGAGATTACGCGCATCCTGAACCACCTGATGTGGATCGGTTCGAGTGCACTCGACCTCGGCGCGATGGCGGTTTTCCTCTACGCGTTCCGCGAGCGCGAAGAATTGATGGATCTGTACGAAGCGGTCTCGGGCGCGCGCATGCACGCCACGTATTACCGCCCCGGAGGCGTCTACCGCGACCTGCCGGCGCAGATGCCACAGTACCGTGAATCCCCCTGGCACAAGGGCAAGGATCTGAAGCGCCTGAACAGCTGGCGCGAGGGCTCGATGCTGGACTTCATCGATGCATTCACCGCCGACTTCCCTTCGAAAGTGGATGAATACGAGACGCTGCTGACCAATAACCGGATATGGAAGCAGCGCACCGTAGGCATCGGCGTGGTTTCACCGGAACTTGCGAAGGCCTGGGGCATGACTGGGCCGATGTTGCGCGGCTCGGGCGTCGAGTGGGACCTGCGCAAGAAACAGCCGTATGCGAAGTACGCCGATGTCGACTTCGACATCCCGGTCGGGGTCAATGGCGACTGCTATGACCGTTATCTGGTGCGCGTCGAGGAAATGCGTCAGTCGAACCGGATTATCAGCCAGTGTGCGAAGTGGTTGCGCGCGAATCCCGGCCCGGTGATGGTGAAGAACTTCAAGGTGGCGCCGCCGTCGCGGGTCGAGATGAAGGAGGACATGGAAGCGATGATTCATCACTTCAAGTTGTTCACCGAAGGCTATTGCGTGCCGGCCGGCGAAACCTATGCCGCGGTCGAGGCGCCGAAGGGCGAGTTCGGTTGCTATCTGGTTTCCGACGGCGCCAACAAGCCGTTCCGCGTCCATCTGCGCGCCCCGGGCTTTGCCCACCTGTCATCCATGGACTCCATCGTGCGCGGCCACATGCTCGCCGACGTGGTGGCCATGATTGGTTCCTATGACCTCGTGTTCGGCGAAGTGGATCGCTGAGCCGGCACGACGGAGAGATACATGAAAGCCACCGGACATTTCGAGCAGGTCAGGAACGTCGATCCGCTCGTCGTACTCACCGACCATACCCGCCATCACATCGACGAATGGGTGGCCAAGTTCCCGCCCGATCGCAAGCGTTCGGCGCTGATCCAGGCGCTGTTTGCCGCACAGGAGCAGAACCAGGGTTTTCTCACCGACGACCTCATTGTTGCTGTGGCGAAGTACCTGGAGCTGCCCTCGGTCTGGGCCTACGAAGTGGCCAGTTTTTACTCGATGCTCGAGACCAGGCCGGTGGCCCGCAACAACGTGGCGATCTGCACCAACATCTCGTGCTGGCTCAACGGTGCCGAGGGGCTGGTGCATCACTGCGAGAAGAAGCTTGGCATCAAGCTTGGCGAGAGCACACCCGATGGTCGCGTCTACCTGAAGCAGGAAGAAGAGTGCATCGCCGCCTGCGTCTATGCGCCGGCGATGACGGTCAACGGGCATTACCACGAGCATCTCACCACCGAGAAGCTCGACGACATTCTGGACGGGTTGGAGTAAGTCATGGCAGCAGTCGGACCCGCACCCCAGGAACACCAGGTCGTCTACACCACCTTGCATTTCGACAAGCCGTGGGCGATGGCGAGCTACGAGCAGGTGGATGGTTACAAGGCCTGGCGGAAGATTCTCGCCGAGAAACCCGATCCGGCGGCACTGATCGACGAAGTGAAGAAGAGCAGCCTGCGTGGTCGCGGCGGCGCGGGGTTCCCGACCGGGCTGAAGTGGTCGTTCATGCCCAAGGGCGACATGCAGAAGTACATCCTGTGCAACTCGGACGAGTCCGAGCCGGGCACGGCGAAGGATCGCGACATCTTGCGCTACAACCCGCATGCGGTGATCGAGGGTTTGGCGATCGCCTGCTACTGCACCGGCTCCACCGTTGCCTACAACTACCTGCGCGGCGAATTTCATCACGAGCCCTTCGAGCACTTCGAAGAGGCGCTGAAGGAGGCCTACGCCGCTGGTTTGCTGGGCAAGAACGTGCAGGGCACCGGTGTCGATGTGGACATCCATGCTGCGCTCGGCGCCGGCGCCTACATCTGTGGCGAAGAGACCGCGATGATGGAGTCGCTGGAAGGCAAGAAGGGCCAGCCGCGCTTCAAGCCGCCGTTCCCGGCCAACTTTGGTCTGTATGGCAAACCGACCACGATCAACAACACGGAGACCTATGCCTCGGTGCCTGCGATCATTCGCAACGGCTCGGACTGGTTCCTCAATCTGGGCAAGCCGAATAACGGTGGCCCGAAGATTTTCTCGGTGTCCGGCCATGTCAACAAGCCGGGTAATTTCGAGGTTCGTCTGGGCACATCCTTCAAGGATCTGCTGGCAATGGCCGGCGGCGTGCGCAACGGCCACAAGCTCAAGGCAGTGATTCCCGGTGGCTCGTCGATGAAGGTACTGCCTGCCGACGTGATGCTGGAAAGCACGATGGACTACGACTGCCTGCAGAAGGCAGGCTCGGGCCTGGGCTCGGGCGCGGTCATCGTGATGGATGAGACCACCTGCATGGTCAAGGTCTGTCATCGCATTTCGCGCTTCTACATGGCCGAGTCCTGCGGTCAGTGCACGCCGTGCCGCGAAGGTACCGGCTGGATGTATCGCCTGCTCTCGCGAATTGTCGAAGGCAAGGGCACCACGGACGATCTTCATCGTCTGAAAGCGGTAGCCGGGCAGATCGAAGGGCATACCATTTGCGCGTTCGGTGAGGCGGCAGCGTGGCCGGTGCAGGGCTTCCTGGCGCGTTTCTGGAACGAGTTTGAATACTTTGTGGAACACGGCCGTTCGATGACCGAAGATCAGTTTGCGCCAGTTGGCGCGGAGGTTGCCGCATGAGTGCGCAGCCGACTTCCACTGCCTCCGATCTGCTCAATATCGAGGTCGACGGCAAGCCGACCCAGATCCGCAAGGGCGCGATGATCATCGAGGCGGCCGACGCGATCGGCGTGGCGATTCCGCGTTTTTGCTACCACCGCAAGTTGCCCATCGCTGCCAACTGCCGCATGTGCCTGGTGGACGTGGAGATGGGTGGCAAGATGATGCCCAAGCCGCAGCCGGCCTGTGCGACACCGGTGGCTGAGGGCATGAAGGTGACGACGCGCTCGGAAAAAGCGCTGAAATTCCAGAAAGACGTGATGGAATTCCTGCTGATCAACCATCCGCTTGATTGCCCCATCTGCGACCAGGGTGGTGAGTGCGAACTGCAGGATGTCGCGTTGGGCTACGGCCGCAGCGTATCGCGTTACACCGAGCGCAAGCGCACTGTGGCTGACGAAAACCTCGGCCCGCTGGTTGCCACCGAGATGACCCGCTGCATCCAGTGCACGCGTTGCGTGCGTTTCACCAGCGAGATTGCCGGCACGTACGAACTCGGCGGCATGAACCGTGGCGAGAACCTGCAGATCGGCACGTATATCGGCAAGACGATCGAGACGGAGCTGTCGGGCAACATCATCGACGTCTGTCCGGTCGGCGCGTTGACCAACAGGCCGTTCCAGTTCCAGGCGCGCGCCTGGGAGCTGATCGCCAAGCCGTCGATCGGTTACCACGACGCGCTGGGTTCGAATCTGTGGCTGCATACCCGCCGCGGTGAGGTGCTGCGCACGGTCCCGCGCGACAACGAAGCTATCAACGAGTGCTGGCTGTCCGATCGCGATCGTTACAGCCATCAGGGCCTGTACGCGGACGATCGCATCAGCGCGCCGGAAGTGAAGCGCAACGGCCAGTGGCGTGCCACTACATGGGAGGATGCGCTCAAGTTTGCCGGGGAGGCGCTGAAGAAGGCGCCGGGCAGCGAGCTTGGCGTGCTGGTGCATCCGGCCACCTCGAACGAAGAGGGCGATTTGCTGGTGCGGCTGGCCCGTGGCCTGGGCAGTGCCCATGTCGACCATCGCCTGCGCCAACTCGATTTTGCGGATAACGCGGCGGCGCAGCCATTTGCATTGCCGGTGGTGGACGTCGAGCAGGTCAAGGCAGTTTTGCTGGTCGGTTCGGATCTGCGCTACGAGATGCCGCTGCTGAATCATCGCGTGCATCAGGCGACCAAGCGCGGAGCGAAGGTGTACGCCGTCAACCCGGCGAAGTTTGACTTCAACTACGCGTTGGCAGCGGAGTCGATCGTTGCGCCGCTGGCGCTGGTCGATGCCTTGCTGGCATTGGCGAAGGCTGCCGTAGCGGCCGGTGCCACAGCGCCAGCCACGTTGGCTGAAGCGATCTCGGCGGTGCAGGCTGATCAGGGTGACGTCGACGCGGTTGCCGCGCTGAAATCGGGCCGGTCGGTGGTGATCCTGGGTGAGGCGGCAGTGACGCATCCGCAGGCTTCATGGCTGCGTGCAATCGCTCGCTTCATCGCCGACGCCACGGGTGCCGCCTATAACGAACTGCCAGTGGGTGCCAACGCGGTCGGCTTGAGCCGTCTGGGCGTCCTGCCGGGCAATGGCGGGCTTGATGCGCACGCCATGCTGGCGCAGCCGCGCAAGAGTTACCTGCTCTACGGCGTCGAGCCGCCGCTGGACTTTGCCGACGGAGATACCACGCTCAAGGCGCTGCATGCGGCTGATCAGGTCGTGGCATTCACGTCGTACGCCAGCGCGGCCTTGCGCGACGTGGTCGACGTGATCCTGCCGATCGCCTTGCTGCCGGAGATGGATGCCACCCTCGTCAACGTCGATGGTCTTGCCCAGGGCGTACAGGCTGGCGCCAAGGCGCCGGGACAGACGCGACCGGGCTGGAAGGTCTTGCGTGCGTTGGGCGGCTCACTGCAGTTGGCTGGCTTCGAGTTTGACGATATCGCGGGTCTGCGCGAGGGCATCAATGAACGCGCAGCCGCGCCACGCAATGGTCTGGCTGCGCGTGCTTCCGCCACGGGCCTGACCCGTCTTGCCAGCTGGCCGATCTATCGTGGAGACGCTGTGCTGCGTCGCGCTGCCGCGCTCAATGCGCATCCGCTCAATCGCGCTCCGGCGGCACGACTGAATGCGCGGGATGCCGAGCGTCTGGGAATGGTCGGCGGCGTGATGTTGCGTGTCGAGCATTCACGGCTTCCGCTGGTGGTCGATGATGCCGTGCCTGAGGGCGCCGTCTGGATCGAAGCTGGCCACGATCTCACCGCGACGATGCCGCCTTACGGTGCGTCCATCACCATGACCAAGGCCTGACAGATGCTTGATCAACTCATCCATCAGCTCGGTTTGCCGCTGCTTTACATCTTGGCGATCGTGCTTCCGCTGGTCATCGCGGTGGCCATGTTCGTTTACTGGGAGCGCAAGGTCATCGGTTGGATGCACGTGCGCATGGGGCCGAACAAGATCGGCCCGTTCGGCATGCTGCAGGCCTTTGCCGACGTGGTGAAGCTGCTCGTCAAGGAGGTGATCCTGCCGACCAAGGCGAATCGATTCCTCTACTACATGGCGCCCATGATCGCGCTGGTTCCGGCACTCGCGGCATGGGCGGTAGTGCCGTTCAGCAGCAAGATGGTGTTGTCCAACGCGAATGCGGGTGTGCTGTACCTGCTGGCGATGACCTCCATGGCTGTCTACGGCATCATCATCGCCGGTTGGGCTTCGAACTCTCGTTATGCCTTGTTGGGCGCGATGCGCTCGGCAGCCCAGGTGATCTCCTACGAACTGGCGATGGGCCTGTGCCTGGTCTGCGTGCTGGTTCTGGCTGGCAGTCTCAACCTTTCCGACATCGTCAATGCGCAGGCTGGCAACAAGGGCTTCTTCAACTGGTACTGGTTGCCGCTGCTGCCGGTGTTCGTGATCTATTTCATCTCCGGGGTTGCCGAAACCAATCGCGCGCCCTTCGATGTGGCCGAGGGCGAGTCGGAAATCGTTGCCGGCTTCCACGTGGAATACTCCGGTTCGGCGTTTGCGCTGTTCTTCCTGGCCGAGTACGCCAACATGATCCTGGTCAGTTTTCTGGCCTCGATCTTTTTCCTGGGCGGCTGGCTCAGCCCCCTGCAGGGCTGGATTCAAGCCGATGCACCCGGCTGGATCAATTGGATCTGGACGGGTGGCTTCATCTGGCTGTTCATCAAGGCGTTCCTGATGAGCTTCCTGTTCCTGTGGTTCCGCGCCGCGTTTCCGCGTTATCGCTATGACCAGATCATGCGGCTGGGCTGGAAGGTGTTCATCCCGATTGCCATTGCCTGGGTGATGGTCGCCGGCTGCATGAAGTATTTCGGCGTGGTCGGCCATGGCATGGGGTCTTAAGCAATGAATTCGGTTACCCGTTATCTGAAGAGCCTGCTGCTGATGGAGTTGTTCCAGGGCATGGCACTGACCATGGGCTACATGTTCAAGCCCAAGTACACCGTGCGTTACCCGATGGAGCACATTCCGAAGTCGAACCGCTTTCGTGGTTTGCACGCTCTTCGTCGTTACGCCAATGGGGAAGAGCGCTGCATTGCCTGCAAACTGTGCGAGGCCGTGTGCCCTGCACTGGCGATCACCATCGATTCCGCCCCGCGTGAATCCGACGGTCAGCGCCGCACCACGCGCTACGACATCGACTTGTTCAAATGCATTTTTTGCGGCTTCTGCGAAGAGAGCTGCCCGGTTGACTCGATCGTGGAAACATCGATCCACGAATATCACTTCGAGCATCGTGGCGAAAACGTGGTGACCAAGCAGCAGTTGCTGGCCATCGGTGATCGTTTCGAGCAGCAGATCGCCGCTGACCGCGCACAAGATGCGGCGTACCGCTGAGGCCCACGATGACTCCTGAATTGCTACAACTCATCTGTTTCTACGCTTTCAGCTTCGTCACGGTGGCGGCGGCGCTGTCGGTGATCACGTTGAAGAACACCGTGCACGCGGTGCTCGCACTGGTGCTCACCTTCTTCAGCTCGGCCTGCCTGTGGATGCTGCTTGATGCCGAGTTCCTCGCCCTGGCGCTGATCGTCGTCTATGTCGGCGCGGTGATGGTGCTGTTCCTTTTCGTGGTGATGATGCTGGACATCGACCAGGAGAAGATGCGCGAGGGTTTCGTGAAGTTTCTCCCGGTCGGCCTGATCGTCGCAGCAGTGATGCTGGTCGAGATGCTGGGCCTGATCGGGGTGCGGGCGATGCATGCCCAGGTGATGGGTGCTGACCCTGCAGCAGCTGCGGGTGTGTCCAACACGGCGTGGCTCGGACTGGCCCTGTATACGAAATTCCTGCTGCCATTCGAGATCGCTGCGCTGATCCTGACGGTTGGTGTGGTGGCGGCGGTCGCTCTGACCTTGCGCCAGCGGACGGACGCGCGCCATGAGTCGGCCAGTCAGCAGGTCAAGGTCAATCCGCGTGATCGCGTACGCCTCGTGAAAATGGAGGCCGTTCGTCCCTCCGAGTCCGTGTCGCCATCACAGAATCCATCTCAGGAGCCGCAGCCATGATCACACTCGCGCATTACATCGTGCTCGGTGCGGTGTTGTTTTGTATTGCCGTGGCCGGCTTGTTCATCAACCGCAAGAACGTCATCGTCTTGCTGATGTCGATCGAGCTGATGCTGCTTGCCGTGAACATGAACTTCGTGGCGTTTTCACGCTTTCTCGGTGACGTATCGGGGCAGGTATTCGTGTTCTTCATCCTCACCGTGGCCGCGGCAGAAGCCGCCATTGGCCTGGCGATCCTGGTGCTGCTGTTCCGTAATCGCAGCACCATCAATATCGCTGAAATCGACAGCATGAAGGGTTGACCTGATGCAGCTTTCGACATCCATTCTGCTGACGATCGCGCTGGCACCACTGGTGGGCTGCTTGCTGGCTGGCTTCTTCAGCAAGTTCATCGGCCGCGCCGGTTCGCATACCGTCACCCTGCTCGGGGTAGGCATCTCCTGCGTGTTGTCGTTCCATGTGCTGTACCAGCTCACCCTGGGCGGTGCCGAGGCCTACAACCAGAACCTCTACACCTGGTTCCAGATCGGCCCGCTCAATGCCAGTATCGGTTTCCTGGTGGATCGCCTGACCGCGATGATGCTGGTGGTGGTGAGCTTCGTCTCGTTGCTGGTGCACCTGTACACCATCGGCTACATGGCCGAGGACGACGGTTACACACGTTTCTTCAGCTATATCTCGCTGTTCACGTTCTCGATGTTCATGCTGGTGATGAGCAACAATTTCGTGCAGCTGTTCTTCGGCTGGGAAGCGGTGGGCCTGGTGTCCTACCTGCTGATTGGCTTCTGGTACAAGCGACCGACCGCGATCTTCGCGAACCTGAAGGCGTTTCTGGTCAACCGAGTGGGCGATTTCGGCTTCCTGCTCGGTATCGCGGCGGTGCTGTATTTCATGCACACGCTTGACTATGCGACCGCTTTCGGCTCCGCTCCCGGTCTGGTTGGCCGCACCCTGCAGATCACGGCGGGCACGCAGTGGGATGCCGCCACGGTCATCTGCATTTGTCTGTTCATCGGCGCGATGGGCAAGTCGGCGCAGGTGCCGCTGCACGTGTGGCTGCCTGACTCGATGGAAGGCCCGACCCCGATCTCGGCGCTGATCCACGCGGCGACCATGGTCACCGCGGGCATCTTCATGGTGGCGCGCATGTCGCCGCTGTTCGAGTTGTCTTCGACGGCACTGAGCTTCGTACTGGTGATAGGTGCCACCACGGCGCTGTTCACCGGCTTGATCGGCATAGTCCAGAATGACATCAAGCGGGTGATTGCCTATTCGACGCTGTCCCAGCTCGGCTACATGACGGTCGCGCTGGGCGTGTCGATGTACTCCGGCGCGGTCTTCCACCTGATGACGCACGCGTTCTTCAAGGCGTTGCTGTTCCTTGGTGCCGGCTCGGTGATCATCGCGATGCACCACGAGCAGGACATGCGTTACATGGGTGGTCTGCGCAAGTACATGCCGATCACCTGGATCACCATGTGGATCGGTTCGCTGGCCCTGGTCGCGGTGCCGTTCACTTCGGGTTTCTATTCCAAGGACGCGATCATCGAGGCGGTTGGCCTGTCCCATCGCTGGGGTGCGCATTACGCCTACTTCTGCGTGATGGCGGGTGCCCTGGTGACTGGCCTGTACACGTTCCGCCAGATGTACCTCACCTTCCACGGCAAGGAGCGCTTTACCGTGCTGGCCCATCATGGCCACGACCATCACGGCCATGACGACGCTCACGATGACCATGGTCAGCATGAGCCTGGCGTGCTGGCGCATGCGCCCAAGGAGTCGCCGTGGGTGGTGACGCTGCCGCTGGTGTTGCTGGCGATTCCGTCGTTGCTGGTCGGATTCTTCACGGTCGGACCGGTGTTGTTTGGCAACTGGTTTGGCAGTGCGATTCATGTCGATGCGGCGGACAACGTACTGGGCGAATTGGGCCAGGAGTTCCATGGCTCCTTTGCCATGGCACTGCACGGCTTCACCCAGTTGCCGTTCTTCCTGGTCTTGATCGCCTTCGTCAGCTGCACTTATATCTACCTGTTCAACCCGGCAATGGCCGACAAGATCAAGCGCGCGTTCATGCCGCTGTGGATCGTTCTCGATCGCAAGTACTGGGTCGACAACGTCTATTTCGCAGTATTCGCCCAAGGTAGCGTCAAGCTCGGCCGCCTGTTCTGGAAGGTGGGCGATACGGCAGCCATTGACGATGTGATGGTCAACGGCTCGGTCAAGCTGGTGCACCGTGTCGCCGCATCCGTCCGTCGACTGCAGTCTGGCTACCTCTATCACTATGCCTTCGCCATGATTCTCGGCCTGATCCTGCTGCTTGGCGGCTACTGGCTGATGGGTTCCGGGCACATGGGTTCCGTGCTGGTCGGGCAATAAGGGAAACACGATCGATGTTCAATCACTTGCTCAGCCTGCTGATCTGGCTCCCCGTTGTTGGTGCGATTCCGGTGTTGCTTGCCGGTACCGCCCGACCCAATCTCGCCCGCTGGCTGTCCATGCTGGTGGCGGTGCTGACCTTCGTGGCCAGCCTGTTCCTGCTGCAGCAATACAACGCGGCAACGGGTGGATTACAGCTCACCGAGAGCTACATGTGGATTGCCTCGTGGGGCGTCCACTACGGGCTCGCGGTCGATGGCATCTCGGTCGCGCTGATCGCGATGACCACCTTCGTCGGCATTCTGGTGATCGCTGGTGCATGGGAGGTCATCCAGGACAAGCCGCACCAGTACATGGCTGCAATGCTCATGCTGGAAGGCCTGCTGATCGGTGTTTTCTGTGCCACTGACGCGCTGCTGTTCTATGCGCTGTTCGAGGCGATCCTGATCCCGATGTTCATCCTGATCGGGATCTGGGGTGGTCCGCGCCGCGTCTATGCCACGCTGAAGTTCTTCATCTACACGTTCTTCGGCTCGGTCTTCATGCTGATCGCGCTGCTGTACCTGTATCAGAAGGTAGGTACGTTCGATATGGCGACGCTGGCGGCGCTGCCGCTGACGATGAAGGAGCAGACCTGGATCTTCTTCGCGTTCCTGATCGCGTTCGCGATCAAGGTACCGATGGTGCCGGTGCATACCTGGTTGCCCGATGCACACGTCGAGGCTCCTACCGGTGGTTCGGTGGTGCTGGCGGCGGTGATGCTGAAAGTCGGTACTTACGGAATGCTGCGTTTCATCCTGCCGATCGTGCCGGATGCCGGCGCACATTACGCCTGGCTGGTCATCGTGCTGAGCCTGATTGCGATCGTCTACATCGGTTATGTCGCGCTGGTGCAGGAGGACATGAAGAAGCTGGTGGCCTATTCCTCGGTCGCCCACATGGGCTTCGTTACCCTGGGTATCTTCGTCGCGTTCATGCTGGTACGCGATAGCGGCAACGTGGCCATGGCCGGGCTGGCCATGCAGGGTGCGATGGTGCAGATGATTTCGCACGGCTTCATTTCCGGCGCGATGTTTACCTGCATCGGCGTGCTGTACGACCGCATGCATACGCGTTCGATCAAGGACTACGGCGGCGTGATCAACGTGATGCCCTGGTTCGGCTTCTTCTATGTCCTGTTCGCCATGGCCAATTGCGGTTTGCCGGGCACCAGCGGTTTCGTCGGTGAGTTCATGGTGATCCTGGCCAGCTTCAGCGCCAATCCGTGGATCGCTCTTTTTGCCGCGTTCACCCTGATCATCGGCGCCGCCTACACCTTGTGGCTGGTCAAGCGTGTGTTGTGGGGTGATATCACCAATTCGCACGTGGCCGAGATGAAGGAGATCAATGGTCGCGAGACCTTTGTACTGGCCTCCTTCGCCTTCGCCGTGCTGGCGCTGGGCATCTGGCCGCAGCCGCTGGTCCACCTGATGAACAGTTCGGTGTCGCAGCTGGTGCAGCAGCTCGCCATTCACAAGATTTGATCGGATCGAACATGCCCAATATCAATGACATCCTGATCATGTTGCCGGAGTTCTATCTGGTCGCAGCGGCTTGCCTGCTGTTACTGCTGGACGCCTTCATGAAGCCGACGCAGCGCCCCATGCTGCACTGGATTTCGATCATCGTGCTGCTGGTGGCGATGTATCTGGTGATCGTCGGACAGCCGCCACAGACCGTGACCGCTTTTGATGGCATGTTCGTGCGCGACAACGTGTCGGAGATCCTCAAGGTCTTCGCACTGGGCACCACCGCCATGCTGATGGTGTATTCGCGGCCGTACCTGATAGACCGCAAGCTGCTCATCGGCGAGTTCTACACGCTGATGCTGTTTGCCGTGATTGGCATCATGCTGCTGGTTTCGGCCGGCAACCTGGTAACGATCTACCTGGGTCTCGAACTCCTGTCGCTGTCGTCCTACGCACTGGTCGCTCTGAATCGCGACGCCAGGCTGCCTTCGGAAGCGGCGATCAAGTACTTCGTGCTGGGCGCGCTGGCCTCGGGCATGTTGCTGTATGGCATGTCGATGGTCTACGGCGCTTCCGGCATGGGTGGCACGCCGAGCCTGGATCTCGCGCAATTGCATCACGTGATGGCCTACACCACGGCGCCAACGCTGCTGGTTTTCGGCATGATCTTCATGCTCGTGGGCATTGGCTTCAAGCTCGGTGCGGCACCGTTCCACATGTGGATTCCGGATGTTTACCAGGGCGCGCCGACCCCAGTCACGGCTTTCATCGCGTCGGGTTCCAAGCTGGCCGCTTTCGGTATGGCATGGCGGCTGCTTGATGGCGGCATGGGTGACTTGTCGCCGCACTGGCAGTTGATGCTGGCGGTACTGGCGGTGATCTCGCTGGCGATAGGCAACCTGGTCGCCATCGTGCAGACCAACCTGAAACGCATGCTGGCTTATTCGACCATCTCGCACATGGGCTATCTGCTGCTGGGTCTGTCGGCAGCCGGGCCGGAAGGCTATGCCGCGGCGATGTTCTACGCGATCTGTTATGCGCTGATGGGCCTGGCTGCGTTCGGCGTGATGCTGGCGTTGTCGCGCGTCGGTTTTGAATGCGAGGAAATTGCCGATCTGAAGGGGCTCAACCAGAAGTCGCCGTGGTTCGCATTTTTGATGCTGCTGGCCATGTTCTCGCTCGCTGGCGTACCGCCGCTGGTGGGGTTCTGGGCCAAGGCGCTGGTACTCGAGGCGGCGATTCACGCGAACATGTTGTGGCTTGCCCTGGTCGGCGTGGTATTCGCGATCATCGGCCTCTACTATTACCTGCACGTGATCAAGGTGATGTATTTCGACAAGCCGGAGGAGGGTAGCGTGCTCGTCGTACAGCAGGACAAACCCTTGCGCGTGGTGCTCTCGCTCAATGCACTGTTGCTGCTCGCACTTGGTTTGTACTGGGGCCCGTTGCTTGACTGGTGCCGCCACGCTTTTGGTCTTTAGTAGTAGCGTTGTGTGGTGACGCCGGTGAGGCGATCAGCACCTTCGGCAGCATCAGTTTATAAAGTTTGACGTTTGGGCTTGCAAGAATCCGGCCACCCCGTTAAACTCTTCGAACTCTGATGCGGGGTGGAGCAGTCTGGCAGCTCGTCGGGCTCATAACCCGAAGGTCGCAGGTTCGAATCCTGCCCCCGCTACCAGATCTTTCTT
The DNA here is from genome assembly GCA_041663105.1 of Rhodanobacter sp. Lineage (GTDB taxonomy): Bacteria > Pseudomonadota > Gammaproteobacteria > Xanthomonadales > Rhodanobacteraceae > Rhodanobacter. Next base: position 107,787 of record JBAZRB010000003.1, read on the forward strand.
GGTGCAAGAAAGCCTCCTCGTGAGGCTTTTTTGTTGGGCGCAAGGACAGGCGCTGCCGGGCGGGTAAACTACCGCTTGCGCAAGAAAAGCTGCACGAGGAGAAACATCGGCGTGATAAGGAAATGGGCCGTTGGAGCCCATTTTTTGTTTCCGCGACCCGGATCAGGTGAATTCATGGATACACAGGCACTGTCACAACGATTTTCCGAGGTACTGGCCGATCTGGGTCTGGAATGCCTTGGCGTGGAGTTCACCCCGTCGCACGGGCAGAGTACCCTGCGTGTCTACCTGGACTTGCTCGACAAGGACGGGGCAGGCGAGTCGACGGATGGTTTGCGCCGGGAAGTGGGTATCGAGGATTGCGAGACGGCCAGCCGCGAGTTGTCAGCGATGCTGGACGTCGAAGACCCGGTTCCTGGTCACTACGTACTCGAGGTTTCCTCGCCGGGTATCGATCGGCCCCTGTTCACCGCAGCGCAGTTTGCCAAAGTGGAAGGACAGGACGTGAAGTTGCTGCTGAAGGCGCCGCTCGAAGGGCGTCGTCGCCTGCGCGGCAAGCTCGTTTCAGTGGTAGGCGATCGAATCGTGCTGGATGCCGAAAACAAGACGTTCGAATTTGAACACGCGCTGGTGGAAAGTGCGCGTGTGGTGCCGGACTGGGTGGCGCTTGGTTACGCGCCGCAGCCCAAGCGCGGTGGCAAGCCGGCGGCCCCCAAGGTCGCGGAATAATTCATCAAGATCGACTGGTCGCCGTCAGGCGCCTATGGAGTTGCTGCAATGAGCAAAGAACTTTTGCTGGTCGTCGAGGCGGTTGCCAATGAGAAGGGCGTTCCGCTGGGAGTGATTTTCGAGGCGATGGAGGCTGCATTGGCCTCCGCCGCGAAGAAACGCTATCCGGAAGAGGAGCCCGATATCCGCGTGTCCATCGATCAGGGCACCGGCGAATACCAGACCTTCCGTCGCTGGGAAGTCATCGCCGATGATGGCGAGATGGAATCGCCGTCTTATCAGTTGCGTCTGATGGACGCGCTGGACGAGCAGGCCGGTTCGGTGGTGGGTGACTACGTCGAGCAGCAGATCGAGAATGCCGAGTTCGGCCGTATCGCTGCGCAGGCTGCCAAGCAGGTCATCGTGCAGCGCGTGCGTGAAGCCGAGCGCCAGCAGGTAGTGGATGCATTTGTCGATCGTGTCGGTGAGTTGGTGACGGGTATCGTCAAGCGCGTAGAGCGCGGCAACATCTATCTGGACCTGGGCAGCAACGCCGAAGCCTTCATTCCGCGCGACAAGACGATTCCACGCGAATCAGCCCGCGTCGGCGACCGTGTGCGTGGCTATCTGTATGAAGTGAAATCGGAAGCCCGCGGCCCGCAGCTTTTCGTGTCGCGTGCGGCGCCGGAATTCATGATCGAGCTGTTCAAGCTCGAAGTGCCGGAAGTTGGCCAGGGGCTGGTCGAGATCAAGGGTTGCGCCCGTGACCCGGGTGACCGCGCAAAGATTGCGGTGCTGGCGCATGACAGCCGCACCGATCCGATCGGCGCGTGCATCGGCATGCGTGGCTCGCGCGTGCAGGCGGTGTCGAACGACCTCAACGGTGAGCGCGTCGACATCATTCTGTGGCATGAGAATCAGGCTCAGTTCGTGATCAATGCGATGGCGCCAGCCGAAGTGCAGTCCATCATCATGGACGAAGAAAAGCACTCGATGGATATTGCGGTAGCCGAGGACAAGCTGTCCCAGGCGATCGGACGCGGTGGCCAGAACGTGCGTCTGGCCAGCAAGCTGACCGGTTGGCAGCTCAACGTGATGACCCAGGACCAGGTTACGGCCAAGAGCGAGGGCGAGCAGGAGGCTGCTCGCCAGTTGTTCATGGACAAACTCGAGGTGGATCAGGAAATTGCCGTTATCCTTGTGCAGGAAGGCTTCTCCAGCGTCGAGGAAATCGCCTATGTACCCAGCGCCGAGTTGCTGGCGGTGGAAGGCTTTGACGAGGATATTGTCGAGGAATTGCGCGCCCGCGCCCGCGATGCGCTGCTGACCGAGGCACTGGCGGCGGAAGAGGGCGTCGACGAGCATCAGCCGTCCGCTGACTTGCTTGCGCTGGAAGGCATGGACGACGCGACGGCCTATGCATTGGCCGCCCGCGAGGTCATCACGGTCGACGATCTGGCCGACCTTGCGGTGGATGATCTGATTGATATTGATGGCATGGACGAAGAGCGAGCCTCGGCACTCATTATGGCCGCACGTGCGCCGATGATTGCCAGGCTGGAGAAAGGCGGCTAACCGCGGACGGCAGCACCCTGGAAGGGTGCGCCGAGAAGGGCTTCGATAGGCCCTTCACCATGGATGGAGGCGGCGGCGCGGACAATGCCGTACAGAATGACAAGCGCGGGAACGGCGGAGCAAAGAACACGATGTCGGACGTCACGATTAAACAACTCGCCCAGGTACTGGGCATGCCGGTCGACAAGCTGCTTGGACAGCTTGGCGAGGCGGGCATGAAATTCTCCGATCAGGAGCAAGTCATCAGCAGCACCGAGAAGGTGAAACTGCTGGGTTTCCTGCGTCGCACGCATGGCAAGAGCGAAGTTGCTGCCGAGGTCGACGGCAGCGCGCCGCGGCAGATCACGCTCAAGCGACGAACCGTCGGTGAACTCAAGGTCGCCACGCCCGGTGGGCGCGGTGCTGTCGCTTCGGCCAAGACGGTCAACGTCGAAGTTCGCGCCAAGCGCACCTACGTCAAGCGCAGCGTGATCGCCGAGGAGGCCTCTGCCGAACCCGAGCGCGAGAATGCCGTTCGCAAGCTGCAGGAATCGCAGCAGCAGCGCGAAGAGGAAGACCGCGAGCGTCTTGAAGCAGAGCAGCGTCGGGAGCAGGAAGCGCAGCAGCGCGCCCTTGATGAGAAGCGCCAGCAGGAAGAAAAGGCCCTCAGTGACGCCCGCTCCGCAGCGGCCAAGGTGGTGGAGCCAGAAGTGGCTGCGCCGGTACGGGCTGAGCCGGCGTCGGAGTCGACGGCTGAAGCCGCTTCGGTCGAGGACCCGGCAGGCACCGTGCAGCGCATGGATCAGCGCGACCTGGGCATGATCCTTCCGCGTATCCATGAGCCGCGCAAGCGCGAAAAGCTGGTCAAGCCGGCTCCCGCGCCAGCGCCCGTCGCAGCACCGGCTGCCGCACCCACACCGGCACCCCCCGCTGCGCGGGCTACGGCCGGTGGCGCCGCGGCTCCCGCCGCTGCTGGTGATGCCAATCGCAACAAGCCCAAGCATGTGCGTGAACGCAATGACGCGGCGCCGAGCAAGGACAGCAACGGCCGCGACGGTGCCGGCAAGCGTTTCGCTGGTGGTCAGATGCATTTGAGTGAAGCTGATCGTGCACGCCGTTCCTCTTCCTCCAGCAACAAACGTGGCAAGGGCGGTCGCAGCAGTGGGCGCGAAATGTTCTCCCGTGGCAACCCCGGTTCGCCCAGCGGCCCGCATGGATTCTCGCGTCCGACGGCTCCCGTGGTGCGCGAAGTGGTAGTGACCGACGCCAACGTCGTCGCCGAGCTGGCGCAGAAGATGGCGGTCAAGGGTTCCGAGGTGGTGAAGGCGCTGTTCAAGATGGGCGTGATGGCGACCATCAATCAGACAATCGATCACGATACGGCGGTGTTGGTGGTTGAGGAGCTCGGCCACACGCCGGTCGCCGACAGCCAGAACAACGCCGAGGACACGCTGGCGGCACACACCCAGAATGTGGAGTTGGAGGGCGAGAAGACGACGCGTCCGCCGGTGGTCACCATCATGGGTCATGTCGATCACGGCAAGACCTCGTTGCTCGATTACATTCGCCGCACCAAGGTCGCCTCCGGCGAAGCCGGTGGTATCACCCAGCATATCGGTGCGTATCACGTGGAAACCTCCAGGGGCGTGATCACGTTCCTGGATACTCCCGGCCATGCCGCGTTCACCTCGATGCGTGCCCGTGGCGCGCAGTCGACCGACATCGTGATCCTGGTGGTGGCAGCCGATGATGGCGTGATGCCGCAGACGATCGAGGCGGTGAAGCATGCGCGTGCCGCCAAGGTGCCGCTGATCGTGGCGGTCAACAAAATGGACAAGGAAGGTGCCAACCCGGAAAACGTCAAACAGGGTCTGGTGCAGTACGAAGTGGTGCCGGAAGACTGGGGCGGCGACGTCCAGTTCATCCCGGTGTCAGCCAAGACTGGCGCGGGTGTCGAGGATCTGCTCGATGCGATCTCGGTGCAGGCCGAAGTGATGGAGCTGAAGGCCGTGGCCGATGGCCGCGCTTCCGGCGTCGTGATCGAATCCAGCCTTGACCGCGGTCGCGGCCCGGTGGCGACCGTGCTGGTTCAGCAGGGAACGCTGAAGAAGGGAGATTTCATCGTCTGCGGTATCGAGTATGGCCGCATGCGCGCACTGATCGATGAAACCGGCAAGCAGGTGCTAGAGGCCGGTCCGTCCATCCCGGTGCAGGTGCTCGGCTTGTCTGGCGTGCCGGAAACCGGTGACGACTTCGTCTGTGTCGAGGACGAGCGGTTGGCGCGTGAAGTGGCGCAGGAGCGAGAGCTCAAGCGTCGCGAGACGCGGATGGTCAGCAAGAGCAATCGGCTTGAAGACATCATCGCCAAGATGGGCCAGGGTGTGGAGCAGCAGACGCTCAACATCCTGGTCAAGGGCGACGTGCAGGGTTCGGTCGAGGCATTGCGCGAATCCCTGACCCAGATCGGCAACGAACGGGTCAGGGTCAACGTGGTTTCCTCGGGCGTGGGTGGCATCAACGAATCCGACGCCACGCTCGCTGCCGCTTCCAAGGCGCTGGTGATCGGCTTCAACGTGCGCGCCGATGCTTCGGCGCGCAAGGTCATCGAGACCGCTGGTCTTGACGTGCGTTACTTCTCGATCATCTATGACGTGATCGACCAGGTGACCCAGGCAGCGACCGGCCTGCTCGGCATGGAAGTGCGCGAAGACGTTATCGGTCTGGCTGAGGTTCGCGAGGTGTTCCGCAGTTCCAAGTTTGGCGCCGTGGCCGGCTGCATGGTCACCGAAGGTCACGTCAGGCGCAGCAAGCCGATTCGCGTGCTGCGTGACAACGTGGTGGTGTTCGAGGGCGAGCTGGAGTCGCTGCGTCGCTTCAAGGAGCTGGTCGACGACGTGCGCAACGGCATGGAATGCGGTATTGCCGTCAAGCAGTACAACGACGTCAAGCCGGGCGACCAGATCGAGTGCTTTGAACGCACCGAAGTGGCACGCACGCTGTAACAACCCTGGGGGCGAGGGACGAGTAACGGTGGCGCGAGATCAGCATCGGGTGATGCTGGTGTCTTCGCCAGGGCCTGACCAGGCTCCTCCGCTACTTGTCGCTTGCCCCTGAATTTTTCAAGGACTATTGCCATGCCTTCGCGCGATTTCAAACGTACTGACCGGGTCGGCGCCGAACTGCGTCGCGAGATTGGCTTGCTGGTGCATGCTGCCGTGCGTGATCACGGGCTGCCCTCGGTCAGCGTGTCGGATGTCGAGATCACCCGCGACCTTGACTGGGCTACGGTGTGGGTTACCGCGCTGATGCCGGATCAGGGCCTGCCGACCGTGAAGGCCCTGAATCAGATCAGTCACGAGATCCGCCACTCGCTCGCACACAGCGGCATGCGCATGCGTCGCGTGCCCGAGCTCAAGTTCAAATATGACGATTCGGTGGACAAGGGCGAACGCATCGAGTCGCTGCTGCGCGAGCAGGCACGGGATCTGGCGCCGCGTGACGGCGACAAGCCGGAGTGAGTCGCCGCTTTGCCCCGTGTTGACCCGATGAAACGCGTTCGCCGTGTCCCCAACCGTGCCCTGCACGGCATTCTTCTGCTCGACAAGCCGCTGGGCCTGAGTTCCAACCAGGCCTTGCAGGCGGTTCGCCGCCTGTTGCGTGCCTCCAAGGGTGGTCATACGGGTTCGCTGGACCCGCAGGCGAGTGGCTTGCTGCCGCTGTGCTTCGGCGAAGCAACCAAGCTGGCTGGCAGCCTGCTCGGTGCGCGCAAGGCGTATCTGGCTGAATGCCGGCTTGGCATCACCACCGACACCGGCGACAGTGAAGGCGACATGGTGCAGCAGCGAATCGTGCCGACGCTGGATGCGGCGGCCGTCGAGGCAGCGCTGGCCAAGCTGCGCGGACGCATCCTGCAGGTTCCGCCGAAGTACTCGGCCATCAAGCAGGACGGCGAACGGCTTTACGTGAAAGCCCGCCGTGGCGAAACCGTCGACGTGCCGCCACGGGAGGTCGATGTCTATCGGCTCGAGTTGATGGCGCGCGAGGGCGATACGCTGCAGCTGCTGGTGGAGTGCGGCTCGGGGACTTATGTGCGCTCGCTGGCGGTGGATCTGGGCGAGGACCTGGGCTGCGGCGCGCATCTGACTGCCTTGCGTCGGATCTGGGTCGAGCCGTTCCGTGAGCCGCGCATGGTGACGGTGGCCGAACTCGAACAGGCGGCGGAGAAGGGTGACGAGGCCTTGCTGGCACATCTATTGCCTGTCACGGCAGGGTTGTCTGATCTGCCCTCGGTGCATCTGGATGATGCCCAGAGCATGGCCGTGTCGCGGGGACAGCAGATCCTGCTGCCGGCAACATCTCCCGCTGGCCGATGCCTTGCTTTCGCCAGCGACGGTGCGCTGCTGGCGCTGATGGAGCTGGATGATGAGCGGCGCGTGCACATCGTGCGCGGCTTCAACCTGCCGCCAGAGTGATCAATTTGCGCTGATTGTCTGCTGCGCACTTGTTGTAACACCGCTCCCGTCAGTAGAATAGACGAGTTATTTCAACGCTTTCATTCATCTAGGCGAAGCTTGTGCTTGCGTCATCGCGATGATGCAAGCACAAGCTTCGCATCGCCTTTTCAAGGAAACGTATATCCATGTCACTTACCGCAGAACAGACCGGCAAGATCATTGCTGACTTCGGCCGTGTGCCGAACGACTCCGGTTCAACCGAAGTCCAGGTGGCGCTGCTGTCCGCCCGCATCGACCATCTCACCGGCCACTTCAAGGATCACAAGCAGGATCATCATTCCCGCCGTGGTTTGCTGAAGCTGGTCAACCAGCGCAAACGCCTGCTCAGCTACCTGAAGGATCGCGATCTTGCGCGCTATCAGACCCTGATCGAACGCCTTGGCCTGCGCCGCTAATTCACCGGACTGAGGAGAAGATCAACGTGGCAAAAGTAACCAAGTCATTCCAGTACGGTAGTCACGAAGTCACACTGGAGACGGGCGAAATTGCCCGCCAGGCGTCCGGTGCGGTCATGGTCAGCATGGGTGGCACCGTCGTGCTCGTCACCGCCGTGGCAGCGACCAAGCAAAAGGAAGGTCAGGATTTCTTCCCGCTCACGGTCGACTACGTTGAAAAGTTCTACTCGGCTGGCCGCATCCCGGGCGGCTTTTTCAAGCGTGAAGGCCGTCCGACCGAGAAGGAGACGCTGACCTCGCGCTTGATCGATCGCCCGGTGCGCCCGCTGTTCCCGGAAGACTTCAAGAACGAAGTGCAGGTCATCGCGCAGGTCGTTTCGATGAATCCGGAGATCGACGGCGACATCGTCGCCCTGCTTGGCGCCTCCGCTGCGCTGAGTCTGGCCGGTATCCCGTTCAAGGGTCCGATCGGCGCCGCCCGCGTGGGTTATGCCAATGGCCAGTACCTGCTCAACCCGACCGCCACCGAGCTGAAGACCTCGTCGCTCGACCTGGTCGTTGCCGGTACCGCCGGTGCGGTGCTGATGGTGGAGTCCGAGGCGCAGCTGCTGTCCGAGGACGTAATGCTCGGCGCCGTGATGTTCGGTCACCAGCAGATGCAGACCGCCATCCGTGCGATCGCCGAGCTGGCTGCCGAAGCCGCCAAGCCGTCGTGGGACTGGCAGGCGCCGGCCCGCAACGAGGCACTGGTTGCTGCGCTCAAGGGCGCGGTTGGCAGTCAGCTGGAAGAGGCTTTCCAGGTGCGTGACAAACTGCAGCGCCGCGATGCGATCTCCGCGATCAAGGCCGGCGTGATGGCCGAGCTGAAGGCTCAGGCCGAGGCGAACGCCTGGGCGGCTGGCGAGTTGTCGAAGGAGTTCGGTGAGCTCGAATACCACACGATGCGCGACAGCGTCCTGAAGACCAAGGTACGTATCGACGGCCGTCAGCTGGACGACGTGCGAGCGATCACGGCCCGCGTTGGCGTGTTGCCGCGCACCCATGGCTCGGCGCTGTTCACTCGTGGCGAAACACAGGCGCTGGTGATCGTTACCCTGGGCACCACGCGTGACGCGCAGATCATCGACGCGCCGGGTGGCGAGTCGAAGGATCCGTTCCTGTTCCACTACAACTTCCCTCCGTTCTCGGTGGGTGAGGCGGGTCGCTTCGGTGCGCCGAAGCGCCGCGAGATCGGCCATGGCCGTCTCGCCAAGCGTGGCGTGCAGGCCGTCAAGCCGACCATCGAAGAGTTCCCGTACGTGCTGCGCGTGGTCTCGGAAATCACCGAGTCCAACGGTTCCTCGTCGATGGCCTCGGTGTGCGGTTCCTCGCTGGCCATGATGGATGCCGGTGTGCCGTTGAAGGCGCCAGTGGCCGGTATCGCGATGGGCCTGGTCAAGGAAGGCGGCGACTTCGTGGTGCTGTCCGACATCCTGGGCGACGAAGATCACCTCGGCGACATGGATTTCAAGGTGGCTGGCAGTGCCGACGGCATTTCCGCGCTGCAGATGGACATCAAGATCGACGGCATCACCGAGGAGATCATGAAGGTGGCGCTGGAGCAGGCCAAGCGTGGTCGTCTGCACATCCTCGGCGAGATGGCCAAGGCGCTAACCACCGCCCGCACGGAAATGAGCGAGTATGCGCCGCGCCTGATCACCATCAAGATCCATCCGGACAAGATCCGCGAAGTGATCGGCAAGGGTGGCGCCACGATTCGCTCGATCACCGAGGAAACCGGCACCACGATCGACATCAGCGACGACGGCACCATCATCGTCGGCTCGGTCAATCGCGAGGCGGGTGAAGCGGCCAGGAAGCGCATCGAGCAGATCGTTTCCGACGTCGAGCCGGGCCGCATCTACGAAGGCAAGGTCGCCAAGCTGATGGATTTCGGTGCATTCGTGACGATCATGCCGGGCAAGGATGGTCTGGTGCACGTGTCGCAGATTTCCGACGAGCGCGTGGAGAAGGTCTCCGACAAGCTGAAGGAAGGCGACATCGTCAAGGTCAAGGTGCTGGAAGTCGACAAGCAGGGCCGCATCCGCCTGTCGATGAAGGCCGTGACCGAGGACGAGCGCGCTGCTGGCGCAACCGCCTGATCCAGGGGTTCGGCAAAATCCACAAGGCCCGGCACTTGCCGGGCCTTGTGCGTTTTGGCACCGGTGATTTTGTGCCATGGGGTTTTGCTAGGATGGAGCGGAACCTTGAGCGAGGATGCAGTGATGGCCGACCCGACAAAAGATTTCATCAGGGACTACCAGACCCTGGCGCAGCAATCGTGGGACGCCTGGACGCGCCAGCTGCAACAACAACAGCAGTCAGCGCCATCGCCGATGAGCCATCCATTCTTCACCCCGCCAACAACGGGTTTCTCCAGCAATGACACGCTGGAGCGAAGCTTGTCCGGTCTGAAGGGTTTTTTTGACTGGATGCAGGCTGCCGCGGCCAGCGGCCAGGCAAGCGCCCAACCGCCAGATTGGCAGCAACAACTGCAGCAGATGTTCGGCAGCTCCAACCCTCCTTTCGCCCAGGCATTTGCCGGCATCGACAGCGCCGGCGCGGAGGGTTTTGAAAAGCAGTGGCAATCGTGGATGCAGGCGATGCAGAACAGTCCGATGGGCGAGTTTCCTGGTGCGCAGGGTCCCACCCCGACTTTTGGCCTGAATCGCGAGCAGCAAATGCAGCAACAGGCGATGGCCGCGGCGCTGATGGAGTCGCTGCAGGCCTCGGCGCGTTACCATGCGCTTATCCAGCGCGCCAACTCCGATGGCATGGAACGCCTGCAGAACAAGCTGGCCGCGCATGCCGAGCCGGGTCGTCAGATCGATTCGCTCAAGGGCCTGTATGACTTGTGGGTGGACGCGGCCGAAGAGGCCTATGCGGAAATTGCGCTGTCCGACGAGTTTCGTGATGCGTATGCCGAGATGATCAATACCCAGATGCGCGTGCGACACATGCAGCAACAGCAGACCGAGCAAATCTGCCAGCAACTGGGCATGCCAACCCGCAGCGACGTGTCGGCCCTGGGCAAACGTCTGCAGGCCATGCGTCGTGAATTGGCTGACCTCAAGGCCGCGTCGGCGAGCAGCAAGGGTGCTGCGGCGAACCAGGCAAGTCCAGCCGTAAAGACGTCTGTCTCACCAAAATCTCCTGAAACCAGGTCAGCTCCTCGAACGCCTTCTGCCAGAACGTCCGCAGCCAGGAAGCCGGCGATCAGGAAGCCCCCCGCGCGCAAGGCTTCCGCCAAAAAGGCCATCACCCGGAAGGCGGTCGCCAGCAAGGTTCAGATCAAGGTTCCCAGCAAGACAGCGGGCAAGGCGAAGCCCGTTACGGCGCCCAAGCCCAACTCACGCAAGCGCAAATAGGGAGGTATCGCGATGTACACGCCATTGAGCATCGATCCGAAAAAGGCGCTTGGCGATATCGCCAGTTTCCAGCGCAAGCTGGCTGCGGGCATGGGCTACCTGCGCAACATGCGCGAACCCGAATATGCCAACACGCCACGCGAGCTCGTTTACAGCGAGGACAAACTCAAGGTCTGGCACTTCAAGGGCAACGGCAAGCCGACCTCGAAGACTCCGCTGCTGATTGTCTACGCGCTGGTCAATACGGTGTGGATGACCGACCTGCAGGCTGACCGCTCGATGGTGCGCAAGCTGCTGGATCAAGGTGAAGACGTCTACCTTATCGACTGGGGTTATCCAGAGGGCATCGATCGCTGGCTGACACTCGACGACTACATCAATGGTTATCTTGATCATTGTGTCGATGCCGTGCGCGAGCGGCATGGGCTGGAAGCGGTCAACCTGCTGGGCATCTGTCAGGGGGGCGCTTTTTCGCTGTGCTACACCGCACTGCACCCGGAAAAGGTGAAGAACCTGATCACCATGGTCACACCGGTGGATTTCCACACGCCGGACAACATGCTGTCGCAATGGTGCCGAAGCATGGATGTCGACCTCTTTGTCGACACGATGGGAAATATCCCTGCCGGACTGATGAACTATGTCTACCTGACGCTCAAGCCGGTGCGACTGAACCAGCAGAAGTATATCGGCATGGTCGACATTCTCGACAACCCGGTCGAGCTGGAGAACTTCCTGCGCATGGAGCGCTGGATCTTCGACTCACCTGATCAGGCGGGCGAGGCTTTCCGGCAGTTCATCAAGGATTTCTACCAGGGCAACAAGCTGGTCAAGGGCACGCTGACGATTGGCGAGCAGGCCGTGGATCTGGGCATGGTGACCCAGCCCGTGCTCAATATTTTTGCCGAGCAGGATCACCTGGTGCCGCCGGATGCCTCGCGTGCATTGGGCAAGCACGTGGGTAGCACCGACTACACCCAGCTGGCGTTCAAGGGCGGCCATATCGGCATCTATGTTTCAGGGCGGGCACAGCGCGAGGTGCCGCCGGCGATCCACCAATGGTTGCGGGCGCGCGACTGAGCCGTTTTGACATAGGGAGGGGAGCATCGATGAGTGAGGTCAAGCAACTGCGACGGTCGCGCAGCAACCGTAGTCTGGCCGGTGTCTGCGCGGGTATTGCCGAATATTTTGGCTGGGATCCGACCCTGGTGCGGGTTGCCTGGGTCTTGCTGACCCTGCTGGGTGGTTCGGGAATTTTGCTGTATCTGATTTTTTGGGTGGTCATGCCCGAAGCCGAATGAATTTCGTGGCCTGCGCTCACTTCGGCGATAATCAGCGCATGAGCCAATTATCCGAAAACCACGATTCCATTCGCGCTGTGCAGTGGCAGGGCGATTACCTGCGCTTGCTCGATCAGCGCCGCTTGCCGGCAGAAGAGGTGTGGATCGATTGCCGCGACGCCGCGCAGGTGACCCAGGCGATCCGCGATCTGGCCGTTCGCGGCGCGCCGGCCATCGGCATTGCTGCCGCATGGGGCATTGCGATGGCGTCACAGCAGCACGTATCGCTGGAACCTGTGCTGGACATGTTGCGTGCGGCCCGCCCGACAGCCGTAAACCTGATGTGGGCGCTGGACCGAATGAAGCGACGTATCACGGCAGGTGCCGATGCTGCCGACTTGCTGAGCGAGGCGCAGAAGATCCAGGACGAGGATCTCGCCGCCAACCGGCACATGGGGGAACTCGGCGCTGCGCTGATCGCCCCGGGGTCGGGCGTGCTGACCCACTGCAATACCGGATCGCTGGCGACTGCCGGTTTCGGCACGGCGCTGGGTGTCATTCGTGCCGGCGTCGCCGCCGGTCGCATCTCCAGGGTCTATGCCGGCGAAACCCGTCCCTGGCAGCAGGGCGCGCGACTGACCATGTGGGAGCTGGTGCGCGATGGCATTCCGGCACTACTGATTGCTGATTCGGCGGCGGCCCACCTGATGAAATCCGGTGCCGTGCAGTGGGTGATCGTGGGTGCCGACCGGATCGCGGCCAACGGCGATACGGCGAACAAGATCGGCACCTACCAACTGGCGATCGCCGCGAAATACCACGGCGTGAAGTTCATGGTGGTGGCGCCGTCATCCACCGTCGACATGGCGACCGGTACCGGTGAGGAGATCGAGATCGAATTGCGCGATCCGGCCGAGCTGCTCAGCACCGCCGGCTCTCGCACGGTGGTGGAGGGGGCGCAGGCATGGAACCCGGTATTCGATGTCGCGCCGGCCGAACTGATCGACGCGATCGTCACCGAACGCGGAGTGATTGAGCGGCCCAACAGCATCGCCATGCAGGCGATGTTTGGTTTTTGATCTCCTCGCGGTAACCCCGGCGGGTGGCAAACCAGCAAGCTCATTTGACTCGGCCGGCCGCCCCGGTCGGGTCTGGAAAGTCGTTGCGCCGGTGCGACCATCGGCAAAATTCAGGGGCGGATGACCGATGCTTCGCGGGCACCTGATGGTGCTGGTGTAACGCATTGATTTGAAATGAGTAAATACTGTCGTTTCAGGGCTCGTCGTGGTACACTTCTTCGGTTGATTTCGGGTCACTTGCGCATGCGCTCGAGGCGCGTCGCCAGCGCCCTTTTTTCGTCTACAGGGAAGCCGATCAATGGCAGATCTCGCCAAAGAAATCATTCGCGTCAACATCGAAGATGAGATGCGCCAGAGTTATCTCGACTACGCCATGAGCGTGATCGTGGGCCGCGCACTCCCGGATGTTCGCGATGGTCTGAAACCGGTGCATCGCCGCGTATTGTTCGCGATGAATGAACTGGGCAATGTGTGGAACAAGCCGTACAAGAAGTCGGCTCGTGTGGTCGGTGACGTGATCGGTAAATATCACCCGCACGGTGATCAATCCGTTTACGACGCCATCGTGCGCATGGCGCAGCCGTTTTCTCTGCGCTACATGCTGGTCGATGGCCAGGGCAACTTCGGTTCGGTCGATGGCGACAATGCCGCCGCGATGCGTTACACCGAGGTGCGCATGTCGCGCCTCACCCACGAGTTGCTGGCTGACATCGACAAGGACACGGTCGATTTCGGTTTCAACTACGACGAGAGCGAGCGCGAGCCGCTGGTGCTGCCGTCGCGCGTGCCGAACCTGCTGATCAACGGTTCGGCCGGTATCGCGGTAGGCATGGCCACCAATATTCCGCCGCACAATCTCAATGAAGTGATCGCGGCGACGGTCGCGTTGATCGATGATCCTTCATTGGGCATCGAGGAATTGATGCAGTACATACCGGGGCCGGATTTTCCGACCTACGGCATCATCAACGGTTCCTCCGGCATCATCGAGGCCTATCGCACGGGACGCGGGCGCGTTCTGGTGCGTGCCAGGGCCGAGGTGGAAACCGAGGCGAATGGTCGCGAGACGATCATCGTCCACGAGCTGCCGTATCAGGTGAACAAGGCGCGGTTGATCGAGAAAATTGCCGAGCTGGTCAAGGAAAAGAAGCTCGAGGGCATCAGCGAGTTGCGCGACGAGTCCGACAAGGACGGCATGCGCATCGTGATCGAGATCCGCCGTGACTCCATGGGCGATGTCGTGCTCAACAACCTGTTCCAGCAAACCCAGCTGCAGGTGACGTTCGGCATCAACATGGTGGCCTTGCTGGATGGTCAGCCGAAGCTGCTGAACCTCAAGGACATTCTCGAGGCCTTCATCCGGCATCGTCGTGAAGTAGTTACCCGCCGCACCATCTTCGAGTTGCGCAAGGCACGTGCCCGTGCGCATATCCTCGAAGGCCTGACCGTGGCGCTGGCCAACATCGACGAGATGATCGAGCTGATCAAGACCTCGTCTTCGCCGGCCGAAGCGCGCGAGCGGATGGTGTCGCGGCGCTGGGAAGCGGGTCTGGTTCGCGCGTTGCTCTCGGCTACCGGCTCCGATGCGTCGCGGCCGGAGGACATGGATCCGCGCGACGGCCTGAAGGACGATGGTTACCAGCTGTCCGAGGCGCAGGCGCTGGAAATTCTGGCGATGCGTCTGCATCGCCTGACTGGCCTGGAGCAGGAGAAGCTCTCCGACGAATACCGACAGATCCTGGAAACCATCCGTGGCCTGATCGAGATTCTGGAGAACCCAGGCCGCCTGCTGGAAGTGATCCGCGGTGAGCTGGATGCGGTGAAGGAGGAGTTCGGTGATGCCCGTCGCACCGAGATCCAGCATTCGCAGGAGGACCTCAATGTCCTCGACCTGATTGCGCCAGAAGACATGGTGGTCACGCTTTCACACACCGGCTACGTCAAGCGTCAGTCGGCCAGTATCTATCGTTCGCAGCGGCGCGGTGGCAAGGGGCGTTCGGCATCTGCGCTGAAGGACGAGGATGTCGTCGAGCAGTTGTGGGTGGTGAACACGCACGACACCCTGCTCACCTTCACCAGCACCGGTCGTGTCTACTGGCTCAAGGTCTACCAGATTCCCGAGGCGGGCCCGGGTGCGCGTGGCAAACCGATCATCAACCTGCTGGCGCTTGGTGAGGGCGAGAAGGTGCAGGCCGTGCTGCCGATACGCGAGTACGCCGAAGATCGCTTCGTGTTTTTCGCCACCAAGCAGGGCACGGTCAAGAAGACCCCGCTCAACGAGTTCGCCTTCCAGCTGCAGAAGGGCAAGCTGGCCATCAAGCTCAACGACGGTGATGCACTGGTCAATGTCGAGATGACGGATGGCAACAGCGACATTCTGATGTTCGCCTCGAACGGCAAGGTCAATCGTTTCGACGAGAACACCGTGCGTTCGATGGGCCGCACGGCCGCAGGCGTGCGCGGCATGCGTCTGGCTGAAGGTGCCGAGGTGGTGTCACTGATCGTGGCGGCCGAGGGCGACATCCTCACCGCGACTGCCCGTGGCTACGGCAAGCGTACCGAGCTGGTGGAGTTCACCAAGAAGGGCCGTGGGACCCAGGGCGTGATCGGGATCCAGTGCTCGGAGCGGAACGGTTCGCTGGTTGGTGCCGTGCAGGTGACCGAGGCGCACGAGCTGATGCTGATCTCCAACATGGGCACGCTGGTGCGCACCCGCGTATCGGAGGTTTCGCAGCTCGGCCGCAACACCCAGGGCGTTACCCTGATTCGTCTGCCCGCCGATGAAGCGTTGGTCAGCGTGATGCGACTGGATGCCGAGGAGAACAACGGCGAGGATGCCGAGGTTGTCGAGTCGGTGGCACCGACGGATGACGGTGGTACCGAAGCATCCGCGACGGACACCGGCGAGGAGTAATCCTCGCGCTGGATCAACTTGGAAAAATGCCCCGGTCATGCCGGGGTATTTTTTTGCCGGGATGTTTCCTGTCAGGCGTATTCGCGGCGGCTGAAATCCCATGCACCCAGCATGGCCACGACCAGAAAGGCCGTGAACCCGGCGATCACGACGAAACCGCGTTGGGCCGGATCGCCCATGACCGCCGTAGCGGGCAATCCCCACGGAAAAAGTTCGCCGAACGAGCCTCCCTTGGGAGTGAGCATGGCGACCAGGGTACCCGTGATCCCGGAAATCATCGCCAAAGAAGAGCTGCGCCAGCGTATGGCGATGAACATCTGCACCGCGATCATGGGCAGTGCCGCCACGATGGTGGCCAGTGCGCGGCCGCAAAAATATTCCCATTCGGGTGGCCCGGTCAGCGGTGAGTTGGCCGTGAGCATGATCAGCAGTCCACCCAGAGGAATCAGCAGGCACAGGACCAGGGTGGCGAGGCTCGTCAGTCCGAGCATAGCGGCCAGCTTGGCCGCATAGTGCGCACTGCGCGGTAGTGGCAATGCCAGCAAATGCTTCCATTGATGGTTGTTGTGCTCGAGCCCGGCCAAAAGTGCGGTTTCCAGCGTTATCAGCAGCGGCAGCATGATCCCGGCCCAGATCGCCAGCAGGTTATTGATGAACACCCGCCAGGGGGCCTCGTGCGCGTCGTTCGCCAACGACAGCGGCATGCTCCAGGCCATCATCGTCCCCAGCAGGATGATGGTCAGCGGAGCCAGCACACATAACCACACCGCCAGCGTCCCGCGCAATTTGAGGCGCTCTGCATTCATGGCCCGCAACATCGCATTCATGCCGCTTTCCTTTCGACAGGGGCCGCGTCGGTATCGTGTTCGCGGGTCAGCTCCAGGAACAGCGTCTCAAGCGTGTGCGGCTCCAGCGCCATATCAAGAACCTCGATGCCGGCATCGAACAGTTGATGCACCAGTGACGGAGCCTCTGTGCTGTCGGCATTGATCACGATCCAGCCCTCCGACACGCTGGCCTCGGGGTGCGCGTGCACGTGCATCCAGGTCAGTGCATGGGTACTGTCGCGGCAACGCAGGCGCAGGCGCAGGCGAGGCTGACTTTGCCTGCGCAGATCATCCATCGAACCCTGGAAACGCAATTTGCCGGCATGGAGTACGCCCAGATGAGTTGCAACCTGCTCTACCTCGCCCAGCAGATGGCTGGAAACAAGCACGGTGATGCCGAGTTCATGGGCGAATCTGTGCAACATGCGCCGCAGCTCAGCCATCCCAGCCGGATCAAGCCCGTTGGAAGGTTCGTCCAGGATCAGCAGTTCGGGCGAGCCGAGCAGGGCCAGCGCGATACCCAGCCGTTGCCGCATGCCCAGCGAATATTCGCCGACGCGGCGTTCGGCGTCATCGCTCAGGCCGCTCCCCTCGAGGACCTTGTTCACCATCGACTTCGACTGGCCTAGCAGGCGTCGGGTGACCTCGAGATTGTCTCGCCCGCTGAGGTGCGGATACAGCGAGGGGGATTCGACCAGCGCGCCAACCCTGGCCAGAACGTCCCGACATGCCGCCAGCGGCTGGCCCAGCAGTTCGATGCTGCCGTGCTGCGGCTTCAGCAACCCGAGCAGAAGCCTGATGGTGGTGGTCTTGCCGGCACCGTTCGGGCCGAGAAAGCCATAGACACTGCCGCGAGGCACTTCGAGCGACACCTGATCAATGCCTTGGCCGCCGGGGAATCGCCTGCCGAGCTGATGGGTACGGATGGCGAGGTCCATGCAAGCTTGCTCCAGTGGCTGACGGTGTCGCCACAAAGGGCAATCGTGCCGCAATTCAAGCGGTCTGTGAATCGCTCCACGACAGCTTTTCGATGGCCGCCAGCATCGCCTCGGCGGTGGATACGCGCAGCTCGCCAGGCGATTCGACTTGCAGGAGCTTCACGATGCCGTTCTCCGCGTATAGCGCAAAACGGCGTGCGCGGACACCCATGCCAAAGGCGGTGCCATCCAGCTCCAGGCCAAGTGCGCGCGTGAAGCTGGCGTTGCCGTCGGCGAGCATCAGCAGTTCGGGCGGCACGTGTTGGGCAGCGGCCCAGGCCTGCATCACGAAGGCGTCGTTCACCGCCAGACACATCACGCGGATGCCGCGGGCGAGGAACTCGGGCAGGTGGGTCACGTAGCCGGGCAGGTGCTTGTTCGAGCAGGTCGGGGTGAACGCGCCGGGTACGCCGAAAAGAACCACCTTGCGCTGCGCGAACAGCTCTCCGGTCTGGCACGAACGGGGCTCGCTCGCCACGGACTGGATGGCAAGGTCGGGGACGATGTCGCCGGTCTGTATGGACATTCGGTTCTCGATGCGGGGGGGAGATTAACCCGCCCATGCTAGTTCACCCGGTCACTCGCCGGAGCCTTGAATCGGTCACGGCAGCACCTATTTTCCTGTGCAGGCGGCAATTGTGCCGCAATACCATCGAGGAGGTAGTGACATGAATGCAGTTCGTCATTCCGTCTTTGGCCGTGAGCCGGGCTCGTCCGATGACTTCCGACGTGCGTTTGGCCGGTTTTTCATGCCGGACGAAGGCGACCAGTCCACCGTGGAAACCAGCCAGTGGGCACCGCGGGTGGATATTCGCGAGGAGGAGAAGCGCTTTGTGATCCTGGCCGACGTGCCGGGCGTGGACCCGTCCACGATCGAAGTCAGCATGGACAAGAGCATGCTGACCCTCAAGGGCGAGCGCCCGCTCGACAGTGACGAAAACAGTGGCCGGCTGACCCGTCAGGAACGTGTATACGGCAGTTTCCATCGCCGATTCGCCTTGCCCGAAAGTGCTGATGCGGATGGCATCAGCGCGCAGGGCAGGTATGGAGTACTGGAAATTTCGATTCCGAAAAAGCCGGAAACCACGCCGCGGCGGATCATCATCAACACGGTTGGTTGATCGCAGTGCTGTATCCAAGCCCGGTCCACAGGGGATAATGTCCCGCTGCGGGCCGGCGCTTTGTGCCGAGCGATGCCAGTGATCAGGAGTTGGCGTGGAATTCAAAGACTATTACGACATTCTCGGTGTCAAACCCGATGCCAGCGAGACCGAGATCAAGGTGGCTTATCGCAAGTTGGCGCGCAAATACCACCCGGACAAGAACAAGGACGCCGGCGCCGAGGAAAAATTCAAGGCGATCAACGAGGCGAACGAGGTGCTCAAGGACGCGGAGAAGCGCCGTTCCTATGACCAGTTGCGTGCGGGCGGCTACCGTCAGGGTGAGCAATTCCGACCGCCGCCGGGTTGGCAGGGTCAAGGGCAAGGCCAGGGTTTCGGCGATGCAGGCGATGGCGATTTCAGTGACTTTTTCGAAAGCCTGTTCGGGCGAGGCGCTGCTGCCGGTCAACGTGGCCATGCTCGAGCCCAGCGCGGTCGCGATGTGAAGGCGTCGGTACAGATCGATTTGCAGACCGCCTTTGACGGGGGCCGTACGCGGCTGTCGTTGAGCGATACGTCGGGTGCCGAGCGAGTGCTTGAAGTGAAGATTCCCGCCGGCATTCAGCCGGGACAGGTGATTCGTTTGTCAGGGCAGGGCCAGCCTGGCATGGGCGGTGGTCCCAAAGGCGATCTGTTGCTTGAGGTTGGTATTCGCGACGATGCGCGCTTCCGCATGGATGGACGCAACGTGGTGCATGTGCTGCCGATCACGCCGTGGGAGGCTGCCTTGGGAGCTACCGTGCCGGTGCCGACTCTGGCGGGGGCTGTGGATCTGCGCATTCCGGCCGGGTCACAGTCCGGTCGCAAGCTGCGCCTCAAGGGGCGCGGCATGCCAGGTACGCATCCGGGAGACCAACTGGTGGAGCTGTCGATCCGCGTGCCTCTGGCGGAGACCGATGAGCAGCAAGCCGCCTTTGCCAATCTGCAAAAGCAGTTCAAGGATTTCGACCCACGCGGTTGAAACTTCGCGGAATTTGCTGGTAATGAAAAACGGCGCCTCATGGGCACCGTTTTTCTTCTGGCAGGTCGAGTCAGGCTCAGCCGGGCAGAAATTCCTTCAAGGCCTTCACCAGGTCTTCTTCCTTGATCGGTTTGGTCACGTAGGCCTTGGCGCCCTGACGCATGCCCCAGACCTTGTCAGTCTCCTGATCCTTGGTGGTGACCAGGATAATCGGGATATGCGCGGTCTCGGCATTCTTGCTGATCGTGCGGGTCGCCTGAAAACCATTGAGGTTGGGCATCACTACATCCATCAGAATCAGGTCGGGCATTTCCTGCTTGGCGGCTTCGACACCGGCGGCACCGTCTTCAGCCGAGAGCGCCTCGTGTCCAAGTTTTTCGACGATTCGCTTGATACCCAGCAGTTGCGAGGGGGAGTCGTCGACGATCAGGATGCGTGCCATAAAGTAAAAGTTCCCTGCGAGTTTTATTGATTCTAAGCCGTGACGATGGTACTTCCAAGCGCGTTTTCGTCAAAACATGTTGTTGATCCGCACCACGGTGCGACCGAATGAGTCGCCAGCAAGCATTCGGGAGAATGTCCCTGGCAACTCGTCCAGCCCGATTTCGCGTGTGGCGATGCGCTCGAGATGTACGGGTTTCCATGCGCTGGCGAGTCGACCCCAGATTTCATCGCGAATGTCGCGGGCGGTGCCGGCCGAGGCGATGCCCAGCAGGCTGGCTCCGCGAATGATGAACGGCATGACGGTGCTGTGGAGCTCGATGCCGCCGGCATTGCCGCAGATCGCGACGTTGCCGTATGGACTGATCAGCGGCAGCAGGCCGCTCAGCATGCTGCCGCCGAGGTTGTCCAGCGCGCCGCCAAAGCGGACCGAGTCCATCGGCTTGCCACTGAAGGCGAGTTGGTGCCGGTCGATGCACTCGACCGCGCCCAGGCTGCGCAGGAAATCAAAGTGATCAGCCTTGCCGCTGATCGCGTGTACCGTGTATCCGGCGCGCGTGAAGATGTCGATGGCCAGCATGCCAACACCGCCGCTGGCGCCAGTGACCGCGATCGGCCCCAGGTCGGCCGTCTGTCGGTTGTCGCGCATACGCAGCAAGGCCAGTGCCGCGGTGAAGCCGGCGGTGCCGAGAATCATGCTTTCGCGCAGGGTCAGTCCGCGTGGCAACGCAATCGCCCAGCGAGCGTCCAGCCGTGCATATTCGGCATAGCCGCCATCCCGCGTCTCGGACAGGCCGCTGCCGGTGCATAGCACCGAATCCCCTTCCTTGAAGGCGGGGTCGGTCGAGGCCACCACCTGCCCGGCCAGGTCAATGCCGCCATTGAGCGGGTAGCTGCGCAGGATGCGGCCCTTGCCGGTACCCGCCAGGGCGTCCTTGTAGTTGACCGACGAATAGGCGACCTTGACCAACAGTTCACCCGGCGACAGCGCGTCGGTGCTCATGTTTTCGACATCGGCGCGATAGCCGGAGTCGTCATGGTGGATGCGAAAGGCGCGAAAGGGGCTCATGTCGGGTACTCCTCTGATCAGGCTTTGACGCTGGCCGGGCCGATCACCCGCGCCGCGTTGCCACCGTCATAGTCGGTCATCCAGTCAAACAGCGCCGGCATGGAGTCACCGAACCACACGCTCTCACGCTGGCCGCTGCGCACAAAGCCCTCGGCCACCATGTGGTCCATCATGCGGCGCAGGCCGCTGTAATAGTCGCGTACGTCAAGAAAGGCGCAGGGATAGCGGTGCAGCCCGAGCTGCGCCCAGGTCAGCATCTCGAACATTTCGTCCATGGTGCCGAAGCCGCCGGGCAGGGCCACGAATGCATCGGACAGCTCATACATGCGCGTCTTGCGCTGATGCATGGTTTCCACCACCTGCAGCTCGCTCAGGCCGGGATGGGCCACTTCGAGCTCGACCAGCTGACGCGGGATCACACCTACCACCTTGCCGCCAGCCGCGAGCACGGCGTCGGCCACGGTACCCATCAAGCCGACCTTGCCACCGCCATAGACCAGGGTCATGCCACGTCTCGCCATTTCCGTGCCGAAGGCGCGCGCCTGCTCGATGTACTCGGGATGCGAGCCGCTGCTGGAGCCGCAGTAAACGCAAAGGGCGGTCGGTTGGGGCATGGCGATACCTGAGTTGAGAGTGGGGAGGAGTGAGAACGAGAGAGGACGAAGCTGACCACTCTTTTCTCGGTTCTCTCCGCTCATTTCCAAAAAAGGAACGGCCTGCCCATGTCGCCACGAGCAGGCCGTTGTCGATCGGGCTGGCCGATCAGTTGCCCTTGTGGATGGCGCGCTTGTCGACCGCCAGCGCCGCTTCGTGCACGGCCTCGGAGAGCGTCGGGTGGGCATGGACGATGCGTGCGAGGTCCTCGGAGGAACCCTTGAACTCCATCGCCACCACACATTCGGCGATCAATTCGGAGACGCCCGGACCGACCATGTGCACGCCGAGGATACGATCGGTTTCCGCATGGGCTATCATCTTGACTTGGCCAATTGCCTCGTTCATCGCCACGGCGCGGCCGATGGCGGCGAACGGGAAGCTGCCCACCTTGTACGGGATGCCCGCGTCCTTCAGTTCCTTTTCGGTCTTGCCGGCCCAGGCGATTTCCGGCTCGGTATAGATCACCCACGGAATCGTGTCGTAGTTGACGTGGCCAGCCTTGCCCGCGATCCACTCGGCCACCGCCATGCCTTCCTCGAAACCCTTGTGCGCGAGCATCGGGCCACGCACCGCATCGCCGACAGCCCACACGCCATCGACGCCGGTATGGCAGTGCTCGTCAACGATGATGCGGCCGCGTTCATCCAGCTTCACGCCGGTGTCGTCGGCCAGCAGGCCGTCGGCATAGGCACGGCGACCCACGGCGACGAGCAGCTTGTCGACGACCAGCTTCTGCTCGCCATCCTTGTCGGTATAGACCAGGTGCACGCCGTCCTTTTTCACTTCGGCCTTGGCGAGCTTGG
Source organism: Rhodanobacter sp. (assembly GCA_041663105.1). Classification (GTDB taxonomy): domain Bacteria; phylum Pseudomonadota; class Gammaproteobacteria; order Xanthomonadales; family Rhodanobacteraceae; genus Rhodanobacter. The sequence continues at coordinate 130,533 of JBAZRB010000003.1, forward strand.
CGTTGAGCTTGATGTCCAGGCCCTGCTTCTTGAGTTCGCGCTGGGCGACCTTGGCGATGTCTGCGTCGGCGGCACCGAGGAAATCCGGCATCGCTTCCAGGATGGTGACCTGCGCACCCAGCCGGTTCCAGACGCTGCCCAGCTCCAGGCCGATCACGCCGGCACCGATCACGCCCAGGCGCTTCGGCACCTCGGTGATATCGAGTGCGCCGGCGTTGTCGACGATGTTCTTGCCGTCGAACTTGGCGAATGGCAGTTCGATCGGAACCGATCCGGAGGCCAGGATCACGTTGGTCGCGGCGATGACCTGCTGGCTGCCATCGTTGCCGCTGATCTCGACCTGGTTGCCCTTCAGCAACTTGCCCTTGCCGAAGAAGCTGACGATCTTGTTGGTCTTGAACAGCTGGTCGACACCGCCAGTGAACTGCTTGACGATCTTGTCCTTGCGGCCGATGAAGGTCGCCATGTCGACCTTGGCGTTCTCCACGCTGATACCGTGCGCAGGCAGGTTGTGCGCGAGGTTGAAGAACTGCTTGGACGAATCGAGCAGCGCCTTGGATGGAATGCAGCCCACGTTGAGGCAGGTGCCGCCGAGCGCCGCCTTGCCGTCCTTGCCGACGAACGCGTCGACCACGGCGCACTTCAGGCCAAGCTGGGCGGCGCGGATGGCGGCGTGATAGCCGGCCGGACCGCCGCCGATGACGATGACATCGAATTTGTCGCTCATGGCAAAATTTCCTTGAAAACGGGAACAGGGAAGGGGAAACGGGGAACAAGGGCGGCGGCTTTCACCGTTCCCCGTTCCCTGTTCCCCGTTCCCGCATCATTAGAGACCCAGCAGCATCCGCTGCGGGTTTTCCAGCTGGTTCTTGATGTCGACCAGGAACAGCACCGCATCCTTGCCATCGATGATGCGATGGTCGTAGGACAGCGCGATGTACATCATCGGGGCGGCGATGATCTGGCCGTTCTCGACGATGGCGCGGTCCTTGATGGTGTGCATGCCAAGGATCGCGCTCTGCGGCGGGTTGACGATCGGCGTGGACAGCAGCGAACCGAAGGTGCCGCCATTGGTGATGGTGAAGGTGCCGCCCTGCAGATCGTCCAGCGACAACTTGTTGTCGCGGGCCTTCTTGGCGTAGTCGGCAATGCCTTGCTCGATGTCGGCGAAGCCCATGTTCTGCACGTCGCGCAGCACCGGCGTGACCAGGCCCTTGTCGGTCGACACCGCGATCGAGATGTCCTGGTAGCCGTGATAGATCACGTCATTGCCGTCGACCGAGGCGTTCACGAATGGATAGCGCTTGAGCGCTTCGGCGGCGGCCTTGACGAAGAAGCTCATGAAGCCGAGCTTGATGCCGTGCTCCTTCTGGAATGCCTCACCCAGCGACTTGCGCATCTTCACCACCTCGGCCAGGTTCACCTCGTTGAACGAGGTGAGCATGGCGATCGAGTTCTTCGACTGCATCAGGCGCTCGGCGATGCGTGTGCGCATGCGGGTCATCGGCACGCGCTCTTCCGGGCGTGCGCCCGGCGTCGGCCTGGCGGCCGGTGCAGCGGCCGGGACGGGGGCGCTGCCACCCTTGCCGTAGTTGACCAGGTCTTCCTTGGTGACGCGGCCATCGCGGCCGGTGCCGGCGACCTTGGAGGCGTCGATGTTCTCTTCGGTGGCCACGCGCAGGCCCGCCGGCGAAAGATCTTCAGCGCCCTTGCTGGCGCCCTTCGGGGCAGCGGCGGTCTTCGGCGCTTCTGCGGCCGGAGCAGCTGCCGCGACGGCGCCTTCCTCGATGATGGCGATGATCTGCTCGCTGTTCACCGTGTCGCCGACCTGGTGGCGGATTTCCTTCAGCACACCATCCACCGGCGAGGGCACTTCCAGCACCACCTTGTCGGTTTCGAGATCGACCAGATTCTCGTCGCGCTTCACCGCGTCGCCGGCCTTCTTGTGCCAGCTGGCGATGGTGGCGTCGGAGACGGACTCGGGCAGGACGGGGACTTTGAGTTCGATGGACATGATGAGTGATCCTTGGGTATTTTATTCGACCGAATGGTCAGTGCCGACGGCTGCGATCAGCGCCTGCTCGACCAGCGCGGCCTGTTCGGCAACATGGGTGTTGAAGTGGCCCGCCGCTGGCGCCGGTGAGCGCGCGCGTCCCGCATAGGAAAGGCTGTGCTTGGCGCCGATGCAGGCCTGCAGATGGTGACGAATCTGGAACCATGCGCCCTGGTTCATCGGTTCTTCCTGGCACCAGATCACTTCCTTGGCGGAAGGGTACTTGTCCAGTTCGGCCGTGACCTCGGGACGCGGGAACGGGTACAACTGCTCCACGCGAACGATGGCGACATCGTTCTGACCGCGCTTCTCGGCGTCCTCCAGCAGGTCGTAGTAAACCTTGCCGGAGCAGAACACGACACGCTTGACCTTCTTCGGCGTCACTTCGCGGTGCTCGCCGATCACCAGCTGGAAACTGCCATTGGCCAGCTCGTCCAGGCTCGACACGGCCAGCTTGTGGCGCAGCAGGGACTTCGGCGTCATCACGATCAGCGGCTTGCGCACGTTGCGCACCATCTGCCGGCGGATCATGTGGAAATCCTGCGCCGGCGTGGTCGGTACGCAGACCTGCATGTTGTCGAAGGCGCACAGCTGCAGGAAACGCTCCAGCCGCGCCGAGGAATGCTCGGGACCCTGGCCTTCGTACCCATGCGGCAGGAACAACGCCAGACCGCACAGGCGGTTCCACTTCGCTTCACCGGAGCTGATGAACTGGTCGATCACCACCTGGGCGCCATTGGCGAAGTCACCGAACTGACCTTCCCAGATGTTGAGCGTTTCCGGATCGGTGGTGGAGAAGCCGTACTCGAAGGCCATCACCGCCTCTTCGCTCAGCAGCGAGTCGATCACCTCGACGTTGGCGCCATCACGGATCGTGGCCAGCGGCATGAAGGTATGGCCGTCCTTCTGGTCATGCAGCACGGCATGACGATGAAAGAACGTGCCGCGGCCGGAATCCTGGCCCACCATGCGCATGTTGTAGCCAGCCTCGATCAAGGTGGCGTAGGCCAGGTTTTCGGCAAAGCCCCAGTCGGCCGGCAGTTCGCCGCTGGCCATCTTGCGGCGGTCGTCGTAGATCTTCGCCACGCGCGCCTGCAGGGTCATATCCGCGGGCATGTCGAGGATCTTGCTGGCCAGTTCCAGCAGCTTCTTCCTGGGTACCGTAGTGTCCGCCGGCATCGACAGCTTGCCGCCAAGATAACGGTTCCAGTCGACGTGCCCGTCGCGCGGTGGCGACGTATCGAGTTCAGTCAGCGCGGCACCATCTTCCAGACGCTTGCGGTAGTCCTCGAACTGCTTCTGTGCATCACCTTCAGCGAGCACGCCTTCCTTCACCAGCTGCTGCTGGTACAGGTCGCGCGTCGTCGGCCGCTTGCGGATGACCTGGTACATCATCGGCTGGGTGGCGGACGGCTCGTCGGCTTCGTTGTGGCCGTGGCGGCGATAGCAGACCAGGTCGATGACCACGTCGCGACGGAACTGCTTGCGGAAAGCATAGGCGAGGCGGGTGGCCTCGATCACGGCGTCCGGGTCGTCACCATTCACGTGCAGCACCGGCGCGTTGACCATCTTGGCCAGATCGGTGCAGTACATCGTGGAGCGGGCGTCCTGCGGATTGGAGGTGGTGAAGCCGACCTGGTTGTTGATGACGATGTGCAGGCTGCCGCCGATCTTGAAGCCGCGGGCCTGCGACATGTTCATCAACTCCATGTTCACGCCCTGGCCTGCGAAGGCGGCGTCGCCATGGATGAGCACCGCCATGGACTGCGTGTGCATGGTGTCGCGGCGGCGCGTCTGGCGTGCCTTCACCGAGCCGGTAACCACCGGGTTGGCGATTTCCAGATGGGATGGGTTGAAAGCCAGCGCCACGTGCACACCACCCTTGGGTGTCTTAACGTCGGCGGAGAAACCCATGTGATACTTCACGTCGCCGGAGTGCGCCGGGTCATCGGGGTGCTCGAACTTGCCCTCGAACTCGTCGAACAAGGTCTTCGGCGGCTTGCCCAGGATGTTGACCAGCACGTTGAGGCGGCCACGGTGGGCCATGCCGATCACCAGTTCCTTGATGCCGTTGTCGCCAGCGGCGCGCACCACGTCGTCAAGCATCGGGATCAGGCTGTCGCCGCCTTCCAGCGAGAACCGCTTCTGGCCAACGTAGCGGGTATGCAGGTAGCGCTCCAGCCCTTCGGTGGCGGTGAGGCCATCAAGCACGCGCTGCTTGCCGGCCTTGTCCAGGGTGCTTTGGCCGGCACGCTGTTCGAGCCGGCTGTAGATCCAGTTGCGCTGCTCATGGTTGCTGATGTGCATGAACTCGGCGCCGATGGTGCTGGCGTAGGTTTTTTGCAGGCGGCTCAGCAGTTCGCGCAGTTTCATGCGCTGGCCGCCGGTGTAGTTGCCGGTGTCGAACTCGGTGTCCAGGTCGGTTTCGCTCAGGCCGTGGAAGGGCAGGCCCAGGTCCGGCGCAGGCATCTTCTCGGTCAGGCCGAGCGGATCGAGGTTCGCTGCCAGGTGACCGCGCGAGCGGTAGGCGGTGAGCAGACGCAGCACACCGGCCTGCTTGCGCGCGTGCTCGTCACTCATGGGCATGGCAGCCGCGCCGTTTTGACGTTGCCTTTGCGCCGCTTCAATACGCGCAATGGCCTCGAGATGGGAGACGTCTCCCGACTCACGGCCCTTGAAGGTCTCGAAGTAGCCAGCCCATTCGGCAGAAACCGATGAGCTATCGGCCAACCAGGCGTCGTAAAGCGATTCGACGTAATCGGCGTTGCCGCCAGCGAGTTGGGAGGATTCGAAGAACTCGCGGATCAGATTTGTACTCACGTCACCACCGGCAGGGAAGGGATGCTTGCAGTCATCCGTGGCGAGAGACATCGCGGTTTCCGACCGGATTTCAAGCCGGCAGTCCGCGCCAGCGGATGACTGGGGACAATCCGGTCAATTATAGCCTTGGCCTGCTGCGGCGCGGCAACCCATTCATCGCGGAAAATTGCGCCGGCGGTGGTGCCGGAGCGCCCGATGATGGTCGTGTTTCATTGAATACGCGGTTTTCCATGGGGTTTGTCGGTGCAAACGATTTTTGTCGTGTGAAAACAGCAGGCCAGCTGCCGTTCATGCGCAATGGCGCGCCGGCTCAGATATCCAGCGACTGCAACACGCCTGCGCGTTCGGCGCGGTCCCACACTTCATCGAAATGCTGCTGCAGCGGAGCCTGGCTGGCGCGGTCGTTGCGGGCGGCGCGCCCCTGGCCGCGGTCGGCTTCGGGCAGGAACAGGTAGCCGCCGACATCATTGAGCAGAAATGCGGAAACGTAGGCCAGGTCGGCTTCCTCGACCGGCATGCGGATCTGGAAGATGCTGGAAAGGCGTTGCGCCAGACTGATCAATCGATGGTCATGGCGCAGGGCGGCGGCCGGGTCATGCAGCAGAATGCGGATCTGCGCACCGCGGCCCGAAATGCCTATGCGGCGTAGCTCGTCCAGCTCTTCCGGGCTCGCATAGCTGTCGTTGCCCAGGATCGGCAGGTAGATCGACAGCCGGTGGCGCGCGTCCCGCAGCAGCTGCAAGCGGGCGGCTGCGCCCTCACTACGGGTGCCGGCAGGCAGTGGGCCAGTGTCGCGCAGCACGGGCTGCTGGTCGACTTCGACATGAGGCAGCGCCATGCGCATGGCGCGGTGGGCCAGCCCGGCGTCTTCGAATTCCTCACCGTAGACCTCAAAACCCTCGCGTTCGTAGAAGCCGATCGCGCTGACCTGGGCATCAAGTGCCACCTCAGGCCAGCCGAGCGAGCGGGCACGGGCGATCAGTTCGCGCAACAGGACCGCCCCGACGCCCTGGCCACGCCACTCCCGCAGCACCGCCATGCGACCGATCTTGTGCGCAGGCGTGAGGCGGCCGCAGCCGATCGGCTGGCCACCTTCATCCCGGGCCAGCACATGCCAGCAATCGCCATCGAGACCGTCGCGTTCGCGCGCTTCGGGCACGCCCTGTTCCTGGATGAACACCGTGTGGCGCAGGTCGAGCAGGGCCGTGCGCTCATTGTCGCGCGACCACTCCACCGCCTCCACATGGAAGTTCTGCAGTTTCATCGGCGTCGACGGGCCTTGCGTGGCAGCAGGTGGCCGTCATTGACCAGGGCCAGCAGCAGCGCCTGTTCGGTCCTGTCCAGCTTGCCGCTGACGGCCAGTTCGCGCTGTTCGCACAGTTGCTGTGCCAGCGCCGGTGTAGCGGCATAGGCCTGGCCGCTGACAAACAGCGTGCAACTGGACTTGCCCTTGCTCCAGGCCAGTCGCGACCACGGGTGGCGCAACAGCTGCGCGCCCGCGGTGAGTTGCTTGGCCAGGGCCTCGGCGCTCAGCGGCTTCTCCAGCGGTGCCGGCAATTGCGCGTTGCGATAGCGGGTGATGAAACGCCCGAACCAGTCGCGCAACATGAGATCGTCAAGCGCCGCCGCGAACGGCAGCGCGAAACGCAGCCGGTCAATCGCTGCGCGATCGATCTCGCCGGTCGCCCTGGACGGCTTCAGGTCGGGGTCGGTATAGCGCAGTTCTTCCGGCAGGCGCTCGGCGATGTGGTCGGCCAGGTCACCAGTCAGTTCCGCCTGCGACGGCGCACGCATGCCGATCGAGAAGGTCATGCACGGGCCGCCAAATGCCACGCCGTCATGCGGCACGCCCGGCGGCAGGTACAGCATGTCACCCGGTTCCAGCAGCCATTCGTGGGTCGACTCGAAATGCGCCAGTTGCTTCAGTTCGACATCGTGGCGGAATTCCCTCGGCGCCATCGGGTCGTCGCTGATCGCCCAGTGGCGCTGGCCCAGCCCCTGCAGCAGGAAAACGTCGTACTGGTCGACATGGGCGCCGACGCCGCCGCCGGGCTCGGCGTAGGAGACCATCACGTCATCCACCCGCCAGCTGGGCAGAAAGCTGAAGTGCTGCAGCAGGCCGGCCACGTCCGCGTCCCACTTGTCCACATCCTGTACCAGCAAGGTCCAGTTGCTGTCCGGGGTCTTGTTGAAGTCCGCTTCGCTCAACGGACCCGGATTGACGTGCCAGCGGTCGCGCTTCTCGTCATGCACGATCAGCCGCGCCAGGGCGGCCGGCTCGCAGGCCAGGCCCGCCAGGTCGTCCGGCTGCAGTGGCGGCTGAAAGTCGGGAAAGGCATGGCGGATGAGCAGCGGGCGCTTCTGCCAGTAGTCGCGCAGGAACTGGGCCGGGCTCATGCCCAGCGGGCGCGCATGGCTGCCGCGAACTTCGATCGGGAGTTGCTTGGTAGGTTTCATCTGGCCATTGTAATGGCCGGGGTGGACTTCGTCTCAGGTGCGGGTGATCAGCTGAAAGACATTGTTGGCGCCCAGTGCCAGCACCGCAAAGCCCGCCAGCAGGGCTGCCGCACGGGCAGGAACCCAGCGCACGAACACCGCCCCGAACGGAGCGGCCAGTACGCCGCCGATGATCAGGCCCAGCACCGCCGAGGCGTGACTGACCCCGATGGCGAGCAGAAAGCTGACGCTGGCCGCCACGCTCACCGCGCATTTCGCCAGGTGCACGCTGCCGATCACCGCTCGTGGCGGCAGTCCGCGGGCGAGCAGGGTGGTCACCGTCAGGGCACTCCAGCCGCCACCACCGATGGCATCGACAAAACCTGCGACCAGCCCGACGGATGTGGTACCCGCGGGAACGTCCTCGCGTTCGCCGGGTGGGTGGCGGCTGCGAAACAGCAGGAACAGTCCCATGCCCAGCAAGTACGGCGTCAGTGCCATGCGCATCCATGCCGCAGGTACATGGATTGCTACCAGGGTGCCCAGCAGGGCACCGATCACGCCGGGTATTGCCAGGGTAAGGAACAACCGGCGGCGTACGTTCCCGGCCAGCAGGTGACTGATGCCGGAGGCACCGCAGGTAAAGGCCTCGGCATAGTGCACGCTGGCGCTGGCCGCCACCGGCGGCATGCCCAGGCTCATCAGCAGCCCGGCCGACGTCACGCCATAGGCCATCCCCAGCGACCCGTCGACCAGCTGGGCAATGATGCCGACGGCAATGAAGACGAGCAGTTCGGTCACGTGGGCATGTCAGTCGGCAGTCGGGTGGCGGCAAGTATTGGTCAGCAAGTCGATCCGCTGGAAATGAAGTGGAGGCATAAGCACATGCCGACATATGTTTTTACGTGCAGGTGCCATTTGCATAGCATGGACGTCAAGAAGTAAAGACGTCCAAAAGGCCATGTCGTGAATGCTGCCCTGAAACCAACCATCCCCGAATCGACGCTGGATGCCGATCGTCTGGCCTTGCTGGCGCGGCTGACCAGCGGACTGGCGCCCGCCGCGCTGTACTGGATCGCCGCCTATTCGGCGGGGCAGGCAGCGCAACTGCAGGCGCCAGCACCCGTGGCGGAGCCCGGCGAACGCCTGAGCATTATCTACGGCAGCCAGACCGGCAATGCCCGCCGGGTCGCCGAGCAGCTGGCGGCCAGGGCGGAAGCAGCGGGCTTGCCGGTGCGCCTGTTGCGCGCCGGTGCCTATCCGGTACGTGAGCTGGCGCAGGAGCGCCATCTGGTCGTGGTGATCAGCAGTCAGGGCGATGGCGACCCGCCGGACGATGCGATCGGCTTCTTCGAGTTCATCACCGGCAAGCGCGCACCCAAGCTGACCCAGACGAAGTTCGCCGTGCTCGGGCTGGGCGATTCCAGCTACCCCAAATATTGCGCCGTGAGCCGTGTGCTGGATGCGCGGCTGGCCGAGCTGGGCGCTACCCGCTTCGCCGATCTGGGCGAAGCCGATGTGGACTTCGAGCAAGTGAGCCGCCACTGGTCGGAGCGCGCGCTGGAGACCGCCCGCGAGGCGCTCGGTGCGGTGGCCGCGCCATCGCATCAGGTCTCCGCCTTGCATGCCATGAGTTCCGTGCCGGTGCTGCCGTTGCATACCCGCGAGAAGCCTTTTGCCGCTGCCGTGCTGGAGAACCAGCGCATCGTCTCGCGCGACAGCGCACGCGACGTGCGGCATATCGAGCTGTCGCTGGAAGGCTCGGGCCTGCGCTATGAGGTCGGTGATGCGCTCGGCGTCTGGCCCGAGAATTCACCGCGCCTGGTCGAGCAGTGGCTGACGCAGCTGAAGCTCGACGGCAGCAGCGAGATCGAGCACGACGGTCGACGCCTGCCGCTGTCGCGCTGGCTCGGCCACGAGCGCGAGCTGACCCGGCTGACCCGTGCGCTGGTGGTGGCCCAGGCTGCGGCGAGTGGCGACGGCGATCTGAGCCGCTTGTTGCAGCCCGAGCACAAGGAGGATTTTGCGGCGCTGCTGGCCAGTCACCAGCCGATCGATCTGTTGCGTCGATTCCCGGCTCGTTGGGAGGCTGCGCAACTGATCGCCACGCTGCGGCCGATGACACCGCGCTTGTATTCGATTGCATCTAGCCCGGAACTGGTCGGACAGGACGAGGTTCACCTCACCGTTGCCGTAGTGGAGTACACCGCGCATGGAAGCGCCCATGAGGGTGCGGCATCGGCATTTCTTGCGGCAGCCGGCGACGATGTGCGGGTGCCGGTATTCATCGAGTCGAACGAGCGCTTCCGTGTGCCCGCTGATGGCAGCCGCGACGTGATCATGATCGGCCCCGGCACCGGCGTGGCGCCCTTTCGCGCGTTCGTGCAGCAGCGTCAGGCCACGGCGGCAGGCGGGCGCAACTGGCTGTTTTTCGGCAATCGCCACTTCCAGCAGGATTTCCTCTATCAGGTGGAATGGCAGGAAGCGCTGGCCAGCGGGGCGCTGACCCGGCTGGACCTCGCCTTTTCGCGCGACGCCAGTCGCAAGATCTATGTCCAGCACCGTCTGCGCGAGCAAGGGCGTGAGCTCTACGCCTGGCTGCGCGACGGCGCACACCTCTACGTCTGCGGCGACTCCGCCCACATGGCGCGCGACGTGCACGAGGCGTTGCTGGAAATCATCGCCAGCCACGGTGGACTCTCCGCCGAGGATGCCGGCGCCTGGCTCGGTGAGCTGATGCAGCAGGGCCGCTACGCCCGTGACGTTTACTGACCGGACCCACCAGCATGTCTTCACTCGAAACCATCAAGCAGCAAAGCCGCTACCTCCGAGGCGGCATCGCCGAAGGTCTGGCTGACCCGATCACCGGCGCGATCAGCGAGGACGACGGCAAGCTGATCAAATTCCACGGCAGCTACCAGCAGGATGATCGCGATATACGTGACGAACGACGCCGGCAGAAGCTGGAGCCGGCGTACTCGTTCATGGTGCGCGCGCGGTTGGCAGGCGGCGTGATGACGCCGGCGCAATGGCTGGCGTTCGATGCGATCGCCAGCGAGTACGCCAGCAGCGGTCTGCGTATCACCACCCGGCAGACCTTTCAGTGGCATGGCGTGATCAAGCGCAATCTGAAGCCGACCATCGCCGCCATCGACGCGGCCATGGCCAGCACCATCGCCGCCTGCGGCGATATCAATCGCAACGTGGTGTGCAACGTCAATCCGATCGAGTCGGCGTCGCACGCGCTGGCTTATGACTGGGCGGTGCGTCTGTCCGAGCACCTCAAGCCGAAGACTCGCGCTTATCACGAGATCTGGCTCGATGGCGAAAAGCTGGTCGGCGAAGAGGAGCACGAGCCGCTGTACGGGCCAACCTATCTGCCGCGCAAGTTCAAGATCGGCCTGGCGATCCCGCCGCTCAACGACGTCGACGTGTTTGCCCAGGACCTCGGCCTGATCGCGATCATCGAGGAGGGCAAGCTGCTCGGTTTCAACGTGGCGATCGGTGGCGGCATGGGAGCCAGCCATGGCGATCCGACCACCTATCCGCGGCTCGCCGATGTGATCGGCTTCGTGCCACCGGAGCAGTTGCTGGCGCTGGCCGAGTCGGTGATCTCGGTGCAGCGCGACTGGGGCGATCGGCAGGAGCGCAAGCATGCGCGGCTGAAGTACACCGTCGATACGCGCGGGCTGGACGTGTTCAAGGCCGAGGTGGAATACCGCCTTGGCCAGGTGCTGGAACCCGCGCGCGCGTTTCACTTCGAGCACAACGGCGATCGCTACGGCTGGATCCAGGGCCACGCCGGTCGCTGGCACCTGACCTTGCAGGTCGAGTCCGGGCGCCTGCTCGACCGGCCCGGCCAGACCTGGCTCAGTGGCATGAGAGAGCTGGCCCGCGTGCATACCGGCGATATCCGGCTCACCTGCAACCAGAACCTGATCGTCGCCAACGTGGCGGCTGCCGATCGCGCCGCGATCGACGCGATCGTGTCTCGCCATGGTCTGGACGGCTATTTGAAACACAGCGCCATTCGCCGGCATGCGATTGCCTGTGTGGCGCTGCCGACCTGCGCGCTGGCCATGGCCGAAAGCGAACGCTACCTGCCGCAGATCCTGCCGAAACTGGAAGCGCTGCTGGACAGTCACGGCCTGATCGACGTGCCGATCCTGCTGCGCCTGTCCGGCTGCCCGAACGGCTGCTCGCGTCCGTACCTGGGCGAGATTGCCCTGGTTGGCCGCGCGCCGGGTCGCTACGACTTGCGCCTGGCCGCCGACTTCAGCGGCCAGCGCCTGAATCAGGTTTATCGCGAAAACATCGACGAGGCCGCGATCCTTGCTGCGCTCGACCCGCTGTTTGCGCGGTATGCCGCCGAACGTGCCGAGGGCGAGGGTTTCGGCGATTTCCTGTTGCGTGGCGGGGTGCTCGCGGCACCGCCCCGGCGGATCGCCGCTATGGTGCTGACATGAGCGGTTTGGCGAGCGAGTTGATCGAGACCACACCGGATGCGCTGGCGGCGGTGAACGCCATGCTCGCGCGGCTCACTGCCGAGCAACGGGTGAGCTGGGCGTTGCAGCACTTGCCTGGCACACACATCCTGTCGTCCAGCTTCGGGGCACAGGCTGCGGTATCGCTGCATCTGGTCGCGCAGCAGCAACCTGACGTGCCCGCGGTACTGATCGATACCGGCTACCTGTTTCCCGAGACCTATGCTTTCGTCGACGAGCTGACCACGCGACTGCGCTTGAACCTCAAGGTTTATCAGTCGCCGGTCAGCCCCGCCTGGCTGGAGGCCCGCCACGGGCAGTTGTGGGAGCAGGGCGTGACCGGCATCGAGCGCTACAACCAGCTGCGCAAGGTCGAACCGATGCAGCGTGCCCTGGCCGAGCTGGAAGCTGGCACCTGGATCGCCGGCCTGCGCCGGCAGCAGTCGCGCAGTCGCGCCGTCATTGACATCCTCGAGCGCCGCAACGGTCGCTGGAAGCTGCATCCGCTGGCCGACTGGAGCGACCGCGACGTCGGCCAGTACCTCAGCCGTCATCGCCTGCCATACCACCCGCTGTGGGAGCAGGGCTACGTCTCCATCGGCGACCGCCATACCAGCCGCCGCTGGGAGCCCGGCATGGATGCCGAGGACACCCGTTTCTTCGGCTTGAAGCGCGAGTGCGGACTGCACAGCTTCGCCTGAGCGCGCGGTGGTGGTCATGTGGGGGATTTCAGCATGCCGGCCATGCCGCGGGCTGTTCGTTCGGGTGGCTCCGGCGGGTGCATGGCCGGTGGCTATACTGCTGGGGCTTCCGGCAGAGCACACTGCCGACTGGAAACCTCCGGCAAGGTAACGATGGACAATCAAATCGAGACTTGCCACCTGCCGCTGGTTGTTGGTGGACGAGCGCGAGGCGGTCGGTCGACTCAGCAGGATCATCTGGTCTGCCTGCATGATCCAGCCCTGGATGCGCGGTTGCTGGTGGTGGCTGATGGCATGGGTGGCGACGGCGCGGGCGAGCTGGCTGCCGAGGGTGTGATCCATGTTGCACGTCAGCTGTGGCAACAAGGTCGATGGCGCGAGCAGCCAGGCCCGTTGTTTCTGGAGACTTTGTGTCAAAAGGCCCACCTGGAGCTGCGTCGCCGTGGGCGCGGCTTGCCAAGCGGTGAGCCGCATTCGACCGTGGTGGCCCTGCTGGTGCGGGGCAACCGCGTGTCGTGGGCGCACGTGGGCGACAGCCGCCTGTATCGATTTCAGGGGCGGCATTGCCTCGGGCAAACCGAGGATCACAGCTTGTCGCAGTTGAAAGTGCGTCGTGGTGAGCTTGCTGCCGGGCAGGTGGCCCATGATGCGGACCAGCACCAACTGCTGCGGGGTCTGGGCGGTCAGCTGCCGCCACAGGTGGATCACGGCACGGCGTTGTTGCGGCCGGGACAGGCCTTTGTGCTGTGCAGCGACGGCATCTGGGAGCATCTGTCGCCCGATGAGCTGGGTCAACTGGCCCGGCGTCGCGACCAGCACCGTGCGCTGCGCGAAGCCATCACGCTGGTGCTGGAGCGCGCTGGCGAAGCGGGAGACAATGTCGCCTTGATATTTTTTCGAACGGGATGGGCGGGTTGGTTGTGGCGACGGATGGTCCGTCGCGTCGATCAGCTGGCGCGACCATCACGTTCAGCAGAGAGCAGTGCATGACACGAGGACGAAAGGGCGGGACCAGGCAGCCGGGAATGCGTGGGGCGGCGGTGTTTGCCACCTCACTGGCCCTGCTGCTGGCGGGCTGCGCACCCATCAGCAAGTTCAAATCGAGGGTGATGGTGCAGCCCGTTGCTGCGAAGGACGCGGCGCCGCAGCCTGGCGGCGGCCCAGTCAGTGACACCTCGCTGACGGCCATCATCAACAATCAGATCCTGCGCGGTCACTACGTCGAGGGCGAAAAGGCGCTGCGTTCCTATCTCGTGCAGCATCCCGCTGATCGCGCTGCCGAGGCGCTGCTGCGGCAGCTGACCGTTGACCCCAGGCAGATGCTGGGGCGCGAGGGGAGCGTCTACGTGGTGCAGCCCGGTGATTCCTGGAGCATTCTGGCGGCTCGTTACCTCGGTGATTCGGGGCTGTTTCTGGTGCTGGCCCGCTACAACGGCTCGACCAACCCATCGTTGCTTCGCGCTGGCGAAAGGCTGCACATGCCCTTGTCTGCCATGGGCGATGGCCACAGCAACGGGGCTGTGGCTGCTGAATCAACGACGCAGCCAGCGTCGAACGGCAGCCCGCAAGGACCAGTCCCCGGCTCGAAGAGGATCGCCGAGTCGTCGTCAGTCAAGGCGGCCCGGCTGCAACAGGAAAGCATTGCCCTGATGAATCAGGGGAAGCAGGACGAAGCGCTTTCCCGACTTGATCAGGCCCTCACCATCGATCCCCAACTCAGGCCCAGTGGTCCTGCCTCCGTATCGCTGCGCAAGCGATTGGTGGCCAGCTATCACCAACGCGCGATCGTGCTGTATCGCGACCAGCAACTGGATCAGGCCATCACGCTATGGGATCGGGCGCTGGCGATCGATCCCGGGTTCGAGCCGGCGGTCATCTATCGCGCCCGTGCGATGGAGCTCAAGCTCAGGCTCAAGCAGCTCTGATCCGAGTATCGTTCCGACAGTCTTGTCACGCACGCGTGTGTCGAGCTTCAGCGGCGGCTGCGTTTGGAGCCGCCATCAAGGTCGGTCATCGGGATGATCACGGTGGGGCTTTCGATGCTGGCGGTCGGAGTGACGGGGTCGGTTTTCGGGGAGCGGCCACGACCGGATTGCAGCGCGCCATTCATCAGGTTGAACGTGGCGAACACGCGGCCAAGCTCGTCGCGGCGGGTGAGTCGAATGCGATAGTCGAAGTCACCTCGCGCGACGCGCAGCATGGCGCTGCCTAGCAGGTCGAGCAGGGTCAACAGCCGGCGGGACAGCCAATAGGCCGAGCCCACCACCGCGACAAGCGTTACCAGCAGCACCGCGACAATGACCCCCAAGGTGGTTTTCTGCGCAGCGCGCAGCGGCGCATCGCTGATGCCCAGGCGCAGATCACCCACCGTGGCCGATTGATAGCGGATCGGCATGTCGAACAACAGCATCTCGCCCTGATTGGAATCGCTGGCTATCCGGCTGCGATAGCTCTGCATGTCGCCGCTGCGCCCGGCAGGCGCCTGGCCAGCCAGTACCGGCAGGTCCTGGCCGATCTGCTCGTGCCGGGTGCTGGCGATGATCGCGCCATGACGATCGGCGATGGCGAGATAACTGATCTGCTGGTTGCGGGCGACGTCCTCAACCAGGGCGCGCGTGGCGGCGCGATCACCCAGCAGCAGATCCTCGGCCGACTCGCTGGCGATCATGTGTCCCAGTGAACTGCCGAAGTCCAGCGCCAGGCCGGTTACCGCAACATTCTGCTTGGCATAGATCGCCGCCAGCCCCAGCAGCAGGGTCAGACTCAGCACGATGCCGAGGATGCCCGACCAGCGAACGCGCAGCGAGATGACGCGGCTGCCCAGCGGCTTTTCGAAAAGGCGGTCGTATTCGCGCCGGGCCAGCTGCAGGTCGCCGACCACCTCGGTACCACGCTGGTAACGCGCTTCGGCGGCAGGTGCGAGCAAGGTGCGCACCATGTCGACGAGAATCGCCGGCGTGGCCGGGTCGCGAGGCAGTATCTTGGGCCGGCGCACTCGTCGGCGCTCACGGATCAACTTCGGCACGTCGTCGGTTTCCCGCCACGGGAGTTTTCCGGTGACCAGCCAGTACAGCACCACGCCCAGCGAAAACAGATCGCTGCGCGAATCCGTGGGATCACCGCGAAGGTGTTCCGGGGCCATATAGGCAGGCGTGCCGCCAATCTCCGTGCGCGGCTGGTCAGGTGCCGCGTTTTCGCTGCGTCGCTCGGCAATGCCGAAGTCGCTGACCTTGACCTGATTCCAGCCGTTGCCAAGCATGATGTTGTCGGGCTTGATGTCGTGGTGGACGACGCCTTTGGCGTGGGCGTATTCGAGTGCCGCGGCAATTTTTTCAGCCAGTTCCAGGATCACGGTAATTGGCGGAAAGCCTTCGCGCGCGACACGACTGGCCAGGGTCTCGCCCGAGAGACGCTCCATCGCGATGTAGGAGTGTCCCTCCTCGCTTTCGCCCGCATCGAAGATGGTCAGGATGTGCGGATGGGTGAGATGACCCGCAGCCCGTGCCTCGGCCACGAATCGTCGCCGATAGGAAGGGTTGGTTTCGACCTCTCGGTGCAGGCACTTGATGGCCACCTGGCGCTGGATATCCGGGTCGAATCCGGCATACACCACCGACATGGCACCTTCGCCGAGCACTCCCTCGATGCGATAGCGGCCTATCGTCTTGGGAAGTTCGCGTTCGCTCATGGACAAGCGGTCACATCAAACGCCACGCCAGCCACGCGGCAGCGAGCAGGATCAGGCCAAGCGTGAGCCAGCGCAGCCCGGTTGAGCGGGGTTTGCCTTCGCGGGTCAGAAACAGGAACTCGGCCTGTCCGAGCCGGATGTGGTCGCCATGTTTGAGCGTTGCCTCGTGCACGCGCTTGTCGTTCACATAGGTGCCGTTGGTGGATAGCGTGTTCATGATCATGCAATGCCCCGGCTGGATGATGATCCAGCCATGAGAGGCCGAAACGCTTGGGTCATTGACGATGATGTCGTTGTCGGCACTTCGCCCGATCGTCTTCCTGCCCGAATGAAGCGAGAAACGCAGGTTTTCGAGGCCGGGACTGATCCCTTCGAGCACCGGTTGGTGGGCACTTGCCGGACCGTCCGAGGCGAAGCCTGCATCGCTGGCGTACTGGCGCAGTGATTCGGTGGAAAACAGCCGGGTTCCCTGTGGGCCGGAAGTTTTTCTTCCAACGCGTCGAGGTGGCGTTTGGCCGGGGCTGCTCATGAAAATCTCGGGCTTGGAAACAGGCATTTACTATAGCCAACTGGATCGTGTGCCGGAGGTGACGTACGAGCGGTGGCCATTGTTGTTCAGCAGGCGGTGCGGTTGGCTCGGCTGCAATTCCCTGCTCGGGGAGCGCTCGACAGGGGTCAGGCGGCGACCTGGATGGCTGGCTGTCTGCTGATGCAGTAGACCGCGGCCGGGGGCAGGTTGAGCAGGGCGCTGCCGACGCGATGGGCCTGCAGGTTCAGACGCTGCAGCAGGGTGGCTGGCAGCGGGCAACGCAAGCCGTAGGTGAATTGATAAAAGCTGCCCCCGGCAGCCAATTGCCGTTCGAACACGCCTTGTACGATGGCGGCGACCTGGGCTGCTGGCATGGAAAGCAGGGGCAGGCCGCTGACGACGGCGCAGGCCCGTTCTTCACCAAAAAGGGGTTCGGTGTTTCCAAGCTGGGCGGCATCCATGCGCAGGATCGTGGTCTGCGGATAGCGCCGGCTCAGCGCCTCGGCGAAATACGGGTCCGCTTCGATCAGGGCGAGTCGGTGGGGCAGGACGCCGCGCGCCAGCAACGCACGGGTGAGAACACCCGTGCCCGGGCCGAGCTCGATCACCGGGCCGCCCAGGGTGCTGACATGCATGGTCATCAGGCGCGCCAGCGCGGGGCCCGATGGCGTTACCGCGCCGATGCTGCGGGGGTCGCGCAGCCACGCACGTAGAAAGTCCAGGGTATCGTTCAAGGACATGTCTTGGTTTCCGCCGTCGAGTCTGGATGCGTTAAGTTAAACGATGCGGCTTAACAAAATGTTTCCTGCCGCGTCCAAAGGGTTCAGTGGCCGGCAGCGGACGGCGTGTTCGCGCGAACAGGCGCGTCGACACTGCATAGACCGACCTTGCCGGACGACACCTTGTAGAACGCATCATGCCGATGGCGTTGCGCGTCCAGCAACGCGGCGAACGTGGCGCTGTCGGTGCGCAGTACTTCGACCGCGGGACGCTGTTTCGGCGGCAGCGCTGAAGCCAGCCGCACCGACTTGATGATCGTGCGCTGGCTCGGCTTGCTGTAGAAGCCCATCGGACCGTCGCCGCGCGGCAGGCCGGACAGCAGCGGCATGCCTTCCAGCACGCGCCCGGCAATGGCCAGGTTGCGGTCCAGCCGGCGTGGCGCCTGGCCGATCACCGCATACAGCTCGCTGCCGCTGCCGGTTTCCGGGCCGATGTCCCGACCGACGCCGACGATGCCGTAGCAATGGGTGATCCATTCCTGTCCGCTGGCCGGATCACGCGCCACCGGGAAACCTTCGGAGAAACCGACCTCGGGCGCATACACGTCGCCATCGGGGAGCGCTGTCCACTCCAGTTTCGGGTCGATCGGCCGCGTGTATTCCGGCGGCAAGGTGCTGCTGGCCTTGCCCAGCGAACGCAGCTTGCTCTTGTCGCCGTTGTCGTCGCTGGCCGGATCACCCCACTGGGTCACGAAATTGTCCTGCACGCGCACGATCGCCAGCCCGTCGAAATAGTGCTGCCTGGCCAGCGTGCGGATGTTCGCCGCATGCAGCGGGGTGAAGTCCGGGGCCAGCTCGATCAGCACGCGGCCGCTGGTCAGTTGCATCACCAGCAGGTTGTCGGGATCGGGCATGCGCCATTCGGCTGCGCTGGATCGAGCCAGAAGATGCGCCGTCGTGGGCGTCGGTACGGCATCGTCGGCGGCAAACAGTGGCGTGGCGAGCAGGGTGGCGAGCAGCGCTGCAGCGGCGACAGGGCGACGTGGAAGCATGGCATTCCCCTCAATGCGATTGAATGTGCGAGCGGGCAAGTTAGCAGACGCCATCCTCTTGTGGCGGTGACAGGGATCTGAGTACATCGCGCCAACTGATGATGCCTACCGGCCTGAATTCGGCATCGACGATGGGGATGCACGAAATGTTGTGCGTCAGGAACAAGGCTGTCGCGTCGGCCAGGGTAGCCTGCGGACCCAGCGTGATGGGGTGGCGGGTCATGATCTGGTGAACGCGCCGGTTGAGTGTCGCTACATCGCGCTCAGCCTCCACCACGCTGCCCAGAAAGGGGCTGAGCGCGCGCAGCAAGTCACGGTCCGAAACCACGCCAACCAGCTGGCCCTCGTCCACCACCAGCAGATGGTGAAAATTCATCGCATCGAAAATTTCTCTGACAACCTTCAGCTTGTCGTCCATCTCGATGGTCACCAGTCGTGTCGACATGATGCTCTGCACGGTCATGGATCACCTCGTGGAAACCAATGCCGCCGTGCCAAGTTGGTCCTGAGTCTCGCCGGTTTTTCGCTCGGCAGCAGCAGCCAGCGCACGTGGAAAATAAGTGTTCGCAGAAAGCGGAGGCCGACTGCATGCAAAGCGGCCTCCTGTTTGCATCATCATCGCGCAACGAAGCACTGTCCATTGCCGCTTGCCGTGCAGTCATGCAGACCACGAGGGAAGTCCTCAGCCTCATGTGCCCTGCAGCCCCGTGCCCTATCGACCGAGCTGCAGTTCGGTGACCGCACCAAAAGCCGTCAGCACGGGAATCCATGACTTCAGGCCCATACACTAGTAATAACTAAACACTATGATTCATCAAAGCCTACAAGGCAGTGCGGGTAAGCATCGTGGACGACAGCGCCAGTCAACTGAAGAAATTCCAGAAGGAGCTTTCCAGCGGCACCGTGTCGCTGGTGTTGCTCGCGGTGCTGGGCCAGTCGCGCCAGCCGATGTATGGCTACCAGATTGCCAAACGGCTGGAAGAGGTGGGCGAGGGCGTACTGGCGGGCAAGCAGAGCGCGCTCTATCCGGTGCTGCGCAATCTCGAGGCGGCTGCTCTGCTGGCCAGTGAAGTGGAGCCTTCGGTCAGCGGTCCACCGCGCCGCTATTACCACATCACCAAGCCGGGGCGAGAGGCCCTGCGCGAGTGGGTCGCCGCGTGGAACGCCACCCGCGATTCCGTCGATAACGTCTTGCAAGGAGGGGTGTAATGAACGCGCCACGCACGATTGCCGAATACCTGAGCGAACTGCGCACCGCTTTGCGCGGGGCTGACCCGGCGCTGATCCAGGATGCGCTGTACGACGCAGAGGAACACCTGCGCGCCGAGCTGGCCGACCAGCCTGGCCGCGACGAGGCAGCCATGCTTGAACACATCGCGGGCAGCTATGGCGCGCCTGACGAGGTCGCCGAGATCTATCGGGATCAGGAGATCAGGATCCAGCGCGCGATACGGCCGCCGCCGGCGCCACCACGGCGTTCGCTTGCAGGCCGTTTTTTCGGCGTGGCTGCGGACGGGCGAACCTGGGGCGCGTTGTTCTACCTGCTGCTCTCGCTGGCCACAGGCATCTTCTATTTCACCTGGGCGGTCACCGGGGTGGCGCTGTCCGGCGGCTTTTCCGTGCTGATCATCGGCATCCCGTTCATCGTGCTGTTCTTCAGCAGCGTGCGCGGCTTGTCCCTGCTGGAAGGACGCATCGTGGAAGCGATGCTCGGCGTGCGCATGCCGCGCCGGCCGCCGTATGCGGCGCGCAAAGGCGAGCCCTTGCTGAGGCGCATCGGTGCGATGTTCACCGACCCGCGTACCTGGAGCACCTTGCTCTACATGCTGCTGATGTTGCCGCTGGGGATCGTGTATTTCACCCTCAGCGTGACCCTGCTGTCGGTGTCGCTGGGCCTTGCTGCCGCGCCGTTGGTCAAGGCCTTCGGTTTCAACGCCATCAATATCGATCTCGATGGTTACAGCTATTACGGCCCGGACTGGTTGGGCACGTTTGGGCTGTGTCTGTTTGGCATCGTGCTGCTGTTCGCCAGCCTGCATCTGGTGCGCGGTCTGGGTCGCGTGCACGGGCAGATCGCCAAGCACTTGCTGGTGGTCAGCGCGGCCGCCTGAACGGGGCGCTCCGTTCGCATCGAGTGCGTGCGGAGCGCGGCTCAAAGGTCAGGCGCGCTTGCGCAGGAAGACATGGGTGGCGCGTTCGCCCATCAGGTAGTTGGCGCACTCGTAGCCTAGCGCGGGCAGGTCGATGCCTTGCAGCAGGTGCTCACCGGCACCGAGCACGACTGGCCGCATGGCCCGGTGCAATTCGTCGACCAGACCGGCGCGCAGATATTGGCGGATGGTGGCCACGCCGCCACCGAGGCGGATGTCCTGGCTGCCGGCAGCCTCGCGCGCCTGCTCGAGGGCCGCGTGAATACCCTCGGTGACGAAGTGGAATTCGGTACCACCGGCCATCTGCAACGGCGCGCGCGGGTGGTGGGTCAGCACGAACACCGGGGTGTGATAAGGCGGTTCGTCGCCCCACCAGCCTCTCCAGCTGTCGTCGGGCCAGGGGCCACGCACCGGCCCGAACATGTTGCGCCCGAGGATCCACGCGCCGATGCCGGCAAAGCCCTGCTCGGCAACGCGGTTGTCGATGCCGGTCTCGCCGCCTAGCTGGCCATGCATGCGGCGCCACCATTGCGTCGCGAACAGCCAGTCCATCAGTTCGGGGCCGCCGAGGCCGAGCGGGTTCTGCAGGTCCTGCTGCGGCCCGGCACCGTAACCGTCGAGAGATACCGCAAAGCTGTGCACGCGAAGTTTCGACATGGCCAGGCACGAGTTCTGCTTGCAGCGGTGGATGGTTGCCGGCCTGGATCGAGTCGGGCCGGCGAAGAGAAACAGGTTCCGGCTGCGTCCGGTGCGCCGTCAAGGCGACCCATGGCGACCGCTTGGGCCTACTCACACCAGTTGCAGATTCTTCGCCCGCGCCTGTGGAAACACCGTCTGCAACTGGCTGCCGGAAAGACCCCAGAGGTGGCGAAACACGCCGCCGAGCGTATCGCGGTAGTTGTTCAGCACCGGGTAGTCGCGATTCTGCAGCAGGCTGGACGCGTTCACCGCCACCTGCTCACCTGCGATACGGCCGCCGTTGACCTTGCCGCCGAGCACCCAGTGCACCGTCCCGTGGCCATGGTCGGTGCCCTTGTCGCCATTTTCGCGGAAGGTGCGGCCGAATTCGGAGACCACCACCACGGTGGTGTTGTTCCATTCGTCGCCGAGGGTTTCGGCGTAAGCGGCCAGGCCCTCGCCCAGGTTGCGCAGGTTGTTGGCCAGTCCGCCGGTGATGCTGCCCTGGTTGACGTGGGTATCCCAGCCGCCGACATCGACGAAGCCGAGCCGATATTTTTCGCGCATCAGAGTGGCGATGCGACGGGTTTCGGCGGCGAAGTTGCGGGCGCTGGGCGCACCGCCGCTGGCCCTGACCATTTCGTTGCGCAAATCCTCCGACAACGCACCGGGCAGGGCGAGGCCATCGGCGGTGGCGGAGGCCAGGCGGGTGCCCTTGTACATCTCTGACAGGATCGCCGACTGCCGCGCATCGAAGCGGGCCTTGGGGTCGGCCTTCAGCGAGATGTTGGGGATGTCCCGGCCTGCGCCCTGGAAGCTCAGCGGCAAATCCCTGGTGAAGGCGATGGCAGGCACGTCGCTGAGCTGGCGGGACAGACGCGCCATGAAGCCGGAGCGGAAAATGTCGCGTTGCGAGGTGGGCTCGCCGGACTCGATATTGTTCTGTGTTTCGAAGTGACTGCGCGAGAGATCATCCGTGCCTGCAAACGGCACGAAGGCGATCTGCTTGCGTTGCCACAGCGGGTAGATCGAATCGCGCAGGATCGGGTTCAGTCCCCAGTTCGCATCCAGCGCAATCGCACTGTTCGGGTTGTTGGCGTCGGGCCTGGCGATCGCGAGGGTGGGCCGTGATTCGTAGTAGAAATCGCTGGCATGAGGCACCAGCAGGTTGTTGCAGTCATAACCGCCGCGCAGGAACACCAGCAGGAATCGCGATGAGGTGGCGGGTGCGGCAAACAGCTTGCCGCTGAACGACAAGGCCGGAATCGCGACGGCGGTGCTGGCGGCGGCAAACAGGAATTCACGACGATTCATGGCGTACCTCGTTGAGCAGGATATGCAACGCAGATCGAAAACGGCGGCTGGAATCAGCGGTAGTTGAAGTCGGGAGAAGACAACAGGTAGGTATTCCATTCCTGTGCCGTGTTGGCCTTGCCCAGCGCGGCGCGGGTGGCCTCGGACAGCCAGGGTTTGATGGTGGCTCGATAGAGCGGCGAGTCCAGTTTCGGTACCTCGCCCGGCTGTATCGGCGCGCGGTTCGATTCGTCGTCGGCATCTGGCATGAACAGACGATTTCGGCCGCTGCCAATGGCGCGGGCGACCACGAAGCGCGCCGCCATCTGGCCCGATCCCGACCAGCTGGCGGCATCCAGCGGCCAGCCATCGGGCGTGATGCGACCGAACACCGGCTCGCCCATCTGGTTGAGCCAGTTGACCAGCGGCGCGGCGTTGGTGATCGGCTGGCCGTCATATGCCAGTCGCATTGCGGAGACCAGAAACTGGGTAGGGTCCTTGAATTTCCTGCCGGCACTGGCAAGCAGGGCAGGCGAGTCGAACATCGTGCGCAACACGGCAGTGATGTCGCCGCCGGTATGCTGGAACGTCTTCGCCATCGCGTCCACCAGCGCCGGTGGGGGTTGGTCGGCAACGAAATATTCGGCCAGCTGGCGCGAGATGAATTGCGCGCAGGCGGGCTCACGCGTGATCAGGTCCACTGCCTGCTCGATCTCGCCATAGCCGCTGCCGCGGATGCGCTGGCCGAGGAAGGTCTTGTCGCTGAAATCGTGCTTGTTCGGGTTGAACACGAACAGCCCGTCACGGATCACGCCCTCACGCATGCGGCCGAAGCGGCCTCGTTGCTGGCCACCCCTGGGCGCAATGCCGGCACCGGTGAGTATCAACGCCAGCTGCTGCACGTCCTGCTGGGTGTAACCGGCACCCACGCCGAGCGTGTGCAGTTCCATCAGTTCGCGCGCGTAGTTTTCGTTGGTCTTGCCCTTGACGTTTTTCGCGTTGTCCAGAAACTGCAGCATCGCCGGGCTCTTCAGCGTGGCCAGCAGCAGGTCGCGGAACTTGCCCAGCGCGTGCGGGCGGATCACGTTTTCCTCGTAGTCGGCAGCCACCAGGCGCACGCCGCCCTTGGCGGCATATACGCTGAAGTGGTTGAGCCAGAACCAGACCATCTGTTCCTTGATCTGGTTGCTGCCATAGATCGCATGCAGCAATTCGGCCTGCTGTGCCTGTTTGGCCAGCTCGCGACCCTGCTTTTGCAGGTGTTTCCTGGCAGCGACTTTGGCGTCGCCGTCGGGCATGCTCTTGAGGCGCTGGCGGGCCTCGATGGCCATGGCCAGGAGTTCTGCTGGCGGCGTGCTGACGGCCGGGTAGCTGCTGATCAGATCGCGGATGGCTGGCGGCAGGGAATCGTTGCGATCGGACAGTTGTTCGTCGAGCCAGTCGCTGCGGCCCAGTTGTTCGTAGCGCGCCAGTGTGGCCGAATCCAGCCCGAAGCTGGCACGCTGCAGCCAGCGGATGTCGTCATGGCTGGGCGCCGGAACGGACTGCGCTACCAGCGCGGCGGGCATGCAAAGGCTGGCAGCCACTGAGACAAGGCAACTGGCAGCGAAGCTCGGCGACTTCCGCGTGGCGAGTTCGACGTGCATGCGTGACCCCCTGTTTGTTGGAGACCCGAGACATGCGGTCCGTACGCAGGTTCAACGCCGCAGCTCGCCGTGGGATGACACGGAGGCGAATTTTTGCCAACCAGGTTCAGAATTCGTCGACGAACTCGATGCCGGCAGAGGCGTCGCTGGCAATCACTTCGGCCTCGCCGCGCACGGCGTCGGCCAGTTCGTCGTTGTCGGCGTCCACCTCGATGAAATACACGTGACCCTCGTTGTCCGCGACCGACTCGCTGGAGCTGGAGTCGTCGCGCACGCCCGGGGTGAGGTCATGGATTTCCTCGACGTGCTCGATGCCGTCGACGCCGTGCAAGCCGGCGATCACGGCGTCGGCATCGGCGCGGCTGCCGATCAGGCGGAAACGGACCATGCTCATGCGGGTATTCCTCGAAGACATATGACGGCGACCATGCTGACAAGCCCCGCGCATGCAAAAGGTGATGCCGCGGCTGCCGACGCTCGTGCCGGCCAGCTACCATGACTGTCCGTCCACGCGCCCACCGATCAAGATGCCCAAGACCTACGACCGCGACTATTTCGACAAGTGGTACCGCGACCCGCAACATGCGGTGAGTTCGCCGGCCGAGCTGCGGCGCAAGGTGGCAATGGTGGTGGCGCAGTCGGAGTACTACCTGGGTCGACCGATTCACAACGTGCTCGATGTGGGCTGTGGTGAGGCGACCTGGCGCAAGCCGTTGCGCGCGCTGCGACCTGACATCGAGTACCGCGGGCTGGATGCGAGCGAGTACGTGGTGGCGCGCTACGGCCGCCGCCGCAACATCGGGCTGGCACGTTTCGGCCAGCTCGAACAGCTGCGCTTCGATATCCGTTTCGACCTGATCGTGTGCACCGACGTGCTGCATTACCTCAAGCCGGCGGAGATCCGCGCCGGTTTGCAGGGCGTCGGCGAGATGCTCGAGGGCGTGGCCTTCCTCGAGGTGTTCACCAGCCGCGACGACGTGGCCGGTGATCACCACGGCTTCGTGTCGCGGGCGCCGGCCTGGTATCTGCACGAATTCGGCGAGGTAGGCTTGCTGCCCTGCGGCTCGCATTGTTACCTCGGGCCACGGCTGGAACGCCACATCGCGGCACTGGAGCGTGCGCAACTACCCGTCTGACCGTCAGAACTGCAGGTGGACACGCAATCCGGCGAAGCGTACCGGTCCACGATCCCGGTTGTAGCCGGGGTTGGCGACCCACTGCAGGTCGGGGCTAAGCGTGACATGCGAGCCCAGGGCGAGACTGTAGTAGAGCTCGGTGATGCGCTCGGTTCCGTAGCTCAGCGCACCGTCGCCCAGCACGAAGCCGGACCTGCCCAGCGCCAGGTAGTTGCGGTGACCGGCAGACAAGCCGTTGATGGCCAGGCCCAGACCGGCATGGTCCTCCGGCCGCCCCCAGTGGACACCCGACAACTGCGCGCCGACGCTGGCGGTGCGATCCACCTCGGTATAGGCGAAGGATTCGGTGTGGCCGTCATTCCAGCCGAGCCGGGCGAACAGTCCGGTATCGCCATGGTCGGCCAGCGGCAGTTCGCCGTTGATCGCCTAGCCGGTCTTGTGCCGTCCGGGCTGATCATTCGCCACGATGTCCGGCACTGTTCCGTGCGCGAAGGCATACGCGATGGCTTGATCGTAGGAGCCCATGCTGGCGACATTGCGGTAGGCGAGCAGGCGCAGCACCGCTCCATCGGTGCTCTGCTGCAAGGTCAGCTCGAGCTGCTGGCCGCTGGCGCGTCGCAGTGAATCAACCAGGGTCGGGCCGTTGGCGCGCTCTGGCATTTGATAGATGCCATAGCGCAGGCTCCAGTGCGGGTTGATCCAGCCCAGCATCAGGCCGTTGCTGAAGCCGCGGGTATCGGCGGCGTAATCCCACGCGGTGTTGTTGACCAGCGACCAGTTGAGGAACTGCGAGCGGGCGCCGTCGGCGTAGCGGTTGCGGTCGAAGTCGTCGCTCACCGCCAGCTTGCCCAGCTTGATCTCGATCTGGTGGCTGGATTCGGTCTCGGGCAACTGATCCTGCGCCCGCGTCACCGGCGCATCTTCGCCGGCCAGCGGTAGCGTCCAGCGCAGATAGCGGCGAGCCACATAGGCCCGATGGCTGAGGCTGCCGCCGGCATGCACCACGTCGCCGTTGACGAAGCCGCCCAGCCCGGTCGCCTGACTGACGGCGCCGCCCTTGAACATCTCCACATCGAAGTAGAACTGCAGGTGTGCAGGCAGGGCGACACCGAAATAGGCGCCGAAGGTGTTGGAGCGCGCCGTCGAACCTTGCGGTTGCAGGCTCATCGCGCCGGCATAGGGCGAATGCAGCGCCGACTGGTGCTGGTCGATGAAGGTGTATTGGGCGCCCAGCCATTGCGGCACGAACGGCGGCCTGTCGTCGGCGCGCGCCGAGGTGGCTATCAGGGCCGCGCAGGCGGCCGCGAGAATCAGGTAATGCTTGGTGGTCATGCTCGTCTCCGTGCGCGCGGCACGGGCGAGCGGATCAGCCGGCCAGCGGTCCGCCCGCGGCGATGCCGCGAGATGCAAATTCGGGTTGTGCAGCAACGTCGGACTCGAACGTCCGCCCGCTACTGGCTGGGTCGCTGTCCATCGTGAGGGGCTGCTCGTGTATGCCTTGCGGGTCCGAAGGCGCGCGCATGCTGACGCCGCCCGCGGCACAAGTCAAGCCGGTGACCGGCTGATGGGCAGCATCCCAGCCACCGCGGCAGGAGCCCGCTTGCGGGCGATGCTTTCCCATCGCGCATCAAAGCAGGAGCATCGCCCGCGAGCGGGCTCCTACAGGGCTGTGTTGGCTCAGCTTTCGAGCGTCTTGTCCTTGTAGCGGCACAAGTCGCGGATCACGCAGTGCGGGCAGTCCGGCTTGCGTGCCTTGCACACGTAGCGGCCGTGCAGGATCAGCCAGTGATGCGCTTCCTGCCTGAACTCGGCCGGGATCACCCTGACCAGCTTGTCCTCGACCGCGCGCACGTCCTTGCCCGGGGCCAGGCCGGTGCGGTTGGCGACGCGGAAGATGTGGGTGTCGACCGCAATGGTGGGTTCGCCGAAGGCGGTGTTGAGTACCACGTTGGCGGTCTTGCGTCCTACCCCTGGCAGCGCTTCCAGCGCTCCGCGGCTGCGCGGCACCTCACTGTCGTGCTGTTCGATCAGCAGCCGACACAGCGCCATCACGTTCTTCGCCTTGGTGTTGAACAGGCCGATCGTGCTGATGTATTGCTTGAGTGCCTCTTCGCCGAGGTCAAGGATCGCCTGGGGTGTATTGGCGATCGGGTAGAGCTTCCTGGTGGCCTTGTTCACGCCCACGTCGGTGGCCTGTGCCGACAGCACCACCGCCACCAATAACTCGAACGGCGTGGTGTAGTCGAGCTCGGTGGTGGGGTGCGGGTCGAGCTCACGCAGGCGCGTGAACAGGTCGATGACGTCGGCGCGTTTCATGATTCGGGCGTCTGCTTTCGGGCCTGGGCGCGGGCCAGCGCCTCCAGTGCCGGGTTGCGTTTGGCGTTGCCGTCGACGGCCGCCTTGCGCGCGGCCAGTTCAGCCTCGCGTTCCGCGTGTTGGTGTTGCAGGCGTGCCTCGCGTCGCTGGAAGTGTTCGCGCGCAGCCTCGGCATGCGCGTCGTTGATCTGTGCCAGCGGCATCGGCAGCAGCACGATGCAGTCGACCGGGCAGGCTGGCACGCATAGTTCGCAGCCGGTGCAGTCGTCCTCGATCACCGTGTGCATCAATTTGGACGCACCCACGATCGCGTCGACCGGGCAGGCCTGGATGCACTTGGTGCAGCCGATGCAATCGGCTTCGACGATGCGCGCCAATGTGCGCGGCTTCTCGATCCCGTGTTCCGGATTCAACGCCAGCAGCGGCCGCTGCAGCAGCGCGGCCAGCTTCTCGATGCCGGCCACGCCGCCGGGTGGGCACTGGTTGATCTCGGCTTCGCCACGGGCAATTGCCTCGGCATAGGGCCGGCAGCCGTGAAAGCCGCACTGCTCGCACTGCGTCTGCGGCAGGATCGCGTCGATATGCTCGATCAAGCTGTCGGCGGGATGATTCGGGGCGGGGGGAGGCGTCATATCGGCGCCATTGTCGCGCATATCGTCGAAGCAGCCCTAGCCGGAGTTGCTCGTTGGCGCCGTCATCTCCGCACCAGCGACAGGTCGGTGCGCGCAGAAGTCGCCATGGCTATACCATGCCCAGATAACGTCCAACCATCCAGGGATTCACCTATGCATGCCATCGACCCCACTGCGGCTTTGCTCGACAAGGAATCCGAGGCTGAATCCGGCACGCCCGAAAAGCGATCGCCGCAGATCGAGGAGCGCCTGTTCAAGGCACGCACCATCCTGATCTATGGCGGCATCGACCAGAAGCTGGCCGAGCGCGTCACCGCGCGCATGCTGGCCTTGCAGTATGAAAGCGATGATCCGATCACCATTTTCATCAACAGCCAGGGCGGTCACGTCGAGTCCGGCGACACCATCTACGACATGATCAAGTTCGTGAAGCCGGAAGTGAAGATCGTCGGCACCGGCTGGGTGGCAAGTGCCGGCGCCTTGATCTATGCCGCAGTCGAACGCGAAAACCGCTTCAGCCTGCCCAACACACGCTTCCTGCTGCACCAGCCTTCCGGCGGTACCGGCGGCTCGGCCAGCGAGATCGAGATCCATGCGCGCGAAATCATCCGCATGCGCAAGCGCCTCAACGAAATTTTCGCGCGTGAGACCGGGCAGACCTACGAGCGCATCGCCAATGACACGGAGCGCGATTACTGGATGTCTGCCGAAGACGCCAAGGTCTACGGCCTGGTGGGCAAGATCATCCAGAACGCCAGCGAACTGGTTTGACGGATCCGCTGGGATAAACAAGACCCCCACGTGAGTGGGGGTCTTGCATGGTGCGCTGACTATCTGACGGTGGCGCCAGGTTTCGCGCCCTGATCGGCATCAAGCAGGAACAGGTCGCTGCCGCCGTCGCCGGCCGAGAGGATCATGCCTTCGGACAGGCCGAAGCGCATCTTGCGCGGAGCCAGGTTGGCGATGAAGACCACGTTGCGACCGACCAGCTTTTCCGGCTCGGCATAGGCGGCGCGGATGCCGGAGAAAATCTGACGGGTGCCCAGCGGGCCGCCGTCCAGCTCGAAGCGAAGCAGCTTGTCCGAACCTTCCACCAGTTCGCAGACGGTGACCTTGCCGATACGCAGATCGAGTTTGGCGAAGTCGTCGATGCTGATGAGGGCTGGTGTATTCGCGGCGGCTGCGGCCGTGCTGGCGGTCTCGGTCATGGGCTTGCCGGGTTCCTTGGGTTTCTTTGCGGGAGTCGGTGTCGGCGCAGTTTCCGTGCCGCCGAGTGATTCTTTTGATGCCTCGACCATGGCTTCGACCAACTTGGGATCGATACGGCCGAGTAGCGGCTCAAACGTGCTGACCGCATGGCCATGAAGCTCGCGGCGCGCGTCATCAAAGCTGGTGATCGGGGCGGCCAGAAACGCTTCGGCGGCCGCCACGGTGGCCGGCAGCACGGGCTTGAGCAGGCCGGCCAGCAGGCGGAATGCATTCAGCGCCAGCGTGCAGACTTGCTGCAACTCAGCGCGGCGGCTTTCGTCCCTGGCGATCACCCACGGCGCCTTGGCCGCGATATAGCCATTGACCAGGTCGGCCATGGTGACGAAGCGACGGGTGACTTCGGCGAATTCGCCCTCGTCGTAGAGCTGCTCGATACCGGCGTAGTGCGCCAGCAGGGTCAGCCACAGCGCAGCTTCTTCCTCATCGAAATGGTCGGCGAGCTTGCCGTCAAAAAATTTCTGCACGAAGCCGGCGGTGCGGCTTGCAATGTTCACCCACTTGCCGATCAGGTGCGAATTGACCCGCTCCTCGAACGCCTTGAGATCGAGATCCACGTCGACCGGCGCGTCGCTGAGCATGGTCGCAAAGTAGTAACGCAGGAACTCCGGGTGGATGCCGGCATCCAGATAGGTGCGCGCCTGGATGAAGGTGCCGCGCGACTTCGACATCTTGGCGCCGTTCACGGTGAGGTAGCCGTTGACGTGCAGCGCGGTCGGCGTGCGGAAGCCGGCGCCATGCAGCATCGCGGGCCAGAACAGTCCGTGGAAGTTGATGATGTCCTTGCCGATGAAATGGTGCATCTCGGCGGTGCTTTTGGCGCCGAGGAAGTCGTCGAACTTCAGGGTCGAACCGGGCTGTTCGCACAGCGCCTTGAAGCTGGCCAGGTAACCGATCGGCGCGTCCAGCCACACATAGAAGAACTTGCCCGGCGCGTCGGGGATCGGAAAGCCGAAGTACGGCGCGTCGCGCGAGATGTCCCAGTCCTTCAGGCCGCCGTCCAGCCACTCGCGCAGCTTGGCCGCCACGCCGCTGTTGGCTACCGGCTTGCCGTCGCTGAACTTGCCGGCGAACCAGTCGCGCAGTAGCGGTTCGAATTTCGACAGTTCGAAGAAGTAGTGCTCCGAATCGCGCAGCACCGGCGTGGCGCCGGACATCACCGAGTACGGGTTGATCAGGTCGGTCGGCGCATAGGTGGCGCCGCAGTGCTCGCAGTTGTCGCCGTACTGGTCCGCCGTGCCGCAGTTCGGGCAGTTGCCCTTGATGTAGCGATCCGGCAGAAACATCTGCTTTTCCGGATCGAACAGCTGCTTGATGCTGCGCTTGGCGATAAAACCCCCATCGCGCAGGCGCGTATAGATCAGCTCGGCCAGTTCGCGGTTCTCGTCCGAATGCGTCGTGTGGTAGTGATCGAAGCTGAAGTGGAATGCTGTGAAGTCAGCCTCATGCCCGGCGCGAATTTTCGCGATGTACGCCTCTGGCGTCATTCCAGCCTTTTCTGCGGCCAGCATGATTGGCGTGCCATGCGCATCGTCCGCGCTGACGAACACCACCTCGTTGCCCATCATTCTCTGCGCGCGTACCCAGATATCGGTCTGGATGTAACCCAGCATATGTCCCAGATGCAGCGGGCCATTGGCGTAGGGCAGGGCGTGGGTGACGAGCAGACGGCGACTCATGATGGGCAGGCACTCCGAATTGGCTGCGCATTATGGCATGGCCGTCCAAAGCTCCGGTTGCCACGGCAGCCCGGCGCACAACGAAAAAAGCGCGCCGAAGCGCGCTTTCAATTTCGTCGATGACGAGGTCGATCAGGGCTGGCGTTCCCACACCTGCGAGCGACCGATCCAGGAGAAGCCGATGAAGCCGCGCACGCTGAGCTTCTGGCCGCCGTCGACCATCGACAGCTTGACCTTGTAGACCTTGCCCGACTTGGGGTCGAGGATCTTGCCGCCGTCCCAGACATCGTCGTCCTTGTGCACGCCCCACATGATGTTCAGGCCTTCGACCGGCTTGTCCTTGCGCTCGCCGTCGCACTTCCTGCACAGGGCGACTTCACCGTCGCGGGCGATGTCTGCCGGGCTGCGATTGAGCAGCTTCACGATATGCGCCTGCAGCTCGACGTTGGTGTCGGTGATCTGCACGATCGACTTGGCCTGGCCGGTTTCGTCGTCGATGGTTTTCCAGTTGCCCACCGGGGTGTCCGTGGCGGCAATGGCGGCACCGGCAGCCAGCAACAGGCTGGCGGCAATGGCAAAACGAAAAGCATGCTTCATGGTGTTCCTCCCGTACGAAAGCGTATGGACGGGAGACTGGCGAGGATCGGTGACAGCGTCAAGCTGCATTGCGCAAAGCCTGTCGGCGCGCGCTTCCGTGCGGTGTCCGACGACCATGCCGGGCTGATCCAGGTCAGCCGGCAGCTCGCGATGGGCTGGCATAATGCGCGCTCCCCGCGAACACTCGAGTTGACATGACACAGGCAAACGAAGCCCTGGTGCGCCAGATCCTGGGCGAGCTGACAGATACCCATACCGGTGCGGCGCTGGCCGAGGCCGTGCGCGCGATCGGCGTGGACGGCGCGCGGGTGTCGGTGGACCTGCAACTGGGTTATCCGGCCGCTGGCGCGATCGAGAGCCTGACCAGGCAGGTGCGAGAGGCGCTGGAGTCATCTCCGGCCATCGAGGCGGCAGCGGTTTCCATCACCAGCCGTATCCATGTACACAAGGTGCAAGGTGCGCTCGGTCCGTTACCCAATGTGAAGAACATCATCGTGGTCGCTTCCGGCAAGGGTGGCGTGGGCAAGTCCACGGTGTCGGCCAACCTTGCGCTGGCCCTGCAGGCTGAGGGGGCGAGGGTGGGCGTGCTGGATGCCGATATCTACGGCCCCAGCCAGCCGACCATGCTGGGCGTGCACGGCAAACCGGAGTCGCCCGATGGCAAGAGCATCACGCCGATGCAGGCGCACGGGATGCCGGTGATGTCGATCGGCTTCCTGGTGGAGGCGGACACGCCGATGATCTGGCGCGGGCCGATGGTCACCCAGGCGATGATGCAGCTGCTTACCGATACGCGCTGGGAGCAACTGGATTACCTGATCGTCGACCTGCCGCCGGGCACCGGCGACATCCAGCTCACCCTGTCACAGAAAGTGCCGGTGGCCGGCGCGGTGATCGTCACCACGCCACAGGACATCGCCCTGCTCGACGCGCGCAAGGCGCTGAAGATGTTCGAGAAGGTCGATGTGCCGGTACTCGGCGTGGTGGAGAACATGGCGACCCATGTCTGCTCCAACTGCGGTCACGAGGAACATATCTTCGGCGAAGGCGGCGGCGAGCGCATGGCGGCGCAGTACGGCGTGCCGTATCTGGGTTCGCTGCCACTGGACATCCGCATCCGCGAGCAGGCTGACGGCGGCACGCCCACCGTGGTGGCCATGCCCGACTCCGACCTCACCGCGCGCTACCGCGAGATTGCCCGCAATGCGGCCGGCCGGCTCTCGCGCCAGCCACGCAACAAGTCGCTGGGTCTGGGCAAGATCGTGGTGCAGGGCGCGCCGGCTGCATGACGCCATGGCGTGTCCTTTGCCTGTCGGGCAGCCTGCGCAGGGTATCCGCCAATACGGCCTTGCTGCAGGCGGCACGGCATCTGGCACCCGCCGGGCTCGAATTGCAGCTGTACGCAGGGCTGGAAGGGCTGCCGCTGTTCAATCCCGATGACGAAATCGAGCCGCTGCCGGCGGCAGTAGCGGCGCTGCGTGAGGCCGTCGGCGCCAGCGATGCGCTGCTGATCGCCTGTCCCGAGTACGCCCATGGCGTGCCTGGCGCCTTCAAGAATCTGCTCGACTGGCTGGTCGGCAGCCTGGAGTTCCCGGGCAAGCCGGTGGCGCTGCTGAACGCGTCCGCCCGCGGATCGTTCCATGCGCGGGCTGCTCTTCGCGAGATCCTCGTCACGATGTCGGCGCGATTGGTGGTATTCGCGACCGTGCCGCTGCCTGGCACTGGCTGCGAGGTAGGCACGATCCTGGCCGACCCGGCCCGTTGCGGCGAGTTGCGCGACGCCATGGCGGCGCTGGTCGAGGCGCTTGCTGCCCGGTGATTTCGCGGCCATCGACGGCGCGACGGTCGGACCATGGTATTTTGCGCATCTTTGGCCGGGCCACTCACCGGCCCCCCGTTCCGATTCGAGACTGGAGTCCGCGTGAGCATCAAACCCGACAAGTGGATCCGCCGCATGGCGCAGGAGCACGGCATGATCGAGCCGTTCGAGCCCGGCCAGGTCAAGCTGCGCGACGGCCAGAAGCTGGTGTCCTACGGCACCTCGAGCTACGGCTACGACGTGCGCTGTGCGCGCGAGTTCAAGATCTTCACCAATATCAACTCCACCATCGTCGACCCGAAGGCGTTCGATCCGTCCAGCTTCGTCGACGTCGAGGCGGACGTGTGCATCATTCCGCCGAACTCTTTTGCGTTGGCGCGCACGGTCGAGTTTTTCCGCATTCCGCGCAAGGTTTTGACGATCTGTCTGGGCAAGAGCACGTATGCCCGTTGCGGCATCATCGTCAACGTGACGCCGCTGGAGCCTGAGTGGGAGGGCCATGTGACGCTGGAGTTCTCCAACACCACGCCGCTGCCCGCAAAAATCTACGCCAATGAAGGCGTGGCGCAGATGCTGTTCCTCGAATCCGACGAGGAATGCGAGACCAGCTACAAGGACCGCGGTGGCAAGTACCAGGGGCAGCAGGGTGTGACCCTGCCGCGTACCTGATACAACTTGCTGAATGGGGTGCGGGTATGTCCCGTGTTTGTTCCGCGCCGGCGCTACACTTCCTCTGATTCCACTGATTGAATGTCCAGGAGACCTGCATGACCCGATTTTCCACACTGCTGAAGCGCGGTACCGCCGCGATCATGCTTGGCAGCCTGCTGCTGCTGGCTGGTTGTCACCTCGGTGGAACCAAGGGTGAAGTCACTACAGCCTCGATGCGCGGGCAGTTCGGTGCCGTCATCAAGGCGTACAAGGATGGTCAGTTCCTGGTTGACGGTGCTGTGCTGTCTGCCATCGATGCAGGCAGCCACTTCGCCTACCTGAAGGATCAGGGCAGGTTGCCCAAGACCGTGCTGCTGGAGCCGAGTGACGATTCGAAGATCCGCAAGCAGCACCTGCAGTACATGGCACGGATGCAGCTTGATTACGGCTTCCGGGTTTACTACGACGACAAGGGCACGCTGAAGGAGATCAACCCGAAGGACACCAAGGCGCGCAGGCTGGAAGATCATCACGAGCGGGCGCCGGTGGATGCGCCGCAGGAGCGTGACCACACTGGGGCTTCCGGCGGTGTCGGCGGTCCGTAACTCCCGCCAGCCATAGCTGAAATCGAAAAGCCCGCGAAGCGATTCGCGGGCTTTTTCGTTGCATCAGCATGTCGCCATATTCGGCAGGCCGCTTCCTTCAATCGAGCGTCCCGCCATGAAGCTTGCTATCGGTCGGTGTGGTGACGGCCGTAAGCAGTGCCAGTTCAAGCCCCTGTTCCACCTGCGCTTGCGCCATGCTCGGCGTGCCGCGCAGGTGGGCTGCCTGTGCCGGCAGGTACGGGATATGGATGAAGCCCGCGCGCACACCAGCCTGCGCCGATGCCAAGTGCAGCATCGCGTAGGCGATGTGGTTGCACACGTAGGTGCCGGCGCTGTGCGAGATTTCGGCAGGCAGGCCTGCCTCGTGCAATGCCGCCAGCATCGCCTTGAGCGGCAAACTGCTGAAGTAGGCGGCTGGCCCATCGACGATGACGGGCTCGTCGATGGGTTGCGCGCCCGCGTTGTCGGGGATGCGCGCATCCTGCAGATTGATCGCCACCCGCTCCAGCGACAACTGCGCGCGTCCGCCAGCCTGGCCCACGCCCAGTACGATGGTCGGCTTCAGCTCGTTCATCGCCTCGTTCAGCAGGCGATACGAGGCGGCGAATTCGGTGGGTAGCTGGCGTGCCACCACCAGGTGTCCAGCGATGTGTTTGCCGTCCAGATTGCGCACCGCTTCCCACGACGGGTTGATGTTTTCGCCGCCAAACGGATCGAATCCGGTGAGCAGGATGCGTGGCAGGGACTTGCTCATAGGTTGCCTCGGCAGAATCGGTTCAGCGGAATACCAGCAGCCACATCAACAGCACCGTGCTGGCGAAGATCCACAGCGCGCTCCAGGCCTGCGCCCGGATCACGCCATAGGGATTGCGCAATTCAAGCAGCGCCGCCGGCACCAGGTTGAAGTCGGCGGCCATCGGCGTCAGCAAGGTGCCGCAATAGCCGCACAGCATGCCCATTGAACCGAGGATGGCCGGGTTGGCACCATGTTGATGGATCAGCAGTGGCAGGCCGATGCCGGCCATCATCACCGGGAAGGCAGCAAAGGCATTGCCCATGATCACGGTGAACAGCACCATGCCCAGGGCGAACGCCAGCAGGCAGGCCAGCGCGCTGCCGGTGGGCAGGTAGCTGGTGGCGATCGCGGCGATCGCCGTGCCTACCCCGCTTTCGGTGAATACCTGGCCCAGCGCCGCCAGCAGCAGCGGCAGCAGTGCGGCCCAGCCGATCGCATCGAGCAGTCGCCGGCCCTCGGCTACACCCTCGTGCATGGGCGTGCGTGCCACCCGCGAAGCGGCGAACAGCGCCACCACGCAGGCCAGCCCCAGCCCGGTCAAGGTCATCTGCGGCGCAGCGAACAGCGAGTACCCGTCGATAATCAGCCAGGCGCCGAACAGCGCGACCAGCAACGTCACCAGCGGAATCAGCAGGGCCGGCACGAACAGCCGGTGTCCCAGCCGGATCGCCGACTGCAGTCGTTCCTCGGCGCTGCTGTTTTCCGGATGCGGTTTGCGGTGCAGCCGCGGCGCCAGCAGCGCCAGCACGATCACCCCGCCGCCAGCGAGCTGCGAGGGCAGCGGATGGCCGGCCGCGGATTGCTTCAGGATGAAATCGCCTGCGCCAAACAGCAGTCCCAGCACCAGCCAGAACGCGGCATGCCACAGATGCCGGTCACGCAGGTTGCGCCAGCCTGCGTAGATCAGGAAGGCGGCGATCAGCCAGTAGGCGTATTCGATACGCAGCATGCTCAGTTCGCCCCGTCCGTGCGCAGGGCGGCGGCGCGTCGTTGCAGACGACGCTGATACAACCACACCCGCACGGACTGGATGACAAAGGCGGCAATCGCCGTGGGCAGTGCCCACAGCGCGATCGACAGTGGGCTCAGTTCGATGCCGTGCTGACTGTAGAAGCCCTGGATCAGCAATACCGCACCGAGCGCGATGAAGACGTCCTCGCCGAAGAAGCGCCCCACGTTGTCGGTGGCGGCGGCGATCGCACGCAGCTCCTCGCGATCGGCCTGATCCAGGCTGGGCAGAATCTTCTCCGCCGCGGCCTCACCCATCGGGGCCAGCAGCGGGCGCACGGTTTGTGCAGGGCCGGCGACCCCGGTGAGGCCCACCGTGGCCAGCAACTGGCGCAACAGCAAGTAACCGATCAGCAGGCGCGCCAGGGTCAGGTTCTGCATTCGCGCCATCCAGCGCTGCGCGTGTTCGCGCAGGCCAGCCCGTTCCAGCAACCCGATCGCCGGCAGGGTCAGTACGAACAGCAACAGCATGCGGCTGGAGACAAAACTCTTGCCGAGCAGGGCAAGCAGCACCGGCAGCGACATGCCGGACAGCAAGCCGCTGACCAGGGCCGCCGTGACTACCACCGGCACGGCGTTGAAGCGCAGCGCGAAGCCGAGCACGATCACGGCGACGCCGAGCAGGGGCCAGTAGTTCATGCGGTTCGCGCCTCAGGTAAACAGGTGGGGATCATGCAGCACCCGGTGCGGCGATGTGCAGGCCGGCGCGCTCAAGTGCCTCGCGCAACTGCCGTGCCAGCGCGACGGCGTGTGCACCGTCGCCGTGCAGGCACAGGGTGTCGGCGTGCAGCTTGATCCGCTGACCATCGGCGGCCTGGACGACACCATCGCGGGCGATGCCGATCGCCTGTGCCGTGGCCGCGCTGGCGTCGTCGATCACCGCGCCGGCCTCGCGACGGGATTGCAATGAGCCATCGGCGAGGTAGCGTCGGTCGGCAAAGGCTTCGGCCGCCACGGGCAAGCCAATGGCGCGCGCGGCGTCGATCAGCGCCGAGCCGGCCAGCCCGAACAGCCGCAGTTGCGGATCGAAGGCTTGCACGGCGCGGGCGATGGCATCGGCCAGCGACCGGTCGCTGGCCGCCATGTTGTACAGCGCGCCATGCGGCTTCACATGCGCCAGGCGGGTGCCAGCCGCCTGGGCGAAGGCGTGCAGCGCACCGACCTGGTACAGCGTCATCGCCTGTACCTCGTCGGCGCTGACGCTCATTTCACGCCGGCCGAAACCTTGCAGGTCAGGCAGCGAAACATGGGCGCCGATCGCCACGCCATGGTTGACTGCCTGTTCCACCGTGCGACGCATGATGACGGGATCGCCGGCATGGAAGCCGCAGGCGATGTTGGCCGAACTGATCAGGGCGAGCAGGGCGTCGTCGTCGCCCATGTGCCACGTGCCGAAGGACTCGCCGAGGTCGCAGTTGAGGTCGATGCGCTTCATGGTGGTCGCTTCAATCCGTTTGTTGCAGTCGTTGCGCGATGCGTTGCAGCAGGCGCGTGAGTCGTTGTTCGCGCTCGGTCAGTCGGGTCAGCGCCTGTTCCAGCGAGCACGTGCGGAAGCATACGGTATCGCCGGGACGGCGCTGCGCCAGTCGCGGCAGGTCGACGGCAGCCACCTGGCCGACGCGGGGATAACCCCCCGTCACGGGCGCCTCCGCCATCAGCACGATCGGCTGGCCCGAGGGCGGCAGCTGCATCGTGCCGGGCAGGGCGGCCTCGGAGATCAGCTCCAGCGGTGCGCGTAGCTGCATCGTTTGGCCATCCAGACGGCTGGCGGTTCGGTTGCTGTCCTTGCTGATGACGAAGCGGCTGTCGAACAGGCGTTGTTGCGAGGCTTCGTCCAGTCGTGCCGCGTGGCTGCCGCGCAGCAGCGCGAGCGGCTGCTGGGAAAAATCGAACCACGGTTGCGGATCGAGCCCCCATGGCAACGGGCCGGCATGGGCGGCTGATGGTGCCACAGGCCATGCCGCGCGGGCGCCGATCGGAAGCACGTCGCTGCTGCGCAAGGCGCGCCCGCCGGCATGGCCGAGTCGCGCATGCAGGTCGCTGCTGCGACTGCCCAGCACCGGAGCGACGTCGAAGCCGCCGCGCACGGCGAGGTAGCTGCGGCAGCCGATGCGCATGCCGCCGAGTTGCAGCACGCTGCCGGCCGGCAGGTGGCAGGTCGTCCACGTGGGCAGGTCGCGCGTGCCGACGCGTGCCGACATGGGGGCACCGGTAAGCGCGATCCATGCTTCCACATCGAAGCGCAAGGTCGGGCCGAGCAGGGTGCATTCGATCACGGCCTCGCCGCCGCGATTGCCGACCAGGGCGTTGGCCAACCGCCAGGCGGGTCCATCCATGGCACCTGCACGGCCCACGCCGATCGCCGCATGACCGGGGCGGCCAGCGTCCTGCAGGCTGCTGAGCAGGCCCGGTTTGAGCACGGTCACGCTCATCGCGGTTGCTCCGCTTCCCATCGCGAAAACTCGTCGTCGCCCATCGCGTGAAAACGCACATGGTCGCCGGCTGCCAGCAGGGACGGCCGCTCGGCGCTGACATCGAACAGGCGCAGCGGAGTGCGCCCGATCAGCTGCCAGCCTCCGGGCAATGGCTCGGGGTAGATGCCGGTCTGGCTGCCGCCAATGGCGACGCTGCCGGCCGCTACACGCTGGCGTGGATCGCGGCGCCGGGGCATCGCCAGCGTCGGATCCAGTCCCAGCAGGTAGGGGAAGCCGGGGGCGAAGCCGATCATCGCCACCTGGTACTCGGCGCCGACATGTCTCGCGATCACTTCGTCGGTGCTCAGGCCGCAGTGACTGGCCACCTCGCCGAGATCCGGCCCGCAAGCGCCGCCGTAGCACACCGGAATGACGTGTTCGCGTGTCGGCGCGACAGCTTCGGCAGCCCCGGCCAGCGCCGCCAGAACCGCTTCGCGCAGCCTTTTCTGCGGATCGGATGCCACGCTACTGCCCCAGGCCAGCGGATCGAAGCGCAGCAGCAGGCTGGCGTAGGCCGGCACGCATTCCAGCCGCGGCAGTGCGTGTTGCAGGCGCGTGCAGGCGGCGAGCACCCGCGCATTCACCGCGATGTCGATGTGCTCGCCGAAGCGCAGCAGCAGGGCATCCTCGGCGATGGTCTCGAACTGGACGGGTGGCGTCGACATCGACTCAGGCCGTCGAGTCCAGTGCCTGTCGCAACGCCGCCAGGCGCTCAAGCAGAGCCGCTTCGGCATGGCCGACAGCCGCGCCATGTCCCCACACGGGCCCTGGCCACGCGGCATCGCCTTCGCAGCGCGCTACCACATGCACGTGCAGCTGGCGCACGATGTTGCCCAGCGCACCGAGGTTGAGCTTGTCGCATGGCGCGACCGCGCGCAGTGCGTGCGTTGCTCGGTTCACTTCGTGCCACAGCGTGGCCTGTTCCTCATCGCCCAGGTCGGTGATCTCGACCAGCCCGGCGCGACGCGGCACCAACACCAGCCAGGCGTAGCGGGCGTCGTTCATCAGCCTGACGTCGCATAGCGGCAAGCTCGCCACCAGCCGGGTGTCGGCAGCCAGTCGCGGGTCGAGCGCGAACGAATGACAGCTCATGCGCCGGCCAGATGCCGGTCGAAGAAGGCCATGGTCCGTTGCAGGGCGAGTGTGGCGCTGGCCTCGTCGTAGCTTGCGCCCGCATCGCGGTTGAAGCCATGGTCGGCGGGGTAGGTGAAGGTCTGCATCTGTGGCAAAACTTCGCGATGCTTTGCCACCATCTCGGGGGTGATGTGCTGGTCCTTCTCGCCGAAGTGGAACATCACTGGCGCTTTTGGCGTCTCATGCAGGAACGGCAGATTGCGCGCGCCGTAATAACTCACCGACGGCAATCCGAGGCGCAATGCGGCGAGCAGGGCGACGCTGCCGCCCCAGCAGTATCCGACGGTGCCGATCTTGCCGGCAGAGGCAATCGCCTCGGCGGCGCTGGCGACATCTTCCAGTGCCCGCTCCAGGCCCACTTCACCGGCCAGTTGCCGCCCCTTGGCGAAACCGGCCTCGTCGTAGCCCAGCTCCACGCCGGTTTCCACGTGGTCAAAAAAGGCCGGGGCGATCGCGGTGTAGCCAAGCTCGGCAAAGCGGTCGACCACGCTGCGCATGTGCGCGTTGACCCCGAAAATTTCCTGGATTACTACCAGGCCACCTTTCGGCTTTCCCGCCGGCTGGGCCAGGTAGGCGCCGATGCACTGGGTACCGCTGGTGGGGATGTTGATGTGCTGGCCCATGGTTTTGTACCGGTCGGATTCGAAGCTGCAATGTTAGCCGCAGCGGCAGGCGTGCGGCGCTGACGTATAATCGAACGTTTCCCCGCGCCATTCACGGTATTCACCGCCCATGTCCCAGGCAGCACACAAGATCGGTTTCGTCAGCCTCGGCTGCCCCAAGGCGCTGGTCGATTCGGAGCGCATCCTCACCCAGCTCAAGGTCGAGGGCTACGAAATCGTGCCCAGCTACGGCGCCGCCGACGCGGTGGTGGTGAATACCTGCGGCTTCATCGACGCGGCCGTGCAGGAGTCGCTCGATGCGATCGGCACCGCGCTCAACGAGAACGGCAAGGTGATCGTCACCGGCTGCCTCGGCAAGCGCGAGGGGTTGATCCGCGAGGCCTATCCCGAGGTGCTCTCGATCAGCGGTCCGCAGGACTACGCCAGCGTGATGAGCGCGGTGCATACCGCGCTTCCCCCGAAGCGCAACAAGTTCATCGACATCGTGCCGGATACCGGCGTGAAGCTGACGCCGAAGCACTACGCCTATCTGAAAATTTCCGAAGGCTGCAATCACCGCTGCAGTTTCTGCATCATTCCCTCGATGCGCGGCAACCTGGTCTCACGCCCGGTCGACGAGGTGCTGCTGGAGGCCGAGCGGCTGGTAAGGGGCGGCGTGAAGGAGTTGCTGGTGATCTCGCAGGACACCAGCGCCTACGGCGTTGATGTGAAATACGCCGAGCGCCAGTGGCGCGACAAGACGTACCGCACGCGCATGACCGAACTGTGCGAAGGCCTGTCCGAACTCGATGCGTGGACGCGCCTGCACTACGTCTACCCGTACCCGCATGTGGACGAGCTGATGCCGCTGATGGCCGCGGGCAAGCTGCTGCCCTACCTGGACATCCCGTTCCAGCACGCCAGCCCGCGCATCCTGAAACTGATGAAGCGCCCCGGCAATATCGACAAGACGCTGGAGCGCATCAACAACTGGCGCAAGGTGGTGCCTGACCTGACCATCCGCAGCACCTTCATCGTCGGCTTTCCCGGCGAGACCGATGCCGAGTTCGGGGAGCTGCTCGACTTCCTGCGCGAGGCGAAGCTTGATCGCGTCGGTGCGTTTGCGTATTCCCCTGTCGATGGTGCGAAGGCCAACGAGCTGCCCGATCCGGTCTCCGAGGAGCTGAAGGAAGACCGCCTCGAACAGTTCATGGCGGTGCAGGCGGAAATCTCTGCGGCCAAGCTGCAGGGCAAGATCGGCCGCACGATCAAGGTACTGGTCGACGAGGCGGGCGCCGATGGCGCCGTGGCGCGTTCGTCGGCCGATGCGCCGGAGATCGACGGTACCGTGCTGATCGCCGACGGACAGAAGCTGAAGCCCGGCCAGTTCGTCGAGGTGGTGGTGGAAAGCGCCGACGAGCACGATCTGCACGCACGCCTCGCCGGCTGAGTCATGCGTTATCACGCGCCGTCGCGCGAGGAAGTCGACCCGGCGGTGTTCGGTCGGCTGCCGCTGGCGGACTGGCGCGAATACGCGACCCTGCTCGAGGGCGCGGCTTGGCCCTCGATCGATGAACTCAATGCTTGCCTGCCATCGGATGCGAATCCGCGGTTCGTGGCGCAGACTCCCTGCTTGCTCGCCGATGGTCTGCACTACGAACAGCGCATTGCCGAGCGCGCTCAGGTCGCCACCCGCGAAGGCAACTGGCACGACCTGCTCAACGCGCTGATCTGGCTGCGCCATCCCGCCATCAAGCAGGCATTGAACCAGCGTCAGATCGCCGAGATCGCCCGCATGGGCCCCAAACAACGCTCGCGCCCGCAATACGCGCTGACCCAGTTCGATGAAGGCGGCGTGATCGTGCTGCTGCGCGATCCGTCCCTGCTGGCGCTGTGGGATGCGCACGACTGGCATGGCTTGTTCTGGCAACGCCGGGACGCGTGGCTGGATGGCAGCATCCAGTGGTCGCTGTTCGGGCATGCGCTGCTGGAACTGGCCTTGAATCCCGCGAAATTGCCGGTCGGCAAGGCGCTGGTGTTTCAGTCAAGCCATGCCGATATGGCGCAGGCGCGAAGCCTCTGCATCGACGCCATTGCCAGCGGCCAGCTGCTGATTGATCCGCAGGAATTGCGCCCGCTACCACTGGCCGGTATCCCGGGCTGGCACGACGACAACGTCGGCGAGGCATTCCATCTGACGACGCCGTGCTACCAGCCGCGTCGGGCGGGGCGGGCATATCCTGCAGCGGTGGCTTGCTGAGGCAAGCCCTGCGGACTGCCCGCTTGTCCGGCAGGTTCCGCGCGACAGCAACCAGCATAAGCACATCTCGCGGTGTCCCCGTGGTGTCCGCCCTTCTGTCCGCGGACAGAGTGCGCGCGCCGCGATGATTTATAACGCGATGAAAAATAGCGGAAAATCACCATGGCAATAACTGGCACGATATTCGCTTCGAGCAGGGAATCGCTGGAGTGCGGCAGTCAGCACCGTCCGGGGGCGTCGCATTGGCGATGGCCACATCGGCGTTTGTGCGCTCAATAGATCGACAGACCGAACATCTTTCAACTATCGAGTGACATCACAGGGGAGCGTTATGTGGGGGTATTACGTGGTGTTGGCGTGGCGAAGCAGCGCGCGAAGCAAGGCGTTGACCGCGCTGGTGATCGTGCTGCTGGCTTTCGGAGTGTCGGCCTGCATGGTGAGCTATGCCGTGTTTCGTGCGACCACGAGCGACCCGCTCCCCGCCAAGTCTGGCCAGCTTTACGTGCCGCTGATCGACAATGTGGGTCCGTCCTACAACGATCAGGGCGAACCCATCGAGACGCTGAGCTACATCGATGCGACGGCGCTGTGGCGGGCACGCAAGGCGAGCCGGCTGACATTGCTGTTTGCCGCAACATGGCAAGTGGAATCGGATAATCCATTGGTTCCAGCCATGTCGCAGAGTGGCGATGCGGTGACCGCCGATTTCTTCTCGATGTTCGATGTGCCTTTCCGCTTTGGCGGCGGATGGACGGCGGACGACGATGCACGGCACGCCACCGTGGCGGTCATCAGTCGACGCTTGAATGAAACGCTGTTTGGCGGAAAAAACAGTGTCGGGCAGGAGATCCGGCTGGATGACCAACTCTTCCGGATTGGCGGTGTGCTGGAAGACTGGAA
This sequence comes from Rhodanobacter sp., assembly GCA_041663105.1. GTDB lineage: Bacteria > Pseudomonadota > Gammaproteobacteria > Xanthomonadales > Rhodanobacteraceae > Rhodanobacter. The sequence goes on from JBAZRB010000003.1 coordinate 174,657, forward strand.
CCCGAGACCGCGCTTTTTTGACGCCGGCAGTCATGGCACTGTCTATGCGTTCGATGACGCGGGGGATATCTACATACCATTCACCCGCGCGACCGATATGAAGAAGGACAGCACCTTCGTTTATTGCCCGACGGCATCACGGAAATCGGATACATCCCACTGGGATGCCTACCTGCACAGCGAATGTGACCGGATCGATGCCTGGGTGGAACTGGCGACACCCGCCGACGCGGATCATTACCGCGATTACTTGCGCCACCATGCCGGGGAGCAGCAACGCCTCGGGCGCTTCTCGTGGGCGGCCAACATACGCCTGCGCAATCTGACGGACTGGCTGGCGTACTTGCAGGTCACGCCCAGAGCATCCAGCTTGTCCATGCTGGTCTCTGCCAGTTTTCTGCTGATTGTCCTGGTCAACGTCGTCGGACTCATGCTTGCCCGATTCATGCGGCGAGCACCGGAGATCGGCATACGCCGAGCCTTGGGTGCTTCGCGAGCGACCATCTACCGGCAGTTCCTGATCGAGGCGGCCACCATGGGATTTGTCGGCGGCCTGCTCGGCGTGGCACTGACGCTGCTGGGCGTCTGGGGTGCCGGGGGACTTTTCGCGCCGAACATTGCACGTCTCGTGCATGCCGATAGCTCGCTGATCACACTGACCATACTGCTCGCCATCGCTGCCACGGTGGTTTCCGCCCTGTACCCGACATGGCGGGCGGCGCAAACCCAGCCCGCCTGGCAAATCAAGATCACCGGTTGAGATAATTCTCATGGCACTCACCAGGACATTCATGCAGCTGCGCCCGATCGTTGCGGCACTGGGTCGACACAAGGTGGCCACTGCGCTCATCGTCCTGCAGGTGGCGCTGACGCTGGCGGTGGCATCCAACGCACTGTTTATCGTGGCCACGCGCATCGTCCACCTGTCTCGCCCCACCGGAACGGACGAAGCCCATCTCTTCGTTATCCGCAACGGGTGGAAGATGGGCCAGCATGCGGCCCAGATCGATGCGAATATTCGCGCCGACCTGGATACCTTGCGTCATGTAGCGGGCGTGCGTGACGCGTTTTCCAGCCAGGGGTTTCCGCTGGCTGGATATAACGCCAATATCATCACAAGACTGAAGCTCAAACCGGACCAGAAGACGCGCGCGCAATTAGCCACGTTCTTTGCTTCCGACGAGCACACGCTCGATACGCTTGGCATATCGCTGGTCGCGGGGCGCAATTTTCGCCCCGATGAAATCACCGCCATCGGCCCCAACGACAAGATGTCTCCTCCAGGCATCATCGTCACCCGCAGTCTTGCCGACAAGCTGTTTCCCGATGGTTCGGCCCTGGGCGAGACGGTATACCTGCCGGATGGGCCTGCCGCCATCATCGGTATCGTCGCCAGCCTGCAGGGGCCACTCAAACATTCGAGCCCCTTGGATGGCTATACCGTGCTGGTCCCGACGCATTATCTCGATCCAGCAGGTGTCGTGTATCTGGTGCGCACTGACTCCACCGCCATGAAACCGGTGATCGCTGCAACACTGAAAGCGCTACAAGAGCGTGGCAGCTTACGCATCATCGATGCGAAAGAAGGCGCCTTTAGCATGGGCCAGGAACGTGAGCACGCTTATGCAGACGATCGTAGCGTGGCGTTGCTGATGAGCATCCTCAGCGGTTTGCTACTGCTGGCTACCGCTGGCGGCATCGTGGGGTTGAGTAGTTTCTGGGTCAGCCAGCGACGCAAACAGATCGGTATCCGTCGTTCGCTCGGTGCAACCACGGGCGATATCCTTGGCTACTTCCATACCGAAAACTTCCTGATCGTCAGCGGTGGCATCGCACTCGGCGCGTTGCTTGCGTTCATTGCTAATCTCAGCCTGATGCATGTCTATGAATTGCCGCGTATGCCGCTTTACGTGCCAGTACTGGGTGCGCTGTTGTTGTGGGTACTCGGGCAGCTGGCCGTATGGGGGCCCGCACGATATGCCGCCAAGGTGCCACCCGTGGTCGCGATTCGCACAGAGTGAACGGCTACTGCGATTGCGTCGAGGTCGGCATTTCGCAGAGCGTGATACTCCGGAAGCACTTGGTCAGAGTGCACTTTCGAGTGGTAACTGCTCGTCGAAGCCGGCAGTCGGCATCCGTGTTCCTGACGAGCTTGGGCCGGTGCATTTGCCATGGCGGTCAGTTTCGCCGGCATAGCGAGTCGCTGTTGGGGCGGAGAGGGGTGGGTGATTGGTGTTTTGCGCAGCTTGGTGCGTGAGTCGACCCGAATTCAGGGCACGCCATGCCCCTTGCTGGCCACCCAGATCGCGTACCAGTCTTCGGCACCGAGTCGGACGTCGAGTGCGGCTACCGCTTCGCGCAGGCCTTCGATGCGGCCGCTGCCGGTGATCGGGTGCGGCCGCGAGGGGTGACGCAGGATCCAGGCGTAGGCCAGGGTGGCGAGGCTGATGTCGAGACGCGTGGCGATCGGTTGCATCGCCTCTCGCACGCGCACGGCTTGCGCGTCGTCATCACGGAACAGCCGGCCGCCGCCCAGTGGCGACCAGATCATCGGGCGCAGGCCCAGTTGCTGCGCCTGGTCGAGCGTGCCGTCGTCCAGCGCGTCCATCATCATGACGGACAGCTCGATCTGATGGGTGATCAGCGGATGCTGCTGATGCAGCAGTGCGAACTGGCCGGTGCTGTGGTTGGATACGCCCCAATGCGCAACCTTGCCCTCCTGACTCAATGCGGCAAACGTCTGCGCCAGCGTATCGGCGTCCATCAGATAGTCGGGGCGATGGATCAGCACCAGATCCAGCTGTTTCGCGTGCAGGTTGCGCAGTGATTGCTCGACCTGGGCGCGTACATAGCTGGCCGAGGTGTCGTAGTGATTGACGCGATACGGTCGCTCGGTCGAACGTAGACGAATGCCGCACTTGGTTACCAGCTGCATGCGCGAGCGCAACGCCGGCGCGGCCCTGAGCGCTTCACCAAACAGCGCTTCGGCACGATAGTCGCCGTAGATATCCGCATGGTCGAAAGTGTTGATGCCCAGCTCCAGCGCCTGCTCGATCCAGCGTACGCGGGCGGGCACGTCGAGGTTCCACTCGGTCAAACGCCACAGGCCGGCGACGATCGGGGACAGTTCAAGTGGTGTCGAAGCGGGGTGGGTTGGCATGGGGCTTTGGCTGGTGCGTGGGGCTGGCAGTGTGCCCATCACCTTATTCGTACGCAATCGCCAGTATCTCGAACTGCGCCGGGCCACCCGGCAGTTCGGCGTTGAACTCGTCGTCGATGCGTCTCTTCAACACCGCGCGAGCGATCGGAGAGTCGATGCTGATCCAGCCCTGTTTCGCGTCGGTCTCGTCGGGGCCGACGATGCGATAGCGCAGCACCTCGCCAGTGTCGACGTTTTCGAGTTCGACGCGGGCGCCGAAGAACACCAGGCCGCGATCGCTGGGTGCACCCTCGGCGACCTGCAGCGAGGGGATGCGCTTGGTCAGGTAGCGGGCGCGGCGGTCGATTTCCGCCAGCTGCTTCTTGCGGTAGATGTATTCGGCATTTTCCGAGCGGTCACCTTCGGCCGCCGCCGCGGTGATGGCCTTGACCACTTCCGGTCGCAGCGTGTGCCACAGGTAGTCGAGTTCGGCCTTCAGCCGCTCGAAGCCTTCACGGGTGATGATGGCAGTGGAGCTCGGGGCTGGCGGTCGCCATCGGGACATGGTTTGCGGATCGACTGTGACTGTGAAGCGGGGTGCCGATCTTACCGCCTGAGCGGGGTGAAGCGGAGTCGCCGCGGGGTAATTCAGCCAGGCGCAGGATTGCTGCCGAGTTGACTGGCCATGGCGACCAGTTGTGTGTGCAGCGGATGGTCGGTCCAGGCGGGAGCAAGTTCCTGCAGCAAGCGGGCGGCTTCGTGTCGCTGGTCGACGTGTTCGGCGAGCAGGCGGGCCACCAGCAAGCCATAGTGCGGCACATGTCCGTCGCGCGGCCACTGCGCGAGGTAACCACGGCAAAGGTGTATGGCAATCCGGCTGATGCCCAGGCGTGCGGCCAGGTCGGCCAGCTCGCCGCAGGTGCGGGGATCATCGGGGATGACGTTGGCGTCCAGCTCCATGCATTCCTGCAACATGCCCAGGGCGCGGCGCGCGTCGCCCTGGGCGATCAGGGTGGCCATCCAGATCTGGCCATGCACCAGCGGCGTCGCGCAGGCCCCGTTGCTTGAGTATCCGCCGGTAGGCCATGTGCAGCGAGGCGGGCGCGGCGCGGTCGCGCAGTCGTGGCACCAGCAGATCCAGTGCTGCGCGCGGTTGCTCATGAGCCAGGGTTTCCACCTCGTCCAGCAGGTTCTGGTCATCGTCCTGGTGGATCTGTCCGACCAACTGGTGAGCTTTCGGTTGCATGCCGAAGTCTTCGTGGCGCTGGTGGATCAGCACGCCCATCAGGTGAAAGTTGAACAGGGTGGCGTAGTTGGCGAGCAGGTAAAAAAGCGGCAGCGCGAGCAGCCGCGGCAGCATGTGATCGAGGCCCTGCTGCGACCAGCCGACCACCAGCGCAATCAGCAGTTGCACGGTGATCAGCAGCAGATAGGTGCCTCCGAAACGCGACATCACCTGCAACCAGTTGAGCGGGTTGAGGGCGTGCGAGACGCTGCCATCAAGCGCCAGCGACATCGCGATCGCGGGCAGGGCGATCGCCATCAGTACGCTGACCCAGGCGGTGCCGCCGCCGAAGTTCAACTTCACCGCCAGGGTCAGCACGGCAGACCATAGCAGGATCGCGACCAGTGCCCAGCCGCCATGGCCGGGTTCAGCGAATTCCGGCGGCTCGGCAAAGCCGTCGGCACTGTGACGCAGGCATTCCAGCGCATACAGATAGGTAGCTGCCCAGATGATCAATTCGAGCAACCAGCCAGCTACCGGAAGCAGGGCGAGATAATGCGCCAGTGTGAACGCGATCAGGCCGGGCAGGGCGGCGGGACGCAGCGGATAGCGCATTGCCTCCCGCAGTTGTTGCGGCAGAGACTGATGTGCATCGAGCAGCTCGATCCGGGGCATGGCGGCGTCGACTCAGCGCTTGCCACCGAAGATGCCGCCCAGCACGCCGCGCAGGATCTGCCGGCCGAGTTGACTGCCCGCGGTGCGGACCATCTGCTTGCCCATGGTTTCGATCATGCCCTGGCGCCGCTTGGTGCCGAACAATGCATCGTGCACCGCCCCGCCCCAGGCCGAGCCCGCTTCGGGCGTGGCGGTGTTGTCTGCCGCATCGGTGGCAGCCGCCTTTTCGTCGGCACGTTTGGCCAGCATCTCGGCCGCCGATTCGCGGTTGATCGTGGTGTCGTATTTCGCCCCTACGGGCGAGCGCTGGCGGATGGTTGCGCGCTCGACCTCGGTGATCGCACCGATGCGACAACATGGTGCGGTCACCAGGACCCGTTCCACTGGTGTCGGTACACCACCCTTGGCCAGGGTCGAGGCGAGCGCTTCACCCACGGCGAGTTGGGTGATCGCCACCGTGACATCGAGTTTGGGGTTGGCCACGAAGGTTTCCGCCGCCGCCTTGACCGCTTTCTGGTCGCGCGGCGTGAACGCGCGCAAGGCATGCTGCACGCGGTTGCCCAACTGACCGAGAATGTTGCCGGGCACGTCGTCCGGGTTCTGCGAGCAGAAATAGACGCCTACACCCTTGGAGCGGATCAGTCGAACCACCTGCTCCACCCGTTGCAGCAGGGCCGGTGAGGCGTCGTCGAACAGCAGGTGTGCCTCATCGAAGAAGAACACCATCTTCGGCTGGTCGAGGTCGCCCACTTCGGGCAATTGCTCGAAGAGCTCGGACAGCAGCCACAACAGGAAGGTGGAGTACAGCCGCGGCTTCATGATCAACTGGTCGGCGGCAAGCACGTTGATGATGCCGCGGCCGCTCATGTCCTGGCGCATCAGGTCGGCGAGTTCCAGCGCCGGCTCGCCGAAGAACTGGTCGGCGCCGTCGCCTTCAAGCCTGAGCAGGGAGCGCTGGATCGCCGCGATGCTCGTCGTGCTTATCAGCCCGTAGCGGCTCGAGATGTCCTTGGCGTTGTCGGCGGCAAAGGTCAGCAGGGAGCGCAGGTCGGTCAGGTCGAGCAGCAGCAGGCCCTGTTCATCGGCGACCTTGAACAGCACTTCTAGCACGTCTTCCTGAGTGTCGTTCAACTCCAGTACGCGGCCGAGCAGGGTCGGGCCCATCTCGCTGATCGTGGCGCGCACCGGGTGGCCGAGCTTGCCGTAGATGTCCCAGAAAATGACCGGATTGGCCTGCGCTTTCCACTCGGCAAGCTTGAGTGTGTCCAGTCGCGCCTTGAGCTTTTCGCCCGGCTCGCCGGCGGCCAGTGCCAGGCCAGCCAGGTCGCCCTTGGCATCGGCCAGAAAGCATGGCACGCCCAGGCGCGAAAAACCCTCGGCCAACACCATCAGCGAAACCGATTTGCCGGTGCCGGTAGCGCCCGCAATCATGCCGTGGCGGTTGCTGTAGTGTGGGTCGAGGCTGACGCTGGTGCTGTCGTTGCGGCCGATCAAGATCTCGGTCATGACGTTCCTTCCCCTGGGTAGTGGTTCGATTGTAGCCAGGACGACCGTCCCGTCGGACATGTTCGTTGATGCATTGAGTCAAAACGCCGTGCCCGTTATGGTTGACGTTTTGCGCGGGTGAATTCCTTGATGTTGCTGCGTTTTGCTGTTCGTTCGCTCCGGTGCGTTCCTCTTGCTGCAGCCCTGAGCCTGCTCGCTGCGTGTGCCAGTACGGGCGCACGCAAGCCTTCGATACCGCTCAACGCGCTGTATGGCCAGCTTGACCAGGCCAGCATGGGTTACGAAACCGCGTTGCAGCAGGCGCGTGCCGGTGATGTCGGTGCGTCGCAGAAAACGCTGACCCAGTCGCTGGACCAGCTGAAGCAGGCAGCGGCTCGTTGCAGCGATGTGGAGGGTTGTGATCCGCAGCGATTTTTCTCGGTGTTTGACCGGTTGCTGCGCTTGAAGGACGGCGATTTTCAGGATGATCAGGATCTCAATGGCGATGTCGATGCCTCGCAGGCGGCGCTGGCCGCGGGCAGGACAGGGGCGGCCAGCCTGCCGCAGGCTCAGCGCAGCGTGACCTTGCTGCGCGGCCAGAAGCTGTCAGAGCTGATCGCCATGAACGGGCCGGTCAAGTCGGCACTGGAGGACTGGCTGACCTGGCGCCGTCCCAACCTGATCGATGCCTATGTCAATTACGAATATCTGCGTTCGCAGATGTGGCCCGAATACAAGAAGGCCGACCTGCCCGAGGCCTTGCTGTTCGGCATCATGGCCAAGGAATCCGGCGGCAAGGTGCACGCGGTGTCCCGCTCGGGTGCCGCCGGGCCATTGCAGTTCATGTATGCGACCGGACTGCGCTTTGGGCTGGGCACTGAAAACGGTTTCGACATGCGTTACGACCCGGCGGCATCGGCGCATGCCAATGCCGAATACCTCAACGAGCAGCTGAAGGTATTCAACAACAACCTCGAACTGACCATCGGCGCCTACAACGGCGGCGAGGGCCGCATGCGCCGGCTGGTGGGTGATGACAGTTCGGTGAGCTTTTACGATCCGCGGATCTACGACCAGTTGGCGCCCGAAACCCGCGACTATGTCCCGGCCGTGCTCGCTGCCGCGTGGCTGTTCCTGCATCCGGATAGCTACAACCTGAAATTCCCCAGGATCGACGGCAAGCCGGGTTCGATTGTGCTGAAGCGGGCGGCATCGCTGTCTGAACTCACGGTGTGCCTGGGCAACACCATGGGCATGGAAGACGGCTGGTTCCGTACCCTGCGCAATCTCAATCCGCGACTGGATCCCCAGGTGGCACAGCCGATCGGGACAACGCTGCAGGTGCCCAGGTTGCTGGAAAAGGCCTACGCCGCGCGCTGTGTCGACGGTCCGTGGCCGATCCTGGCTGCCGACCTGCACAGCGCAGTGGTACCCGTGGTCAAGGACGACGACGCCCGTTCGGCATCCAGCGTATCCAAACGCTCGAGAACATATGTGGTGCGCCGTGGTGACACGCTCGGCAGCATTACCCGCAAGCTTCATTGTACGAACGTGCGGGAGGTGACCGAGTTGAACGGGTTCAAGAATCACCGTATTTCGGTGGGTCAGCGCTTGAAGCTGCCCGTTTGCGATTGATCTGCTGCGGGCATGCGGCGTAGCAACGGATTTGCGCCGTGCGGGGTGCGATCTTGCGTGTCAGGATTGTCACTGGACGCATCGCCGGGAGCCCGTGGCTCCCGCTGCCGCCGGATGCCGCTTCGACGGGTGGTGCTTCTCGCCGCGCCCTCAGGCGACCGCGCTTTCCTGCATCCAGCTGTCGACTGTCGTGTTGCCGCTGCTTTGCATTTCCTTCAACTCGCGCAGCAGTTGCATGACGTGGCGATGCTGTGACTGCAGTTTGGCGTGCGTTGAATTCTTGGTTTCGTGGTAAGCCACCGCCAGCCACAGTGCGATGCCGCGCAAGGCGATCTCGGAGTTGCCGGAGCACGCGCGCTCGTAACCGACATCTGTTCCCTGGCCCCACGGCAGGTAACGCGATTCGGGTGCCGTGCCATACAGGTGGGGGAAGTCACAGCGCGATGCCTGGCCGATTTCCCGCAGGGTAAGCAGGCTCAGCCGTTCATGGTTGCGCTTGGGCAGCGCCCGGATGCTGCACTCGATATCGCGAAACTGGCGCGCCAGCTGACGGCTGCGCATCACCACAAAGAATGGAGTGAGTATCTGCATGAGTCCCCTCGACACCAGGTTCGCCCGCACTCGAGCGGTACGGCGCCAGGGGAGAATAGCAAAGCGGGTTCGAAATAGCGCCTAGATCGTCACAAAATGACGTTCCACGTCAGCTTTTCTGCCGACGAGGTGGCTGATGCGATCAGACCAGACCCATCCGCTGCCCCACCTGAACCGGTTGCTGCGGCTCAAGCGCGTCCAGCTGTCGCCCTTCCGGCAGCAGCACGATCACGGTCGAACCCATGTTGAAGCGGGCCATCTCGGCAAAGCGATCGAGGCTGACGTTCTCGCTGACGAAGGACTTGCGCCGGATCGAGGAGGCGTAGGGCGGGATGACCAGGCCGTCCCAGACCGTGGCCACGGATGACACCAGGATGGCGCCGACCATCACCACCACGAACGGGCCATGCTCGCCATCGAAGTGGCAGACCAGGCGTTCATTGCGGGCGAACAGCCGCGGAATCGCCGCCACGGCAAACGGGGCAACACTGAAGATGCGCCCCGGCACGTGCACGGTTTCGCGCAGTGTTCCGCGCAACGGCATGTGCACGCGGTGATAGTCCCTGGGCGACAGGTAAACCGTGACGAACGAGCCGTTGCGGAAAGGTGCCGCGGCGGCGGCGTCACCACCAAGCAGCTCGGTAGCGGTGTAATCCTGCCCCTTGGCCTGAAAAATACGACCGTCGACGATGGCGCCCGACTGGCTGATGCGGCCATCGGCCGGGCAGAGCAGGGAGGCTGGATCGCTGTCGGCGGTGCGCGCATCGGCGCGCAGCTTGCGGGTGAAAAACGCATTGAAGTGCTGGTACGCCAGCGGATCAGGCTGCACGGCCTCGCTCATGTCAACGTTGTAGTTGCGCACGATGGTGCTGATCAGCCAGTTCTTCCACGGCGCGAATGTCCAGCGCGTGGCCCAGTAGACCACCCGCGACAAGGCGCGGTGGGGCAGGATGTATTGCAGGAGTACGTTGAAAGTCATCGCGGCAGTATAGAGGTTGAGCTCACCTGCTGGCCCTATAATGGCCGGCCATCTTGTTTGTCCCTGGATCGCCGTGACTGCCGAACTCGCCTCCATCATCGACTTCATCCGCTATGGCGCCAGTCGCTTTTCCGCGGCCGGGTTGACCTTTGGTCACAGCCACGACAATCCGATCGACGAGGCCACCCATCTGGTGCTGGCCAGCCTGCACCTGCCGCCAGACATTCCTCCGGCTTATGGTGCGGGCAAGCTCACCGCGGCCGAGCGCGAGAACGTGCTGTCGCTGATCGATCGCCGCGTCAACGAGCGCCTGCCGGTGGCTTATCTGGTCGGCGAGACCTGGTTTGCCGGACTCAAGTTCAAGAGTGACCGTCGCGCGCTGGTGCCGCGTTCGCCGATTGCCGAGCTGATCGAATCGGGCTTCGCGCCGTGGCTGGACGAGCGCCATATCGAGCGGGCGCTCGACATGTGCACGGGATCGGGTTGCATTGGCATCGCCATGGCCGAATACAACCCGGGCTGGCAGGTCGACATCGTGGACATCAGCGAGGACGCCTTGTCGCTGGCTCGCGAGAACATCGTATTCCAGCATCTGGAGGGCCGGGTGGAGGCGATCCGGTCCGATCTGTTTGCGGGTGTGAAGGGGCGTCACTACGACCTGATCGTGTCCAATCCGCCATATGTCACCGAGGACGAGTACGCCGCCCTGCCAGGCGAATACGTGCACGAACCGAAGCTGGGTCTGACCTCGGGCGCGGACGGTCTGGACCTGTGCCTGCGCATGCTGGATGAGGCCGCCGATTATATCTCCGAGGATGGCCTGCTGATCGTGGAGGTGGGCGAGAGCGAGCATGCGCTGGCGGCGTTGTTGCCCCAGGTGCCCTTCATCTGGATCGAATTCAAGGTGGGGCAGATGGGTATCTTCGCCCTCGAGCGGCGCGATCTGATCGAGCATGCCGGATCGATCCGTGCCGCTGCGGCAGCACGCCGCGGCGTCTGAAACCGGCCGTCATGGAACTGCGGACACCACGGCTTTGCCTCGATGCCCTGTGTCTCGATGATGCCGAGGCGTTGTTTGCTTATCGTGCCGATCCGGCGGTTTGCCGCTACCAGGGTTGGCGCCCGGTCAGCGTGGTCGAGGCACGTGACTTCATTGAACGTCAGGCTGACGCCGCGCTGGATGTACCCGATAGCTGGGTACAGTGGGCGATAAGGCGGCGTGACAGCGGTGAACTGATCGGCGACCTGGGCATTCACGTGCCGGCAGATATCGACGGGTCGGTCGAGTTTGGCGTCACCATCGCCCCGGCCTGGCAGGGGCGCGGCTACGCCACCGAAGCGCTGCGCGAAGTCTTCGGACGGTTGTTCGGCTCGCTCGGGTATCGCCGTATTCATGCCTCGGTGGATCCGCGCAATGGAGCCAGCATGAGCATGCTGCGTTCGCTGGGCATGCGCCAGGAGGCGCACCATCGTGAAAGCCTGTGCCTGCATGGGGAATGGGTGGACGATGTGGTGTTTGCACTGCTGGCCCGTGAATGGCGTGGTGATTCGCTGGCCCATTGACCGGTTCATCGCGCTAAGCTGTGGTGGTTTCCTTCGGACGTCCAAACCACGTGTCCAGCAATTCCTTCGGCAAGCTCTTCACTGTCACCACGTTCGGCGAGAGTCACGGACCGGCCATCGGCTGCGTCATCGATGGTTGTCCGCCGGGACTGGCGCTCGATGCCGAGGAGTTCCGCACTGACCTGGAGCGACGCGCCACCGGCCGCAGCCGCTTCACCTCGCAGCGGCACGAAGCCGACGAGGTGGAAATCCTCTCCGGCGTCTATCAGGGCAAGACCACTGGCACGCCGATCGCGCTGCTGATCCGCAATGTCGACCAGCGCAGCAAGGACTATGGCGACATCGTGTCGACCTTTCGCCCCGGTCATGCCGATTACACGTATTGGCAGAAATACGGCATTCGCGACCCGCGCGGCGGCGGCCGTTCCTCGGCGCGCGAGACCACCATGCGCGTCGCCGCGGGCGTGGTCGCCAAGAAATGGCTGGCCGAGCGGCATGGCGTGACCGTGCGCGGCTATCTGGCGCAGATGGGCGAGATCGTCCCGGATGGGTTCGACTGGTCGGCGGTGGAGCAGAACCCGTTCTTCTGGCCCGATGCCGCCCAGGTGCCGGCGCTGGAGACGTATATCAACGCGCTGCGCAAGTCGGGCGACTCCGTTGGTGCGCGGGTCAACGTGGTGGCCGATGGTGTGCCGCCAGGCTGGGGCGAGCCGATCTACGGCAAGCTGGATGGCGAGCTAGCCGGCGCGCTGATGTCGATCAACGCGGTCAAGGGCGTGGAAATCGGCGACGGGTTTGCGGCGGTCAGTCAGCGCGGCAGCCAGCACCGCGATGAAATGAGCATGGACGGCTTTGCCTCCAATCATGCGGGCGGCATCCTCGGCGGCATCAGCAGTGGTCAGCCGGTAACCGCCTCGATCGTGCTGAAGCCGACCTCGAGCATCCTGATTCCCGGTCACAGCGTGAACCTCGCCGGCGAGCCTGCCGAAGTGATGACGAAGGGGCGTCACGACCCCTGCGTAGGCATTCGCGCCACCCCGATCGCCGAAGCGATGATGGCGCTGGTGCTGATCGACCAGGCCTTGCGCCACCGCGCCCAGTGCGGGGATGTCGGCGTCGTTGCACCGCGGATTGCGTGAGGCGACGATGCGCCGGAGATCGTACTGATGAGCGGCAAGCCCAGGGTGTGGATATCGCGTCCCAGCTTTCCCGACATCGTTGCTCGGCTGGCGCCGTACTTCGAGATCATCGAAGAGCGCACCGAGCAGGTGTTCAGCGGTGCTGAACTCGCAGCCAGACTGGCTGGGCAGGATGCGGCGATCGTGGGTTTGAAGGATCGCATCGGGGCAGCGGAGGTTGCGGCGGCCAAGCGGCTGCGCATCGTCGCGAACCTTGGCGTCGGCTACGACAATCTTGATCCGGTAGCGCTGAGCGCAGCAGGCATTGCCGTATCCAATACGCCCGACGTGCTCAACGAGAGCGTGGCTGACTATGCCTGGGCGCTGATGCTCGGCGCGGCGCGCCGGGTGAGTGCCGCCGAGCGCTGGTTGCGCGAAGGCCACTGGCATGCCACCGATTTCACTGGCTGGCTGGGCCTGGATGTCCATGGGCGCACGTTGGGCATCCTGGGCATGGGCCGGATCGGCCAGGCCATCGCCCATCGCGCCGTCGGTTTTGGCATGCCGGTGATTTATCACAACCGTTCGCCGCTGCCCGAGGCGGACGAGCGCGCGTGCCATGCAAGTTATGTTGACAAGGCACAGCTTCTGCGCGAATCCGACTTCCTGATCCTGGTGCTGCCGTTGACGATGCAGACGCGACATGCCATCGGTGCCGCCGAGCTGGCACTGATGAAGCCGTCGGCGGTGCTGGTCAACGTCGCCCGCGGCGGCATCGTGGATGATGCGGCACTGGCGTTGGCACTTAGCGAACAGCGCCTGGCCGCTGCTGCGCTGGATGTGTTCGAAGGCGAGCCGGTGGTGCACCCGGGCCTGCTGCAGCTGAACAACGTATTGCTGAGCCCGCATATCGCCAGCGCAAGTCAGGAAACCCGCCGGGCAATGGCTTCGCTGGCAGTCGACAATGTGTTGGCGCGGTTTGGCCATGGCCCGCATGCGGGGCGGCCACCGAGCATCCTCAATCCGCACGTACTGGCATCATGACCGGCGCGTCCACCCACCAGAAAGTAGAAGCTTACCCATGAGTCTGAAGAGCAGTTACAAAGTTGCCATGGTCGGTGCGACCGGTGCGGTTGGCGAGACCTTGTTGTCGATCCTTGCCGAGCGCGACTTTCCGATCAGCGAACTGGTGCCCCTGGCCAGCGAGCGCTCGGCCGGTGGCAAGGTCAGCTTCGCCGGTGAGGAAATTACCGTGCAGTTGCTCGATACCTACGATTTCGCCGGGGTCGACATCGCGTTCTTTTCCGCCGGTGGTTCGGTCAGCCGCGAGCATGCACCGCGCGCAGCGGCCGCCGGTGCCGTGGTGATCGACAACACCTCGGAATTTCGTTACCAGGACGATATCCCGCTGGTGATCAGTGAGGTCAACCCGCACGCGATCGCGCAATACACCCAGCGCGGCATCATCGCCAACCCGAATTGCTCCACCATGCAGATGCTGGTGGCGCTGGCGCCGATCCATCGCGCGGCGCAGATCGAGCGGATCAACGTGGCGACCTATCAGTCGGTTTCCGGCGCCGGCCGCAGTGGCATGGAGGAGCTCGGGCGGCAGACGGCGGCGCTGCTGAACTTCCAAACCGTGGAACCGGGCAAGAAATTCTCCGCCCAGATAGCGTTCAATGTGATTCCGCAGATCGACGATTTCATGCCCAACGGTTACACCAAGGAAGAGATGAAGCTGGTGTGGGAGACCCGCAAGATCCTTGAGGACGATTCGATCCAGGTGAATCCGACTGCCGTACGCGTGCCGGTTTTCTATGGTCATTCCGAGGCAGTGCATATTGAAACCAGCGACAAGATCACCACCGAACAGGCGCGCGAGCTGCTGAGTCAGGCTCCGGGCGTGGTGCTGGTCGACGAGCGCAAGCCCGGCGGCTACCCGACCCCGGTGGGCGAGGCTGCGGGCAAGGATGGGGTATTTGTCGGACGTATTCGCGAAGACATCTCGCACGAGCGCGGGCTGGATTTGTGGATTGTCTCGGACAACATCCGCAAGGGTGCCGCGTTGAATGCGGTGCAGATCGCCGAACTTCTCATCGAGAACTATCTCTAGAAAATGATTCGATCACAAATCATTGTTTTTATTGTATTTTCTTCGGTGACTTCAGCGTACGCGAGTGCTTTTTCGCCGTCACCGCAGCAGCCAGCCCAGGCTGCTGCGGTGACGTTGCAGAAGGTGGAAAAACGGGTGGAGCGCCACCGCTCCGAGGTACAGCGCCTGCAGCAGGATGTGGCTGCCCAGGAAGCTCACAGTGAGCACGCGACGGAGCGCCTGCAGCAGCAGGATCAGGCGATCAGCGCCTTGCGCAAGCAATTGGAAGCGTTGCAGTCCACGCAGGCTGCCGGTCAGCGGTGAATCGGCCGACTCGGTGAGAACAAGTCGGAACAATGTGCTGCAAGTATTCGCCACGGCTATTGTTGATTGCCCTGCATATAACTAAAGTGGCAGCACATTGCCACCGTACCCGCCATGTTGGGTACGTCCAATATTGAGAGTTGCGCCAAAGATCGTTCGGGGGAACACGCATGAATCGTTCGTTGAAATTGTCGGTGCTGATGGCATTGGCGCTCGGTAGTAGCCATGTCCTTGCCCTGGATCTTGGTCAGGTTCAGGTCAAGTCGACGTTGGGGCAGCCATTGCTGGCAGAGATTCCGTTGCATCCGGCCGATGCGGCGGAGCTGAAGAATCTGACGGTGCAACTCGCTTCAGGCGACGAGTTCACCCGGGCCGGCATTGTCGGCGGCCGCCCCAGCATCCCATTGCATTTCAGCGTGGTGAACAGCGCGTCGGGGGCGAAGGTCATCCGCATCACCAGCACGGTGGCAGTCGATGATCCCTATCTCGACCTGCTGATCGAAGTGAATGGCCACGCCGGCAAGAGCGTGCGCGAATTCGCGATACTGCTGGATCCACCGGGTTTGAATTCGGCCCCGCCCGCAGCCGTTGCGGCAGCGGCCCCCACGTCGACTGTGACACGCGCAAAGGCGGCAGCGACGCCGGCGCCGACGCGTTCGGCTCCGGCAACAAAGCCAGCGACACCCATGCCCAAGGCCGCCGCCAGGCTGGCAGCTGTTGCGAACAATGGCGAGTACGGCCCGGTCTCTTCGGGGCAGACATTGTCAGGAATCGCCCGCAGTACGGCGCCTTCTGGGGTCGATGTACAGCAGATGATGCTGGCCTTGAAGCAGGCCAACCCCGATGCGTTCTACCGCGACAACATCAACGCGTTGAAGAGCGGGGCGGTGCTGCGCGTGCCGAGCGCGGCCGAGGCGCAGGCCATGACACTGGCTGCGGCGATCGCTGAAGTGAGTCGGCAGAACAGTGACTGGCGTGCGGGTACTCCGGGCAAGCCCTCGGTGGTGGCTGACGCTGCGACCCGCGCAAATGCTTCGAGTGCGCCTACGGGTAAGGCAGGTGTGGTCGAGGATCGTCTGGCATTGGTGCCGGCAAAGGCGAGTGGTGCCGGTAGCCAGGGCAACAATGCTGGCGGCAAGGGTGACAAGTCGGTCGCCAGCCTGCGCCAGGATCTCCTGCGCGCGCAGGAGGCTACGGCCAGTCTGCAGCAGCAGAGCAATGATCTGAAGTCCCGTCTCAAGGACCTTTCCGACATCAACGGCAAGAACGAGCGCCTGCTGTCGCTGAAGGACAACGAAATCGCCGAGCTGCAGAGCAAGCTGGCCGAAGCGCGCAAGACGGCCGGCTTGCCCGCGGCCGCTCCGGTGGTGAAAGCCATGGAGCCGGCCGTTGCATCGCAGTCGGAAGTGGCGGTAGCCAAGGCGGCAAGCGTGGCGCCGGTAGCTTCGGGCTCCGCTGCGTTGGCGACGAACGTGCTGGCATCGGCTGGTACGGCGTCCAGGCCAGCCGTGGCCTCCACTGCAGCAGCGATTGCACCGGCCGCGGTGAAGGCTGCAACGCCGACGCCCAAGCCGGTGGCGAAGCCTGCCATCCAGCCGGCGCCAATGCCGGTGGTCGAGGCACCGTGGTATATGCAGACGTGGGCGTGGGCTGCAGGCGGCGCTGCCTTGCTGCTGTTGATCGTGCTGGGTTTGCGTGGCCGCCGTGGCAAGTCGTCGGCAAAGGCCTCCGGTGCCAAGGCGGCCTCGTCACTGGCTGACCGCTTCAATGCCACGCCTTTGCAGGGCAGCGACGATCTGGCTGAGGAGGATGTCGATCAGGATGAACTGCTCGATCAGCTCGCCGAACATCCGGATGACATCGATCTGCATCTTGAGCTGGTGACGCTTTACTATTCGCGCCGTGACGTAGAGCGTTTCGAGGCTGCGGCCGAGGCCATGCACGCGCATATCACCGATACCGAGCAGGACGAGTGGCAGGATGTTCTGCACATGGGCGAGGATCTCGTGCCGGCGCATCCGCTGTTCGACCATCACCCCGAAGCTGCCATGCCTGAGAACGCCGAGCCACATGGCGCTTTCGACATTGACGATTACGGCCATGATGAACACGACACACCGGCCGCAGCATCGTCGATGCCGCCGCTCCCGCCCAGCGGGCCGAAGAAAGTCAGTGAGTACAGTTTCAATTTCGACCTGACCCAGCCGGTGGCCGGCGATTCGACGCCGGGGCATCATTCGACGGCAGCGGAGGACGCTACCGTCGTGGCGCCGCGGCGTGATTCCGGCCATGCCGCGCCCGCGCTGGATGACGACTTGAGCTGGCAGGACACGGCTGGCGGCAAGCATGCCTCCGCCGAGGGTCAGAGCTTCGACATCACCGACTTCAGCGATGACCCTGTTGATACCAAGCTCGACCTGGCGCGTGCCTACGTCGACATGGGGGACGCTGAAGGCGCCCGTGCGATGTTGGGCGAAGTGATCAAGGAAGGTACCCAGACGCAGCAGGATGTTGCCAAGCACCTGCTCGAGACCTTGCGCTAGTCGATGGCGAGTGGGTTGAATTCAGGCAGGGCCGGCTTGCCGGCCCTGCTTCGTTGTGGGGGCAGCCATTCGGCGGTGCACGGCAGGTTTTCGGTTCGACCACCAGGGCCGGCAGGCTGTTAACCTTCGCCGTCTTTCACCTATTTTCTGTACCCATCCATGCGTATTGCCCTGGGCGTTGAATACGACGGTACCGATTTTTTCGGTTGGCAGCGACTCACCGAAGGGCCGAGTGTGCAGGCGCGGCTGGAGCGGGCGTTGTCAAAGGTCGCAGCCTATCCCGTCGAGGTCACCTGTGCGGGGCGCACCGATGCGGGCGTGCACGGTCGCTGCCAGGTCATTCATTTCGACAGTGACGCGGGCCGCCCGATGCGTGGGTGGGTGCTTGGTGCTTCGTCCAATTTGCCGACCAGCGTGGCGGTGTTGTGGGCGCAGCCGGTATTGGACAGCTTCCATGCACGCTTCGCGGCGCGCAGTCGTCGTTATCGGTATCACATTCTCAATCGGCCGGTGCGCGCCGCGCTGGATGCGCGCTATGTCACCTGGGAGCGCGTGCCGCTGGATGCCGAGCGCATGCATCTCGCTGCGCAGGCGCTGTTGGGCGAGCATGACTTCAGCGCGTTCCGGGCACTGTCATGTCAGGCGCATCACCCGCGTCGAACCGTGCTGGCGGTGAGCGTGCGACGCGAGGGCGAGCAGTTGTTTGTCGAGATCGAGGCCAATGCCTTTCTGCATCACATGGTGCGCAATATCGTGGGTTCGCTGCTGATGATTGGTCGAGGCGAGCGGTCGGTGGAATGGATGGTGAAGTTGCTGGCAGGCTGCGACAGGCATGTGGCCGGGCCGACAGCACCAGCGACGGGTTTGACCTTTATCGGGCCGCGCTATGAACGACACTGGGGCCTGCCTGAAGAAGTCTCCCAACCGGAGTTGCCTGCATGACCCGCATCAAATGCTGTGGCATGACCCGTACCGAGGATGCACTGCTGGCTGCGCGCCTCGGCGTGGATGCGATCGGTCTGGTGTTCACCGCACGCAGTCGACGCCAGGTCGGCTTGCGCCAGGCGCGCGCGATCGTCGAGGCCTTGCCGCCTTTTGTCAGCACGGTGGCCTTGTTCATGGACGATGATGCGACGCTGGTGCGACAGGTGCTCGATCAGGTGCGGCCAACTCTGTTGCAGTTCCATGGTGGGGAGAGTGACGACTGGTGTGCCCAGTTTGATGCACCGTTCCTCAAGGCCATCGCGATGGGCGTGGGCGCGGCTTCGGTATCCAGATTGAGCGATTACCCGCGTGCGATGGGCCTGCTGCTTGACGGTCACGCGTTTGGCGAGGCGGGCGGCAGCGGCAAGTCATTTGACTGGACGCTGCTTTCCGGCGAGCTGGCGCAGCCGCTGATCGTGGCGGGTGGTCTGCATGCCGGCAACGTGGGCGAGGCCATAAGCGCGCTGCGTCCGTGGGCGGTGGATGTGGCCAGCGGCGTGGAAGCTGCGCCGGGGGTCAAGGATCCATCCCTGCTGGCCGATTTTGTCCGCGCCGTTCGCGTGGCGGATGCGGAGCGCCTGGTGCCTGATTCGGGCCCTGATCGCTGAGGCGGCTGGCGGTCATGACGCCTGCTGGCTTGCACGATAGGATGTGGACGTGGCGCGAGCGCCGCCAGGTACCGGATCAAAAGCATGTCCAGACTCATTGAGGAGTATCCCGACAGCGGTCAGGCACCAGGGCTGAGTGATGTCGTGGGTCACGACCGTCCGCTGGTCCTTCGGGGTCTTTGCCGCGAATGGCCGCTGGTGCAGCTGGCTGGCCAGTCCGATACCGCCTTCGCCAGAAAGCTGGCGGACTGGGACAGCGGCGCCGAGGTGGACGCGTTGCTGATGCCTGCCGATCAGGAGGGAGTGATTGGTTACAACGATGCGTTCGATGGCTTCAACTATGAGCACCATCGTGTCTCGATCACCCAGGTTCTACAGCGTCTGGCGACGTATAGCCGCCAGCAGAATCCCCAGGGGCTGGCGATGCAGAGTGCGCTCGTGGCCAGTTGCATCCCGGGCTTTCTGGACGATCACTCGCTGCCTTTCCTGAATCCCGCCATTCAGCCACGCCTGTGGGTGGGCAATCAGGTGACCACGCCTGCGCACTTCGACGAGTATCACAACATTGCGTGCGTGGTGAGCGGTTGCCGCCGTTTCACCCTGTTTCCCACTGGGCAGATCCGCAATCTGTATATCGGTCCGCTGGATTTCGCGCCGACCGGTGCAGCGATCAGCATGGCTCGTCTGGATCGGCTCGATGATCCGCGGTTTCCCCGATTGAGAGAGGCCATGGCGCATTCGCAGTCAGCCGAGTTGCAGCCGGGTGACGCGATCTACATCCCTCCGCTGTGGTGGCATCACGTGGCCTCACTGCGCAAAGTCAATGCGCTGGTCAATTACTGGTGGATACCCGGAGCTGGTGCGGGCCGTGTCACGGAGACCGCGTTGGATGGCCTGATGCACTGCATCCTCAGTTTCAAGTCGCTTGATCGGGCCGGTCGTGCCGCCTGGCGGGAGCTGCTCGACTACTACGTGTTTGATGATGAGGATCCCGCTGCGCACATTCCGCAGAAGGCGCGAGGAATCCTTGGGCCGCTGTCGCCCGATCTGCTGGAAAAGCTCAAGGGCATGATCCGTCGCTATCTTTAGCGCGCTGCAGGCGTCGAGAGTTCAGGCACTCGCCAGTTCCTTCCGCAGCCAGGTCGCCAGTGCGGCGCAGCGACGATCCGGTGTTCGCAGCGGCGTCGCCAGAACCCATGCCGACGCGGTGGGTTTGAAGCCCCATGGCGCCAGCAGGCGGCCGCTGGCCAGGTCGTCGGCTACCAGCGGCGCCGGCGCGATCGCCACGCCCAGTCCGGCAATGGCGGCTTCCAGCAGATGATAGAGATGGGGAAAGCCGGGGCCTGGCGTGCTGCGCGGTGGCGGCAGATCCATGCTCCGCATCCAGTCGGGCCATGCTTGCGGCCGCGATGCGGTATGCAGCAGCGGTTCGTCCAGCAGCTTCGCTGCCGAGCGTCCCTGCAGCGCGGGCCAGCCGGCATAGCGCGGGCTGACCACCGGGCCGATCCGTTCCGGCGCCAGGGTCTCGACGTGCCAGTTGCCCGGCCACGGCGGCGCGGCAAGCATCAGCGCGGCGTCCAGGCTGCCAAGCGCCGGTGTCATGGACGATTCCTGTGCCGATAGATGCATGCGCAGTTCGGGCAGGTCACGTTCGATGCGGTCCAGCCGGGGAATCACCCAGCGCGCCAGCAGACTGCCCGAACAGCCCAGCACGAAGGGCGCCTGGGCGCTGCGCTGGCGCAGGCTGGACCAGCTCTCGCGCAGTTGCTCGAAGGCGGCGCCGGCCCCCTCGTGCAATTGCTGGCCAATTTCGGTCAGTGCGAGGCCGCGCCCCTGGCGTGCAAACAGCGGTCGACCCAGGGCGTCCTCCAGCAGGCGCAACTGCCGGCTGACCGCACCATGGGTGACGTGCAGTTCCCCGGCAGCCTGGGTGACGCTGTGCAGACGGGCGACCGCCTCGAAGGCACGCAGGGCGTTGAGTGGTGGCAGTTCGCGCTCGGTCATTGTTGAGTTTTGCTGACGTATTACGGCGATCTTATCGCTTTTTGGTGGCGCTTCAGTGGGATATTCTAGGTTCCATCAAAAGCGCTACCCGTTACGACTAGCAGTTTTTCGCACAGGAATCATCCATGTCTACGATCCAGGACTACCACCTTTGGCCCGATGCCCACGGCCGCTTTGGCGACTATGGTGGCAGTTATGTGGCCGAGACCCTGATGGCGCCGCTGGCCGAACTGAGTGAGGCCTACGAGCGGCTGCGCACCGATCCCGCGTTTCTGGCCGAGCTGGATCGTGACCTGAAGTATTACGTCGGTCGGCCCAGCCCGATTTACCATGCCGAACGGCTTTCACAGCACGTCGGCGGCGCGCGCATCCTGCTCAAGCGCGAGGATCTGAACCACACCGGTGCGCACAAGATCAACAACACCATCGGCCAGGCACTCGTCGCCCGGCACATGGGCAAACAGCGCGTCATCGCAGAAACCGGCGCCGGTCAGCATGGTGTGGCCAGCGCCACCGTGGCCGCCCGTTTCGGCATGAAATGCGTGGTCTACATGGGTTCGGTGGACATCGAGCGGCAGAAGATCAACGTGTACCGGATGAAGCTGCTCGGCGCCGAAGTCATCCCGGTGACCTCGGGTTCGAGAACGCTGAAGGATGCCTTGAACGAGGCCATGCGCGACTGGGTCACCAATGTCGCCGACACCTTCTACATCATCGGCACCGTGGCCGGTCCGCACCCGTACCCGAAGATGGTGCGCGACTTCAATGCCATCGTCGGACGCGAGGCGCGCGCGCAGATGCTGGAGCAGTACGGCCGCCTGCCGGACGTGCTCACCGCCTGCGTGGGTGGCGGTTCGAACGCGATTGGCCTGTTTCATGAATTCCTCAACGACGCCGACGTGCGCATCGTCGGTGCCGAAGCGGCAGGCGAGGGCATTGCCACCGGCCATCATGCTGCGTCGCTGGCGGCGGGCCGGCCTGGCGTGCTGCACGGTAACCGTACCTACGTGTTGTGCGACGACAACGGCCAGATCACCGAGACCCACTCGGTTTCTGCCGGGCTGGACTATCCCGGTGTCGGCCCCGAGCATGCCTTTCTCAAGGACACTGGCCGCGCAGAGTATGTCGGCATCACCGACGACGAGGCGCTGGAGGCATTCCATCTGCTGGCGCGCACCGAGGGCATCCTGGCCGCGCTGGAGTCCAGCCATGCCGTGGCCCAGGCGATGAAGCTGGCGCGCGAGCTGCCGAAGGACGGCATCGTGCTGTGCAATCTGTCCGGGCGCGGCGACAAGGATGTGCATACCATCGCGGCGCGCGAAGGGGTTGAGGTATGAAGCACGAGCGAGTGGGGAAGAGTGGGAAATGAGAGAACAGCCCAGCTCTGCCGTTGCCCATCTTCAGTTCAACCAGGGAAATCCATCGTCATGAACACTCGTTCCTCACTCCTCTTCACTCACTCCTCGCCATGAACCGCATAGACCGCCGCTTCGCCGAGCTCAAGGCTGCCGCTCGCACCGGCCTGATCCCGTTTGTCACCGCCGGTGATCCCTCGCCCGAACACATGGTCAGCTTGATGCACGCGCTGGTTGACGCGGGCGCCAGCCTGATCGAACTGGGCGTACCGTTTTCCGACCCGATGGCGGATGGCCCGGTGATCCAGCACGCCAGCGAGCGGGCCATCGCCAGAGGCGTTGGACTCGTCGATGTGTTGCGCTGGGTGTCCGAGTTCCGCCAGCGCGACGCGGATACACCCGTGGTACTGATGGGCTACCTCAATCCGATCGAAATCCACGGTTACGCGCGTTTCGCCAGCGAGGCGGTGGCAGCCGGGGTGGATGGGGTGCTGCTGGTCGATTGCCCGCTGGAGGAATCGGCTGTTCTGGCGCCTTTGCGCGAGGCTGGCTTGCGCCGGATCATGCTGGCGGCACCAACCACCGCACCCGCGCGTATGGCGCAGCTGTGCGGGATGGCGGAGGGTTTCCTGTATTATGTGTCGTTTGCAGGCATCACCGGTGCGGGGCACTTGAGTACCACGGATATCGCCGCTCGCGTGGCTGATATCCGCTCTCGCGCCAGTGCGCCGGTGGCGGTGGGTTTCGGTGTGCGCGATGCGTCAAGCGCCAAGGCCATCGCCGGGTTTGCCGATGCGGTAGTCATTGGCAGCGCGTTGGTCGAGCGGTTGGCGGGTGCCACGGATGCGGCGGATATCGCTCGTCGTGTGCAGGATTTCCTGCAGCCGATTCGCGCCGCGCTGGATGCACACTGAAACGGTCACCTGGCCGTTTCGGGTCAGGAACGTTTGAGGTGTTGCGATGAACTGGTTACAGAAAATCATGACCCCGCGTGCGCGCACGCAGAACATCACCGCCGGCAAGAGCTCGGTCCCGGAGGGCGTGTGGGAAAAGTGCGGTGGTTGCGGCACGGTGCTGTACCGACCGGAGCTGGAACGCAATCTGATGGTTTGCCCGAAGTGCAGCCATCATCACTACATCAGTGCGCGGATGCGACTGGATACGCTGCTGGACGAGGGCTCGGCCCAGGAACTCTGGGCCAGCATGGAACCCACCGATCCGCTGAAATTCCGTGACTCCAAGAAGTATCGCGATCGCATCTCCTCCACCCAGAAAAAGCTTGGCGAGAAGGATGCGATGGTCGCGATGAGCGGCCAGTTGAAGGGTCGCCCGCTGATGGCGGTCGCGTTCGAGTTCGCCTACATGGGCGGCTCGATGGGCTCGG
Source organism: Rhodanobacter sp. (assembly GCA_041663105.1). Taxonomy (GTDB): domain Bacteria; phylum Pseudomonadota; class Gammaproteobacteria; order Xanthomonadales; family Rhodanobacteraceae; genus Rhodanobacter. The sequence continues at coordinate 198,361 of JBAZRB010000003.1, forward strand.
TGGTCGGCGAGAAGTTCGCCCGCGCTGCCGAGCGTGCACTCGCCGACAAGAGTGCGCTGGTGTGCTTCTCGGCCACCGGCGGTGCGCGCATGCAGGAGGCATTGTTCTCGTTGATGCAGATGGCCAAGACCGCGGCGGCGCTGGCTCGTCTGCGCGATGCGGGTGTGCCGTTCATCAGTGTGCTGACCAACCCGACCACCGGCGGCGTATCGGCCAGTCTGGCGATGCTCGGCGACATCAATATCGGTGAGCCGAAGGCCTTGATCGGTTTTGCCGGCCCGCGGGTGATCGAGCAGACCGTCCGCGAGACCTTGCCCGAAGGCTTCCAGCGTTCGGAATTCCTGGTCGAGCACGGCGCGATCGATCTGATCGTCGATCGGCGCGAGATGCGCGACAAGCTGGCTGACCTGCTTGGCATCCTGACTCGGGCCAGACGCGCGGCCTGAGCTACACAGAGTAAATTGACTGCGATGCCGCCTTCGGGCGGCATCGTCGTTTCAGCGGCAGAGTTTTCCACAATCGCTGTGGACCCGTTCCGGTAAAGCCTGTGGAAAAGCCTCAATTGCCGCTTGTCGATCAACGACTTGCTACGCGCTGATCAGTTACTGCGCACACGCGGTTGAGGAGGTTTTCGCTGGCTCGATCATGGGCACGCAAAAGTTTTCCACAACAAATGTGCGCGCCTTGTGTACCAGCCTGTGGACAAGCCATGACATGCCCTTTGCCGACAGCCACTTGCTACGCGCTGCATACTTTTTGCGCAGGGGTGGGTGGGGCGGGCAGAGTTCTCCACAACGATTGTGGAGAGCGACGGGTAAAGCCTGTGGACAAGTGGGCTATGTGTCTGAGCGCAAAGGAGCTTGTGACGGCGTGCGCAAATACTGCGCAGATCACACCTGAGTTTCAGCGATCGAGACGTCTCAGATCGGCAACGGGAAAAGCCACAGCGAGGTGGCTCCCAGGCTGCAGCCGATCAGCATCGCCGCGAGCACGTCACTGGGATAGTGCAGGCCGAGGATGACGCGGGAAGCTGCGACCAGTGATGAAAAGCCAAACAGCAACGGCGCCAGCAAGGGATACCACGCCACCGCAACGATGCTGAAGCTCACCGCCTGCAAGGTATGTCCGGATGGGAAACTGAATTCGTCCAGTGGTGGCACGTGGGCGATCACCCCCGGACAGGCACGAAATGGTCGGGGACGGCGCGTCCAGCGCTTGAGCAGGCGATAGAGCAGCAGGGCAGTGAGGCCGGTGGCGGCCATGTGCACGGCCGCGATCCATCCACGGTGACCACCCAGCAAGGCCAATACGGCCATCAGTGCGTACCAGAAGATGCCGTCGCCAAGGCGGCTGACGGTACCGAAGAACATGCCTACAAGCCGTCGCGCGCCCCAGCGGTTGGCTGCCACGCATACGCGACGATCCAGCGCGAAGCGTGGCCCGAGAGGAAGCTCAGGCGTGGGCAGGGGAGGCAAGGTGCTCATGCAGATTTTCCTCGGCCATGTCGCGAAGCAGGGTCTCGAAATCGCGGATCACCGCATCCGGCGACAATCCGGCCATGCTGGCGTGGGCGGCGCGGCCCATGTGCCGGATCAGTCCGGGGTTGCTGGCCAACCTGGCAGCGGCGTCGATGAAGGCTTCTGCGTTGCCCGAGGCAATGCAGTAGCCGTTGACGCCATCGACGAGGTGTTCGCGTGCGGCACCCTCGGCATAGGCCACCACGGGGAGACCCGCGGCGAGCGCTTCGAGGATCACGTTGCCGAAAGTCTCGCTGAGGCTGGCGAACACGAACAGGTCCGCGCTGGCGAAATGGCCGGCCAGTGCCTCGCCACGTTGCATGCCGGCGAAGATGAAGTCTGGATGCGCTTGCTGCAGGGAGGCGCGAGCGGGGCCGTCGCCGACCCAGACATAGCGCGCGTTCGGATTCTGCTGACGGATCGCGGCAAAAGCCTGCACCGCGAGTTCCAGGTTCTTCTCTGCAGCGATGCGTCCCACATACAGCACCACCGGTGTGGTTGCATCGACGCCCCAACTCCTGCGCAGCGCATTGTCGCGTTTGTCCGGATGGAACAACTGCGTATCCACCGCGCGGCGCAGCATTCGCGCATTGGAGATGCCCATGCGCTGCAATTCCTGTGAGAGCGCGTCGGTCGGCACCAGGGTCGCGACGGCGCGCTGATGAAAGCGGCGCAGGTAGCCGCGCACCAGCGGTGTGAGAAAGCCGATGCCGTAGTGATCCGCGTAATGGTCGAATCGCGTATGGAAACCGCTGCTGACCGGAATTCCCATGCGCTTGGCGGTGCGGATGGCCGACCATCCCAGCGGGCCTTCGGTGGCGATGTAGACCGCGTCCGGCCGGTGATCGCGCCAATGCTTGCTGAGTTTGCGACCCGCCGGCAGGCCGAAGCGCAGACCGGGGTAGCGCGGCAGCGCACCGCCGCGCATGCTCAGCACGTCGATGCCGGGCTCGTCATCATGGGGCTGTGATTGCCGCGGGCGGATCAGGTCGACGCTGTGGCCGCGCCCAGCCAGGCCGACGGCCAGACTGTGGACGGTCAGTGCGACGCCGTTGATTTCCGGAGGATAGGTTTCACTGACGATGCCGATGCGCATGACGACGGTACCCGTGCTGGCTGGGTGCAGTCTGGGCGGGTGGCGTTGCGCAGGGATGGCGTCTGCGTGACATCGCGATGACGTGGCTTTCGATGCCGGCGGGTGCTTCTGTGGTGCGCAGGGAGTGTCAGTGTCCCAGAAACATGGATATCCCCAGGCCAGCCCACCAGTCAGGAAGCGTGCCGGAAAGCCGGTGGCGGAAACCCGCGTCCAGTTGCAGTCGGGGTGTCGCCTGCCAGGCCAGCCCGCCGCCTCCCAAGGTGCCGCTGGGTGATCCGGCCTCGTGCTGCCACGCCACCTCGACATAGAGCGAAAGCGACTTGCCCAGCGCCTGGCTGTGGTTGATCACCGCGGTGTAGCTGTCGCGACCGCTGGCCCGCACATCCTCCAGATAGGTGCCGAGGCTGCTGCCTTCGTTCAATTGCTGGCTCGCAGACAGGCCCAGCAGATACTGCGGCCGGTTGTTGCGGAAATCGCGACTGCCGTCGGTGAACTCCACGCTGCCCAGCAATCCCCAGTTGAACGAAGTGCTGGGTGAGGGCAGTACGAATTTCAATGCCAGGTTGCTGTCGCCACGACCGGTGCTCTCCAGCTGCGTACCCGCGCCGGTTTGCCGCAGGCGGTTGTACAGCGAACCGCCCAACTGCAGCTCCAGCGAATGGCCCAGGCCCAGCCGCAGTAAGCTGTCAGCGCTGTACTGGGTGCTGCTGACGCCCGCGCGCTGGTCGTGGCTCCAGCTTGGCAGGCCTTGCTCGATGGTGAGGTCACCGGCGTCCAGCGCGGCAGGCGTGAAGCCAAGCCCCGGGCGGTCGTAACCGGGGTTGTCGGCCCATGCCGTTGGCGTGATTGCCAGGTCCATGATCAGCATGGCGAACAAGACCATTCGCCCGGTCCAGGCGCTGCGTGGCCTCAGGTTCGGGTGGTTGCCGCGGGATCGGCTAAAATCCATCACTTCGCTCCATGCCTCCTGAAAGAATCTCATGACCGTACGTACCCGCTTTGCCCCCAGTCCCACCGGTTTTCTGCATATCGGCGGCGCCCGCACGGCGCTGTATTGCTGGCTGGAATCGCGCCGTCGTGGCGGTGAATTCGTGTTGCGCATCGAGGATACCGATCGCGAGCGCTCGACGGACGCGGCGGTGCAGGCGATTCTCGACGCCATGCAGTGGCTGGGTCTCAATCATGACGAGGGCCCGTTCTACCAGACCCGGCGGCTGGAGCGATACAAGCAGGTGGCCGATGAACTCGTCGCTGCCGGCAAGGCCTATTACGCCTATGAGAGCAAGGACGAGATCGAGGCGATGCGCGAGACCGCCATGGCCAAGGGCGACAAGCCCCGTTACAACGGCTACTACCGCGATCGCAACGAGCCGCTGCGCGACGATCCGAACCGGGTCATTCGCTTCCGCAACCCGAGCGAAGGCTCGGTGGTGTTCGATGACAAGGTGAAGGGCCGGATCGAATGGAGTAACAGCGAGCTGGATGACCTGGTGATCTTCCGTTCCGATGGCTGGCCGACCTACAACTTCGCCGTCGTGGTCGATGACATCGACATGGGCATCACCGAGGTGATCCGTGGCGACGACCACGTCAACAACACGCCGCGCCAGATCAATATCTACAAGGCGCTCGGCGCCACAGTGCCGGAGTTTGCCCACCTGCCGATGATCCTCGACAAGGAGGGCAAGAAGCTATCCAAGCGCACCAGTGCAGTAAGCGTGATGGACTATCGCGAGGATGGCCTGCTGCCGCACGCGCTGCTCAACTATCTGGTGCGGCTGGGCTGGTCGCATGGCGATCAGGAGATTTTCTCGCGCGAGCAGATGATCGCGCTGTTCGACATTGCCGACGTGAACAAGGCGGCATCGCGCTTCGATACCGAGAAGCTGGCCTGGATCAACCAGCACTACCTCAAGACGGACGAGCCGCAGTCGCTGGTCGCGGAGTTCGAATGGCATCTGCAACGTGCAGGCATCGATCTGACGGCAGGCCCTGCGCCGGTCGATGTGATTGTCGCCTTGCGCGATCGGGTGCATACGCTGAAGGAAATGGCCGAGCGGGCCAAGATCTGGTACGGGCCCATCCTCGAATGGGACGAAAAGGCCGTCACCAAACATCTGAAGAACGACACCGCGGCCGCCGTGTTGGGCGAGACGAAGTCCCTGCTTGCCGATTGCGAATGGAAGCCCGAGCCGATTCATCAGGTCATCGAGCAGGTGGCGGCCAAGCTGGCCCTGGGCATGGGCAAGATCGCCCAGCCCTTGCGCGTGGCGATGACGGGTACCCAGGTGTCGCCTTCGATCGATCACACCATCTATCTGGCCGGCCGCGACGAGACGCTCAGGCGAATCGACGCGGCGGCCGCCCTGATCTAGCGCCGGCTGCATTCGCATGACCGGGTCGAATCTGCTGTCGCATGGATGAGCTGCTCGCCAGGGCTACCCAGGGTGTCGACATGGACTCGCCCGGTGCGTTCTGGCACGTATACGTCAACCTGTTGAATATGGTGCCGTGGGCGGCCATGTTCTGGTGGAGTCTGGTTTTTGTCCTCGTCGGACTGCTGCTTGGCTGGTGGCGCGGACGGCCACTCGAAGGCGCATTATGGGCGTGGGTGTTGGGGCCGATCGGCTGGGTCGTGGTGTTGCTGAAACCTCGCCGCAAACCACGCGTGGAGCCGCCGCCACTGAATCAGGGGCGGCGGACATATCATCGAAAGCGGAGTGAACGCATTGAGTGACCAAGGCACCGACAACCTGCATGCGCATCATCCGCATCGTCATGATGCAAAGGGGTTCGTGCGCAAGGTCGAGCGCGCCAGCAAGGAGCGCGGGCTGCGGCTGACCCCGTTGCGCAAGGAGGTGCTGGAGTTGATCGCGGCCGAGCACAAGCCGGTCAAGGCCTACGACCTGCTCGATCAGTTGCGCGAAAAGCATGGCAACGCGGCGCCGCCGACGGTTTATCGCGCACTCGATTTTCTGCTGGAAAACGGTTTCATCCACAAGCTTGAGTCGGTCAACGCGTTTGTCTCCTGCCATCACCCGGCCGAAGCGCATCAGGTGCCGTTTCTCATCTGCGATGTCTGCTCCAGTGCGCAGGAAGTCTGTGACGAGCGGGTTGCCGAGTTGATCGAAGCCCAGGCCGAGGCGTTCGGCTTTCGTCCGCAGGCGCAAACCCTTGAGGTGCATGGTGTTTGCAAGCTCTGCTACAAGCCCTGATCCGGCGTTCCGGCGTGGTATGGCGTGAAGTAATGTTATAAAGTAACATTACGACCGACGGTGACTGAATCGCCACGTTTGGCGGTGCCGAGGCAGGTCTGGATCGTATGGAATTCGAGTCGGAGGGCAAAACCCGCTGGTGGCGTGTGGCCGATCGTGTCGGTGCCACGGCGTCGTTTCTATGTGCCATCCACTGCGCCGTGCTGCCCTTCGTGCTGGCGCTGTTGCCTTTCGTGGGGCTGGAGTTTCTGGCCGATCACCGATTCGAGCGCGGCTTCGTCATCTGCGCCTGCCTGCTGGCAACTTTTGCGATGGTGCGCGGTTATCGCCGCCATCAGCAACCCTTGCCGTTGCTGCTGGCTACGCCTGGCCTGGCCTTGCTGCTGCTGGGAGTCACCTATGCCGAGCACTACTCGATCATTGTGCACAGCGTGCTGGTGACCTGTGGCGGCCTGCTGCTGGCCGCGGCCCATTTCGTCAATTTGCGCCGGGACAGCGAGCACAAGCAGGCGCACATGCATGGGCCTTCGTGCGCGCACTGAGTGGCGTCTTCATTGTTGTGATTGTGTAACGGCAAGGGCGATCCCTAGCATTCGCGGATGAGCATGCCCCACAGCCACGATCACTCCCATTCCCACGCCGCCGATTCGCACGGGGCGCACTCTCACAGCCATTCCCACAGTCACGATGCCGCCCCCTCACTGCGCGGTCGCAAGCTGCTGTTTGCCTTTGTGCTGACCACGGTGATGATGGTCATCGAGGTGATAGGTGGCTTCTGGTCCGGCTCGCTGGCACTGCTGGCGGATGCGGGCCACATGATGGTGGACGCGCTGGCACTTTTGCTGGCCGTGGTCGCTGTCGCCATGGCCGCCCGGCCGGCCGATGCCCGGCGCAGTTACGGCTACGGTCGGATCGAGGTGCTGGTCGGGTTCGTCAATGCGCTGAGCCAGTTCGTGCTGGTCGGCTGGATCGTCTATGAGGCGATCATCCGGCTTCTTCATCCGGCGGAGATTCTTTCCGGCGTGATGTTTTTCGTGGCGGTTGCCGGCTTGCTGGTGAATGTGCTGGTGCTGCGCACCTTGCATGGTCATGCGCACGATGACGTCAACCTCGCCGGGGCCAGCCTGCACGTGCTTGGTGATTTGCTGGGATCGTTGGCAGCGGTGGTGGCTGCGCTACTGATTCGCTGGTTTGGCTGGCTATGGGCCGATCCGCTGCTGTCCATCCTGGTGGCTTTGCTGATCCTCGTCAGCGCATGGCGGCTGTTGCGCAGGTCCTCCCATATTCTGCTGGAGGGTGTGCCCGATGGCCTGGACAGCGAGGTTGTTGCGGCGGCGTTGAGCGGGGCCGACCCGGTCATCCGCAACGTCCATCATCTGCATGTATGGCAACTGGCCTCCGGGTCTCGCATGGCGACCCTGCATGCGGAATTGCACGATGCCGCCGACAGCGCGCACGCGCTGCGGGCGATCAAGCAGATCCTGCTGGAGCGCTTTCAGATTCAGCACGTGACTGTGCAGATCGATCCTGACGAGTGCCCTGACGGGTCGCATGGCTGTGCCGGTCACGGTCATGCCTGACTATGGTGTTTGCTCCGGCACTGCTATCATGGTCGGCCGTTCATCCAACAAATCAAGGTGTTCCCATGGGCAAGGGCGATCGCAAGACCCGTCGCGGCAAGATCAACCGCAAGAGCTACGGCAATTCCCGTGCGCATAGCGTTGTACCGGCCGTGGTTGGCGCCAAGTCGACCGTGACCAAGCCGGCTGCTGCCAAGAAAGCCGCGCCGAAGAAGAAGTCAGCCTGAGTCGGTATCCGCCTCCAGTGCTGCAACAATGACCCCGCTTCGGCGGGGTTTTTGTTGATCCACGCGGCCGTCGGGGCATCTGTTCGCAGGGCGGAACGGCGCCGGATCGCCCTGCCGTTCTATCCATTCCTGCAGGCTGAACGCTGGCATTCACGTGCCGGGGCTGGTTGCCGCAAAGCCTTCCTGATGTGTATGATGTGTTCTCACGTATTAATACGTTAGTACATTATGAAGCGCCGATCACTTGATCCGGAAACGCCTGTCGAGTCAGCAGAGCTGAGCCTTTATGAGGCTCTGCTCTCGCTGAAGAACACCGACGAAATGGGCGCTTTCCTGTGCGATTTGTGCACCCCGGCCGAGCTGGAGGTGCTGGTGGATCGCTGGCGCGTCGTCCCGTTCCTGCTGGAAGGGGTGTCGTATCGGGAGATTCACGAGCGCACCGCGGTCAGCATCACCACCATCGGGCGTGTCGCGCGCTATCTCAATCAGGGTAGCGGCGGTTATCTGGCAGCGGCAGCACATGCAGCGCGGCGGCTCCCCTCAGCAACAAGGAAGGCAAAGGTATGAAGACGCGCGATCGTTTGCGCATTGCGATGCAGAAGTCCGGCCGGCTGACCGAGCCGGCGCTGGACCTGCTCAATCGTTGCGGACTGAGCTTCAGGCAAAGTCGCGACAAGCTGTTCTGCTTCGGCGAAGGCGAGCCGGTCGATCTATTGCTGGTACGCGATGACGATATTCCCGGCCTGATCGCGCAGGGCGTGTGCGATCTCGGCATCGTCGGTCGCAACGTGCTCAATGAATTCAAGCTCACCCAGGCAGGCCTCGACGCCGAGCCGTTGAACGAGTTGCGTCCGCTGGGTTTCGGGCGTTGCCGGTTGTCGATCGCGGTCCCCAATGAGTTGGACTATCAGGGGCCGCAGCAACTGGAGGGGCGTCGCATCGCCACCTCGTATCCCGGCCTGCTGGGCGAGTGGTTGCGCAGCCATGGAGTGAATGCCGGTGTGGTGACACTTGCGGGTTCGGTGGAGATTGCGCCGAAGCTGGGCACGGCCGACGCGATCTGCGACCTGGTGCAGAGCGGCGGCACCCTGGTAGCCAACCAGTTGCGCGAAGCGGACATCTTGCTGGAGAGCCAGGCGGTGCTGGCCGGGCCATTGACCCTGCCGGTGGATGAGCGCGGGGACATGCTCGAGCTGCTGCTGAAGCGGCTGGATGGCGTGATCCAGGTGCGCGAGTCGCGCCTGCTGTTGCTGCAGACCTCGCGCGCCACGCTCGATGCAGTCACCCGGTTGTTGCCCGGTGGCCCGCAACCGACCTTGCTGCCGGTGCTGGGTCAGCCCGATCAGTTGATGCTGCAGGCACTGTGCGCCGGTGAGGTGAGCTGGCGGCAGCTGGAAGAAATCAAGAGGGCCGGCGCGCGCGAAATGTTCGTGCTGCCGGTGGAAAAAATGCTCGCATGAGGAACTGGCAGGCATGAACCGGAATGGCAGGTATCGCTTGGGCGTGAGGAGTGGGTTGGAATGAAGCGTCTGGACTGGAATGCGCTGAGCGAGGCGGATCGCATCGATGCGTTGGCGCGGCCCGCGCAGTCACGCGCGGTTGAACTGCATGACGGCGTGGCGCGGATCATTGCCGAGGTGCGTGTGCGCGGGGATGTCGCTCTGCTCGATCTCAGCGAAAGATATGATCGTTGCAGCCTGAAATCAGTCGCGGTGGATGAGGCGGAGTTTGTCGCCGCCGAAGCGGCTCTCGACCCTGTCCTGAAGGCTGCCATCGAAGAGGCTGCCGGACGGATCGAGCTGTTCCATCGTGCCGCAGCGCCACAACCGGTAGCGGTCGACACAGCGCCGGGCGTGCGTGTTGAACGCATCCTGCGCCCGATCGGCCGGGTGGGGCTATACGTACCAGCCGGTTCGGCGCCGCTGCCGTCCACCGCGCTGATGCTGGGCGTGCCCGCGCGCATCGCCGGGTGTCGCGAGGTGGTGCTTTGCTCGCCCGCGCGCGCCGACGGTAGCTGTGACGAGGCGGTGTTGTATGCGGCGCGGATTACCGGCGTGCACAAGGTATTCAAGCTCGGTGGCGCGCAGGCGATTGCGGCAATGGCCTATGGCACTGCCAGCGTGCCGCGTTGCGACAAGCTGTTCGGTCCGGGAAATTCGTGGGTGACGGAAGCCAAATTGCAGGTGTCGTCCGATCCCGATGGTGCAGCCATCGACATGCCGGCCGGCCCCTCCGAAGTATTGGTGATTGCCGATGCCGATGCCGATCCCGTCTTCGTCGCTGCCGACCTGCTGTCGCAGGCCGAGCACGGGCCGGATTCGCAGGTGATTCTGTTGAGCCCGTCGGCGCAACTGCTGGACCAGGTGGCTGCGGAAGTCGAAAAGCAGTGCGCCACCTTGCCTCGCGATGGCATCGCACGGCAGGCGCTGGCGCAGAGTCGGCTGATTGCGGTGGAGTCGCTGGCCCAGGCGATCGAGGTGAGCAATCGCTACGCCCCGGAGCACCTGATCCTGCAGGTGGCTCAACCGCGCGCGTGGCTGGATGACATCGACAGCGCCGGCTCGATCTTCCTCGGTCAGTGGACGCCAGAATCGGTGGGCGACTACTGCAGCGGCAGCAACCATGTCCTGCCCACCTACGGTTACGCGCGCAGCTACAGCGGCGTGTCGGTGGCCAGTTACCAGAAGCAGATCAGCGTGCAGGAAGTCAGCGCCGAGGGCTTGCGAAACATTGGCCCATGTACGGTCACGCTGGCGGCTGCCGAGCAGTTGGAGGCGCATCGCCGGGCGGTAACCCTGCGCCTTGAAGCGCTGGATGCACAGGAGGCAGGCGCATGAGTGTGCTGGATCTTGCACGACCGGAAATTCGCGCCATGCAGCCCTATTCCTCGGCTCGGATGGAAGCCAGTGGTGGCCAGGTGTTCCTCAACGCCAATGAATCGGCGTGGGCCCCGGCTGGTGACAACGGCCTCGGCTGCAACCGCTATCCGGAACCACAACCGGCGACGCTGCTGGAGGCGCTGTCCAGGCTTTACGGCGTGCGTCGCGAGCAGTTGCTGGTCAGTCGTGGCAGCGATGAGGCGATCGACCTGCTGGTGCGCGCATTTTGCCGCGCGGGGCAGGACGCGATCCTGATCCAGCCGCCGACCTTCGGCATGTATGCGGTATGCGCGCGGATCCAGAATGCCGCTGTGATTGAAGTGCCGTTGGCTGCTGATTTCGCGCTGGATGTGGACGCGGTGCTCGCCGCGATGACCACTGCGGTCAAGCTGGTCTTCGTCTGCTCGCCGAACAATCCCAGCGGCAAAAGCGTCTCCCGCGCCGATGTCGAACGGTTGTTGCAGGGGCTGGCAGGCCGGGCCTTGCTGGTGGTCGACGAGGCTTACGTCGAGTTTTCGGACGAAGGCAGCGTGGCGGACCTCATCGACGGCCATGAATACCTCGCGGTACTGCGCACCTTGTCCAAGGCGTGGGCGCTGGCCGGTGCGCGTATCGGCAGCCTGTTGGCGAATCCGGCGGTGATTTCACTGTTGCGCCTGATCATTCCGCCGTATCCGTTGCCCTTGCCATGCGTGGCCGCCGCGCTGGCTGCCCTGTCGTCGGAAGGTCAGCAGCAGGTACGCGAGCATCTGGCGGTCTTGCGATCGGAACAACAACGCATGCAGGCGGCGCTGATGGCGTTGGCGGGGGTGCGCGCGGTGTTGCCGTCGCAGGCGAATTTCCTCGCGGTGCGCTTTGACGACCCCGCTGCAGCTTACCGGCAGCTACTGGATGCCGGGGTGGTGGTGCGGGATGTGCGGCGTTATCCAAACCTGCAGGATGCTCTGCGCATCACCATCGGCGCGCCACAGGAGAATGATCGGGTGCTGAGCGTGTTGAAAAATTTCGTCGTGGGTGAACGCGCATGAGCCGCAAGATTCTTTTCATCGATCGCGATGGCTGCCTGATCGAGGAGCCCGCCGACCAGCAGATCGACAGCTACGCGAAACTGGCCCTGCTGCCTGGCGTGATCGCCGCGCTGCAACGTTTCGTGAGCGCGGGCTACGAGCTGGTGATGGTGACCAACCAGGATGGTCTGGGCACGGAGAGTTTCCCGCAGGAAGATTTCGACGGACCGCATGCGCTGTTGCTGGGCCTGCTTGCTTCGCAAGGGCTGGTTTTTCGCGAGATCCTGATTGACCGCAGCTCTCCCCATGAGGGCAGGGACACGCGCAAACCGGGCGTCGGCATGATGCGCCACTATCTCGCCGACGACAGCTGGAGTCGGGCGGCGTCGGCGATGGTGGGTGACCGCGAAACCGACCTGCAATTTGCCGCGAACCTGGGTGTACGCGGCCTGCGCGTGGGCCCGCAAGGCGTAAGCTGGAGCGAACTGGCGCATCACATGCTCGATGCGCCGCGCACCGCGACCGTGGTGCGCAATACCAGGGAAACCCGCATCACGGTCAGTGTGAATCTGGACCGGGTGGCCGAACCGCGGGCGCACACCGGGTTGGGTTTCTTCGATCACATGCTGGAGCAGATCGGCAAGCACGGCGGGTTCGCACTGGAGCTTCAGTGCGACGGGGATACCCATATCGACGAGCACCACACCATCGAGGATTGCGCGCTGGCGCTGGGCCAGGCGCTGAAGCAGGCACTGGGCGACAAGCGCGGCATCGGTCGCTACGGCTTCACCTTGCCGATGGACGAGGCTCAGGCGAGCGCGACGCTGGATCTTTCGGGTCGACCGTATTTCGTGTTTGAAGGAAGTTTTCCGCGTGAACGCGTGGGCGAGGTGCCGACCGAGCTGGTGCCGCATTTCTTCCACTCGCTGTGTGAAACCCTGGGCGCGAACCTGCATTTGAGCGTGCACGGCGACAACGCACACCACATGGTCGAGGCCTGCTTCAAGGTTGTCGCCCGTACGCTGCGCCAGGCGATCCGGCGCGAGGGCAGCGAGCTGCCCAGCACCAAGGGCACGCTGTAATGAGCGTCGTGCTGGTGGATGCGGGTGGCACCAATATCGGTTCGGTCCGCTATGCGTTGCAGCGGTTGGGTGTGGAAGCCAGCCTGACCGCCGACGCGGCGACGATACGGGCGGCCGACAAGGTGATCCTGCCCGGCGTTGGCGCCGCTGGTCCGGGCATGGCGCGGTTGCATCAGCTGGGCTTGATCGACTTGATGCGCTCGCTGACTCAGCCGGTGCTCGGCGTCTGTCTTGGCATGCAGTTGTTGTGCACGCGTTCGGAAGAGGGCGATACCGAATGTCTCGACCTGATCCCGGCACCGGTACGGCATTTCTCGCGTGACTCGGGCTTGCCCGTGCCGCATATGGGCTGGAACCGGTTGCAGGTTGAACGCGCCCACCCGCTGCTGGCTGGGCTGACCGCGGACGAGCAAGCCTACTTCGTGCACAGCTATGCTGTGCCGGTGGGTGATTACAGCCTCGCCACCGCCGACTACGACGGAGCGTTCTCGGCGGTGATCGCGCGCGACAATTTTCACGGCATGCAATTCCATCCCGAGCGCTCCGCTGCCGTCGGCGCCAAACTACTGAAGAATTTCCTCGACCTATGACTTTCGACGTCATTCCAGCGATCGACTTGCGTGAAGGCCGTGTGGTGCGCCTGCGTCAGGGCGACTATGAGCAACAGACCAACTACGCGACCGACCCGCGCGAACTGGCTCTGCGTTATCTGCATGCCGGCGCCCGGTGGTTGCATCTGGTCGACCTGGATGGTGCCCGCTCGGGCGGGCTGGATAATCTTGCCGTGATCAAGGCGATTGCCGTCGAAGGCATCAACGTGCAGGCCGGTGGCGGCGTCCGTGGCGAAGCTGATCTCAAGCGCCTTTTCGACGTAGGTGTGCAGCGGGTGGTACTCGGTAGTGTGGCGATCCGCGAGCCCGAACTGGTGGCTCGCTGGCTCGAGACCTACGGCAGCGAACGCATCACTCTTGCGCTCGATACCCGCCGCGTCGCCGATGCATGGGCGCTGCCCAGCGCCGGCTGGACCGAAATGGAGCGGCGCACGCTGGACGAGTTGGCGCCCTGGTACGCCGAGCGCGGCGCCAGGCATCTGCTGTGCACTGATATCGAGCGTGACGGCATGCTGAGTGGTTTCAATCTGGAGCTGTATCGCCACCTGGCCGACACCGTGCCTGAACTGGCCGTGCAGGCATCCGGCGGCGTGCGGTCGGTGACCGACATTCGCGCCGCGCGGGAATCCGGTGCACGCGCCGTGATCCTGGGCCGCGCCCTGCTGGATGGGCGGTTCACTCTCGAGGACGCACTGGCATGTTGAGTCGGCGCATCATTCCCTGCCTTGACGTGCGCGATGGCCAGGTGGTCAAGGGCGTGCGTTTCCGCGATCACGTGGTGATGGGGGAGATCGTGGATCTCGCCCTGCGTTATCGCGACGAAGGAGCTGACGAGCTGGTGTTCTATGACATCACCGCGAGCCCGGAAGGGCGCAGCGTCGATCGCAGCTGGGTGGAACGCGTGGCGCAGGTCATCGACATTCCTTTCTGCGTGGCCGGAGGGATCCGTTCGGTCGATGAGGCTTGCGCGGTTCTGCATGCCGGCGCGGACAAGATTTCAGTGAATTCCCCTGCGCTGGAGCGACCGGAACTGATCGATGAGCTGGCCGCCGCGTTTGGTGTGCAGTGCGTCGTCGTCGGGGTCGATTCACTCGCCGACGCCGACGGTGAATGGCGGGTGCGCCAATACACCGGCGATCCGTCGAAAATGCAGGCGCTGGCGCGCATGACGATGGACTGGATCGTCGAGGCGCAGCAGCGCGGCGCTGGCGAGATCGTACTCAACTGCATGGGCAGCGACGGCGTGCGCGCCGGCTACGATCTTGAGCAGTTGATGGCGGCGCGCGCCCTTTGCCGCGTGCCGCTGATTGCCTCCGGCGGTGCCGGGGCGATGGAGCATTTCCGTGCGGCCTTTGTCGAGGTCGATGTGGATGGGGCGCTGGCGGCGAGTGTGTTCCATTCGGGCGCGATCGCGATTCCCGAACTCAAGCACTACCTGGACGGGCAGGGTGTGGCCGTAAGGCTTTAGCGCGGGTGGCGGACTGGTGCGCAGGGATGACCTTGCACCTCGTCGTCACGGTTGCCCCCGTTCACCGGCACCTTCCAATCATTCACTGGTTCCATGATGCCTCCCATGACCGATATCGCCACAAGTACGACTGATCTCACGCGCCTTGACTGGGTCAAGGGCGACGGCCTGTTGCCAGTGATCGTGCAGCACTGGCTGAGCGGTGAAGTGTTGATGCTCGGTTACATGAATGCCGAGGCACTCAGCCACACACAGGCCAGTGGCCATGTCACGTTCTACAGCCGCAGCAGGCAGCGCTTGTGGACCAAGGGCGAGAGCTCGGGCCACGTGCTGGCGCTGAAATCCGTTCGCATGGACTGCGATGCGGACACCTTGCTGGTGCAGGCCGAGCCACATGGCCCGACCTGTCACAACGGCACTTCCAGTTGCTTCGGGGATAGCGCCAATGTGCGCCCACCAATGGGCTTTCTCGCCGAGCTTGATGCACTGGTGGCACGCCGCGACGCCGAGCGCCCGCCGGGCAGTTACACCACCAGCCTGTTCGAAGGCGGTATCCACCGCATGGCGCAGAAGGTAGGCGAGGAAGGAGTCGAAACGGCATTGGCGGCGGTGGTGCAGGATGATGCCGAACTGCTGGGTGAGGCGGCCGACCTGATTTTCCACCTCACCGTGGTGCTGCGGGCGCGAGGCTTGTCGCTGGCTGATGTGACGGCGCTGCTGGCCAGGCGCCATATCCCGCGCGCAGATAAATAGGGCTTTCCAATTATCTCGAGACCGCGGCTGCGCCAGTCGACGTCGGTGTGGGCGGGGCGAATGTTACGGCGGGACCGGGTTTGACGTCCTTGCGCCACAACGCGAGCTGGTTTTCGATGCCGCCGCCGATATCGATCTGCGGTTCTGACGGGGTGAGCTTGTCTTTTTTCTCCCACTGGCTGATATCGCTGCTGGCCAGGTGGAAGGCATCGACGAAGTTGTCGGTGCGGTTCAGTGCATCGACCAGCCAGGCTTTGCCGAAGTAGGTGATGTCCGAGTCGCTGCCGCAGCCGAAGGAGCTGCGGTCGCTGCGGGCGGCGGTCAGCACCAGCGTGCCAGGGCCTTGCAGCGGTGGTACGAAGCCGCCGGAGTAGCAGGCGTTGACGACCACTACCTTCCACTTCATCGGATGCTCGGCGAGGATCCCCGCAAGATCCTGGGCGCCGATCTGATCCAGTGGCAGCGGGTCCATGTCAACCAGCAAGGTGTGGTCTTCGCCGCCGTGACTGGTGATGTAGAGCAGCAGGATGTCCTGGTCGGGGTGCATGACCCTGGCCAGGCCAGCGAGTGCACTTTCCAGATTGGTCCAGCTGGCCAACGGACGCGTGGTCAGTGTGGCCGGGTTGTTGTCCAGCACGAGGGTGTGCGCGGTGGGGCCAAACCGGCTGGCAAACAGTTTCGCCGCATATTCGGCTTCGTTGTGGAACACATCCTCGACACCGTCGCCGGCAAAGGCGAGCAGGTACAGGTTGGGCTTGCCGGCGACACGGGGCGTCAGCCCGGCCAGTGCGTCGTGCAGCATGCGCGGCTGCGCGTAGAGCACCTGCTCGGGGCTGGGCCCCCGTGCCGGCCAGTCGTCGTCGCTGCTGGCAGCGTATTCGGGGGCGGGAGTGGCCGCTGCTGAATTGCTGCCCGACACGGCCGTAACCGCTTGCGTCGCATGCACGGGTTGCGAGGGCAGGGCGTTGCGGCTGGGGCGACCAGGCATCCACAGCATCAGCAGTACCCCGGCAGCGAATGCCAGCAGGACGGTCAGGACACTACGCATGGCGGGACTCGCGTGTCAGGTGGAGAGATGGATGGCGTCGAAATCAGGGTAGACCGGGTGTCGGGGCGACTCCGGCAACTCCTGCGGGGCGCGCACCAGCCAGCCGGTATGGAAGCCTGCCTCCCGCGCGGCGTCGAGCTCTTCCACGATGTCGGACAGGAACAGCAGGTGCCGTGGTTGCTCATCGATCACCGTGGCGATGCGCCGATAGGATTCGGCATCGCGCTTGGGTCCGGTCTCGGTATCGAAGTACCCGGCGAAAAGAGGGCTGAGGTCACCGGCCTCGCTGTAGCGGAAAAACAGCTGTTGCGCGGGTACCGACCCGGAGGAATACACATACAGCCGTATGCCGTCGGCGCGCCAGTCGCGCAGACGGGCAGCAACCTCGGGGTACATGTGCGCCCGGTAGTCGCCTGTTTCGTAGCCGTCCTTCCAGATCATTCCCTGCAACGCTTTCAGTGCGGTGGACTTCCGGTCCTGGTCGATCCAGCCCAGCAGCAGCTCGATGATCTCCTGGCGCGTGGCCTCGACCAGCCCTGCTTCACGGGCTGCTTCATGCAGCCAGTGAAGCACGTCGGGTTTGTCGCCATGGGTCTCGACAAAAGCGGGCAGTCGCTTGCGCGCATAGGGAAACAGCACCTCACGGACGAAGTCGATCGAGCTGGTAGTGCCCTCGATGTCGGTGACAATGGCGCGAATTTCAATCATGGCAATGTGGGCATGGAAGGGGCAGGCAGCATAAATGATGCGCCAGCGATGTGTCGTGAAAGGGGGTCACGCATTGACCTGATGGGGCGGCGTCATGCGCGGAAAGCCTTGGGCGATCTCGTTTCCGGTGAACTGCGCCACCCATCCATCCTTGTTGGTGAACAGCCGGATCGCCACGAAGTACGGTGATTCACTCATGTCGAACCAATGCCGAGTACCGTCTGGCACGCCGATCAAATCGCCCTGTTCGCACAGGATGTCGTAAACCTTGTTACCGATGTGCAGCGTGAACTGGCCCGACCCGGCGACGAAGAAGCGCACTTCATCCTCGCTGTGGGTGTGCTCACTGAGGAATTTCTGCCGCAGCATGGCGCGGTCGGGGTGGTCTGGTGTCAGGCTGACCACATCCACGGCCTGGTAGCCTTTCTCGGCCATCAGGCGATCGATGTCGCTGCGGTACGCGGCGATGACCTCGTCCTGGCTGGCGCCGGGAACAATCGGCTGACGGGCCTCCCACTGCTCGAAACGCACGCCGATCTTGTTAAGTTCGGCGGCAATGTCGTCGCTGTCGTGGTAACTGGCCAGTGCGGATTGCGGCCTGCTTTCGTCGAAGATGCGCAATTTGCTCATGATGCCCTCAGTTTTCTCAGGTCAAGCTCGCAGCCGAGCAGGAACTCCAGTGCTTCCAGCTGGCGTTCCGCTTCTTCCATGTCCCGGCCCCAGGTGTAGATGCCGTGGCCGTTGATCAGGTAAGCATGCAGCGGCTTGCCCCCGTCGAGCCAGACATCGATGCGTGCCACCAGGTCAGGCATATGCTGGGTGTTGGGGAATACCGGGATCTCCAGCACGCTTTCGTGCGTGTCGAAGCCGGTGATCGCCTTTTGCAGTTCCCACCCTTGCAGGCGTATCACGCCATCGTCGGCGAAGAATCGGGAGGCTACGCTCTGGGTGCGCGAATGCGTATGCAGAACCGCATGCATTTCGGGCCAGCGTCGATAGATATGGGTATGCAGCGCGGTCTCCGCGCTGGGCCGCGCATCCGTGCCCACGGCATGCCCTTGCAGGTCGATCAGCATGATGTCGTCGCGACCGAGCCGGCCCTTGTGGCGACCGGACACGGTGATCGCGGCATGACCGGCATCGACCCGCATCGAGAAATTGCTGCTGGTGGCAGGGGTCAAGCCTTGTGATGCAAGTTCGCGTGCGGTGGCCGCAATGCGGTCAGCGCACGTGTTGAACTGGCTGGCCGAGATAGTGCCTGGCAGGCTCTGACTCATGATGTTTGGACGTCCATATGGATGCTGATGATATCACGCGCCAAGGCATGGCCAGACTCGAATGAGAGCCATTCTCGCAAGTCAGGAATGAATGCGTCGAGAGGCGTACTATCAGCACAGATCCGGGGCAGAGTGCCACGGACGTATGGTTGACGGAGGCTTGCCCATGTCGAACGAAAAAGAGATCGAATCACGTCGTCGGTTCCTGAAGATCGCCGCTGGAACGACGGTGGCGGCTGCCCTCGTTGGCGGTCTGCCACGCTTCGCGCGTGCTGCCGATCTGCCGCCGGTAAGCGAGAGCGATCCCACGGCGAAAGCGCTTGGCTATGTGGAAGATGGCAGCAAGACCACGAATGCAGCGCACAAGGCTGGCGACGATTGCTCCAACTGCCAGTTCTATTCCGGTGGTCCCACCGGTCGCGGCCCGTGCCAGCTGTTCCCGGGCAAGTCGGTCAACGCCAAGGGTTGGTGTATCTCGCACTCGCCGAAGAAAGCCTGAGGCATCGGCTGGGCATCACGAGAATGCAAAAAAAGGCCGGATCAAATCCGGCCTTTTTTGTGGTCGCCTGTTGCTGCTGGCCAATGGCTGCGGGCAAGGTCGACGGCGATTGCTGCGGATCGCGAGGATCTCGTGCTCATGGCCGTGAACAAAGTGCGGCCCGGTAACATCAGGGTGAGGAGCTACCCACCTGACGTACCGGGCCGCGATCCGGGGCCCACTGCCAAGTGATATACCCGCGGACTGAGGATCATACTCCCGCGATCGGCGAATGGGCGACCGGCCACTTGATTTTTCTTGAAAAGTTCTTGTTAAATTAAATAAAAACAATAACTTGTTGTTCTTTCCGGTCCAGGACTTACTGGTTTGATAAAAAATCCGCGGAAAACATGATGCCGTCAATTTGCTGATCTTTGACGAAATTCCATTGTTTTCGAGGACGTTGCGGACTACTGCATTTTCGTTACTGCAGGCAGATCCTGGCGAAGATAGCTGTGCTTGCGGCTGTAGAGAAAATAGATCGCAAAGCCGAGCGCGGTCCATGCGCCCAGCACGGCCCAGTTGAACCAGTCCAGGCTGAAGAGCAGGGCGAAACAGCTGGCGACGCCCGCAAGGCATGTAAACCATACCCAAGGCACGCGGAAGGTGCGGGGCAGTTCCGGCATCGTGTGCCGAAGGATCAGCACCCCTGCGCATACCGCCGAGAAGGCGATCAATGTGCCCATCGAAGTGAGGTTGGCCAGCAGGTCCAGCGGGAACAGTGCGGCGAGCACCGCGATGATCGTGCCGGTAATCACCGTGTTGATATGTGGCGTGCGATAGCGCGGGTGCACCTTGGCGAAGACCTTCGGCAACATGCCGTCGCGCGCCATGATCATGAAGATGCGGGGCTGGGCGATGATCATGACCAGGATCACTGACGACAGCCCGATCATCGCGCCGATCTCCACCACCAGGCGCAGCCAGTCCAGCTCCGGATGCGCAGCCACCGCGGTGACCACCGGTTCGGAGGTGTCGAGCACGGTGTATGGCACCAGGCCGGTAAGTACGGCGGCCATCGCCAGATACAGTACGGTGCAGATCACCAGCGAAACCAGGATGCCGAAGGGCAGGTCGCGCTGGGGATTCTTGCACTCTTGTGCCGCCGTGGATGTGGCCTCGAAACCGATATAGGCGAAGAACACCATGGCGGCGCCGCGCATGATGCCGGACCAGCCATATTTGCCATCGCCCTGCGGCTCCGGGATGAACGGGTGCCAGTTGGCCGGGTTTACATAGCGATAGCCTGCGACCACCACGATGATGATCAGGCCAACCTTGACCAGCACCATCAGCGCATTCAGTCCCGACGATTCGCGAATGCCGACGTAGCAAAGCCAGGTCAGCGCCATCACGATCGCCACCGCCGGCAGGTTGAACAGGTGTCCCGTGGCGACGAGATGGCCGTCGGTAAATGCCAACGGGGCTTCGGTGAGGGCGGTGGGAAGATGGATACCCATATGGTCGAGCAGGCTGGTGAAATAGCCGGTCCAGCTTGCCGCCACCGCCGAGGCCGATATGCCGTATTCGGCCACCATGTTCCAGCCGATGAACCAGGCTGCCAGCTCGCCCAGCGAGGCATAGGCGTATGAGTAGGAACTGCCCGAGATCGGGATCAATGTGGCGAACTCGGCATAGCACAATGCGCTGAAGCCGCTGCAGATCGCGGCGATCACGAACGACAAGAGCACGGCTGGACCGGCATGCTCGGCGGCGGCGGTGCCGGTCACGACGAAGATGCCGGTGCCGATGACGGCGCCGATGCCCAGCGCGGTAATGCCCCATGGGCCCAGGGTGCGCCGCAGGCCGGGGCCGTGGACACTGTCATCGTTGCTGAAATCGGTCTTGCGGGCGAGCAACTGCTTGAGCATGGGAAAGGCGTCTTGATAAGGCGAAGGCGTCGAGCATCAAGGCTCGAGTCGGTGCAGGCAAAACGACAACGGCCGACACCATGGGCGCCGGCCGTCGATTGTCAGAGTGACTGGCTGCGCAGTTTGCTGTGTCGGTAACCGTAGAAGCCGTAGATCAGGAAGCCGATGACCATCCAGCTCAGCAGCAGTGGCCAGCGCACCACGAAGGCTTGCCAGAACAAAAACAGGCAGGAGGCGGCGCCGACCGTGCAAACCACCCAGGGCCACGGCACGCGGAACGAGCGTGGCAGTTCGGGCCGAGTCCGACGCAGCACCAGTACACCGATACACACCGTGGCGAAGGCCAGCAAGGTACCCATCGAGACCAGGTCGCCGAGCACGTCAACCGGGAACAACCCCGCCAGCGTCGCAGCAATCACGCCGACGATGACCGTGCCGATGTATGGCGTACGAAACTTCGGATGCAGGACGCCCAGTAGTTTCGGCATCAAACCGTCGCGCGACATCGAATAGAAGATGCGTGGCTGGCCCATCAGCATCACCAGGATCACCGAGCTCAGCCCGGCCAGCGCGGCAAACACCACCAGCACCTTGAGCACGCCGAGGATGTGGCTGGCGGCGCCGCTCCCGGCAGCTGTGCTCATGACGTAGCTGATTGCGGTAGCCACCGGCTCGGGCGTGTTGAGCATGCGGAATGGCGCGACGCCGGTCATGGTGGCGGCCATGGCGATGTAGAGCACGGTGCAGACCAGCAGCGAGCCAAGGATGCCGATCGGCATGTCGCGTTGCGGGTTCTTGGCTTCGCCAGCGGCAGTGGAAACCGCATCAAAACCGATATAGGCGAAGAACACCAGGGTCGCACCGCGGTAGACACCGCTCCAGCCAAACTTCGAGCCGCCTTCGTTGGGTGGGATGAACGGGTGCCAGAAATCGGTGTTGATGAAATGGAACATTATCGCCAGGAACAGCAGGATCACGATCACCTTGATCGCCACGATGATCGCGTTGACGGTCGCCGACTGGGTGATGCCGCGGTAGCACAGCCAGCTGATCGCAGCGACGATAAGAATCGCCGGCAGGTTGATCAGGGTGCCGGTGGTGACCAGGTGGCCGGCTTCGTTGAAGGTGAAGGGCGCTGACGAAAGTGCAGCCGGCAAGGTCATGGACACACCGCTGGCCGCGCTCAGCGTGCGCAGCAATTCACCGAAATAGCCGGACCATGCCACCGCCACCGTGGCGGCGGCAAACAGGTACTCCAGCACCAGGCTCCAGCCCACGAACCAGGCGATGACTTCGCCCAGCGTGGCATACGAATACGAATATGCACTGCCCGAGACCGGCAGCATCGCGGCGAATTCCGCGTAGCACATGCCTGCCAGCGCACAGGCAAAGCCGGCAATGATGAAGCTGATGACCAGTGCCGGGCCGGCGAATTGGGCGGCGGCGGTACCGGTGATGGCGAAGATACCCGCGCCGATCACGGCGCCGATGCCAAGCATCACCAGATGCCGTGCGGTCAGCACCCGTTTCAGGGTAACTTCGCCCTCCGCTCCACCCTCGACTGGTTCACCCGCGTCCACGTGAGGCATCGCCTCAATGGAGTGAGTGGCAAAAAGACCTTTAATCATCGAGCTCCCCTCAAGTGATGTTGTCCGTTTCCGCTCTGTGGCGTTACGTGGTTGATACGGACAGGCAATGGCGGGTCAACATAGCCCAGCGGTAAGGGTTGTACAAGCTTCATTCAGCAAGCGGTCCATGCGGTCGCGCACCATTCCACAGCGGGTCATCGGATATCCATGCAACAGCCAACAATTTCCATCAACGAGGCATTTGATCGCTACCGTGGGCAGTGGCCGGGGGAGGCGTCGACGGTCGATTTGTTCAAGAGATTTCTTCACGAAAGTCCGTGTGCTTTCGAGCGCAGTCACACTGCAGGCCATTTCACCGGCTCGGCGTGGCTGGTCAGTGCCGATGGTCAGCGCGTGCTGCTGATGCACCATCGCAAGCTGGATCGATGGCTGCAGCCTGGCGGTCACGCCGACGGCGATGCCGACCTGGCCCGGGTAGCGCTGCGTGAGGCGCAGGAGGAAACCGGTGTGGTCGGTCTGAGTATCGAGGGCGGGATTTTCGATATCGATCGGCACCACATTCCGGCACGCGCGAGCGAACCTGATCATTGGCATTACGACGTGCGCTACGTCATTCGTGCCGGTGAGGATGAGCGTTTCATCATCAACGCGGAGTCGCGTGCGCTGGCATGGCGGCAGGTGGCTGATGTGGCGGGTGACAGCAGCTTCGATATGTCCTTGCGCCGCATGGCCGAAAAATGGTTGATCTTGTTGTAGGAGCGCACCCTGTGCGCGATGCTCTCGCGTGGCATGACGGAGAGCATCGCGCACAGGGTGCGCTCCTACAGGTAGTTGGCGGGTGCGGGGTTGACGTGGCCGCAGGCGTTGCAGGTTCTCGCCACCAGCGAACCGTAGAAGCGATCGAATACCGGCGGAAAGTCGTGTTCGATGTTTTCGAGCACAAAGTACTCCTCGAACAGCTTGTGGTTGCACCGCTCGCAGAACCACAACAGGCCATCTTTTTCATGGGGAAGGCGGCGGCGCTCGATCACCAGGCCGATCGAGGCGGGCATGCGTTGCGGTGAATGGGGCACGCGGGGCGGCAGATAGAACATCTCACCGGCGCGGATCGGAATGTCGCGTGCCTGGCCGTCGTCCTGCACCTTGAGCACCATCTCGCCTTCGAGCTGGTAGAAGAATTCCGGGCCTTCGTCGAGGTGATAGTCAGTGCGCGCATTGGGGCCGCCGACGATCATGATGATGAAGTCGCCATCGACAATGCACTTGTTGCCTACCGGAGGTTTCAGCAGGTGGCGGTGCTCGTCTATCCAGCGCTTGAGGTCGAGTGGCGGAAGCAGGGCCATGCGCATTTGCTCGAAAGAAGCCAGCACGCACGATAGCGCCGCACAGCCCGCAAAAAAAGGCCGCACCGACGAAGTCGTCGAGGTGGCCGGGGGAGTTGCCAATCGATGCGGGGAATTGCGGCATCAGTACCTTGTCGATCACGAAGATTTCACCATTGGACTGGGTCACGTCGGTGATGGTGATGTGGGCGACATCGCCCTCGGCATCGGTAACGGTCCATTTGCCGTTCTTGCCGGCGACGGTGATCGACTCGCCTTCGACCGTCTTCAGCGTCGCTTTGCCGCCATGGGATTTGCCCAGTTTGGCCAGATCGTGCGCGGTGTATTTGCCAGGCGCCACATGGCAGGTGAGCACTTTGGTCAGAGTGGCCTTGTTTCCCGGCTTCAACAAGTTTCGACCGTGCCGGCCGGGAGCGCGGCGAACGCCTCATTGGTCGGGGCGAACACGGTGAACGGACCCGGTCCCGACAGCGTGTCAACCAGGCCGGTGGCCTTCACTGCGGCGACCAGAGTGGTGTGATCCTTCGAGTTCACCGCGTTCTCGATGATGTTCTTTGACGGATGCATCGCAACGCCACCGACCATGACGGCCTTCTGCATGCTCATCGAATCCATCGATGCCGCCAGTGCCACGGGCACGGTGGCGACGGTTGCCAATGCCATGGTGAGGCCAATGGCAAGCTTGCGCATATGCGGGTGAATCTTCATGGGTGATCTCTGGATGTCTTCCGCTTCGGGGAGTGGAGGCACCGGTAGATACGGGGCATGCACGCAGCTGGATGCAAAAACTTCGATGGAAGTTTTCGATGTCAACGAAGGGTGATGGATATGTTGGCGACTGCCGAGCGTCGGTGACGATCGGCAGCATCGAGTCGTCGAGTCAGACGTCCAGCGTCGCCAGGTCGCCTTTCTCTTCCAGCCACGACTTGCGGTCACCGGCGCGCTTTTTCGCCAGCAACATGTCCATCAGTTTGCTGGTGCCATCATCGTCACCGATCGTGAGCTGCACCAGCCGACGCGTATCGGGGTGGATGGTGGATTCGCGCAACTGCGGCGGGTTCATCTCGCCGAGACCCTTGAAGCGCGTGGTGCTCACCGCGCCCTTCATCTTTTCGCGCTCGATTCGCTGCAGCATCGCCAGCTTCTCGCTTTCGTCGAGGCAGTAGAACACCTGCTTGCCCACATCGACACGGAACAACGGCGGCATCGCCACGAACACGTGTCCCTCACTGACCAGTCGCGGGAAGTGCTTGAGGAATAGCGCCGTGAGCAAGGTGGCGATGTGCAGGCCGTCCGAATCGGCGTCGGCCAGGATGATCACCTTGCCGTAGCGCAGGCCGGAGATGTCGTCCTTGCCCGGATCGCAGCCGATCGCCACGGCGAGGTTGTGCACTTCCTCCGAGGCGAGCACCGAGGTGGATTCCACTTCCCACGTGTTGAGGATCTTGCCGCGCAGCGGCAGGATCGCCTGGAATTCCTTGTCGCGCGCCTGCTTGGCGCTGCCGCCGGCGGAATCGCCTTCGACCAGGAACAGCTCGGTGCGTGAGAGATCAGTGGCGGTGCAGTCAGCCAGTTTGCCCGGCAGTTGCGGACCCTGGGTGATCTTCTTGCGCACGATCTGCTTGGCCGCCTTGAGCCGGGCGCTGGCGCGTTCGATCGCCAGCTGCGCGATGCGCTCGCCCATCTCGACGTGCTGGTTCAACCACAGGCTGAAGGCGTCGTGGGTGACGTTTTCGACCATGCCGGCGGTCTGCCGCGAGGACAGTCGCTCCTTGGTCTGGCCGGCAAACTGCGGATCCTGCAGTCGCACCGACAGCACGAAGGCGAGTCGTTCCCACACGTCTTCCGGTGCCAGTTTGACGCCGCGCGGCAGCAGGTTGCGGATATCGCAGAACTCGCGGATCGCCGTGGTGAGGCCGGTGCGCAGGCCATTGACGTGGGTGCCACCCTGCGCGGTCGGGATCAGGTTGACGTAGCTCTCCTGCACCAGGTCGCCCTCGGGCAGCCAGGCCAGTGCCACTTCCAGGCCTTCGACGTCGCGCGCCATGTGATGCACGAACAATTCGCCCGGCAGCGCTTCGCTGCCGTCGAGCTCGCCGCGCAGGTAGTCGCGCAGGCCATCCTCGTAATGCCATTCGATCACTTCGCCGCTGGCTTCGTCGGTCAGCTTCACGTTGAGGCCGGCGCACAGCACCGCCTTGGCGCGCAGCAGGTGCTTGAGCTTGCCGAGCGAGATTTTCGGCGAGTCGAAATACTTTGCTTCCGGCCAGAAACGCAGCGTGGTGCCGCTGCGCTTCTTCGTCACGCTGCCGGTGACCTGCAGCGGACTGACCATGTCGCCGTGCTCGAACGCCATGTGGTATTCGGAACCGTCGCGGCGGATGTTCACGTCGACCCGGTCGGACAGCGCATTCACCACCGAGACGCCGACGCCGTGCAGGCCACCGGAGAAGTTGTAGTTCTTGCCGCTGAACTTACCGCCCGCATGCAGCCGGGTCATGATCAGCTCGACACCGGAGACGCCTTCCTCCGGATGGATATCCACCGGCATGCCGCGCCCGTCGTCGCTGACCTCGACCGAGCCATCGGCATACACCACTACCTCGATCGACTTGGCGTGTCCGGCCAGCGCCTCATCCACCGAGTTGTCCACCACTTCCTGCACCAGATGGTTCGGACGGGTGGTGTCGGTATACATGCCCGGACGACGCTTGACCGGGTCCAGGCCGGAGAGGACTTCAATGTCGGCGGCGTTGTAGCGACTGCTCATGCGTATGTTTCAGGTGGACAAAGACGTCCAAGCATGGGGTGAGTGGGCGGGCAGGGTCAAGCCGGGAGGCGGGAGAGCTGTTCGATGTCGATTCCGGTTGATTCCATTCGTCGTGGTGACAAGGGATCGCCATTTGGCGGTGCCGGCGGGTTCCCGGCTTGTGGTCGCCGAGCCGCCATCGAGCCATCACGCCGAGGGGGCCAGGCTTCGTGAAAATCTACTATTCAGATGTGCTCTCCCCGCGCAAGGCCTGCGCCGTGGCGAAATACCTGCAGTTGCCGATTGACTATGTGTTTCTACGGCTGGATCGGGGCGAGCACCGCACCAGCGAATATCTGGCGATCAATCCCAACGGCAAGGTGCCGACCCTGGTGGATGGCGAACGCAGACTGTGGGAAGCCGATGCGATCATGTGCCATCTGGCCCGATGCGCCGGCTCGGCGCTGTGGCCGCACGATCCTGGCGGCCAGATCGAAATCCTGCGCTGGCTGAGCTGGAACCTGCAGCACTTCGGCCGTCACGCGGGCGAACTGTATTTCCAGCACATCATCAAGCCGCGCTTCGACATCGGCGCTGCCGATACCGCCGTGGTGACCGAGGCGCAGAACGAGTTTCGACGCTATGCGGCGGTTCTCGATGCGCATCTGCAGGGCCGCCGCTGGCTGGTGGACGAACGGCTCAGCGTCGCCGATTTCGCCGTGGCCATCAGCTTGCCCTACGCCGAGCGCGCGCAGATCCCGCTGGATGAGTTCACCCACGTACGTGGTTGGCATGACCGCCTTTGTGAACTGGATGCATGGCGGGAGCCGTTTCCAGCGTCGGTGACAACTGCCTGAAGGGTCGTTGCAATGATTTGTCGAATTCGCGTGGCGCCATTCGTCGTCAGTACAGAGCCAGCGAGCAGGGCAAGCTCATGTTGAGGCCGTCCTGCAGCCCGGCGCCGCAGGGTGAATCGCTACACCACAAGACGAAAGAGGACATTCTCATGCAATTGGTCAGCTATCTGTTCTTCAAGAACCAGGCCGCGGAGGCGTTCGAGTTCTACCGCCAGTGCCTGGGCGGCGAGATCGCGATGAAAGTGACGATCGGCGACATGCCTGACGGCGACAAGGCTGCACCGGAGACGCGCGACCTGATGGCGCATGTGCGTCTTGCCGTGGGCGATGCCGAGCTGATGGGCTCGGATTGGTGCACGCCGACCGGCGAACCGTATCCTGGCATGCATGGCCATGCGGTCTCGATCAGGATCGCTCAACCGGCTGACGCTGAGCGCATTTTTGGTCTGCTGGGCGAGGGTGGCAAGGTGACCATGCCGATGGGGGAAACCTCGTGGGCGCGCCGCTTCGGCATGCTGGTCGACCGCTATGGCGTGCACTGGATGGTCAATTGCGAGAAGCAGGGCTGAGCCTCGTGACGATGCTGGTCGTTGATCCGTTACTTCCGCCGGTGGTATCGCAAGAGGCATGGCAAGCTGCACGCGAGCGGTTGCTGCTGCGGGAAAAGCGCGCCACCCGTGAGCGCGACGCCCTGGCGGCCGATCGGCGACGACTACCGATGGTGCGGATCAGCAAGGATTACTGGTTCGACTCGTCCGAGGGCGAGGCCTCGTTGCCGGGCCTGTTCGAGGGGCGTCGGCAACTGATCCTCTACCACTTCATGTTCGCGCCGGGCGTGCATGGCTGGCCTGACGCGGGCTGTCCGGGCTGCTCGATGTTTGTCGACACCCTGGGGCATCCCGCACACCTGCATGCCCGCGACACCACGCTGGCGCTGGTATCGCGGGCGCCGCTGGAAAAATTGGAGCCATTTCGCCGGCGCATGGGCTGGCGTGTGCCCTGGTACTCCGCGGCGGACAGCGATTTCAATACGGATTTGGGCCTCACCACGGCGCAGGGCGAAACCTTCGGCCTCAGCGTGTTTCTGCGCGACGGCACCGATGTCTATCGAACCTACTTCACCAGCCAGCGCGGCGTCGAGGGGCTCGGCAACCATTGGAGCCTGCTGGATCTCACCCCGATGGGGCGGCAGGAGAGCTGGGAGAACTCGCCGTTTGGCGATCGCCATGATCAACTTGGCGGTTGGTGGCGTCCGCACGACGAATACGCCCGATGACAACCGTTGAAACATTCATTCAAGCTGGGGAGAGACCAATGCGCGTGATGGTGATGGTTCGTGCCACCCGGGACTCCGAAGCGGGTATCTTGCCGGACAGGCAGATCCTCGCCGACATGGGGCGCTTCAACGAAGAGTTGCTGAAAGCCGGCGTGCTTCTAGCCGGCGAAGGTCTGCAATCGAGCGCCAGAGGGGCGCGTGTGCAATTTTCGGGCAGCAAGCGCACCGTCATTGATGGTCCGTTCGCCGAGACCAAGGAGCTTATCGCCGGCTTCTGGTTGTGGCAGGTGCGCTCGCTGGACGAGGCGATCGAGTGGGTCAGGCGTTGCCCCAATCCGTTTGATGGCGAATCCGAGATCGAGATTCGCCAGGTGTTCGAGGCCGAGGACTTCGGCGACGCGTTGACACCTGAATTGCGGCAGCAGGAATCCCGGTTGCGCGGGGAGTGCTGAACGCATGCGCCGCTTGCATCAGCCGCGAGCTGGTGGTGACATTGGGCGCCATGATGGCAACCGATCTGCAGCGCAGTATCGACGCACTCTGGCGCATCGAATCGCCACGGGTGACGGCAGTCCTTTCGCGCATGCTTCGCGATGTGGGGCTGGCCGAGGATCTGGCGCAGGACGCCTTGCTGACGGCACTGGAGCATTGGCCGACCGATGGCATGCCGGACAATCCCGGCGCGTGGCTGATGACGACGGCGAAACGTCGGGCAATCGATTATCTGCGCCGGCAGAAGCTGATCGAGCGCAAGCATGTGCTGCTTGGCCACGAGCTGGTATCCGAACAGGAGCAGCACTGGACCAGGGTCGAGATCGCGATGGATGACGAGATCGGCGATGACCTGCTGCGGCTGATGTTCGTGGCCTGTCATCCGGTGCTTTCGACCGAGGCGCGGGTGGCGCTGACCCTGCGTTTGCTTGGAGGCTTGAGTACCGGCGAGATTGCGCGCGCCTGTCTGCAGCCGGAAGCGACCATTGCCCAGCGCATCGTGCGCGCAAAGCGCACCCTGGCACAGAAGCAGATCGCGTTCGAAGTACCGGGCACGGCCGCGCTGGCTGAGCGTCTGGGCTCGGTACTGGAAGTCATTTATCTGATTTTCAATGAGGGCTACACCGCCACCGCCGGTGACGACTGGATGCGTCCGGGCCTGTGCGAAGAGGCCTTGCGGCTGGGCCGCGTGCTGGTCGGGCTGATGCCCGGCGAGACCGAAGTGCTTGGTCTGGTCGCCCTGATGGAAATCCAGGCGTCGCGCTCACGGGCGCGGGTCGACGGCGAGGGTCGGCCGGTACTGCTGCTGCAACAGAATCGTGCGCAATGGGATCGGTTGCTGATCCGTCGCGGGCTCGATGCCCTGGAGCGGGCCGTGAAGATCGGCCCGGTTGGCCCGTATACCGTGCAGGCGATGATCGCAGCCTGCCATGCGCGCGCGCTGACCGCGCAGGCGACCGACTGGACGCGTATCGCGCAGTTGTATGACGCTCTGGTGCAGTTGATGCCATCGCCGGTGATCGAATTGAACCGTGCGGTGGCGGTGTCGATGGCCTTCGGCGTGCAGGCTGGTCTGGACCTGGTCGACGCGCTGGCTGCGGATGTCACGCTCAGGCAATATCATTTGCTGCCAAGTGTTCGCGGCGATTTTCTGAGCAAGCTGGGTCGCCTCGACGAGGCCCACGATGCCTTTCTGCAGGCCGCTGCGCTCACCAACAACGCTCGCGAACATGCACTTCTCCAGCAACGAGCAACTGACTGCGAACGCTCGAAGGATCGATCATGAGCAGGCCAGTCTCGCCGAAGAAGTCGTTTGATCGCTGCCGGCACATATGGATCCCGACCAAGGTAAAGAACTGATGGCATATCTCCTGTTGATTATTGAACCCCGTGGCCAACGTGAAACCCGGTCTGAAGAGCAGGGACGCGCAGCCTACGCAGAGATGCTGGCGTTCAGTGCTGGTCTGAAGGAGCGCGGCCTGCTGACCACCAGTCAGGCGCTCCGCTCGGATGACCATGGGGTGAGGCTGCAGAAGCGTGATGGCAAGTGCCTGATCAAGGATGGCCCCTTTGCCGAGGCCAAGGAAATGATCGGCGGATTCCTCCTGCTCGATTGCGCCAGCAAAGAAGCGGCGGTCGCCATCGCCGCCGAATGTCCGGCGGCACAGTGGGCGACGATCGAGGTGCGGGAGCTGGGTCCCTGCTTCGAGGCTTGACCGCAAGGTCGCTCCGGCAGGGGCCGATTATCGGTAACCCTGCGCCTGCAGCGTGAACAGGTGCGCATAGTGGCCGTTCTGCGCCATCAGCTGGGCGTGGTCGCCATGCTCGATGATGCGGCCATCCTGGATCACGATGATCTGGTCGGCCATGCGCACGGTCGAGAAGCGGTGCGAGATCAGGATCGCGATGCGGTTGCCGGCCAGTTCGCGGAAGTGCTCGTAGATGGTCGCCTCGGCCTGCGCATCCATCGCGGCTGTGGGTTCGTCCAGCACCAGGATGTCCGCCTTTGAACGCATGAAGGCGCGCGCCAGGGCGATCTTTTGCCACTGCCCGCCGGAGAGCTCGCGGCCGTCCTTGAACCACTTGCCCAGTTGGGTATCGAAGCCGGCCGGCAGGCTGTCGATGAACTCGCTGGCCATGCCCTTGTCGCTGGCGTCGCGCCAGCGCGCGGCGTCCTCGAAATGATGCACGTCGCCGACGCCGACGTTTTCGCCCACCCGCATCTGGTAGCGCGCGAAGTCCTGGAAGATCACCCCGATGCGCTGCAGCAGGGTGGCCTCATCCCACTCGCGCAAGTCGGTGCCGTCGAGCAGGATGCGGCCGCTGTCGGGCGAATACAGCCGCGTCAGCAGCTTGATCAGGGTAGTCTTGCCCGAGCCGTTCTGGCCGACCAGGGCCAGCGACTGGCCGGGGCGGATGTGCAGGTCGATGTCGCGCAGTGCGGGCTCGCTGGCGCCGGGATAGGTGAAGCTGACCTGTTCGAAGCGGATGCCGTCGTCGGGATGCGCGCCACGCTGCACGTTGCCGGTCGCCAGCGGCACCGGGGTTTCCAGGTATTCGTAGAGAGTGGACAGGTACAGATTGTCCTCGTACATGCCGCCGATCGCCGACAGCATCGCCGACACCGCCGCCTGGCCCTGGCGGAACAGCATCAGATACATCGTCATCTGGCCCAGGGTGATGCGGGCGACCACGGTACTCATCGCGATCCACGCGTAAGCGCCATACAGGGTGAGGGTGCCCAGCAGGCCGAGGCCGAAACCCCAGCTGTCGCGGCGGATGGTCAGGTTGCGGTCGGCGCTGTACAGGGTGTGGAAGATGTCGCGATAGCGCTGCAGCAGCAGCGGGCCCAGGCCGTAGAGTTTCACTTCCTTGGCGTGGTCCTCGCGTGCCAGCACGGTTTCCAGGTAAAGCTGCATGCGCGTTTCGGGCGAGCGCCAGCGAAACAGCCGGAACGCATCGCCGGAAAACTTCGTTTCGGCGAAAAACGAGGGCAGCCCAGCGAGCAGCAGCACTGCCACCGCCCACGGCGAGAACTGGTACAGCAGGCTGCCATAGCTGATCAGCGAGATCGCGTTCTGCAGCAAGCCGAACGTGCGGGTCACCAACGATAGCGGCCGACTGGATGCTTCGCGGCGGGCGCGGGTGAGCTTGTCGTAGAACTCCGAGTCCTCGAAATGCGCCAGTTCGAGGGTCAGCGCCTTCTCCAGGATCATCACGTTGACGCGCTGCCCCAGCTGCGCCCGCAGCAACGACTGGCACAATGAAAGCCCGCGTTGTGCGCCGGCCAGCGCCGCCACCAGCACGCCTTCCAGCACCACCCATTCGAATACCGGGCGCAACGGCGCGTTGCCCTGGGCTGCCCACAAGCGGCTGGCAGAGACCACGGCGTCGACGATATGCGCGCCGACAAAGGCAACACCAGCAGGCAGCAGGCCGGCGACCAGGGTGAGCAGGGCCAGCGCGATCGTCAGTGCGCGGCTGGTACTCCAGACCAGTTGCAGGGCACGGCCGCTGAAACGGAATACCCCCAGAAAACTGCGGGTGAGATCACTGGCCGGTGGTGTCGGGTGGGATGCGTGAGGCGGCACGTTGGGGTGATGTCTGAGGCGACGCGCGGCAGGGCGCAGAGCCCAAGACATGGGGGCCGTGCCGCCTCACGCAAGTCGAGGCGGTAAAGGTCAGGTCAGCCGACTTGATCAGCGCAGGCGGACATCGACGAAGGATTGATCGTTGCGGTACAGCGCGGGAAACAACTTCTGCAGATGCGTCACCTTCGGCGCATCGTTGATGACGATGTAAGGGTTGTTCGGATGCAACCTGAAGTAATCCTGGTGATAGTCCTCGGCCGGATAAAACGCCTTCAACGGCACCACCTGGGTAACGATCGGGGCGGAAAACGCCTTGGCGGTGCTGAGCTGCACGATGTAGCTGTCGGCAATCTTTTTCTGCTCGTCGTTGCCGTAGAAAATCACCGAGCGGTATTGGGTTCCACTGTCTGGCCCCTGGCGGTTGAGCTCGGTCGGGTTCAGCGCCACCGAGAAGAACACCTGCAGCAACTGGCCGTAGCTGACCTGCGAGGGATCGAACTGCACCTTCACCGATTCGGCGTGGCCGGAATTGCCGTCGCTGACCTCGTAGTAATGCGCGGTATCGGCACTGCCGCCGGAGTAGCCGGCGGTGACCTTTTGCACACCCTTGACGTGCTCGAACACGGCTTCGACGCCCCAGAAGCAGCCGCCGGCCAGCACGGCAGTCTCTTCGTGCGGGGCTGTCGCCGGGCTGGCATCCACGGTGGGTGCAGGCAGTCGCACCACGTCACCGTTCGCGGCTACCGGGCCGCACGCAGTCAGCCCGGCCAGCAGCAAGGCTGTGGCCAGGGGAAGGGTATTGAGGGCGAATCTGGGAATCATGGCAGGCCTCGTTGACGATAAGGACGTTACGTGCCGGCGAACGGAATGGATGCAGTCGGGTGGCTGCGGTCACGCCGGATCACTTGCATGATGTCTTTCGTCAGTGCGTTGCCCGGGGTTACCTGTCGGATGGTTTGGCGATGAACGCCGTGGAACGGTTCAGCGTGCGTCCGGCAGTACGTGAATTTCAATGTCGTCAATGGTCACGATCTGGCCCGCATGGATCTTGCACGTCTTGCGCAGCTCGGTGACGCCGTCCACTTTCACCGCGCCCGTGGCCACGATGGCCTTGCCCGCGCCGCCGCTGTCGCACAGGCCGCTGAGTTTCAGCAGCATGTTGAGTTCGACGTATACGCCTTCCAGTTCAAAATCGAGGGTTTGCATGGTTATCCAAGTGGAGGGATTCGGGAAAATTCAGGGGGCGGGAGCGTGACACGCTTTCAGCGCGAAGTGTGGCCATCATCGCCGCTGTCGCCGGGCAGAGCGAGAAACGCAAACCACGGCTGGTCGTGGTCCAGACCAAAAGTGGCCGCATCATCGAGAATCCCAAGCAGGATATCGAAGTCGGCCTCGGCCGACCGTCGCAGTTCGTCACTGTGCTCGAACAGCAGCACATGGCCCCAGCCCGGCAGCCAGCCCAGGTCGCGCAGACAGTCGGCCAGCGCATCCCAGTTGTAGCCGAACGTGGCCGGCAGCTGCAGCGACGTTGCCGCCCGGCGCAGCAGTTCGTCCTTGTCGTGGCAGCCGGCCAGATCAATGCGGCATACTACCAGCTCATCGCGAGCCGCCCGGCTGGCCAGACGCGCCAGGTCGGTGCCGCCGACAAAGTACACCCCGCTGTTGAGCGGTCGGGTAAGGTCCAGCTCGGAGCTGCGCGCGTTCATGGGCGCACCTGGAAACGGCGGAAACTGCGGTAGTGATCGTCGGTGTAGTAGAAGACCAGCGGCGGCGTGCCGCCGGTAATGATGCGCCGCGCGCCGCGGGTTCGTGCCCCGGGGGTTTCCACCGTGTACTCGTGGTAATAGCCGCGAGGCCGGGCCGGCAGCAAGCGTTCGTAATTGCCGAACACCACACCGTCCTGACTGTGCTCGAACGGTCCGCCGTGAGAGATGCGGTCGATCGTGGTGCGTGCCTCCGCGGGCAGAAAATCGGGCAGGTCGACGCTGGTCGCCGCTTCGCGCGCCACTTGCGCGGTGCCGGGAGCAACGCTTGCAGGGCTGGATGGGCTTGGCGGCGAGGTCGGCGCATGCCGTTGCCACAGCACGAACGCGAAAACCAGCGCAGCCAGCAGGATGATGGGATTGAGCTTGCGCATGCCGGTTCGCCGGAAGGGGGCAGGCGCAAAGCTTAATGCCCGCCAGCCGGATCACAAACCGAACGTCGTGCAGATTGTTGTCGCGCCACAAATTTATGCGTCGATGCGCGCCTGCAGTGCCATGGCGGCGGCCGGATTTCGGTGCTTGGCGCTGCCAATGAAAAACACGAACACGTCGCGCAACGGCCCCTTGGCCGACGGTGCCCCGGCATGCGGTAGATCAATCACGTCGTTGCCCGCCGCCCACTGTTTCGCGCGAGCGCTCCACTGATCCAGCGCCTCGCCGGGGTAACCACACTCGAGCTCGTCGACGCTGCGCATCAGGCGCGCGTAGCTGAAGTCGCCGCTGAGATCGGCCAGTGACGGGTAGTCTGCTGAGTCGGTGAATACGGTCGGCACTCCACGGGCGCGTACCAGCTCCAGATAGCGTTCGCAGGCGAAACTGGGGTGCCGCACCTCCAGCACGTGGCGCAAGGGTTGGCCGGCCAGTTCGCGCGGAAGCAGGTCCAGAAAGGCCGCCAGATCATCGGCGTCGAAACGCCGCGAAGGCGGCCATTGCCAGAGGATGGGGCCAAGCCGGTCGCCCATCTCCGCCAGCCCGCCGTACACGAAGGCTTCGATGCCCCGCCCGGCCTGCGCCAGCGGCTTGCCCTCGGTGATGTGGCGGGGCGCCTTCAACGAGAAGATGAAACCGTCCGGTGTCTCGGATGCCCACTTTGCATAGGTCGCTGGTTTTTGCGCGCCGTAAAAGGTGCCGTTGATCTCGATCGCCCGCAGCTGACGGCTGGCGTACTCCAGTTCACGCCGCTGCAGCAGGCCGGATGGATAGAACAGCTTGCGCCACGGTGCATAGGTCCAGCCGCCGATACCGACCCGGACACGCGAATTCAGTGGCGAGGCAGGGGCGAACAGATCGTTCATGGCGACGGCCTTGGTGTGATGGCGGCGGATAAGTGGTGCTTGTCCTGGGGCCCATATTCGGCCACACCGATGCACAGCAGCAACCAGGCGGCACCGGCGGCATAGCCCGCCAGCACGTCGCTGAAATAATGCACCTGCAGCAGGATGCGGCTGCTGCCGACCATGCCGATCATGACTGCCGTTGCCACGATCACGCCGCGGTGAAAGCGCGGCGGTAACTGGCACAGCAGCACGTAAGCCAGCATGCCGTAGAACACCATCGAGCCGAAGGCATGGCCGCTGGGGAAACTCCAGCCCGGCTCGGTGAGGAAGCCGTGGTCGTGCAGCGGTCGTTCGCGCTGGAACAGCAGCTTCAGGCCGTCATTGACCGGCATCAAGCCGCCCAGGGCCAGCGTCCAGGCGATGGCTTGACGCCATTGCCGGCGCAGCAGCAAGAACAGCAGCACCAGCACGGCCGCCGGTGCGATGACGAGGGTGCTGCCCAGGTGGGTAAGCACTGCGATGACGCGCAGCGCCGGCAGCGGCACATCGTCGTGCAGGCTCTGCGCCAGCGCCATGTCGAAGCGCGGCAGCTCGCCGGGCGGCGTGGCGTTTGCGGCGGCGGCAACACCCGCAAACAGCGCCAGCAGGCAGAGCATCAGCCAGACGGCGGCGTGGCGCCGGAGCGCGGAGCGATGGCGGCCTTCACTATCCCGTTCGCGTTGCCAAAGCCGCTGACGCTGCCAGGCGAGGTCGGCACCAAGCACCCCGGCCAGGATCAGCAGCGGCCACAGCATCAGGGCGTGCTCGCCCATCCATTCAACCGCTGAGGCCATTCGTCGTGCTCGCTTTGCAGGCGCGTGAGTTCATGTCGCGCGGGGCGTTGATGATCGGGGTTGCGGCGCTGCGCGTCGAGCACCGTGCGCGGAACGCGATAGCTTGCGCTGGCCTCCCGACCGGTTTGCCGCGATAGTTGCGGCACTGTCAACAGCGGAGTCTGCGATGTCCCGGCCATTTATCTCCCCCCGTTTGCGGCCTTCGGCGCTGGCGGCTTGTTGCGCCCTGCTGGTGGTTGCCAGTGGCGCGTGGGCGCAAGCGCCCGCGCAGATGCCGCCGCCGGTGTCGACCCATGACACCGTGCGACCGTTGCTGCCATCCCAGCTGCAGGACTTCGGCGCCTACGTGGACAGCGCGCGCAAGACCTTCGACGTGCCGGGCATCGCGGTGGCGATCGTCAAGGACGGCAAGGTCGTGATGGAGCAGGGCTTTGGCGTGCGCGAGATCGGCAAGCCGGCGAAGGTCGATGCGGACACGCTGTTCGCGATTGCCTCCAATACCAAGGCGTTCACCGCCGCCTCGCTGCAGATGCTGGCCGAGCAGGGCAAGTTGAAGATGGACGACCGGGTGATCGATCACCTGCCGTGGTTCCGCATGTCCGATCCGTACGTGACCCACGAGATGCGCATCCGCGATCTGCTGGCGCATCGCAGCGGCTTGTCGCTGGGCGCTGGTGACCTGCTGTACTGGCCACCGACCTCGTACACCACCAGGGACGTGGTCGAGCGTCTGCGTTACGTGCCTCTGAAGAACGGCTTCCGCAGCCACTACGCCTACGACAACATCCTGTTCGCGGTGGCCACCCTGGTGATCGAACAGGCGTCGGGTCAGAGCTATGCCGACTTCGTGCGCGACCATATCTTCAAGCCGGTGGGCATGGACGAGTCGCTGATCGACAAGACGTATCTGAAGCCTGGCATGGACGTGGCGATGGGCCACGCCCGTTTCAACTTCAAGGATCTCAAGCCGGTGCCGCCGATGGCCTGGCTCAACGACCCGGGCGCCGGAGGCATCTACGCCAGCGTGCATGACCTGGCCAAGTGGATGAACGTACAGCTTGCCGGTGGTGCGTTGCCGACCCTCGGCAGAGACGGCAAGCCGCAGCGGCTGTTCTCCGAGCAGAGCCGGAACGAGATGTGGTCGATGCTGACTCCGATCACCATCGGCAAGCCGCCGATTCCCGAGCTGGCACCGCTGGTGCCGAACTTTTACGGCTACGGCGAGGGCTGGTTCCTGTCCGACTACCGCGGCCAGCGGCTGGTCTGGCATACCGGCGGTTGGCCCGGCATGGTCTCGCGCGTGACCCTGGTGCCGGGGCTGCATCTGGGCGTGGTGGTGTTGACCAACCAGGAGTCGGGTGCGGCATTCAACGCGGTGACCTGGCGCGTGCTTGATGCCTACCTCAACCCCGACAAGAAGACCGACTGGGTCGCGGTCTACGACAAGGCGGTCAAGCTGGGCGGGGCCAGGGCCGATGAAAGCCTGGCCCGGCACGAGGCTGCGCGCGACAAGAACAGCAAGCCGTCGCTGCCGCTGGTGAAGTACGCGGGTACGTATCGCGACCCCTGGTATGGCGATGTGAGCATCAGCGACGAGCACGGCAAGCTGCGCCTCAAGTTCTCTCATACCAAGGCGCTGGTCGGCACACTGACGCCGTGGCAGCACGACAGCTTCATCGTGCACTGGGACGATCGCGCCCTGAATGCGGATGCCTTCGTGACGTTTGCACTGGACGAGGACGGCGTGATCCGCGACATGCGCATGAAGCCAGTGTCGCCATTGACTGACTTCAGTTTCGATTTCCAGGATCTGCGGCTGGTGCCGGTGACGGCGGCAGCCATGCGCGACGAATGACCGCACCTGCCGGCTGACGCCATGGGGCGGTGTCAGCAGGTTATTCCATCGCTGAGCAAGGGGAGATTCACCATGCGTCCTGTTCGACAGATAGTTTCCGCCGCGCTGTGCCTGGGCTGCTTGTTGGTGTTGGTAGGTGCGCATGCCGATGGCGCGCCCGCACCGGCCCACATGTTTTTCCATGTGCAGATGGGGGCGGCCTCGAGTCAGCCGACGTCGGGCCGGCTGCTGCTGTTTGCGGTGGATGCCAAGGCCGCCAGGGCCGATGCACTGAAGGAGTCCGAGGGCAAGAGCCGCGCGGTGGACGAGGTCGATGCCAACCCGTTCAGCGCCACGCAGACGGCGGTGTCCGCTCGCGAGGTGGGTCGCTGGATGCCGGGGCAGCAGGTGGATATCGATACCGACGCGCTGGCTGATCCGGCGGGCTTTTCGCACCTGCCGCCCGGCGACTATCTGCTGCAGGCGGTGCTCGATGTCGACCACAGTTATGCCTATGGCGGGCGCGAAGCCGGCGACCTGGTCAGCGACGTGGTGGAAGTGCATCTGCCGACCAGGGCGCTGCCGACGATCCGGCTCGACAAGGTGCTGCCGGCGCGCAATCCATGGGCGTTGTCCAGTCATGTGCCGCAGGCGATTCGTGACGCACTGCCCGCCGCCCGCAAGCACGCGACCCTGGTCAACTTCGTCAGCCCTTCGCTGAGCGCATTCTGGGGTCGGCCGATCACCATGCGTGGTTGGGTGCTGACGCCGCCGGGCTACGATGCAACGTCCGCGACGCGCTATCCGACCGTGTATTACACGCAGGGGTTCGGCGGCAACAACGATCGGGTGCAAGGCACCCTGGTCAGTGTCTATGCGGCGATGAGCAAGGGCGAGATGCCGCCGATGATCTGGGTATTCCTGGACGAGTCAGGCCCCACCGGCACCCACGAATTTGCCGACTCGGTCAACAACGGCCCGTGGGGGCATGCGCTCACCACCGAGTTGATTCCGCAGCTTGAAGCCAGCTACCGCATGGATGGCGACGTCAACGGTCGCTTCCTCAACGGCCATTCCTCCGGCGGCTGGGCCACGTTGTGGCTGCAGACGCGCTACCCGAAGGTGTTCGGAGGCACGTGGTCGACCTCGCCCGATCCCAGCGACTTCCATGATTTCACCGGCATCGATCTGTACGCGCCGCATGCCAATGTCTATCACCGTGCGGATGGCTCGGCTTACCCGCTGGTGCGCGATCACGCCAGGGTGCTGGGCACGTTCGAGCAGTTCGCGAAACTGGAGCAGGTGCTGGGTGCGTACGGCGGCCAGCTGGCTTCGTTCGACTGGGTGTTCTCGCCGCGCGGCAAGGACGGCAGGCCCGAGCCGATGTTCGATCGCGACACCGGCGCCGTCGACCCGGCCGCGGTCGCCTACTGGCGCGATCACTACGACATTGCCTATCGGCTGCAACAGCAGTGGCCGACCCTGAAGCCGGATCTTGATGGCAAGATCCATCTGATCGTGGGCACCGCCGACACGTTTTACCTGGACGGTGCCGCGCACAAGCTGAAGGCGGTGCTGGACAGCCTGCATGCGCGCTCCGACTTCCGCTTCCTGCCCAACAAGACGCATATGGATCTGTACACCGTGGGCAAGGACCATCAGGCCCTGCTCAAGCAGATCAGCTGGGAGATCTATGCGGTGGCGCGACCGCACTCGCCGCTGAAGCCGCCATCACCGGCGGTTGCCGACAAGGACTGATTGGGCGGGCGCCGGATGCATCACGCTCCGGCGCTTGATGCACGATCAGCGAGGCCGTGCATGCGATGTCGCCGACGCAGGTATTTCTGGCATCCTGCAGACGGCGGTCAGCCGGACAGCGTGCTGCCGCGTTGCAGGATGACGATGACAGGTTGAAAGGCGAAACATGCACAAGTCGGTGTGGGCGATCCTGCTGTTGTCGGTAACGCTGGTGCTGGTAAGTGGCGCGCTCGCGTTGCGCTGGCATGCGACGCAGACGCCGCCGATCTTCAAGGTGGAACTGGATGGCGCGGATACCCGGCCGGTGTCCGGGCGTCTGCTGGTATTTGCCACTGAGGCGAGTGCCGCGCGTGAGGCGGCCAACGGTGGCAAGATCGGGGTGGTCGATGCGGACTCACTGCATCCGCACCGCACCGCGGTCGCAGCCCGTGAAGTGAGCCGGTTGGCACCGGGCGAGCGGGTCAGCATCGACACCGATGGCCAGGCGTTTCCCAGCGGATTTTCGAGCCTGCCGCCGGGCGAGTACCTGCTGCAGGCGGTGCTGGATCTGGACCACAGCTACAACTACACCGGCCGCAACACCGGCGATCTGATCAGTCCGGTGATCAGCGTGCACCTGCCGGCGATCACCCCCACCACGCTGCGTCTGGTGCGGGTGCAGCCGGAGCCCTACCCATGGCAGCTGAGCGGGTCGTCTGTTGAGTTGCAGGCGGCGGCGCCTGACGCCCGCGCGCATACCCAGCGGGTCGACCTGATCAGTCCAACGCTGACCACCTTCTGGGGCCACCCGATTCACCTGCGGGGCTGGGTGTTGCTGCCACCGGGTTACGACCGCAGCGGCAGTGCCCGTTTTCCCACCGTGTATTACACCCACGGCTATGGCGGCAATGAGAACCGCATGCTCACCGCCCTGGTCGGTGTGCACCTGGCCATGCGCAAGGGCGAGGTGCCACCCATGATCTGGGTGTTTCTCGACGAGTCAGGCCCTGCCGGCACCCACGAGTTTGCCGATTCGGTGAACAACGGTCCGTGGGGCAATGCGCTGACGGAGGAACTGATTCCCTCGCTGGAATCACGCTATCGCATGGATGGCACCGCTTCCGGCCGTCTGCTGACCGGTCACTCCTCCGGTGGCTGGGCCACGCTGTGGTTGCAGACGAATTACCCGAAGCTTTTCGGCGGTACCTGGTCGACCTCGCCGGACCCGGTCGACTTCCACGACTTCTCGGGCGTCGATCTTTATTCGCCCGGTGCCAACGTCTATTTTCGCGGGGATGGCACTCACTGGCCGCTGCTGCGCGTAAACGGCCATGGCGAGGGCACGGTGGAAGCAGACGCGAAGCTGGAGCAGGTGCTGGGACCCTACGGCGGGCAGATGGCCTCGTACGAATGGGTGTTCTCGCCGCGAGCTGCCGATGGCCGGCCGGCGCCGTTGTTCGATCGCGAGACCGGTGCGGTGGATCCCCATGTGGCGGCGTACTGGTGTGAGCACTACGACATCGCGCGGCGCTTGCGGACCCATTGGCAACAGCTGCAGCCCGATCTGGATGGCAAGATCCATGTGATCGTCGGCACGGCTGATTCGTACTATCTCGATGGTGCCGTGCATCGTCTGCAGGCGGTGCTGGATGCCTTGCACGCCCGGTCGGATTTTCGCTATCTGAAAGGCAGGACCCATGGCGACCTGTATGCGCAGGGCAACGACCCCGAGGCCTTGCTGAAACAGATCAGCTGGCAGATGTATGCCGTGGCGAGACCGGGTTCTACCCTGAAGATGAGGCAATCCTCGCCACCGAGAGTCCAGACCCCCGTTCGATAGAGGCGCAGGAGCCGGAGCGGCAACATGTCGGGGCAACAGTCATGACATGTCGCCGCACCGTCGACGCACCATTGCGCAAGTTCATGCGGATTGGCGGTCTGCGGGATAAACGCCGGCTGGACGGCTCTCTTCCGGTTCGGAATTTTTCGGCATAGTCGCGCTGCAGGCGCTGAGGTTGCGGGTGCCTGAATCTGTTATCGCACGATCACATCGGGAGGGAGTCTTCATGAAATCGACACGTTTTGTTGCTCTGGCGCTGGCCTGTCTGCTGGCGGTTCCGGCCGTATACGCACAACAGGCGTCCGCACCAGCCGGTACCACTGGTCAGTGCAAGGACGGCAGCTACACCAACACGGCCAGCAAGCGCGGCGCCTGCAGAGGCCACAAGGGCGTAAAGGCATGGTATGCCGCGAGTGCGCCAGCGACGAAGGCAGCTGCAGCTGCAGCGCCCGCCGCCGCAGCTGCCCCGACTCCGGCAGCACCGGCGATGCCGGCGGCGAACTCGAAAAAATCGATGCCTGCATCGGTTGCACATGCCGCGCCCGGTGGCGGCCAGGGCATGGTCTGGGTCAACGACAGCAGCAAGGTCTACCACTGCCCGAACGACAAGTGGTACGGCAAGACCAAGCACGGTGAGTACATGAGTGAGGCCGATGCGAAGGCCAAGGGCAACCATCCGGAACATGGTAAATCCTGTACGCAGTAATGCGTTTCAGCGCATGTTCTGAACATCAGGTCGACGGGAGTCGGCCTGATGTTTTTCTACCCGACCTGCCACGGATCGTAACTGCCGAAGTACCACAGATGCCCCTCGGGGTCGTGGCAACTGTAGCCGGCGCCGCCGTATTCCTTTTCGGCGTAGTCATTGACGATCACGGCGCCTGCCGCCCGGGCCTGCAGATAATGCGCCTTGACGTCCTTGACGATGACGCAGGCGCACTGGGTTTCGCGGCCGCCGATCTCGTCGGGCTGGGCGATGTGCTGGCCGAAGTCGTTGTCGCTGACCTCGCCCAGCATGATCATGCCGCTGCCCCAGGTCAGCTGGGCGTGTTCCACCCGGCCTTGTTCGTTCTCGTAGACCGCCTGTTGCGCAAAGCCGAACGCCTTGGATGGCCAGCTGATCGCCGCGCGTGCGTCGCGGTAGCGCAGGCAGGGAATGATGGTGCTGCCCGAGGAGGTTGCCGTGGTCATGACCGGTGCTCCGCTGCGAAGGGAATGCCAAGGCTGACGCTGTCTGCTGTCTCAGTCCCGCTCGTCCTGATGTTCGGGCAGGGGCGGCAGGGTGCGCACCAGTTGTGCGCGGATCAACGGCAGGCGCGCCACCCGCAGGCGCTCGAGTATCTCGAACAGCAACTCGCTCTTCACCCCGGCCACGTCGCGCGGGCTGCCGACATAGGCCACGCAGTTGAAGGTCATCGAGCCGGCGTCGAGATTCTCAAGCAGCACATAGGGCGCCGGTGTGGCAAGGGTGCCGGGATGGCCGCACAACACCTCCAGCACCAGTTCGCGCACCTTGGCGGCATCGGTATCCAGCGGCATCGGCAACGTGATCTTGGCTCGCCCCAGGGCATTGGACTGGGTCACG
The DNA here is from genome assembly GCA_041663105.1 of Rhodanobacter sp. GTDB lineage: Bacteria > Pseudomonadota > Gammaproteobacteria > Xanthomonadales > Rhodanobacteraceae > Rhodanobacter. The sequence goes on from JBAZRB010000003.1 coordinate 242,003, forward strand.
TTGCGTACGTTTTCGGTGATCAACTGCGAGTTGGGCACGATCACCGTGGATCGATCCCAAAGTTGAATCTCGGTAGCCCGCACATTGATCCGGCGGATGTCACCCTCGAGCGTGCCCAGGCTTATCCAGTCGCCGACCTTGACCGGCCGCTCGACCAGCAGGATCAGGCCGGAAATGAAGTTCTGCACGATCGCCTGCAGGCCAAAGCCGATGCCGACCGACAAGGCGCTGACGATCCAGGTGATGCTCTTCAGGTCGACATGCAGCGCGGCCAGGGTCAGCACCAGCACCAGCAGGCCACCGAGGTAGCCGAGCAGGGTGGTGATGGAGTCCTGCATGCCCGCTTCCATCGTGGACTTGGGCAGCAATTGCTCGCGCATCCAGCGCTTGAGAATACGCAGCAGGACGACGCCAATCAGCAGTACCAGCAAGGCTTTGACGATAGTGCCCGGCTCGATGGCCAGCTGGCCCAGGGTGAGCGTGCTGAAGGTCTGCTGTGCGCTGGTCAGCAGGTCGGCGGGGCCTGCGCCGAATGGCGTCAGCACCGTGGCCATGGCCAGCAGGATCAGGAGTATCCGGCTCACCCCGACCAGCAGCACGGCTGCTTGTTCCAGGGTGTGCGGGGCCAGCTCGAAGGTGGCTTGCAGTCGCTGTCCGCTGCGTCCACGAGGCAGCAGCAGGGTATTGATCAGGTCACTTGTCAGGTGGATCAACAGATAGATGCTGACCACGATCACGCCGATCCAGAGCATTTGCACGGCGACGAAAAATGCCAATGCGATATAGCCGGTGGCCACGCCGAGCCAGCTGATCGTCACCCCGATCGTGGCGCCACCGCTGATCAGGGCTATCCATACCGGCCACGCGGGCACTTCTGCACCGTTGGCAGCCAGTTCGCCACGCGCCCGCCGCAGCCGCAGCAGGGCGACGCCAATCAGGCCGCTGATGACCAGCGCCATCAGCCCGCGCGTGGAGACGGTGGCCGGCAGGCTGGTGCCGATGGTGCGGCTGGTTTTTTCGAACAGGCCGAACAGCAAGGCCGAGGCGCCCAGCAGCCAGGGGAAGCGGCGCAGTTTCCGCGCAGACAGGTCCGATAGCGCCGGCAGGCGCCAGGAAGGTCGGCGCACGGACAGCAAGGCCCGACCCAGGCCGGTGACATAGGCGGCAAAAAACACCAGTCGTACCGAGGACCGTGCCAGCGCGTCCAGATCAGGGTCGAGGATGTCGTTCCAGTTGAGTCCGAGGTATACCAACTGCGCAGCCAGGCCGGTGGTAAGCACGGCGCTCAGCGCGACGGCGGTCGCCATGGCGCTACGGCGCAGGTGGCCGTCCGGCACGTGCCGTGTCGCCAGGTGAAACAGCAACCACTCGAGCAGCCAGCGGCCTACCAGCAGGAGCAGCGCCGCGGCGACCAGGCACATCAGCAGCGGCTGCCGGTTGGGTGGCTGCCACGCTTCGCTCCAGGCATCGGCGCAGCGCAAACCGAGTCGCTTCAGTCGCGCCCAGTCGTCCGGAAAACTGCGCGCAGGGTCGGCCCAGAAGGTCTGGCTGAAGGGCGTGGCGGTATGTGAGGTGATACGCGCCTGGAACATGTCGTTGCGCAGGCCGGTGAGCTGTTCCGCCAGTTGCAGCGCGTTCTGGCCCAGCAACTGCGCCTGCTTGATCTGTGCATCGAGCGCGGCCTTGGATTTGTCGAGCTGGCGACGCTGGGTGGTGACCTCGGACGCCTCGGCCGGCGCGCCCTTGGCCGGCGCTGGCCCGAGCACATTGAGCTGCGCCTGCAGTACGGCCATCTGCGGGGTCAGGCTGCTGACCAGTTGGCTGGCCTGGTCCTGCACGCTCAGCGCGGTCTGGCGCAGGTCGGCCACGGGCGGTTCGGTCGTCTTGTCCTTGAGCTTGTCCTTGACCGTATCAAGCTGGTCGCCCAGTTGATTCAGCGCTTGCGCCGGGGTCATCGCCAGGGCGGTCGAAGCCGGTGCTGGCGTGTCGCTCTGGGCGTGCAAGGTGATGCTGCCAAGGGCCAGCAGCAGGAGCAGGGTGTAGCGAAGCAGTCTGGACATCCGGGCATGATCGGAGCGATGTCGCGGTCGGTCAATCGCAGTAAGCCTGCGTGGCCGGTATGGCGAGGGGCGGCGTTCAGATTCGGAGTGTCGAGCTGCGCTCGATTCCTGCTGTGCGAGGCAGCCTCGCTCCTCGTCCGTAACACTCCGTGGTGACGACGATTCAATCACAATGTGCATCTTGGCAAATCCGGGACAACCCATGATCTTCCGCTGGTTCGAGTCACTCATCGATGCGTTCAGGGAGCCAGTCGATACGATGCCGCCGGCGTCGGTATGGCGCTTCTACACGTTTTACCTGCGCCAGGTGTGGCCGGTGTTCGTGGCGGCGATCGTGGTCGGCTTTGGCGTGGCGATCGTCGAGGTCGCGTTGTTCGGGTTCATCGGCAGCATCGTGGACATGGCCAAGGGCGTGCCGGGGTCTGCGTTTTTCCAGCAGCATGGTCGCGAGCTGGTCTGGATGGCCGTGGTGGCGCTGGTGGCGCGGCCTATCCTCAACAGCCGCACGACCTGCTGGTGAACCAGGCCATCGTGCCCAGCCTGACCAACCGCATCCGCTGGCAGAACCATCGCTATGTGATCCGGCAGAGCCTGGGCTTTTTCCAGAACGACTACGCCGGGCGCATTGCCAACCGCATCATGCAGACTGGCGCCAGCCTGCGCGAATCGGCGGTGCAGATCGTCGATGCGTTGTGGTACGTGATCGTCTACACCGGCAGCGCGATCGTGTTGTTTGCCCACGCGGATGCATGGCTGGCGTTGCCGTTGGTGGTCTGGGTATTCGGCTACGTCGGCCTGCTGAGCTGGTTCATTCCGCGTATCAAGCAGCGCTCATGGAAGGCGTCGGAGGCCAAGTCGAAGCTGATGGGGCGCATCGTCGACGGTTACAGCAACGTGCTGACGCTCAAGCTGTTTGCGCATACGCGCCGCGAGGAGGCTTACGTGGCCGATGCGATGGCCGAGCAGACCGGCAAGCTGCGCCGAATGACCCGGCTCACCACCGCGATGGATGCCAGCATCACCACCCTCAATGGTTTCCTGATCACGGGCACCACGGCGCTGGCGATCTGGCTGTGGAGCAGGGGCGAGGTGACGGTGGGCGCGATTGCGCTGTCGACCGGGCTGGTGATCCGCATCAACAACATGTCCGGCTGGATCATGTGGGTGGTCAACGGCATCTTCGAGAATGTCGGCACCGTGCAGGATGGCATCACCACGATCGCGCAACCGCGCGCGGTGCAGGATCGCGCGGGCGCCATGCCGCTCGAAGTCACCAGCGGCGCTGTGCACTTCGAGCGGATCCATTTCCACTACGGCAAGCAGGGCGGGGTGATCGCCGGGCTGGAGCTGACCGTGCGCGCGGGGGAAAAGATCGGCGTGGTCGGCCCATCCGGTGCCGGCAAGTCGACCCTGGTCAACGTGCTGTTGCGGCTTTATGACCTGGAGGACGGACGCATCCTGATCGATGGCCAGGACATCGCGCAGGTCGGCCAGGAAAGCCTGCGCTCGCAGATCGGCGTGGTCACCCAGGACACCTCGCTGCTGCATCGCTCGATTCGCGACAACATTCTCTATGGTCGCCCCGACGCCAGCGACGCGCAGATTGCCGAGGCGGTGCGCAAGGCGCGTGCCGACGAGTTCATTCCGCAACTGGTTGATGGCGAGGGTCGGCACGGTTACGACGCACTGGTCGGCGAGCGCGGCGTGAAACTGTCCGGCGGCCAGCGTCAGCGCATCGCGATCGCCCGCGTGCTGCTCAAGGACGCGCCGATCCTGGTGCTCGACGAAGCCACCTCCGCGCTGGATTCCGAAGCCGAGGCGGCAATCCAGGACAGCCTCGACCTGCTGATGCAGGGCAAGACGGTGATCGCCATCGCGCACCGGCTGTCCACCATTGCCCGCATGGATCGGCTGGTGGTGCTGGACAAGGGTCGCATCGTGGAGAGCGGCACCCATGCCGAGCTGATCGCCCACGAAGGTCTGTACGCGCGCTTGTGGCAGCGGCAAACCGGTGGCTTCGTGGCGGCGGAGGATGCGCTGGCCTGAGCAGTTGATTCGCGGCTTTCCCTGCACGAAATCACCGGTTCGTCACAGCGGCGCGCGTCGCTGCTCCCACGGTTGCGCCAGCTCCAGTTGTGCCGCCAGGCGCAGCAACGTCGCCTCGTCACCAAAGCGCGCCACGAACTGCACGCCATACGGCAGTTCCACGCCGCCAGCCTCGGCTGGCGCCCAGTGCAGCGGCACCGACATGCTGGGCGTGCCGGTGAGGTTGGACAGCTGGGTGAACGGCACGCGTTGCAGGCTGGTGGTGACCAGGCTGTCGACCATGCCGCTCTTCAGCAGCAGGCGTCCGGCTCCCAGTGACAGCACCAGCCTGGCCGCCACTTGCTGCAGTGCCGGCGTGGCGAGCTCGCCGATGCGATGGGGCGGCTGCGCCGTGGTTGGTGTCAGATACAGGTCGTAGCTCTGGTGAAAGCGGCCGAGCGCACGCGCGTAGTCATTCCAGCGCAGGTGCTGTTCCACATAGTCGCCGGCGCTCAGGGTGCGGCCAAGCAGGCCGAGGATGCGCGTCTCCAGTTCGAACGCGCGCTCGCTGGCACCGGTCAGCTGCATCGCGCGCGCCATGCTCGCTGCGGTTTGTCCGAAATACATGCTGATATAGCTGCGCGCCAGCGCGTGGCCGTCGATCTGTGGCTGCGCTGATTCGACTTCGTGGCCAAGGTCGGTGAGCAATTGGGCCGCGTGCAGCACCGCCTGCACGCATTCGGGATGCACCGGCGTGCCCAGCGGCGATTCGGTGCTGAAGCCAATGCGCAGCCGGCCGCCGGGGCGCAGGATCTGTTCGGCGTAGGGGCGGTCCGGCGGGACGATGGCGAACGGCGCGCCAACATCCGCGCCCTCGATGGCGTCGAGCATGCGTGCCGAATCACGCACACTGCGGGTCAGCACGTGCTGGCTCGATGCGCCCTCCCAGAACTCGCCATGATCGGGGCCGCCAGGTACGCGACCGCGTGAAGGGCGCAAGCCGAACAGGCCGCAGTAGGCGGCGGGGATGCGGATCGAACCGCCACCATCGGAGGCACCCGCCATCGGCACGATGCCTGCCGCCACCGCCGCGGCGGCACCGCCGGAGGAGCCTCCCGGCGAGCGCGTGAGGTCCCAGGGGTTGCGGGTGGGTTGCGCCCACACCTGCGGCGCGGTCTCCGCCTTCAGTGCGAATTCCGGCGTGGCGGTCTTGCCGAACACCACCAGTCCGATATCGAGGAACCGCTGCACGATTTCCGCATGCTGCGTCGGCACCCAGTTCCGCAGCGCCCGGCTGCCTGAGGTGCTTGGCACGCCGGCGTAGTCCTGCGCGATGTCCTTGAGCAGGAACGGTACGCCGGCAAACGGTCCCCATAGCGGCGTTTGTGTCCGCCGCCGCGCGAGGGTGTCCATCGGGATGCAGATCGCCGCCACGCGTGGATTGACCTCGGCGGCGCGAGCCAGCGCGGCTTCCAGCACCTCGCCGGGGGAGACGCTGCCGGCGGCGATCAGATCGGCCAGGCCGGTGGCATCGTAGCGGGGGTATTCCTTGAACATCAGTCATCCTCGGGGCGGAGCTGGAAGGAGGCGAGCCTTGCACGGAACGGTTGGCAAATGGTGGCACGGACGCTGCCGATGGTTGGTGGTCGGCCTTCATCGGTTTTTGAATGCTTGCCGCGCTACAGTGCTCAAGAGCGCAATCAAGTGCGGAGGTCGACGTGATTACACGCTGGGTCTCACGGTTTTGCTGGATGGCTTTCGGGCTGCTGTTTTTGCAGGTCGCCTTGGCGGCGGCTTTACCGCCTGCCGATGCCACCGCGTCGGCCGGCATGGTGGCGCAGATTTCGCTGGATGGCCCGATCGGGCCGGCGGCTGCCGAGTATTTCGTCGATGCATCGAAACGGGCGACGGCCGACGGCGCGCGGGCGATCGTGTTGCGAGTGGATACGCCGGGTGGCCTGTCCGAATCGATGCGGCAAATTATCAGCAGCATGCTGGCGTGCAGGTTGCCGGTGCTGGTGTATGTGGCGCCAGCCGGTGCGCGCGCGGCTTCGGCTGGCACCTACATCCTGTACGCCGGGCAGATCGCCGCGATGGCGCCGGCCACCCACCTGGGTGCGGCGACACCAGTCTCGCTGGGTGGCCGCACGCCGATGCCGCTGCCCAAGGCCAGCAGCAAGCCAGCTCCGGCCACTTCCAGTGCCGCAGATGAGGCGAGTTCGTCCCATGGCAATGCCGAAACCGAAAAGGGGGTGAACGACGCGATTGCCTACATCCGCTCGCTGGCGCAGTTGCGCGGGCGCAACGCGGCCTGGGCCGAACGGGCGGTGCGCGGTGCGGCCACGCTGACTGCTGACGAAGCGGTGCAGCAGCATGTAGTCGACTTCGTCGCCGCCGACGTCGCTGATCTGCTGGCGAAGGCGGACGGGCGCACGGTGCAGGTGGGGGGCACAGCGTCACCCTGGAGCTCAGCGGTGCATCCGTGCGTGACTACGCGCCCGGTGCACGCACGCGATTCCTGGCCATCATCACCAATCCGACCATTGCCTATCTGCTGTTGTTGGGCGGCATCTTCGGCCTGGTGCTGGAGGCGACTCATCCCGGCGTGATGTTGCCGGGTATTGCCGGGGCGATCAGCCTGCTCATCGGCTTGTACGCCTTGCAGCTGTTGCCGGTGAACTATGCCGGGCTCGCGCTGATGGCCCTGGGCATCGGCTTGCTGGTAGGCGAAGCGGTGCAGCCGACCATGGGGGCGTTGGGCCTGGGCGGCATCGCGGCCTTTGTGCTGGGATCGACCATGCTGATGAAGGCTGATGTGCCCGGCTACAGCGTCAATCTCGGCGTGATTGGCGGCCTCGCCGTCACCGCGGCAGCGCTGCTCGGGCTGCTCGTCTGGGTGATTTTTCGTGCACGGCGAACCAGGGCGTTTTCCGGTGACGCGGCGCTGCTAAGCGATACCGGAGAGCTGCTGGAGCCGGTCGCTGCCGATGGCGAAAGCTGGGTGATGCTGCATGGCGAGCGCTGGCGCGTGCGATGCACGGCCGCTCTTCCCGCCGGTGCGGCGGTACGGGTCGTGCGCAGGGAAGGGCTGCTTTTATCGGTGGAGCCGGTGTGATCCACGCGGCGGCAAGGCGTGGCCCGGGCGGGCTTCAACAACCTTTGATTCATGGGAGATGATCATGTTTGGATTTGTGGGTGTGCTGCTAATACTGGCGGTGATGTTCGTGTTCGCTGCGGTCAAGGTAGTGCCGGAGTACGAGCGCGGCGTGGTGTTGACCCTGGGTCGCTATACCGGCACCAAGGGGCCGGGCCTGGTGCTGCTGATTCCGGTGGTGCAGCGGATGATGCGTGTCGACCTGCGCATCACCGTGATGGACGTGCCGCCACAGGACGTGATCTCGCGCGACAACGTCTCGGTACGGGTCAACGCCGTGGTGTATTTCCGCGTGGTGGAGCCGGATAAATCCGTGTTGCAGGTGGAGAACTTCCTGCAGGCCACCAGCCAGCTGGCGCAGACGCGGCTGCGTTCGGTGCTTGGTCAGCATGAGCTGGACGAGATCCTGTCCCAGCGTGAGTCGATCAACCGCACCCTGCAGACCATTCTTGATGAAGCCACCGACCCGTGGGGCATCAAGGTGGCCAACGTCGAGATAAAGGATGTCGACCTCAACGACACCATGGTCCGCGCCATCGCCCGCCAGGCCGAGGCCGAACGCGAACGTCGCGCCAAGGTGATCCACGCCGAGGGCGAGATGCAGGCCGCCGAAAAGCTGCGCGACGCCGCCGCGATGCTGTCGCAGCAACCGCAGGCCTTGCAGTTGCGTTACCTGCAGACGCTGGCCGACATGTCCAGCAACGGCAAGTCCTCCACCATCGTGTTTCCGCTGCCGCTGGACCTGATCCGGCCCTTGATGGAGGCGTTTCCGCCGAAGTCGTAGGAGATTGCCGCGACGCCGGGCTGGAGTCATGGCAGGCAGTCGCGATAAGGTCGCGGCTTCCTCGACGACGCGAATTATCCGAATGAATGAAAGCCGTTCTCCCGGCAGCCTGGTCTGCGTTGGCGTGGGCATGACCCTTGGTTCACACCTCGGCCCGCTGGCGCGCAGTTACATCGAGCAGGCGGACGTGGTGTTTGCCGGGGTCTCCGATGGCATCGTGGAGCTGTGGCTGGCGAAGATGCATGCCGATGTACGCAGCCTGCAGCCGTACTACCGCGAGGGCAAGTCGCGCATGCAGACGTACCGCCAGATGGTCGAGGCGATCCTCACCGAGGTGCGTGCGGGCAAGAAAGTGTGCGGCGTATTCTACGGCCACCCCGGCGTATTCGCTTGGGCGCCGCACAAGTCGATCGCGGTCGCCCGCAGCGAAGGTTACGCCGCGCACATGGAGCCCGGTATCTCCGCCGAAGATTGCCTGTACGCCGATCTCGGTATCGACCCCGGCACCTACGGCTGCCAGCACTACGAGGCCAGCCAGCTGTTGTTCTACCAGCGCAGGCTCGATCCCACGGCCTATCTGGTGTTGTGGCAGGTCGGCCTGGTCGGTGACCAGTCGCTGGCGCGCTTCTCCACCGGCCCGGCCTACCGGCAACTGCTGGTGGAGGTGTTGGCGCGGGACTATCCGCTTGAGCACGAGGTGATCATTTACCGGGCGCCGACGTTGCCGATTCAAACGGCGCGGATCGAGCGGGTGAGGCTGGGTGACCTGCCTCAAGCAGATATCGGCATGGCCGATACATTGGTGATTCCACCGGCTCGTCCGTTGCAGGTTAACGCCGAAATCCGGGTGCGGTTATCAGCATTGGACCGGGCTGTGCTTGATGCCGTTTGAAGGCAAAGGCGGAGGCGGCTCATGTCTCCATCGAGAGACCTGGCGATGATAACCAGCAAGGCGTTGTGTTTGCGGGAGAGTCGCCGAGAGATCTGCCTCGGCAGGGGAAATTGGCTTGCCATGACCTATGGGAAATCGGGGGGCACGGAAAACGGTTCGTTGTGTATATCGTTGGTTGATGGTGTATTTTGGCTCGGCGGCCGTATGGGTTCGATGCTTGCTACGGCGCAGTGCACGAAGGTCTCAGTGCTTGAAGACAAATGCTTGAAAACTGCACCGGGTGGGGTTGCTGATCATTCAGCTGACTCTTGAACATCCAGAACTCAGGGGACAACCAATGTTCGACGTTATCGATTTTCTTGAAAGTGTTGGTCAGGATGCGCAGTGGCGTCATGCTGACACGGAGGCGCTGGCGGTTGCATTGACGGGAACACAGATCAAGCCAGAGTTGCGGACGGCAATTCTTGCCAGGGATCAGCGGGGTTTGCAGGTGTTGCTGGGTCAGGATCCTTTCTGCTGTCTGATCAGTCCTGCCAAACCGGGCGAGGAACAGGATGACGAGGAGGAGCAGGAGCAGGAAGAGTGTGACGGCAGCTGCAAAGAGGGCGATGACAATGGCAATGGCTAAAAATCGTGATTGAAGCCTCGGCGTCACGACCTGCCATTTTTTCGTCTGCAACCACTGGCTAGCCAATGAACCAGGCGAGCAGGTACAGGTTGGTTCTCCCATACTGCGCGCTGCCGCTTTTATTCGTGGCAGGCGTGGTTGCTGCGAATGCGCCCGTCTCCGCTGATCCGGCGCAGTTGATCAGACAAGCTGAAAACGTCGAGCCCTCGAGTCACGCCGAGTTCAACAAGCTGATGCGTCGACTCGATGAGGTTGCGGTGAGTCTCTCATCGCAACAGAAATTGCATCTGCGCTATCTCGAGGCGCGGCAGTTCGCATTTGCGGGCAACTACGATGCAGCGCTGCCATTATTGACATCAATTGCCGATCAAACCGTGGATCCCGTTCTGGCATTTCGCGCCAATGCCAATCTGATCGATGTGTTGGTGGCCGAGTCTCGCTACGAGGAAGCCTTTGCCAGGTTGAATCCATTGCTGGTGCAGTTGCCGCAAATGAAGGAACCTGATGTTCGCATTCAGGGCCTCACTGCCATGGTGCAGTTGTACAACGAGGCAAGCCAGTACGATGCGTCCATTCGATATGCCGATCAACTGATCAAGGAAAGCACTGACGCCAAAAGTGCATGCAGGGGCTGGTTCCTTAAGTCCGATGCTCTGTTTGGAAGTGGCCGCGCACTGCTGCCTGCAGACCAGCTCCGTGACGGTACGGAAGCATGCAGTAAGGCAGGAGATACACTATTTTCTCTGAGTTTTCAGGCTTTGCTGGCGAGTTTCGACATACGACAGGGCCAGTCAAAGGCTGCCGTCGGCTTGCTGCAAGCGAGCTACCCGAAGGTTCTGCGAGCAGGCTTTCCGCCCCAGATTTCGGAGTTCGAGGCTGAGCTGGCCAAGGCTTACTGGATGGAGGGCGATCTTGTCTCGGCAACGAAATTTGCCAAAAGCGCCTTGGCCAGCAATGTCAGCAGGCCATATTCCGAGTCGACGGCGAACGCCTATCAAGTACTTTACCAAGTCGAAAAAATGGAGGGTGACGGCAATGGTGCCCTGACGAACCTCGAAAAATACGTCGTGGCCAACGGGGGCTATCAGAGTCGATTGAGTGCGAAGGTGCTGGCCTATCAGATCGTCAACCAGAGAGTATTGGCGAAAAAACAGCAAATCGATGCGCTCAACAAGGAAAACAGGATTCTTCAACTGCAGCAGTCACTCAGCAAGAAGGGCGCGGAAGCGAGCCGGTTGTGGATCATCCTGTTGCTGTCGCTGCTGGCTTTCATTGCGTTCCTGACCTACCGGATCAAGCGTTCCCAGTTGAGCTTCATGCGCCTGGCGCGTCGTGATGGCCTGACCGGCATCTACAGCCGCCAGCATTTCGTGGCGGAGGCCGAGCGGCAGTTGGAGTATTGCAAGAAGTCGTCGCGCGAGGCCTGCCTCGTGCTGATCGACCTGGACCACTTCAAGGTGGTCAACGATACCTTCGGTCATGCCACCGGTGACCGGGTGTTGAAGCGCGCGGTGGAGGCGTGTCAGAAGTACCTTCGTTCCACCGATGTGTTCGGCCGCCTGGGCGGCGAAGAGTTCGGCATCCTGTTGCCGGAGTGCTCGCTGGAGCAGGTCTCGGCCCGGGTCGAGGTGCTGCGCCTCGCGGTGGCCTCCGTTGCCATGGAAGACGAGCTTGATGTGCAGGTTTCCGGCAGCTTTGGCATCGCGGCGACTGAAAGCTCGGGCTACGAGTTGCGTGAGCTTCTGATCAATGCCGATGATGCCCTTTACCAGGCCAAGCATGATGGCCGCAATCGCGCCGTGGTTTTTGATGCGTCAAAGGCCGAGTCCAAGTCTCGGCAGAGAAAGTCGCATGCCGGTGAAGTCCTGACCGAGCTGCACGATCACGCCTGAGTCCGCTGGTTTGGCTCGGCGGACGAACGGCGTAGCGCATCAGCGGTCGTCGATGAGCTTTCCCCACGACGATGCTGCTCCGGTCATGGACAGCGCCGGCCGGTAGCGTTAGAAAGGTGGATCGTCCGCACCTGCAGGAGCCTCCCGATGCAAAAATCCTCCCTCGCTGCCTTGCTTGCCCTTGGCGTGCTCGGCACTCCGCTGCTGGCAGCCACGTCCATGGCGGCTGATGGCCCGGCCGTGGCGCCGGTCGAGCTGGCGCCACAGATCAATGCCACCGATTTTGCGCGGTTCGACAAGACCCTCAGTTCCGATGCTTTCGGGGGACGCAAGCCCGGCACGGTGGGGGCCGAGCGCACCACGGCATTCCTGGTGGCCGAGTTCAAGCGGATGGGGCTGAAGCCCGGCAACCATGGTTCGTTCTTCCAGACTGTGCCTGCCGAAAGCACCTTGCTGCTGAACACCCATGTCGCGCTTGACATCGACGCGCACGGCAAGCACACCAGCTTCGCCTATCACACCGACATGATCGCGCAGACCCTGCAGGGCAAGGCGCAAGTCGACCTCAAGCAGTCGCCGATCGTGTTTCTCGGCTATGGCGTGGATGCGCCGAACTGGCACTGGAACGACTACCAGGGCGTCGACGTGAAGGGCAAGACGGTGATCGTGCTGGTCAACGACCCCGGTTTTGCCACCTCCGATCCCAAGCTGTTCAACGGTCGGGCGATGACGTATTACGGTCGCTGGACCTACAAGTACGCCGAGGCGGCATTGCAGGGGGCTGCGGCCTGTTTCATCGTGCATACCAGCGATGCGGCGGCGGGGTATCCCTTCACCGTGTTGCAGAACAGCGGCAGTGGTCCGCAGCTGAGTTTGCCGTCAAGTGTCGATCCGGCACCACGCCTGCCGGTGGCCGGTTGGCTCACCCATGCGGCGGCGGCGAAGCTGTTTGCCGCTGCCGGACTGAATTTCGACCAGCTCGCCGCATCAGCGGCCAAGCCGGGGTTCAAGCCGGTGCCGCTGGGGGCGACGGCGTCGATCAGCCTGCACAACAAGATCAGCCATTTCGAGTCGAAGAACGTGATGGCGATGGTGCCGGGCAGCAGCAAGCCCGACGAGGTGGTGGTCTACACCGCGCACTGGGATCACCTGGGTACCGACCCGTCGCTGAAGGGTCACAAGGTTTACAGCGGTGCGATCGACAACGGCACCGGCCTGAGCATGCTGCTGGAGATCGCCGATGCGTTCTCGCATCAGAAGACTCCGCCGCAGCGCAGCGTACTGTTCTTCATGCCCACGCTGGAGGAATCCGGCTTGCTGGGTTCGCAGTACTACGCGGCCCAGCCGGTGTTTCCGCTGGACAAGACCGTGGCGGATATCGCGGTGGATGCGTTGCCCATCATCGGTCGCGCCCACGACATGACGGTGATCGGCAAGGGCCAGTCACAACTGGAGGACATGCTGGCCGATGTCTTGAAGAAGCAGGGTAGGGTCATCTCGCCGGAGAGCACGCCGGAGAACGGCTTCTACTTCCGCTCCGATCACTTCAACTTCGCGCGGGTTGGCGTACCTGCGATGCTGGCCAGTTCGGGGCTGGACCTGCTCCATGGCGGCAAGGCGGCGGGTGACAAGGCGGCCAGGGATTACACCGCCCACCGATATCACACGCCGAACGACGTGTTCAATCCGAACTGGGATTACTCGGGCATCCTCGAGGATACCCAGGCCCTTTATGAGCTCGGCCAGCATCTCAGCCAGCCTGGCGTATGGCCGAAGTGGTATGCCGACAGCGCGTTTCGGGCGAAGCGCGAGAAGATGATGGTGCCGGTCGTCAAGCCGGCGATGGAGCCGTTGAAGTAATCCGTCTCAGCCAGGGAGGAATGCTCCCGTAGGAGCCCACTCGTGGGCGATGCTCCTGGTTTCGATTGGCACCAGGGCATCGCCCACGAGTGAGGCTCGCTATCAGCCTCAGGGTTTGACGGGCGTATCGAGCTTGTCGAAATGGGTGATCGCATTCAGCAGCAGCGGATAGCTGCCGATGGTTTCACCGCGCCACATCGGATTGCTGGCAAACAGCAACACATGGCCCTTGCCGTAGTGGGCATCGACCACGGCGGCGCGCTCGGCCATCTCATCACCACCATCGAGCAGGCCGGCGATCAGCAGCTTGTCGGCCTCGGCAAAGCGCAGGATGACCTGCGGCCGCTGGTTGACCGGAATCAGCCAGGGGTTGTTGCGCATTTGCTCGACATTCAACACCGTCGCTTGCCACGGCTTGGGATTGGGCAACGCAGGCGGCTCGACCGGAACGCGCCCCTCGGGCGTGTCGGTGTCATACGGGCCACCCCGGCCGGTCGGGCGCTGGAAGTCTTTCGCGACAGGCAGGCCCTTGTCACCGATGGTCAGGTTGGACACGGTGAATGACTGCCCGGCTGCGCTGTAGATAGCCAGGTCGTCACGGGTATAGCTGGCAGCAATCGGGCTGTGGCGATCGACGAACCGGGCTTGCAGCACGCTGCCGACGACCTTGAGTTTCTCGGTGGGCGTGACGAACACGCCCGGCGCCATGCCCTCGTCGATCGCAAACTTGGCGGTGTCCTCGGCGGTGACCAGCAGGCCACCCTCGCTGACGAAGCGCTTGAGGTTGGCCAGGCCATTGCTGCCCAGGCCCGGCCGTATGTCATCGGTGTTGTCGATGCGGCCGATGTTCGGCGTGAGCTTGCTGGTTTTCCACGGCATGGCATTGCCCCACATCGGCATGCCATTCACGATCTGCTGCGAGCTGACACCGCCGATCGGGCCAAACAGGATCACGTCGTACTTCGAGCGCAGGTTGGCGATCTTCGCCGCGTCCTGGGTGCTGATGTAGTCGTACTTCACATGCAGCTGGTCCAGCGCCATGCGCCACCAGCCTTCGGTCTGAGTATCCAGCCAGGTGTGCATCAGGGCGATGCGCGGCAGCTTTGCGTCCGGCAGATCCACCGCGGCCAGTCCCTGCGGCACCGTGACCGCGCCGCTGAGTTGGCTCATCGGCGCCTTCAGGATGCTGTCGTCGGTGACGCGCACCACCTGCACGTCGAACAGGTCGCCCATGGACCAGGCCGTGTCGTCGTAGGGATGCTGCTGCGGGTCCTTTGGCGACCAGTACTGGCGGTCGAGCAAGGTATCGGCGATGCGTGAATAGGGCTGGTCCATGCGCACGATGTAGCTGCCGGCCGGGAAGGTGCGCAAGGTCGTGCCGGTGGGCTGACCGTTGTCATCCTTCTTCTTAGGTTTCGGCACGCTTACCGTGATCGGTGCACTGTTGCGACTGATCTCCACATGCTGGCGCTGCATGATCTGCAGCAGCTGGGCCTGCGAGCCGTTGCGCGGGTCGTTGGCCGGGAACACATAGGCGGCCGGGCCGGCCTCCTGCGGCTTCTCGATCGAGCGCTTGCTCTTCAGATAGAAATTTTTGAGGAACAGCTGGCTATTGTCGGAGAAGTAGCTCAAGGCGGTGAGCAAGCCGGTCTGCTCGTAGTTGTTGTTGTCGCGTTGCGACCAGGTAACGACCGGCAGCGGCGGGTTCGGCTTGTACCAGGTGCGCTGGTATTCATCGGGGTTGAGCATACGCTTGACCGTGTCGGCGCCACCGTTGCCGAAGGTTTCGTAGAGCCTGCTCACGCCGTTGTGCATGGCGGCGATGAACATCAGGTAGCCCGGACTCCAGGTGTCGAAGTCACCATGGGTGAACACGCCGGGCATGCCGAGTTTGGTCATCGCCTGCACGTTGTTCCAGCCCAGCTGCTGCCATTCACCGGTGAGGATCGGGTCGATCCAGGCGTTGTAGGGGCCATCGCCAACGGTATTGTCGTAGAAGAACGGCACTGACTCGTGCAGGTCGTGCAGCACCTGCGCATGCCAGCCGATATAGGTATCGGCCACGTTGCGGGTAAGGTCCAGCGTCATTGCCATCGCGTCGCGGTTGTTGTCGTGCGCGACGTAGTGGCCCCAGTACATCAGCGGCGAATAGTTTTCGCCGGGGTGCGCCAGATGCCAGTTGTACAGGTCGACCATGCGGTCGCGGCCATCGACCTCGACCACGGGCGTGATCAGGGTGATCACGTGCGAACGGATGTGCTTGATGTAGGGCGCGTCGTCCACCGCCAGGCGGTAGGCCAGCTCCATCAGCGCGGTTGGCGCACCGGTTTCGGTGGAGTGGATGGTGCCGGTGATGTAGTAGACCGGGGTGCTCTTGGCGATCAGCTGGTCGGCGCTGGCGTCATCCATGTTGATGCTGCGCGGGTCGGCCAGCTTGGCCAGCCGTGCCTTGTTCGCGTCGAGATCCGCCAGCAGGCTCTCGTCGGCAATCGCCACCGCAATCATTTCGCGGCCTTCCTCGGTATGGCCGATGGTGAATACCTTGACCCGCGGGCTGGCCGCTGCCAGTGCACGGAAGTAGCGATAGACGTCAGCGGAATAGGGCAGGTAGTTCGGCGCGCCGGCGATGTGACCGAGTACCTTCTCCGGCGTCGGCACGCTGGACGAGGCGGGCAGGTAGTCGGTCAGCGGCGAGTTGAACGAAGGGTCGGTGGTGTCCTTCAATATCTGTGCGGTATAGCCCTGATCGACTGGCTGGGCCGAGTCGCGTGCATAGCTGATCGAACCGTTCGGGTCGGTGGCTGCCGCGGCGTTGAAACTGGCTGAGGCCAGCAGGATGACCAATGAAAGCCGACGATACGAATGCATGGTGTGGATTCCCTTGATGTGGCACGGCAACGAATGGCTGCACTTTGCCAGATCAGAGGGGGTTTGCGCAGGTCGTTGGTTGGTCGAAGGGCATGTACGCGGAATCGACGATTCGAAACCGAATTAGTTGGTCTTGCCAGGTCCGATGTTCGCGCCGATGAACTGCAACATCCTGGTGTACAACTCGGCTACGTTGGCTTCGTCATGGAAGCCGTGGCCTTCGCCGGGTTTGAGCATCCATTCGTGCGCGATGTGTCGATCCAGCAGGGCTTGGTGCAGGGACAGGCCCTGGATCGACGGCACGCGTTCGTCCTTGCCACCGACGACCAGCATGATCCTGGCCTTGAGCATGTCGAGCTGGTTCACCGGTGAACGACTGGCCAGCAGCTTCATGTCATCTCCGAGCTGTCGCTTGAGATAGTCCTCTCCAAAATTGGATTGGGGGACATCACCGCGGTGGTACATCAGCGGCAGGTCGTAGACGCCGACATAGCCGATCGCGCATTTGTACAGGTCAGGCTCCTTGATCGCTCCTTCCAGTGCCGCATAGCCGCCGTAGCTGCCGCCATAGATGCAGATGCGCTGGGGATTGGCGATGTGCTGAGCGATCACCCAGCGGGTGGCGTCGGTGACGTCGTCCTGCATCCTGCCACCCCACTCGCGCCAACCGGCACGCTCGAAGTCGTAACCGTAACCACCGGAGCCGCGGAAGTTGACCTGCACTACGGCGTAGCCGCGCGTTGCCAGAGTCTGCACATCGGATTCAAAGTTCCAGCGATCCCGAATACCGAAGGGGCCACCGTGCACCATCACCACCGTAGGCAGGTTTTTCGCGTCTTCCTGACCGGGAGGGTAGGTCACATAGCCGTGCAGCTTGAGTCCATCGCGTGCGGCAAATTCGAACGGCTACTTGCGTGCCATCTTGGCGGGGTCGATCCATTGTTTGCGTGACAGCAGCAGGGACAGTTTCTTTGCCTTATGGTCGAACAGGTAGAAAGCACCCGGGTCGGCGTCTGCCTCCACTTTCACGATGGTCAGACGGCCATCGCGAGTACCGGAAGTAAAGCCGACCTGCTCGCCCGGAAACTGCTTCATCAACAGGATCATCGCCTGGGCATCGGTGGAGTCGGCGTCGAATACCGAAAGCCCGGGGAGGCCGTCCATGAAGCTGACGCCGATGACACTGTCCTCGGCCAAGCCGTTTGCCAAGCCATCGGCTTCGACGTTCGGGTTACTCCACGCCGTGTCGTAGGTGTGCTTCGCAACGTCCAGCCGACAAATGCCGAAGCCGCCGGTCTTGGCTGGGCAGCTGAAATAGACCGCACGGTCATTACGACTGAAAGCCAGCGGCGTGGAGCGGTTGGCGCTCAAGTCCGCATTCAGTGTCCAGCCATCGCCATCCACAGGGTGCTCATAGACCTTGCTGCTGCCATCGTTGGCCAGTCCGTAGGCATAGCGTACGTGCCCCTGGTGATCAGCGAGAAAACTCACGCCACGCATCGGTGCCGTCAGCAGCTTGACCTTGTCGCCGGTACGGACATCCATGCGAAAGACCAGCGGCAGATCCAGCTCATAACCCGTGCTGTCCCACGAGCTGACCGCGACGAGAATATGGTTGGGGTCATCCGGGATGGTGGCGATCAAGCGTGCGGTGCCACGCTCGGAGACGGCGTGATTGATCAGAGAGCCGGTACTCATGCCGGTCTTGCGGTAGCCATAAAGCATGTCCGCACTGCTGCCGTCCGCGTTCACGGCGAACAGTTCACCGGTGGCGAGCGGCGCGTCAAAGCCGCCCTTGTGCAGGCCCACCGTGTAGATCACACGGCATCGGCGATGCCCACGCGAAATCGATGACGTCATCATCTTCGCGCGGACTGATGACCTTGATCTTGCTGTCAGACAGATGAATCAAGGCCAGTACCGTCTGACCTTTCACAACGGCCGTGGCGGCCAGATATTCCCCGTTGGGCGAAATTTTTGCGTCCTTGTATTCCGCGTGCTTCGCCAGGTCGGCGAAAGAGACCGGCTCTGAATGTATTCCCATCGCGGCGATCAACAGCACGCCGGCAACGAACCAACGTCGCAACTTCATCATCGATTACCCCCGTTTTTGACGGCCGTCATACCTCATGTATTACGACCTTTTCGTGCGATTTATAGCAGATGAAAGCGAGCCTCGGAGCGACCCTGGTGGCAGGCTGCCAGCGGTTTGGCAACGGAGCCACCGTGATGGGGCAGGGTGGGTAGTTCAAATTGAATTGGCGAACTCGATGATGACCCGTTTCATGGTGCGCCCGGCAGGGCGCACCTGCTTGGAGGTGCAAGTCCTCTATCCACCCGGCAAGGGGAAGGACTAGCGGAAGGCAAGGGCGTTTCGGGCGACCGGACGTCTGGAGGAAGCCCGAGGCAAAGCGTTGGCCTGACGAACAGGAAGCGGATACGAGGCGACGTGTCGGGGTGAGGCAGCAGAAAAGGCCAAAGCCCGGTACTTGCACAGAACGACATGGCGTATATCCGACAGGCATAAACGTGAAGGCAGGTGCGTCATACCCGGGGAGATCTCGCCTCATGCCTGAAAGGGCGACGTTGCAAGACGGAGCGAGAAGTCAGCCGAGGCCATAGTAGGTGCGTTACGACCGAAGGGCCGAACATGAGAGACCGCGATTAGGACGACTGAACCTCGATGATCGACGATGAAGCAGAAGCCCGGGAAACTGGGGCCAAGGGCCAAGAGGCGGGACAGTATCCCGTGGGGAGGTCGTGTGGTGCCGAGTCGGTCACGGCGGCAGCCGGGCAAACGAAAGCGGAGGTATCACGGCTGATGGAAGTCGTGATCGAACGCGGCAACGTGTGGGCGGCGTATCAGAAGGTGGTCCGCAACGGTGGCGCAACGGTGGCGCACCGGGGGTCGATGGCCTGACGGAGGGATCGTTCAAGGACTGGCTGAAGAGGCACTGGCCCCGCGTGAGGGCAGCCTTGCTGGACGGAAGTTACCTGCCGTCGGCGGTGCGTGCGGTGGACATACCCAAGCCTTCGGGCGGGGTAAGGACACTGGGTATACCGACGGTGCTGGATCGACTGATCCAGCAGGCGCTGTTGCAAGTCCTTCAACCGCTCGTCGAACCGACGTTCTCCGCATCGAGCTACGGCTTCCGGCCGGGGCGCAGCGCCCATCAAGCCCTGCGTGCGGCCAGGCACTACGTGCAACGCGGCCGGACGTGGGTGGTGGATATGGATGTGGAGAAGTTCTTCGACCGGGTCAACCACGACATCCTGATGTCGCGGGTCGCCCGGCACGTCGACGACGAGCGGGTGCTCAAGCTGATCCGTCGTTATCTGGAAGCGGGTCTGATGCGTGGCGGGGTGGAAACGGCGCGGGACAAGGGCACGCCCCAAGGCGGCCATCACGCGTTCTGCCGTTATGCGGACGATTGCAACATCTATGTCCGCAGCGAAGCGGCAGGGCAACGCGTGATGGCCGCCATGCAGGTGTTCCTGGACGAACGCCTGAAGTTGCGGGTCAACGCAGCGAAGAGTGCATGTGCGCGGCCTTGGAAGCGGGCGTTTCTGGGCTACACCCTGACGAACGCCGGTGGCCGAATCAGGCTCAAGGTCGCGCAGGAAAGCGTGATGCGCCTGACCGGCCGCGTGCATGAGCTGTTGCGTCAGGGGCGCGGGCGTAGCCTGATCCATACCATCGAGACACTGAATCCGGTGCTTCGAGGGTGGGTGAGCTACTTCCAGCTCAGCGAGAGCAAGACGGTGTGGAAGGACCTCGACGGATGGCTGCGGCGTCGGCTGCGTTGCCTGCTATGGCGACAGGCCAAGACGCGTCTGCAGCGTACCGCGATGCTGCGCAAACGAGAGCTGTCGGAGGCACGGGCCTGGCACTCTGGACACAATGGGCATGGCCCGTGGTGGAACAACGGTGCCAGTCACATGAATCAAGCGTTTCCGAAAGCCTTCTTCGACCGGCTGAGGTTGGTCTCGATGATCGACACCAGCCGCTATCTTCAGCGTCACTCGTGAACCGCCGTATGCGGAACCGCACGTACGGTGGTGTGGGAGGGGGCCGGAGGATTCCGGCTCCCTACCCGATGGTTCCGTTTCCCGGTGGAATGACGCGAATCAGGGTGCCTTGTTCAGTAGCGCAGTTAGCTGATCGAGCTTTTTCCGGTAGCCGTCGAGCACCGTGGCGGTGATCACCGCATAGCGATTGGCCTCGTCCCAGCGCCGTGCCTCGATCGCCTCGCGCACGCTGGGGATGGTTTTGACGCCGTAGCCGGTGAGCATGCCGGGGGCGTAGATGAAGTGCTTGAACCACGGGCGACCGGGCAGGCCGTCGGGGTTGATGAGTGCTTGTTCCATCTGGCCCATTAGGTGGTTGAGCCGGCGCTGCTGGCTCGCTGCCAGATCGAAGCCGGTGCCGGCGCGTTGAGCATAGGCGGCCTGAAACGCCTGCGCGCTATGGGCGAGCAATTTGGCGGCCTGATCCAGCGGGGCCAGGTTGATCGCGGGTACGTCCGACTCGCGCTGCGGTGGCAGCAACGGGCGGGTGGGGTCGGCGTCAAGCGTGAAGGCATGCGCGTCCAGCAACTGGTGCTGCCGGGTGGTTTCCTTGCGGGTGCCGTCCACCAGTTTGTGCAGTTCGTCGACGTAGCGATCAAGCGTGCTGCTGAAATCACCGAACCGCATCGGCAGCACGTTGGCGTCGGCACTGCGCAGCACGATATGGCCGGCGACCTTGGACAGCGCCACGCCGTAGGCGAAGCCGGGGTCGCCGAAACGCACGTAGTGATCGAACGAGTCGTAGCGCGAATGGTAGATGCCGCCATCGTCGTCTTCGCCGCTGAAGCCCAAGTTGAGCGAGGCGATGCCCAGGTGTTCCAGGAAGGCGCTGTAGTCCGAGCCCGAGCCCAGCGCGCCGATCGGCACATCGCCGCCGGCGGCAGCGATTTCGGCGATGGCCTTCGCTTCGGGTTTGGCGTTCTTGTCGCTGCCGTCGATCAGCATGTGCGCGCGCAGGCGTTCACGTACGCTGACCCGGGTTTCCGGATCGGTGATGCCGGCCGCCACCTGGTTGACCAGATGCTGCAACGAATGGCTGCCTTCAGCCTCGAGGAAGCCGCGACCGTTGGTATCTGAGTTGACATACAGCACGGCCTTCGCCTGCAACTCTTTCGCATGCGTCTCGGCCCATTCGGTGGAACCGAGCAGGCCCGGTTCCTCACCGTCCCAGCTCGCATAGACGAGGGTGCGCTGGGGCCGCCAGCCCTGTTTGAGCAGGCCGCCGATCGCCTTGGCCTCAGCCAGCAGGGCGACGTTGCCGGCGAGCGGATCCCAGGCGCCGAACATCCAGCCGTCGTGGTGGTTGCCGCGCACGATCCACTGGTTTGGGGCGGTCGAACCCTTGATCGTGGCAATCACGTCATAAATGGGTTTCTGATCCCAGTTCGACAGCACGGTCAGATGTACTTTCGCCGCGCTCGGGCCGATGTGATAGGTGAGCGGCAACCCGCCGCGCCAGCCGGCGGGGGCGACCGGCCCGGTCAGTGCTTCGAGCAAGGGCGTGGCATCGGCGTAGGAGATCGGCAGCACCGGAATCTTCAGAATGGTTTTGGCATCCTTCAACGCCAGTCGCTTCACCCCCGGTGTTGAGCCGATGCCAGGAGTGAGAGGATCGCCCGGGTACAGCTGCATGTCGGCCACTGAACCCCGTTGCACGCCCTCGGCCGGACGCCAGCCTCCCTTCGGATACACATCACCCTGACCGTAACCGTCATCGTGCGGGTCGGAGTAGATCAGGCAACCCACGGCGCCATGCTCCTGCGCCAGCTTCGGCTTCAAGCCGCGCCAACCGCCACCGTAGCGGGTGATGACGATCTTGCCGCGCACGTCGATGCCGTGACGGGCCAGTTCCTTGTAGTCGTCCGGCATGCCGTAGTTGGCATACACCAGCTCGGCGGTGACGTCGCCGTCGCCGCCATAGACGTTGTACGGGGGCAGACTGTTTTTGCGGATGCCGGAGGTGGCGTCGCCGGCGACGTCCGGCTCGCGCAACGTAGCGGTAAACGGGGTTGCGCCCAGCAGTTCGAGCGCCACTTTTTTCGGGGTGGGGTAGAGCACGCTGAAGGTCTCGATGTGCGCATTCCAACCCCACTCACGAAACTTTTTCAGCATGAACTCGGCGTTCGCCTTGTCGTGTGGTGAGCCCACCTGGTTGGGCTCGGACGACATCTGCTTGAGCCACTCGCGCTGATCGGCAGGATCGAGCTGGGCGTCGAAGCGTTGCTCCAGATTTTGCTGGGTGATGGCGTTGGCCGGCGCAAAGCCGAGCATGGCGTTGTCATCTTGGCTGCTCTTGCCGGTCGCGGCAGTCGCCAGGAAGGTAACCAGTGCACCGGTCAAGGTCAGCAGTGGACGCAGGTTCCGTCGAATCATCGGTTGGCACTCCCCCTCAGTTGATCATTCCTGCCGCCGTGCCGTCGGGCCGATCGGTTCGTATCCGGCCGCCATGGCATCTTGCCTGTTATACCCGCAGACGGCGGGAATCGCTTGATCATGCGGTCATGACGCAACCATCGTGACGGATGATGGTCGCGCCATCGTTCGTGTTGGTGCGAGGTACGGGGGTCTTTCTATGGAGTACAGGACTCCTGCGTCGAACGCAGCTGGTCCGGAAGGGTACCGGCTGGTGCGCATCGGATCATCTTCGCTCTGGCTTTGCCGCGCGGCGGATCAGCAGGCTTTTCCGCCACATCGCTATCGGCAACGGTGATTTCACCAGCATACAATTGATGGTCATCGCTGTCGGTATAGCTCAATCGGTATTTGCCGGGACGCAGGTAGAGCTCGCTGTTGGGAACCAGCAGCCCGTTGCTGACGCGGTCGGTGGTTTCCGCATTCAGTGGCAAGGGGGTAAGTATCAGACGGTCAGCCGGAATCGCGTCGTCGCCCTCGTTGGCGTAGCGTGCTTCGACCAGGCAAGGGAACGTGTGGTTGCAGCGGTCACCGGTGACGAAATAGGGCTTGCGCTCGCCGCCCAGGCTGAGCCAGGTGGGTCGGTCTCGACGGATCTTTTCCGGTGGAAAGAACACGCTGACGTCATAGCCCGGTCTCAGCGACCACGGCTTGCCGGCTTTGTCGACGAACACGATCGGCACCTTCGGCTTCAGTTGCTGCACGACCTGCCGGTAGTCGGGATGATCGTCGCGATCGGACGGGTGGGGATACAGCATGGTCTGCTCGACCGTCAGCGGATCGATGCCGCTGAGCCGTCGCAGGTGTTCAGCCATGGATGCACCGCCCAGGTAGACACCCGACTCCTGGATGTGAGCGTAGCCGGCATCAACCACCAGCCGCGCATGCGGGTCGTGCTTGAATACCACCCGATAGATGTTGCGCGCCTGTTCGGCTTCGCGTGCATTGCCGGTGGCGTCCGACAAAGCCTCGTAGCCAATCACCTTGAAGCCGAGTTTCAATGCGGTACGCACCATTTCGGCGCAGATCGGTTCTTCAGTGTAGAAGCCACTATCCTTGACCGGGTATCCGCGCGACTGCAGGGCGGTATCGGTCTGGTAGAGCGTTTCGGCGGCGAAATAGTTGAAGCCCTCGGCGCGCAGCCTAGCCAGAAGTTGTACCGTCAGCGTGCGGGTGAGCGGTATGTTGTGCGCCTCGTTGAAGAACACCGCACGATAGTTTTTGGCCAGTTCCGGAATTGTCTCCAGTGCGGGACGGGCGCTGTAATCCGGATTGTCCAGTGGCGAAGGCCGGTCATCAGCCAGGGCAGGTTGCCGGATGGAGAAGCTGATCGCGGCGGCGGGGTAGTCGCCGACGAAAGTCTGGTACCAGCTGAGGTATTGGCCGAAAATGACGTGGAAGGCTGGTGCCGGATTGGTCGAGTAGGGGTACAGCATCGCCTTGTACTGGGCGAGCAGGCTCTTGTGCTTGTTGGCCTCCCGCATGATTTGCTCGGATTGCTGCGAGGCCTCTTGCTGGCGCTCCTGCCAACGCGACACCGTTTGCGCAGGGGCGGCCATGCAGACGCCGGCCAGCCAACTGCAAGCCAGGGCATTGAGCATGCGGGAGGTTGGCATGGGTTGCTCCATGGGTGTTGGTGTTTGACCCGTTTGGGTGTTTTACCGCAATTCGGGGTGGAACCGCACGCTCAAGTCTGGCGCCGTCACCGAACGACCTTCCCGGCCGGCATGCTGCAGGACCGGCGATTCCGTAGCACACTGAAGGTTCCTGGCTCACTACGGAGTACGTCATGCGTCCCTTTGCGCTTGCCCTGCTGGTCAGCTTCGCGCTACCTGTGCCTTGTCTTTCCCAGGTGTCCCATCCGCACAGTGGCGCGATCAGTGCCGCGGTGGAGAAAGGGGTCGACGACCCCGCGCGACAGGCGGACAGAGCCGACGATGCCCGGCGCAAGGTCGCGCTGGTGATGACCTTTGCCCAGGTGAAGCCGGGCCAGAAAGTGCTTGAGCTGATACCCGGCAGCGGCTACTGGACGCGGGTGTTCAGTGCCAT
This sequence comes from Rhodanobacter sp., assembly GCA_041663105.1. GTDB lineage: Bacteria > Pseudomonadota > Gammaproteobacteria > Xanthomonadales > Rhodanobacteraceae > Rhodanobacter. The sequence continues at coordinate 266,695 of JBAZRB010000003.1, forward strand.
CGTCGGGCCGCAGGGTCACGTCTACACCGTCTGGCCGGACGAGATGAGCAAGTTTTCGGCCAAGAGTCTCGCCACCTGGCAGCAGCTGGTGGCGACGCCGCACTACGCCAATGTCAGTCTGTTGCCGCAGCCTGCGGCGCAGTTGAGTGCGCCGGTGCCGGTGGACCTGGTGTTCACCTCGCAGAACTACCACGACTACCATGACCCGTTCATGGGGCCGGTGGACATGGCGACCTTCGACAAGAAGGTCTTCGACGCGCTCAAGCCTGGTGGCCTGTTCGTGGTGATCGACCATGTCGCCCCGGCCGGCTCTGGCCTCGCCGATACCGACACCTTGCACCGCATCGACCCGGCGGTGGTGAAGCGGGAGGTCGAGGCAGCCGGCTTTGTCTTCGACGGTGAGAGCAACGCGCTGCGCAATCCGGCGGACCCGCATGACATCAAGGTCTTCGACAAGGCCATACGCGGACATACCGATCAGTTCATCTATCGATTCCGCAAGCCGGCGAACTAGAGGCAGTCGCCGGCTTGAGCTGTCGGCGTAGTGAGGGCACCATCGGTCCTTGCGGCGCATGCAGCGCCAGGCGCCGGATGAGAGACAGTGAAGCCGACCGATACCGCGATGCCAACGCCTCAGGCTTTCGATCCCGCGCCTTTGCGGCCGCAGGAGCCGGACGCGGCCGATTGCTGCGGCGAAGGCTGCGCGCGCTGTGTGTACGACGTGTACGAGGAAGCGCTTGAGCGCCATCAAGCGGCGCTGGCTGTCTGGCGCGCACGTCATGGCGAAGCCCTCTGAAAACTTGAACGAGCAGGTAACTCCCATGTGGACCGTCATCACCCGTGAAGTCAGCCCCGCCCTGGGTGCTTGCGAGTTGTCATACATTCCACGCGAGCCGATCGACCTGCCGCTGGCACGCGTACAGCATCAGGCTTACCAGCAGACTCTGCTGAACCTCGGTTGCCAGGTGCTGTGCCTGCCGGCCGAACCGGTGCTCGCCGATTCGGTCTTCGTCGAGGATGTGGCGATCGTGCTGGACGAAGTCGCCATCCTCACCCGCCCTGGCGCCGCATCGCGGCGCCCCGAGGTGACTGCTGTTGCCGAAGCGTTGCGCCACTACCGCCCGCTGCATGCGATCGAGGCGCCGGCGACCCTCGATGGTGGCGATGTGTTGCGTGTCGGTCGCACGCTCTACGTCGGCGAGTCGGCGCGCAGCAACGCCGCCGGTATTGCGCAGTTGCGGGAGTTGCTGACCACCCATGGCTACGTGGTTGAGGGCGTGACGACCCGTGGCTGCCTGCACCTGAAGTCGGCGGTGACGGCGCTGACGGAGGACACCTTGCTGCTGCAGCCGGCGTGGGTCGATCGCCATCGTTTCGAGGGACTGCGCATCATCGAGATCGACCCGGCCGAACCGCATGCAGCCAATGTGCTGCGCGTGGACGATCGCTTGATCATGCCTGCCAGCTTTCCGCGCACGCGGCAACGGTTGCTGGATGCTGGCTTCGAGGTCACTGCCGTGGATGTTTCCGAATTGCAAAAAGCGGAAGGTGCGGTGACCTGCTGCAGCCTGGTGTTCCAGGTCGACTAGTGAGCGCGGCGGCGCGCGTTCGCTGTCGTCTCGCGCGGCCGCAGGATGCACTTGCCATCGGCGTGCTGGCGCGCCGGGTGACGAGGCAGTGGATTCTGCCCGAACAACCGCGTCGCGCCGCCGCCCTGCTGCTCGCTGGCATGGGCGCCCGTGTGGTTCGCAGCAAAATTCTGGCCGGCCAGCGCTTTCACCTGGCCTGGCTGGATGGACGGCTGGTCGGTGTGGCGGCGATGCGGGATGACTCCCATCTGTTCCAGCTTTTCGTCAGCACGCGGCTGCAGCGTCGCGGCATTGCCGGTCGGCTGTGGCAATGCACGATGCGCGATGCGGTGCGCCGCGCCGGCACGCGTCACTTCACGCTGAATGCCTCGGCCATGGCGGTGCCGGTCTATCGGCGATTCGGCTTCGTGTCCAGCGGGCCGCTGACGATCAGCCCCAGCGGGCTGATCACCCAGCCGATGCACCTCGATCGGCGCTGAACCTCCCGACCGGACCGTGGCACCGTCGAAGCCGCAGCATTTTGTGGTGCCGCGAGCGGGTTTCGTCGGCCTGATGGTGGTTTCGTCGCCGGCCGTGCGACTTGCCCGCTGGCGGCCACTATTCTCGGTGCTGTCATCACCGCCAAGGGGCTGCCGCCGTGTTCAAGAGTTTCCTGTTCTACGCCCGGCTCGTCATCGCCTGGTACCTGCTGTTCCTGGCGATGTTTCTGCTGGCCAGGTGGATATGGTATCCGCTGGGCAACCTGGTGCAGCTGGTAGGGATGGTCACCATCATCTTCGTCATCATCCGCGCGCATTCGCACCGGGTGCGAGTGCGCATGATCAGCGGCAAGCTGAGTGACACCAGCCTGGCGACGCGCCAGCGGCGGCAGATCGAAGTGCCGCTGGAGGCGGAAGAGGCCTTTGATCTGCTGGATGCGGTGATCCGCGACTTGCCCGGCGTGAGTCAGGTGGACAGTGCACGCAATCGGCTGCAGGTTCGCGCCACGGTCAGCTACGCCGACCCGTATGACTTCCAGCTGCTGGGGCGCTACAACCCGATGCAGTGGATCGTCAGCCAGCGCAACCGCATTCTGGCAACGGTAAGTCGTGGCGAAGGCAGCAGCAGCTTCAGTGTGATCTGTGAGCCGCAAAGTGCGCCATGGAGCGATTGGCTGCAGCTCGACGATGGCGTCAATCTGGAAAACATGCAGGCCATTGCCCATGCGATCACGCTGGCGGTATCGCAGCGTCGCCGTGGCGAACAGGCGGCCGCAGCGCAGACCGCCACCGAAAAGGAACTGGCCATCGCCAGGCTCAGCTTGCTGCAGGCCCAGGTCGAACCACACTTTCTCTACAACACGCTGGCCAGCGCGCAGGTACTGGTGCGCACCGATCCGGCTGGTGCGGACGAGATGCTTGGCCATCTGATCCAGTACCTGCGTCATTCGCTGCCGCGCACCGACCGCGCGCTGTCTACCCTTGGCGAGGAACTGGAACGCTCGCGTGCCTACCTGCAGATCCTGAAGATCCGCATGGGCCCGCGTCTGAACCTGCAGATCGATGTGCCCGCCGAACTGCTGGCGACGCCGCTGCCGCCGATGATGTTGCAGACCCTGGTGGAAAACGCGATCAAGCACGGGCTGGAGCCGCGGCCGGGCGAGGGCATGGTGTGGATTTTTGCCCGTCGCAACGAGGCCCGCGTGGCGGTGACGGTGGCGGACGACGGCAAGGGCTTCAACCCGCAGGCCAGCGGCGCCGGCATTGGCCTGAAGAACGTGCGCGAGCGACTCAACCTGATCTATGCCGGGAAGGCCAGCCTGGTGATCGCCGCCAACTTCCCGCAGGGCGTTGCCGCCACCATCAGCGTGCCCGGTCATTACAACGAGGAGCCGTCCCATGGCTAAGGGTGTGATTGCCGAAGACGAAGCCTTGCTGCGTCAGTCCCTGCTGACATCTCTGGGCGAGGCGTGGCCCGAACTGCAGATCGTGGCCGAGTGCGAGGACGGCGCCAGTGCGCTGGAGGCGATCGCCGAGCATCAGCCTGATGTCGCCTTCCTCGATATCCGCATGCCCGGCCTGACCGGTCTGGAAGTGGCAGCGGCCTCGGCCGAGACCAGTCCGGCGACCCAGGTCGTGTTTGTCACCGCCTACGATCAATACGCCATCGATGCATTCGAGCGGGGTGCGATCGACTACCTGCTCAAGCCGATTGCAGCCGATCGGCTGGCGGCGACGGTGCAGCGCGTGCGGGCGCGTGCCGCCGCTGGCCAGAGCGATGCTGCCACGCTGGCAGCTCTGGTCAAGCAGCTGGATGCGCGCCTGCCATCAAGCCGCGCAGAGCCACCGCTGAGCTGGGTCACCGCCAGCAGTGGCCGCGAGACCAGGCTGATACTGCTCGACGACGTCGCCTATTTTCGCGCCGATCACAAGTACACCACGGTGATTACCGCCGACGGCGAGTCGCTGCTGCGCACGCCGATCCGCGAGCTGCTCGAAGTGCTTGATCCGACCGTGTTCAAGCAGATCCATCGCTCGACCATCGTCAACATGAAGGCGATTGCCTCGATTGCGCGAGACGACAGCGGCAAGGGCATCGTGCGCCTGCGCCAGCGGCCGGAGACGCTGATCGTGAGCCAGCCATTCATGACGCTGTTCCGCAACATGTAGCCCCAACCATCCACTTCAAACCAACCCACGGCGAAACCAGGCGGGTGATCCATGCATTACCTCATTGCTTTCATCTATTTTCTGTTTGCCCTTGTCGGCATCGACGGGCAGGGCAGCCACACGATCGCTACACGCTCGATCGTCAACGGCGTCGACGTGCTCTATAGCCGCACCCGGGTCATCGGCAGCGTTGCCGACGTGGCGTGCATCAACAGCGCCAGCGGCCGCTGTCACTACCGTCTGCTGCCGGGCGACTGCCTGACGTCGCAACCGCCACGACGGTTGCCAGCGGATTGCGCGAACGATACGGCGCGAGCCTTCGTGTTGCCGGCTGGCGCTACCCGTGTACTGGCCGGGCTGGCGCCTGGTGTGGCGCTCTGTGTCAGTGTCGACAGCCCGAAGCCTGGCTCCGGTTGCGAGCCGTTGGCAGACGCTTCGGCGCTGTTTCCGTGAGTGGTGTCGCTGTGGTTGACGTCGTTGCCCGGTGAAGCCCCTCGTGGGTCGGTACGGCGGGCTACACTGTGAGGCCGAATTTTCGACCATCAGGACTTTGCCCATGACCGACGCCATGTATGCCAGTTCCATCCCCGTGTTCAAGCAGATGCTGGGCGGCCTTGCCGCGATCCTGGTCAAGGCCGAGACGCATGCGCTGGAAAGAAACATCGAGCCGACCGCGCTGACCCAGGCCCGATTGTTTCCCGACATGTTTCCGCTGCTGCGGCAGGTACAGATCGCCTGCGATTTCGCGCGTGGCGTTTCGGCGCGCCTGGCCGGTGCCGAGGTGCCCAGGTACGATGATCAGGAGCAGACGTTCGCCGAACTGGGCGCGCTGATCGAGCGCACGCTGGACTTCATCGGCGGCCTCGACCCGGCGCAGTTCGACTCCGCGGCCGGGCGTGAAATCGTCATCCGTCCCGGCACGCCGAAAGAGCGCCGGTTCAATGGTCAGCAATACCTTCTGAATTACGGGTTGCCGCAGTTCTTCTTCCACGTCACCACGGCGTACGCATTGCTGCGGCACAACGGCCTGGACATCGGCAAGCGCGATTACATGGGGCAGTACTGAGTTTCGGTGCCGCGGGTTCATCCTGCTGCCGCGGAGCAGGCGGCCGCGGTGCGGCAGGATGAGCATCCCGCCGGTGCATCCTCGAGGCAGAACTTCAGAGCGGCTTGCTCATCGAGAAATTGTGTTGCAGGTCAAGCTGACATCGCTCCAGCTGCGACGAGGTGAAGAAATCCGGGACCGCCTCGTCGAGGTCGATCTCGGCAGGGATCTGATCGTGGTCGGACAGCAGCTGTGCCATCGCCAGCACGTCGGCGACGTGCAGCACCTTGCCCAGCGGGGAGGAAATTTCGTCTGCTGGCTTCAGGCTGTCCTCCATCGCTTCCTTCACATTGGCCGGCAGGTCCCAGTGCTGTGCCGCCTGCAGCGAGAGCTGGGCGGCCAGTTGTTCGCAAGCGCCAAGGAAGCCCGATGATACGGGCACATTCACCTCAGGCATCAGCTTGTCCAGCAGGCGCACCACGGCACCGGTGCCCGTGCGGCAGGTGATGCCGGCAAGGTAGGCCTCGAATACGTCGCAGCCGCTGACCTTGCCCAGCGTGGCGCAGGCATGCGCGCAGCGTTCGGCATGTTCCCACAGGCGTACACCCGCGGAGTGCGCGAGGCCACCGGCATTGGCCTGCAGCAGCGGCTTCATGACGTGCTGGGTCAGCACCTGGCGCAAGCCATCATGGCCCAGCAGCACCACGGCCTGGCGCAGGCTGCTGATGGGTTGCACCGAGCGGTAGTAGACGCTGCTGGTCACCCGCATGACTTCGCCGACCATCAGCGGGTCGCGCCCGACCAGCTTGGCCAGTTGGGCGCCGGCGGCGTCCTCGTTCTTCAGTGTGCGCAGCAATTGCGGCAGCACGCTGGGCAGTCGCGGCAGGCTGCTCATGTCGAACCGCAGGCTCAGTTGCTTCAGCCGCTTCAGCGCGGCCTGCTCGATGGTGCTGAGTTCATCGACCTTGCGTGCGGGCAGGCCCAGCACGAAGCGGTTGAAGCGGTCCCCGATCTCCGGTCTGGACAATGCCTGCGGATCGGCTTCCTCGGACGCAGGCACTTCGGTCGCGTGCACCGGCCGGGGCATCGCTGTGGCACGGGGCTGTGCGCGATGAGCAGTCACTTTCGAGCTGCCAAAAATGCGCTGCCACATGCTCGCCATAGAGTGGTTCCTTCTTGTTACGCGTCAATTCCGCGTCGTCTGCCCGGTTATCGGCGCCCGCCCGATAAAATGTAGGCGTGATGCAGGATCCGGGGGCGTGAAGGGTGAACGATGTCGTGAGCAGGGCTTGCCGTCTGCGTGGACGGTGGCCAGGCCCACGGGCGGATTCGTGGACCTGGCGTGGGCACAGGCAGCGGGTGACTGGCGCGGGTCAACCGATCACTTGCTGTTCTTTTTTTCCTGCTTGGCCGCCTTCTTCTCCTTCATGGTCTTGGCCGGCTTTTTCTTGTCGCTTTTCTTTGAATCCATACCCTTGCTCATGGTGTTCTCCTTGGTGTGTTGGTGGGGGAAAGCTTATGTCCTGCCAGCGCATCCCGCCAGCGGGTCGACGGGTGCTGACAGCGCTCAGATTCGTTCCTGCGGACCAAGGTAGCGCCACTGGCCCGCTGGCACCTTCGACAACGGAATACGGCCGACCCGCAGGCACTTTTGCGCCAGCACCTTCAGCCCGACCGCTTCGCACATCGGCGTGATCTGGCTGGCCTGCAGGCGCTTGAAGGCAAAGCGCAACCGCTGCTCGCTCTGCCAGCTGACCTTGATCGGCGGCATCGCATAATTGTTGAAATGCAGGCCGTGGTTGAGCAGGGCCAGGCCTTCGGGGGCCAGTTCGCCGCTGACTTCGACCAGGTACTCCTGTTCGACCTGATTGATGTCTTCGGTCAACTTGCGGGTGACGCGCCAGTCCTGGGTGAAAATCAGCAGGCCGCTGGCTTCCCTGGCCAGCGCCAGCGGCGAGACCAGCCGGTGCAGGTGACGTCGCAAGGGGCGCACGCCGGAGCCGTCGTCGGCCCATTGCGTGTCCGGCGTGACCAGGGCACTGGCTGGGTTGGCGCCAGATCCGCTGTCGTAGCCGACCGGTTTGTGCAGGATCAGGGTTGCCGGCTCGGTGGGAATCAGCTGGGCATCGGGGTCAAGTTCCACGGTTTGCGTATCGACCATGAACTGGGGTTCCTCCACCACGTCACCGTCGACGCGTACCCAGCCACCTTCGATGTATTGCTCGGCCTCGCGCCGGGAGCACTGGGTCAGTGCGACGACGCGTTTGGCGAGGCGGACCGGTTCTGTCATCTCAGGGTGCCATCGGACAAGGTATTCCATTGTAGGCCCTGCCGACGCCCGGGCTGCGGCTGGCAATCACGGCGGCCGCCCCCAGATCGGAGGCTTCCGCTATGCGAGTCCCACGATGATTCCCTTTTCCATTCTTGATCTGGCCCCGGTCACCGAAGGCAGTGATCCCGGCCAGGCCTTTCGCAACACGCTGGATCTGGCGCAGCTGGCCGAGCGTCTTGGCTACCGGCGCTACTGGCTGGCCGAGCACCACAACATGCCTGGTATTGCCAGTGCGGCGACGGCGGTGCTGATTGGCCACGTGGCTGGCGGCACCTCGACCATCCGGGTCGGTGCCGGCGGCATCATGTTGCCCAACCATGCGCCACTGCAGGTGGCCGAGGCGTTCGGCACGCTGGCTTCGTTGTATCCGGGGCGGATCGATCTCGGCCTGGGGCGCGCACCCGGCACCGATCAGGCCACCGCCACGGCACTGCGTCGCTATTTCGACAGTGCCGATACGTTCCCGCAGGACGTGCTGGAACTGCTGGGCTATTTCGAGCCAGCCAAACCCGGCCAGGCCGTTCGCGCCGTACCTGGCGCCGGGGTCGAGGTGCCGGTGTGGTTGCTGGGTTCGAGCCTGTTCAGTGCCACCTTGTCGGCGCGGCTGGGCCTGCCGTTCGCGTTCGCCTCGCATTTTGCGCCCGATGCGATGGATGAGGCGCTGGCCCTGTACCGGCGCGACTTCCGGCCGTCGGCACGCCTGCAGCAACCCTACGCGATGCTCGGCATCAACGTGGTCGGCGCCGACAGCGATGCCGAGGCACGGCGCCTGTTCACCACTCAGCAGCAGAGCTTCATCAACCTGCGCCGTGGCCGGCCGGGTCTGATTCCGCCGCCGATCGACGATATCGAGTCGTACTGGACGCCGCCGGAAAAAATGATGCTGGAGCGCGCGCTGGCCTGTGCCGTGGTCGGCGATCCGGCGACCTTGCAGGCGGGCTTGGCCGCGTTCATCGCGCGGCACCGACCCGACGAACTGTTGATCACCGCCAATGTGTTCGAGCATGCGGCCAGACGACATTCGTTCGAGCTGGCGGCCACCGTTCGCGAGCGCCTGGCGGGACAAGCCGGCGATTTGATCGATCAGCGCACACCAGAAACGACCGGCGCTGCCCGCTGATCGGCCATAATGGGCGTTATTCCACGACGTTGAAGCTATTCCACGCATGAAGACACCCAAGGGCCTGCAGGATCTGATCGACGAAGGTGTGATCGATCAGGTGCTGCGACCGCTGAAAAGCGGCAAGGAAGCGTCGGTCTATGTCGTCCGTTCGGGCGACGATATTCGTTGCGCGAAGGTCTACAAGGATATGGCGCAGCGCAGCTTTCAGGCGCGGGTGCAGTACCAGGAAGGCCGCAAGGTGCGTGGCAGCCGGCAGGCGCGCGCGATGGGCAAGGCGACCAAGTTTGGCCGCAAGGAAGCCGAGGCCGCCTGGAAGAACGCCGAGGTCGACGCGCTGTATCAGCTCACCGCGGCCGGCGTGCGTGTACCCAAGCCTTATGGTTATTTCAGTGGCGTGCTGGTGATGGAGCTGGTCACCGATGCCGATGGTTACTCCGCGCCACGCCTTGGCGAAGTGGAGCTGTCACCGGACACCGCCCGCGAATACCACCGTTTCCTGATGCAGCAGGTGGCACGCATGCTTTGCGTCGGCCTGATCCATGCCGATCTGTCCGAATACAACGTGCTGGTGGGGCCGGAAGGTCCGGTGATCATCGATCTGCCGCAGGCGGTCAGCGCATCGGGCAACAACAACGCACGCACCATGCTGCGGCGTGATGTGGGCAATATCACCATCAGCCTGTCGCGCTTTGCGCCGGAGTTGCTGGATACGCACTACGGCGAGGAGATGTGGGCGCTGTACGAGCTGGGCGAACTGCACCCGGATACCGAGCTCACCGGTCACTTCGAGTTCGACGAACGCATCGCCGATGTCGACAGCGTGATGCAGTCGATCATCGATGCGCGCGAGGAGGCGATCATTCGTCAGCAAGGGCGGGACGAGGCGGCCCAGGCGGATTGAAAACACCCTGCTGACCTTGTAGGAGCGCACCCTGTGCGCGATTGCTTCTGATCGACGTTGGCCAAGAGCAATCGCGCACAGGGTGCGCTCCGGCAAAGGGCGCTGCAGCGCTACTTGGCGTCCAGCAGTTCCACGTCGAATACCAGCGAGGCATTCGGCGGGATATCGTCGCCCGCGCCATTGGCGCCATAGCCCAGTGCGGCGGGAATCAGCAACGTGCGCTTGCCGCCCACATGCATGCCGGCGACGCCCTGGTCCCAGCCGTCAATGACATTGCCGGCGCCGAGGACAAAGGAGAACGGTTCGCCGTGGTCGCGCGAGCTGTCGAATTTCTTGCCGTGCTTGTCCTTGGCGTTTTCGTCATACAGCCAGCCGGTGTAGTGCACGGTGACCTGCATGCCGGGCTTGGCCTCGATTCCGGTGCCGACTTTCTGATCAATCACGGTGAGCTTGTCCACGCTGCCGGTGGCCTGGGCGGGCGGGGCAGCCGTGCAGGCGGCGAGGGCGAACAGGGCAAACAGGGACAGCAGCCAGCGCATGGCAGAACTCCGTGGTGTTGAAGCGGATGGGGGATTATCCGGCAAAGCGCCGGCAGGGTGGGGACTTGATGGATCAGCTGTGCGTGGACATCGCGCGATTGTGCTCGTTGCGCGCGGCTTGCCAGACTTCGCGCGCCGCGTCCGCATTCATCAGCATGATGCCTGCGCCGATCACCACGTCAGGCCACACCGACGGTACGAAGGCGGTGAGGATGCCGGCCAGCACGATGGCGATATTGGCCAGCACGTCGTTGCGTGCCGACAGGAAAGCAGCCCGCGTGAGGCTGCCGCGGTGGTGTCGGTAGCGCATCAGCAGCAGCGCGCAACCGAAGTTGACGGCGAGCGCGCCCAGGCCTGTCAAACCCAGTGGCACGGCTGATGGCGGCACCGGTAGTTGCAGTTTGCCCCATAGCATCCACAACGTGGCAAGCGCCGGCACCAGCAGGATCGCGGAAAGCCCCATGCCTACCCGTGCACGCGCCCGCAGACTCCAGCCCAGGGCAAGCAGGATCAGCAGGTTGACGGCGGCATCTTCGAGAAAATCCACGCTGTCGGCGAACAGCGAGACCGAGCCGATCGCCAGGGCAACGGCAAACTCGATACCGAAGTAGGCCAGGTTGAGCAGCGCCACGATGGTCACGATCCGGCGCAGCGGGCGGTCGGCGTGCGGCGTGCCCGACGGCATGTGCTCAGTTCACCAATTCTGCGGCCACCATCCGTTTCACCGGATCGACGGCTACCGCGTCGGCGTCGTTCATCAGTTGCATCTGGCCATCCTGGATCAGGCACTGCAGGCGCATGCCACGCTGCAGCAAGGCGACCAGTTCGTCGACGGTGTGGCTGGGGATGTCGAGCACGGTGAGGTTCTTGTTGCGCGCCAGCGAGGCGCCAACCTTGTTCCACCACAGTTCGGCGACATGGCCGCCGTAGTTGATCACCACCACCTGGCGCGAACGGCCGCAGGCCTTGCGGATACGGCTCTCGTCCGGCTGGCCCAGCTCGATCCACAGCTCGATCTCGTCGGTATAGTCCTTGCGCCACAGCGCCGGTTCATCCTCGTCGCTGATGCCCTTGCCGAACTCCAGCCGGTCTTGCGCATACAGCGCGAATGCCAGCAGCCGCACCATCAGCCGCTCCTCGGTTTCCGAGGGGTGGCGGGCCAGGGTCAGCGCGTGGGTGGCGTAGTAGTGCCGATCCATGTCGCTGATCTGCAGTTCGACTTTGTAGATGGTGGAGTTCAGTGCCATGGGCGTGCCTGGAGACAACAACCGATCATTGTACGCGCTGCGCGCACCGGGTCGGGTTTTCGGCTGTCCGCGCTTTAGACTGCGCCTATCATGACGGCCCCCTTTCGCCCAGACAGCCACGCCAGCACCGTGCATTTGCCACCCGGCGACTGGACCTGCGTGCTCGATGCGCTGTGCGCCGGGTTTCCGCGGATCAGTCGCGCGCAATGGCTGGACCGGATCGCCCGTCAGCGCGTGCTCGACGCTCAGGGCGTGGCGATCACTGCGGCCACGCCGTATCAGGCCGGCCTGCGCATCCACTATTACCGTGAGGTGGTGCATGAGCTGCCGATCGCAGTGACCGAGACCTTGCTGCATGTGGACGAGCACCTGGTGGTGGCGGACAAGCCGCATTTCCTGCCGGTGACCCCGGCGGGCGGCTTCGTCGAGCAGACCTTGCTACGGCGGCTGGCCTTGCGGTTGGACAATCCCGAGCTGGTACCGCTGCACCGGATCGATCGCGCCACCGCCGGCCTGGTGCTGTTCTCGGCCCATCCGGCGAGCCGTTCGGCCTATCAGTCGCTGTTTCGCGAGCGGCGGATCGACAAGCGCTACGAGGCACTGGCCGCACCCTTGCCGCAGTTGGCCTTTCCGCTGACGCGCCGCTCACGCATCGTCACTGGCGAACCGTTTTTCCGCATGCGCGAGGTCGAGGGCGAGCCCAACAGCGAGACGCGCATCGAGGTGATCGAGCGGCGGGATGACTGTTGGCGCTACGCGCTATATCCACTGACCGGACGCAAGCATCAGCTGCGCGTGCACATGGCCGCGCTGGGCGCGGCGATCCTGCACGACACGACGTATCCGCAGTTGGCTGAGCAGGCAGCGGATGATTTCGAGCGTCCGCTGAAATTGCTGGCTCGGTCGTTGTCCTTCACGGACCCGCTGTCAGGCGTGCCGCGGCAGTTCGAGAGCCACTTGCGACTCTAGTCGTCTCGCCGGCGATCTTCCCGGCATACCCACCGGCGACCCATCCACGCTATCTTCCGCAGCAGCATTCATCGGGGGAGAGTGATTCGTGAGCCAAACAACCTTGTCCAGCGTCGAGCCGCGCTCGGAGTTGACCGTACGTGGGCTGATCATCGGTATCGTGATCACCCTGGTGTTTACCGCCGCCAACGTGTTTTTCGGCCTCAAGGCGGGCCTCACGTTTGCCACCTCGATCCCGGCAGCGGTGATTTCGATGGCGATCCTGCGGGGGTTCAAGAACTCCACCATCCAGGAAAACAACATCGTGCAGACCATCGCTTCGTCGGCGGGCACGTTGTCGGCGATCATCTTTGTCTTGCCGGGCCTGGTGATGATTGGCTGGTGGACCGGGTTTCCGTACTGGGTCACCTTTGGCATCTGCGCCACCGGCGGCATCCTCGGGGTGATGTACACGATCCCGCTGCGGCGCGCGCTGGTCAGCGATTCGGACCTGCCGTATCCGGAGGGCGTGGCCTGTGCCGAGGTGCTGAAGGTCGGTGGCGGCGATGATTCCGAGTCCAGTGCCGAAGAAAGCAGCCGGGATGGTCTGCTGGCGGTGCTTGCCGGCACCGTGGTGTCGGCAGTGTTTGCGGTGGTGGTGGCGACCAGGGTGTTTGCCAGCGACGTGATGCAGTACTTTCGTTTTGGTGATCGCGGGGCGGCCACCGGTTACGATTTTGCACTGTCGTTTGCCTTGCTGGCGGTGGGCCACCTGGTGGGCTTGTGGGTGGGTATCGCGATGCTGCTCGGTGCGGTGATCGCCTGGGGTTGGGCGGTGCCGCATTACACCGTGCTGGCCGCCGCGGGCGGCGCCGCGGCCGACGTGGCGCAGGCGGCGTGGAGTACCAAGGTGCGCTTTCTCGGCGCAGGCACCATCGGTGTAGCCGCGATCTGGACTCTGGCCAAACTGGTCAAGCCGGTGATCAGTGGCCTGAGTTCGGCGATGGCGGCTTCGCGCGTGCGCAAGTCGGGCCAGGCGGCAAGCCTGCCGCGCACCGAGCAGGACATGCCGATCGGCATCGTCGGCCTGATCAGCCTGATCTGTCTGGCGCCGATCGCCTGGCTGCTAGGTGACTTCAGCGTGGCCACCGGTCTCGGCGCGCACCTGTGGCTGTTGGTCATCGGCGGCCTGGTGTTCGTGGTGATCATGGGCTTTCTGGTGTCCGCGGTGTGCGGCTACATGGCTGGCCTGATCGGTTCGTCCAACAGTCCGCTTTCGGGCGTGGGCATCCTGGTGGTGATCATCGCCGCGTTGTTGCTGGTGCTGACCGTCAAGTCGCAGTTGCCAATCAGCGCCGGCAAGGGGCTGGTGGCGTTCGCCTTGTTCGCGACCTCGGTGGTGTTCGCGGTGGCCACCATCGCCAACAACAATCTGCAGGATCTGAAAACCGGTCAGCTGGTCGACGCCACACCGTGGAAGCAGCAGGTGGCGCTGGTGATCGGTGTGCTGGTGGGAGCGGCAGTGATTCCGCCGGTGCTGGACCTGCTCAATCAGGCCTACGGTTTTGCCGGCATGCCGGGGGTCGATCCGGCACGCGCGCTCGCCGCGCCGCAGGCGGGCCTGATCTCGGCGCTGGCGCAAGGCGTGATCCAGGGCAATATCGACTGGAGTCTGATCTTCCTCGGCGCCGCCATCGGCGTGGCCCTGATCGTGCTCGATGCGCTGCTGGGTCGCTTCGGCAAGTCGGCCTCGCTGCCGCCGCTGGCGGTCGGGCTTGGCATCTACCTGCCGACTTCGACCACCTTGATGATCGTCGTCGGTGCGGTCGTCGGCTGGTATTTCGACCGGCATGCCGATCGCTCGGCCCGGCCCGAGGCGACCAAGCAGCTCGGCGTGCTGCTGGCCTCGGGCATGATCGTGGGCGAGAGCATCATCGGCGTGGTGATCGCGGCGATCGTGGTGTTCTCCGGCAAGGAGGCGCCACTGGCCCTGGTCGGTGCCAACTTCGGCACTGCAGCCATCTGGATTGGCGGCATCGCCTTCGTCGTGGTCAACGCGGCGCTCTACCTGTGGCTGGCCCTGCGTGGGCGCAGCCCCGCAACGGCGTGATCCTGTCGCTCACCCTCGATGAAGGGTGACGCCGCCTGAGGTGCGGCGGCGTGTCCTCGGATTTTTGGTCGTGGCGAGCGGGGCAGGCCTTACACTAGGCGGTCCCAACGGGAGTTTTGCGTTACGTGGAGCAGGAAAAGGTCGAACAGTTGACGGGTGCCGAGGGCGTTCTGGCACAGCCAAGCCAAATCATGGTGGTGCTGCGCCGTCTGGCAGGTCCCTTGCTGTCGGTCGGCATGCTGTGTCTGGCGTTGTGGGCCCTGCACCTGCTGGCGAGAGAGGTGAACTACCACCAGGTGCGCGTCTATGTGCACAGCATCTCGCACGCGCGGGTGCTGCTGGCAGCACTGTTTACCTTGCTCGGCTATGCGGTGATGACGTTGTACGACCGCTTCGCGCTGGACTCGATCAATCACCCGCTGTCGTGGCGGCGGGTCACGATGATCTCGTTCATCAGCTATGCCTTCAGCAATGCGGTGGGCATGTCACTGCTGGTATCGGGCTCGATCCGCTACCGCTTCTACATACAGAATGGCCTGAGTCCCGGCGAAGTGGCGCGGGTGGTACTGTTCTGCACGGTCAGCTTCTGGCTGGGCCTGCTGGCGCTCACCGGGGTGACGCTGATCTTCGTGCCGCTGCCGCCAAGTCTGCCGTGGGCGGATTTGAGCGTACCGCTGGGCGTGGTTCTGCTGGCGGTGCCACTGGCCTGGTTCGCGCTCAGTGCGGTGCGTCGCTCGATGCAGCTGTGGCGCTGGCGGATCACGCTGCCCACGCCAGCCACCGCGCTGCGCCAGATCCTGGTTGGTGCGCTGGACTGGGGGCTGGCGGCAGCCGTGTTGTATGTGCTGATGCCCGATCAGCTCAACAACGGTTTCGGTCATTTCCTGGCGATCTTCGTGATCGCGCAGATCATCGGCCTGATCAGTCACGTGCCAGGCGGTCTGGGTGTGTTCGAGGCGGTGATGCTGGCCGGATTCGGCGCCACCGGCAACGCGTCGTTGACTGCGCCCATCCTCGGTGCGCTGGTTACCTTTCGGGTGATCTATTACCTGCTGCCGTTATGCACGGCCACCGTGCTGGTACTGCAGCGCGAGGCGCGCGGGTTGCGCCAGAAGTCCCTGCTGGCGCCGTGGTTCACCGGCTTGCTGCCGTCGTTTTTCGCCGGACTGACCCTGGTTTCCGGTGCCGTGCTGCTGTTTTCCGGTGCCACGCGTGCGTTGCCGGTGCGCATGGCGATCCTCAGCGAGGTGTTGCCGCTGTCCGTGCTGGAGGTTTCGCATCTTCTGGCCAGCGTGATCGGCATGCTGCTGCTGATCCTGGCGCGCGGCCTGCAGCGACGGCTGGATGCGGCGTACTGGCTGACCCTGATATTGCTGCTGGCCGGCGCCATGTTCTCGCTGCTCAAGGGCATCGACTATGAAGAGGCGACCCTGCTGACCTTGCTGGCGATGGCGCTGGCGCCGGCACACCGGCTGTTCTATCGGCGCGCCTCGCTGTTCAGTACCTCGTTCACACTGGGCTGGATCGTGGCGATTCTCGCCGTGCTCGGTTGCGCCGCCTGGTTGGTGTTCTTCAGCTACAAGCACGTGGATTACAGCAACGACCTGTGGTGGGAGTTCAGCTTCCATCGCGGTGGCGCGCCAAGGGCGCTGCGTGCCCTGGTAGCGGCGGCCGCTGCCGGCATGCTGTTTGCCATGGGCAGCCTGATCCGCCCGCAGAAGCTGCATCGCGAACCGCCCAGCGAAGCCGAGCTGGCGCAGGCGTTGCCATTGATCAAGCAGTTTCCTTCGGCGCAGGCGCATCTGGCGCTGATGGGCGACAAGACCCTGCTGTTCGGAGCCGAGCACAAGGCCTTCCTGATGTTCGACACGGTCGGGCGCAGTTGGGTGGTGATGGGTGACCCGGTCGGCACGGATGCTGATGCGCGGCGCGAACTGGTGTGGACCTTTCTCGAACAGTGCGAGCGTGCGGGTGGCTGGCCGGTGTTCTATCAGGTCAGCCCGGCCGATCTGGACCTCTACCTGGAGGTTGGCCTGAACCTGCTCAAGGTAGGCGAAGAGGCGCGCGTGCGGCTGGCCGATTTCAACCTCGACGGCAAGTCGAAAAAAGTGCTGCGCAACACGGTGAACAAGCTCGGCCGCGAGGGACTGCGGTTGGAGATCGTGCCGGCCGAGGGTGTGGCGGCGCTGCTGCCTCGCCTCAAGGTGATTTCCGACGCGTGGCTGCGCGACAAGAACGTGCGCGAGAAGCGCTTCTCGCTGGGAGCGTTCGATCCGAGCTACCTGGTGCGTACGCCAATGGCGGTGGTGTGGCAGGGCGACAAGGCGGTGGCCTTCGCCAACCTGTTCGTCAACGACACCCACGCCGAGGCCTCGGTGGACCTGATGCGGCATCTGCCGGACAGCCCCAACGGCATCATGGATTACCTGTTCGTGGAGCTGATGCTGTGGTCACGCGAACAGGGCTATGCGTGGTTCAACCTCGGCATGGCGCCGCTGGCCGGGCTGCAGAACCGGGGGCAGGCGCCGCTCTGGAACCGTTTCGGTGCGATGGTGTTCGGTCGCGGCGAGCGCTTCTACAACTTCCGCGGCCTGCAACGCTACAAGGGCAAGTTCGATCCGGAATGGGAGCCGCGCTACATGGCGGTGCCTCGCGGCATCGCCTTGCCGATGATCCTGACCAATGTGGCCAGCCTGATTTCCGGTGGCCTGAGTGGAGTAGTGCGTCGATGAAACGCGCAAGCAAAGTCACCCTCGCCACCGTGGCCTTGTGCCTGCTGGCTTCGCTGCTGATCTGGAACCCGTTCGCCCGGGCCAGCCTGAAGGATGTCACCGTGGTGCTGCCGGTGAATCCGAAGGCGCCTCCGCCACCGGCAGGCAAGGGTGACGCGATGGCCATCATCTACTCCGGCGACGGCGGCTGGGCCGACCTGGACCGTCGCCTCGGCATTGCCTTCAGCGACCGTGGCATCCCGGTGCTGGGCATCAACACCTTCAAGTATTACTGGCACCAGCGTTCCCCTGACGAGTCCGCGCACGAGCTCGATGCGCTGATGACGCAATACAGTGCGGCCTGGGGCAAAAAACGCATCTGGCTGGTCGGCTTCTCCTTCGGCGCCGATGTGCTGCCGAGCATCGTCGACAAGCTCAGCCCGCAAAACCGCGCACGCATCACCCAGATGGTGCTGCTCTCACCCAGCCGCGACGTCACCTTCGAAATCGAACTCGAGGGCTACATGATCAAGCAGGGCTGGTTGAAGCAGCACCTCAAGACCCTGCTCGAACACATCAACCCGATCCAGCATTACGACGCGCTGCCACCGCTGCAGGCGCTCAACGGGCAACCGCCGGTGGTCTGTTACTACGGCATCGACGACAGCGACGACAGCGCCTGCACCGACCCGCGCCTGCCGAAGTGGATCACCGTGCACTCCAAGCGGGGCGACCACCATTTCGATGGTGGCTACGAGCCACTGGCGCTGCAGATGCTGGCTGAGTTGCCGGCTGCACCGAAGGCGGTGGACGCTGTGCCCTGAGTGCTTGTCACATGCGAGCCCATCTGTGCGCGATCGGGACGATATTGCCGGGGCCAGGTGAAGCGCGGCAGGGGGCGCCGGAGCGGTATCGTCATGCTCAGTTCGTGCGCCGGAGAACCGATCCATCGATAGGGCCTGCGGGTAGCCGCGGCCCACTACAATGGCGCCCTCGCTTTGCCATTGAAGACATGATGTGACGGCTGTCGGAATCTTTGCGGCGGCGCCGGATTCGGCGTTGGCCGCGTTGTTTGTGCCTTTCGAGACCGCGGAGCTGGCGTTGCCGGCAGATGGGCGCGTGCTGTTTCTGCGCGCGCGCGCAGGTGTGCGACTGCGCGAAATGGCGCAGTCGGGCTGGCTGTGCGAGCAGGGTTTCATGCCGTTTGCGGACGAGCTGGCGCGCAACGGCCTGCGCGTTGGCGAGCCGGCAGTGGGGGAGCGGTTTTCCCTGGTGATGGTGTTGCCGCCGCGGCAGCGTGACGAGGCGCGTGCGCTGTTTGCGCGGGCGTTGAGCCTGCTGGCGCCGGGCGGTACGGTGCTGGCCAGCATGCCCAATGCCGAGGGCGCGAAGTCAGGCGAGAGTGATCTGGCAAAGCTCACCGGCGCCGTGCAGCACCTGTCCAAGCACAAGTGCCGGGTGTTCTGGAGCACGCCGCTGCCGGAACAGGTCGATCAGTCGCTGCTGGCCGAATGGCTGGCGCTGGATACCCCGCGCGAGATCGCCGAGGGTTATGTGAGCCGCCCCGGTTTGTTTGCGTGGGACCGCATCGATCGCGCCTCGGCACTGCTGGCTTCGCAGCTGCCGGAGGATCTGCACGGGCGGGTGGCGGATCTGGGCGCGGGTTACGGGTATCTCGCCAGCCAGGTCGTGGCGCGTTGCCCGCAGGTGCAGGCGATCGATTTGTACGAGGCCGAGGCGCGTGCGCTGGAGCCAGCGCGGATCAACATGGATCGGGCGCGGCGCGCTTGCGGTCGTGAGCTGGAGGTGGCGGTGCATTGGCACGATGTGACGCGCGGCCTGCCGCTCAAGTACGACGCCATTGTCAGCAATCCCCCATTTCACCAGAGCCGTGCCGACCTGCCGGAGCTGGGGCGGGCCTTTATCACCAGCGCGGCCGACGCGTTGCTTCCGCAGGGGCGGCTATGGCTGGTGGCCAACCGGCATTTGCCGTACGAGGCGATCCTGGCGGCACGTTTCCGTGCGGTGCGCAGCGTCGTAGTGCAAGAGGGTTTCAAGGTGATCGAAGCAAGCGGGGTGCGTGGATGAAACTGGTCAAGATGATAGCCAACCTGGGTTACGGCAGCCGCAAGGATGTGACCCAGCTATTCCGCAGCGGGCGCATCACCGATGTGGATGGTGAGGTGTTGTATGCCGACGACGTGGTGCCGTACGAGACCATTCGGGTCGATGACGAGCCGCTGGATCCACCGCCGGGCCTGGTGATCATGATGAACAAGCCGCTGGGCGTGACCTGCTCGCGCAAGGACCCGGGGCGGGTGGTTTACGACCTGTTGCCGCCGCGCTTCAACGTGCGCTCGCCGGTGCTGTCCAGCGTGGGCCGGCTGGATCGGGATACCTCCGGCTTGCTGCTGTTCACCGACGATGGTGCCTTGCTGCACCGGATCATCTCGCCGAAGGCGCAGGTGACCAAGGTGTACGAGGCCACCCTGGCACAGGATCTGCGCGGCGACGAGGGTGCCCTGTTTGCCAGTGGTACGTTGATGCTGGAGTCCGAGAAGGAGCCGCTGGCGCCTGCGTCTCTCGATGTGCTGGGCCCGCGTCACGCCCGTCTCAGCGTGACCGAGGGCCGTTACCATCAAGCGCGCCGCATGTTTGTCGCTGCCGGCAACCACGTCGAGACCTTGCAGCGCATTTCAGTGGGCGGCCTGACCCTGGGCGAGCTGCCGCTGGGTGAATGGCGCACGCTGGATGCCGACGAGGTCGCGTTGATTTTTGCGGCGTAGGCGATTGGTAGGAGCACAGCCTGTGCGCGATCGCTGTTGCGTTGCATGACCAGGGGCATCGCACACAGGGTGCGCACCTGTGGGGTTACAGCATGTGCACGGCAGTGGGGATGCTGGTGCCGAACCATTTGTGCCGCTCATCGCGACAGCTGGGGCTGCCCATGGCGTACTTGCGGCAGATGCTGGGGCGATCCTCGTAGATCGTGCAGCCGGAGGTGTTCGGGTCAACCGCGACGCACCAGCCGTCCTCACCCTTGGCCAGGGTTTCCATGCCGTGGCTATCGCGGTCGATCAGCCATTCAGGCACATGATCTTCGGGCATGAGCACGACGGTGAGGCGACAGCACACGGCTTCGCAAGTCGTGCATTGCACGCTGGGGTCGACGCTTTCAGCGTAGGGGTCGGGGAGAATATTCACCCCCCAGCATGGCAGCATTGGCCGTCGCGCACCTGAACCGGTTGACGCCGGCGTGCGGTTTCAACCCTCCTCGTCGCTCCACAGGGCCTGCCAGCCAGCCGTGCCCAGCCGTTGCAGCGTCTCGATATTGCGGCGGTAGATGGCGTCGGTGTCGCTCATCACCTCCATCGCGCGTTCGATGCTCGATTCGCGCAGCAGATGCAGGGTAGGCCAGGGCGATCGGTTGCTGTAGTTCTCGATCGCATCCGGCTCGCTGTCGGCAAACTGGTACTGGGGATGGAAGCTGGCCACCTGCCACTCGCCCTCCAGGCCCAGTGTCTGCACGGCGGCATCGGCCACGTCGAGGAAGTCGTTGTAGTCCAGAAAATCGTTGAGCACGAACGGATGGATCAGCAGGCCGGTTTCGCATTCGTCCGGACTCAGGGCGTTCAGCGACTGCAACTCGCCGCACAAGTCGTCGAGCAGGGCATCGGTGTCCTGCGCCTGGCTCACGCGCAGGCGCAACTTGCCCTGTACCTGCGGCGCGCGGGCGAACGGACACAGGTTCAGGCCGATCACCGCCCGCTCCAGCCAGCGCGTGGTGGCGTCCAGGTAGGGCGCGTCCCCGGGCAGGGCGTCGGCATTGAGGTCGTTGGCGGGCGTGGAGGACATGGGCGGTTCCTGTGGGTCGGCGGTGGCGACTATAGCGGGCGGCGATCGTGCCGGCACGAGAAGCCAGCTGTCTGGCCGCACGCGGCATGGGGTTTGCTTTACATTCAGTCGAATGATCGAGGCCGCCCAATCCGGGTGCCGGCTTCATAAAACTGATCTAATGGCGACCCTCAACGCGGCGCGCCCGCCCCTCGGGTCATTCGATGAATGGGTCTGGCGGTTCCGACCTTGCCGCGTTTGTGCCGTTTCAGAAGGACTTCGTTCGTGGATGGTTTGATCGGTAGCCACTCAGAAGGCATGCGCGGCAACGACCTCGGCGGTCACGACGGTGGCTTCGTGGTGGCCGCGGCGCCGGTCGTGGCTACGGCGCGCACGCTCGTGCGCCGCGCCAATCCGGGTCAACCACGCCCCAACCCTCATCCGCTTCCCGCGCCCGGTGGCGTTGCTGCTGCGCGTGCGGCGGGGATATTTGCAACGGCAGCCACACGGTCCGGTTATGGCGACAAGACGCGGCATGCGCGCCATCGGCTGAATGTCGAGAGCGAGCTTTCGTCTGGCGCCGCGGTCAGGCAGCCGAGGGGACCAGTGCGTCATTCGCGCGGCCTTCAAGCATCGGACCGCGTCTACCTGATGGCGCCGGCGCGATGGAAATCCGTCGCGGCGGTGGAGCGCAGCCGCCCGCTGGACTGGTCCTCGCTGGTCTCGGTGCCGGCCCTGTGGCGCGCTTCACGCCGCTCGGCCACGCCGTTGCATGCGTCGTCGAAGTCCTGGTCAGAGGTGTTCAAGGCATGGCGTGGCTCCGTGCCGTGGCATCGCTGGCACGCGGTAGCCGCTTCGGCCTGGCGTTTGTTGGAGACGCGGCGTGTTTTGCTGGCCCGGTCGCTTTCCCGGGCACAAGTGTTTCGGGCCTTGTCGTGGCAACGCGTCACTTCCCGTGGCGTGTTCGCAGGCTTTGCCTCGATCGTCGCCACCGGCGCGCTGCTGGGGTGGGGCCTGACGCATTCCCCGGCCCGCTCGCTCCCGGCCGGGATGCTGACAACGCCGGCACCGGCTGCCGTGCAACCCGCAATGACCGCAGTGACGATGCCGACAAAGCAGGAGACCATCGCGCCCGCAGTCGCGATGGCGCCCGCGTCGCCTGCGACGGCAGCGGAGCCGTCGGCCACGGCAGAAACCGGCGGAGCGTTGCTGGCCGATGTCAGCACGATGGATCTGATGATGCCGATCGCCGAGCCCGATCTGGATATCACCTCCCGCCACAGTCTGTGGGCGCAGGTGGGCAAGGCCTCCGGTATCGATCCCTTGTTGCTGTACAGCGTGGCGCTGGTGGAGTCCAAGGCCTTGTATCCCGGCGGCAAGGTGGCGCCCACGCCCTGGTTGTTCCGCGTCAACGATCATCTGGTGCGCGGCGACCGCCATCATGTGCAACTGGAGATGGCGGCGGCGAGCCAGTTCGGTTCGGCGGTGCAGGATGTCGGCATCATGCAGGTGTATTACCCGATGCACCGGGACGCGGTGCGCGACCCGCTGACCTTGCTCAACCCGCGCACCAACATCACGGTTGCCGCGAAGATCCTGCGCGCTGGCATGCGTCAGACCCACGATCGAGTGCTTGGCGTCGGTTATTACCACAGTCACACGCCCACGCTGGCCAGGGACTATGGCACCGCCGTGCTGACTGTCTACCAGCGACTGAAGGGCGTCTATCGCCAGCGCGGTGGTCGTGAACTGGTGGCGCGTTAGCTGCGGGGGAGATCGCACGCTGCGGCCCGGGGGATTGCATGCAGCGGCAAGCGCCCGGATATAGGTTGAACATCCCCATCGGTTCCTCCTGCATGTTCACGCTGAACTTCGATAACGCGTTTGTGCGCCAGCTGCCCTGCGACTCGGAGCAGGGCTCGCGGCGGCGCCAGGTGGAAGCCGCCCTGTATTCGCGGGTGGAGCCCACTCCGGTCGCCGCGCCGCGCCTTCTGGCGCATTCGGCGGAAATGGCCGCGACGCTGGGCCTCGCCGAAAAGGACGTGGCCTCGCCCGAATTTGCCCAGGTGTTTGGCGGCAATGCCTTGCTCGATGGCATGCAGCCTTACGCCGCCAACTATGGCGGCCACCAGTTCGGCAACTGGGCCGGGCAACTGGGCGATGGACGCGCCATCTCACTGGGTGAGGCCATCAACCGGGCCGGCCAGCGCTGGGAGCTGCAGCTCAAGGGTGCCGGCCCCACGCCGTATTCGCGCGGTGCGGATGGTCGGGCGGTGCTGCGCTCATCGCTGCGCGAGTTCCTGTGCAGCGAAGCGATGCATCATCTGGGCGTGCCGACCACGCGCGCGCTGAGCCTGATCGATACCGGCGAGCTGGTGGTGCGCGACATGTTCTACGACGGCCACGCGGCGCCGGAACCGGGCGCAGTGGTGTGCCGCGTGGCGCCTTCGTTCATCCGCTTCGGCAACTTCGAACTGACAGCCTCGCGCGGCGACATCGCGCTGTTGCAGCAGTTGGTCGATTTCACCATTCGGCGCGACTTTCCCGAACTCGGCGGGCAGGGCGAGGCATTGTACGCGGCATGGTTTGCCCAGGTGTGCGAGCGCACCGCCATCATGATTGCGCACTGGATGCGAGTCGGCTTTGTGCATGGCGTGATGAACACCGACAACATGTCGATCCTCGGCCTCACCATCGATTATGGCCCGTACGGCTGGGTCGACAATTTCGATCCGGACTGGACCCCGAACACTACCGACGCGCAGCGTCGTCGCTATCGGTTTGGCCAGCAGCCGAACGTGGCCTGGTGGAACCTGAGCCGGCTGGCCGGTGCGCTGGCGCCGTTGTTTGCCGATGTCGCGCCACTGCAGGCCGGGCTGGATCACTACGCCGCTACTTATGCCACTGCCGATCGGGCGAATATCGCGGCGAAACTGGGCCTGGCCGCGTGCCGCGACGACGATGTAGCGCTGATGTCGAGCCTGCATGGGTTGATGACCGCGGCCGAGATCGACATGAGCCTGTGGTTTCGTGCACTGGCCGATATCGACCCCGCCGCACCCACACTGGAGCCAATGCGCGAGGCGTTCTACGACGAAGCCAGGCAGCGCGAGTCCGAACCCGCCCGGCGCGACTGGCTGGCCCGCTATGTGGCACGGCTGGCTGACGATCCGCAATCCGCGGTGCAGCGCCGCCAACAGATGCATGCGGCCAATCCTCGCTACGTGCTGCGCAATTACCTGGCGCAGCAGGCGATCGACCAGGCTACTCAGGGCGATCCGGCCGGCATTCACGAGTTGCTCGAGGTGATGCGCCATCCGTACGACGATCAGCCCGGTCGCGATGTGTTTGCACAGAAGCGCCCCGACTGGGCGCGACACAAGGCGGGGTGCTCGATGCTGTCGTGCAGTTCCTGAGCCGGTACGGCAGAAAGGCCGGCATGGCCGGCCTTTCTGGATGATCGATGGTGCCCTCGAGACGATTCGAACGTCCGACCTGCCCCTTAGGAGGCAGAATGTCTTTCATAAAGCATCTTCCAAGTTGCTGTTTTTGGAAGATTTATTTTTTAGGGCTTTACGCGCGGGGCAAAAACGGGGCAAATTTCGTTGAAAGTTGGCGCCCTCGGAGGGATTCGAACCCCCGACCCATCAGTTAGGACCCGATTGCTCTATCCAGCTGAGCTACGAGGGCGCAGACAACAACAGATTATGAGGGACGCCAGCATGTCCAGCAAGGCAACGAAGAAAGCCCCCAACGTAGAAGAACGCCCTACACACTACCGCGTCAGGATTGCGCGCAGGGACGCCACAGGCACCCTCCAGCGCTACACGCAAAAGTTCTATTGGAGCGACGCCCCGCAGTCCAAGAAGCAAGCCCTCGCGAAAGCCCGAGCCTTTGCCACGAGCGAAATTAGCCACCTGATGACCGAAGGGAAGCCCAGGTCATCCGTGGGCAAGAACCTAACCGTGCGGGATCTGGTGAAGCGCTACGAGACCGAGGGGCTACCCAAGCTCAAGAACGGCCGTTCTACCTCTTCAATGATTACCGTCATTCTTTCTACCTTTGACGACCCACGCACAGGCCAGCCCGTCGAATACTTCGGGAACATCCTATCAATGGGAGCTGACAAACTCACCGCAAAAACGCTTTTAGGAGACGACGAAACCTCGTTCGTATCCATCTACAAAGCGACCCGACCGAACCAGAAGAAAGAGCCAGCAAAAGGCACTATCCGCAAGTATGTAAACGCGTTCGGTAGCGTCTACACCTACGCTATCAATGTTCTTGAAATTGATGTTGAACACCCGTTAAAGGGTAAGCGCAAGCATCACGGCCTTGAAGTCGCAGACTTCCGCGACACCGTGGTGGGTGATACCGACTTTGAAAAGGTTCTTGCTCACTTGAAGAACGGCAAGAAAACGAAGAAGCGAAAAGAAGTTATCGCCGTTGTTGAAATTCTTCACGGGGCAGCTTGTCGCCGTAGTGAAATCGTCCACCTTCAAAAACAGAATGTCATCAAAGAAGAAGGCGAGTTCATGAAGTTGATTTTTCCCGATACGAAGAACGGAGAAAAGCGCATCATTCCGCTTCAAGAAAAGGAAGAAGGCATCTTGAACGAGATTTTGAAAGGCGTTCCAGAAGACCGGGATAACGTCTTTACTATCCAGCCGGACAGCGTGACGCAGGCATGGGGAAGAGCAAGGGAAGACCTCAAAAAGAAATTGAAAGAACCGAAAGCACGAATTCATGACCTACGCCACACCGCTATTAGTTACCTCGCTGGAGACGTCGGAATTCCAATTCAAGATCTCGCAAAAATCACAGGGCATAAAGACCTTAACAGTCTTAACCGTTACTATCACAAGACGGCGGAAAGGCTGGGGCAACAAGTCAAGGAAGCGGAGGAACGATTGAAAACAAAGAACCATAAAGCCTCGTAAGAGGCTTTTCTTTTTTTGCCCGTACCATGTGATAACTATCCATCACATGAGGGCATCACCAATGAACAGTTTAGAAGAAGAAATCCAAAGCCGTGTGGGTTCGGTTTCAAGAGACTTTGAAGAGTATTACAGTATGACGCTTCACAAAGCCTTTGATCGAATGGGGCAACTTCACACGCGACTTAATGAAACGCTGGAAAGCCTAAACTATGACCCTAAAACATTTACATGGGACAGTTCACATGAGTACGAAGCAACGCAGGAGGGGTTAGATAGCCTGATTGCTCGCGAATTCAATCCCGAAGACCACGCCCACAGTAAAGAAGTGTGGAACACATACGAACTGATAGAACAAATGAACGACGTGGGCAGGAATCTTTGTAACACGTCCATTCCTATAAGTAAGATGAGAGAAAAAGAAGCCTACGACGCTTTAAGTACCCATTTGTTACGCGTAGGGCAAGATAAAACAAGCGCTCATAATTCACTTGACCCGGATTTGTGCCACCTTGGTTACTTTTCCGTTTACGATTTGAAGAACTACACAACGGGAGTTGAAAACGAAAGGTTTAGAAGCGCTTTACAAAACTATGTAGACGAAAACAAGAAGGAAGCCATAGCCGTCTATCATGAAGACTTCAAGGACAATGTAAGTATGGCGTTCCAACTTTACGACGCACAGGCGGAGAGAATGTGGAAAGAAGCGAAGGAGACCGCCAACCCGAAGCGCTCATTTGAAGCAACAGGCGACTACAAAGGAACATATGAAGCCTTCGTTCATATCTATTCTTCGCACGCGGTCAGCATGTACGACGATGGCGGATACAACCGAGGGTTCAAAAACGAGGTCAAAGTAACAATCATAGATAACGCTATGGAGACCGTTAACCCGTTTGCGCAAAGCCTGCCGGTCATCAACTGGAAGAACGAGAAGGAGGCAAAGAACTACGCCAAGGACATGGCAGACCGCGTTTATGAACAAGCAAGCGGGCATGTTGACGAAGCCTTCGCAGACGCAACAGCAGACATGAGCGACGGGCTAACAGCACGCCAGAAGGTCGAACAGGCACAGAAGCGACAACGCGAGGCAAGGTGGGAGAACAACGAGAAGAGCGACCTATCAGGCGAAGAGGTCTTGAACCAAGGAAGGGAGCAAATGAACGAAGAGCGAAGAAGCAACAACCACAAGTTCAAGATGTAACGAGCCACCCAAGAAAAGAAGCAAGCGCCGAAAGGCGCTTTTCTTTTGCGTGTGAGTTAAGAATTAAACAAATCCCTTACCATATAACCACACAACAAACCTAACAACTAACCAGAGGTCTAACATGAAAAGAATACAGGACTACATCAACGAACAACTATCAAACGGGCTAACTTATGAAGCCATCGTCAAGAACACCGCTGACAGCGTAAGGCTTATCAGTGAAAAAACGGAAGAGATAGAAGTATTGAAAGACAGGCTTTCAAGCATTCTTGAAGATTTCGGTTATGACTTCTATCGCCTCATTCAAAAGATTGAGGAACGCGTAAGCGACCCCAGCCGTTCAATAGATTACAAGACAGTGAACAGTAACTATCAAAATGTGAAGACAAGGAGCGAAGCACGATTTTTGATGGATGTTATTTCACGAAAACACTAATCATCAAACAACAACATGAGGCATCACTATGGACATAAAAGAAAAACTAAAAGAAGCCATAACAGAGATTGAAGCCCAAGAGCCAGCGACCCGCTGGCTTTTTGTCAGCATCGGGGCGGACAACTGCGCTAACGACAAAGAACTAACGCACCGTTTCAAGCAAATGGAAAGAGCGTGGGGCAAGTTAGACCTGCAGGCTTTTGCCACGCGGGGCTGGTTCAAAGTGACGGAGGTATCCTCAAGTTACTTGCACCCAACGAAGCCCTTACACCCGCACTATCACGCCTTGCTGGCCGTGCGTCCCGAATACTTCGCGTGGGGTGCTTGGAACAACGGATTGAAGTGGTCAAGAGAGTTCAATAAGTGTCTTGATACGGATATGTGGAGCGATGGAGACGCGAGCGAGGTTAGAGACATGGAACGCGTCATTGACTATCTTTTTAAACCGAACGGACACCCATACCCAAAAGAACGGACAACAGGTGGAAACATAAAAAGGATATTAGAAGCCCCTTAAAGGGGCTTTCCTTTTAATGTGTGACGCAAATCACAATTATGAACATTCGGTTAATAGTGAGGGAATAAGTGAGGTTAAAAAAGAAATATCCCCTACCATGTAAGTATCAAGAAAACAAAGACACTTGATATTCACTATAAACAAGAAAGGTCATCATCATGAAAAAAGAAAGCAAAGTTAAGTTCAAAGACATTGAAACAATTGAGGAACTATGGACAAGAATTGAAGGAGATACAGAGAGTGGTTTTACTTTAAGTATAGGTGCCCAGCGGAGCCGTGTTGGAGGCTGGGGGGAATTGTTAAGTTCAGTGAAAGAAAATGAAAATCAGGTTCTTATAGAAATTTCTTATTGCTGTAATTACGGAACAAACACAATGAAGAGGTATGTAGACCAACCAACAAAGAACTAAAAGAAACATCATTCAAGAAGCAAAACACTAACCCCTAACTACGAAAAGGCTATCATCATGAAAAAGAAAATCATCAAACAAGAACAAGTAATCAGCGTCAAGTTCGACTATTTCCACAACGAAAAAACAAAAATCGGGTTCGGTTCAAAGGCGGTCAACACAAAGAATGACCTCGGTATCTGGAAAATTTCGCAGAAGAAAGGCGACAGCTGGGAAGGCATGGGGGAACTTCCGGGAGGTCAAACCGCAGAAGAACTTATTCAAGTCGTCAACGATTACATCAACGGCAAGAAGTCTTTTATCTTCAACTACTGATAAAAAGAAGCCATCACGAAGACAAGAAAAAGCCCCTTTCGGGGCTTTCTTCGTTTCAGGATGGAGGAAATTAACAACGATTGAAACCGCAAAATTGACCGAACTGAGGCGACCAAGCAGAGCAAACACCGCCAGCATTACAGGCGCGAACTTGAATTTGAGGAACCCAAACACCGCCGAAACCGTTGTTCATATTACAAACGCTTTGCGGTAAAGCGGCAGTCATGTTGCCAATTTGAGGATTTGAAGCAATGACAGTGTAAGGAACGCCGACAGGAACGAAGTAATAACCCGTTGTCAAACCCGGAAGGTTTTCCGTGTTGACGGAAGAAACCAAGCCACTTGCTGGCACATTTTGAACCGTAGCATTGAACTGACTTACAGGAGGATTGACGCCACAAGTGATGCCCATTTCGTAGTGGTCTACGCCCGAGCCTTGAGAAACAACGACGTTAACACCCCACATAGAAGACAAAACAGACGGCGTGGTTGGCAACTTATAGCCAGGACCGTGCAAAGTATAGTTGCCGTTGAAGGAATAATTTTCAGTCTTTCCGTCAGGAAAAGTAACAGTAGCCGACGCAGAAGAGGTGACATTTTGCGCACCCGCATTCATTGCTGCTGATGTAATTGTCGTCTTCAATGGAACACAAACGGAAAGATTGACACCGTTTGCGGTGAAGATTGTGGGCGGGCAATCAGAATTATTCCATGAAATCGTTGACCCATTCGGTATGTTATAGACATTGAAAAGCGGCCCGTATTGAAAAGGAGTTGACGGTTCATTGGCATATAAGAAACTTGAAGACCGCGTGCAACTCAAATTATTTTGGGATGGAGTAACAATTTTTGGATAGCCATCATCATCGTTATAGCCTTGACCGGCATTGATATTGTTGTCAAAAGTTCCGCACGCTTGGGTGGAAGTGTTGATGGTTGTAACAACAGCCGTGCCAGTTGAGGAAACAACAGGCTGGGTAACAACGCCCGGATTTAGGTTCGGGGAAGAAAAGAAACTTCCATTATTTCCACCGCTAACCGATTGAAAACCGTTAGACATGGTGGCTACGCTGTTAAAAGAAGTAGCAATTGCTGGAGGATTGGCGACGCTATTTGAAGCAAAAGAAGAACCAACATTGACGGGGGTTCCGTCCAAATTGACCGCTTTTGGTGTCATCGCAGGCGCGGGGTCAGAGGAAGGAAGCGATGCAAGTTGGTCAGCAACGCCAGCAGAAAGAGAAGATTTTACCTTTGAGGCGGTAAAAGTTAGCTTGCCAGAAGCATCACAGTTGACAGTTCCGCGAGGCGCTAATTCACTTTGTAGGGCAATACAAGCCTTGCCTGAAGCGTCAATAGTGGCCGTTCCGGCGAACGCTTGACCTTGATTGAAGGTCGCACCCGTGAAGGTTTTTTGAGAGTGGTAAGACATTTCCGCGTTCGTAACAATGGCGTCAGCGTCTCGTTTTAATTCGCTTTGATGATGGATGTTGTGGAAGTAAGCCACCGTTCCCGCACCCAACACAGCGCTAACAGCGACAGCAAGGAGGACAGGAGTAAGAGCGAAGCCGTGTAATTTTTTGTTCTTGTTATTCATGGTTAAACCTATTTTGATTAGTGATTGATGATGACTTCTCCTTCTGTTTCATTGTTGCTTTCTTCCCGCATGGTATCTAAACGACGCACGGAAAGAATGGCAATGATGATGAAAAGAGGGAATAGAACCGCCCGCACAGGTAGCGATAAGACGGGAGAGACGACAACGCCAAGAGCGATAAAGGAACCGAACCTGACAATGTTTAGTGCTTTTTGTTTTGTAATTTTCATGATGATGACCTTTGTTCGTGATGTTTAGTCGTTATAAGTTGATTCAATAATCTTTGTTTGTGCTGAGTGGTTGCGCCACTTTTGGACTTGTTCCTCATCAATAGTTGCTTCATGTACGAGAAGAAATTGTTCAATCTTCTCCTCTTCGTTTTCTTCTACAAGCGTAAATCCTTCGATAACATGCGGGTTATCTTTCATGACTTCAGTCAAAAAATAAATTAAATCGCTATAACTGTAATCGTCAAAGCCGGTACTTATAGATAAGAAAAATCCCTTTTTGAAAGGCGTTGTCGTAATTCTTACGTCTTCTTTTCCGCTTTCGTCATAGATACTTTGTTGTGTTTTCATGATGATTTACCTCTTTCAAGTAGTTTTGCCTTAACCAAGACGTCTAATAATTCGCCCCTTTCGCGTTGGAAAATGATAAGTTTTAGGGCAAGGTCGTGCTTCGTTTCTTTACAAAGAGCGCAGAGGATTGCTTGAAAAATAACTTCTTGGTCTTCTTCGCTTTCGTCAGGATTTGGATACATCTTGTAAGCGTGAACAACTTCCAGCGCTAAAGTTTCTTTCGAAACCTTCAACAAACTGCGATGTGACCAATCAAAGACGCGTGGCTGGCCGTCTATAAAGACGTAAAAATCGGTTGTGGGTTGACGTGTTTTCATGATGTTTTACCTCTGGTAATTTCGTTTTCAATAGCATTCAGGAGCCACAAAAAGATGGCGACCATAGGAAGGAAGAGCAAAAAAAGAAGCGTTGCGGTAGCGCCACCGCCCAAGAACTGAGCGACAAACAGAGCGAAAAGAAGCGCGAGAGATCCAAAAAGACAACGCTTGAAGCGCAAGGATTGAGAGAATTTCATGGCGTGTACCCCTTGCGTCCGGTCGATTTCATAACCAGTTTTTGAGAAGTTCCCGCCCTTGATTGAGTGAAAAGAACCTTCTCATACCACGAATATTTTAAGAAACTATCGTTCAAGACTTTCAAACAAGCGTCAACGCAAGTCATCAATTCAAACAATTTTCGTAGCATCAAGTTAACTTCCATTGCGTCTGGAGCGTTAACAAACATCCCGCAACAGTTGTGTAAATCGTCCAGAGCATCATCAAACTTTTGACCTACAGTTTGATTGAACGGCTCTAAATGTCGTGGCGGTTTGTCTTTTTTTGTGGTCTCTTTTCCATTCAAGAACGCTTCAAGTTCCCTTTGATACCAACCATTTTGGTAATTCCATTCGTTGAAAAAAAGAGAAAAAGCGGAAGTGATAGCGTGAAAATTGATGACGGCTTTAACGCAGTTGCGCAAGTTCATGTCATCAAAGGATAGAAAGAATTCTTCGGTTTGACGCTTTGCGTCTTGGTAGTAGTCCGTTACAACCGAGTTCAATTCTTCAATATTTCGTATTGATAAAGATGGTTCCATGAGGTTACCTAATGATGTAGTTAGTGATAACGCATGGTAAGGCATTTTAAAAATAGTTAACTAAAAGCGGACAAGAAAACGCCCTTCGTTCGTTTTCTTGATGCCATAAGCATTCAAGAGCGGATAGAGGGATACACGACACGCCACCTTCGTGGCATTTCGTGTTGCGTTTTTAAATG
Organism: Rhodanobacter sp.; assembly: GCA_041663105.1. Taxonomy (GTDB): domain Bacteria; phylum Pseudomonadota; class Gammaproteobacteria; order Xanthomonadales; family Rhodanobacteraceae; genus Rhodanobacter. The sequence continues at coordinate 298,969 of JBAZRB010000003.1, forward strand.
CCTGTGTTTGTAACGCAATTAAAAATCAAGAAAAAACCTTACCATCGTGACAGGCATTTCACTATCACGAGGTAATTAATATGAGAACTTGGGTTGATGTATCACCAGAGCAAGAGCAGTTTTTAAAGCGCGTCACAGGACAGTTAGGAGTGAGGGAAGCCCTCCAGGACTTCCTCACCCAGCAAGCCAGCAAGCGCCAACATCAGAGCGCAACGCTTGTGGAAGAAATCCGCGACGACCTTATAAGAGCCATTCAAACCTATTCAACCATCCTTGACGAAAACGGCCACACAATCAGCGCCGGTTCTTCGGGCATCTTTGTTCGCCACCTGATACGCGAAAAGAACAAATGGAAGAAGCTGGCTGAAGAAGCTGGACACAAAGACGGAGGCCACCAAGAACAGACCGAGGTGCCTCATGTTTAAGATTAGAGATATTGATACGCCGGAATACGCGGAGTACATCCTTTCCGACGTTGCGCAACTTGAGAAGGACGGCGCAACAATGAACTATTACTCAAAGAACGATAGCGGAGTAATTCCGTTCGAGAATAGTTTTAGATACGCGGGCAAAGGTTGCGAGGCGTTCGGGCTGGCTGGCGATTACAGTCAGGACAAGAAAGCGTTTATATCAATGTTCAAAGGTCTACACCCGAAGACGGGTAAACCATTGGTACAGAATGTGGGCAAGGAAGACCGACGAATTGGATTCGATGGAGTGTTCACACCTTCAAAGCAGTTTTCGGTACTTCTCGCAAAGGCGCAGTTAGACGGCAACAAGAAGCTGGAAGAAGCACTTCTAAACATCCACCGAGAAAGCGTGGCCTTCACCCTTGCCAACATTGAAAAGAACTTAACAAGTAGGTCAGGGAAGGAACCAAGGAAGGTGGAGCGCAATGTAAAGATGTTCGTTTTTCAAGCCGATCACTTCGACACAAGGCCGACCAAGGATGGTTTTGTCAGTCCTAATATTCATACCCACAATGTCATCATGAATTATGTGATGTGCGAGGATGGAAAAATTAGAGCCGTTGAAGCGGCCAGCCTCAATAAACAGATTTCACTGGCGGGTTCCGTCTACGACTTGAAGCAAGCGGAATTGCTACAAGCCGCCGGCCTCAACCTCACTGTTACAAGCCAGCGTGTAAGCGATGAGTTCGGGGAAACAAAAGACATGACCTTCAAGGTCAACGGCGTTTCTCAAACCGTCGCAGACGCTTTCTCCGGGCGACACGCGGAGATTAAGGCCTACATGCGGGAGCATGGTGTGGACGGCCAGACAGCGGCCCTTGCTACGAGGAACAAGAAGCAAGCCGCCATGAACTACGACGCCTTGCGAGAGACGTGGGCGGAGAAGTTCAAGGAACTTGAAGCCATCGACCCGGACGGCATCAACCTCGAGGCTCACGCGGAAAACATTCTTGACGCCATCCCGAGCGACGAACACATCATCGACTTAACCCACCGTTTCAAACATAAGGTGGCAATCAACGAGTTTGATATACGGACAGTAATTAACCAGTGCTACACCGGACACCCGAACGCAGAGGAACAGGCAGAGGCAACCTTTCAACGCATCATCAATAACGAAGACTTGCTTTGTGGCTTGAAGCCCCTTGATGAAATCCACAACAAGCAATATTGCTCGATGAAACTTGTTGAAGCAGACCTTGCCATTCGTTCGTTCGCGAAGAGGAACGAGGCCAGCCGTGAGCACGAGTTGCCACCCGAAGCCATCGAAAAAGAAATTGAGGCCTTCGCGGAACGACGCGGTTACAGGCTATCACCCGAACAAGAAAACGCGTTGAGGAAGGCGACAGGTCCCGGTTCCATCTGCGCCATAGTCGGCAAAGCCGGTACAGGTAAGAGCACCGTTCAAAACGCCATATGTACGAGCTTCTCCAGTCAAGGTTTTGAATTGATAGGCACGAGCGTAAGCAATGCCGCCGCAGAGAACCTCCAAAAAGAAACGGGCATCACCAGCCACAGCACAGCAAAATTTCTTTACGACTACGACGAAGGCAAATTGAACATCACGCCCAAGACCGTGATTTTTTTTGATGAGCTCGGGATGGCCTCCCTTGAAATCTTCGGGCGGTTCGCAGAGATAGCAGAGCGCCACGGGGCAAAGATTATTTGCGCAGGGGACCCGAGGCAACTTTCACCTGTCGGAAGTGGAGGCAACGCCCTCAAATGCCTTTTACAGGCCATCGACCCAAGCAACCGGGCAGACCTTGACGACATACGACGCCAGCAACGGGACGAAGACAAGAAGCTGGCCGTGGGCTTCTACGACCTCCTCACCCCCGCCGACAGTCAACGCATGTACGGCGACCTCACCGACGCCGGATACATAACAGCGTTCGACACGCAGAAGGCAGCCATAGCGAAGCTGGCGCAGGACTATGTAGACCATCCGGCACCCGAGAACGAAAAGCTGGTCATGGCCTCGCTTGTCGAAACGGTAGAGGCGTTGAACACCAACATACAGAAACGGTTGATAGAGAAAGGCACGGTAGCCCCTGACCCCATCAAGACGGTGGGGGCTTACACCTTCCACGCGGGCGATTGCGTCAGGTTCACGAAGTCAAAGAAATTCGGGAAGACCCTTAAAGTCATCAACGGAACGAACGGAACCGTTGTACCGACCACGGACGGATCTCTCCAGGTCCAGCTGGCCACGGGCGAGACCGTAACCGTCCCCGACGACTTCACAGGCGTGGGGCTTCGCTACGCCCGAACCATCCACCGCTCACAGGCTCTTTCAATTGACCATTGCTTCGCAATGATTGACGGCAAGGCAGGTGGTGTTTCAGGTATCAAGAACGCCCTCGGTCTTGTCCAGTTCACGAGAATGAAGGAGACAATTTCTTACTATGGAGAAACGACTTATCTCGAACACTTCAAAAACAACCTCCACGTTCGAGATGCAGAAAGTGGAGCCTTCGAACTTCTCGACGACCAATCAAGGAGCAACCTCAAAATAACTAAACTGGTAGAACATATGAACAACATCAAATCAAACACCAAGACAACCAAGGAAGAGCTAAAACAAGCACCCGAAGAAACCGTTATCGAAATGCTCGATAAGGTAGAAGAGCAACACAAGAACGGCGTTACTATTTCACAGCATCGAGAAGAAGAGAAGAATGTTTCACATGGAACACAATTCAATTACTTGAAAGACATATTCGAGAAGTACAACTTGAAAGGTCTTGACACAGGAACAGGCTACGATATTTCGTTTAATGAAGCGAAGGTCATTCGCGTAAGCGAGAACAAAGACATTGCCGTTAGCGTTGCTTCACTCTCAACAAATCATGCTTATGATGTTGTCGGGGCGATGGTCAAGAACAAACACTTTGACAAAACGAAGCCCATCTATATAAGCGTGAACGAGAACATCTCCTCCTTCACGCCCGAGCTTCAACAACAGGCCATCGAGAAAATGCTTGATAGCCTCATTGAAAGCGGTATAGACACAAACAAAATCGTTATTACAAACGAAGCGTTCAAGAAATTGATTGAAGCGGCGAAGGTGAAGCGAGCCATGAACATCACACAAGACCCGTTCAACTCAAATGTCCTTACCTTCAACAAGGATGTTCAAAAGAGGGTAACGACAGCACACAGCGGCCCCGCAGAGCCCGAGAAAGCTCCTCCAGGTCCAACGCCACGCCAGAAGGTGGAGCAAGCACAGAAGGAGAAACGCGAGGCAAGGTGGAACGAACAAAACCACACGGCACCCGCTCCCGTCCAGATGGAGGAACAAGACGACCCGAACAGCAGGAAGAACGCGAAGAAAAAGAAGAAATCTAAACTTTCAATGTAACGGCTATAATATCAGTACCATGATTGATGACCATGGTGTTTGATGGTTAGTGAATAAAAACAGACGGCAATTCTTCCAGTATTGACCGTTAGTTTTTCGCCCCTTGATAAGGGGCTTTTTTGTGGGCGATTTAAAAATAAGCCTCACCGCTACCATAGAACCATCATCATTCAAAAACTGGAAAATAATCATGAAGAAACAATATCTATATCCACTTCTATTCATAGCACTACTATTAGCCCCGCATGTTGCCCTTGCTGATGGCTTCTTTTCGGTATCTGACAGCGACGTATCAAAGACGCAAGTAATAGATTACCTCTTCGGTTCATTGTCAGGGGGCAAAGACGCAAACGTCTTTGGTGCCGTCATTGGAGTTTTCAACGGTGCGGTCCTGATGTTAGCGGGCATCTATCTGGCATATATCTACATAACGGGAACAGCACAGGGAGCCCACGATGGACAGTTCCTCGGTAAAAGATGGTCTTCTATGTGGGTTCCCATTCGCATGTTATTAGGAGCGGTTTTAGCCTTCCCTTCATTGACAGGAGGTTTTTGTATAGCGCAATGGCTTGTCGTCTGGCTTGCGCTTCAAGGTGTCGGCTTCGCTAACCATATATGGACAGCATACGCGGGCGACAGTTTAGGAGCGCCAGCCATGGCAAACGCTAACCGCAGTGTTACGCCTTACGTCATCGCAAGACAGCTTTTCTTAAACAACTATTGCGACAGCATCACAAACCGAGTGCTTCAAGGTTCAGGGCTTGGAGGGGAACAAGAAGCATTGGTGAAACAAGTTTATGGAAATAGCAAGTTAGCACCCGTCACTGACTTTTCAAAAAATGGAGGCGCAGGCGTGAGAATTCGCTTTTCGTCGAGCGGAGACCTAAACCCGACAGGCGATGTTAACGATATTTGCGGTAGTGCCGTTTTTTCAATGACGGAGAAAGCGCAAGGGGTAACGACGAACGAAGATGGGACAACCACGGGAGAAACAACAGATAAGGGCTTCTTTTCGGACACTCAAATAAAAACGGTCTACGCAGGCGTTCAAGCAAGCAATGAACTTACAGAAGCCGCTCATGAAATCAACATGACGCATAGAACGGCACTCATTGCGGTACAGGTAGCAACAAAGGCGCTGGCGGATGCTTACCTTGCTAATCCAAAAATGGACGTAAGAGCCCCGATTGAAACAATCGCGAAAGCGTATAACACCGCGTTAGACGCCACCTTTAAAGCTCAAGCATCAAAGCTTGCGACAGCAAACAAGTCATTTCAAGAACAGGTGAAACAAGACGGCTGGATAATGGCGGGCAGCTACTTTATTACCATCTCAAAGAGGCAACAGGTATTAGCGGAAGCAATGGACAACTTTCCGAAGGTCTACGCACCGGAAGGAATGACAACAACGCAAAGCTTCAAGACAGGTTCAAGCAACGTGCTGGGATATGACAACACTTACACGACAGCGCAAAACGCCGCTTACGAGTTGACGAAGGCAACGATGGGCGATTACATGCGGGCGGCTTCAAAGTCTCAAAGCGACCTTGTAAAGAACAGTCCCTTTACTCAATCTGACATTGGTTCAGGCCAGAAAAGTCAGGAAGGGTTCGGGGACTTCATATCGAAAGTTTTTGACGGCTCAGAAGTGAACCCTGACGATATTTTCAGTGTGGCGGGTATGGCTTCAAGTTCAAACCCGTTGACTGTTTCAAGCAACATAGGAAACAAGCTCATTTCTTGGGCGAATGTCATCCTCGGGGTTGGCATGCTCGCGGGCTTCTTGAACGGCGGAATTTCCGCCTTTGGTATCAAGATATGGACGATGCTCGCTCTTCCCGGAATGGTTCTAACTACCGTTATTCCCATGATGCCCTATATGATTTGGATGGGTTCCGTTCTTTCTTGGATGGTGCTACTTATTGAATGTGTTGTTGCGGCACCACTCTGGGCAGTCGCTCACATGAACCCCGAAGGTGAAGGCGCAACGGGAAACGGAGCAAAGAACGGCTATTCGTTCATTCTCGGTCTAACGCTTCGCCCATCCTTGATGGTCTTCGGTCTCATTGCGGCAATCATCGCCATGAAACCGATTGGGGCGCTCATCAATGGAACCTTTTCGCTTGCTTTTGGTGCGGTTGCCAGCGGTTCGGGAAGTATGACGAAAATTATTAGCGTGATATCCGGAGCGTTCATTTACGCTTTCATGATGACGCTTACAGCAAAGAAGGTGTTTGAACTTATCCACATCTTGCCGACCGGCATCATGAAGTGGATGGGTGCCGTAGACAGCAACTTGAAAGACCACGGTAGCGAGTTCGGCATGGTCGCCGGTGCGGCGGTAGTGGCGGGAAGTCAGGCCGTCGGACAGATAGGGCATGGAGTAGGCGGAGCGGTCGGGGGCATCGGTAAAGGCGCAAGAGGGGGCGCTGGAGCCTTACTCAAAGACTTGAAGAACAAGGGTAAGGACAAGGGCGACGGAGACGGTGGCGGAAGCCCCGCAGGAGGCAACAGCGGTGGACCTGGAGGCGGTGAAGGCATGGCCTTATCACAGAACAAGCTGGCCACCAGCGGGGGCGGTAACGGCGTTCGTGAGGTGATGGCGTCCAACCCTAAACCCCTCAGTGAAGAGGCACAGGCGCAGGTGGCCGACCTTGAAGGGCAACGGAACGACTACCTCAATAAAGCGAGGGAACAGAACCCAGACTATGGACGACGCTATCAAGAAGCCTTGAACGCCGACAGGCAATCAAAGGCAACGGGCGTCAAAGGCAATCAGGCAAAGAGCCTCATAGGCGAGGAAACGCGAGCAGCAAAGCAGGCGAAGAAGGACGGCGAGCCGTTAGAGAAGTATCAAGAAAGCCTCTTGAAGGCAGCAGCAAAACGGAAACAAGCAAGGGAGATACAAGGCCTATAACAAGAAAGCCCCGAAAGGGGCTTTTCTTTTAAACATCTTTGAACCATCGTGGAACAGGTGCGGAATGATACGAGCGATAAGCCGCCATTCCTTCCTTGAACTCAAACATACAGAAACAACGGAGAACATAGCGAAGCATTCCATGTTCATGGTGCCTCTTGATGTATTGCCTTTGTTTTTTGAATGACAGGCGCTTGAATTGTTCGCGGTTCATGATGTAGCCCTTTCGTGATTGATGATACGAACATGGTACAAAGAAAAGCCCTCTTTCGAGGGCGTTCTTGATAGTGGGTCTACGAAAACCGACTATCCCTTTTTAAACATCATCATGAAAAGGCATCCTTGATGCCGTCACTATGGTAACCGATAGAAAATAATTTACATCGTGTTTATATTTGTATTTAACACAACATGCTGCGGCTAACCATTCAAGCAATGTCGATATGTAGTGTTTCAATAATGAATTACAACCAATGAGCCACTAAAAAAGCCACCTTTTTAAAGAGTGGCTTTAATAGTTCTTCGATTTCATTCGTTACAATGTGTGTACCAGACAAAAAATAACGAATGTGACTTTCTATGACTATTGTAGCAAATAAACCAAACAATTATACACAGCAATTATCTAATTTCAGTATTCGTTCATTGTCGAACGCTCATACCTTCCCCGAACTACTCGGGAGCAAGACGTGGAGCCATCAACATGTTGAGAAGCGCAAGATAGCAAGCGCTCTTTCAAAGTCTCATATTCCGTATGTTCACAAGAAAGCGGCACAGATGTTGACTTGTGCGTTACATGTTCAATACGCAGTGAACGGCAACAGCGCCCGATGCTTTGGAACCATTCGCTGTCATAACAAGTTCTGTCCCATTTGTGCGTGGAGAACATCCGCCAAATGGTCAACCGTTATACCGATTGCCATTGAAAACATGGCAAGAGACTACGAATACATAAAGCCTTATTTTCTTACGCTAACCCTTCCAAACTGCCCCGCGTCAAGAGTTGCCAATCATCTACGCATCATGAGCAAGGCATGGAAGCGCTTACTATGTAGAGCGTTTTTCAAGACGAACCTTGTTTCATTTGTGCGTTCAGTAGAGTTCACACACAACAAGACCGAAAACGATACACACCCGCATTATCACATCATATTATTAGCGGCCCGCGACCTCTTCGAGGCTTACAGGGCTGCTTTCCCCGATAGTGAGCACGACTTGAAAACATTCCTTGCAATGGAATGGGCAAGCGCGTTAGCACATGAACTGAAGCAAGACATATCAGTTGACGCACAAGACCTCCAAGAGTTGCCAGCGCTGGAATTCCCGAGAGGGAATGTAACAAAGAAGTTAGACCTATTTTCTTGTGAAGAAAAGGCAGTGATTGAAAAATGGCTTTCAGGAGGTGAAGAAACCTTGAAAGGTGACGCGGAGGATGACGCGGAGGAAGTAGCGAAGAAGAAGGCAATAATTGACGACTATCTAAAAGGAGGCGAAGAAAAGTTTACTGGTAACGCTGCGGAAATCGTGAAGAAGAACGAAGACCTCCTCGCGAAAATTCGCTATATTTCAAAGTATGTCGTGAAGAGTAAAGAAATAGGCGAGAACAGCGAGTGGGCAGCCGTGCTAATGAACAACACCCAGCGTTCAAGAATGACCGTGATTGGTCATACTTTGAATAAGTACATGCCAAAGACGGGCAAGACCGAGTTACAGCCTGAAGAAGTTCTAATTTCAGGCCTTGCGGTCAACATCAAGCGAAACCTCCACCGCAACACAACGAGCATTGTTAGCCAGAACAACGCCGTTTTCACGACGGATTGCGAAGAGACAGCGAAGCAGAAACAGACAGGACAGAGTTACCACCAAGCCCTGAAGAATGGCTGGGTTCGGTACTTCTACGAACAGACCGACTTTGTCCCGAAAGGCTGGCTTGAAACGCTCGATTACGTCATGGCAACGAAAGACGCCATGCCAGAGCACGGCCACCTGTCCGGCCACATCATCGCCGACTGGCTCGATACAGGTTTTTTCCAGACCCCCGAACACTTCGACAGGCTCGCGGGCTTCTTGAACAACCTTGCCGACTTGATGGAGCAAACAGGATTTAAGGCGTGGGAGGCTGTCGGGTTCCCACACCCGAACGCTATAAGAGAACAAGATTGCCCCGACCTACAGCGGGCGTTTCCGGGGCATGTAACAACGATAACCGACGCGGAGCAACTGGACTTGCTCGCAACTGTCAGGAGCCAGTTTGACGAAATCCAGCGCGTTTACGGGGCACAGCAACGGGCAGGCTATTTCACCGAAGGCCGGACGCGTAGCGAAGCGTTGGAAGAACTACGACAGACGGATCTCGCCATCTTGCGAAGAACCGATGACCTCACCCACGGCGGGTTATCGCAAGGGGAGCAGGACGAAGCAAAGCACAACATCAGGGCTTTGAAGTACAAGCGGAACGGGTTTATACAGAGGCTTACAGGCCTCGCACGAAGCAACACACGGGAACGCTTGCCAGCCGTTGCCGTGCTACATCAAGCGCCTTACACATGCCTTAACGACGCCCTGCTACCTGTCGGGCAGTTGTTCGTCTACGAGATCGAAGACCTACCGCCCGAAGAAGAACCCATCACGGCCTCCCTTGCCCGCAAGGTGGCCTTTCCGTTCCTTCCCCACGGGAAAGGACGGCATGACTTCGCCCGTTGCTTTGGCAACCAGACGGCCACTGAGCAAGACCTGGAGAAGGCCGATGCCGACGCGGAACACATCGCGTTCAATGCCAGGACCAAAGCCAACAAATGGAACCGCGTTGCCTACGGCACCAGTTCCCTCACCATCCGCAACGACGCCACGGATAGGGGCGGTTTAGTGCCGACCTCGTGCCACCCCGCCGAAGCGGAGCTGGAGTTTTTCGGTATCCGCCGAAGCGCCACTTTTGAACAGGTGGCCTCCGCGTTGTTGAAAGAACAGGCCATTCGTTCCAAGGTCGGGAACATCCGCGAAGCGGTGTTCAACGAACGCAACGCCTCACGCATCGCCAGAGGTCTACAACCCGACGCGGAGCCAGAACGGGGCTTTTGCCCGCCAACGCCAGAGAACATGAGAGACGCAATCTTCCAGTTCACGAGCAATCAGGCCTTCATTCTCAACGCTTCGCGTAGCCTTCGAAAAATGTCCTATACGGCCACCGTGAAGAGCGTGGACAACGCAACACCATTCACGGGCTGGAGCCGCGAAGAAACGACAGGGGCAGACTTCAAGGCATGGAGAGCAAGCAAAGGCCAGCGCTTTGATAGCGCATGGTTCGCGACCCGTGCGGTTCAAGTAAGCGTCTTGATTGAAATTGACGGGATGGCTTCCCTTCAACGGTTCTATGTACCGCGAAGCATGCGTCAAGGCTGGGAGGCGTTGATAGGAAGAACCCTCGAGGGTGTCCTAGATTTTGTGTAAACGGGCCACAGGCGGGAAACTGCCCTTTGACCCGGAGACACCATGAGCTCACGCAAGCACGAGGTACCCGACGAGCTGCTCAGCAGCCTGTTGGCCAACTA